>NZ_KB375281.1:4398900-4399548 GCF_000336555.1 Afipia clevelandensis ATCC 49720 | reverse complement strand
TTGCGCAACGATGCCGCGCGATTGCGAACCGAATGTCGTGATCGCTCCGTTGCTCGTCACCGACACAATGCCGGCTGTCCCGCCGCCGCCGCCACTCCCGCCAAGGCCAACGGCCGCCGCGGTAAGGCCGCCGCTACCCGCAACCGAGAAGCCGCCGTCGCCTCCGCCGCCGCCGATGCTCTGGGCAATAATGCCGTTGGAATCCCTTGCCGATGTTGTGATCGTTCCGGTGTTGCTCACGGTTACGTTGTTCGCCGCGCCGCCGCTGCCGCCTCTGCCGCCCAATCCGACTGAAACACTGACACCGGAGAGACTCGCTGCAACGGCAAAGCCTCCGTTGCCACCGCCGCCGCCAATGCTTTGCGCGGAAATGCCATTTGACTGGATGCCATGCGTGGATATTGACGCCGCGGTTGTGACCGTGACAACCGATCCGGCGCCGCCGCTGCCACCTGAGCCGCCGAGGGCGACTGCGGCGGAAAAATCCGTCGGCCCGGAAGCACTGACGGCGAATCCGCCGTTGCCGCCACCGCCACCGACACTTTGCGCAAGGATGCCCGCTGCGTAGTTGCCCGACGTATTGATATTGTAGGCCGGGCTGCCGCTCGTGCCTTGCACAGTCACAACCCCGCCCGCGCCACCGGCACC
>NZ_KB375281.1:4146154-4397654 GCF_000336555.1 Afipia clevelandensis ATCC 49720 | reverse complement strand
CATTGCCGCTGGTGGAGATCGCGCCGGTGGCAGAAACGGTAACGGTGCCGCCTGCTCCGCCGTCGCCGCCGCCCCGGCCGTTGCCCGCAACGTAGGCGTCGCCGCCGCTACCGCCGTTGCCACCGCGTGATGTCACGATGATGCCGGCCGCGTTGGTGGTGACAACAGCTCCGGAGCTTCCCACCGCCGGATTGGCGCCCGGCTGGGAATAGGTCAAGGTCAGGTTGTTGCCGCCATTGCCATTGTCGCCTGGTTCGGTCCCGATGCCGACGCCGCCGTCGCGACCGTTGCTGCCATCGTCGGCGCGAGCGTTCAATGCCAACCCGGACACCCCGCCGGACGGCGTGACATTATTGGTCAGCGAGTTGACATTGAGGGTCGTGACCGCGTTGCCGTCGTAACTGACGCCGCCGGAAATATTTCCAGTACAATTGACGACGCCATCACACGCCGCGGACGCCGGAAGAACCGACGCATACAGCAAGGCGCAGCCGCAAAAAGCCGCCCGCAGCCCCCGAGCTGATCCGCCAACCAGGCCCACGATGTCCCCAACCTGAAATCACGTCCCTGCGTCCGGTTGGTCCGGATCACTTGATTCCACAGCATTTTTGCACCGTTCACGGATATCTGTCGTCTCAACCCGCGCAGACACACGATATTTCCGCCGACCCGTCTCGGAACAGGCGGCTGGAACCTTTCCGGTTCCGGCGGGTTTCAATAGGTTGATCTGACGATTGGTGGGGGAATTCGTGGAAGGCCAGGCACGTTTCGATGCATCAGGATCCGACGCCGGACGATATCGCATGCTTGTCGATGCGATTACCGACTATGCGATTTACATGCTGGACCTTCAGGGGATTATCTCAAGCTGGAATCCGGGAGCGCGCAGGTTCAAGGGCTACGAGGAAGCCGAAATCGTCGGGCAGCACTTCTCCCGATTTTATACCGAAGCTGACCGGGCATCCGGTCTTCCACAACGCGCGCTCGAAGCCGCGATTCGCGACGGAAAATTTGAAAGCGAAGGCTGGCGCGTCCGCAAAGACGGAACGAGATTCTGGGCCTATGTGGTCATCGACCTGATCCGCGACGCGTCCGGCAATCCGGTCGGCTTCGCCAAGATCACCCGCGATCTCACCGAACGCAAACAGGCAGAAACCGCACTGCGCAACAGCCAGGAGCAGTTCCGGCTGCTGGTGAATGGCGTCACCGACTACGCAATCTACCTGCTCAAACGCGATGGCACGGTTGCGAGCTGGAATTCCGGCGCACAGCGTATCAAGGGCTACACACGGGACGAAATCGTCGGGCAGCACTTCTCGCGGTTTTATACCGAAGAAGACAAGAGTGCCGGTCTCCCCGAACGCGCCCTTGAAATCGCGGAACGCGAAGGACGATTCGAGAAAGAAGGATGGCGCGTCCGCAAGGACGGAACGATATTCTGGGCCAATGTGGTGATCGACGCGATCCGCCATGCCGACGGATCCCTGCTCGGATTTGCCAAGATCACCCGTGACATCACCGCGCGAAAGGATACTGAGCGCGCTCTCGAAGAAACACGTCAGGCGCTTGTTCAATCGCAAAAAATGGAAGCCCTCGGCCGGTTGACCGGCGGCGTCGCGCATGACTTCAACAATCTGCTGATGGCCATTCAGGGCAGCCTTGAGCTGCTGCAGAGAAATCTTCCCAACGACAATCCGAAGATCGGACAGCTCCTTGACAATGCCCTTCAGGGCACACAACGCGGCGCCGCGCTGACGCAGCGCATGCTGTCCTTTGCCCGCCGCCAGGAACTCAAGCCGATCGCGGTAAATGTTCCGGTCCTGCTGAACGGAATGACCGAGCTTTTGCAGCGCTCGCTGGACCCCTCGATCCGGATCGACATGCAATTTCCGGCCTCGTTGCCCCCGGCTTTGGTGGACGCCAATCAGCTCGAGCTTGCGATTCTTAATTTGGCAGTCAATGCGCGCGACGCCATGCCCAAGGGCGGAACAATGGTCGTCAGCGCTCGCGATCACATCGCCTCCGGCTCGGATGGATCGGCTCCGCAACGCTATCTTTGCATCACCATCGCCGACAGCGGCACCGGCATGGACGACAAAACCCTCGCGCATGCGATGGAGCCTTTCTTCACGACCAAAGGTGTTGGAAAAGGGACCGGCCTTGGTCTGCCCATGGTTCATGGCATGGCGCAGCAATCGGGAGGAAAGCTCGTTCTGAAAAGCCAGCTTGGCGTCGGAACGACAGCCGAACTCTGGCTGCCTGTCGCACTGGCGGAAGCCGCGTCCGTGAAATCGCCCGTCACCCCTACGCGGGTCACGCGCTCTGACCGGAAGCTCGTGATCCTCACCGTGGACGACGATCCGCTCGTCGGACTGAACACGTCCTCAATTCTGGAAGAACTCGGGCACAAGGTTCATAGCGCCTCCTCGGGCACACGAGCGCTCGAAATCCTTGAGCAGGAATCCGACATCGAGCTTCTGATAACCGACCAAGCCATGCCGCATATGACCGGCATCGACCTGATCAGAACCATCCGCGCCGAAAGGCCGGACTTTCCAGCGATCATCGCCACCGGTTACGCCGAGCTTCCCCACGGGGAAGCGGACGGAATTCCGAAACTCGCCAAACCGTTCAGACAACAGGATCTGGCCGCGATCATCGACGAGGCCATGTCGTCTGCATCCAGCCCGCCGCATCGGATAGCGCGGGAAGCCTAATTGCCTCGCGCCAGATCCGCTCTGACGCGATCATGGATTCCGGACGATATGTGTGCCGGTCTGTCCGCGAAGCGCCGCCATCGCATGATCGAGATGACTGATGATCGCGCGCTTGCCGCCTCCCTCCAGAAAGCGAATCGCGGCATCGACCTTCGGCCCCATGCTTCCGGGCGGGAAATGCCCCTCACGATGATACATCTTGATTTCGTCGAGGGTGACCTCAGCCAATTCCTTCTGGTTGGGCTTGCCGAAGTTGACGGCGACGCGGGGCACCGCCGTTAAAATCAGCAGTTCTTCAATGTCGAGAACATTGGCGATGTGCGCCGAGGTCAAATCCTTGTCGATCACCGCCGGAACGCCGGTGCGAACACCTCGCGCATCGCGCACCACCGGCATGCCGCCACCGCCGCCTGCGATCACGATCGTGCCGCGCTTCACCAGCGCATCGACCAGCGAGATGTCGCAGACATGCTTCGGTTTCGGCGACGGCACGACATGACGCCAACCGCGACCTGAATCCTCGCGCATCGCCCAGTTGAGCTCCTTGCTGATATTCTTCGCTTCCTCTTCCGTGAAGAAGGGGCCTACGAACTTCGTCGGATTCTTGAACGCGGGATCATCGGCATCGACTTCAACCTGCGTGAGAAGGCTTGCGACGTGCCGCTGGTTTCCATCCTCCCGCAGCGCATTTTCGATCGCCTGCATCAGCAGATAACCGATCCCGCCCTGACTGTGCGCCACGCAGATATCCATCGACATCGGCGGGATGCGGCTCATGGTCAGCATCTGGCGCATCATGATCTTGCCGACCACCGGCCCGTTGCCATGGGTAATGACAAGCTCGTTGTCGATCTTGGCCAACGGCAACAGCGCCCTCGCGGTGTGCTGGGCGACGTTCTTCTGCTCCTCGGACGTCCCGGAAATGTCTTCGGGATGAACCGCGTTACCGCCGATTGCGATCACGAGACGGCGCGGGACCTCATTAAGAGTGCGCATAGCGAGCCACCTTGATGTCGTTGGCGGCGAAGGCAAGAGCCAGTTCGCAAGCCTGTGCGTTCGATGGCGCGACCAGAATTCCCGCTTCTTCCAGACGGCGAACCTGTGCGGAACGCACTTGACGGTCGAGCTCGGTGCCGGTCACCGAGGCGACAATGACCGGCGCGCTGTCGGAGCGACCCGCCACAATCCCTGCCAGATGTCCGGCAGGATCGGCATGCGCGCCATAACCGATCACGAGGTCGACGAGAATGACCGCGACTTCAGGATCGACCAGGGCTGCGCGCAACGCATCGTCCCGGACGGACGGGTCGATCATCGGATGTGGACGGCCTTGGGTATATTCGTCGGCACCCAGATCAATGATGCGGTCGCGGCCTGCGCTTTCCGGTGCATCGAGATATGGCACATCCGGAATCGCCGCATTCGATGCGACCTTGCGGCCGCCGGCACCGAGAATCACCTGCGCCTCGGCGCAAAGCGTTCCGCCGGCAAACAGACCCTCGATGCGGCGCTCGCCCCTGCGCTTCGGCAGACGTGTCGCCAGCTTCGTCACGCTGAAATGGCCGCCGATCGTCTTGCCGCCGAGCGCAAGTTCGGCTGCATCCTTGAGCGTGCGGGCGAACTTCGCATTGGGCGGCAGATCCGCCGAGTCCGCCCCGATGAAGCATACCGTGTAGGATTTCGGACTTTGCGCGATCCGCGCAATGACAGCTTTTGCGACATCCGGATGTGGTGGCTTGGAAATCAGCACCACATGCTCCGTCTCCGGATCGGCGTCGAGCGCGTCGATCGCCATCAGCGTGGTGATCCCGCCGATCTCCTTTTTCAGGTCACGTCCGCCGACGCCGATGGCATGCGAGATGCCCTCACCTGCTTCCGAGACAAGGCACGAAACCTCCTGCGTGCCCGTTCCCGACGCGCCGATGATTCCGATCCGTCCGCGGTTCAGCTTGTTGGCGAAGGCCAGCGGCGCTCCGCCAATGATGGCGGTGCCGCAGTCAGGCCCCATCATCAGCAAGCCGCGTTCACGCGCATGCTGCTTCAGAGACAATTCATCCGCGATCGCGACGTTGTCACTGAACATCAGGACGTGCAGGCCGCGGTTGAGCGCCTTGCGCGCTTCCGCAGCCGCGAATTCACCAGGAACGGAGATCAGCGCAAGATTGGCATCAGGCGCTGCCTTGACCGCCGCGCCGATGCTGCGCGGCCGCCACACCGCACCTTCCGCGCTTTGGCTCTTCGGTTTATCGAGCGCCTTGCGCGCCTCGGCAAGCGCGGCACGGGCAGCCTGCTCGTTCTCGGCTTTCACGGCGAGAATGAGATCGTTGCCTTGCGCATTGATGTCACCGTCAAGAAGTCCCGCATTGCGCATGATGGCCGTGTTGGAAGGCGTTCCCATCATCAGTGCGGCTTCGAGAATGCCGGGTGCCGCGGCAATCTCACGCGACAGCCGCATCAGCGCGACCGAATCCAGATAAAATCCCTTGCGGATTTCGCTCAGAACAAACGCGCTCATGACACCCCCAGATCTTTCGCAATCGCCCGGACAGCCTGCTGGAAACACGCCATCGGCGCCTTCACCACGCCCGCACCGACCTGACCGATTCCGGGTTCACGGTGCGCGATGCCGGTATTGATGATCGGCGCCAGTCCGGTTTCGACAACCAGCCGCACGTCGATTCCCGTCGGCACTCCGGCAAAATCGAGCGCAGCAATGGTCCACTCCGAATTCTGCCCCACGGTGATTTCACCCATTGCCCGGGTAAAGTTTCCCGCCTCCGACGGCGCACCGGCGCCGATAAACCCGGCGACAGCGGGCGACGCCGCCATCGCGAAGCCGCCCAGACCGACGGTCTCCACAATCGCGGAATCACCCATGTCCGGGTTGGCGTCCTTCTCGGAATAACCGGCAAAATACAGACCTTCCGGCATCTCGACCGGCGCAGTGAACCACTGGTCGCCCATACCGCTCACACGCACGCCGAAGTCGGTGCCGTTGCGGCACATGGCTGTGACTACCGTCGAACCGCGAATGCCCTTCGCCGGATCGGTCATCGCCTTGCCCATCGCCATCGCGATATTGAGGAAGAACTGATCGTTCTGCGCGATGAAGCCGATGCAGTCGGCGAGAATGTTGTTGTCAGTCGAGGTTCGCGCCAGCGATGGCCCGATCTCGCGCAGGAACACGCTCGAGCAGGCCAGGTTGCGCTGGTGCATCTCGTCGCCCATCGAGAGACCACGCGCGATGATCGACTTGAGCTCGATGCCGCCCCGCGCCCGGATCGCCTTGGCGAGCACGGGACCGAACACGTCGCGCAGCCAGGCTAGCCGCGCAAGCACGCTCGCGTCGTTGCCGCCAAAGCGCATCACCTTGCCGAGGCCTTCGTTGATCGCGCAGTAGGCACGGTTGCCGAACCGTGTGTTCTCGACAACGAACAGCGGCATCGACACCGTCGTCATGCCGGTCATCGGCCCTACCGCACCGAAATGGTGGTTCGGATGGAATTCAATGCCGCCGCCGGCGGCCAGTTCAGTGGCGGATTCAAGATCGGACGCCCAGCCTTCAAAGACGATTGCGCCGGCGACCGCGCCGCGCATCGGCCCGCACATCCTGTCCCATGTGATTGGCGGACCGGCGTGAAGGATCATCCTCTCCTTCAGGCCCTTCAGGACATCGCGCGCAGGAACGATGTCGATCAGCTTTGGCTCACCCTCCAGAATGCGCGCGAGAGCCTGCTTGTTCGCTTCCTCGATCAGCTTCATGGATGCCCCCTCACACGCCGAGCTTCGCGAGCAAAGCCGCCATCTCCGGATCACCACCGGCGGGCGGAGACCAATCGACATGAACGACTTCGATGTCGCAATCGCGCAGATCTTTCACAAAGCCTTCGAGGCCGACATTCACGACCTTTACGTTGCCGGTCAGCAGCGCCTGGTACGGCTTGTTGGTTTCATTTGCCACGAACATCGTCCTCCACTCGTATCGAGGTTTCAAGATAGTAAGAAAATTCTTACTTTGTCAATTGCAACGTTCGCCACGCCTCAATCGACAACCAACAACAAGGAACGCAGGCGCCTCGACGCACGATCGGGCAAGAAAAAGGCTGCTCCGGGCATGACACCGGAGCAGCCAAGTTTGGAGAAACCAGACGCAGAACGTCAGGCTTCGGCAGAACCCCATGTGCGCGTGTCTTCGCGAGAGAAATGACGCTCGGCCGCGCGCAAGGCAATCAATGCACCGGCGTAACTGTCGCGACCTGAACTGTGACCGATTGTTGAAACCGCATTGAGGAAATCCGGAAGGCGCGACACATCACCGCCGATCGTGGCATGGATCGCGTCGTGGAGCGACGCCGCGCCGTAGCCGCGCGCTGCCGTCCGCAGATGCAATGCGCTGATGTCAGTGGTGCGGTCGAGTTTGTCAGAACACACGCTCCACAACCTGTCCCTGACATCCAGCAGATCGAGAGACGCCAGCGCGATGAGCGCGCCGCCGAGCAGATCATCGCCGGATGGCGTGAGTCCCGGCCCGAGCCCGATCAGGGTGATGAGCAGCATTTCGTCCTCGGGCGATGCATCACAGCCCGCGCATGCCTGTGCGAGAATCCGATCGAGGGCCGCAACCGCAGGGCGGGCCGCGGACATGAGCCGCGAGAGGCCTGCAGGAAACGGCACGCAGCCCGCCGCTGCCAACCCGCTCCCGGATGGTTCCCCGCGCCACAACGCGCTGGCCGCGCCGACGCCTCGCTGCAGATCGGCCAACGTCCAGTCCTCGAGCCTTTCCGGCTGCCAGACGGATGCGCCTTCGAGGGTCGCGAACGGCATGCCGTCGAGAGAAAGGGCGAAGCCGTCGAGCGTAATCGCGTTTTCCGATTGCGGCCAAGCATGGGGCCTGCTCTCGCACACGACATGCAGCGGTCCCGAGCCGATGTGAGGCAGGCCCACGCATATCCATTCGCCGCCGAAGACAGCGTAGAAGGAACTGTCGAAAACAGCCGTCACGCGGCCGGCCTGCGATTTGCGGAGCGTGACGTCAGCGAGCAGCCCGATCTCCCGGATCGACGGCAACGGCGAATGCCCCGCCGTTCTCGGCCGGAGAAATTCCGTACGCATCCGATGGGCCTGACTGGCCATTCCCGATCCAATAATCCCGCAACAGCGACAACAGTCGCGACCACTTAAGTAATAATATTCTTACTTATCATTGTCAAATGGCCGTCCGGCTATTCGCGTGGCGAAACCCGGGTCGATCCCGGTGAGCCGAGGACGGTCTAATTTTGGACTTGCGGCTTACCCGCGGGGAGCACATCAGGTCCGTCCCGGGCGGATCGTCACACGAGATCGGACGCCTTGCCCCGGATCGGCGAGAGTTTTGGTGAGGCCATCTTCTGCCCTTCGCGGGAAGCTCCCGGGGCAGCCAGCCACGTTCCGATCACGTCGTGCGTATGCTTGCGGCGATCTTCAAGCCATTTTGAATCGCCCAGTTCCTTGTCGAACATCAAGGACAGCGTATGCCTGTTCGACACATGGAAATAGCTGAAGGCGGTGATCGTCACATATAGCTGGATCGGGTCCACGCCACTGCGGAAAATTCCGGCAGCCACGCCCCGTCTGAGAATGCTTTCGATATTGGAGACGAGCGGCATTGTGAGCGCGGCGATTTTGCGGGATTTCCGGAGATATTTGCCACGCTGCAAATTCTCCGTGTTGATCATGGCGATGTAGTCTTGGTGGTTCTGAAAGAACGTGAATGTAAAATCAATCAGTTCCTGCAGCGCTGTCGCAGGATCGAGGCTGTCGAGATTGAGCTGCTGCTCGGCGGCGCGGATGTCCGTGTAGACATGCTCGAGGGCCGCCAGATAAAGCCCGTCCTTGTCGCCGAAGTAGTGATAGAGCAGCCGCATATTGGCTTTCGCGCGATGGGCGATGGCATCAACACGCGCGCCGCCAAGACCGTTCCGGCAAAACTCGTAAGTGGCGGCCTGAAGAATCGATTCCTTGGTGAGTGCAGAATCGCGCTTGCGCTTGCCCGCTGCGGTCTTCTTCCGCGCAGGAGATTTTTTCGCTGACGTCTCGTTCATTCCTGCACCTGGTCAACACCCTTGGAAGAATCTGGCGATCTATCACGGTGCCGTTGCCGGCGGGCCATTCGGCCTCTGAAATTGCATTCTACGGGCAATATGCGCCCAAACTACCACATCGCCACTCCCGCAATCAAATCATCCGGCGCATCATCCGCACCAAACCAGGAGCTTGCCCAAAAGCAGGCTGTTGTTACGCGGCGGAAATTGTGGCGCCATTTCGTGCAATCAGACGGCCTGCCTTATAGACATCGCGGGCTTTCGGCCGCGCAATCACGGCCTCCTGGATATGCTCCGCATCCAGCACGACAAAATCGGCCATCCCGCCCTCGGCGAGCCCGTAATCCTTGACATGAAGCGCCCGCGCCGCGTGCCCGGTGACCATGCCGAATGCCAGTTCGAGCTCCGCGTCGGTGTTGAAGCCCGAGCGATATCCCACAATCATCGCCCTTTCGAGCAAATCGCCGTCACCGTAAGGCCACCAGGAATCGCGAATGTTGTCGTTGCCGGCGAAGACATTCACGCCAGCCTCGTGCAACAGCATGACAGGCGGGAAAGCATGAGCGCCGGGCGCATTCGTCAGGATCGAAACTCCTGCTTCGGCCAACAGGTTCGCGGCCCTCTGCGCGACATCCCGGGACACCTGCCCCAGCGCATAGGCGTGGCTGATCGTGACCTTGCCGCCAAGACCGAGCGCCTTGGTGCGCCGCGCGATTTCCTCGATTTCAAAAACGCCGAGCAGGTCGCCATCGTGCAGATGGATGTCAATTCCGACGCCGTGGCGCTCCGCAATGCCGAAAATCACATTGAGATGTCCTGCGATGTCGCCATCGAAACTCGCCGGATCGAGACCTCCGACGAGATCCGCGCCGTTCCGGATGGCCGCATCGAGCAACTCGCGCGTACCGGGTGCGGTCACGATTCCGCTTTGCGGAAAAGCCACAATCTGGATTGAGACCTTGTCGCGATGCGCGTCGCGCACAGCCACAACCTGTTCGAGATTTCGCAATCCGACCTGCGGATCTATGTCAACGTGACTGCGCATGTGCGTGGTGCCGTGCGACACGCACAGCTCGATCAAGGCAGCGGCGCGCACGGGGATCGGCTTTGCCTTCGCAAGCGCCTGTTTCTCGAACTCGACCCGCTCGCGGACGTTAAAGCCCGCCGTGCAGGGCCGATGCGGCTTCCAGTCGTCGCCGATAAAACCCTTGTCCAGATGGAGATGGCCGTCGACAAATCCAGGCAGCACAAGCCGGCGCTCAAGATCGACCGTTTGCCGCGCCTGCGGCGACTGCAGCCCCTGCGCCATCGCAGCAATGCGCCCATCCACCGTCGCAAAGTCGACAACGCGCCCGTCAGTCAGACGTGCATTCTGAAAAAGCGTTTCGATCCCGGTCACGTTCACGTCCTCGATTGGGGAATGGTTTTTGAGCCTATGATCTGGCCGCGCAGCGTCAGGACTGGATGATCCCGTCCGGCAGGGTCAGGCAATAATCGGCAATGCCGCCGGCCGTCGTGATCCAGATATCGTCGCGCTTTGCAACGATGGCCTGCAACGCCCGCCGCAGCGGCCGGAGGCGATGCGGCTGACCGACGAGATAAGGATGCAGCGCAATTCCCATAACGAGGGACTGCTTCGCCGACTGGTTCAGCATTTCCTCGAAGTTATCGACGATCATTCCAGCGAACTGCTCGCCGGAATCCTTTCGTCCGACAATGGACGGAATATCGTTCAACTCCTGCGGATAAGGCACCGATAGAATCCGTCCGCCGTTCCGCGTCTTGAACCATATCGGCTGGTCGTCCATGCACCAGTCGAGCAGATAACCGTATCCAGCCTCGGCGAGCAGATCTGGCGTCAGATGCGATTGCGATATCCACGGCCCGAGCCAGCCTGCAGGCTTGTGCCCTTCGGCATTGGCAATCACCGATGTGCACTCGGCGATCAATTGCCGTTCATGCGCTTCAGGCATGATGCCCTGCCGCTCCGAATTGGTCCGGCCATGACCGACGACTTCCGCCCCGCGCTCCCGGAAAGCATCCATCACTTCAGGACAATACGCATAGATGCTGCTGTTCACGAGTACGGAGACCGGAAACGACAGTTCGTCGAAAAGATCCATCAACCGCCAGACACCGACCCGGTTACCGTAGTCGCGCCAGGCGTAGTTCAGAACGTCCGGATGCGGACCTCCGGGACAAAGTTCCGCGCCCAAGCCGTCCCCGAAAGTGAAGTGTTCGAGATTCAAACCGATGTAGACCGCAAGGCGCTTTCCACCCGGCCAAGTGAAGTCCGGACGATTGACGATCGCGCTGTAACCGTATCGTCCATGTGAGGAAATCTCGAATGCCGCGCGTGCTGCGTCATCTTCCGCACTGCGCGAAGACGCGGCATCATTTGCCGAAATTGTGGGCATAGAAATTTTCCCATTCATCCGAAAACTCCGTCAAAGTAACTACAGCCGCTTGACATTTCGCGCATTGTTGAAGAAAGTTTTTACTTCCGTCAAGTTCGCGACACGATGAGCGGCGGAAATGCTGGCGAACTGTTCTCGATGCGAGAACTCGCCTTATCGGGAGGAATAGCAGAATGCGCTACAATTCGACATCATCGAACCGTGCCTTTTCCCGCCCTTCGTTCCTGCGTGGCATGATGGGCGTTGCCTTCGCCGCAACACTTTCCGTTTCAGCGGCTCACGCCGCAGAACCCATCAAGATCGGCCTTGTCACCGCCCTGTCGGGTCAATCGGCGCGGGCCGGTGAAGCTCTCACCCGCGGAGCCACCATCGCCATCGACGAGATCAACGCCAAGGGCGGCGTTCTCGGCCGGCAACTCGAGCTCGTCCGCCGCGACGATGAAAGCAATCCGGCCAAAGGCCTGATCGCCGCGCGTGAATTGATTCAGCGCGAAAAGGTTTCCGCCGTGCTCGGCGGCCTCGATACACCTGTCGCTCTCGCCATCGTGCCGTTCGTGAACAACTCGAAGATGCCATTCGTTGTGCCATGGGCCGCAGGCACCAACATCACGCAGAACGGCGCCGCCGATAACTATGTGTTCCGCGTCTCCGCGAAGGACAGCGAAGTCGACAAGGCCATCGTCCAGTTCGCGCGCAAGACCTACGGCACCAAAAAGCCCGGCCTGATCCTCGTCAACAATCCATGGGGAGAGTCGAACGAGCATGGGCTCAAGGACGCCATGAAAGAGGCCGGCATCGAGCCCGCCGGCATCGAGAAGTTTGAAGGCAACGATGTCGATGTCGTTCCGCAGCTCTCGCGTCTGAAGCAGGCCGGTGCCGACACGCTCTTCCTGGTCGGCAATGTCGGCCCGGCATCGCAAGTCGTGAAATCGCTCGACCGCATGGGCTGGGCCCCCCCGATCGTTTCGCACTGGGGTCCGGCCGGCGGCCGCTTCACCGAGCTCGCTGGGCCGAACGCGAAGAACGTGATTTTCGTTCAGACCTACAGCTTCTTCGGCGACCTTTCACCCGTCGGCAAGAAGGTGATGGCCGCATTGCAGGCGAAGTATCCCGACATCAAGGGACCGGCGGACGTGACGCCGGCTGTCGGCGTCGCCAACGCCTATGACTCCGTTCTTGTGATCGCGCGCGCCATCGAGAAAGCCAAAAGTGCAGATCCTGCCGCCATTCGTAACGGGCTCTATGAAGTCGACCAGGTCAATGGCCTGATCAAGACCTACGACAAGCCGTTCACCAAGACCCGGCACGACGCCCTGTCGGAGAAGGACTACATCTGGACGCGCTTCGAGGACAATCACATCATGCCCGTCGCCCAGAAGTAACCGCCGTTCTCGCAACAGGGCAGTCAGCACATGTCACTTCTTCCTGCGATCATCACAGGATTGGCGCTCGGCAGCATGTACGGACTGCTCGCGCTGGGCTTTCACGTCACCTACGCGGTATCCGGAACGGTCAACTTTTCCCAGGGCAGCTCAATGACCCTGGGAGCCGTTGCCGGATACTTCGTTCTCGTTCTCTGGGGCTGGCCGGCCGCGCTGGGCATCCCCATCGTTCTTCTGATCTGCGCATTGTACGGCCTTGCAATCGAGCGCTATGCCGTGCGTCCCTTCGTGCAGCGTGGATCGGATAACTGGTTGATGGCGACGGTCGCCGTCGGCATCATCGTCGATAACCTTATGTTGTTCGTGTTCGGCAAGGAGCCGCGCGGCTTTCCGTCTCCGCTCGCGGTGAAGCCGATCCAGATTGTCGATGGCGCTGGCGTCTATCCCCTTCAGCTTCTGATCCCGGTCATCGGCCTGCTGCTGGCCGGCGCGCTGCATCTGTTCACGCGGCGCACTCGCCATGGCGTAGCGATGCTTGCTGTGGTTCAGAATCCCGGCGCCGCCAAACTGATGGGCATCGACGTCGGCCGCGCCATTGCCGGGAGCTACGCAGTGTCGGCCATTCTTGCCGGAATCGCAGCTCTTCTGATTGCGCCGCTGTTCAACGTCTCATCTGAAATGGGCACGTTGTTCGGCATCAAGGCCTTCGCCGCCGCGATCATCGGCGGCCTTGGCAGCGCCTGGGGCGTGATGCTGGCCGGCCTTTGCCTCGGTCTCATTGAAGTCTTCGCCACCAGCTATCTCGGATCGGTCTACACCCAGATCATCACATTTGCTTCCGTCATCGTCATTCTCGTCGTTCTGCCTCACGGGCTGCTCGGCCGCGCTGGAGTCAAGAAGGTATGACCGCTCGCACCTCTCTCCTCGCCGCTGCCGCTCTCGTGGCGATGCTCGGCTATACCGCGGTTGCTGACAGCTATGCGGTGTTTCTCATTGCGACGATCGCACTGACGGCCATCGCCTGCATCGGCCTGAATGTCCTGCTCGGATTGGCCGGGCAGATTTCGCTCGGGCACATCGGCTTCATGGCGATAGGCGCCTACACGACCGTCCTGCTGATGGAAAAGGCCGGCTGGCCTTATCTGGCGGCGACCGGCGCGGGTATTGTCCTTGTCAGCATTGTCGGCGGGCTCCTGGCCATGCCTGCGCTGCGCGTCAGGGGTCCTTATCTGGCGATGGTCACCATCGCTTTCGGCTTCATCGTCGAACACGGCACTGTCGAATGGCGCGATCTCACCGGCGGCGGCAACGGCCTCGTGTTGACCACGCCTCCGGATATTTTCGGCATGCCCCTCAACGAGCGCGGCTTGGCCATCGCCAGCGTTGTCCTGATGTTCGCAGGCGTCATCCTGTTTGACCGGCTGAAGCGCAGCGGATGGGGTTATGCCATGCGCGCGGCGCGCGATTCCGAAGTCGCTACACGCTCGATCGGCATCGACCTTGTCAGCGTACGGACCATGGCTTTTGTCATTTCCGCCGCGGCGATGGCGCTGGCGGGTTCGCTGTTCGCGCCCCTTCAGGGATACATCAGCCCGAGTTCGTTTCCTTTCCTGCAATCGATCCTCCTGCTGTTCGGCGTGATGATCGGCGGCGCGGGTTCAGCGCTCGGTCCGATCATCGGCGCGCTGCTGGTTGTGCTGCTGCCGGAACTTCTTTCCGATTTGGCAGAATATCGCCTGCTCGCGTTCGGACTCCTGCTGTTTGCGGTCCTGCGCGTGGCGCCGAACGGAATTGCCGGCCTGATTGCCCAGCTCATCGCGAAGTTTTTCCCCGCCGCATCTGCGCAGCACGACGCGGCGGAAAACTCCACAATCGGCAGCCCGGACACCGCACTTCGTGTGGCAAGCGGGGCTCCATCGCTTGATGTCAGCGATCTTTCGATTGCATTCGGCGGCGTCCGTGCGGTGCAGAACGTCTCGTTCACCGCACAACCGGGTCATGTCACCAGCGTGATCGGCCCGAATGGAGCCGGAAAGACCAGCGCGCTGAACCTGCTCTGCGGCTTCTACCGGCCGACGTCAGGGACGGTGAAACTGGGAGATCGCGATCTGACCGGCTTGCCATCGCATACCCTGGCCCGTCTCGGTGTCGCGCGCACATTCCAGACCACCCAACTGTTCGGCTCGCTCACCATCATCGAAAATACGCTTCTCGCGGAAACGGCGGGAAAGCTCGGCGGCATCGTCTCGCCCCTGCGCAATCCGGAATCCGAGCGGTTCGCGCGATCGTTGTTGCGGTTCGCAGGCGTTGATGGCGACCTCGACCGGCCGGCGGAATCCCTGCCCCATGGCGAGAAGCGTCTTGTCGAGATCGCACGCTCGCTCGCCCTGCGCCCCAAGGTGCTCCTGCTCGATGAACCGGCCGCCGGTCTGTCGAAAGGCGATAAACAACGCCTGACCGAACTGCTCCGCCGCATCGCTGAACTTGGTGTCGCCGTGATTATTGTCGAACACGACATGCCCATGATCATGTCGTTGAGCGACCATATCGTGGTGCTCGACGGCGGCAAGCGGATTGCCGTCGGCGAGCCGGCGGACATCCGCAACGATCCTCTGGTCCGAAAAGCCTACCTCGGCGACGCCACCGCGAAGGAACAGCAGCACCGCCCGCCACGTCAGGTTTCGTCGGAGATCATGCTGGAGATCAGAAAGCTCGATGCGTTCTATGGTCTGTCTCAGGCTCTCGAGAGCATCGACGTCACGGTCGCAAACGGTGAGGCCATTGCCGTACTCGGAGCAAACGGTGCGGGCAAGACCACGCTGATGCGCTCGATTGCCGGATTGGAGCCGCCCAAGGCCAACGGCGAAATACAGCTCTCTGGCAAGCGGATCGACAACCTCCCGGCCTATGCCCGGGCTCGTATTGGCGTCGTTCTCGTGCCCGAAGGACGGCAGGTGTTCCCCGAACTGACCGTCCGTCAGAACCTGCAGCTCGGCGCTTATGCCCGCCCCGGCATTGACCTCGATGCCGAAGTCGAGACCATGCTGACGCGCTTCCCGCGCCTGAGACAGCGCATTGATCACCGGGCCGGCCTCTTGTCCGGCGGCGAACAGCAAATGCTTGCGGTTGCCCGGGGCCTCCTGACCTCGCCAAAGGTGCTGATGCTGGATGAACCCTCGCTCGGCCTCGCACCACTGGTGGTCGACGAGCTGTTCGCGTCGTTCGAGCGGCTGCGCACCGAAGGCATGACGCTCATCGTTGTCGATCAGATGGCCGGGCACGCCCTCGCAGTGGCCGACCGCGCCTATCTGCTGGAGACCGGCGCCATCGTTAAGAGTGGCGCGGCCGGCATTATCGCTGAAGATCCATCGCTCGAAGCGAGCTATCTGGGCGGCGAAGTTCAGGCAAAGGCTGCGCCACGCACGACCGTGGGCGCCTGAATGTCAAATCGGCATCGGCCTTCCCGGCCGCTGCCGATCTGAATCGAACATCAGCGGCTCAGTGACTGATCATCCACGGCCTAGCGGTCGGAAAGCCCTTTGCGCCGGAACGTGACTTTGTCATCAGCCGCGACGGCTTGCCGCCCGAACAGCAGCCGCAGCCCGGACCATGCGAGGCCTTGTACTCACCGAGAGTCTTCGGCGCATTGGCGCTGCGCTCGTTGATCGCATGTGACTTGCGTGTTGCCGCCGGCATGCACGAGAAATGCGGCGCGGTCAGAATAGCGCGCGGCGCGGAGACCGCACAATGCGGACAATCCTGCGGCATGTCGTATTCGGACATCGGCCGCATCTCGGTGAAAGGTCCGCAATCGTTGCAAAGATACTCGTAAACCGGCACAGCACGTCTCCCTCGGTCTGCTCAGTCGATATTTGATCCAGCGCGGACGTGGAGACGGCGTACATCCTGCCGTCTCCACGTTGCCTCGCGGGTTACTTGTCAGGCGACAGCGGCATGTCGATGCCGCCCTTGATGTGTTTGATCGGCCCGGCCGACGACGGCATGATGTCGAAGTCGAAGATTTCGGTTGGCAGCCATAGCGTCGCGCAGGCATTCGGCACGTCCACCACGCCGGATATGTGCCCCTGCACCGGCGCCGTTCCGAGGATTGAGTAGGCCTGCGCGCCGGAATATCCGAACTTCTTGAGATATTCGATGGCATTCAGGCATGCCTGACGATAGGCGATGTGTACGTCGAGATAGTGCTGCTTGCCCTGCTCGTCGACGGAGATACCCTCGAAGATGAGGTAGTTGTTATAGTTCGGCGTCACCGGCGACGGCTTGAAGATCGGGTTCTTGATGCCGTACTTCGCCATGCCGTCCTTGATGACATCGACCTTGATGTGCAGCCAGCCCGCCATTTCGATGGCGCCGCAGAAGGTGATTTCACCGTCACCCTGGCTGAAGTGAAGGTCACCCATCGAAAGGCCCGCGCCCGGAACATAGACCGGGAAGTAGATTTTCGAGCCGCGCGACAGATCCTTGATGTCGCAGTTGCCGCCATGCTCGCGCGGCGGAACGGTGCGCGCGCCTTCCGCGGCCGCCTTCGCCTTCGCGTCGCCCTTCATGCGGCCCATATGCGCGGTCGGCCCGAACGGCGGGTTGGCAAGGCCCGGCACGCGGGTTGGATTGGTGGCGATCAACGCGGTCTCGCGCTCATTCCACATCGACAACATCTTGGGGTCAGGCAAACAGCCGATCAGGCCCGGATGGATCAGGCCCGCGAAGTTGACGCCGGGAATATGCCGCGACGAGGTATACATGCCCTTGAAGTCCCAGATCGACTTTTGCGCCAGAGGAAAATGGTCGGTCAGGAAGCCGCCGCCATTCTGCTTGGAGAAGAAGCCGTTGAAGCCCCACAGGCTATCCTTCATCGGGCCTACATCGAGCAGATCGACCACCAGAAGGTCGCCCGGCTCTGCACCCTTGACGCCGATTGGACCTGACAGGAAATGCACGATCGACAGGTCGATATCGCGCACGTCGTCCGCCGAGTCGTTGTTCTTGATGAACCCGCCGGTCCAGTCGTAGGTCTCGATGATGAAGTCATCGCCGGGATTAACCCACTCCACCATCGGAATATCCGGATGCCAGCGGTTATGAACCTTGTCGTTATCGTAGGCCGACTGATTGAGATCGACCTTGATCAGTGTATCTGGCATTTAGGATGCTCCCCTGGTTACGAACGGCTTGGTTAAACGGAAAGATATTTTGCGACCTGCGCAGCATCGATGCCGTCGCGCGCTTCGTCGCGAACGATTTCTCCATTCTCGATAACGAGAACACGATCGGCGACATCGAGCGCAAAGCTCAACACCTGCTCGGAGACAATGATCGACAGACCGCGCTCATCGCGAATGCGCTTCAGCGTGCGCGCCATCTCGCGGATGATCGAAGGCTGGATGCCCTCCGTAGGTTCATCCAGCAGCAGAACCTTCGGATTGGTTGCGAGAGCGCGGGCGATCGCGAGTTGCTGCTGTTGCCCACCGGACAGGTTGCCCCCGCGCCGGCCCTTCATTTCGAGAAGAACGGGAAACAGCTCGTAGATATCGCCGGGAACCTCTTTCCCGCCCGACGTTACCAATCCGGTTTCAATATTCTCCTTCACAGTCATGGTCGAGAAGATCATGCGGCCTTGCGGCACGTAGGCCAGCCCTTTGGCGACACGTTCATAGCTCTTCAGCTTGCTGAGTTCGCTCCCCTCCATTGACACCGAGCCGCTTTTGGTCGGCACAATGCCCATCAGGGATTTCATCAGCGTGGTCTTGCCCATGCCGTTGCGGCCCATGATCGCAACGATCTCATTCGGCTGGACCGATACGTTGAGGCCGTGAAGAACTTCACTTTGTCCGTACGCGACATGAAGGTCGGAAATCGCAAGCATGATGTCTTCCTTGAATTGCGGACCTAGTGACCGAGATAGACTTCGATGACCTTGGGATCGTTCTGCACAGCTTCCATCGAACCTTCCGAAAGAATCTTGCCCTGATGCAGCACAGTCACCTTGTGGGCGATGTCTTCGACGAACTTCATGTCATGCTCGATCACCAGAACCGAGCGGTCCTTGATGATGCGATTGAGAAGTTCGGCGGTCTTGACCCGCTCGCTGACACTCATGCCGGCGACCGGCTCGTCCAGCATCAGAAGATCAGGGTCCTGGATCAGCAGCATGCCGATCTCCAGCCACTGCTTCTGGCCGTGACTGAGAAGCTCGGCGCTCATCCCGAGACGATCCTTCAGAAAGATCATCTCGGCGACCTCCTCCACGCGCTCGCGCACTGCCTTGTCACGCTGGAATGTCAGCGCGCCGAACACCGTGCGCCCCCGCGGATAGGAGATTTCGAGATTCTCGAACACCGTGAGGTCGTCATAGATCGACGGCGTCTGGAACTTGCGGCCAACGCCCGTCTGGACGATCTCGTTCTCCTTCATACGGGTCAGTTCCTTGCCGCGAAACTGGATGGAGCCGGATGTCGCCTTGGTCTTTCCGCAGATCAGATCTAGCACCGTGGTTTTTCCGGCGCCATTGGGACCGATGATGACCCGGATCTCATTTTCATCGACATAGAACGACAGATCGTTCACAGCCTTGAAGCCATCGAACGAAACCGTCAGGCCTTCGACTGCGAGGAGAAATTCCTTTGGCTGATGACCGACAAGCATGATGCTCTCCTATTCCGCAGGCGCGCCGTCTGCGACCGAGCCGTCGGTCCAGCCGTTCTTTCCGTCGACCTTCGGCTTGCGCGATGAAAGCAGACGGTCGATGTACTTCTGGATGTGATCGCGCCAGATTCCGGCGAGGCCGTTGGGGAAGACCAGGACCACGGCGATGAACAGCGCGCCAAGACCGAACAGCCACAATTCCGGGAACGATTCCGAAAGGCTGGTCTTGGCGAAGTTTACCAGCAGCGTCCCATAGACCGCCCCGAGGATCGACAGCCGTCCGCCGACCGCCGTGTAGATCACCATTTCGATGGAGGGCACGATGCCGACGAAGGACGGCGACATAAACCCGATCTCGAGGGCAAACAATGCGCCTCCGATGGAAGCGAAGACCGCGGCGGCACAGAAAGCAAAGATCTTGAAGTTCGCCACGCTATAGCCGGAGAACCGGACGCGATCCTCCTTTTCGCGCATCGCTACCAAAATACGGCCGAGCTTGGAGTGTCGGATGAAAAGCGCAACGCCGATGCATCCGAACAGCAAGGCCACTTCCACGAAGTAGAGAATGAACTTGGCATTGTCGGTGCGAATATCCCAGCCCTTCAGCGTGCGCAGGTCTGTGATGCCGTTCACGCCGCCGGTGTAGCCCTGCTGGCCGATGATCAGGATCGTCAGGATCGCGGCGATCGCCTGGGTGATGATAGCAAAGTAGGTGCCGCCGACCCGCCGCTTGAACATCGCGGCGCCGACGATGAAAGCGAAGATTGCGGGGACCAGAATGATCGCAATGATCGTGAAAGTCAGGCTGTGAAATGGCTTCCAGAAGAAGGGAAGCTGCGTGATCTGGTTCCAGTCCATGAAATCCGGGATACCCGGCGTCGATTGAATCTTCGTGTTGGCGACGCTCGATGCTTCCAGCTTGAGGAACATCGCCATGCAGTAGCCGCCGAGACCGAAGAACACGCCCTGCCCGAGGCTGAGAATTCCACCGTAACCCCAGCAGATCACAAGGCCGATGGCGACAAATGCGTAGGTCAGATACTTCGCGACCAGATTGAGCCGGAAGATATCGAGCGTCAGCGGCAGGATGACGACCAGCAGAACCGCGAGCACCAGAATGCCGACGAATTCGGTGCGGTTGGCAAATCGCGGATTGTCGTTGACCGCTTTTGCGACAGAAGTTTGCTCTACGCTTTTGTTGGACATTTTCCTGGCCTTTTCACTTCCGGACCTTGAGAGCGAACAGTCCCTGCGGCCGCAGCATGAGGATGCCGACGACGGCAAGCAGCGTGAGAACCTTCGCCATCGAACCCGACAGGAAGAACTCCATGGTCGACTGGGCCTGCGAGATGGTGAATGCCGAGGCGATGGTCCCAAGCAGGCTGGCAGCACCGCCGAACACCACCACGAGGAACGTATCGACGATGTAGAGCTGACCGGATGTCGGGCCTGTCGAACCGATCATGGTGAAGGCCGAACCCGCGACGCCGGCGATCCCGCATCCAAGACCAAAGGTGTAACGATCAACTTTTTCCGTGTTGATGCCGGTGGCGCCTGCCATCACGCGGTTCTGCACCACGGCGCGGACCTGGCGGCCCCAGCGCGACTTGTACATGATGTAAGCAACGCCGAGCGTGATCAGGACGGTCAAGCACATCACGAAGATGCCGTTGATCGGCACTTCGATCGTATCCGTGAGCTTGAGCGAGCCCAACATCCATTGCGGCAATTCAACACCGACCTCGCGGGCACCGAAGATCGATCGATAGGCCTGTTGCAGGATGAGGCTCAACCCCCATGTCGCGAGCAGCGTATCGAGCGGGCGCTTGTAGAGGTGGCGTATCAGCCCCCACTCCACGACCATCCCGAGTGCGCCGGATGCGATGAAGGCGAGTATCATTGCGATGAAGAAGTAGCCGCCAAAAAGCGAAGGCAAATAGGCCTGAAAGAAGTTCGACGTCATCCAGGTGACGTAAGCGCCGAGGATCATGAATTCTCCGTGCGCCATGTTGATGACGCCCATCTGGCCGAAGATGATCGCGAGGCCAAGTGCCATCAGAACGTAGACGGAGAACAGGATAAGGCCCGCAAATCCTTGCATCACAAAGATCGAGCCGAGATCGCCAATCGAGTAGTCGCCGAACATTTCAATTCTCCGCCGGGGAAGTCTCGCGCCGCGGACGAATCCGCGGCGCGAGCGCTGCGGGTGTGGGCTGACGACCCACACCTGGGAGCTGATTGTTGTGAGAGACCTGGCGCGGGGCTTACTGGTAGCCCTTTGGGAACGGATCCGGCTCGATCAGGTCCGGCGTCTCGTAGACAACCTTGAACTGGCCATCGAGCTGGGCGAGACCAACGCGCGTCTTGGACCAGAGATGGTGGTTCGGATGGATCTTGACGTAGCCTTCCGGCGCCTTGGTAAACTCGATGCCCGCGGATGCCGCCGCGATCTTGTCGACATCGAAACTGCCGGCCTTCTCGACGGTCATCTTCCAGAGCCAGGGCCCGAGATAGGCAGCCTGGGTGACGTCTCCGATCACGGTCTTTTCGCCCCACATCTTCTTGAACGCAGCGACGAACTCCTTGTTGTTCGGATTGTCGAGCGACTGGAAGTACTTCATGCAAGCGAATGCGCCTGCGATATTTTCGCCGCCAATGCCGTCGATTTCGTCCTCGGTGACCGAGATGGTCAGCAGCTTCTGCTTCGACAGGTCGATGCCGGCCGCCTTGAGCTGCTTGTAGAAGGCGACGTTCGAGCCGCCGACGATGATGGCGTAGATCACGTCCGGCTTGGTCAGCTTGATCTTGTTGATGACCGAGTTGAACTGGGTGTGGCCGAGCGGGAAGTATTCCTCGCCGACCACCTTCGCGCCCTGCAAGTGGCCTTCAATATGCTTGCGCGCGATCTTGTTCGAGGTGCGCGGCCAGATGTAGTCCGATCCGAGCAGATAGAAGGTCTTCGCACCCTTGGTCTTGTTGACCCAGTCGAGGCCGGCGATGATCTGCTGGGTTGCCTCCTGACCGGTATAGATGACGTTCTTGGACTGCTCGAGACCTTCATAGAAGGTCGGATAGTAGAGCATGCCGTTGTACTGCTCGAACACCGGCAACACCGCCTTGCGCGACGCCGAGGTCCAGCAGCCCATCACCGACGCGCACTTGTCGTTGACCAGCAGCTTCTTGGCCTTTTCGGCGAAGGTCGGCCAGTCGGACGCGCCGTCTTCCTGAATGAACTTGATCTTGCGCCCGAGGACGCCGCCCGAGGCGTTGATCTGCTCGATCGCCAGCTTTTCAGCCTGAACCGATCCGGTCTCGGAAATTGCCATCGTGCCGGTCACCGAGTGCAGGATACCGACCGTGACCTCGGTATCGGTCACCGCAAGGCCCGTGGTGTTGACGGCTGAGGTCGCCGGTCCCGCGCCGAATGATGGGCGAGACATCATGGACATGGCCGGCAGCGCCGCCATTCCCATCAACATCTTGCGCCGGAAAGGTGACTGCAATCCCTGATCTTTTTTGTCTGTCATGACCGCCCCTTGTGTTGGCTGAACAACGCTTCGATAGGGGAACGATGGCCCGGATTGTGCATCGCACGCATACGTGAAATCGCGCATACGGCACCGCAAAAACGCGACGTAGATTTTTCAGCGGGCGACGGGCGTCAAGAGGAGAGCGAGTTGGTCGGGCGGCAGCGCATAGACCGTGTCAGGCGCCAATATAATCAATGGGTTGCCAACCAGACGCTTGAGGACTACGCGCTCCGCTTCACAGCCAAGAGCGCGCGGCGCTGGTCCGCGGCCCGCGTGGCAAACACGGCGCTGGGCGCGATCTCGTTTCTCGCCCTCGAAGCCATTGGCGGAACAATCACCCTCAACTACGGCGTGACCAATGCGACGGCTGCCATTCTGGTGGTCAGCGCGGTCATTTTCTGCTGCGGACTGCCGATTGCCTATTATGCAGCCAGATACGGCGTAGATATTGATCTTCTGACCCGCGGCGCCGGCTTCGGATATATCGGCTCGACCGTCACGTCGCTGATCTATGCCTCGTTCACTTTCATTTTCTTCGCCATCGAGGCGGTGATCCTGGCGATGGCGCTGGAACTCTGCTTCGGCCTCCCCCGCCCCATCGGCTATCTGGTCAGCGCGGTGGTCATCATCCCGCTGGTGACACACGGGATCACGCTCATCAGCCGCTTCCAGCTCTGGACGCAGCCATTCTGGATTTTCCTCCATATCCTCCCCTTCGCTGCGATCGCGATCAAGAGTCCCGGCTCGTTCGCCGAATGGCGCGCATTTCCGGGCGAACACGGCAGTCCGTCGGGGCACCTCGACCTGCTGCTGTTCGGCACGGCCGCCTCCGTCGTCTTTTCGCTGGTGGCGCAGATCGGCGAACAGGTGGACTTCCTGCGCTTCCTGCCGCGCGACCGGCGCACATCAAAACGCGCCTGGTGGTTCGCCATGATCAGCGCCGGGCCGGGCTGGATCGTTCCCGGCGCTATCAAGCTGCTGGCAGGCTCATTCCTCGCATTCTTCGCACTCAAGCACGGCGTCGTCGCGGAATATGCCGCCGAACCCTCCCACATGTATCTGGAAGCGTTTCGCTACGTGTTGTCCCAGCCCGATCTGGCATTGGCGCTGACCGGAACCTTCGTGATCCTCTCGCAGCTCAAGATCAATGTCACCAACGCCTATGCCGGCTCCATCGCGTGGTCGAACTTCTTTTCGCGGCTGACGCACAGCCATCCCGGCCGCGTCGTCTGGCTGGTGTTCAATGTCCTTGTGGCGCTGCTTCTGATGGAAATCGGCGTCTACAAGGCGCTCGAACAGACCCTGGCGCTTTACTCGAACGTCGCAATAGCGTGGGTCGGCGCGCTTGTGGCGGATCTGATCATCAACAAGCCGCTCGGGCTTCGTCCGCCCCACATGGAATTCAAGCGCGCGCATCTCTACGACATCAATCCCGTCGGCGTCGGCGCTATGACGATCGCGACAATCGTCTCGATCAGCGCGTTCTATGGTTTCTTCGGCCCTACCGCCAAGGCATTGGCCCCATTTGTGGCGCTTACCACGGCGTTTATCGCCGCACCGCTCATCGCCTACGCGACCGGAGGAAAGTATTATATCGCGCGTAAGCCGAAGCGGAGCTGGCAGACCGCCGAAACCATTAAATGTTGTATCTGTGAACATGCGTTCGAGCCGGAAGACATGGCCTCCTGCCCCGCTTATTCCGGCCCGATCTGCTCGCTCTGTTGCTCACTGGATGCGCGGTGCCATGATCTTTGCAAACCGCATGCGCGTGTGCAGGCGCAGCTTTCGGAAACTCTCGGACGGCTTCTGCCGCAGGCCATCTACGCCCGCATCAACTCTCAACTCGGCCACTATCTCGGTGTCTTTGCCGCAGCCGCGGGGCTGGTCGGCCTCACGCTGGGCCTGATCTACCTGCAAACAGCCAATGCCATACGATTCGACCAGATCCAGCTCTCCGATGTGCTGTGGAAGGTGTTTTTCGCCCTGACCATCATCATCGGTGTCGTCGCCTGGCTGTTTGTCCTCGCCAGACAAAGTCGGCAGGCTGCGGAAGCGGAAACACGGCGGCAGACAACATTGCTGATGCAGGAAATCGACGCGCACCGGAAGACGGATATGGAGCTTCAGCGCGCAAAGGAAGTCGCCGAGTCCGCCAATCTTGCCAAGAGCCGCTATGTAGTCGGTCTCAGCCACGAACTGCGCTCGCCGCTGAACGCCATCAGTGGCTATGCCCAGCTATTGGAGCAGGATGACACCATCCAGCCGAAACCCCGCGACCAGATTCGCGTCGTTCGCCGCAGTGCAGACCATCTGTCCGGCCTGATCGACGGCCTTCTGGATATCTCGAAAATCGAGGCTGGACGATTGCATCTGTCCCGCGACGAAGTCCGCCTGCATGCCTTCCTCGATCAGCTCGTCGGCATGTTTCGTCTTCAGGCCGCGGCAAAGAATATCGAGTTCGTGTTCCAGCGGCCGGAAACCTTGCCACCGGTGGTCTATGCCGATGAGAAGCGGCTGCGCCAGATTCTGATCAACCTGCTGTCGAATGCGATCAAATTCACCCAGACCGGCGGCGTCCACTTCATCGTTCATTACCGCAGTCCTGTCGCAGAGTTCGAGGTGCGCGACACCGGCCCCGGAATTCATGCGGATGATCTGGAGCGTATTTTCGCGCCTTTCGAGCGCGGCGCACTCGGCGTCTCGCAGCCCCAGACCGGGACCGGACTTGGATTGACCATCAGCAAACTCCTGGCCGGCGTCATGGGCGGCGATATTCGTGTGAGCAGCGTGGTGGATAGAGGCAGCACCTTCTACGTGAAGATGCTGCTGTCCGAGGTGACCAATCCAACCCGCCTGAAAGCCATCAACGCGCCGATTTTCGGCTATCACGGCCCGCGCCGGACTATTCTGGTTACCGATGACGATCCGACACAGCGTGACCTGTTGCGCGAAATTCTGACCCCGCTCGGGTTCATCGTTCTCAGCGCCCATGACGGGGAATCGTGCCTGAACCTCGCGCGGCATTGTCAGCCCGACCTCTTTCTCCTCGATATCTCCATGACCGGGATCGACGGCTGGACCGTCGCCGAGACCTTGCGCACGATGGGGCATCATCATGCCCGCATTCTGATGGTGTCGGCGAGTGCGCTCGAGGCGCACGGGGCACCGCTCGCACAGCCGTTTCACGACGGATACCTGATGAAGCCGATTGACGTTCCACGGTTGCTGGAGCTTGTCGGACAGTTGCTGAAAATCGAATGGCGGTATGAGCCAGGGGAAGCTCCAACCGCGGTCTGGAGTGTCAAGGACGATCTCGCCCCGCCCGTCGAATACGTCGATGAGCTTATCAATCTCGGGCAGATCGGATACGTGACGGCCATTCACACAAAGCTCGACCAGATCAATCAGGATCATCCCGAGCACGCGGCATTTGTCGCCCGGATGCGGTCCCTGATCGAGCAATTCGACCTTGGCCAGTACATGGCAACCCTGAAAACGGTGCAGCGTCATGACCATTGAGAAAAAGCGCGACACCGTTCTGATCGTCGACGATTCCCCCGAAACATTGCGGATGCTGACCGATGCGCTGGACGGGGCCGGCATGACCGTCATGGTGGCGCTCGACGGCGCCTCGGCGATGCGCGTTGTCGAACAAATCCTGCCCGACATCATCCTTCTCGATGCCGTGATGCCGGGAATCGACGGCTTTGAAACATGCAGGCGACTGAAACGCCTTCCCGGACTTGCCGATGTTCCCGTGATCTTCATGACCGGGCTTGCTGAAACAGAGCACATCGTGCGCGGGCTCGAAGTTGGCGGCGTGGACTATGTCACAAAGCCCATCGCGATCGCGGAGATGCTTGCCCGCATCAAGGTGCATCTTGCCAATGCGCGTCTCACCCAGAGCGCGCGCGCAGCGCTCGATGCCTCCGGACGCATTCTCTTTGCGGTCGATCACCGGGGGCAACTGATCTGGGCCACACCGCAGGCGCAGAAACTTCTGGTGGGAAGCGAGGCTGGCAACGATGCTCCCCAATTGCCCGAGCCCTGGCTTGCCTGGCTCGACAGGATGCAGAAAGGCGGGGCCGCGCCAAAGTCTCCTCCCTCAACCCCCTTTGGAGACAACAAGCATCGTCTTCAATACATGGGCCGATTGAACGCGGATCAGTTCCTCCTGCGGCTAACTCGGGAAACCAGTTCCGACTCACCAGCCGAATTCAGCAAGGAACTGGGACTGACCAGCCGCGAAGGCGAAGTCCTCTCCTGGTTGAGCAAGGGCAAGACAAACCGCGACATTGCACAGATACTCGAGCTCAGTCCGCGCACCGTGGACAAGCATCTCGAGCAGATTTACGCAAAACTCGGCGTCGAGAATCGCACCGCTGCCGCCGCTGTGGCAGCCAATGCCAGCCAAAGACATTCCTGATATAAGATCGTCGTCAGGAATTCCGGTTTCGGCTGAGAAAGCCGCCGACCGCCCGCATCAGCCAACTTGGCTGGTACTTGATCCATTGAACCGCCATTTCGTTGGCAATGCCCGCGACGTGAACCGGCTTTCCGGACATGCAGGCGCGGTATCCTTCCCGAGCGACCGTCTTGGCGTCCATGATCATCATTTTGGGAACGCTGGCGAGGTTGGTCCCGTGAACCATGGCCGTCTCGGTCACTCCGGGGCACAAGGTCGTCAGCGTCACCTTGCTGCCGCTCAACTCTTGAGACAAAGCCTCTCCGAATGACAATACGTAGGCTTTGGATGCCGCATAGACCGCCAGATTCGGCACGGGCACGAATCCAGCGATCGACGCGACATTCAGTACCCGACCACTGTTGCGTTCCAGCATGGACCCGAGAAAGAGATGGGTCATCGCGGTCGTCGCCCCGATATTCACCCGCAGCAACTGCATGGTGTCATCGAGACTGATGGCGTTGAAGCGATCCTCGAACAAAAGGCCGGCGTTGTTAACCAGCAGATCAATCCGAATTCCGGCATCCGCCAGGGTGTTGAAGACGGCTTGCGGCGTGCCGGGATCGCTCAGATCGGCAGGAAGGACCGTTACCTTGCTGCCATGATTGGCTTTCAGTTCATTGGCGATTTCCTGAAGTTTCGCCGCGCTTCGCGCCAGCAGAACCAGATCGAAACCGTTGGCGGCCAGAACACGGGCAAGTTCGAGGCCAATACCGCCCGATGCGCCGGTCACGAGCGCGCACTGGCCGCTCTTCTTTTCTGCAGTCATAGGCGATCCTTTTCCAGTCTTTACCAACTCACAGTCAGCGACACTACCCTTCAACAGTTGCTCGCGGGACTGCGAGCACGATTGAACTTCCTATTTGCGCATCGCAACCTTCGGCGACTCGGCTGTATCAATCGCCTTGAACACATCCGCTGTCACATGCTCAATCGGCTGCAGTCCGTCGACGCTCTTCAGAATGCCTCGCGCACGGTAGTAATCAATCACCGGCGCCGTCTGCGCGCGATACGCATCGAGACGAACCTTCAAGGAGTCGTGATTGTCGTCCTCACGCTGGGCGATGCCGCGCTCCTTCGCCTCGTTCGCCCGGATCAAAATGCGGTCCAGCAATATCTTCTCATCGACCTGTAATTCGACGACATGATCAAGCTCCAGATGCTCCGTTTGGAGCATGTCGTCGAATGTGACGGCCTGCGATACCGTTCGCGGAAAGCCATCGAGAATAAAGCCCTTCCGCGCATCATCCTGAGAAATTCGCTCGACAACGGCAGCGATGACGAGTTGATCCGACACCAGGGCCCCGCTTGCCATGGTCTGCTTGATCTTCCGCCCGACCTCGGTATCCGCCTGCGCCGCGGCGCGCAGCATGTCGCCGGTGGACAGATGCAGCACGCCGTACTTTCTAACGATGCTTTCCGCCTGCGTGCCTTTTCCCGCTCCCGGCGGGCCCAACAAAACAATCCTCACTGTCCTCTCCCCAAATTGCCAATGCGCCGATGGTCGAAATTTTTTCCGCTTACCTTGGCCGGCGTCCCTGCAAGGCCAGCCATCCCGCTTTCAATGCATGGTCAAACAGACCGACGTGCTCGGCGGTGACTTCCGCGGCGACACTCGCAAGATCGGCGCGAGGCAATCGCACGAAAGCCTCGGCCTCGGTACCCGACGACACGATCCTCAAACCCTGCTTGCGAGCGAGGTGCATCATCGGAGCATTCTCAACAAGACAGTTCATGAACAGAATACGCACACCCCAGATACGGGTCCGCGATGCACACCGTTCAAGCAACGCCTCGCCAATCCCCTGCCCGCGGCTTTTCGCCAGAACAGATACCCCCAATTGAGCATGATCTTCCTCGCGGGCGAGATGAGCTGCTCCCACAATCGCCAGTTCGTCATCGGTCGAGACGAAGACGGCATCGCGCGACAGATCAATGCTCTCGGTGTACTTGCGTATACCGTCGTCGGAGAGAACCTGTCCAAATCTCAGGCGGCGATCTTCCGCATCAAGAGCCAGCAGATGGGCGAGGAGACACGAGCGCTCATCCGGAATGAGTTCCCGCGTTTTGATCCCCAGATGCAATGGCCCCTCCGATCATCTCGCATCCAGGACGCGCGTTCGCCGGTTTCTGCCGGGACATCCGGCCCGCGCCGGATGTCCCGACAAAGTCCTGTCATCATGCCATCGCCAACCGGGGAGCCGGTGCCGGACGGAGGATGAACGTCAGCATCACGCCAGCCGTTATCCACAAGACCGCAACGAGGATCATGCTCGCCACCGGCGTTCCCGTCGCTTTGTTGATCGACGCGACGATCGAAGGCGTCACGAACGGCCCGAGATTGCCAAGGCTGCTGATCAGCGCGATACCACCCGCCGCGGTCTTCTTCGGCACATATTCACTGACCGCCGCGAAGAAGATTGGCGTCATGGCGGATTGACCAATGCCGACCAGGCAGAGACCGGCGAGCGATCCGACCAGGCTGCCCTGGGTCACAACCGTCGTCAGCACGCCCGCTGCGGCAATCGCAGTGGTGAACATGAAGTGCCAGCGCCGTTCACGCTGCTTGTCCGAACTGCGGCCGACCAGCACCATGCCGACGATGCCGAAGACCGCCGGGAGCGATGATGCCATACCGATCCAGAACAGATCGCTGATCCCCCAGGACTTGATCAAGGTCGGAGTCCAGAACAGCATCGCATAGGTGGCACCGAGAAACACCGCGTAAATCAGCGACAGCGAGTAGACCTTCGGGTCGCGCAGCAGTGCTCCCAGAGACCCGTGTGATGCGGATTCGACGCACTGCTTGTCGTTATCGAGATGACCGCGGAGCGCCGTCTTCTCGGACGCCGTCAGCCAGCTTGCGTCCTCGGGCTTATCTTTCAGATAGAAGTAGGCGACAATTCCGAGAATCGAGGCCGGTAGCCCCTGCACCACGAACAGCCACTGCCAGCCATGATGACCGAGGAATCCATCCATGTACTTCATGATCGCTCCGGACGTCGGCCCTGCGAGCAGGTAGGCTATCGCAGTTCCTGTCATGAAGACTGCGATGATCTGACCGCGGCGGGCGGATGGATACCAGAACGTCAGGTAGAGGATGATCCCCGGAAAGAAGCCTGCCTCGAACGCACCGAGGAGGAAACGCAGAACATAGAACTGCGTCGGCGTCTGCACATACATCATCGCCGATGCGACGATACCCCAGCAGAACATGATGCGCAGCAGGGTTTTTCTCGCGCCGATCTTCTCCAGCATCAGGTTGCTGGGGACTTCAAAGAGAAAGTATCCGAGGAAGAAGATGCCGGCTCCGAACGCATAGGCCTCGTCGCTGAACGTGAGGGTCTGCTTCATCTGAAGCTGGGCGAAGCCGATATTGATCCGGTCGATGAACGAGATGATGTAACAAATGATCAGCAGCGGCAGCAGGTGCCAGCTCACCTTGGAAAACAGCGCTTTGTCGGCTGCGCTCTGTACGATAGGTCCGCTTTGTCGTGCCTGTGATGGGTCCATTTTGTCCTCCCTTGGAAATCTTTATTTTCTGTCAGTCCGAGCCTATTGCAGCGTGCCTTTACTGACCTGCTGCGGACTTCTTCTTCGCAGATGCCTTGCCCGCGTCGTTCAGCTCCAGCACTGCGACCTCTCCGCCGGATACTTCCGAAACCGCGGGCAGCGCTTCAATTTCGCGCAGCGCTGTCTGCAGATGCGCGATGAGTTCGTGGGATTCATCCTGCGACAACACGCGGCGGCAGGCGGTGATCCCGAGATCGAGCAGCCCGGCGTAACTCTGCACCGTGATATTCAGCGCACTGCCGTGATACGGGATCGAGACCGGATAATAGTGCACCATCCGGCCACCAGCGACGTAGAGCGGCATCGGCGGACCCGGAACATTTGAAATCAGCACATTGCCAACCGCAGGCAGGCGGCTCGCCATGTTGGAGCGGCCAAGCAGCGAGGCCAGCCCGGTCATCAGCCATGGCGAGCCCGTGATCGGCACATCGACGCCGAGCACCGGTTTCAGCTCCCTCACGACGGCCTTTGCCGCCTCCGATGAGGCATGGATCGCCTTGAACCGTTCCGGAAGATTGTCGATATCGGTCGCAAGATCGACCCGCACCATCGAAACCTGGTTGTTCATCGCGCTGTCACCTTCCGCCCGAAGGCTTACCGGCACCATTGCAATGAGCGCTTCCTTCGGAAGCAGCCCGCGTTCCTTCAGGAAATGATGGAGTGCAATACTGCACATCGCCATCACGATCGTATTGACCGTTCCGCCGACGCGCTTTCCAAGCGCTTTAACGTCCGCCAAGGGAAGCGACAGCGTGCTGTAGGAACGCTGGTTGGTGATTGAATCGTTGAAGATGGTTTTTGGCGCCAATCCCAGATTGAGCGACCGGCTGCCATCGGTCGTGCGCTGACTTGCGACAACGCCGGCTGCCGTGCTGAAGGCTTTTGCGGCCGTCGGCAAAAGCTCCGCGAGCTTCCGGTATTGCTGGGCCGCGTTGTTGGCCGCCGCTTGCAACAACTCGGTCATGCCGAGTTGGTACTGCCCGCTCGAACGCTTGCGCCGCGGCGGTGGAACGTCACGCATTTTGGGGGACGTATCGTACAGCACCTTGGCGAGCTCGGCGCCAGCCTTGCCGTCGACGCCGCTATGATGCGCCTTGGTGTAAAGCGCGACCTGCCCGGACTCGAGTCCTTCGATGACGTAGATTTCCCAGAGCGGCCGGCTCCTGTCGAGCAGTGTCGAATGCAACCGTGCAATCAGCACTTCGAGCTGAGCCATTGTACCGGGGCGGCGAAGCGTCAGGCTCCGCACATGGTAGTCGAGGTCGATGTCGTCATCGTCGATCCATACCGGCTCGGCAAGCTCAAAGGGCATTTGTGCCAGCTTCCGGCACAGGACGGTGGCTAGATGCAGGCGTTTGGCCAGCATGGCCTTGACGTCTTCATAATAGTCGCCTTCGTAACCGTCCGGCGGATCGATAAGCATCAAACTGCCGACATGCATCGGGGTTTCGGGGGTTTCCAGATGCAGGAAAGAGGCATCCATCCCGCTAAGTTGATCCATTGTCTTGCCTCCAGAGGTTAGACGGCGGCCATGGCCGCTCCCGTTGGTCACGTGTCGGCGCTGAAAGATCCAGCGCCGACGGATTTGCATGAAGCACGGGCCGCTCAGGCCTGCGCTTTCGCCTTGCGCTCTTCCTCGTCGTACAGGTCTTTCTTGGAAATTTTGCCGACCGCCGTTTTTGGAAGCTCGGAGCGGATTTCCATAGCCTGCACCATCTCGTGCTTGCCCAGTTTGTCCTTCAGAAACTTCTGCAGCTCTTCGATGGTGAATGCGGGAGCGCCGGATTTCAGGGTGACGAAGGCTTTTGGCGACTGTCCGCGATACTCATCGTGAATTCCGATCACGGCGACTTCCGCGACAGAAGGATGTTTGTAGACCGCCTCTTCGAGAACGCGCGGATAGACATTGTATCCGCTGCACAGAAGCATGTCCTTGGTACGGTCCACGATGAAGATGAATCCGTCATCGTCCATATAGCCGACGTCGCCGGTCCGCATGAAACCATCGAATGTCGTGACGTCGGCGGTCGCCTGCGGCTTGTTCCAGTAACCCTTCATGACATTGGGGCCCTGGATGCAGATTTCGCCGCGTTCGCCAAGCGCCACATACTTGCCAGGGTCGTCGATGCTCAGGAACTTGATCACGATACGCGGCATCGGCATTCCGCAGGAGCCCGCCTTGCGCATGCCGTTGACCGGTGTGAAGGTCCCTGTGGGAGAGGTCTCGGTCATCCCCCACCCTTCGCTAAGATTACATCCGGTCACCGCCGCGAACTGCTGTGCGACCTCAAGCGGCAGCGGCGCACCGCCGGAGCCGCAGTATTTCAGCGATTTCAGATCGTATTTCGGTGTATCCGGATGATTGAGCAAGGCGGTGTACATGGTCGGGACGCCGCAAAACACCGTCAGTCTCTTTTTCGAGATTTCTTCAAGGACCGCCTTGGGATCGAACCGGATGTGCTGAAGAATCTCGGCGCCGCCCAGCACCGCGAACAGGACGTTCACTGTCAGCGCGTAGATATGGAAGGGCGGCAGCACCGCGAGTACACTTTCCTGCCCCTCGACCAGAACCGGAGGAGACCCGCTCGTGGTCTCCCATGCCTGCTGACAGGCGCTGGACAGGTTGGCATGTGTCAGCATCGCCCCCTTGGGCAATCCCGTGGTGCCCCCGGTATACTGGAGCACAGCGATCGTCTCATTCGGATCGGAGATCGGATAAGCCTCGTAAGCACCATCGTTGTCGATCAGTTCAGCAAAGCTGACATGCCGATCGTCTTTCGGCACCTCGCTCAACTGCTTCCCGGCTTTCATCTCGGCATTCACGGCATCGGGAGCGGCTGACATTTCACCGACATTTCCGACAATCAGCTTTTTCAAACGGGTCGTTCCGAGCATCGGCGCCATCTGCGGATAGAGCGCCGCAAGATCGAGCGTGATGATGAAGTCCGTCTTGCTATCCTCGATCTTGTGCTCGAGTACCTTGGCCGCATCGAGCGGCGAGTAATTCACCACGGTGCCGCCGGCCGTCAGCACACCGAAAAACGCGATGATGTAGTGCGGCGTGTTCGGCAGGAAGAGCCCGACATGAACGCCCGGCTTCACACCCAGTTTCTGCAGGCCGCGCGCCGCGCGGTCCACCAGATTACCCAGTTCGCGATAGTTCAGGCGCTTGCCCATGAAGTCGATCGCCGGGCGATCGGGATATTTCGCGACGGTATCCTGAAGGATTTTCTGCACTGCTCCGGGAACGATATCAATGTTCCAGCGCACGCCGGTCGGATAGGATTTGATCCAGGGCATATCGTTCATTTTCGTTCCTCCCAATATTTTATTGCTTGCTCAGACAGCCGTTACTCCGCCATCGACGGCGAGTGTCTGGCCAGTAATGAATGCACAGGCGTCCGACGCGAACAGGGCCGTGACTCCCTTCAAATCCTCGGGGCCGCCCCCGCGCTTCATCGGCGCCATGTCAGAGGTGTTATCTTCGTTAAGCTGCGCGGTCATTTTGGTAGGGAAGTAACCCGGCGCGATCGCGTTCACATTGATGCCCAGCGGCGCCCACTCATTGGCAAGCGTGCGTGTCATGTTCACGACTGCGCCCTTGCTGGCATTATAGGCGAGCGTCGGCACACTCTCCGGATATGTCCCCGTCAGCCCCTGGATCGAAGCGATGTTGATGACCTTGCCGCTCCGGCGCGGAACCATGCAGCGGCGCCCGACCTCCTGCGTTACAACGAAGATTGCCGTTACATTCAGGGTGATGACCTTGTTCCAGCCATCGAGGGAATGATCGATTGTGGCTGCCCCCCAGGACGTCCCGGCGTTGTTGACGAGAATATCGATCGGCCCGAGCGTCGCGATAACCTGTTCGACCATGGGGCCGATTGCCGCCAGTTGCCCCATGTCGCAGACAACCGGCATCGCTTCGATACCGAGCGACTTCAGGTGCGCCGCGGCAGCCGTCAGTTCATCAGCCTTCCGCGCCGTGATCGCAACCTTGGCGCCGAGTTCGCCCAGCACCTCGGCCATCTGCAAGCCCAGGCCTCTGGATCCTCCTGTAACGAGCGCGACACGGCCCGTCAGATCCTGCAACTTGGCAAGACTCATGCTCTCCTCCCTCCGGTCTCTCGTCCCTTCGGCGGCCTTCCGTCTTTCAGCGCGGATGACTCACCGTTTCTGCCCCGCCGGGCCAAACGCTCCGCCGCTATTTCGGCTGCAGCAGCTTCTGAAGATTCGTCAGATTCTCCTGCATGCGTTGCTGAACGACAGTCCACGCATTGGTCCGCGCCTTTGCCTCCAGTTCGGAGAGTTCGCGAAAGTTGGCGACCGCTTTTTCGACACCCTGCTTCATCGCTTCCGCCTGCTTCGACGTCGCGTCAGCGCTGGTGACATCCTTTACGGCCGATTGCCACTGCGCGAGCGCCTCCTGCATGATCTCATTGCGCCTATCGACAAGCGCCTTGATACCTTCGGACGCCTGACGGTTCGCTTCGGCCAGAGCCTCCATATCCTTGCGCTGCCACTCCATAAGTGCAGCCACGTCAATGCCGGGCAGCTTGAACTGCTCGACAAGTTTCTTGAGTTCATCCATCCAGGGCATCAGTGCCGCGGGATTGAAAGGCTGCTTGCTGTCGGCGTTCATGGATTCCTCCTTCTTGAATATGAAACGGATAAGACGAGAATTCCGGCTGTTACCCGGCGACGCCTGTCCGCAACGCGGCTTCCCATTCGCTGTCGTTGCGATGCGGATCGGGATAAACCATGCTCCGTAAGCCGCTGCGGTCGAACGGCAACCACTTGTCTTCCGCCAATGCCAGCCGATCCGCGATCGCATAAAGCACCGCCGGATTGAAACCGAGACCGGAGTGGCTACCCTCCACCTCAATATTCTGCGTCGTGTCGCTCTGCTGCTCGCGGCATCCTTGCCAGGCGACGATGCCATCGGAACGTGTGTAGATCGCGGTGCTGGGAACTGGCGGCGGCAGCTTCATGGCTTCACGCCCAGGCCAATCCTCGACCCGGCGTCCGCTCAGGGCTTCGTAAAGCTGCCACGCATTGCTTGCCTTCGGCTCGTTCGCGAACGGGCTGCCGAGTGTGATCACCTGACGCACCCGGTCAGCAGCGCGCCGCGAGGCTTCACGCGCGAAGACGCCGCCGAGACTCCATCCGATCAGACTGACCTTGCGGCCATAACGATCGGAAAGTTCGGCAAGACGTGCGTCAATGCCGTCCTCCACGCCGGGGCGTGGACCATGGTTCGGGCCGAGCTTCCAGCCGTGCGCGGCATATCCCTGTGCCTTGAGATAACTCCGCAACGGTCTCGTCGAAACATCGCTTGCGGCGAGCCCGGGCAATACAAGGACAGGATGCCCGTCGCCACGCGGCGCGTATCGCAGCAAAGGATAAGCCGTGAAGAACGCCTGCAGCTCCCAAAGCCCGCGCAGTTCGAGCGCGAGAAGTAACTGCGATGGCGGATGTGAAGAACTGGCTGCAGTGCCCATGTCAGAATGTCCCCCGGATTTTGCGGAATCTCCGCATCATTCAGCATCAAGTCTTTGTCTTCGCCCGTGATCGCTATTGCGAACGATCACTCACGCGCACTGCTTGATTTCTGAACAAACGCTAGCCAGCGCTCCAAAGCCGGGAAAGGTGCAATTGAACCATTTGACCGGTGAATTTGGGACAGCGGTACACCTTTTGGCTAACTCCGCAGCCGCTCAACCTGCCCTGAAGTCTGAAGGGCTTCGGCCTGTCCAACGCGCAAAGGCATGCCGGAAATTCGCAGCATCGCTGTAGTCCAGCCGCGCAGCGATCTCTTCGTTGGTCATGCGCGTATTGCGCAGATATTCAACGGCCAGCTTCATGCGGACTTCCGCGACAACATCACGATACGTGACCTGCTCCGCTTCCAGTTTGCGGCGCAGCGTACGCGGATGGATGGACAGATCCGCGGCCATGGCTTCGATGCTTGGAAATCGTCCGGGATGTTCAAGCAGCGCGCGGCGAATATCGGCGGCAACCCCGCCATATCCCTTCGCCTTGCCAAGAAAGCGCTCGCACATTTCCGCAGCCATCACATTGGTGATCGGGTCCGGCCTCACCATCGGATGATCAATCCAGCCGGCGTTGAATTCGAGTTCGTTCTTTGGCTGGTCGAAACTGATCGGGCATTGAAACATGCGTTTGTAGATGCGGGCATGGGCAGGCGCGGAATAAGCCGCGCGCAGGCGCAAAATTCCGAACGATCCGCCGTACACATCCCTGCAAAGCGTGATCAGGGCGGCAAATGCAAACTCCATCGCAAACCGGTAGACGTCGTCGTTATGGTTTCGCGACAATAGCGGCTCAAGCGCATAAGTCGCCGTATCCTCGTCGCGCGAGAAAATGACGTCCGCGATCGCGCCAAGCACGCGACTGTATTTGGTGGTGAAATCAATCCCCTCGGCACGAGTCGGGCTGCTCAAGAGCGCGTAGCCATACAACCCATACGCCATCACATTGATCTTCTGCCCGGCCCGGAATGCAATGGCAGGATCTTTCGAGAGGTGAATGGCATTGCGGAAGACGGTTTCGACCTGCTGATAGGATACCCGCGTGGTGCCGGTCTTGAAAGTCGATACCTTGAGCCCGGATCCCGACAACGCCTGCGACGCAGGCACTCCATCCTCCCTGAGAACGGCGATAACTGCCGCAATGCGGTGAGCTGCATGCACTCGCTGCATGAGATTGGGCGAAGGCCGATACACGATCCCGCTCTCCTCCGGCTTTTTGCATGCCATCTGGCGCGATGTATTGGCGCCTCGAAAGAACGCCGGCTGATCGGAAACAGACGCTATCCGATAATCCCGGTGAATTGGAAGGTCGAATCTACTCGTTCTCGGGGTGAATTCCGGACACGCTCATGAGCGTTGCCCTGAGGCTATGCTGCATCGGTCTCAAAAAAGAGACCGCTGGTTGCGCGGCGCCAGCGGTCGAGTTTGGGGGTGGAAACCAATGAGCCCCAAAACATAGCGCTGCCGCTTCACGCGCGGGAGGTGCGATTGATCCCTTCTCCCGGTGACTTGCGGACGAAATGAACCGATCGCAAACTCAAGTACGCGCCGCAATTCGGAAATCTGATGGGCTCTTGCCTGTCCAACGGACAAACGCATGGCGGAAATTTGCCGCATCGCTATAGCCGAGCCGGGTGGCGATCTCGTCGTTCGTCATATGTGTCTTGCGCAGATATTCGATAGCGAGCCGCATGCGCACCTCTGCCAGGAGATCGCGATAGGAATTCCCCTCAGCCTCCAGTTTGCGCCGCAACGAACGGGGATACATCCCGAGCTTCTCCGAGATCGTCTCGATGCTCGGATACTTTCCCGGATGCTCGATCAGAATTCGCCGGATATCCGCGGCAATGCCGCCAGATCGGTTTACATCAACCAAAAGTTGCTCGCACATCTCGCGCGCCATCGCATGGGTTCGCGCATCCGCCAGCCTCGCCGGCCCGTCATTCCGTTCATACTCATAACCGCAACTTCGCTGCGCGAAGAGCACCGGGCACTGAAATAGATCGTCGTACATGCCGGCATGCGGCGGCGGCGCGTAGTCGAGCAGAACGCGAGAAAACTTGAACGCCGGGCCCATGCGATCCCCCGTCGACGTCAAGTGCGCGGACAGCGCGAACTCAACCGCGAAGCGATGAAGGTCCTCCGTCGGGTTGGGCCAGTGCAACGGCTCGAAGGTCAATGCAACGGTGGATTTGTCTTGCGACACGGAAAAATCGCAGAACGGCCCGACCACCCGGATGTAGCGGGCGCCGAATTCACGCGCTTCCTCCTGCGTCGCGCTGCTCAACAGCGCATAGCCATACATTCCGTAAGCCGTAATATGCATTCGCTTGCCTGCGCGCAGGGCGACAGCGGGATCGCTCGATAGGCCCAGCACATTACGAATCACGAGGTCGAGCTGTCTGTAGGATATTTTTGTCGTATGGGCATCAAGCTGCGAGGCGGCGATATCCGTTCCCCCAAGCACTGCATCCGCCGGAGTTCCCTGCGTCGCAAGCTCGGCAACGAGCGCTGCGATCGAATGCGGTGAGTAGATGCGCATATCGAAATCTGGCGGACACCGGCGAACGAGTTCAGTCGCGGCTCCGTCCGAAACATGCTTGCTCACCCTGACCATTCGTTTCCTCCATCCATAGCTCGGCTTGCGTCCCCTTATTCGGGATCTTTGTTGAGAGCGGCCCGCAAGTCCTCGCTACTCTGGCAGCGAAACGATCCGACTAGATACATGCACACGATATCGACGACCGAAAGTTTAGAAAAGGGTTTCGTGTCGAAAGCGCATGTCCTGAAGTAACCCTCCAATCGGTCTGATCGCACCTTGTCGGTCGAAATGCGTCATGTGCATCGTCGATTGAAGCGATGCAGCCAATCAACAGAAACAAATAAGCCGTTCGCTCGCAAGTTTTCGGCATCGCACAATGGGGGGAGTGCAATGAAGGAAAAGGACGTCGTCAAACAGTTAACAACTCCGATCGGCGCACCGGCCTTTCCGCGCGGCCCGTTTCGCTTCAACAACCGCGAATACTTCAACATCCTGTATCGGACCGACATCGAAGCGCTCCGCGCTGTCGTTCCCGAACCCCTGGAGATCGACGAGCCGCTGGTGCGCTGGGAAATCATGCGCATGCCCGATACGTCGGGCCTCGGCGACTACACCGAATGCGGACAAGCAATCCAGGTCCGCCTGGGTGAGGAAAAGGGCGAATACCTGCATGCGATGTATCTCGACAACGCGCCGGCGCTCGCATCCGGTCGCGAGATCAGTGCCTATCCAAAGGTGTTCGGTAAGCCGCGGCTGTACGTCGATTCAGACACGCTCGTCGGAACGATGGATTACGGCACCCTGCGTGTTGCCCAGGCCACCATGGGATACAAGCACCGCGCCATGGACCTCGAAGAAGCCAAACGAGAGATCTGTGTACCGACCTTTATGCTGAAAATTCTCTGGACCTATGACAGCCCGAAGCCGGCCGGCGAGCCTCGCATCTGCGAACTCTTGCGCACCGAAATTACCGACATTACCGTCAAGGGTGCATGGATAGGCCCGGCAAGGCTGGAATTGTTCGCACACGCGCTCGCGCCAATGGCCGACTTCCCCGTCAGGGAAATTATCGGAGCCTCTCACATCCTGACGGATCTGACACTGGCCCGCGCCAAGCCTTGCTACAACTATCTGGATAAACCAACCAAGGCTGCATCAGGTGAACGTCATGCCACTGTCAGTTGATCATCAGGCAATTCTGAGCCGCTACAAGAACACCTGCGTCATCGGCGCCGGTGTGATTGGCGCATCGTGGACCGCGCTTTTTCTCGCCCGTGGACTTAATGTCGTCGTCAACGATCCGCAGCCGGATATCGAAAAGGTCGTCCGGACGATGTTGGCGAAGGCGGGTCCGACGCTGAAAGCGCTCGGTCTGCCGCATGAAGGACTCGACAAGAACCTGCGCTTCGAGCCGGATATTGAACGCGCAATCACCGGCGTCGACCTGATTCAGGAAAACGGCCCGGAAAATCCGGAATGGAAACAGCAGCTCTGGGCACGGATCGAACCGCTCGTGCCAAAACACGCGCTGCTGTTGTCCTCGAGTTCCGCGCGGCCCGCCACGGAACAGGCAGCGCTGATGAAGGATGCAAGCCGCATGCTTGTCGGCCATCCCTTCAACCCCCCGCACCTGATTCCGCTGGTCGAAGTTGTGCCCGGAGAACGCACCTCTCCCGACGCGACCGCCGATGCAGTGGCGTTCTATGAGGCGATCGGCAAGGTACCCCGCGTTCTCAAAAAGGAAATTCAGGGCTTCGTTGCGAACCGGCTGCAGCGCGCCATCATGCGGGAGGCTTGCTACCTCGTACAAGAAGGCGTCGTGACCGTCGATGAGCTTGACGACATCGTCACGAGTTCAATCGGTCTTCGATGGGCGGTGAACGGTCCGTTCAGTTCTTTTCATATGGGTGGGGGACCGAAGGGACTGGAATCGTTCTTCCAGCACCTGGGCAAGAACATGGCCAATTCGTTCAAGGTCATTCTTCAGGTCGAGCTCGACGAGAAACTCCAACGACGCATTATCGACCAGGCTGCGGCTTCGTTCGGACGCACGTCCATTCCGGAGATGGAGCGCAGGCGCGATGATTCACAGCTTGCGATCCTGCATGCGCTTGCTGCCGTCAACGACAGAGATGAGAAGCCGGTATGAGCGCCCTCCTCAAGGATCGACGGGCGCTCGTGACAGCCGGAGCGTCCGGGATCGGCCGCGTCATCGCCGAGCGGCTGATCGAGGCCGACGCCCGCTGCATGGTCTGCGATGTCGATACCGCGGCGCTTGACGCATTCACGTCGACCTTCGGAAAGGGTCTCGCGGTGCGCGCCGACGTATCGGACGAAGCGCAGGTCGATGTCATGTTCGATCAGGTCGAGCAACAACTCGGCGGTCTGGATATTCTGGTGAACAACGCAGGCATCTCCGGGCCGACCTTGCCGGCTGAGGAACTGTCCCTTGAAGACTGGCAGCGCACGATCGCCGTCAACCTTGACGGGCATTTTCTCTGCGCACGGCGCGCGATCCCGCTGTTGCGCGATGCCGGAGGCGGCAGCATCGTCAATATGTCGTCGATCGGCGGACGGCTCGGTTACCCCAAACGCGCCGCCTATGCGGCCGCCAAGTGGGGAATCATCGGGTTCACGAAGACGCTGTCGATCGAGCTTGGCCCGTTAGGCATCCGTGTCAACGCCATTCAGCCGGGAATGGTCGAAGGCCCGCGCGTCGAGCGCGTGATGCGCGAAAAGGCGGCATCAGCGGGCATTTCTTACGAGACGCTTCAGGAGCGTGCATTTCAGCGCATCTCGCTGCGGCGTGGCGTCACCGCGGAAGATGTCGCGGCGCTCGTCGTGTTTCTCGTCAGCGATGCGGGCCGGAACATCTCCGGCCAGGCTATTCCTGTCGACGGAGACCAGACCAGCCTTGGCTGAGGCTCGAACGGACGGCGCCGGTGCGCCGTCCGGATCGGTTGCACAAACCAATCGCCAGACTGAAACATTGTCGCAATTTCGGGAGAAGACTCATGACCGGCATTCTCGAAGGGTTGAAAGTCATTGACTGCGGTAGCTTTATCGCAGCTCCTGTCGCGGGCTCGGTGCTGGGCGACTTTGGCGCGAATGTCATCAAGATCGAGCCGCCCGGGATGGGCGATGCTTATCGGCATGTCACCCGTAATCCCGGCATGCCGAAATCCGAACACAACTACGCGTGGCTTCTCGATAACCGCAACAAGCGCGGCCTCGCGCTCAACCTGGCGTCACCGGAGGGACAGGAGGTTCTTCACAAACTGATCGGGGACGCCGATGTCTTCATCACCAACCAGCCGCTGGCGATCCGCAAGAAGCTGGGCATCGACTATGAAACACTCTCCGCGCTGAACGGCCGGCTGATCTATGCATCATTCACCGGGTACGGCGAGACCGGCTCCGAGTCCGGTAAACCGGGCTTCGATCTCACGGCCTATTGGGCGCGCTCCGGCCTGATGGATCAGGTCGTGCCGAACGCCGGGGCGACACCCGCCCGCGCCTTGAGCGGTATGGGCGATCATCCTTCGGGAATTTCGCTGTTCGCCGCGATCATGCTGGCGCTCTATCAGCGGGAGAAAACCGGCAGTGGCGCTCATGTCGGATCGTCGCTGATCGCCAACGGCATGTGGGCCAACGGCGTATGGACGCAAGCTGCCCTATGCGGCGCGACCTTCCAGCCCCGCCCGCCGCGCGAGCACAGCTTCAACGCTCTCTCTTGCTACTATCAGTGCCGCGACGGCGGATGGCTGCTTCTGGCACTGGTGAACGAAGACAAGCATTTTCCGATTCTCGCCAAATGCATCGGCAACGAGGGACTGGTCGCCGATCCGCGTTTCACCGACCGCGCCTCTCGCTCCAAGAACTCGCGCGATCTGATTGCCATCCTCGACGCAGCATTCGCCGCCCGCGATAGCGCCGACTGGCAAGCGCTATTCCGGGAAAATGGTCTGGTGTTCGAAGCCGTATCCACGATGGATCAGGTCGCCAGCGACCAACAGGCGCTCGCTGCGGAAGTTTTGATTCCATTCGAGGGCGATACACTGATGACGGTCAACAGTCCGTTCTTCGTCACCGGCTCTAGAAAGGTGCCGCCGCGGAAGCCTCCTGCGCTCGGAGAACACAGCGACCAGATCCTGCGCGAAGCTGGCTACAACGACGCCATGATCGCTCAACTGCGAGAGAAGAAAGCCGTCGCATAACCGTTCGATCCATCAATCATTACAGTTCAGGATATCTGCAATGATCCTCGAGCAACTTCCCAGTGATTTCTACAATTTCTAGAGTCTGCTGACCGAACAGGAGCAGCAGACTGTCGCCGACATCATACTGACGGACTGCTGCGTCCCGCTTACGCATCAATTGACGTCGAAAGGCTTCCGCGACACCGCCGAACTGCTGCGTCGCACCCGCGCCGGGGTCGCCTGGAGTTAGGTGGGCATCATGATGGGCGCCTATGAACACGCTCTCGCATACACAAAAACCCGCAAGCAATTCGGCAAACCGATCGCGAGCTACCAACTCGTTCAAGACCTGCTGGTACGCATGCTCGGCAACATCACGACCTGTCTCGGACTTGTGGTGCGTCTCGCACAAGCACAGGACGAAGGGGTCTATCGCCACGAACACTCTGCACTTGCCAAGGCAACATGCACTTATCGGATGCGCGAAGTTGTAGGGTGGGCTCGCGAGCTTCTTGGCGGCAACGGGATTGTGCTCGATTATAATATCGGCCGGTTTGTCGCCGATGCCGAAGCCATCTATTCATATGAGGGTACCCGCGAGATGAATTCGCTTGTCACAGCACGTGCCATTACCGGCCTGAGTGCATTCGTCTGAGGAGATCGGCTACTTCTCGCTTCATTTACACATCCGCTCAGAGGACAGCCGGCCATGAACATCGACGCGATTGCAATCGGCGACAATCCACCGGCAGACGTGAACGTGATCGTTGAAGTGCCAATTGGGGGCGAGCCGATCAAATATGAGATGGACAAGGCTGCTGGAACACTGATCGTCGACCGGTTCCTGCATACACCGATGCGTTATCCCGGCAATTATGGCTTTGTACCGCATACGCTCTCCGACGACGGTGACCCAATCGATGTCCTGGTCGCCAACACGCGGCCGATCGTGCCCGGAGCGGTGATCAATGTACGCCCGATCGGCGTGCTGAGAATGGAGGACGACGGCGGCGGTGATGAGAAAATCATCGCGGTCCCCGTGCCGCGCCTCACCAAACGCTATGAGAATGTTCACAACTATGTCGATCTGCCGCCGATTACGCGCGAGCAGATCCAGCACTTCTTCGAACACTACAAGGATCTTGAGCCCGGAAAGTGGGTCAAGATGATCGGCTGGGGTGATGCAGCGGATGCACGCCAATTAATCGTCGAGGCAATTGCGCGCGCAAGGAAATAGCCGGTTCCCCTGCCCCAGACTTTCCACCCCTGCGCCTTGTTGTGGTCAAAGCGCGATGCCTCTTTCCGGATGCAGACTGCCCGGAATGTCCGCGCCGCATCGCACCTCGCACACATCACGGAGCGACCATGCAACCCAACCTGCAACACGCAGACCCTTCGGCCGATCCCCATGACGCGATCGCAGCGCAGCTCCGAGGCCTCGCTCCCCGCGTCATGGAAGAATCCGCCCAACTCAGCATTGCGCCTGCTGTATCGCCGGAGCTTGCACGCGAACCGGAATTTCAGACCGCACCGTTGAATGACAACATCGGCGACCTCCTCGATTCGCCGCATCTCGCAAGGTCGCGCCGCCGTCTTTTCATGACGACTGTGTGTGCCGGCATGCTCATCGCGGCAGTCTGGCTTGTCTATGGCGACACGGCGAAACAGCAGATTTCACAATTGATTCCGCAACTCCGCCCTGCTGCGCTTGTCCCACAAACCGCTTCTGTTGAATCACAGGATTCAGCGGGCCAGGCATCTCCGTCCGAGCCAAAAGCCGAGGCCGCAACCGCGCCGAATGCTTCCACGCGGGATGCCAACACTGCCCCCTCCGTGCCGGAAGCCACCTCTGTTCCCGGTCAAGCTCAGTTGCCGCCCGAGATCGCGCAGTCGATCGAGAGCATGAAGCAGGAAATCGCCTCGCTCAGGCAAACCGTTGAACAACTTCAGACCGGTCAGCAGCAGCTCGGCCGCGATGTCGCAAAGATCAATGAGCAGGAAGCGCGCCGGGCGGCCAGCGCGAAAGGCACAAAACCCGCGCCAAAACGGCAGGCGCAGCCGCAGCGCGCGCTCGCCGCTCCCGTTGTGATTCCCCGTCCAGCGGCGCCGTATCCGCCATCACAGACTCAGGCGTATCCGCATGCGCCCGCACAACGCGACACCTACGCCGCCCCGGCTGCGCCCGCGCAACTTCCGCCGCAGCCCGGCGACGCCAGCGTCCCGCGCCCGCCGATGCCGCTGCGATAACGCCCGAATATTTAGGCCCCGTCGATGCAAACTTCGACACGGTCATCCACAAGCCGTGTCCGGAAGGTGCGAAGATCGACATCGACCGGCTCGCACAGCGCCTTTCCGGTCCTGATGTTGAAACATCCGCCATGCAAGGCGCACTCAACGCTATCCCCGTCAAGGAAGCCGTCTGTCAGCAGCGCGAAGCCGTGCGTGCAGATGTTATCGGTCGCGAAATACTCGTCATCGACGTTGTAGACAGCGATATGCATGTCGCCGATTTCGATCGGGAGCATTGCTCCGGCCTGAACCTCATCGCGCGCGCAAACGGAATGCCAAACTTCACTCATATTCATTCCTGTATTCAGAGATTTTACGGAAGCTATTTTTAAGCGTTGTCTTCGGGACTAAGGTGCGAAGAACCATTCACCCGGATCAGACCTCGACAAAAACCGTCGCCTCTTCAACCACGACCGGAAATGTCTCCGCGGTCAGGTGTCCCTCCACGCGCTCGCAACTGCTTTCAACGCTGGTCTTGTACTGTCGTGTAAACAGCCGCTGCGGATCGCAGTAGGATTTTCCCGTTTTGATGTCGAATTCCCACCCATGCCAGGGGCAGCGCAAAATCTCGCCAGGCCGCGACAGCTTGTAACAGCCCGGCGCGCTGGATTCCGGCAAGCCGGTGATGATGCCCCGGCTCAGGTTCGCGCCCTCATGGGGACAGCGATTGAGCAAGGCGTAAAAATCGCCCTTCACGTTGAAAACTACAATCTCGCGGCCCCGAACCGTCACGACCTTGCGATGTCCCGGCGGAATATCCCTCACCAGTCCGACTTTTTCCTTCGCCATGATCAGAACCTGTGAAACTGTTCCGCATTGGTGCGGCAGATCTGCCGCCGCTCCGCCGGCGTCATCTTCATGTTGAACGCATAGGCCGGATCGTCCTGATCCCAATGCGGATAGTCGCTGGAGAACAACAAACGGTCCCAGCCAACCCAATCGAACGTGCGCCGGAGCAGTTCCGGCTGGGGCGGCTCTTCCATCGGCTGTGTCGTGTACCAGAAATTCCGTCTGATATACTCGGACGGCGGCCGGGTCAGATGCGGGACTTCCCGGCCCATGCGCTGCCACAACCGGTCAAGACGCCACGCGAAGCTCGGAACCCAGGCAAAGCCGATCTCCACCAAGACAACTCTCAGCTTCGGGAATCTTTCAAACACTCCTTCAAGAACCATGCTGCTCATGACGGCGGGTCCCCCCATCGTCGTGGCGTAGTGTTCTTCCATATAGAAGGACGGCCAGCCGCCCCCTGTCGAGGCATGCCCGCCGACGCCGTAAGAGTGAATTCCGAGCGGCAGATCGAACGCCTGCGCCGCTTCATAGATCGGCCAGTACCGTTCCCGGCCGAGCGGCTCGCTGCTGCGCGGCGCAAGCATGATCTGAACGAAACGCTTGTCACGGGCGCAACGCTCGATTTCCCTGACGGCCGCCGCCGCGTCGTCCTGCACGACGACCAGCGTCGCGTACAGCCGCTTGTCGCGCTCGCACCATTCCGCGATCTGCCAATCGTTGTGAGCCGTCGCCATGGCCCGGGCGTAACCGAGATTCCGTTCGCTCGCGACATTTCCGAACAGGGGAATCAGAACGCCATGCACGATATTGAATGGATCGAGATGCTGCTGCTGCATGAACGCGAGGTCGGATCCCGGAGGTCCGCCTCCCGGCGGCCACGCATCCCGGCGGCAGATCAGAGGCGCCGAGCGCGGGTATTGCGTCGTGTTGATGAACGGCTGTCTGAGGTGCGCCCCGAATTCCTCGGCATGTTCCTGCCAGCGCTTCGGCAGGTACGGATGAAGACTTTTGGCGGTCTTCGGCAGCGGATGAATATCGCAGTCAATGATCCCGGCCGCGCTCTTGGCGTCGGCTGACTTTTGCGTGCTTTCGACGATGCTCATCTCAGGCCCCCTGCAGGCGTGCGTATGTCTTCATCGGATTCTCGGTGCGCAGCTTCGCCATCAGATCGGCATCGAAGCCAGCCGGCGCGAAGTCGGCACCCTCAAAGTTCCAGTGAGGATAGTCGGTTGAGAACAGCATCATGTCAGGACCGATCTGGTCGATCATTTCGCGCACAATCTGCGGATCATTCGGTCCATCGAAAGGCTGCATCGTCAGCCGCACCCGCTCCTTCACGATTTCGCTTGGCGCGCGCTTCAGCCACGGCACTTCCATGCGCAAACCGCGCCAGAGCTTGTCGATCCGCCAGAGGAACGACGGAAGCCAGGTGACGCCCGATTCGAGCAGCACGACATTCAGCCAGGGAAACTGCTCGAAGACACCTTCCGCAACCAGGCTGAGTAGCTGGGTTTGAAAACCCACACTCTGGGCGACCTGATCCTCGATGTGATAGGACGGCCACCCGTTGGTCCATGGCGCGGAGCGATAGATCGTCCCCGAATGTATGCCGATCGGAAGTCCGTGCTTTTCCGCAGCGGCATAGATCGGCCACATCTGCCGCTTGCCGAGCGGCGTCTCTCCCAGCACCATCATCAGCACCTGGACAAAACGCGGATCGGACGCGCGGCGCTCGATTTCTTCGACGGCAAGTTCGGGAGATTGCCAGGGGATCACGATCGACGCGCGAAAGCGATCGTCCTTGTCGAGCCATTCCTTCGCAAGCCAATCATTCGTCGCTCGGCAGAGCGCAGCAGCAAGATCCTGATTGTAGACCGCCTGACTGCCATAAAGGCAGTTGCAGATCGCGATGTCCGAACCCATGTCGTCCAGCGCCCTTTTGCGCACCTGATCGACTTCGGTTTCGCCCCGCCAGTCAGGCCGGACCGCCGGAGGCATGTTCGACAGATCGCTTGTCAATTCCAGCCGGTCAATTCCCCGGCTGGTCACCTGTTCACGCCAATAGTCGTCCAGAAACGGCAGCAACTTCTGCGTCGTCGGCAAAGTCACATGAAGATCGCAGTCGATCTTCGGTGTCGGATTGACTCGTTGCAGCACCGGATCGTTCCTTCTCGCTGACGTTCGGGACGCCGTTAGTCCGCGCTAATGCCGGCGGCACGAATGGTCTTGCCCCACTTATCGGTTTCCTTCCGGATGAAGGTGGCAAATTCCTCCGGGCTCGAGCCGGCCGGTTCGGCAGCCTGCCGCGCAAAGGCCTGCTGAACGTCGGGAGACTTGATCGCCTGCACGATGGATGCGTTCAGCTTCTTGATGACGTCCGGGGGCGTGCCCGCCGGCGCGACGATACCTGTCCATCCGGTCGCCTCGTAGTCTGGCAAGCCGCTCTCGGCCAGCGTCGGAATGTTCGGCACCGCAGGCGAGCGCTTCTTGCCGGTGACGGCCAGCGCCCGAACCTTTCCGCCTTCCACCAGCGGCATGGTGGTGATCATCGAGTCGAACATGAGCTGGACATGTCCGCCCATCAGATCGTTCAGCGCGGGCGCGCTGCCCTTATAGGGAATATGAGGCGCGTCGATGTTGGCCTGCTTGACGAACAACTCGCCCGACAGATGCATTGATGTGCCGTTTCCGCCAGAAGCCCGATTGAGCTTGCCAGGATTCTTCTTGGCGTATTCGATCAATTCCTTCACGGAATGGACCGGAAGGTCGTTGTTGACCACCAGCATCAGCGGATACTGCACGACAAGCGAAACCGGCGCGAAATCCTTGATCGGGTCGAACGGCAGTTTCTTGAAAAGGGTCTGATTGATCGCGTGCGTCCCGGTCGTCGCGAACAACAGCGTGTATCCATCCGGGGCGCTTCTGGCGACCACTTCGGCGCCGAGATTGTTGCCGGCGCCGGGCCTCGGCTCCACGATCACCGGTTGTCCGAGCGATGCCTGCATTTTATCCGCGAGGAGCTGTGCCGTAATGTGGGTCGGCCCGCCGGCCGCCGCTGGAACCACGATCTTGACCGGACGAACAGGGAAATCCTGTGCGGACGCCGCGCCCGCCGCAAGTGCCGCCACCATACCCAGAATAGAAAAGAACTGAACCCGTCGCATGTAGTTTCCTCTTGTTCGACTGTCGAACTTATTGTCTATTATCGAACACGATAACACAGACCTCAGGGATGGCAATCCATGCTCACGCTAGATGATCAATGGACGGATGCGACACGATGGCCCCCGGGCAGCGACCAGTTCGTGGAATCCTTCGCCAAGGGCCTGCTGGTGATCGCCGCCTTCAGTCAGGAGCGCGGTCTGACACTGACTGGTGTCGCCCAGCGAACGAACCTGCCCCGCGCGGGCGTCCGGCGGCTGCTGCATACGCTGGTCGCGTTGGGGATGGCGCGTCAGGACGGCGACGTGTTCTCGCTGTCGCCACGCGTTCTGCAACTTGGTTTCTCGTATCTGTCTTCGCTCTCGCTGCGCGAGGTCGCACAGCCGATCATCGAGACGCTGTCTCGCGAGGCTGACGAAGTTGTCGCCATCTCGGTGCTCGACGGATCCAATGTGATTTATATTACCCGCGCGGAGGTGACGAGCGTGCTGCGGCGGAGCTTGACGATCGGCAGCCGCATTCCGGCTTTTTGCACGTCGATGGGGCGAGTGCTGTTGGCAGGGTTGCCGCCGGAGGAGTGCAGGACGGTGCTGACGAATTCGGATCGCCGCGCATGGACCCGCCAGACCGTCACAGATATCCGCAAACTTGAAAAGGAAATCGCGACGGTCCGCAGTCAAGGGTGGAGTATCGTCACCGATGAACTCGAAGTGGGCGCCTTCGGCATTGCGGCCCCGATCCGGGGCGAAGGCGGCAAAACGGTCGCCGCGATCAATCTGTCGACAAATCTGGCGCGGCACTCGCCCGCCGCGCTGGTGAAGAAGTTTCTGCCACGGCTGATCAGGGCAGCCGACGAAATCAGCAATCACATGATTTGACGCTCAAGACTCCGCGGCCGAGCGGAAGTCCTGCTGGCGCGGGATGCTCATCCGCCCCGCGCCTTGACTCTCAGCACAGGGCAGCGCGCGCCGACGCAGCCAAGCCCCTGCCCTGACTCTCTATCTCGGTTTGCGCGAATAGATATCGGCCCAGATCATGGCCGCTGCAAAGAACCCGAACATGAGAAGGATGGGAATCATCGCGATGACGGTGTCTCTCGGCATTGTTGTCTCCATTACAATGGAGAAACACCTATCGCCGATAGACGATGCGCGAATTGACCTCGATCAAACGCGCATTCGCGTGTGGCGGGTCATGCCGCGGTCAGATGATCGAGCCGTTCACTGCTGAGAAGCCGGACACCATCGGGGACGATCAGGATGGTTTTTTCGCGCGCGAGCTTGGTCAGTGTGCGGCTCACCGTTTCGATGGTCAAGCCGAGATAATCCGCGATGTCCTGTCGTCCCATAGGAAGCGCCACAGTGACTGACATCGGCCCGATTCGCGCATAGCGCATCTGGAGATTGACAAGAAACGCGGCAACCTTTTCTTCGGCTGTCTTGCGCCCCAACAGAAGCATCTGATCCTGCGCCAAGCTGAGTTCGTGTCCAGCGAACTCATGCAAGCGCCGCAGCAGATGCGGCTTGCCGTCGATGTAAGACACGAACAACGAGCGCACAAAACGGCAGACCCTGACCGGCGTCACCGCTTCGGCGGTCACGCCGTAACGATCCATCAGGGCAAGCCCGAGAAAATCCCCCGGCAGGGCAAATCCCATGATTTGCCGCCGGCCGTCCGGCAGCGACTTATAGAGCCGCACGACCCCCTCGGTGATATTGAAAACGTGGCTGGCGAGCGCTCCCTGATCGAACAGCATCGCCTTGGGTGCGAAGGTCGTCGGGTGGCTGATTCGCTCAAGCGCCTCAAGTTCGGACAGTTCGAGCGCGCCGCAAACGCTGACCAATCGGACACCGCATTCCGCGCACCCGGTGCTGCTGCGATTGTGCTTGCAAGGCTGACCCACCGCGCACTGCTCGACCGTGTCCATCTCTGCCGCCCGTGTTGACCTGACCCTTTATATATACCAATTCCCTGAACACTTTTGACCTAAATCAAAATCCGGAATCGTTGATACACATCAATGCGATAAGGGCTGGATAACGGTCAGGTTGCCATTTTCGGGGACGGATCGGCAACAGGTTCTTGGCGATGGACCAGCATTTTCAAGCGCATCCGATTGGCCTCAGGGACGCCAAGTCGGCATACCCGCTGGTCTACCTGCATGACGCCAGCATTTCGCTGGACGAATGGATGCGCTTTGCCCGGCGTCGCTGCCGCCAGCCGGAAGACCGCACGGGTCTGATCGCCATCCGGGACCGGCGGGGCTTGATCCATGCCCTGTTCGGCTACCGGATCGACATCGACCTCAGGGCCCGCAAGAAGCTCTGTCTTGGCAATCTTGTGGTTGCGCGAATGCCCGGTCAACTGATCGACGAGGCGATCATCACAAGCGCAAACGAACTCGCTGCCCGGTTCTCGTGCCAGACCATCAGCCTCGAGCAACCGTTCAACCGCAGAACCGGTGTCCCCGGCGCCTGCCCTACAACCTACGATCTGCTGGCGGCCCGCATCAGCTTTATCCCGAGCACGCGACGTCACTGATTGCAGCCATCATCGCAAAAACAAGGGGCATGACGGCCGCGATCATGCCCCGTTTCCGTTCAGTTCTTGCCCATGCAGTCTTCGATATAAAACCAGCGGTCATCGCCGGCCAGGTTCTATACTCATAAATTGGTTTCTCTGAGTGGCGGACAGTGATTCATCTTCGAATCCGGCTGCGATGCCGGCGATGCTCGCCTCTGTTCCACCGTTAGTGCATTGAAGCCGGCATCCGGAAGTCCGATAAGTGTCCCGGCGGAGATTTCCTGCAGCATTGGCGACGTCATGCCGATGCCGAAGAATCTGACGTCACTCTGCAGTGGTCGGTGCAGATTTTGCCCCGCACTACTCTCCACCGACTCCAAGACGATTTGGCATGCGCTTCTCGATATTGAATTTCAGAAGCGCTGCAGAGCGGAAAAACCCGTGGGCGAACTTGCCGTAGGGCAATGTCAGAAACAGCGCCATGACCGTGCCGAGATGAATGGCAAGCCACAGCGCCATGAATCGCGTATCGCGCAAGAGAAGGAGCGCAAAGCCCGTGACGCTGACCAGCAGCAGCAACAGGATGAAGCCGCGGTCCATGCCATGCTGCTCGGGATCACCGTGTTGCGGGTTGCGGCGCAGATTCAGCCACAGCAACCCGACGGGACCGATCACAAGGCCGGCGCCGCCGAGCGATCCCAGGATCACCGGCAAGCTGGTGAAGGCATAAGGCGCGTGAAGGCCGAGAAGATAGTGATAGAGCGTTGCAACACAGGTCGCCGCGAAACACAGCAGAAATCCGTAAAGCGTGAAATGGTGAAAGCGCCTCCGCCATAGCGTAAAATGATCGTCTTCCTCGTTACATCCTTCGCCATGTCCGCCGCCGAGATAGCGCAGCCGTGCAACGTCCGAGAGGGACTCCGCCGCGGCAGGCATTCGTATCTGCGCCATGGACGCCACGTCGCGCGCAGCGACGTCTTTAGCCGGCGAAACTTCACGCCAAAATCTGATCACGCCGATAAAGAGCGCCAGAAGCGCAAACAGGAAAACGACACTGAACAGAATTGCCAGGAAATTGTGCGGGAAGATGGCGTAGAAGTTTCCCGCCAGTGGCGCGTGGATGAGCTTTCCGTTCATCGCAACGGCAAGCACAAGGAACAGCGAAAGCCCACCCGCAAGCGCGAGCGCCGTGGTGAGCCCCGCGCGCCGATAAAGCTGGCCGAATGACGAGGGCCATGCATAGTCCTGATAGGTGCGCTTGCGCACTTTCGCCATCGCTCTCGGCACGTTGACCGCGAACTCATGCGGAGGCGCATACTGGCATGCATGCAGGCATGATCCGCAGTTGTGACAGAGATTAGCGAGATAGTGCGTATCCGCCCTGTCGAACGAAAGCCGCCGTGTCATGGCGGGAAACACCGCGCAGAACCCTTCGCAATAGCGGCAGGCGTTGCAAATCTGCATGACACGCGCGACCTCGCGCTCATCCGCGGTGAGCGCGCTCACAAGCGAGATTCCGTCGTCACACGCGCCGTTGTCGGCCGCAGCATCCGGCATGTCAGCGAGCGGCTGCATAAGCCAGTTCCTCCCGGAATATCGGATGACGGAAGCCCGCGCTCTGCGCTGCGGAGACCCCGGCAATTCGACCGAATGCCGTGCCGATGCTCATACCGACCCCGGCCGTATAGCCTTTGCCCAGCACGTTCCCCGCCACCATCTCCCCTGCCGCAAAAAGATTGTCGCTTGGAACATTCTTGAAGCGCACCGCTGCGGTGGCGTCGGTCTTCATGCCGAGATAGGTGAAAGTGATGCCCGGCTTCAGCGGATAGGCATAAAATGGCGGCGTATCGATTGCGCGCGCCCAGTGGGTCTTGGCCGGTGTCACACCCTCGGTATGGCAATCGTCGAGCGTGGTGTGATCGAATGTGCCGGGACGGCATCCAGCGTTGTAGGCTGACAGCGTCTGCACGAAGACTGCGGGGTCAAGACCGATCTTGCCCGCGAGATCTTCGAGTGTATCCGCCCGCGTACCTTCAAACACCGGCGGCATGAAACGCCCAATCGCTTTCCGGTCGATGATCGACCAGGCTGTCTGGCCCGGCTGCTGTGCAACCAGCCGGCCCCAGATCGCATAGCGCTTGGGCCAGAAGTCCTCGCCTTCATCATAGAACCGGCGCGCTTCGCGATTCACCACGACACCGAGTGAAACACAGTCGATACGGGTGCAGATGCCGCCATCGTAAAGTGGCGCCCGCGCATCAATGGCGACGCAATGCGCCTGTGTTGGATCGCCGATGGAGTCCGCTCCGACGTCGATCATGAACTTCAGAAGCACGCCCTGATTGAATCGCGTGCCGCGGATCAGGAAGTTCTCAGCGACCCACTCGCCAAGGTCGTTCTGTCCCCAGGCTTCGCGCTGCCATTCGATGTTTGACTCAAAGCCGCCACAGGCAAGGACGCAGCTTTTCGCCGTGATCCGCTCCCCTGCTTCCGTGATGGCGGCGATAAAGCGTCCATCCTTCAGCTCCAGCATTTTCACTGGCACATCGTAGCGAATCCTGACGCCAAGATTTTCGGCGCTGCGATAATAGGCATTCACCAGTGCCTTGCCGCCGCCCATGAAGAAGGCGTTGGTGCGCGCCACATGTAAAGCGCCGGACAACGGCGGCTGGAAATGAACGCCGTGACCGCGCATCCATGGGCGGCACCGCGACGAATGACGGATCACCAGCCGCGCAAGTGGTTCATCGGTCAGTCCGCCTGTCACCTTCAGAAGATCCTGCCAGTACTCCTCCTCGGGATAGGCTTCGACAAGAACGTCCTGCGGTGCATCGTGCATGCAGCGCAGGTTGCGCACATGCATGGAATTGCCGCCGCGCCATTCGCGCGGCGCGGCCTCCAGCATCAGCACCGACGCGCCTGCCTCGCGCGCCATCAGCGCGGAGCACAGCGCGGCATTCCCGCCGCCGATGACAAGGACGTCAATCATGAACGAGATTCTTGCAAGGATTTCCCCTCACCCGCGACCCTACGCGCGGGATATTTTGATGACCCGCGCGAGCACAGGCCAATAGAGATCACCATATCCGGCCTCGATCGTCTCGCCGAGCACCTTGTCGGCCAGTTCGGCTCCCGGCAGCTTGATGTCCACTGAACGGGCCAGGTCGAGAGCGTAGGAGATATCCTTGCGGGCATACTCCGCGGAAAACGCACGCTCCGGAAACATATCCGGCAGCATCGCCTTCATGCCGTGATTGCGCAATGCAAAGCTGTCAGCCGAACCCTTCGCAAGGGTTTCAAACAGCAGCTTCGCATCAAGTCCGGCGCGCTTCGCCGTTTCCAGCGCCTCACCAAGCGCTACGACCGTCTGCATCAGGACCATGTTGTTGAGGATTTTCACGACCTGACCCGCGCCGACATCGCCGCAATGGGTGATGTCCGTAGCAAAAGTCGCGATCAGCGGCTGGAGTTCGCTGAAGGTCGCGGCGTCCGCGCCGACCATGACGCTTAACGTCCCCTCTTCCGCGGCCTGCCTTGTCCGCGCGATGGGAGCATCGGCATATCGCGCGCCCTTTGCGGCGAAGTGCTTCGCCAGTTCACGGCTCATCTCCACGGGAGACGTTCCAAGATCAACAATGATATGGCGGGCTTCGGCGTGCTTCAGAAGGCCGTCCTCCCCATCGCAGACCGCCTGCACATGCTTTCCGCTCGGTAACGCCATGAAGATGGTGTCGCATTGCTTCGCCAGTTCGGCCAGCGAAGCGGCCCGTTTGACACCTGAGGCCGCCAGCCGCTGCAGCGGATCGTCCGCCCGGTCGAAGCCGAAAACAGCACGCCCGCTTTTGCGTGCGAGATTCCGGCACATCGGCTCGCCCATCACGCCGAGACCTATAAAGCCAATGGCACCCGCCATGCCAAACTCCTTGAATATCGAACCTCGACGAGTGCGGAATCCCGCGCCCGCCACAACACCAGATCAGCCCTTCACCAGCGGGCAGTTGCCGTCGCTCATCGGCCGAAAGGCCTGCTCGCCGGGCGATGTCGTAATGATTTTATAGTAGTCGTACTTGTACTTCGATTCGTCCGGCTTTTTGACCTGGAATGCGCGGCCTGCTGCTCGCCGCCGCAACGCCGGTCACGCATACATTGGGCGGGAAATTCCCGAAGTGCCGAAGAACTACGACCTGCCCGGGAAATTCCTGGACGTCCAACCGGCGCGGAAGTCCAGAAAATCCGGCGCAGCCTGATCAGGCGGCCTGAATTGGCACGCCTCTGCCCTACAAAGAGCAAGCGCGGCGGAACACCCGAGTCATCTCGGGCAGCCGCATATGCGTCCGAAACCGGGCGGTCGCGATCGCACGTTGCCTCAGATTCCACCCATGCACAGGTACTTGATCTCGAGATAGTCTTCGATGCCGTATTTCGAACCCTCGCGGCCGTTGCCGCTTTCCTTGACGCCGCCGAAGGGCGCGATTTCCGTGGAGATAATCCCCTCGTTGATACCGACCATGCCATATTCAAGGGCTTCGGCAACGCGCCAGACCCGCCCGATATCGCGGCCATAGAAATAGGCCGCGAGCCCGAACTCGGTGTCGTTGGCAAGCCGTATGGCTTCGTCCTCGGTCTTGAAGCGAAACACTGGCGCAACAGGCCCGAAGGTTTCTTCACGGAAGATCAGCATGTCGGGCGTCGTGCCCGTCAGAACCGTCGGCTCATAGAAAGTACGGCCGAGCGCATGGCGGTGACCGCCGACCGCCACCTTGGCACCCTTTGACGTGGCATCATTGATGTGCTCTTCGACTTTTTCCACCGCAGCCATGTTGATCAGCGGTCCAATGGTGACGCCTTCCGCGAAGCCATCTCCGACCTTCAGTTCGCGCACTGCCTGCGAGAGTTTTTCGACAAACTTGTCGTAAATCTGATCCTGCGCGAAGATGCGGTTGACGCAGACGCAGGTCTGGCCGGCGTTGCGATATTTGGACGCCATCGCGCCCTTTACTGCGGCGTCCAGGTCGGCGTCGTCGAACACGATGAACGGAGCATTGCCGCCCAGCTCCATGGAGGTCCGCTTCACTGTCGAGGCGCTTTCTTTCATCAGCTTCTTGCCGATTTCCGTCGAGCCGGTGAACGTCACCTTGCGCACGATTGGATTCGACGTCATCTCACCGCCGATGGCGGAAGCGGATCCCGTCACCACGGAGAACACACCCTTCGGCACGCCGGCGCGTTCCGCAAGAACCGCCAGCGCGAGTGCGGACAACGGTGTCTGGCTCGCCGGCTTCACGACCATGGTGCAACCCGCTGCCAACGCGGGGCCGGCCTTGCGGGTGATCATCGCCGCCGGAAAATTCCACGGCGTGATCGCGGCGCAGACCCCGATCGGCTGCTTGAGCACCACAATACGGCGATCGGAGGTGAAGGGCGGAATGGTATCGCCGTAAACGCGCTTACCCTCTTCCGCGAACCACTCGATGAAACTCGCCGCATAGGCGATCTCGCCGCGGCTCTCGGCAAGCGGCTTGCCTTGCTCCGCCGTCATGATCATCGCAAGGTCTTCCTGATTGGCCATCATCAGATCGAACCATTTGCGCAGAATCGCCGATCGCTCTTTCGCGGTTCGGGCGCGCCAGGCCGGCAACGCCGCGTTGGCCGCTTCAATGGCTCTCTTCGTCTCCGCCGCGCCCATGTTCGGCACGCTGCCGACAACTGCGCCCGTCGCCGGATTATCGACCTTGATCGTTCCGCCTCCGTCGGCGGCAACCCATTCGCCGCCAATGAAGCAGGCATCACGCAGCAGCGAGGAATCCTTCAGGGTGAGCTTTGCGACCTTGTCCAGCATGTTATGACGCCTTGTTTTCCGGCGCGACCAGCATTTCGCGCAGCTTGAAGCGGATGATCTTGCCCGATCCGGTTCGCGGGATGTCCGCCACGAAATGAACCGAGAACGGCACCTTATAAGAAGACAAACGGCCCCGGCAATGTTCCAGAACAGCCTCCGCGTCGATACGTCCGTCACCCCGGGTGACGACAAACAAGGCCGGAACCTCACCCAGATGTTGGTGGGGGATGCCGACCACCGCGCTGTCGATCACGTCTTCGAGAGAATTGACCGCCTCCTCGATTTCGGCCGGAGCAATGTTCTGACCGCCGCGAATAATCAACTCCTTGAGACGTCCCGTGATCGTCAGGAAGCCGTTCTCGTCACTCTTCGCCAGATCGCCGGTATGATACCAGCCGTTTCGCAACGCGGCGGCGGTCTCCTGCGGCTTGTTATGATAGCCGCTCATCAGGTTGGGACCGCGAACGATCAATTCGCCCTCTTCACCGATCGCAACATCGTCTCCGGACGCTGGGGAGACAATACGAACAGCCAGTCCGGGGAGAGGCAATCCGCACGATCCCATGATGCGGGCACCGGTCATCCAGTTCATCGTCACCATCGTCGACGTCTCGGTGATGCCGTAACCGTCGAGCAGCTTGATTCCAAAACGGGATTCGAATTCGCGATTGAGCGTCGCAGGCATGATCGCACCGGCCGACATGCCAATGCGCAGCTTCGGAAACGCTTGCGCCGGTTCTGATTTCGCCGCCTCGAGAAAGTAGTGAAACATGGTCGGCACACCGGGGAATACCGTGAACTCGCCGGTCTTCAGCAGGCGCGCCGCCTCGGTGGTCGAATACTTCTCCATGACGTACTCGGTCGCTCCGGTCGCAAGAATGCCGAGCACGGAAAGGTTGAGCGCGTAGGAATGAAAGAGCGGAAGCGGAGACAGCACGGTGTCTGCTTCGGACAGGCCCGCGATCGGCGCCCAGCAGGCCGCGACCACCCAGAGCATACTGTGAACCGAAAGCAACACCCCCTTTGCGCGGCCAGTCGTTCCGGATGTGTAGATAATGAAAGCAGGCGCGTGGATATCGAGTGAATCCGGCGGAGCCGATTTTGGCTTTCCTGCTGCAAATTCAGAATATCTCAAGCCCTGCCGGGTTTCCGGTCCACGGTCCACCAGCACAATCAAATTCAGCGACGGCGCGTCTGCGCGCAAAGCCGCAATCATGTCCATCCGCTCATCGGTGGTGATGATGGCTGTGCATCCGGCATCCTGAAGCCGATAAAGAACCTCCGATGCTGTTGCCTCATAACTGACAGGAACACCGACGGCATCAGCCCGATTGACGGCGAAACAGCTTTCAATCCAGGCAACCGAGTTGGGCAGGAAGATCGCCACCTTGTCGCCCGGCTTCACGCCGTGATCAACGAGATGACCAGCCAGATTGGCAGTGCGCGCCGCCAGATCGGCGTAGGTGACCGCCGTCTCGGCGTCGCGGAAGGCGATTTTCGAGCCACGCGCCTCCGCATGGCGGCGCAACAGCGCGGGAATCGGCGCGATAAGATCTGTGTGGAGCATGTCTCCCTCTCAGCTTGCTCGTTAGACCATGCTGAAACCGCCGCTGATACTGATCGTCTGACCAGTAATCCAGCCGCCATGCTTCGACGCCAGCAACGTGACCATCGGTGCGATGTCCGACGGGAAGCCAAGTCTGCGCAGCGGGTAGAGCTTGGTGAGTTTGTCGCGGTTTGCATTCACCCACGCCAGATCGTGCGGGGTTTCGATCAATCCCAGCGAGATCGTATTGGCCGTCGTTCCAAAACGTCCGAGTTCCCGGGCCAGCGATTTCATCAAGGCAATAACGCCGCTGCGCGCGGCCGCAACGATGGCAAGTCCGGACTCGCCGACACGGGATGAGTCGCCCACCAGCGCGATGATCCTCCCGTCTCCGGCCTTTTCCAGATGAGGCGCCGCCGCCTTGGAAATGTGAATGGCGCCGTAGAGGCAGATATCGATCTGCTTCTTCCATTCCTCGGGCGTTGTGTCGACAAAGCGATTCCGAAGCGCCACGCCGGCATTGTTGACCACGATGTTGAGTCCGCCAAAATGCTCAACTACCTTCGCAACCATGGCTTGGACTTCATCGAAATTGGCAACGTTCGCCTTGCAGGCGATGGCCTTGCCACCCGCTTTTTCGATCTCCGCAACCACCGCTTCAGCCTTCTCACGCGATCCGTTGTAGTTGACCGCGACCGCAGCACCTTCCGCCGCGAGACTGAGTGCGATTTCGCGGCCAACGTCACGGCCCGCGCCGGTGACAAGAGCGACCTTACCCTTCAGATGCATGTCCATTCCGGTATCCTTTGTCGTTGAAATTGCAATTTTTTGCGGCCAGTCCGCGCATCACTCGTAAGCGTCCATGCCTTTGCGCAACGAATTCCATTGCGCTTCATCATGGCTGCAGATCACTGTTGCGCCGGCCTTCTCGATGCGGCGAATTTCCTCGAACGATTTGAGGAATTCCTCCGCGTTCTTCGTGTTCTTCGGAACGATGTTTTTGTCGAGGTTTTCCCTGATGCTGACGGCGTCGGACGTGAGCAGGAACTCGCCGCTGCGATCCAGCTTGACCAGCGCCCCAACGGTCCCGGGCGTGTGACCGGGCAACGGAACGAGCACGATCTTCCCGTCACCGAACAGGTCGAACTGTCCGTCAATGGCCTTCATGGGAATGGGATGATCCCAGTCTGCGGCAAAATATCCGGCCGCGTCCGGCGCCCTCGCTGCGTCCAGTTCGCGCGCATGCACGACAATCGTCGATTTTCTGAAGAACTCGTTGCAGCCACAGTGATCCGTATGAAGATGCGAGCAGACGACGACATCAATATCATCCGGACCAAGACCGACCGCTTTCAGGCCTGTGAGCACGTTGTCGCCCGGCGGCATGATCGGCGTCATATACTTGGCGACGCTGCCCCATCGCGCTTCGGGATTTTCCGCAATCGAGGGATGGCATCCGGTATCGAACAGCACATTGCCCTGCTTGTGGCGCATCAGCATGCAGGAGACGGGAAGTTCGATTGTTTCGTCGCGGCCGGCATCGGGAAAATAGATGGTCCTGCGCATCCGCAGCCGCCCACCTGACAGAACATGCATCTTCATGGTTTTGCCCTCACTTGCCGCGGAACACCGGAGGGCGCTTCTCGGCAAACGCCCGCCGGCCCTCCTCATAATCCTCGCTGGCCGACGCCGCGTCGATCAATGAATCAGCCTCCCGCAGATCGAGCGCCCCGGCGCCCATTGAAAGTCCGGTCAATATCCTTTTGGCTCCCGCAACCGAGAGGGGTGCCAGCCCGGCGATATCCGCCGCCAGCGCCTTCGCGGCTGACATCGGGTCCGTGGAGACGTGGTCGATCAGTCCCATCCGCGCCGCATCACCCGCCCTGAACCGTTCAGCGGCGTAAAGAACGCGCTTGGCATTCGCCAGCCCGACCAGGGCAAGCAGCCGCTGGGTGCTGCGCACACCATAGACAATCGAGAGCTTCGCCGCGGGGATTCCGATCGACGTCTCGGCATCGGCGTAGCGGAAATCACATGCCATCGACAGATGACATCCGCCGCCGAGGCAGTACCCCTCGAGAACGGCAATGACCGGTTTCGGCGCGCTGGCGATCGCATCCGACGATGCATCCACGGCGACCTCGTAAGCCTTGCTCTCCGCGATATTGGAACGGACCTTTGAGAACTCCGAAACATCGGCACCGACACTGAAATTCCGGCCCGCGCCGGTCAGAATGATGGCACGCACTTCAGGATCAACGCCGAGACGAGAAAAAATATCGGCAATGCCTTCCCACATCGCGAGCGTCATGGCATTGCGTTCGGCGGGCCGGTTGAGCGTCACCACCGCAATCCTGTCCTGAACGGCAACATCTATGTCGGCCAATAGTCTCTCCTGCGGGCATACAGTTGATCGACTGAATCTCAGACCTCGCCGCGATACAGCGGCTTCACTACCGACTTCAGCTTCTCGGGAATCGGCACCGGCCGTCCGCTCGCGCGGTCGACATAAACATGGACAAAGTGCCCCTGCGCCGATGCTTCGTCGTCATCGTCCCTGAAGAGCGCCACATCGTAACGAACGCTGCTGTTGCCGATATGACTGGCTCTCAATCCAACATTGAGCCTGGACGGGAAGCCGACCGATCTGAAGTACCGGCACATGGTTTCGGCCACCAGACCGATCACCTCGCTCTTTTCAACATCCAGCACGCCGTTCTCGATGAGGTACTGGTTCACGATGGAATCGAAGAACGAATAGTATGTGGTATTGTTCATGTGCCGGTAGGAATCGTTATCCATCCAGCGCGTCGTCATGAGCTGGAAGTAGGCATAACCGCTGCGGAGATCCGGCTTCGGACGCTCGCTCATAGGGAGGCCTCGTAGATCGCTACCGCATCCGCGCGCGCGACGTCGCGCGGGTTGTTGACCAGCAAGCGCGTTTGTTTCATCGCGTCGTCGGCCAGCAGTCCAATATCGCCGGACGTGATGCCGACATCGCGAAGCCGCGTCGGCAACCCGAGCTCCACCGGCAAGGCGCAAAGCATGTCCACCAATGCCCCGGTGCGTTCGGCTGCATTTCCCTTCGCCGCCGGCACAAGGATGCCTGCGAGTTCGCCATAATGGTTCTCGGCCGAACCTGCATTGAAGCGAATGACTTGCGGCAACACCAGCGAATTCGACAAGCCATGCGGGACGTGAAAGCGCGCGCCGACCGGGTAAGCCAGCGCGTGAACGGCGGCGACCGGCGCATTCGCAAAGGCCATGCCCGCAAGCATGGACCCGAGCAGCATATTGTGGCGCGCCTCGCGGTTCATGCCGTTGCGGCAAGCCTCGTGAATGTTTCCACCCAGCAGGCGCAGCGCCTCACGCGCGAGCGAATCCGACAGCGGATTTTTGAGCCGCTTGCTGGTATAGGCTTCGATGGCGTGGACCATGGCATCGATACCCGTCGCTGCTGTGACCGGAGCGGGCAGACCGACGGTCAGTTCCGCATCGAGTACCGCCCAGTCCGGCAGCAAGACCGGCGAGACGACACCCTTCTTTTCGCCCTCGCCTGTCGTCACGATCGAGATCGGCGTGACCTCCGAGCCGGTGCCTGCCGTTGTTGGCGCAAGCACCAGCGGGAGACGCCGCCCCTTCACCAGGCCGACGCCGTAGATATCATCCAGCCGCTCCTCACCGACAGCCAGCAACGCGACCAGCTTCGCCACATCCATGGAGCTTCCACCGCCGATGGACACGACACCATCGACCGCGGCGTCCCTCGCCATTTTCACCGCTGCGTCGATCACATGCACCGGCGGATCGGCCTGGACATCCGTAAAGAGAGTCACGGTCACGCCATGCTGGCGCAGACCATCCAACCCCGGCTGAAGAAGCCCGGCGCCGCTGACCCCCGGATCGCTCACCATCAGCACGGATTTGCAGCCAAGTGAACTGACGAGTTCTCCGATGCGAGACGACGATCCCGGCTCGACCAGGACCGATTTCGTGGACTGGAAGACAAACCCCTGCACTGCGCACTCCGCTCGACGGAGCCAGGATAGCGGCCCCGAAATCATCTTATCGCCGCGCGCTTCTATCTCGCGCTCGGCCATGTCACTTGCATAAATAGACTAATCGGCGGTGGCGATGTCAACACGTTTCGCGGCATTGCTGCTCTCCGGTGATGGTTTGCGCCGAGCCCGCGCGGCGTCGAAAGCGGCCGCGATCTCGCCGACAATGCCGCGCCGAAACAGCAGGACGCACACCATGAAGATCAGCCCAATGATGATCGGAACCTTGGTCGAGAGATCGACAGACAGCGAACCAACCTGGATCGTACCAAGCCCGGAAAGCCTGCTTTCCAGCGTCACCACCAGAATGGCGCCGATAATGGGTCCGAGCGGCGTGCCGAGCCCGCCGAGCAGACACATGAGAATGACATTGCCCGATTGGGTCCAGTGCGCGTCCGGCAATCCCGCAAAGCCCAGCGTCAGCGCCTTCATGCCACCGGCCAGTCCAGCAACCGCCGCGGACATCGCGAATGCAGACAGCTTGTAGCCCTGCACATCGTAGCCGAGCGAAATTGCGCGCGGCTCGTTGTCCCGAATGGCAAGCAGAACCTGACCGAACGGCGCTTCCATTAGCCGCTGAAACGCCCATACCACTGCGACCATGACCACGAGCACGAAAACGTACATCGCATGGTCGTCGGTGAGATGAATGACACCAAACAGGTCACGCCTTGGAATGCGCTGCAATCCATCCTCGGCGCCGGTGAATGGTGCCTGCACGCAAAAGAAATAGACCATCTGCGCCAAAGCCAGAGTGATCATCGCGAAATAGATGCCCTGACGCCGGATCGCCATGCCGCCCATCACAAGGCCGAGCACGAGACCCGTGAGAAGACTGACCACGAGAGCGAGTTCAGGCGTCAACGCCCACTCTTTCGTAACGTAACCGGCGACATAGGCGCCCATGCCGAAGAAGGCTGCATGGCCGATGGAAAGCAGACCGACGTTTCCCGTGAAAAAATTGAAAGCCACGGCGAACAACGCGAGAGCGACGCACTTCATCAGAAATTGCGTGTACAGGCCTGCGAACGGCGCGATGAACCCGATTACGAGCAGGCTGATCAGTAATGCGGTGGACGTCCTCATGGATATGCTCATGCTTCACGTCCAAACAAGCCGGCAGGGCGGATCAGAAGCACGAACGCCATGACGATGAACACGATGGTTGACGAGATTTCAGGATAGAACACCTTGGACAGGCCTTCGATCACGCCGAGCGCAAGCCCGGTCATGATCGCACCCGCGGTGGAGCCAAGCCCGCCGATGACGACGACCGCGAAGGTGATGATCAGGATGTTGGAGCCCATCAGCGGCTGCACCTGATAGATCGGGGCTGCAAGAACACCGGCGAAGGCGGCCAGCGCCGCTCCGAGCGCATAGACCAGCGTCACCATCAGCGGGACATTGATGCCGAGCGCCTGTACGATCCGGGCATTCTCGGTGCCTGCGCGGAGATAGGAGCCAAGCCGTGTCTGTTCGATCAGGAACCAGACGGCGATGCAAACCAGCAGCGACATGCAGACGATCCAGACGCGATAGATCGGAAGCCGCATGAAGCCCAGATCGATCAGTCCGCGCAGCGCCGGCGGCGTCGGATATGGAAGTCCGGCCGAGCCATAGATGTCGCGGAAGATGCCTTCCAGAACCAGCGCAAGACCGAACGTGAACAGCAAGCCATAAAGATGATCGAGCCCCGACAGCCGCCGCAGCAGAAGCCGCTCGATCAAGGCGCCGAATGCGCCAACGACGACGGGTACAAGGATCAACGACCACCAGTAGTTCACGCCCAGCTTCTGCATGGCCAGATACACGCCGAACGCACCAAGCATGTAGAGGGCTCCGTGCGCGAAGTTGATCACGTTGAGAAGCCCGAAGATGAGCGCGAGGCCCAGGCTGAGAATGGCGTAGAACGACCCGTTGACGAGACCGATCGTCACCTGCCCCAACAGCACCTGAATTGGAATATCGAACATGATGCCTCTCAAACGCCCAGCGTGCGGTCGACAAGATCGGCTTGCGCTTCCAGTTCATCAGCAGTCAGGCGCATGACAATGGTTCCACGCTCGACCACCAGAAACCTGTCCGCGAGCGGCGCGGCGAAATACTTGTTCTGCTCGACCAGCAGAATGGTGTAGCCGCGCGACTTCAGCTCCACGACCAGATCGAACAACCGGTCGACAATCACCGGCGCGAGGCCCTCGGAGATTTCGTCCAGCAACAGCAGACGGGCGCCGGTGCGCAGGATGCGCGCAATCGCCAGCATTTGCTGTTCCCCGCCCGAAAGCCGCGTGCCCGGCGTGTGCCGTCGCTCCGCGAGATTGGGCAGCAGCGCGTAGATTTCGTCCAGCGGCATGCCGCCATCCGTCTGCCGGGGCGGCAATAGAAGGTTTTCCTCGCATGATAGCGATGCGAAAATCGCGCGCTCTTCCGGACAATAGCCGACCCCCATGCGCGCGATCAGATGCGGTGGCAACCGCGTGGCGTTCCTGCCGCCGATCCGGATCTCCCCTTCGGTCCGGTCCGTCAGGCCCATCACCGCACGCAGCGTCGTGGTCCGGCCGCTGCCGTTACGGCCGAGCAAGGCCACGACCTCTCCGGGATGCAGCGAAAACGACATGCCGTGCAGCACATGGGATTCGCCGTACCAGGCGTGAAGGCTGTCGACCGTCAATACGTCCGCCGCATTTTCCGGAGCGGTAAATTCGGCTGTCGCCATCATTGTTTTTTCTCCGCGCGAGATCGCGAACCGAGATAGGATTCCACGACCTGCGGATCGCGCGAGACCTCTTCGTAAGTGCCTTCGGCGATAATCTCTCCACGCCTCAGAACACTGATCCGGTCGGCAATTCGCGCGACCATCTTCATGTTGTGCTCCACCATGACCACAGTGCGGCCAACCGCCGCCTGCTTGATCAGCGCGGTGACGCGATCGACGTCCTCATGCCCCAATCCCTGCGTCGGCTCGTCGAGCAGCATCACTTTTGGTTCAGCCGCCAGCGTCGTCGCCAGTTCCAGCGCCCGCTTGCGCCCGTACGGCAAATCGCCGGCACGCGTTTTCGCGAATGCGGCAAGATCCACCTGCGAAAGCAGTTCGCCGATCCGGGCCGAAACATCGCCAAGGCGCTTTCGTCCGCGCCAAAACGCCACAGGGGAAATACAAGCCCGCTGCAGCGCGACCACGATGTTGTCGCTCACCGTCAGATGCGGAAACACCGCTGAAATCTGAAATGAACGCACAAGTCCGCGCCGCGCCAGCGCCGCCGGCGGCTCATGCGAGACATCGATTCCATCGAGAAGAATTTGCCCGGAGGTTGGCACAAGAAATTTCGTGAGCAGGTTGAAGACCGTGGTCTTTCCCGCACCATTGGGCCCGATCAGCGCATGAATCTCGCCGCGATGAATATCGAGATCAACACCGCCGACAGCCGTGTAGCCGCGAAAATCCTTACGCAGTCCCCGCGCCTGCAGAACGACCTCCGTCGTCGGATGACGCGCTGTTGCACCCATCCGCTCCTCCTCCCGATTTTGCTTGTGCGCCGCAACGCAATGAGTCCGCGCAACGCTGTTGACACAGTCATATCAAATTAGTCTAGTTATGCAAGCCTGTAATTTCGAGCTGACTGAGCAGCCGCAGGTTTTTGAAAACGGGAGGAGGCACTATGAGAACAACTGCATTGGCACTGGCCGCAAGTGTAGCGCTCGCCGGATCGGCATTTGCGCAGGACAGGATTTCGGACGACGTGGTGCGGATCGGCGTGATGACGGATATGTCGGGGCAGTTTTCCCACGAATCCGGCGAGGGTTCTGTGACGGCCGTGAAAATGGCTGTTGAGGATTTTGGCGGAACGGTCCTCGGAAAGAAAATCGAGGTGATCGTGGCCGATCACCAGAACAGGAACGAAGTGGCCATCGCCAAAGCGCGTGAATGGTATGATGTCGGCAAGGTCGACATGATTGCCAATCTGATCAACTCATCCATTGCACTCGCTGTCACCAATGTTGCGCAGGAGAAGAACCGCATTGCCATCGTCAACGGATCAGGCTCGTCGCGATTGACCGGCGATTCCTGCACACCCAACAGCATCCACTATGCTTATGACACCTACGCCCTCGCCCAAGGCACCGGAAAGGCATTGATCAAGGAAGGTCTGAATTCATGGTACTTCCTCACCGCGGACTATGCGTTCGGACATGCTCTCGAAGGCGATACAGCGAATGTCGTCAAGGCGAATGGCGGAAACGTTCTCGGATCGATCCGCTATCCTATCGACACACCTGACCATTCATCCTTCCTGCTGCAGGCGCAGGCGTCCAAGGCAAAGGTCGTCGCCGTCGCAGGCTCCGGCACGACTTTCATCAACGCTGTGAAATCGGCCAAAGACTTCGGACTGACCGACGGCGGCAAGCAGACCATCGCCGGACTTCTGGTGTGGATCACCGATATCGATTCGATGGGCCTCAAGACCGCACAGGGCCTTGTTCTGACCAACGGCTTCTACTGGGATCGCGACGAGGAAACCCGCGCGTTCTCGAAGCGTTTCTTCGCGAAGATGAAGCGCATGCCGCATATGGGCGATGCCGGCGACTATTCCTCGACCATGCATTATCTTAATGCGATAAAGGCCGCTGGTACGGACGATGCCAAAACCGTTATGGCGAAAATGCGTGAGATGCCGGTGAACGACTTCTTCGCCAAGAACGGGCGCGTTCGCGAGGATGGACGGTTCGTCCACGACATGTACGTGTACGAGGTGAAGAAGCCGTCGGAGTCGAAATACGCCTGGGACTATTACAAGCTCCGCGCCGTCATTCCCGGGAACGAGGCGTTCCGCCCGCTCTCCGAAAGCAAGTGTCCGCTTGTGAAGAAGTAACTCGTCCACAAATTCCGGACGACGCCGATCAGACGCGGCCGGGCACAGCCCGGCTGCTTTTTCGTCCGCCGAACTTGTTGGGATCGTAGCGCATCCGATACTTCATCGCGTAGGCATGGATTGGCTTGCCGCACCGGTTGCAAACAACGGTCGGCGTGAAAATCTTGCCGCAAACGGAATGCTTGAGAAGCATCGGCGGCTCGCCGCCGGCGCGCCAGCGGTCTCCCCAGGCCATCATCATCATGATCGGCCCGTGTAGATCGGCCCCCATCGGCGTCAGCAGATATTCAAACCGCTCGGGAGCTGACTGGTATTTCCGCTTCTTGAAGACTCCGCGATCGACAAGGCGGCTCAACCGGTCGGTAAGAATGTTGGACGCGATTTTCAGTTCGGCCTGAAATTGATCGAAACGCGCCGCGCCGTAGAACGCTTCGCGAATGATCAGAAAGCTCCAGCGGTCTCCGATCACTTCCAGCGCACGGGACACCGAGCTCGGACGGCCGCGCATGAAATCGTCGACGGTGCGGCGAGTGCGCCGCGCATTGGTTTCTGCGCCCACCACGCCCGCTCCTGGACCGTCGAGATAGGTGACCTCGCGCGCCGTGATTTTCTTCTGGCAGCATGAACAGGCGACCAGCGGCTTGCTGACGCAGTTGCAATCTTCATGGATGAGCTGGAGCGGTCCATCCGTTGGATCGAGCCAGCGGTCGCCGAACTGCATCAGCGCCATGAATGTCGGATAGAGATCGATCCCGGACTTGGTCAGCTTGTACTCGACCCGGCTCGACGTGTCCGAATAGCTGGCCTCGCGAAGAATGCCTTCCTGGGTCAGCCGCCGCAGCCGGTCAGTCAGTGTCGCGCGCGAAATTTCGAGACCCGAACGGAATTCCTCGAACCGCCGCGCACCGAAGAACGCCTCACGAATGACAAGAAATGCCCAAGCATCGGACAGAATCCCGACCGTACTTGCAATCGAGCATTTGCGCTCGAGCAAATCGGAGCTTTTTTCCTCTGAACGAACCGACAAATCGGACTTTGGGGATCTGGCCGGCTTCTTGTCTTTTGCTGCAACCGCTGGCCGCATGTCTGGCTCTGACCAAGTGCCCCTGACGAGACATTCTACGGATTGAAAGGCGCGTATCTCAACGCACGAGACTTAGCAATGTATACCAGTTGTTCAATCCAGAACAAGCCGATCGGCCCGAAGCCGTGTCTCGCCTACACCACCCCTCCGCCGGAACGCGCAGCCTCGACCAGACGGAAAATGCGTTCCGGAGTGGCTGGCAGCGTATCGATCTCGATACCAAGCGGCGACAATGCATCCGAGACAGCGTTGGCGATAGCCGCCGGCGCGCCGATCGTGCCGCCCTCGCCCATGCCGCGAAACCCACCGATATTGTTCGGCAGTTCGGCCTCGATATGCACGATTCCAATGTCCGGCACGTTCGTGGCGACCGGAACGAGATAATCCGCAAGACTGGCCGTGAGAAATTGCCCCTTCTCGTCATAGACAAGCTCTTCAAGCAAAGCTGCGCCGATTCCCTGCGCCACCGCGCCGTGAACCTGGCCGTCGACAATCATAGGATTGATGATGCGACCGCAATCTTCCGCGACGACATATCGCTTGATCGTGACGCCAAAGGTTTGCGGGTCGATCTCAACCATCACGAGATGCGTGGAGGAACATGCCGTTCCGAGATAGGGATCGTAGGTTTCCGATGCGACCAGGTCTTCCCGCAATTCGCGCGGAATCCGTCCCATCTGCGAATAGACCGCATGCGCGACCTCCTTGAAGGTCATCGAGGCATTGGAGGAACGCGCGCGGACAATCCCGTCCGACGCTTCCAGATCGTCGACGGGGACCTCCATCAGGTAAGCGGCAGCCTTCAGCACCTTGGCCTTGACCACACGCGCCGACATCGTCGCCGCGCCGCCCGCGATCACTGCCGAGCGGCTGGCAAAGGTGCCGCTGCTCATGGGAACGAGCGAACTATCCCCGTGCTGGACCTCAATGTCGTGCATCTTGCAGCCCATCTCATCGGCGATGACTTGCGCAAGGGTCGTTTCCAGTCCCTGCCCGTGCGACGAGATGCCGAAGGCGGCAGTGATCGCCCCGGTGGCGTCAATCCGGATCGACGACGTCTCGGTGCCCGTGTTGATCGGCATGCCCGGCGCCACCGAAATGCGCGACCCGATTCCGGTCAATTCGGCATAGCTTGAAAGCCCGATGCCGACCCATCTGCCTTCCTGGCGCGCCTTGTCGCGCTCACGCACAAGGGCCGGATAATCGGCAAGATCAACGGCGCCCTGAAGGCATTCCTGAAAGGCAGACTTGTCCCAGATAATGCCGGAGCCCGTCCGATACGGAAATTCCTCGGCGGTCACGAGATTGCGGCGCCGGATTTCGACGGGATCCATTCCGATCTTGCGCGCCGCCATCTCGATCAGCCGCTCCATCGCGAATGTCGAGGATGGACGGCCGACGCCGCGATAAGGACCGGTCGGCGGCTTGGGAGTGAGCACCCCGCGAATCCGTCCGCGATAATGCTCCAGCCGATAGGGTCCCGGAAGAAAGCTGACCACCTGAACCGGCTCGAGAGCACCGGTCCATGGATAGATTGAGTATGCGCCGATATCGCCGATGACGTCGGCGCGCAGTCCGATCAGCTTGCCGTCGTGATCGAGCGCGAGTTCGGCTTCCATCAATTCATCGAAGGCCTGACTCGTCGCCGACAGATCCTCAAGGCGGTCGGCGACATACTTGACTGGCCGTCCCAGCTTGCGCGCCAAGACGCAAACCAGCATCTCCTCATGATAGAGTGATCCCTTGCCCCCGAAGCTGCCTCCGACATCGGGCGCAACCACACGCATGCGGTTTCCCGGCAAATCGAGGCAACCTGCGAGCACATCGCGGATGATGCCGGGAATGTTGGTCGACGAATGCAGCGTCAGCGCAAGGCGGCGGCGATCCCATTCGGCAAGATACGAGCGGTTTTCCATCGAAACCGCGGTCTTCCGCGTCATCCTGAAAACGCCCTTCACCGTCACCGGAGCATCCGTGATCGCCTTGTCCACGTCGCCACGCGCGAACTCGCGCGAAATGATGACATTGGTTCCGGCTTCGTCGTGCAGCAGCGGCGCATCGTCGGCAACAGCGTCCACCTGCCGGATCGCGAACGGAAGCGGCTCGTATTTGATGGAAATATGTTCCAGCGCGTCTTCGGCCGCGTAGCGGCTTTCGGCGAGAACGGCAACGACCGGTTCGCCGACGTACCGCACCTTGCCCCTCGCCAGCGGCCAGATTGGCGTGGCGTAGTAGTTTTTCATCTTCGAGGTCGGAATCGCTGGCTTCAGATCACCTTCGATATCGGTGGCATCGAAGATGGCCACGACGCCGGGTATCGAGAAGGCTTCGCCCACATCAATACCCGCAATGCGGGCGTGAGGCTGATCGCTGCGCCTGAGCGCGACGTGAAGCGTTCCGGGAGGAGTCATGTCATCGACATAGCGGCCCGCGCCCGTCAGAAGGCGCGGATCTTCGGTGCGCTTGATGCGCTGCCCCACCAGCTTCGGGCGCAATTCCGCGGATGGCGTTTCCGGCTTCTTCATTCGCCGCACTCGTCTGATAACACGCTTCTGTTGAGACGGGTCCGGATCACTTGAGTGGCCCTCGTTCTCTGGCGAGTTCGCGCACCGCATTGACGATGTGTTCATAGCCCGTGCATCGGCAGATGTTGCCGGAAAGCGCCTCCCGGATGTCCTCATCATTCTCAAGGCCGTGGTGACGCAGCATATCGGTGATCGTCATGATGAAGCCGGGCGTACAGAACCCGCACTGAAGACCGTGATGATCGCGAAACGCCCGCTGAATCCGCCCGAGATTCTCGACGCTTCCCTGCCCTTCGACCGTTTCGATATCCGCACCGTCAGCCTGAACGGCAAGCGTCAGACAGGACCGCGCGCTGCGGCCATTCAGCAGCACCGTGCAGGCCCCACACACGCCGTGCTCGCAACCGACGTGGGTTCCGGTCAACCCCAGTTCGTTACGCAGGAAGTCGGATAATAACAACCGTGGCTCGATCTGCCGTGTGTACGACAGCCCGTTCACGGAGACCGTAATGTCGATCTGCTTGCTCATTCTTCACGCACCCCTGCGCGAGACCATGCGGCCGACAGGGCGCGGCGCGTAAGGGCACCCGCCAGATGCCGCCGATAATCGGCCGACCCGTGAAGATCGGAGTTCGGCGTGATCTCATCCCGCAAGACCGCGACCACTTCGCCGATCAGATCGTCGGTCAATTCTCGTCCTTCGATCATCGTCTCCAGCGCGGACATCCGCATCGGCATTTCGCCGACGCCCATCAAGGCAATCCGCGGAGCCGATACCACCCCGTCTCGCCGCGTCATCGTCACGGCGACGGCCGCCAGCGCGTAATCGCCATGGCGCCGGGCGAACTCCTCAAAGCCCCAGCCAGTTTCGGCAGGGAACGTGTCGATTTCGATTTCCGTGACGACTTCATCGGGTTCGAGGCATGTCACCAGCGAACTCACGAAGAAATCCTCCGCCGCTACTACGCGCGTGCCTCTCGGAGAAGAAATCTGGATGGCCCCGTTGAGAAGCAGGGTCATCATCGGCATTTCCGCTGCCGGATCCGCATGGCAAACGCTGCCGCAAAAGGTGCCGCGATTCCGCACCGTCAAATGCGCCACATGCTTCATGGCCTGATGGAGCACCGGAATCTGCGTCGCGATGAGCCGATCGGCGGCCGTCATCCGGTGACGCACCAGCGCGCCCAGCGCGAGCCGGCTTCCGCGCTGCTCGATCCGGTCGAGACCGGGAATGCGATTGATATCAACCAGCACCGATGGCTTTACGAGCCGGAAGTTCATCATCGGCATCAGGCTCTGACCGCCGGCAATGACCTTTCCATCGCCATCCGCCCGAGCAAGCGTCTGCACAGCGTGCTCGATACTCTCGGCGCGGACATAGTCAAAGGAAGCTGGCTTCATACCGATGTCTCAACCTGGCTGGCGATCAACACGATGGATCATCAGGCATCATGATCTCCGACAATACCGTCCAAGCCAAAATCATCAAGCATAGTGACTTGCATTACTGTACTAATATGTGCAATGTCAAGGTCGCGAGGGCGCGCCTGTGGATCGGATATTGCGGCGCATTCAAACGCCATCGCGGAACGTGGCGGACAAGGGAACACGATATGAAGATGGCGGGACAACAGCGCATTCCGGCCAGCCGTGACGTTGTATGGAAAGCCCTCAACGATGTGGCGATCCTGGAAGCGTGCATTCCCGGCTGTCAGGAACTCGTCAAACTCTCGGACACGCAGATGACTGCCACCGCCGTGATCAAGGTCGGCCCGGTCAGCGCGAAGTTTCAGGGCGCGGTCACGCTGTCCGATCTCGATCCCCCCAATGGCTATCGCATCACAGGTGAAGGCCAGGGCGGCGTTGCAGGCTTCGCCAAGGGCGGCGCCGTTGTCCGCCTTGAAGCGGATGGAGATGCCACCCTGCTCCACTATGACGTCTCGGCGGAGATTGGCGGCAAACTTTCGCAGCTTGGCGGACGGCTGATTGACGCAACGGCCAAACAGATGTCGGCGGCCTTCTTCAAGCGATTTGCGCTGGAGATCGAGAGGCAGTACGGCAAGGGGAACGCGACACATGCGTCCGCTGGTGTTGAGACCGCCTCGGCGCGGCCCGCAGCAGAACCGGATCGGCAAGCCGTCCGCCGGGCCTACAAGCCTGAAGCTGAAACGGGATCGTCAGGTTTCCCCGGACGCGCGGGGCTTGCGAGCTTTTTGGCCCTCGCGCTGCTCGTCGGCGCGGGCTGGTATTTTCTTGGCGGCGGTTTGCCAAAACTGGTCCCGGCGGGAAACAACCAGGCCGTTTCTCCGGACTTCGCCAGCGCGGTCCTGCTCCTGATGGTCGCCGCGATCGGCTATCTGTTCGGCCGCCTGCAGACCGGCCGGCACTGACGCCGGTTACACAGCGCACATAATCGGCAATCACCGCCTGGCCGCGGAATAGCGGCCGATCTCGGTATGATCGGCCGACGATCCGAGCATCTTCAGCGCTTCATCCCACTGCGCGGCCACCTCGTCGGCGAGCGGCGCCGGCACATCGAGCTGGCGGGCGAGATCGTCAGCCGTGCGGATGTCCTTGGCCATCAGGGCAAGCGAGAATCCGGAATTGAATGTCCCTGAGATGATGAACTGCTTGAGTTTGTTCTCGGTGGAATTGTTGCGCCCCGTAGATGCATTCAGAACGTCCACCAGCTTGTTGGGATCAATTCCAAAGCGCTCTGCAATCGCAACCGCCTCCACCGCCGCCGCGAGACCGGCTGCGGAGACATAGTTGTTCAGTGCCTTGGCGGCATGGCCCGACCCGAGCGGACCGGTCCGGAAGACTGACTTGCCCATCGCGTGCAGAACGGGTTCAGCCCGGTCGATGGTGCTTTCATCTCCGCCCGCCATGATCGCGAGCGTTCCGTCGATCGCACGCTTCACGCCGCCAGACACTGGCGCGTCGATAAATTCAAAACCTGCTGCGATCAGTTCCTGGCCGAGGGCTTTCGTCCCCATAGGCGCGGATGAACTCATGTCGACAATCACCGCACCGGGCGCGAAATGCGGTTTCATGCCTTCGATAGCAGCCCGAACAATCGTGCCATCCGGCAGAAGCGTAATGACGAGGGCGGCATCCGACACGGCCTCAGCCACGCCGGGAGCAGCGATACCGCCGGCAGCGCTGAACTTGCGCCGCGCATCGTCCGACGTATCGAAGCCGACCACCTCATAACCCGCACGGGACAGACAGGCCGCCATCGGTTGCCCCATGTTGCCGAGGCCGATCACTGCGATTTTCGCGGGCGGGATGATGGCCGTGGACTGAGACACGAGAAAGGCTCCTCACCATAAAGCTGGCGTATGACTGCGCGGCGGGTGTCGCTGCTGATCGCATGTTCAATGCCGCGAGATATCGCCAATGAACTGATTGCCGGACACTCTGTCAATCAGCTTGACCGCCGATCTGATCTATTGAAACGTGCCGCCTCAATCATGATGCAGATCAGGCAACCGCTCATGCGCAAGCTGCGGCGGACCGTCCACTTCGACGTCAAACACCACTCACGGAGCACTCATGAGCTACGATCAGAAGATTACTCTTGGCGGATTGTTCGACATCGGCCTGTCCGCGCGCCGTGAGGTGCTCGGCTCGGACTATGTCGACAAGTCGATCCGGTCGGCGAACGACTTCACGATGGCGTTCCAGCACATCACCACGGAATGGTGCTGGGGCTATGCCTGGAACCGGCCAGGTCTCGACCGTAAAACCCGCAGCCTGCTCAATCTCGCGATGCTGACGGCGCTGAACCGCTCACCGGAAATCAAGCTGCACACGCGCGGCGCCATCAACAACGGCGTAACGGTCGACGAGATCAAGGAGGTTCTGCTCCACGCTACGGTCTATTGCGGGATTCCGGCGGGCCTCGATGCCTTCAAGGCCGCCAACGAGGTGCTCAAGGAAATGGGCCAAGTAAAGTAAGGCTCGGCATCCCGGCATTCGACACACAGAATGCCGGGACCCGTCCGTGAGTTCTGTCGGTGCCCGCCATAAGCATGCGCGCGCCCTCGTTGCTCCTGTCAGCTAGTGGTGGCGAGGCCGCCGTCGACGGGGATCACCGCGCCACAAACAAATGCACTGGCTTTTGAGGCGAGATAGAGGGCGACGCCGGCCATATCGCTCGGCTGCCCCCAGCGTTTCATCGGCGTATGGGTCAGGATTTCGGCGCTGTCCTCCGCCTCGATCGCCTCGGTCATCTTTGACGGAAAGTAGCCGGGTGCGATGGCATTGACGGCGATGTGGTCGCTGGCCAGATACTTCGCCATCATCCGCGTGACATGAAGCACACCGGATTTGGAAGCCGCATAAGAATAGGCCTCCAGATGCGAGGTCCTGATTCCCTCGATCGAACCGATATTGATAACGCGCGCATAGTCCTCGGCGCTGCCCGCCGCCTTCAGCAACGGCAGCAGCTTCTGGGTCATGAAGAATACCGACTTCAGGTTGAGGTCCATCACCTTGTCCCAGCCGTTTTCAGGGAATTCGGCAAATGAAGCTCCCCAGCTCGCACCTGCATTGTTGATGAGGATATCGAGCTTGCTCTCGCGGGCGGCGATCTCTTTCGCCAGCCGCTCGATCTCGTCCATCTTCGACAGGTCTGCCGGAAGGGGAATGCAAGTCCCGAACTTCGAGAGCTCTTCCGCGAGGCTGGCGCAGGCCTCCGCCTTGCGCGAAGAGATGTAGACCTTGACGCCGTTTTCCACGTAGGCGCGGGCGAACATTTCTCCCAGTCCGCGGCTTCCACCGGTGACCAGCGCAACCTTGCCGCGCACACTGAAAAGCTCTTCGATTTTCATCCGGATTCCTCTTGCTGGCGTAGCAGATATCCACGCCATTATGGTCCGCGCTGACGCAGCCTTCCAGACCAATCAGCGGCCAGAACCGTCCGCCCAAGAGGTGGTTTATGACCTCCCGCTTGGCCGCATTTAACCTGCCGCCGTTTGTCTGTGTCGTATGCAAGGGAATCCAGTTCGCCGCTCGCATCCGATCGAAATCGGACCGCGGAGAACTTTGCTTCGCGGGGCCTTAAAGGAACCCCAATCAACGTCATTCCGCTGCGGAGCGGAGCTCGGCAGGTTTTGCGCGCACGGCGCAGAACTTGAATTCAGGAATCTTGCCGAACGGATCGAGCGCCGGGTTGGTCAGCAGGTTCGCTGCCGCCTCGGCATAACAGAATGGCATGAACACCATGTTCTCGGGCACGTCGCGATCCGAACGGACCCTGACCTCGATTGCCCCGCGCCGGGTTTCAAGCCGGACGAAATCGCCCGGCCAGACATTCAGCCTGCGCATGTCCTTCGGCGACATGAACGCGACAGCTTCCGGCTCGATATTGTCCAGCACTTCGGAGCGGCGCGTCATCGAGCCTGTGTGCCAGTGTTCGAGCACGCGCCCTGTGGACAAAACCATCGGATACTCGTCATCGGGGATTTCGTCCGGCGCAATCACCTTCGCTGGAACGATCTTCCCGCGGCCGCTCTCGGTCGGGAAGCCGGTTGTGAAGATGATCTCGTTGCCGGGCACGAACGGATCGCTGACGGGATAGGTCACGGCGCCTTCACGCTCCAGCCGCTCCCACGTAATGTTCTTCAGTGATGGCATCACATGCGTCATCTCCGTGAAGACGTCCGCGGGTCCGTTATAATTCCAGTCGAGACCCATGCGCCGCGCGATTTCCTGGATGATCCACAGGTCCTGACGGGCATCGCCGGGTGGCTTGACCACTTGGCGCGCGATCTGCACACGCCGGTCGGTATTGGTGAATGAGCCGGCCTTCTCGGCGAACGCCGACGCCGGCAGGATCACGTCGGCATGGAATGCCGTTTCGGTGACGAACAGGTCCTGCACCACCAGATGTTCGAGCTTGGCAAGCGCTTCGCGCGCATGCTGCAGATCAGGATCGGACATCGCCGGATTCTCGCCCTCGATGTACATGCCGGAGATGGTGCCGGCATGAATCGCGTCCATGATCTCGACAACGGTCAATCCGCGGACCGGATCGAGTTCCTGATGCCAGAGATGCTCGAACGGCTGCCGCAGATCGACGCGGCCCACCGGCTGGTAGTCCGGCAGGAACATCGGGATAAGACCGGCGTCGGATGCGCCCTGCACATTGTTCTGCCCGCGCAGCGGATGCAGTCCTGTGCCGGGACGGCCGATCTGGCCCGTTGTCAGCGCCAGCGCGATCAGGCAGCGCGCATTGTCCGTGCCATGAACATGCTGGCTGATGCCCATTCCCCAGAAGATGATCGACGATTTCGCCTTCGCGTACATGCGCGCGACTTCGCGCAGCGTCTCGGCGGGAATGCCGCAGATCGGCTCCATCTTTTCCGGCGGGAATTCCTTGATCTTCTCCTTGAGATCGTCAAATCCCTCGGTGTATCCGGCGATATATTGCGCGTCGGTCAATCCTTCAGTGACGATCGTATGCAGCATCGCGTTCAGCATTGCGACATCGCTGCCAGGCTTGAACTGCAGGTGCTTGGTGGCGTGACGCGACAGCGTTTGACGCCGCGGGTCCATCACGATCAGCTTCGCGCCCTTCTTCACCGCATTCTTGATAAAGGTGGCTGCGACCGGATGATTGACCGTCGGATTGGCGCCGATCACGATAATCACTTCCGCATCCGCCGCCGCGGAGAATGGCGCCGACACCGCGCCTGAATTCAGGCCCTCCATCAGCGCCGCAACGGACGATGCGTGGCACAGCCGCGTGCAGTGGTCGACATTGTTCGAGCCGAAGCCGGTGCGTACCAGCTTTTGAAAGAGATATGCTTCCTCGTTGGAGCCCTTGGCCGACCCGAAGCCCGCAAGCGCCTTGACGCCCTTGGTGTCGCGAATTTTGACAAGACCTTGCGCGGCGATGTCGAGGGCCTCGTCCCACGACGCTTCACGGAAGTGCGTGAACGGATTGGCGGGATCGACCTGATCGCCGGCGTCTTTTTTGGCATTCGGCAGCCGTACCAGCGGCTTCGTGATGCGGTGCGGATGATGGATGTAATCGAAGCCGAAACGCCCCTTCACACAAAGCCGGTTGTGATTGGCGGGGCCGTCGCGCCCCTCGGCATAAACGATCTTTTCGTCCTTGATCTGATATTCCACCTGACAGCCGACGCCGCAGAACGGGCAAAGCGAGTCCACCGTCTTGTCGGGATAGACCGTGCGGGTTTGGTTCGCATCGAGATAGGCAGATGGCATCAACGCGCCGGTGGGACATGCCTGCACGCATTCGCCGCACGCAACGCAGGTCGATTCGCCCATCGGATCGTCGAAGTCGAACACGATCTTGGCGTCGTGGTTGCGATAGGCCATCCCGATGACGTCATTGACCTGAACTTCGCGGCACGCGCGGACGCACAGGCCACACTGGATGCAGGCGTCGAGATTGACGCTCATCGCGGGATGGCTTGTATCGCTCGCCCAGCGTTCGTTCGCCGGAAAGCGGCTTTCGGTGACGTCCACCTTGTCAGCCCAGCTCCAGAATTTGGAATCGGGATCGTGCGAGGTCTCGCGCGCCGGCTGGTCGGCAACCAGAAGCTCCATCACCATCTTGCGCGCCGACACTGCGCGGGCACTCGCCGACTTCACCTTCATGCCGACATTCGGCATCCGCTTGCAGGACGCCGCCAGCACGCGCTCGCCTTCGATCTCCACCATGCAGGCACGGCAATTGCCGTCGGCGCGATAGTCGGGTTCCGGCGAGTAGCAAAGGTGCGGGATGTCCGTTCCTTCGCGCTTGGCGACCTGCCAGATCGACTCGCCCGGCTGGGCTTCGACCATTTTCCCATCGAGCTCGAATTGAATCCTGGTCATTCTGCAGCTTCCTTGGGCGCGAATTCCTCGGGGAAATACTTAATCACAGTGGTCAGCGGATTCGATGCGGCCTGCCCCAGTCCGCAGATGGACGCATCTCGCATCGCTTGGCTCAATTCTTCGAGCAGTTCGCGGTTCCAGTTCCGCTCTTTCATCAGTATCGCAGCCTTCTGCGTTCCGACGCGGCACGGCGTGCATTGTCCGCAGCTCTCATCCTCGAAGAAGCGCATCAGGTTGAGCGCGGCGTCCTTGACCTGATCCTTGTCGGACAGGATGACGACGGCGGCCGATCCGATGAAGCACCCGTATTTTTCCAGCGTGCCGAAATCGAGCGGAATGTTGTCCATTGAGGCCGGAAGGATGCCGCCGGAGGCGCCGCCTGGCAGATAGGCGTGGAATGTATGACCATCGGCCATGCCGCCGCAGAATTCATCGATCAGTTCGCGCACCGTGATTCCCGCGGGCGCGAGTTTCATGCCCGGCTCTTTCACACGGCCCGAGACTGAATAGCTGCGCAATCCGTGACGTTCGTGACGGCCCTGATGGGACCACCAGGACGCACCGTTCTCAACGATGTCGCGAACCCACCACAGCGTCTCGATATTGTTGATGAGCGTAGGCAGGCCAAACAAGCCGACCTGAAACGGATATGGCGGCTTGTGTCGCGGCAAACCACGCTTGCCCTCGATGCTTTCGAGCAGCGCGGATTCCTCGCCGCAAATATACGCGCCGGCGCCACGGCGCAGATGCAGAACCGGTCCGCCGGGGGGAAGCTTTGCGATTTCGCGCGCGATGATTTCCCGCGCCGCCGGGTATTCATCCCGGAGGTAGATGTAGACCTCCGGCGCGTCGACGACATGGGCGCCGATCAGCATGCCTTCGATAAAACGATGCGGATCGGTCTCGAGATAATAGCGATCCTTGAATGTCCCCGGCTCGCCTTCATCGCCGTTGATCGCCATCAGTCGCGGCCCGGGCTCGCCCAGCACTGCGCGCCATTTGCGGCCGGTCGGAAAGCCTGCGCCGCCGAGACCGCGCAATGAGGCTTCGTCGAGCGCCTGCAGCAGGTCCTCTTTCGACATTTCGCCGGCGCGCAATTTCCGCAAGAGCGCGTAGCCGCCCTTGGCGACATAGGCATCGTAGTCGATGTAGCTGGGCAGATGCGCATGGGTGTCGCCGCTATCGGCCGCGGCCAGCACTTTGTCGGCGCTGGCGTGATCGACGAAGTTGTGTCCGACTTCGGCGGCCGGTGCGGTGTCGCAGCGTCCGACGCAAGGCGCCCGCACGACCCGCACGCCCGGTCCTGCTTTCTTCTTCAACTCGCCGAGCAGCGCCTCCGCGCCGAGCATGGCGCAGGTCAGGGAATCGCAAACCCGTATAGTGAGTGGCGGCAGATCCGGCTGGCCTTCCTTGACCACGTCGAAATGCGCGTAAAAGGTCGCGGTTTCAAATACCTCAGAAAAAGCCAGTTTCATCGCATCGGCCAGCGCCGCCAGATGGGCCGCCGAGATCTGGTTGTATTTGTCCTGAATGAGGTGGAGGTGCTCGATCAGCATGTCCCGCCGCCGGGGGCGGTCACCGAGCAAAAGCTCAATCTCTTCAGCCGCTTGGGGATCAATTTGACGGCCCTTGGGAGTGGACTTGGCCCGTTTTCGGCCCTCACCTGGATGTTCGAACGGCTGAACTGTCTGAACGCTATGGCTCATTCGAATGTCTCATCCTTGATGCTTTCCTGCCGCGAAGGATAGTCTCTGGCATTTCGTATGCCAAGAATTATTCCAGCATTCGATTGCGACATGACAACCTCCGGGCTCCCATCCACAATATGAAATGAACTTCCGAACAGTGTCCGGTCAGCCGACCCGAGGCCAAGGCATCTCTGCGACGGGTTAGCGAACGCCGGGTGTATCGCGATCGAGATTCTTGGCAGCCAGTTCGTCCAGATAATCCACAAAGCGGCGTTCCGCATTCTCGCCGAGATCATGCAGGAAGGACCATGAGTAGATTCCGGTGCTGTGCATGTCGTCGAAGCCGATCCGCACAGCGTAGTTTCCGACGGGATCGACGGAAAGAATAGCGACATTGCGCTTGCCGCCCACGGTCTTCCGCTCCGCCTCGGAATGGCCCTGGACTTCAGCCGAAGGGCTGGTCACACGGAGCAGCTCCGCGGGCAGAGTGAACTCCGAACCATCGTCGAACGCGATCCTGAGCGAGCGCCTGTCCTTCACAAGCCGGATTTCCACCGGCCAGACAGACGGCGTGCTCAAGCGGTGGCTCCGTTCGTCTTCTCGATCATGAACACAATGCGTTTTTCCGCGCGCTCGACGATCTCGACCCGGTCCCCGGTTTCGCGGATCAGGTTCGGGATATCAATCACGGACAATGGATCGGTGCAGTGGACTTCGAGCCGGTCGCCGGCCATCAGCGCCTTCAGCGCCTTGCGCGTCTTCAAGACTGGAAGCGGGCATTTGAGACCCGTCAAATCGAGTTTGGTCATGGCCATGCCCTTCAATGGCGGAGGCGCTATGCCGCGTCAACGGCGCCGTCCATTTCCTCTCGCAACGCATCATTCTGACCGTCCTGGCCTGTCAACCAGGAGGCGGCCCTGCGACCAAAGCGCGACAACAGATAACTTGCCTTGTCCGGTTCCGGCGCACAAAATGATGCGGTAACAAACCGATTTGCCGGGGAAAACCATGAAGGTCTTTATCGTCGCGCTGGTCTTTGCAGCCCTGTCTGCCACCGCAGTGTCGATGCTCCTCAACAAGTTCCAGGAGCCCGGCTACGTCGCATTCACCACAAGCGGCGCCCGCGTTGGTGATCCCGGCCACAACCTGATTGGGCCGGGCTGAAGCATCAGAGTAAAGCCGTGTAGTCCAGAAATCCGACCGTCTGGCCGGGTTCAACCTTGACGATCTCCTCGCCGAGTTCGACCAGCCCATCAGTGTCCACCAGCGAGGACAGAAGACCCGCGCCCTCGCGCGGGAATTTCACCGCCTCCAACGTGCCGTTGCCGGTGCTGCGCAAACTGGCCCGGACATATTCGCGGCGTCCCGCCTTCTTCTTGTAACTGAAGCCCGCGCACACCGGCGTCAGTGCCAGCCGCCGTTGAACCGCGCCCGCCAACGCCATGACGACCGGACGGACGACATAGGTAAAGGTCACGAAGCTCGCGACGGGGTTTCCCGGCAAGCCGATGAACGGCGTTCCGCCAATAATGCCCATCGCAACCGGGCGGCCCGGCTTGATTGCCATCCGCCAGAGCACCAATGTGCCGACGCTTTCGACCGCGGCCTTGACGTGATCTTCCTCTCCAGTCGAAACGCCGCCAGAGGTCAGGATGAGATCATGACGGGCAGCGGCGTCTTGCAGGGCGGAGGCAAGAGACGCGCGATCATCACGCAGGATGCCAAGATCGCTGACCTCGCAGCCCAGCCGTTTCAGCATCGCAGTCAGCATGAAACGATTGGAATCAAAGAGCTGCACGGGGCTGCGTGGCTCACCGGGCGAAACCACTTCGTTGCCCGTTGAAAATACGGCAATGCGCAACCGCCGTTTCACCTCGATGCGCGTCATGCCCAGTGCAGCCAAGAGCGCGATATCCTGCGGCCGCAACTGACGCCCCGCAGGCAGCGCCAGATGTCCCTGCGGAATGTCCTCGCCGGCGGGACGAACGTTGGCGCCGGCTTTCAGACCCGGCGGCAGCACGACGTTGCCGGTGCCGTCAATGCGCACGTCTTCCTGCATGAACACGGTGTCCGCGCCTTCAGGCATCGGCGCGCCGGTGAAAATACGGATCGCATGGTCCGCCGCAATCGCCCCCGGCGAAGGCGACCCGGCCTGGATGCGGCCCGAGACGGAAAACGCCCGCTCCTTATCGCGCGGCAGATCGGCACTGCGCACGGCGTATCCGTCCACGGCTGAATTGGTAAACGGCGGCAGCGCCATCGGCGCCCTGACATCCGAGGCGAGCACTCGGCCGTCGGCGTCGGCGAGATCAACTGACTCGCATTCCGCAACGGCGTTGACGCGCGCCGCGATGGTGGCAACGGCGTCATCGACCGACATCATCGGCCCGCCAAACGCAAAACAATCGTCCGAAAGCTGCGCCATCGCCGGTCAGGCTCCTGCGGGCTGGAACGCGAGCACATCCTCGACCTTCACCGCCAACGCGCGCATCATGCGCGCAATGGCCGGAACATCATCGAGATGGGCATAAGGCAACCCCGTGTCGACCGGAATATCTGCTGCGATGCCAGCGATCGTCGGATCGTTCGGAAACATCAGCGGCTTGTTGTTCGCCGCGCGATGAATTTCGATCTTGGGATGCGGATCAGCCTTGAATCCCTCGACGATCAGAAGATCAACCCGTGACATTCTCGCCAGCAACTCCATGAACGGCGGCTCGGGGGCGCCTCGCAATTCATGCATGAGCGCCCAGCGCCGCCCGGAGGAGATCAGCACTTCGGCTGCGCCCGCCTGCCGGTGCAGCCAGGAATCCTTGCCGGGAATGTCGACGTCGAAATTGCTGTGGGCATGCTTCATAGTGGAGACACGCAAACCCTCGGCGGTCAGATGCGGGATGAGGCGCGTCAGCAGCGTCGTCTTGCCTGCTCCGCTCCACCCCGAAAGACCTATGACTCTCATTCCATGCTCCGAAAATCGAAAGGGACCGCCCGGCGATGCCGGACAGTCCCTTATATAGGCATGCAACTGAACGATAACTCGAATTATTCCGCCGGCATCGGCCGCGACCTGCCGGTGTCGGGGACATGGCCCTTGGCCTGCTCTTCCTCGACCCAGAGCGAATGATGCTCCTTGGCCCAGTTGAGGTCCACCTCACCGGAGCCCATCGCCTCGAACGCGCCTTCCATGCCGACGGTGCCGATATAGATATGGGCAAGTATCCCGGCGATAAAGAGCATGGCGATCACCGCATGGACCACCGTCCAGAACTGCAGGGCCGTGACGTTGGCGGGGATGTAGGGAAACAGCAGGAACCAGCCCGACACCGACATCAGCGCGCCGCCAACAACAACCATCCAGAAAATGCCCTTCTGGCCGGCATTGAAGCGCTTCGCCGGCGGATGCTCGCCGCTCTTCAGAATGCCTCCGCCTTCCCTGAGCCAGACGAGATCGAGTTTTCCCGGGATGTTATCCTTGATCCAGATGACAAACATGATCGCGATCCCGAGCATGAACGGGAACGCGAGATAGTTGTGCGCGATCTTGCCCCAGGCGGTCAGCGTGGAAAATGCGTCCGGCCCGAAGAGCGGCAGGATAAGCACCCGGCCAAAACTGATGTTCAGGCCCGACAACGCGAGAATGATGAAGCACGTCGCCGTCAGCCAATGGGTGAACCGCTCGAAGCTGGCAAACCGAAGGATTTTGATCCCTGAAAGCCCGTGCTCGACACGGACGCGGCCGCGGACGGCGAGAAAGATCGCCAGAAGAGCCAGCATGCCGATGATGGCAACACCGCCGATGATCGGAAGTTTATGACGCTGAAAATCCCGCCAATCCTTTCCGGCAGGCTGGATCAGATTCCGCGCCATCGGATCGGGAATGGTGATCCGGCCCGTGATCTTGTCGCCTTCCTTCAGCGACTTGAGAAGCTGATCTTCATGCACCGCATCGGCGGTCGGCTTGAATACCAGTTGCGCTGCAGCCGGTTGCGAATATGCGAACAGCAGCACGATGGCAGCACATGCGGCCCTGAGAGTTGAGAGTGAGATCGACATCGGCAAAACCTTCCGGTTCTATTCAAGAATGACCTCAGCATGGTGTCGAAGGCCGTCGAAACGGCTTCGAGCCTGCCCTAGCCGGTCGGTGAATCGCTGTAGGCTGTTTTCCAGCCCCACATGCCCGAGCCGTAACCGCGCTTCATCACGCGCTCCTTGTAAATCTCGGCGATGATCGCACCGTCACCGGCAAGCAGCGCCTTGGTCGAACACATCTCGGCGCAGATAGGCAGTTTGCCCTCGGCCAGACGGTTCGCGCCGTATTTGGCGTATTCCGCAGGCGTGTTGTCGGCTTCCGGTCCACCCGCGCAGTACGTGCATTTGTCCATCTTGCCGCGCGAGCCGAAGTTTCCGACCTTCGGATACTGGGGCGCGCCGAACGGACACGCATAGAAGCAGTAGCCGCATCCGATGCAGAGGTCCTTCGAGTGAAGGACCACGCCGTCGGCCGTGGTGTAGAAGCACGACACCGGGCAGACCGCTGCGCAGGGCGCGTCCGTACAGTGCATGCAGGCCATGGAGACGGAGCGCTCGCCGGGTTTGCCGTCATTAATGGTGACAACGCGGCGGCGATTGATGCCCCAGGGCACTTCATGTTCGTTCTTGCAGGCCGTTACGCAGGCATTGCACTCAATGCAACGGTCGGCATCACAAAGAAATTTGACGCGAGCCATCGTTCATTCTCCTCTCACGCCGCTTGAATCTGGCAGAGGGTCACCTTGCCCTCGTGCATGCCTGTCACCGGATCGTAGCCGTACGACGTGATCGTGTTCACGCTTTCGCCGAGAACGATCGGATCGGCACCCTTCGGATATTTCGAGCGCTGATCGACGCCCTGGAACCAGCCGGAGAAGTGGAAGGGCATAAAGGCGACACCCTTGCCGACGCGATCGGTGACCAGCGCCTTGACGCGGGCCTTCGATCCGTTTTCCGGACCGAACACCCAGACCCAGCCGCCGTCCTTGATGCCGCGCTCAGCCGCGTCGGACGTGTTCACTTCAACAAACATGTCCTGCTGCAATTCGGCCAGCCAGCGATTCGACCGTGTTTCTTCGCCGCCGCCTTCGTATTCCACGAGGCGCCCGGACGTCAGGATGATCGGAAACTGCTTGGCGAGTCCCTTGTCCACCGCGGCCTTCTGAATCGAGAAGCCGAGATTGGCCACACGGAACTGACGCCCGTCAGGCCGTGTCGGATATTTCGACACGAGGTCAGGCCGCGCCGTGTAGATCGGTTCGCGATGAACCGGCACCGGGTCCGGAAGGTTCCACGCCACCGCGCGTGCTTTGCCGTTCCCGTACGCCATCACCCCGTGCTCCATCGTGACGCGGATAATGCCGCCGGACAGATCGACCGCCCAGCCCACGCCGTCCGGATTGTTACCGCCGATCTTGTTGATGGTGGCGAGCTCGGCTTCGGTGAGATCCTTGTCCCAGCCAAGTTTCTTCAGAACGCCATAGGTGAATTCGGGATAACCGTCGGTCAGTTCCGAGCCCTTGCTGTAGGACCCCTCGGCGAGAAGATTGACCTTCTTCACCGAACCGTCGGGCTGTTTCTCCTCGTAGACCACACCGAAGCGCGCGCGGAACGTACCGCCGCCATCCTTCACATGAAGATTGGTGTTGTAGAGCGTATGGGTTCCCGGATGCTTGACCTGCGGCGTGCCCCAGCATGGCCATGGCAGGCCGTAGTAGTCGCCGCCGATATCCGGCTCATCCGCCTTGGCGCGCAGCGTGACGAGATCGAACTTGCCTTGATTCTTCATATGCGCCTTCAGGCGCTCGGGCGACTGGCCGGAGTACCCGGTGGAGAAGCCGCCGCGGTTGATCTCGCGCAGAAGGTCTTCCGGAACAGGACGCTCGTTCTCGACCTTGATGTTCTTGAACATCAAATCGGCGAAGCCGAGCTTCTTGGCAAACCGGTAGATAATTTCGTAGTCGTCCTTGGATTCAAACAGCGGCTTGACGACCTGCTCGCCCCACTGCAACGAGCGGTTGGACGCGGTCCGCGAGCCCGATGTCTCGAACTGGCTGCATGCCGGCAGCAGATAGGTGCCGTTCTTGCGATCCGAGATCGCGGCAAATGTCGTCGGATGCGGGTCCGCGACCACCAGCAGTTCGAGCGCCTCAAGGCCTTTCACCATTTCGGTCATGCGCGGGATGGTGTTACCGCCATGCCCCATGATGAACACGCCCTTCAGCGTATCGCGCTGATCGACGTCGTCAGGCTTGGCAAGCGTCGCATCGAACCAGCGTGTCCATGGAATGCCCGGCAATTCCATATTCTGTTTGCGCGTACGGGCCGGACGGCCGGCCTTGGCCGGCACTTCATCGAAGCGGCTCTGCAGGTAGTCATAATCGACTTCCCAGACACGAGCCCAGTGCTTCCAGGCGCCTTCGACAAGACCGTAGTAGAGTGGCAACGACGTGATATCGAGGCCGATATCGGTCGCACCCTGCACATTGCAGTGACCGCGGAAGATATTCGCGCCCGTGCCGTAAGAGCCGACGTTACCGGTTGCGAGGAGAAGGTTGCAATAGGCGCGGACATTGGCGGTGCCGACAGTGTGCTGCGTGCCGCCCATGCACCAGATGAACGTGGCCGGCTTCTGTTTGGCAAAGGTCTCAGCCACCTTCTTCAACTGCTCGCCGGGAATGCCGGTGACGCGCTCAACCTCGTCCGGCGTCCATTTTGCGACTTCGGCGCGAATCTGGTCCATGCCGTAAACGCGCTGGGCGATGAACTGCTTGTCTTCCCAGCCGTTGTTGAAAATGTGGTGCAGCATGCCCCAGATCACGGCGATGTCGGTGCCGCCGCGGAAGCGGACATACTCCGTCGCGTGTGCGGCGGTGCGCGTGAACCGCGGATCGAGCACAAAGACGTTGGCCCGGTTGATTTCCTTGCCGGTCAGGATGTGCTGCAGCGACACAGGATGTGCTTCGGCCGCATTCGATCCCATGAAGATGATGGTCTTGGAATTGCGGATGTCGTTATAGGAATTGGTCATGGCGCCGTAGCCCCATGTATTCGCGACACCGGCGACCGTGGTCGAGTGGCAGATACGCGCCTGATGGTCGATCGAATTGGTGCCCCAGAACGCGGCGAACTTGCGGAACAGATAGCCGCCTTCGTTGGAGAACTTCGCCGAACCGAGCAGGTACATCGAATCGGCGCCGGACTTGGCGCGGATTTCGAGCATCTTGTCGCCGATCTCGTTGACGGCCTGATCCCACCCGATCCTCTGCCACTCGCCATTGACGAGTTTCATCGGGTATTTCAGCCGGCGGTCACCGTGAACCAGTTCACGGACCGACGCCCCCTTGGCGCAATGCGAACCGCGATTGATCGGGCTGTCCCAGGCCGGCTCCTGCCCGACCCAGACACCGTTCTGCACTTCGGCGATGACGGTGCATCCCACCGAGCAGTGCGTGCAGATGTTCTTTTTGACCTCGGTCGGCGCGCCAACAATCATCGGCCCGGCCTGCGACTTGCGCACCGATCCGAGCGGCGACAGTCCAATCGCTGCACCCGCGCCCGCCACCAGACCGGAGCGGCGCAGAAATGTGCGGCGATCGAGGACACCGGAAGCCAGTCCGGCGGCGATGCCCTGCATCCGCGCGCGTCCCGCCGATCCATCTTTTCGCTTGATCAACATGTGCGTGCTTCCATCAATAACGGTTGACGCGATAGAAATTCTTGACGTCCGGCGCATCGGCCTTGTAACGGGCCTTGACGCGCTCGGCCTGCGACTCATCGGCTTCAGCTTCGGTGGAGACCGGCACGATGGCCGCGGCCGCGACGGCCGATCCGCCCATCATGAAAAATCGGCGGCGATCGAGTCCTGGCGCCTTGCCGTGGCCCGCTTGCGTTTTCGCTTTGGATGGCTTGCTCATAGCGATCTCCTTCCAATCGATTCCATTTCGCCTGCCGCTACTCGGACAGCGTGAAGGCTTCAGATTCCAGTTCCATGAAGACGCGGCCCACACGACCGACAGCGCGGTAGAATTTTGCAGAATTCTGCATCTCAAGGTCGGCAAACATGCGCGCCGCCCACGGCTTCAGATGGCGCTCGAAAAACCGGACCTGTGCGGCAAAGTCGGCATCGAACTCCCCGCGCGCGAGACCGGCCATGACTTCAAGCAGGATCGCGATGTGATCCTCGGGATCACGCGACGATCCCGCCCGCTCAATTCCGAGCAGATCGAAATCCTCGCGGACACGCGAGAGCGGGCGTTCGTGAAGAAAGCCGGTGAGGTAGTACGAGGCATAGGGCAGCAACTCGCCGCGCCCCAGACCGATGAAGAGATCAAAAAATTCCCTGGCAGCGGCGCTCTCGGTCACATCCGCAGCCGCCTCCGCCAGTTCGACATGCGCCATGCCGAGATCGGAAGCGTCGCCCTTGAGCGTTGCGACACGCGCGAGCGTTTGCGCATCCGGGGCCTTGCCGAGCAGCAATGCGAGCAGGCCATACTCCGCGCTGCGGAGTTGATCAATTTCGTCAATGCTGGACATCGACGGCACATCAACCTCCGCTGATCCGTAGAGATCGGGACGAAGGATGAAACGTGGAACGCGCGTCAGCGTTTCAATGGTCAGCACGCGCTCTGCTGGAATACGCGACCAGGCCGATATCGAGGGCTGGGAAATGCCAACAGCTCTCGCCAGCGCTGCAACGCCGCCTGCTGCCTTGATCGCTTGCTCTAATCCGGAATCGCGCATGGTACGAACCGAGTTCCCCCATCCGTGCCCTAAAACGAGGCATTCTTGTTTACTAGAACTGTTCTAGTTCTAAATTTGTAGCATAGGCTTGTCCTATGTCTCGAAAACTTTTGTCTAAAGCCTTGGTTTTGCAGTGCCATGTCGTCGCACCTTTTGCTGCGATGCGGCGGATTCGGCGTCCTGCTCGTGCCCTGAATCGTCAAACGGGGCACCTTCAGCCTCCTCGCCACTGGCAGCCTGCGGAATGGAATTTGCCGACAACCGCACGGACTCCGGCGGCAATGCCGGCACTGGATTTTGCATTTCAGCACCGCCGGTGTCCGCATCGGCCACCGCTTCAGGAGGCGGTGCAGCGCTGTCCTGTGCATGGTGCACCGCCGGATCACTGCCCATGATCTGCAGAACCATCTTTGCGACATCGGTGCCGGCTGCCAGTTCGCCGTGTCCGGGCACACCCCCGGGCGAATTCCAGTCATATGCGTAGTCGAGCGCGGGATTGACGTAGTTGCGGATCGCCGGATCCAGCGCCCAGGATTTTCTCAGCGCCGCGTTTCGCAAACTCTCGGGCACTCCCTTGCGCAAGAACCCGGTGATGTCGGTTTTTTCCGTGATCTCGTCCAGCTTCGGCAGGCTTGAGAGATCGAATTGCGTGTCTTCATCTTCTGGAACAATAGAGCGAGGGCTGCCTCCCGCCTCGTCAGCCGGCTTTTCTGCCGCGTTATCGCCCTCAGGCTGTTTCGCTTCCTGTTTGCGCTGCGACCAGCGTGAAAGAAAACTCTTCCCGTTGTCTTTCTCGTCCTGGCTCATACGTCGTCCCTCCATCCTCCGGACGAACCTTCACCTGGACCTTCACTTGGCCTGCGACCCGCTTTCGCCTTGTCGCGCTTGCGCTTGTGGAACACCTGTTCGACGTGAAATTCGTCGACAAATGCAGCGATCCACGCCGCAACATCCGGAGGCATCGGCACTGTCCCAATGACATCGGTGCCGCTTTCAAACATCGCCTCGCCTTCGGTCGGATCGGCGGTCACCTTTGTCAGTTCAAGCTCCGCACCGCCGTCCTGACGCCGCAGCGCAACCCAGATGCGCGGCTCGCCATCCGCAAGATTGTCGCGGTAGTTCGCCGTGTCGGCGCTGAAGAGATCGAGAGTCGCGCGGCCCGCATAATACAGGACGGCATCAGGCTCGTGCGACAGGACTGTCCATGGCGCGGTCGAAGGGACGTCTTCGAGAATAGTCACCGGCGACCAGATGTGGTCGACCCACGGATTGTCGATTGCACGGCGGCGCAGCACCACACCGACTTCACGGGACGTCTCGGTCATGACCGTTGCTGATCCTCCCGTTACAAATGATTCACGCGACGTTTGCCGCGGACGCCAGCGGCAGCCCCGCGACAAGATTCTGCGGCTTCAGACGAACGATTTTGTCTGAATCCATCGCCAGAATGAGATAGACCGGCTTGTTTCCAACACGTCCGTCGACAACGCGGGCGTCCTCAAACGTCAGGCGCATCAGGGCGACGATCCGCTCGGCGGCATGCGCGCCCGGCGTGTCGCCATTCCAAAGTGCATTGCCGATTCGGGTGCCCTCACCATCGAGGCCGATGAACCAGCGCCAGTCACGATCCTCGATGGAAGCCATCGGTTCGACCGTCACCACAACACCCATGAGATGCGCGATCCAGCGCTCGATCACCCGGCAGAGCGCATCGCGCGCTTTCGGATTGCCGCCCAGGTTCATTACCATCGCATGGGCGTCAGACCGTGACCAATAGGTCCAGGCATTGTTGTCGTCCATCACATCCATTTCGCCGAAGGCCTGCGGCTGAAGCATCGCCGTCAGTGGAGACGTATGAAGATCCTGCTGGGCGCGATGCTGCGCCTCGACCACTTCGGCATCCGCCAGCAACAACGCGCCTTCGTGAACCGTCGCCTTTTGACTACGATAGAACAGCTCGGCGGCGCGCAGCATATAGGGATCCTCGCAACCCTCGAGGGCGTTGCGCAGAATCAGATGGCACAACTGCGACAGAAAGATCGGCGGCAAATCACTGGTGCCTTTGCGCGCCAGCGAGACAAAAACAGCCTCGAGCGACGGAGCCGCAAGAATCCTGTCACGGAAGGCGATCATGAAGGTCCAGTTCTCGCGGGCGTCGGCATCGGCGAGCGCGGCAATCTCGGCCTTGGTCACCGGACGAAATGGATCGGCAAGCAGCCCGGCATGCAGGTTGCGCTCGGCATCGCAGGCGTCATCGGGCGGCATCAGTTCCGGCCGCGCCAGATAGGCCATGATCAGTTCGGGTGTCGCAAGCAGCCCGCCGTGATCGGCACGACGTGTCAGGTGGTGACCCGAAGCGACCCAGAATTCTCTCATGTCCGCTCCGTCTTCGTAAGGCCGAGGAGATCGACGTCCTCGGCCGGTTCTTCGCCTTCAACTTCGTGAAAGGTAAAGGCCGGGGCATGGCGATGCAATTGATCCCCGCCCGGCCCGGTCGGACGCGGCTTCAAGGTCCGGAAGCGCTCGCGGATTTCCCCGTTCTCAACGGAACGCTGCACCGCCAGGATCGTCTGGGGCGCATGGTCGCACAGCGAGGATGCAAATGCGACTTCCTCCCCGGCGGCAGCGCGCGCGGCTTCCATGTCTGGCGCGCCAAACTTCGCCAGAAGCTGCGCCGCGAGCCGCTCGACAATCTCGGACCTCTCGGCCTCCGTCGCCTCGGTGACAACCGCAAGCGTGGACCAGCCGAGACTGTCGATCCCAAGAAACCCGGACCGCAGCGCCACCCTCTGCTTTTGGCCCAAGGTCGCCGGATCGCGATCCCAGAACACGAATGCGCCCGACACCGCCCATTCGCCCGGCTCCGCCGCCCGCTCGAACACGAACGTATCTGACGGATCGAGCCTGATCGTGCGCGGAAGTTTCAGCATCCGCCTCACCCCAGTTTCGGAGCGCGATAGTCCGGATCGTACCACGCGGCCTTGGCCAGCGCATCGACAAGGCCGGTTCGCGTCACCGGTCCCTTTGCTCCAGGAATCCTGATGAGCAGGTCGCCGTTGGTGTCGATCCCGCGCTGCTCGTCGCCGCCCTTTCCGGACAGACGGCTGAGATAGTCACGCGCCACCGGGTCGAACCCCTGCTCGTTCCATTGATCGAATGCTGTCAGAAGGTGACGGGCGAAACTGCCGATCATCGCTTCGGTATCGACCATTTCAAAACCTTCGTTCAGCAGCGCAACTCCGCTCGCGGCTTCGGTCTCGCCAACCTGCGCCATATCCGCGGCGCGCAGCATCACGCCGAACACCAGCCAATCCGGAACCTCACTTTCCCGGCAGGCCGCCGGCCAGCCAAGCCGCCCGCCGCCCAGTATTCCGCCATCGAACAGGATCGTATCGGGCCAGATGAACTGGACCTGCCGCTCCGGCGGACAATGAACCGCAATCGCGTCCGCAGTCGCGTTCATGCCTGCAAAAAACGCGCGGCGTGCGGATAGCAGCGGTTCGTCCGGCTCCAGAACCACGGCGAATTCGACCAGATCGTAACGCCGGACCCAAACCAGCGTCCCGGCTCCGGCCTCCGAAGCGATGCTGCAGCCATGGGCGAACGCATCACCATGCTCGCGGAGCGGGACGAGTGTGTAGCCTGGAGGCAGATCGAGCAGCTTTTCCGCCTGCGCCGCGCGCGAAACCGTCATCGTAGAAAATTTCCCTAAGCTCTTTGTATTTGGGCAGTCTATGCTATCCCGGTCAAGGCATTGCGATGCTTGCGCAAGTCCTTGCCGTGACACCATATGATTGACATCACCACTCCTAGCAGACGCCAAGGGTCAAGGTTGCAGATCATGAACAGCGCGAAGACCCGCCTTCTGGTTTGCAGTTGCGAAAAGACCATACCGCTCGATACGCAGGCGATCGGGCGCGGCTGCACGGCGAAAATGACGCGGGCTGACCAGCTCTGCGGCGCCGATCTCGGCGAGTTCAAGGCGGCCCTCGCCGAGGGTGAAGCGATAACGGTGGCCTGCACGCAGGAAGCGCCGCTGTTCAAGGAGACCGCCGAGGATTTTCCGCAAGTTCCGCTCACATTCGTTAACATTCGCGAGACCGGCGGCTGGTCGAAGGATGCTGAGGCGGCCGGACCAAAGACCGCGGCGCTCATTGCCGCGGCGGCGGAAGAGATGCCGCCCATCTCGCTTGTGACGCTCGAGAGCAACGGCGTCGTGCTGATCTACGGCCGCGACGAGGTGGCCATCAATGCAGCGAAACGTCTCGCCGATCGCCTCGACATCACGGTGGTTCTGACAAAGCCGGGCGATCTTGCGCCACGCGCGGTGAACGAATTTCCGGTGGTGAAAGGCACGATCCGCAACGCGCGAGGCTATCTCGGGAAATTTGAACTCGCGATTGACGATTATGCGATCCCCTCGCCTTCGTCCCGCGACAAATTGCTGTTCGGCATGGCGCACGACGGCGCGACCTCGACATGCGATGTCATTCTCGATGTCAGCGGCGGTCTGCCGCTGTTTCCGGCGCATGAATTGCGGCCCGGCTACCTGCGCGCCGATCCGCGCGACCCTGCCTCCGTCGAACGCGCAATCATGGACGCCGGAAACCTTGTCGGAACATTCGACAAGCCGCGCTTCATCCATTTCGAAGAATCCCTCTGCGCGCATTCGCGCTCGAATATCACCGGCTGCACGCGATGCCTCGATCAGTGCCCGACCGGCGCGATTGTGCCGAACGGAAATGCTGTTGCGATTGATCCATTTATATGCGCGGGGTGCGGCTCCTGCGCGTCGGTTTGCCCGACCGGCGCCGCATCCTATGCACTGCCGAGCGCCGACGCGCTGATGCGCCGCCTTCGCACGCTCTTGCAGACCTATCGCAAGGCCGGCGGCGAACAGGCGATTGTGCTTTTTCATGACGGCGATCACGGCGAGCCGCTGATCGAGGCACTCGCACGATTCGGCGACGGCCTGCCCGCCACCGTGCTCCCGGTTCGCGTCAACGAGGTGACGCAGCTTGGGCCGGAATCCCTTGCGGCGGTCTTTGCCTATGGCGGCGCGGGTGTTGCGCTTCTGTTGCGCGCACAGCCCCGGCACGAAACAGCCGGGCTGCGCAGCAGCGCGCAAATGTCCGGAACGATCGCCGCCGCGCTTGGCTTCGGCGAAGACCTCGTTCGCATTCTGGAAACCGACGATCCGGATGAGTTGCGCGCAATGCTCGACGCCATACCGCTCGCGACCGCGTCACCAGCACCTGCGACGCTGATTCCGCGCGGCGCCAAACGCGGCGTCATGGAAACCTTGTTCCGCGAACTTCAACTTGCGGCACCCGCTCCCATCGATTCCGTGCCGCTTCCGCGCGGCGCTCCGTTTGGCGGCGTCCAACTGAACGTCGAAGGATGCACCCTGTGCCATGCCTGCGTCACCGCATGTCCAACGCATGCGCTTTCGGATAATCCCGACCGCGCCATGCTGCGGTTTACGGAAAGCCTGTGCGTTCAGTGCGGTCTGTGCGAGGCGACCTGCCCGGAAGATGTCATCACACTGGAGCCGCGCCTCGACTTCCAGGCCTGGAATGCACCGCTCCGTGTCCTGAAAGAAGAAGAGCCCTTCCACTGCATCGCCTGCGGCACACCGTTCGGCACAAGGAGCTCGATCGAGCGCGTGCTGTCGAAATTGCAGGACAAGCACTGGATGTTCCAGGGCACCAACGCGCGGCGGCTCGACGTGATCAAGATGTGTTCAGATTGCCGTGTCGAAGCCGCTGTCAACGAGGGATTCGATCCGCATTCCGGACCGCAGCGCCCGCCGGTCATGTCGACCGAGGACTATCTGCGTGCGCAGACCATCAAGAAGAACGATCCATTTGGATCGCAATAATCCGAAGCGCGGGACGCGCAACCGGCCGGGAGATCGCATTTGTCCGTCGCTCGCACCATACCGCATCCGCCTGCGACCTCGAAGGCCGCGGGAATTCCCGGCGTCAAGCACGTCATCGCCGTCGCATCCGGCAAGGGCGGCGTCGGCAAGTCCACTACCTCTTGCAACCTTGCGCTCGGCTTCGCATCGCTGGGGCTGAAAGTCGGCATTCTCGACGCAGATATCTACGGACCGTCGCAGCAGAAGCTGTTCGGTCTGCGCGGCAAGCCGCGGATGCTCGGTCCCCGTATGCTGGAGCCGCTGGAACGCTTCGGCGTCAAGGTCATGTCGATCGGCTTTCTGGTCGAGGAAGACAACGCCATGGCCTGGCGCGGACCGATGGTGATCTCCGCCGTCACGCAGATGCTGCGCGAGGTGGCGTGGAACGACCTCGACGTTCTCGTCGTCGATCTCCCGCCCGGAACCGGCGATGCGCAACTCACCATGGCGCAGCAGGCGCCCCTCGCAGGCGCCGTGATCGTCTCGACGCCGCAGGACATCGCCTTGATCGACGCACGCCGCGGAATCGAGATGTTCAACAAGGTCAACATCCCGATCCTTGGCCTGATCGAAAACATGGCGAGCTTCTGCTGCCCGGCCTGCAATCACGTCACGCCGATTTTTGGCCACGGTGGCGCGCGGCTTGACGCGGAACGGCAGGGTATTCCCTTTCTCGGAGAAATCCCGCTCGATATGGCGATCCGCCAGACCTCCGACGAAGGACGCCCGATTGTTGCCATTGATCCTGAAGGCGTGCATGCGAAGCACTATATCGGTATCGCGCGCCAGCTCTGGACATCCATCACCACCGGCGCGGCGGCCAAACCTGCGCCGCGCATCGTGATCGAGTAAATCATGACCGGAACACTTCGAGCCAAACCGGAAACCGAAGGCAGCGACCAGCGCTTGCCGCGGGTGATGCCCGATCCGAACAATCCGCGGCTGACCGAACGTGTGACCGGCATTGACCAGACCGGCGCGCCTGTCGAGATCAGTGTGCCGGTCGAACGTCCGCTGACCCTGTACCTGAATTCGCAGGAGATCGTCACCATGATGACGATCAACGACTATCCGGAATATCTGGCCCTGGGTTACCTGCTCAACCAGAACATGCTCAGGCCGGACGATACGGTGACCGAGGTCGTTTATGACGACGATCTCCAGGTCGTCGTTGTCTACACCGAACGCGGCACCAATTTCGAACAGAAGCTGAAAAAGAAGACGCTCACCTCCGGCTGCGCGCAGGGCACCGCGTTCGGCGACCTGATGGAAGCCATCGAAGGCGCGACGCTTCCCGAAGCCGAATTGCGGACGTCATGGCTCTATCAGATGACCCATGCGATCAATACCGCACCTTCGCTCTATCTCGAAGCAGGCGCCATCCACGGCTGCGTTCTGTGCAAGGAGGGCGAGCCGATCTGCTACATGGAGGATGTCGGGCGTCACAACGCCGTCGACAAGATCGCAGGCTGGGCGTGGCGTCACAAGGTCGATACCGCCGACAAGATCATGTACACGACCGGACGCCTCACCTCGGAGATGGTGATCAAGACAGTGCGCATGGGAATTCCCATTCTGGTGTCGCGCTCCGGCTTCACCGCATGGGGCGTTCAGCTTGCGCGGCAGGTCGGACTGACCCTTGTCGGGCGCACCAAGGGCAAGCGCTTCATCGCGCTCTCGGGCCAACAGCGGATCGTGTTCGACCAGAATCTGGAATTCGTCGCCGAGGAGTCCGCCCGGCATCGGCGCAAGGGCAGCGATGATGACTGACGACCGTCCGTCAACTCTTGGCGTTTTGCTTGCCGGCGGACTCGCGCGGCGTATGGGGGGCGGCGACAAGCCGATGAAGACCATCGGCGGGCGCACCATTCTGGAGCGCGTCATCACGCGCCTTGCGCCACAGTGCGACGGACTCATTCTGAACGCCAATGGCGATCCATCACGCTTTGCGTCATTCGGACTTCCAGTCGTCGCGGATACGGTTGAGGGATTCGCAGGACCGCTCGCCGGTGTCCTCGCGGCCCTCGACTGGGCCGCCGCGCACAGGCCGGATATCGAGTGGGTGCTCTCCACCGCGACAGATTGCCCATTCCTGCCCCGCAATCTTGTCGCGCGGCTGCAGCAAGCGCGAATTGAAGAACAGGCGCAACTCGCCGTCGCGTCGTCTGGCGATCAGACCCATCCTGTCATCGGGCTATGGAATGTCGCGCTCCGCGGCGAATTGCGTCACGCGCTGGTCGTGGAAGACATTCGCAAGATCGACCGGTGGACGGCGCGTTACAAACTGGCGACGGTCAACTGGCCGGTCGTGCCGCTCGATCCTTTCTTCAATGCCAACACGGTTGAGGATATCGCGGAAGCAGACCAGCTTGCCGCGCTGGATGATCGCGCCTGATATGGATTACGCCGGGCGAAAGCCCGCCTGTTCCAGCGCGTTCCGAACCTCTGCCGAATGAAGGGCGTCGAGAAACGCCCGGACGGCAGGACGCTGCTTCCGCGCGGTCACAAGCGCAAAATCGTAGTGCTCGTCGGCGAAGGGAATAAATCCGAGGCCCGCCGCGCGTGCGACCGGCGCGATGGTCATTCCCCAATCGGCGCGATTTTGCGCCACGGCCGCCGCCACCGCATTGTGTGAACGCGGCTGATTCCAGTATCCATCGGGGCGCGCCTCTCCCAGCAGGCGGTCGATCAGGATGCGCGTCCCCGCGCCCTGATTGCGGTTGACCATCAGGCATGATGGATCGTTCAGCGCGGCACGCACGGCGTCTTCCGCACCCAGACCTTCAAAGCGAATATCGCCCGCGCGGAATACGATGCCCTGCATACGGCGATAGCCCGGCACAAGTTCAAGGCCATCGACGAGAAACGGAACGTTGTAAGTGTCGGTTTTCTCGTCGAGCAGATGGATCGGTGCGAGATCGCATTCACCGCGCCGCGCCGCCGACAGCCCGCCGAGACTCCCCACCGAAATCGAACGCACTGACAGGCCGGCCCGCGCCAGCGGCGCCGTCACGAGGTCGAGCCCGGTACAATGGCTCCCGACAATCACCAGATCCGGCACCCGCACATGCGGCGTGAACAGCGTCACCTCGGCGTCGGTGCCCGCGGGCATCTGCTCGGCGAGCGCCTCGATTTTCAGAAACCCGTCGGCCTGGGCAAATGACGTGATTGCTCCGGAACCCTTGCCGGTCGGATACGCGATCAAGCCGGCGTCACCCTCGACCAGTGACACCATCACGAATTCCGTGCGGCCCAATTCCGACGCAATCCGCACCGGCACCTTCGCCATCACGCGCGCATCATTCCGCGGCGGCAGGCCCGCAAGGCGACGCAGCACGGGCACGATCATATCGTGGAAGGTGAACATCGCAGAAGTTGGAAAGCCTGGCAGAATGACGACCGGTTTTCCGTCACACACCGCGAGACACAGTGGCTTGCCCGGTTTCAGCGCCACGCCATGCGCAATGATTCCGGGCTCACCGAGTTTCGAGACAATGCGATGGGACACATCGCCCTCGCCCTTCGACGTCCCACCGGACAGGATCAGCATGTCGCTTGTCGCCAGTGCCTGGCGCATGACCGCTTCGAGCTTTACCGCGTCATCGGGAAACGCACCCAGAAAAGACGCTTCCCCACCATTCTCCGACACCGCCGCCGTCACGATCGCGCCATTGGTATCGAAAATCGCAGCGGGCCGCAGCGGCTGACCCGGCTGCACCAGTTCGTCGCCGGTCGAGATGATCGCAACACGCGGCTTGCGCACCACGGACACGCGCGCGACGCCGGACGCCGCCAGCATGCCGATTTCGCGTGACCCGATTAGCGTCCCCGCGCGCAGCAAAATTTCACCGCGTGCAATATCGGATCCCGCATAGGAGACGAACTGGCCGGGCGAGGCCGCGCGGCGAATCTCGATCGCACTGTCGCCGGCGGGGTGCGTATGCTCGACCATCACAACAGCGTCGGCGCCGCGTGGAACGGGACCGCCTGTTGCAATCGGCGTCGCTGTGCCCCGCGTCACCGGCAAATGCGGTGCCGTGCCGCACGCAATCACCTCATCGTTCAACGTCAAACGAACCGACACTGCTTCGCCCGCAGTAGCAATATCCGCGGAACGGACCGCGAAGCCATCGACATTGGAGCGATCGAACGGTGGGACATCGACGGCGGCGACAATATCGGTTGCGGTCACAAGGCCAAGGGCGGCGGCGAGGTCCAGTTCCTCGGCAGCAAGATGGCGCGGAAACAACGCAGCCTCGAAACGGGCAAGCGCCTCCTCACGCGACAGGATGGTCAGGAACTGATCCTGCTCGACGCTCGATTTGGTTGACGGCGCCATCGGTTCGGTCATCTCGATCTCATATCTCGCGAAGAGAAAACGCGCCAACTGGCGCACCGGCCGCGTAACCTTCGCTGTCTCCCGGCACGGCCATCCAGGCATCGGCGCGTGTCATGGCATCCAGCGAAAGCTGCCCCGCGGCAATCGGCATCCAGGCCTCACCCGCCTGTTCCAGCAATACGACCTCTGTCATGCCAACAGTGGACGAAATCTTGCGCGCAAGCGGACGGATGACTTTGTGGCGGGGTCCACGTCCAGTAAGCAGGTCCAGCGCCGGTTGAACCAGAGTCAGACAAATGGACAACGCCTGATCGGGCGCTCCAGGCGCAGCGATCACGGGCCTTGAACCGATCTTTCCGACAGCCGCTGTGCGTCCCGGCTGCAGCGCGAGTCCGTGAGCAAGTCTGGCCCCGCGCGTGACCAGTGCTTCGATCGCCGCATCCCCGCGGCCGAGGCCGGTGCCGCCAACAGTCACGAGCAGGTCGCAGTCCGCCTTGCTAATCAAGGCTGAAATAGCGGCTGCGTCACGCCCTTTAGTTTGCAGACCAACCGTCCGTGCACCGGCGCTTTCCGCAAACTCCAGAACGAACTGCGACGATGCCGTACTGCCGTCTGTCGCTGCGACATCAATTACGCATACGCGCGGCGAGCGAACCTGGAGACGATTGTTTCCGGCCACACGCGCAACAAGCTGGTCTAGAGGCCTTATGCGCGTGCCCTGCACGACAATCGAACGCCCGGCGGCGATATCGTCTCCGGCCCGGCGAACACCCTGACCCGGCACCGCTTCGGCGAGTACCTGAAATATCGGGCCGATCTGCTCGGTCATGTCGGCATCGAGCACGCAGTCACAATGCTCCGGCAATCGATCACCCGCCTCGACCCATACCGGCGCGGATGTCAAAGCCACCGGTGAGTATGACGAAGCGCCTGCAATATCGCTCGCGCGCAGTGCCCATCCATCGGAGACCGCGACGCTGAACGCCGGATGTGCTTCTCGCTGTGGCGCATTCACGGCAGCCACACGCCCAACGGAGTCCGCGAGCGACCCATCCATAGGCTCAACAGGCCCTGTCCCATCCAGCAGCAACCGAAGGGCGGCGTCGAGCGGGGTCAGTGCAGCCGGAAGACGCTGTGTCATTTTGACGCCCGATGAAGCCCCGTCGCAGCGCAGGATGCTGCTTTGCGGCAGGGAACGATCTCAGTCATGGGACATTGAGGAGGAGATTTCATTCGTCGTTTTATTGCCGGGAGGCCGACATGCGTTCTCAACTTATCGCAGCCGTTTGTGCGGGACTGTTCGTTGCGACACCATTGCTCGCGCAAACTCCAACGTCAAAGAGTGACAAGGCTGAGACGAGTTGTAACACGCCGTCATCAGCCGCATCCTCCGACCATGCCAGAAACACCACGGGAACTTCAACGGGGATCGAAAAGAGCGCGATCCTGCCGTCCGCCGGCGGACATGCCGATTCCGCCGCTCCCACGGTGCAGAGCGACGGCAAGCCGATGGAGGTGCGGCCGGATTGCCCGCCCGAACAGAAGAAATAGGACAGCCCCAACCGGGGCATCCCATATGCTTCAGGACGCTTTCTTCTCGGCGTTCGGGAAGAACAGTTGCTTGCCATTGACCTTGTAGGCAGCGATGGCGCCCTGCCCCTCGGGTGATGTCAACCAGTCGATGAAGCTCTGGCCGAGTTCTTTCTTCACCGCCGGATGCTTCTCCGGATTGACCAGAATGACCCCATACTGGTTGAACAACCGCTTGTCGCCTTCAACGGCGATCACGAGATCGCCCGGGTTCTTGAACGAGAGCCATGTGCCGCGGTCGGAAACGACATAGGCATTCATCGCGCCCGCCGTATTCAGCGCCGCCCCCATTCCCTGCCCGATCTCGCGATACCACGGCCCTTTCGCCGCCGCGATATCGACACCTGCCTGTTTCCAAAGTGCGAGTTCTGCTGAATGCGTGCCGGACTTGTCACCGCGCGACACGAACGGCACCGCTTTTGCCTGAATGGTTTTCAGCGCCGCGACAATATCCTTCGATCCGTTGACGCCAGCGGGATCGCTTTTAGGTCCGATCAAGACGAAATCATTGTACATGACGTCGAACCGCTTCACGCCATGGCCTTCGGCGACGAATTTTTCCTCCTGCGCTTTCGCGTGAACGAAAACGACATCAGCGTCACCACGGCGCGCGGTATCGAGGGCCTGTCCCGTTCCTTGCGCGATCACCTTCACTTCGATTCCGGTTTTGGCCTTGAACAGAGGCAGGATGTGGCCGAACAGGCCAGAGTCCTGTGTGGAGGTGGTCGAAGCAACCACGATTGATTTGTCCTGCGCGGAAGCCGGCGCGGCGAACGCCGCCAACAATGACAGTGCAAGAGCAAGCGAAGCATATCGGCGCTGCATGATGTATTCCTTTTCAGAGTTCAGACGACAAGATCGCCGCGCACGAAGGCCGCGGCCTCCGGCGTGGATGGGGTTTTCAGAAAATCCTCAGTGGGCGAATGTTCGCGTACCGTGCCGCGCACCATGAATACGACCTCTCCCGCGAGCCGCCGCACCTGGCCCAGATCGTGTGAGGCCATGACGATCTTGATGCCCGACTGCGCGGCCTGACGGACGATCTCCTCGACGCTGCGCGTGGCGGCGGGATCGAGACTCGCTGTCGGCTCGTCGAGCAGCAGCAGTTCGGGGTCGCGGGCCAAAGCGCGGGCCAGAGCGAGACGCTGCTGCTCGCCTCCGGAAAGACGGCGTGCAGGACGCATCGCCAGGTCCAAGAGCCCCACCCGCTCGAGCAGTTCAGCGGTGCGCGTAGCCAGTTTCTCGCGCGGATAATTCGCGTGGGTCAATCCATATGCGACATTGGCCGCCGCGGTCCGGCGCAGCATCACCGGCCGCTGGAACACGAACGCGCGGCGGTCCGGTTTGGTGTCGGCGCGGCCTCCCCAGGTGATGCGTCCTTCACTGGGTTCGATCAATCCCATGCACAGGCGCAGCAGGGTGCTCTTGCCCGCGCCGTTCGGACCAATCACAAATGTAGGTGAGCCGGAAGTCAGGGTGAGGCTGAGACGATCGAGGATCGTCGTCGCTCCGGAGCGAACCGTGACGCGATCGCACATGACAGGAAGATCGGTCACCGGCGCGCGCATGGTCATCCCGCCTGCCGTTCGGACCAGACTCGCGCACCCCACGCCGCGGCGTTGATCGCAAGAACGATAACCACCAGGACCATTCCCAGACCGAGCGCAAGCGGCAGGTTGCCCTTCGACGTCTCGAGCGCAATCGCTGTGGTCATGGTGCGGGTGAAGCCGTCGATGTTGCCGCCGACGATCATCACGGCGCCGACCTCCGCAGCCGCCCGCCCAAATCCCGCAAGGAGCGCCGTCAGCAGGCTGAACCGCGCATCCCATAAGAGTGTCGTGATCCGACCGAGCGGACCGACATCCATCGCCGAAAGCTCGTCGCGGTATTCGGTCCAGAGATCGTCAATGGTCTGGCGCGTCAGGGCAGCGATGATCGGCATGATCAGGACGGCTTGCGCGATGACCATTGCCGTCGGCGTGAACAGGACGCCGAGATCGCCGAGCGGTCCGGAACGCGACAGTAAAAGGTAAACCGCAAGACCGACCACGACCGGCGGCAACCCCATGAATGCGTTGACAAGCACGACAACCGCGTCTCGCCCGGGGAAGTGCGTCAGCGCCAGCCATGCGCCAAGCGGCAGACCGACAAGGGCCGCAAGTGCGACCGCGGAAAGGCTGACAGCCAGCGACAATTTCACGATGGCAAACAGGGCTGCGTCGCCACCCGCGATCAATTGCCAGGCACTCAGCCCGTCCAGCATGATTTTCCTCCGACATGCTTTGTCCTGCATATTTTTCCGGCATGTCAATCATTTGAAAAAGAACAGGAATATGCATACAAATGCAGGATGGAGCTTCTAACTACGAGCGAGGCATCGGAATACCTGCGTCTCGGAGAGCGCAAGCTCTACGAGCTGGTGGCGGACGGCGCGATCCCTTGCACCAAGGTCACCGGCAAATGGCTCTTTCCCCGAGATGAGCTTGACCGATGGGTTCTTGCGGGATTGATGCGACCGGCCGGCATGGCGCATGCGGACGTTCCCTTGATCGTCGGCGGAAGTCAGGATGCTTTGCTGGAATGGTGCCTGCGCGAGTCCCGCTCGGGCCTTGCGACCCTTGTTGAAGGAACGGAAAGCGGCGTTGGCCGTGTACTGCGTGGCGAAGCGATCGCGGCAGCGATCCACTTCCACTCCGATGACGACGCGAAAGATGCCGGCGACGACGCCAATGTCACGGCGGTGCGCGCAATGGCCGGTTTGCATGATGCCGTACTGGTGGGATTCGTCCGGCGCGAGCAGGGTCTTCTGCTGCAACCGGAAAATCCCAAAAACCTGGCAAGCATCGCCGATGTTGTTGCATCCGGCGTCACGATGGCTGTACGGCAGCCGGGCGCAGGCGCGCAGATGCTGCTCGATGTGCTTCTGAAACGGAACAATGCCACGCTGAAGGATCTGCGGCGGCTCGATCAACCCTGCCTCACTGGGCCCGATCTCGCCACGGCGGTTCGCACCGGCAAGGCCGATTGCGGCATTGCGACGCGCGCGGCGGCAAAGGCCGCAGGTCTCGACTTCGTTCCCCTGCTCTGGGAAAACTTCGATCTGTTGATGCGCCAGCGCTCTTACTTCAAGCCGTCGCTGCAGGCGCTGACCCGCTTCATCTCGCAGCCGTCACTTCAGCAGCGCGCGAATGACCTCACAGGCTACGACACAGCGCCTGCGGGACAAATCCGCTATTTCGCCTGACGACTGAACCTCCTTTCCCTGCTGACGTTTATCGAAACTGGTTTTCGTGCTTCGATAGGTTCAGCCTTCAAGAGATCGCAGTCCAGGGAACCCTTTGTGCGAGACGTTGCCCGTCACGGCCTAGCAACTCGAATCCGCCTGCCGCTCGTTGCCGGCGCGGTTGTAGCCATGCTTTACGTGCCGCCTGCTCTTGCCCAGTTGCGCGGACACGGCGGGCCGGTTCGCGCACTGGCTGTATCTCCGGACGGACAGACGCTGCTATCGGGAAGTTTCGACGGCAGCGCAATCCGCTGGTCGCTTGGCCGCGATGCCGCCGAGCAGGTTCTGCGATTCCATGCCGACGCCGTCAACGCCACCGCCCTGCTCGCCGATGGACGCGCCGCAACGGCGGGCGCCGATGGACGCATCGCGATCTGGACTCCGGGCAAACAGCAACCTGACAGTGTCCTTGAAGGTCACACCGCGCCGATTGTGGCGCTGGCGCTCTCGCCGGACGGCGCAACGCTTGCGTCGGCATCATGGGATCATACCGTGCGGCTGTGGCCGCTCGCCGGCGGCGCGCCGCGTGTGCTCGAGGGCCACACCCAGAACGTCAACGGCGTGACTTTCAGCGCAGACGGCAAGTTCCTGATCAGCGCCAGCTATGACCTGACGGTTCGCATCTGGCCGCTCGACAGATCAACCTCGCCAGCCATTGTCACACTGCCTTCACCGCTAAATTCTGTCGCCGTATCCAGCGACGGCGAGATCGCCACCGCCGGCGCTGACGGGAAAATCTACTTTCTCGACAGTTCGGGCAAATCTCGCGGCGAGGTTGCCGCCGGTTCAATCCCGGTGATTGCGATGGCACTCTCCCGGGACGATGCGCTGCTTGCCGCGGCGGACGTCAGGGGATCCGTCGCGATCATCGACCGCAAGGCGCGGACGCTGGTGCGCCGGCTGGTTGGACCCGGACTTCCGGTGTGGTCGGTCGCGTTCATGCCGGACAATGGCACACTTATCACCGGCGGCGCCGACAGCATGATCCGGCGCTGGAATGTCCGCACGGGTGAGCCGATCGGAGCCGCCATCCAGGAAAGCCCCAACGATCCGCTCGCGGCCTATGCGGGCGACCGCGGCGCCGAGGTTTTCCGTGCGTGCATCGCCTGCCACACGCTTGCGCCGGATCAAGGCAACAAGGCCGGCCCGACATTGTCAGGAATTTTTGGGCGACGAATTGCAACCTTGCCGGGTTACAATTTCTCGGAGCCGCTGAAGAAGCTCGATATCGTCTGGACACCCGAGACCGTATCCCGGCTTTTTGAAATCGGACCCGCGGCCTATACGCCCGGCACCAAAATGCCCGAACAGATCATCGGCTCGGACAAAGACCGTCAGGCGTTGGTGGAATTTCTCGCGCGGGTGACGAAGAGATAGCTCCGCCCCGTCCATACAGCGGCGATCTTGACGAGGATCGCGATCGTGTCGCGACCTGACTGATTATTCTCCGTGACATCCGTGCGATGAATGCATCTATCGCAGCGGCAGATCCGTCAATTTCTCGGAGACGTCCCAAAGTCGCGCCGCTGCGGCAGCGTCGCGCGCCTGAGGCATGACGACGGCGCGGGCGGGAGGTCCCCGCAATTCGCCGAATCCGCCGGGACCGTAGTAACCGCCCGGCTTTACGTCCGGACTGGTCGCGGCGAACAGGATCGGCCGGGCACCATCGGCCGCAGATTGACCGAGGACGGGAGCCACAAGATCGGTCGCCATGGAGATCAAGCCACCCGGGCCGCGCGCGAACAGGTTGGTTCGTGAAAACCCGGGATGGGCGGCGCAACTGGTTAGACCCCAGCCTGCGGCATCGCTGCGCCGTTGCAGTTCAAACGCGAACATCAAGGTTGCGAGCTTCGATTGCCCATATGCCTTCCACGGCAGGTACATCCGTTCGCCCTGAAGGTCCCCGAAATCCAGGAACCCGGTTCGATGCGCCAGGCTGCTGACGCTGACAACCCGTGGCGCAGGCGCGCCGCGCAGCAACGGCAACAACCGGGCGGTGAGCGCAAAATGACCCAGATGGTTGGTTCCAAATTGCATTTCAAAGCCGTCCTCGGTCGTTTGACGCCGGGGCAGCGCCATGACTCCGGCATTGTTGACCAGCAAATCAAGCGAACCTCGTGACGCCACCCGCTCGGCGAAGCCGGCAACCGATGCGAGACTCGCCAGATCGAGATGCTGGTAACTCACCTTTGCACCGGGGACAGCACTGGCAATCCGCTCGATCGCCGCCCGGCCCTTCTCATCGTCGCGCCCCGTGAGAATGACGTCCAAGCCGGCGTTGGCCAGAGCGAGCGCGATCTCGTAACCGAGACCGCCTGTGGCGCCGGTGACGACCGCAGTCTTGCCAAGTTGCGACGGGATTTCAGCCGATGTCGAACCAGTCATGGAAGAATCAATCAGCGATACACAAATTCGGAACTATTTCCTGACCATCGGGATCTGCAGGTTCGTCGGACGATTCTGCTCTGTGTCGAAACCTCGGCCGTCGACATTGCGAGCGCCCCAGAACAGCAGGTCTCCGCGAAGATAGACCAGATCGTATTCCATGAAATTCGTTCCCTCCTTCAACGCAAACGGAACGAATGTCTTTCCGAAGACGCTTTGCGGCACATTGACGGCCCAGGCATTGTACCCGGCGGACGCCACCTTGTTGAGCACATCCGCAAAACCCTGAACGAGCGGAGTGACCTCGTAGCTCTCATCGGCGACAAAATCGACCTTCTGCGCTCCCGGAGCGATCGGATGGGGACCTCGCCATAGCATATGTCCGCCGATCCTGATCCGCGCCAGCGGAACGGCGCCATAAGAGTCCGCCGAGTTGACGATCTCGAGTTCAAACCGGTCCGCCGGCAGATATTTGAATTTGCGTGTGAGATAGAACGGTTTGAGCCCACCATCCGCATTCTTGCTCGGCCGCACTTCCGGAGCAATGCTCTCCCAGGTTCCGAGCATTGCATCCTTGATCTTGCCCACGTCTGCTTCCATGTGAATTGCCTTCGATTGATGACCGGAAGATTGCGCCGCAACGACGCCGGGCGCCGCCAGCGCCAGCAGGAAAAGTATCGGCGCCGCGAATGTCTTGCGCATGCGAATGCTCCAGCCCAGATCAACGCCCTCGCCGCCGGAGCGGCCGACGAACTGGCCCTGCCTTACAGGCAGACCTTCGACATATCGCTATAATGATTGCTGGCCCGACCGGAAAAGACTTTGTAGGTTGGCCCCATGCCTGCGAGGCATGGAGGATAGAATGGAGCTACGTCATCTCCGCTATTTCATTGCAGTGGCGGATGCCGGCAGCCTGACGGTGGCGGCGGAGCAGAAGCTGCACACCTCCCAGCCATCGCTCAGCCGGCAGATTCGCGATCTCGAAGACGAAGTCGGTGTCCAGTTGATGCTTCGCGGCCCACACGGCATCGAGCTGACCACGGCCGGCAAGGCGTTTCTGGAACATGCGCGGATGGCGCTGGTGCAGTCAGAGGCCGCAAAGGAAGCAGCCCTGCGCGCAGCTCAGTCGTCCAACCCTTCGTTCGCGCTTGGATTCATCTCGGGCGTTGAAATCGGCTTGTTGCCCAATACGGAACGAGTCCTCCGAAAAGAGTATCCAGGCATCGAAATCCGGCTGTCGAGCGATTATTCCCCCGTGCTTGCAAAGAGCTTGATGCGGCGCAGGCTCGACGCGGCCTTTATTCGCCCGGAAGAGCACATGGACGATCTGAATTACAAGCAGGTACGATCGGACCCACTGGCGGTCGTCTGCACCAGCGATCACCGGTTTGCGTCGCAAGCCTCGGTCAGTCTGGACGACATCGCTAAAGAGACTTTTCTTCTTCCATCAAAGGCGGCACCAGCGTTGCGCCGTGTCGTCCTGGAGTCTTTCAGTCGGGCAGGTATCGAGATCAAATCGGGATACGACGTACACAATGTGGTCCACGCCATATCCATGATCGCATCGACTTGCGGTGTTATGCTCTTGCCAGCTTATACCAAACACTACCTGCCGGAATCGCTGAAGATGCGGCCGGTGGCGGGAGCAGCGCCCACACTCGATCTGATTCTTGCCTATCATAAGGCCAACAAATCTCCGGTCCTGAAACTTCTCATTTCCAAAACAGGCCAGCTTTCGGAAACCAGCCCTTCCCGCGCGACGCGCCAATCGCGCTAACCCGCCTGCCATCCATCTTGCGCAAAGGCCGGTAACTGGCGAAAATGCAGGCCAGTTTGAACATTTCCCAGGAATCCCAGTCTGATGCTGTTTGACGACGTTATTCTCGGCCGCCGGAGTATCCGCGGCTATAAACCCGATCCGGTCCCACAGAAATTGATTGAGGAAATCATCGGCCTGGCGATGCGCGCGCCATCGTCGATGAACACCCAGCCATGGAATTTCTATGTCATCACCGGCGAACCGCTGGACCGGATTCGCGCGGGCAATACGGAAAGAATGCTGGCGGGCGTGCCCCAGTCACGCGAATTCCGCACCGGCCAGCCTTTCACGGGCCAGCACCGCGACCGGCAGGTCGGCGTCGCCAAGCAATTGTTCTCCGCCATGGGAATTGCGCGCGACGACAAGGACCGGCGGCAGGATTGGGTCATGCGCGGCTTTCGCCAATTCGATGCGCCCGTCTGCGTTATCGTGACCTATGACCGCGTGCTCGACGGCAGCGACGATACGCCGTTCGACTGCGGCGCCGTGGTGACGGCGCTGGTCAACGCCGCATGGTCTCGCGGACTCGGCGCCGTGATCAACAGTCAGGGCATCATGCAATCCCCGGTGGTGCGCGAACATGCCGGCATCGCCGACGATCAGGTCATCATGAAAAGTATCGCGCTGGGATGGCCGGACGACACATTCCCGGCAAATGCCGTGGTGTCGGAACGAAAGCCCGTCAAGGAAGCGGCCGTATTTGTCGGTTTCGACAAGTAGGCGCCGCCGATACACAATGTAGGCGTCCGGCCATTCCGACATGGCAATGGCCGACGCCAGCCGGCTGAAGACAGCTCATGCCGCTGATCTGAATCAAGGCGAGCTTCCAGCTCGGCCGGTAAACGATGGCATATGTGGCAAGACATATGCACTGCGCCGGTCAATGAATTCCTCGCGATAGCGGTCATTGAGACCGAAGTCCACGCTGCGTTCTTCCCCTGCGTTCTAACGGCCGATGGCTGGCTGAATGCCGAGACAATGAAGAAGCTGGAGATGTCGCCGACCCATTGGCGCAAGTGGCCCGCGGTGACTTACTTTAGCTGCTGCGGATAGTGCAGCGTGCCCGGTTTGATCCAAATCAGTGCTCCGTATGAGCGAAGGGATCAGCCTTCCGGTGAAATTTTCCACAACCAGAATCTCCGGAGGTACGGATATGTTGCGTAATGTTGGCTCGGCGGATCGGTTGGTCCGCATCGTGCTGGGACTTGCGCTGATTGCATTCACGTTTCGCAACGGCGTTCCCGTCCATGGCTGGGATTGGGCCGGACTGATCGGAATCGTCCCGCTTCTCACCGGTCTTTTCGGAACGTGCCCGGCCTACAGCCTGATCGGCTATTCGAGCTGCGCGCGGCAGAAATAGCCGGCTCGGGTCTCAACAGCTCATTCACCTGGATGGCGAAGGCGGCTCGTCTTCGGCAATCGCGCGCCATCCCGCGCCCTCCAGATCGTCGTATTGCCCGCTCCTGAGCGACCAAAGGAAACCCACGAGACCCAGAAGGCCGAGAACCAGAGCAAGCGGCACGAGGTATGCGAGGACTTCCATCACTTGCCCTCCGGCTTTACGCGGCGCGCCCGCAGCGAATTCAACATCACCAAAATTGAAGATCCCGACATGGCCGCCGCCGCGATCAGCGGCGTTGCATATCCCGCGATAGCAATCGGAACAGCCAGAGCGTTATACCCGATCGCCAGCACCAGATTTTCCCGCATCAACCGTAGCGCCTTCCTCGAAAAATCCACCGCGGTCAGGACCGGCGCGAGATTGTTGCCGAGAAAGATCATATCCGCAGCCGCCTGGCTGAGATGTGTGGCGCTGACGGGCGACATCGAGACTGACGCCGAAGCCAGCGCCGGCGCATCGTTCATGCCATCGCCGACCATCATCACCTTGCGGCCCTGTTTCTTCAGCGCTTCGATGTGCGCGATCTTGTCCGCCGGATCGAGTCCGGCCCGCCAGGCCGGAACGCCCAAAGCCATGGCGGCATGCTGTACAGCAGGCGCGCGGTCACCGGAAAGTATCTCCACAGCGATGCCGCGCCTGATCAGCGCTCCGATCGTGGCAGCCGCGTCGGGTCGCAACTGCTGCCGCACGGCGAATACAAACCGCTCATTGCCCTTAGCGAACGCGACAACGGAAATTTCCGGATCCGTCGCCAGCAGTTCGTTTGCGATCAAGTCTGCCCCGCAGAAGGAAGGCTTGCCCAGCCTGAACTCAACGCCGCCGGCGATTCCGCGCACGCCCTGCCCCGGCTCCTCGACGGCTCCCTCCAGAGGCGATGTTTCCTTTGAGGCGCGAGCAACTGCCGCTGCGACCGGATGATGACTGGCCAGTGCCAATCGACCCGCCGTCTTGAGAACATCGGCCGGAACAGCATCCGCGTTCACCACATCGAGTTCAGGTAAAGTCAGCGTGCCCGTTTTGTCGAAGACGACGGTATCGACCTCGGCGACACGCTCGACGGCATCGCCCGAATTAAGCAGGACGCCCGCACGGAACAGTGCGCCTGCGACGATTGTCTGCACCGTTGGAATCGCAAGGCCAAGCGCGCACGGGCATGTAATGATCAAAACCGCGATCCCGGTGACGATCGCATCGTGCCAGTTCGCCCCGAGGGCTACCCATCCAAGCACGGTCAGCAGCGCGGTGACATGCACCACCGGGGCATACAGCCGCGACGCACGATCCGCCAACTGCACATAGCGCGAGCGACCCTGCAGCGCGTTTTCCAGCAGCCGGGATATTTCGGAGAGCAATGTTCCTTCGGCTGCCGCGCCGACACGGATACGCAACGTGCCGGAAATGTTCATCGTTCCCGCGTAAACTGCGGTGCCCGCTTCCGCGGCAACATGGCGCGTCTCACCGGTGATCAGACTCTGGTCGATGTCCGATCGCCCATCGACCACCGTGCCGTCGACGGCACATCGCTCACCCGGACGAAGCAGCACCATATCGCCGGCCGCGATTGCAGCGACGGGGACCTCGCTGATCTCCGTCGGCGATACGAACTTGGTGGCGGTCTCCGCCTTCAGCGCCGCGAGGTTTCCGGCGACAGCCCGCGTGCGCCGCCTCATGCTCTGGTCGAGATAGCGGCCCACGAGCAGGAACGTGAGAAGCATGATGGCCGCATCGAAATAGGCATGCTCCGCATGATGGATCGTCTCGACGACCGACATGCCAAGTGCCAGCACGACTCCGATACTGATCGGAACGTCCATATTGACGCTGCGCGTGCGCAACGCGGCAAGCGCCGAGCGGAAAAACGGCTGTCCTGCATAAGCGACCGCTGGCAGTGCGATCAGCGCCGACAGCCAGTGGAAGAAGTCACGCTGTTCGGGCAGCATGTCCGTCGCATTTCCGGACCACACCGGAATCGACAACATCATCACGTTCATCGTGGCGAATGCCGCGACGCCAAGACAGCGCAACAGGAAACGCGACTGCTCGACCTCCGTCAGTTCCGCACGGACGGGCTCGAACGGATAGGCCTTGTAGCCAAGAGCCGCGACCCGATCCACGAGTTGCGCAGGATCCAGCGTCCCCCTCTTCCACTCAACCGCCAGACGCCTGTCGGTCAGATTGACACGCGCGAGCGTTACTTCCGGAATGGCCGACAGACCACGCTCGATCTTCATCATGCATCCGGCGCAACTGACGCCTTCGACCGCAAGGTCGATGTGGGAGACGCCCGATCCCAGATCCTTCACGTAATGTGAGAAGTCCCGCGCAACAGCCATGACGTCTCCCCTCAATCCAGCAAAACCCGATTGCGCGATCGGAACACGCGCTGTCCGCGCGCATCGCCCTCGATCACCAGGTGCCACTGCCCGGACGAAATTCCCGCGACGGTGCCCTTGTAAATACCTGCTCCGGCATCGGTCAGAGGAACGGTCCGATCCGCCCGCTTGTCGGTGGGACGTTCAAGCCGCGCGGAGAATTCCAGTCCCGTCAGCGGCGCGCCTTTCATGTCATGCGCGACAATCCGAATCTGCGCGCCGTCGATATCGTGGCGCGCGACACTTGCCTCGACCTGCCAGTGCCGCGCTTCCTGCTCGTGGGCGCTCTGGATTTCGCGTTCATAAGCCAGACTGGCGCGATAGGCGCTGTCGACGTCCGTTCCTGGCAATGTTTCGATCGCGAACCGCATCATCACGGCGTTCACACCAATCACCACACCGAAGAACGCGATCAGTATGGCAAGTACCGCGCGTCCGGTGAGAGGTTTTTCCGTAGCCGCCGAGCTGTTCATGAAAACGATCCGTTCCTGATGGTCACGGTGTGACAAAGTTGTCGGTCGCGGATGCCGCCTCGCCGAGTCCGATATCGGTCACACGAAACGTCAACGGCGTGGATTTCGGGAGCTCGCCCGCCGGCTTGGCCGTGACCAGGACGCGAAGCTCCTTGGTCTGATCGCGGCCCAGAACGATTGTCGGCCTGTCGGGCGTGAGCGTGTCCGCGCCGACAACATGTGCGACCGCGCCGCTTACGCCGTCGATGTCGATGGCAACGGTCCGGTCGAAGCCGCGTTTGTTGAGCAGACGAACGGTGTACGCATTGCGAATAGAGCCATCGCTCAACCTGACCGCGATGGGGTTGCGATCATGGAGCACGTTGATGTCCAGCAGGGAGCGCGTCAGCAGTGCATAGAGCATGATGGCGCCGACGCTCGCGATCAGAGCCGCATAGACAACGGTTCGGGGCCGGACAGGCTTGAATATCTCCTGCTTTCCGGCAGATCGCCGCTGAATGTTGATGTCGTTATCGTAGCCGATCAGGCGAGTGGGCCTGCCGATCTTGGTCATCACCGTGTCGCAGGCGTCGATGCAAAGACCGCACTGGATGCAGGCGAGCTGCGCGCCGTCCCTGATGTCGATTCCCGTGGGGCAGACCGCGACGCACTGGCGGCAGTCGATGCAGTCACCCACCGCCTCGCCGTGAGATCGCCGCTCCAGCGCTTTCTTCAGCGACGTACGCTCCTCGCCCCGGTCGTACTTGTAGGTGACGTTGAGAGCCCATTCATCCGTGAGCGCGGCCTGTATCCGCGGCCAGGGACACATATAGACACAGACCTGCTCGCGCATGAATCCGGCGAGCGCGTAGGTCGTGAAAGTCAGAATGACGATCCAGATGTAGGCAAGCATGGGCGCCTGGAAGGTCAGAAGCTGCTTCACAAGCGTCGGCGCGTCGTTGAAATACAGAACCCAGGCGCCACCGGTCCACCAGGCGATCAGAATCCAGATCGAGTGCTTGAGCGCGATCTCCGAGCAGCGCTGAAGTGTGTATCCCTCCGATTCCTTCTTCATCCGCTCGCGGCGGTCTCCCTCGATCAGGCGCTCGACTGCGTAGAAAAGGTCGGTCCAGACCGTCTGCGGACACAGATAGCCGCACCAGATGCGGCCACCGATCGCGTTCATCAGAAACAGCGTCAACGCAGCGAGGATGAGAAGGCCTGTGAAGTAGTAAACCTCCTGCGGCCAGAGCTCGATGAAGAAGAAGTAAAACCTGCTGTTCGGCATATCCACCAGAACAGCCTGGTCTGGCGCACCCACGCCGCGATTCCAGCGGACGAACGGCAGGAAGTAGTAGATGCCGAGGCATACAGCCATCAGCTTCCACTTGATGCTGCGGAATGTTCCGGAAACGCTCTGCGGATAGACCCGCTTATGAGCCGCATAAAGCGGCCCATAGTCGTCGCCTTCCAGGTCTCCGGGGATCGTGACTTTATTCATGAAATCGGTCTCGCGCTATCAATCAAGATAGCCGCGATCGTCCCCGTGCCATTGATTCAGCTCAACCGAGCCGGATGCTCGACCTCAGAACCGCCTACTTTCCACCACCAAGAGAGTGGACGTAGACCGCCAGCGCCTTGATCGTTGCCGGATCGAGACGGCCGGTCCAGGCCGGCATCACCCCGGCCCGTCCGTTGGTAATGGTCTCGATCAGGATTTTCTCGTCCGAACCGTAGAGCCAGATCTGGTCCGTCAGGTCCGGCGCGCCCTGCTCGATATTGCCTTTGGCATTTTCGCCATGGCAGGCGGCGCAATTCTCGGCGAAGATTTTCTGCCCGGCCGCCTTGTCGAATCCCTGCGCCGTGGAGAGTCCCGACAGGGACCGCACGTAGTTGGCGACCGCGACAATCTGATCCGGTTTCAGAATCCCATCCTTGCCGAACGCCAGCATCGCACCTTCATGAGCCTTGGCGTGTCCGGAGCGAACGCCGAACGCGATGGTGTTGCCGATCTGATCGAGCGAACCGCCCCACAGCCATTCGTCGTCGTTGAGATTGGGATAGCCCTTTGCACCTGCGGCACCGCTGCCATGGCAGGGCGCGCAGTTATCGCCGAAAGCGGCCTTGCCGCGAGCGCGTGCCAGCGCAAGCAGGGCCGGATCCTTTTCGATATCGGCCAGCGGCGTCGCGTTCAGCGTGGCCATCTTGCCGCCGCGCAGCTTCTCGAGGTTTGCGAGATCGACCGCGACATCGGCGCGCGACGAATAGCGGATAATCCCCGCCGTATAGCCCTGGACCAGCGGCCAAGCCGGGTAAACAACCCAGTAGCCGATTGCCCACACGATGGTCGCGTAGAACGTGATGACCCACCATCTCGGCAGCGGTGTATTCAGCTCCTTGATCCCGTCCCATTGATGACCGGTCGTGGCAGTACCCGATACGGAATCAATCTCTTCCTTGTGATGCGTCATGATCCGTCAGTCCTCCCGCAGCGGAAGTCTCGACGCCGCATCGAACAGCGCCTTGTTGCGAGGCCATAGAGCGTAGACAACGATAGCCAGAAAGGTGCCGACGAAGATCGGGGTCCACCAAGTCACGATGAAATCCGAAACAGCATTCTGGGCCGTAAGAAGCGCTTTCATGTTTCGGCTTTCCTAGCGAAGATTGGCTTTTTCATCGTAGAGTTTGAAGTCGACAAGCGTGCCGAGCATTTGCAGATAGGCGACCAACGCATCCATCTCCGTCGGATTCCCGGGCTTTCCGTCGAAGTTTCGCGCGACGGCCTTCGGATATCGCTTCTGCAGCGCATCGACGTCTCCGTTGTCCGGATCGGCCTGCGCCTTGAGATCGGAAATCGCATTCGCGATCTGCTCATCCGAATAGGGCACGCCCACCGTCCGGTTCGCTTGCAGATGCCCGGCGATTGTCGTCGCATCGACTTCGGTCTCCGAGAGGAACGGATAGCCGGGCATGACCGATTGCGGCACGATGGCACGCGGATTCACCAGATGGGTGATATGCCATTCGTCCGAGTATTTCGCGCCGACGCGGGCCAGATCGGGTCCGGTTCGCTTTGAACCCCACTGAAACGGATGATCGTACATGCTCTCTGCGGCGAGCGAGTAGTGGCCATAACGCTCGACTTCGTCGCGCAGCGGCCGGATCATCTGCGAATGACAAAGATAACAGCCTTCGCGGACGTAGATATTGCGCCCGGCCAGTTCGAGCGGCGTATAGGGCCGCATGCCCTCCACTTTCTCGATCGTGCTCTTCAAATAGAACAGCGGCGTGATTTCGACGAGACCGCCAATCGCGATCACGGCGAGAATGCCGATGATGAGAATGATGGAGTTCTTCTCGAAAATCTGATGACGCTTCCAGAATGACATCGCTCGCTCCTCACTCGGCAGGCTGAAGAGCGCGCGACGAGCTCATCTCGGAGGCCTCGTCGGTTCGCGCGGTCATCCAGAGATTGTAGGCCATGATCAGCGATCCGATCAGGAACAGCGCGCCGCCTGCGGCCCGGATGATGTAGAACGGGTGCATCGCTTCGACCGTTTCGATGAAGGAGTATTCAAGGAAGCCCAGCGACGTATAGGCGCGCCACATCAGGCCCTGCAGGATGCCCGACACCCACATCGCGGAGATGTAGAGGACGATGCCGATGGTCGCGATCCAGAAATGCCAGTTCACCAGTTTGAGGCTGTAAAGCCCCTTGCGGTCCCAGAGCCACGGCACGAGACAGTACAGAGCACCGAACGATACGAAACCGACCCAGCCGAGCGCGCCCGAGTGGACATGACCGATGGTCCAGTCCGTATAGTGACTGAGCGAATTGACCGCCTTGACGGACATCAGCGGCCCTTCAAACGTAGCCATGCCGTAAAAGGCAACGGACACGACGAGCATTCGCAGCACCGGATCTGTCCGCAGCTTGTCCCACGCGCCGGACAGCGTCATCAATCCGTTGATCATGCCGCCCCAGGAGGGCATCCACAGCATGATCGAGAAGGTCATGCCGAGAGTCTGCGCCCAGTCCGGCAGCGCCGTGTAGTGCAGATGATGCGGGCCAGCCCAGATGTAGAGGAAAATGATCGCCCAGAAATGGATGATCGACAGCCGATAGGAGTAAACCGGCCGCTCCGCGCGCTTCGGAATGAAGTAGTACATGATGGCGAGAAAGCCGGCGGTCAGGAAGAAGCCCACCGCGTTGTGGCCGTACCACCACTGGAACATCGCGTCCTGAACGCCGCCCCAGGCGATGTAGGACTTCGAGCCGAACAGCGAAACCGGAACGCCGGGATTGTTGCCGAGATGCAGCACGGCAATGGTGACGATGAACGCCAGATAGAACCAGTTCGCGACGAAGATATGCGGTTCCTTACGCTTGATCAGCGTCGCGACGAACACCAGCAGATAGGTAACCCACACCACCGTCAGCAGCAGGTCCGCATACCATTCCGGCTCGGCATATTCCTTCGATTGCGTCACGCCGAGCAGATACCCGGTGCCTGCGATCAGAATGAAAAAGTTGTACCCAAGCACGACAAACCACGGGGCAAGATCGCCTGCGAGGCGCACCCGGCAGGTTTTCTGAACCACATAGAAGGATGTCGCGATCAGCACATTGCCGCCGAAGGCGAAGATAACCGCCGAGGTGTGCAGCGGCCGCAGTCTGCCGAAGGTCGTCCAAGGCAGGTCGAAATTCAGTTGCGGCCACGCCAGTTGCGAGGCGATGAGGAGGCCGACCGTGAAACCCGCGATTCCCCAGAATACGGACAGGACCGATGCGACCTTGATCGGCGCGAGATTGTAATTCGGCCGCCCGCCGATTTCCTGGGGCGGTAAAGACGCAGGTCTGTCAAAATAGCGATTGATGATCGCAAATGCCGCTATCAGGCTCGCGCCCATCGCCACATAGGCGTGGAATGCGAAAGCGGCATCCTGGGCTTTGGCTGCGGCGACCAGACAGAGAAGCACCGATACCGCGAAAAAGGCTGCAAGGCTCCCCTCGCCAAAGGTCATCCATTTGGTTTCTTGCGACTCGTTCATGATTGAGGCTTCTCTGTGCGTGTCCGGGTCATTAATCATGACTTCGCCGCGCCCGAATTGATCGAGATCAACCTGAGCTAAGGCTGGTCAGCTTTTTGGAGCTGCCTTGTCAGGCTCGTTGTTCGCATCGCCCGCCGCGCGCAGCGCCTCCAGCGTGTCCGTATTTGGGCAATACCCGGAGTGGCCGGATCTTCCGTTCTGGAAATCGCTGGCGCAGCGCTTCGTTGAGGTGCAATTGGCGCAAACACGATTGAGATCGCCGAACTCGCTGAAGTGCTTTTTCTTCAGAATTTCTTCTGACAGCCCCATTCCGGCGAGCCGTTGCGTCAACAGCTCCCGCACATGGCTGCCGCTGCCGGCAAGAGTCAGAAGATCGGAAGTCGACAGTCCGAAATCCCGGGCGATCCGGTTGACTTCATCGGCATCCAGCCCCTGCAATCCATCGGGCCGACGAAACCGCTGCGAGCACCGCTTTGCCCACGACATGACATGACCCAATATCGACACACGTTCGAGAGGTCCGGCTTGCGGCTCCATCGCACCCTCCACCTGCATCCGGAATTTCAGAACGCGCGCCGGCGCGGCTTCGGGGCATCGGGCCCCACGCGGCGCGGCTTGTCCGTCGACAGCAAGACGGCGCCGAACCCGGCCAACATCAGCAGGACAATCGCGGACAGAATCATCGCATTGGCGGACATGGCTCACTCCATTTATTGTGAAGAGCGTGCCGCATGACCGGAATGACGTCTTTGACACGGATCAATTCGTGTGCGCGCGGCGGCACGCCGCCGCGAGAGCCGCAGCAAGGCTGAAATCCGGCAACCGCCTCGCGTCAATGGATGGCTGGAACCCTGCCGCCAAATACCAATTCGCGAGTGAGCACACTTGTTTCCTCCATGCCGAATATGAGAAGTTGTGCGCGGCAGCGGCGCGCGCTGCGACGAGGAATGGAATGCAGAATCGATTGACGGCGGAACAATCCGCTGGGGTGCTGGGCCGCTGGATTCCTCCGGCCGTTGCCATGGTCGCTGCGGTGATCGCGCTGACAACACTGCCTTTCGAGGCCTCGGCGAAACCGGCGCGCCGCGCACAACCCGCCGAAACGGCTGCCCCCCGCGAAGCGGGTGAACCGATCATGGCGATCGTGTCGATCAAAAGCCAGCAGGTCACGCTTTACGACGCGGATGGCTGGATTCTGCGCGCGCCGGTCTCGACCGGCGTCAAGGAGCGCGAGACGCCCGCCGGTGTCTTCGCCGTCGTCGAGAAGGACAAGGACCACCGCTCGACCATGTATGACGATGCCTGGATGCCCAACATGCAGCGCATCACCTGGAACGGCCTCGCATTGCATGGCGGCCCGCTGCCCGGCTATGCGGCCTCGCACGGCTGCGTGCGGATGCCTTATGGCTTTGCCGAAAAACTTTTCGACAAGACGCGGATCGGGATGCGCGTGATCGTTTCGCCGGACGATGCCGTTCCAGTCGAGTTTTCTCATCCGGCGCTGTCGCTCTTCACGCCGGATGCGCAGGCAATCGCTGCCGCGCCGGCAAAGGCGGCGACAATCGCAGCCGAGGCCTCGGAGGCGGTGACGAATGCCGATGCGGCGAAGAAAGCCGCTGTCGCGGCGACGCGCGAGGCAGCCCCGCTTGCTGCGTCCCTGCGCAAGCTGGAGCGGCTCAAGACACGGGCCGACGCCGAACTCGCATCCGCCGAGAAGGCGCTGGCCTCCGCCAAAACCGATCAAGCGAAAGCACGCGCCGAGGACCGCAAGCAGAAAGCGGCGGCAAAGGCAGCGGAGATGGGCGGCAAGTTCGACGCCGCGAAAGCGGATTCCGCATCCAAGCTCGATGCAGCCAGCGCTGCGAAAGAAGCTGCCAAGACGGCGCAGGCGAGAAAGACCGAGACAGAAAAGACCGCGCTCGATGCGAAACTCGCGCTTGAACCGGTCTCGATCTACATCAGCCGCGCGACGCGCAGGCTTTATGTCCGCCGCAACACACACAAGCCGGCTCCCGACGGCGGCGGAGAAGTGTTTGACGCTTCCATCGAAGTGCCGATCACGATACGAGACCCCGGAAAGCCGCTCGGCACGCATATTTTTACTGCGGTAGCGCGCAGCGATTCAGGCCTGCGCTGGACATCCGTCACGATTGACAAAGGAAGCGACGCCAAAGACGCGCTCGACCGCATCGCCATCCCGAAGGAAATTCTGGACCGTCTCGCGCCAACCATGCCGCCCCGGTCCTCCATCGTGGTCTCGGACGAGCCATTGAGCGAGGAGACCAACTATCGCACCGAGTTCGTCGCTGTCCTGAGCGACCAGCCACAGGGCGGCTTCATCACGCGCCGGCCGAGTGAAGTTCTCATGGCGGACGACGGTGGCTGGAATACAGGGAACGGTCAGGACGACGGCTTCGCCATTTTCTTCCAGCGCGGCCCGGCCCGCCAGCCGGACTTTCCCCGCAGGGAAGGTCGCCGTTTCTTTTCTCCGGTGCAGCCGGGCTGGTGACGTAAACCGGCACGGCGTATCGGCGTATCTGGCCGCGTCCACCGCACGGGAGGACAGTCAGCGCGCCGCCTGTCACATCGCGCGGACGCTTTTCAGGAACTTTTCGACCTGAAGCTCGAGCCGAAGCCGGACGACAACATCTCCGGCGCGGCGCCACGTTCACCGGCGGCGGAAATTGGCCGTTTTCGGCATGCTTTCGCAGTCACTTGCTCTTTACCGGTCGTCTGTTGAAAAGCTGCGCGGCGTTGTCTGCCGGGCATGCGACGACTGAATTGCCAACAATCCCGCTATCAACTGATCGCACCGCCCGGAACAGCGCGCGCTGAATTTTAAAGGGACCTCCTGGAATCGTGCTCACTGTGAGAGCACGGCTGATGAGCGACCTCCGCTGAGGCAAGTGGTCAACAAAGACAGGTGTCAATAACCTCGCCGCGAGCTATCCTGGTCGCCCTCAGGCGGAAAGAAACAAGATGACAGTCTATGACGACAAAAACATCTTTGCGAAAGTCCTTCGCGGCGAAATACCTTCCTACAAGCTCTATGAGAACGAACATACATTTGCGTTTCTGGACATCATGCCCCGCTCTCCCGGACATACGCTGGTGATTCCGAAAAGTCCGGTGCGGGGTCTCCTCGATATATCAGCCGATGCATTCGCAGAGGTTGCGCGGACGACGAAGCGGATCGCCGTGGCGGCAGTTCGTGCGTTCAATGCCGACGGCGTGATCATTCAGCAGTTCAGCGAGCCGGCCAGCGGCCAGGTCGTGCTGCATATGCATATGCACGTCATGCCTGTGACCCAGGGAATTGACCTTTTGCCGGCGCAAACGCGCAAGGAAGATCCGAAGGTCCTTGAACAGCACGCGGCACGGCTGATTGCAGCCCTCCGCGAGTAGCAGTAGCAGGTTTAGTCCTGCGTACACCGCCGCAGATTGGCAACCGGCCGGCAAGGGGAACTCGCAGTCACCCCTGCCGTGCTCCCTCAGACTCCGAGATATCGTTGCAGCACATCCGGATTGGCCTTGATCTCGGCGGCCGGACCCTCATGCGCGATATGGCCGTTGTTGATAATATAGACACGGTTTGCCAACGCGAGCGTCGCCGCGAGATTCTGCTCGACCAGCACGATGGTTTGTCCGCTTGCCGCAAGATCGCGGCAGGCCCTGACCAGATCGCGCACGATCACTGGCGCCAGTCCTTCAAACGGTTCATCGAGCAGAATGATTTTGGGGTCGCGCACCAGCGCGCGCGCAATCGCCAACATCTGCTGTTCGCCACCCGACAGATCTGTTCCGCGACTGCCGCGACGCTCTTTAAGGCGTGGAAACATTTCGTAGATGCGATCGAGCGGCCATTTTTTCGGCGCGGTCAAACCCGCAAGAACGATGTTTTCCTCAACATTGAGACTGCCGAAAATGCGACGATCCTCCGGCACGAGTTGCATGCCCGCATTGGCGATCGCGTGGCTCTTCGATCCTGCGACATCAGTCCCGTCGAGCACCACCTTGCCGCTGCGAGGGGTCAGAATGCCCATCAGGCTTTTAAGGGTAGTCGATTTGCCCGCGCCGTTGCGGCCAAGCAAAGCGACCACTTCATTGCGATCGACGCGCAAACCGACATCAAAAAGGATGTGCGAGTCCGCATAATAAGAATTCAACCCTGAGACTTCGAGCAGACTCATTCGAGTACCCCACCGAGATAGGCTTCCTGAACGGCAGGATTGGCCTTGATTTCGTCAGGTGTCCCCTCCACCAGCACTCGTCCTTCCTGCAGGACCGTGACGCGCTCGGCCAGTTCGAACAGCGCATCCATATCGTGATCGATCACGATCATGGTCCGGCCCTGGCGAATCGACTGCAACAGCTTGACCGTTTCGGTGCGCTCCTGCGGGCTCATCCCGGCGAGAGGTTCATCGAGCAACAAAAGGCTCGGCGATGTGGCGAGTGCAAGGCCGATTTCGAGCCGGCGCTTTTCGCCATAGGCCAGATCGGAAACCTTGGTGTCGACGCGCCGGGTCAGCCGCACGAGTTGAAGCGTGTGCTCGACCTGCTCTTTGAGGCCGGGAATTGAATTCGGATCGCGGAACAGGTCGAGCTTGAATTTGCCGCGCAAGTCGGCAAGCACCGCAACAGTGAGGTTTTCGCGCACCGTGAGCTGCGTGAACAACTGATTGACCTGATAGCTCTTGGTGAGTCCAAGCTGGCAAACGTCAGTCACGCTTTTTCCGGTGATGTCGTTGCCCTCGAACATGATCGTTCCGGCGCTGGGCGGAATTTCGCACGTCAGCATCTTGAAGAAGGTCGATTTGCCCGCACCGTTCGGCCCGATGACGCCGCGCAGTTCACCGTGATTCACGGTAAAATCGATGTCGCTGTTGGCGACCAAACCGCCATACCGCTTGGTCAGGCCGGTCGCCTGCAGGATTGGGCCGGAGGTTCTGTCGCCTTCACGCCGGTGTGGCGGCGCTGCGACCGCAACGGCAGCGGTATCTTCAAAATCGGCATGCGAATCCCCGTCGCTCGCCTCGGACGGGCTCCTGCGCGTGCCCAGCCAGTTGAACAAATCCACGAAGCCACCGACAATGCCACGCCGCAGGAAACAGACCAGCAGGACGAAGATGATGCCAAGGACGAGCTTCCAGGTCGCGCCGAGGTGCAGCGTATTCTGGAAAAAGTCGCTGAGGAAAAGCCAGACCGCGGCGCCAACTACCGGACCGAACAAGGTTCCGGTTCCACCGATGGCGGTTTGCATCACAAGCTGTCCGGATGTCTCGAACGTAAACGCATCGGGCGGCATGAAGCCCTGCATCATGCCGAGCAGCCCGCCGGCAAATCCGGCATAGGCCGCAGCGATGACGAACGCGGTGAGCTTGTAGCCCTTGATGTTGTGGCCAACCGCCTGCGCCCGCAGCGGGTTGTCGCGGATCGCCCGCAGCACCGCGCCGACCGGCGAACGGATGATGCGCAGCGCAATCACGATGCCCACGAAGAACCAGAACGCGATGAACCCATACATGGTCCAGTCGGTGTTGAACTTCAGCGTTGTGAAGCCCAGGAAGATCGACGGCGGCGGCACACCCGGCAGACCGTTCTCGCCGCCCGTAAACTCGGCGAGCGGACTGAACTCGACGAAAAAGAACACTTCGGCGATGGCGACCGTGATCATCGCGAAGTAAATGCCGGTCCGGCGCAACGCAATAAGGCCGATCAGATAGCCGACAACCGCCGAAACAACGGTGCCGATGACCAGCGCCACCATCCCATAAGGGAATCCCGCAATCGTCAGCAGATAGGCGACGACCATTCCGCCGGTGCCAAAAAAGGCGGACTGACCGAACGACAGCAAGCCGGTGAAGCCGAACAGGATATCGAAACCGATCCCGAAAAGACCCCAAATCAGAATGCGGTCGATCGTCGTTGGCGAAAAGCCAAGATGCGGCAACACGAACGGCACGATAATCAAACCCAGCGCCGTCAGCGCCTCGACAAGATAAGAACGATTCTTCAGCATCGGACCGGCAGCCTTATTCGCGGCCGGCGGTGCCGAGCAGGCCATACGGCCGAAGCACCAATACCAGCGTCATAGCGACAAACAACATCACATAGGAATATCCAGGGTTGAACATCGAGGTGATGCTGATGATCTCGCCTGCGATCAGCCCGCCGATAATCGCGCCCGGAAAAGAGCCGACGCCCCCGATCACAACCACAACGAATGTTTGCACCAGGATCGCCTCGCCGACATCGGGCGCAATCGACACCACCGGGGCGTTGACGATTCCGGCAAATCCCGCCGCCATGGCCCCGATACCGAAGACGAGCATGAAGACCTTGTAAACGTCGATACCGAGCGCATCGACCATGGTCGAATCCTCGATGCCGGCGCGCACGATCATTCCGATACGGGTGCGGTAAAGCACGATGTAAAGCACAATCAGCGCAACAGCGACGATCCCGAGCAACGCCAGCCGGTAGGTCGGATAAATCATGAATCCGAGATCGGTGATGCCGACGAGAAACGACGGCGGGGGAACCGATTTTGAAAGGCTGCCGAAAGCAAAGCGAACGGCCTCGACGAAGACGACGCTGAGGCCGAAAGTCACGAGAATCTGATCCTCATGCGGCCGCGAATAGAAATAGCGGATAATCCCGCGCTCGACCGCGACACCGACCAGCATCACGAACAGGGATCCGACGACAACGGCAACCAGGAAGGAGCCGGTATAGCTATAGGCAAACCAGCCGGCATAGCCACCGAGCATGAACATCGCGCCGTGCGCGAGGTTGAGCACCCCGAGTGTGCCGTAGATGATCGTCAATCCAGATGAGATCAGCGCCAGAAGCGCACCGAGCACCAGCCCGTTGAAACACTGCGAGATGAAATTCGCCCAATTGATCACGCTGTCGCTCGCCGTCGGATAAAATTCAAGGAACGCGGTAGAGGAATGGCCGGGCTTTTCCTAAATGGCCCGGCCATCGCCTACTGCGAATGCACCCGCTCTCGGACAGAACGGATAATCGTCGATCAGGTGTAATCGCCGAGCTTGCAGCCGGACGCTTCCGGCTTCTGCATCAGCGGTTCGCCGGGGACGACTTCCATGACTTCCCAGAAGTCTTCCTTGTTTTTCATGTCCTTGGGCGCCTTGCCCCTGACAATGATGACCGGCCGGACGAGCTGGTGATCGGCGGCGCGGAAATGCACATCGCCAACCATCGACGGGAAGGTTTCGCCCTTTTCGTATTCCTTGATGACGCTCGGCGGATAGAACGTGCCGGCTTGCGAAACCATGCGTGCCCACATTGCAAACTGCATGTAAGCGTTCTCGGCGCCCCATTCGGGCTTGTAGCCGTACTTCTTTTCAAAAGTCGAGACGAACATCTTGGCCAGCGGATACTTGTCTTCCAGTGTCCACCAGAAGTCGGTCGCCGCGAAGACGCCTTCTGTCAGTTCCGCGCCGACTTCCTTGGCGAGGAATGGAATCTGGTACGGAATCACCATCTTCATCTTCGGCGTCAGGCCGAACTGCTTGGCCTGCTGGACCGACAACACTGCGTCGCGGCCCCAGTTCACATTGACGATGAACTCAGCACCGGAATTGGCGATGTTGGTCAGATACTGGCTGAAGTCCTGTGTGCCGAGCGGAGAGACCTGGTTGGTTACCATGGTCCAGCCGCCGTTCTTGGTGAGGTACTCGTTCACCGCCTTGGTGACCGTGTGGCCGTAGGTGTAGTCCGGCGTCATAAACGCCGCCTTCTTGCCCTTGCCGAAATTCTTCAGCAGGACCGGTCCGATAGCGTTGGCAGCAGTGTCACCGTAGAAGCATTGCCGCATGGAGTAGCGCGAGCAGTCCTTGCCGGTGGTGTCGTTCGAGCCGGAGATCGCCACGAGATAGAGGATCTTCTCGCGTTCTGCGAACTTGTTCAGCGCAACTGCAACCGCCGACGAGGTTGAACCGGTCATCGCGACAATCTTGTTGTCGTTGATGAAAGTCTGCTGCGCCTGCAACGCCTGGTTCGGCTTGGCCGCGGAATCGGCGGACACCAGCTTCACCTTCTTGCCGAGAACGCCCTTGGTGACCTTCGGAGCGATCTTCTTGATAAGATCATGCCCCTCGTTGATGTGCTCAACGGCCAGTTCCATGCCCTTGAGCTCGTCTTCGCCCTGCGCCGCGTAGGCACCGGTGCGCGGTATCGTGGCTCCAATGAATACCGTGTCTCCGGCCGAGCCGGCAGGCCACGTTCCGATCGGCGACTCTCCCACTGCGAATGCTGGAATCGTCATGCCAGTGGAAAGCATGGCTCCGCCGATCAAGCCCGCACCACTCTGCAACAGGCTTCGACGCGAAACCGACAAACTCATTTCCTTATCGAACAGTTTCTTGGTCACGAGCAATCCTCCCTGGATCTTTTATGTTGCCGATCAAGACGAACCGGCCTGCGGACCGATCTCTTGCGGACGGTTCCGATGATCCCTTGATACTTTCACGCACACCCTTTTCGTCAATGTGACTTTCGTTCTATACGTTGCCGTCGTGAATATATCGCGATACGATATATTGCTCCGCACCAAACGGTTACTGCCTCAGGATTAATCAGTTTTCCCGGCGCCGATGAAATCGCACAATCGACCAAGCGTGAAAGCTGCGAATGACGGGTGTGGACATCCCCCGCCAATGAAGTCGACAGTGAGTGTTGAGCGCATGGACCGCGCCCGCGCGAACATCGCGAAGCATTCAGTTGATCGCTATGACGGCGACGGACGGGCGATGAGCGCCCGTCTGCATGATCCGCGGTCCGCGACGGCCTGCTCTCCGCAGGACCAGGACATCCAGTTGAGCGTCCGGGCTGAGAATGTCCTGAAGATTCTTTCAACGGATTTGACTGGCGAGAACCCGCCGCGGGGCAGATGGACGCCGTCTGACCTGTTGATACGCCGGCTGACCTACAGGCATCTTGCGACTGCACGAAACTGCGGCCCGCAAACACTCGCGGAAATCCTGAGATGGGCACAACTGAAGGGAAGAACGATCAAGCCGTCCTTCCGTGCCGGAAAATCGCTCACGATCATGTGGAACGATATTATTGCGAAGATGTCCTCAGGGGGCGTCTCCAAAGCCGAGGTGGCCGCCGCCTTGGAAGTCTCGACGCGCCGCCGAAACACCCGAATTCCGATTGAATTTCAGAAGGCGCTTTTGGAGTTGTTTAACTCCTCGAATGAATAATGTGACGTCGTCGCGCCATGACGTTTATCGTCTTGGGGAAGAGCACCGGATTTCGACGATTCTGTTCTCGCAAGATTGGTGAGTAACTCAGCCCGGGTCAAATCGCTCTGCGCACAAATGGCAAAGGAAGGCTGCAGTGAGCAAGCCGATCGACTACAAGGCCCTTGCTGAATTTCGTCACCAACTGAGAATCTTCCTCTCATTCAGTGAAACAAACGTACGCAAAGCGGGCTTGACCTCGCAGCAGTACCAGGCGCTTCTCGCTATCAGGGGATGGGCTGGAAAGGATCCGATGCATGTCGGTGAGCTCGCCCGGCTTTTGCTGATCAAGCATCACACGGCAGGAGAACTTGTTGCCCGGATGGCGAGCCGGGGACTCCTGCGACGGACCGTAGATTCCACGGACAACCGACGAGTGCTGGTGACCCTGACAAAGACGGGAGCGCATCGCCTCGAGAAAGTGGCGGCGGTCAATTACAAACATCTCGGAACGGCCAGTTCCGCCTTGTCGAAAATACTGAGACTGATTGGCCGAACAGCAAGCTGAGAGTTTGCCGAAGCCTGCCTTCGCTGGAACGGGGATTCCGCGTGCTCGCGGCTAAACTAAAAGTTTGGCGCAGACAGGAGTATTCTCCTGCAACAAAAGCACAGGTTTTATCCGCGGGGAGCCAGTATTCTGACTGTCGCAATCACGGCCACAAACGAAAGCACAGAGGCGGTCCCGAACAGCAGGCCGTATCCAAGCATGTCGACAATTTTTCCGGAGATCATTGATCCAGCAAAGTAGACGATAAGTTGGGCGCAGGCGAGAATTGTAAAATCCGTGCCCGGTTGCTCCTTCGATGCGACCGACATGAACAGGCTATAGAGTGCGACGATCTCCATATAGCGGATCAGCGTCTGGAATCCTGCCGCTCCGAAAATCGGCATGATTCCGGTCATGATACCCAACGCATGAGCGGTAAAAAGCGCGAAGCAGATTGTTCTGAGTATGCCCAGAAGCCCCAGGGTCCACCCGGTCCCAAACCTCTGCAACAGCGCAGCCGCGACAGCAGCGCCCGCCAGGCCGGCCGTCGTTGCTGAAATACCCGACAAGTAACCGATCTGGGTGAGCGGGACACCTGCATCGACCAGGTACGAGCCTTCCATCGCCTTTACCAGTCCTTCGCTCATCCGGTAGATCAGCGCGATCCACAACACATTGCGCACCTCGCTGCGGCGGAAGAAAGCCCTCAGCGACGGCCGATCGACAGGATTACTTTCCGCCGAGGGGTCGGCCTCACGCATGGCGAAAGCCGCCACGAGCGGGATGAAGCTGAATGCCGCAATCGTCAGGAGCATTCCCGTCCAGCCGATACGGGAGTACAGGACAAGTCCCAGCGTGCCGCCGATCACCACGCCGAACGCCACCGATCCGCCCTGAATGGCATTGCCGACGGGCCTGTCCTCCGGCGCCAGATACTTTGCAGCGTAGCCGTCAGTCGCAATATCCTGTGTCGATATCAGCAGCGAGCCCAGCATGCCCACGCAGATAATCGCGCCGACATCGGTGGGGCCGAACGGAATAAGGCACAAAATGCTGATGATAACGCCGCTTTGCGTGAGAATGACCCATCCGGCCCGATGAGCCCGCGCAAAGGGCCGGATGCGGTCGACATAGGGCGCCCAGAAGAACTTGAGCAGCAGCGGCAGAAACCAGAGGCTGAGATAGGCAATCGCTGTTCGCGAGACACCGGCCTCGCGCATGATCGGAGGCAAAGCCGCCGCGAACAGGTACGAGGGGATCGCCTGGGCGAGATAGAGTCCCGCCAGCACCTTCAAAAGCCGCTTGCGTCCAGGTACCTTGAGCGGTCCGGCGGGAGCGATTTCAGGCATCAGCCAGCCGGCGCATGGCTGGAGAGAAAGTCGCGGGCTTCGCTCTCGTCTTGAAAGACCTTCGTCGGCATCGGCCAGAGCTTCTGGAAGGTCTCTTGCATCTTCCTGCTTGCATCCGGCCGAACGATTGCAATCGCAAGGCAACGCTCCGACAGGGTCTTTCGCGTCGCCTTGAACCAGAGTGCCTGCGCCCGTTCCCCATCCGCGGACAACCTGCCCCCGCCTCCAAACAGCGTGAGAAGCATGAAAGGATCGGTGCGTTCGCCGATTCCGGCAAGCGCGGCCAGGTAGTCGCGTTCGTCCCCGTCCGCATAGGGCGGCAGAAAACGCAGCGTGAGCAGAAGCTTTCCGACTTCGAGGCTTACCATGATCGATCCAGATCAGAAGGTTTTGCGGTAGCCGACCGTCGCAGTCCTGCCCCAGGAATAGACATTCAGGTTACGCACGGATGTTGCCGTTGGATTGACGAGCGGAGTATCAAACAAGTTATTGATTGCAGCGTAGACCTCGCCTCCCTGCCATGGACCGCTGATTGCTGCGTTCATCGTCATTCCGCCGCCAATGGGATAGACCTGCCCGGCCGTATTGATGGGAGCTGCACGCCCGGTGTATCCTTCGCCCTCGAGCCTGACCTTGATGCCGTTGTCAAAGCGATAGTCAGTGTAGATGGTGCCGCGGAACGGTGTCGCTATGCGATTGTTCGGAAGCCAGCTGTCCAGCGACCCATTCTTGTCGCTGTCGTAGCGGCCCTCGCGATATCCAAGAACCGTTCCGAACGAAAATTGTGAGGTCACAGCGAGTTCGCCGACAAATTCAACACCGTAGATCTGCTCCTTCTGCTGAGAGATCTTGTTGGTCAATGGATCGAACGTAACGCCATTGTCTGATGTGCTGAGGAAGCCAGTAAGACTGCCCTTGAAGCGGTCGTCTCCGCCGCGGATGCCGAGTTCATAGCTGTTTACGATCTGGGCCTCCGGCGCGATCGATGCATAGCTGATCGTCAGGCCGCCAGCCGGCGTGCAATTTGGATTGTTGAGCGGACAAGCGTAAGCGGTGCTCAGGCCCGCGCGCCGCGTATAAGCACCCACATCAGGCAACGCGAAGCCTTGCGAGAATCCGCCAAAAATCTCCGAGCGATCATTCAGCTTGAATGTTGCACCGGCGTTGTAGGTAGGAGACGCATACTCATACTTTCCGCCGATAACATTGAGCGGCGGAAGCACGAACGAAACGACCTGAGAGATCGCGGCATAAGCCGCAGGCCGAACGAAGTTATCGACATTCAGATCGAAATGCTCGTAGCGCACGCCGCCCCGTACGGTCAGCCGATCGGTGACCGGCACTTGCAGCAATGCAAAGCCTGCAGTGGTGGTCTGGGTCAACGGCGTAAAGACATCCTGACCGTTTGTCAGTTCCTGGGTGGTTTTCTCATAAATAACGTCACTGCCCCAGGTGAGCTTCGCGCCGCTCCAGATTCGGTCAAGCGGTGTGTCAATTGACAGGTTCACGCCGCCGCGGTCTGAATACAGCGTGGTTTGGTTGAAAGGGCTGGTCGGGCTTGCGGGATTTCCGGAGTAATAGACCGGATTATTGTAAGGAAACGCAAAGACAGAGTAGTTGAAGCGCTTTTTGATGTCGTTGTAGAAGCCAACAACGTTCACGTTGCCCAGCGCGAAATTGGCATCGTTGTATCGCGCCGAAAACGAGCGGGTATCTTCGAGCACGCTTTCTCCAGTGTAGGGCTTGGTGAAGTCGGGCCGCGCGTAGGCGCCAGAATAGTTCGTCAGATACTGCGGACGCTGATCGAGATAGATCGACGTTGCCGAGATCTCAAAACGTTTTCCATTGTCGAAATCCTTACCGACCTTGGCAAGGAAGTTGCCGCTAATAAAGCGGTCGCCCCCACCTTGGCCGAGCATGCCGTCCGAAGGCAATTCGCGGCCATAACCGTCATAGGTCTTTTGCGCAGCCCGGCCGGTGCCGACGAATACGTAGTCGATCCCGTCGGCATTTTTTCCGCTTATCGTCGCCGAGGCTTCGGGGGCAATCGAACTGCCGACATTCGCCGTAAATGCCCGCAACGCTGTATTCACTGTCACCCGTGGCGGCCCCGCCTGGGCTTTCTTGGTAATGAAGTTGACGGTGCCGCCTGTCGCGCCGGCGCCATAAAGGCTGGAAGCGCCCGCGACCATTTCGATCCGCTCAACCGAATTCAGGTCGATCAGGGCCAGAATCCGCGAGACGTCGCGCAAGGGGGTTCCGAGCGGGACACCATCGAGCAAGACCAGCAGATCTCGGCCGCGATAAGTCTCAGACGCACCGGAAATTGTCTGGTTCGACGACGAGAAACCCGGCAACAGCTTGGAGAGTGCCGCCGAGGCACTTCCGCTCTGCTTCAGTTGATCCTCGATTTGCTGCTGATTTACGATTTGAACGGATTGCGGAATATCGGAGATCGACCTTTCCGCACGCGCCGCCGTGACGCTGATCTCATCAAGTTGGGTGGTATTTTGCGGCTGCTGCGCATGGGTTTGCGAAGACATTACGGAGACCGTGGCAATCAGGACAGGGTAACGGACGCGCATTTTGGCTCGCATTGCTTGATCAAATCTAACAGGTAACGAGAGCCCCGAAACGCGCGCCAATGGCCCCACTTTAGAACCATTGTATTTCCTGATGACGCTTTGCTTCTTTTTACTCTTCGTCCACCCGACTATTCTCTCGCTACGCGATTGTTCGATAATCTTTCTTGGACTCGCGCTTCAAATACACAGACTGGAGCGAACAAATTCATCCCGATCCTGATGATGTGGTAAAGCGGCTACAAATCTGGTCCGAGCCACATTCAAGTGTCGCGCCGGATGAAGTGCTACATCCTCTCTGGATGATTGCCGACGATATTGACGATGCGGAGCGCGCGCGACTCGAAGGTCACCTTCCGTCCAGGAGTATTTCGCGCTGCTCTTTGGAATCGTTCCAGAATGCGCCCTTCAAATCAAAAGCCATCCTTCGAATGGAGCCTGATCTCGGACTAATGTCATGCTTCGAACCGGCAACGCGCTCCGTCATGCCGCGAAGCGCGACGCCAAAAATCATGGTCATCAGACCGTCCGACGGAATTCTGGTCGCCGAGCAACAAGAAAGTCGCAAGACCTGCCTTCAGCGCGAAGCAATCATTCTCGATGCCACAAAGGAAACCACATTCATCGCCACGGGCGTAAGCCGGTTCGACTGCTTTATCCTCTCCACGGGATCCGATCAGCATAATGCAATCGCGATCGATATGATGAAGCGGATCGAGCAGGACAACGGCGCGCTGATCGTTCTCGGTCACTACGCGGCTGCGCTGATGCGCGGGCTTCTGCCGATGAACTCCGCCCTGCTCGCCTCCCTCGCAACTGACTATATGCACAGCCTTGTATCGGCGATGGCTAACACCGCGAGCGTTGCGCCAGCACCGCCGCGCAGCAGCCCAACGCGATCGCAACCGAGTCTGATCGCAATCAAGGCCGACATTGAGGTGAGGCTTGGTCAAAGGGATTTGTCCCTGACCAGCTTCGCGACGGCGCGCGGCGTCACCGTCCGGCATCTTCAAAAACTCTTTGAAGCGGAAGGCCGGACGTTCTCCGACTATGTGCTGGAACGGCGGCTTGAACGTGCTCGGCAGCTATTGCTCAATACGGTGGTCGTTCCACAACCGATCAGTACGATCGCTTTCGATCTCGGCTTCGGCGACCTCTCCTATTTCAACCGGACCTTCAAGAAGCGGTTCGGAATAACGCCCCGTGAAACCCGCGCGCGCAGCATCGCCCTGGTGAACGCATCCGGCGTCGAGAATTGACCGCCCGCCGCGGAGACGAAACGACTGTGAATGGCCGAAGCGGCCGGATCAGTTTGCCGCTCGGCAGAATCGATCCGTAACCCTGCCAAGCCGCAGTGAGCAACCTGGCGGGTCGCATTCCTGCACGTTGTCAACCGGGCCGAGCGGCTGATGCCGTCAAAAGACGGAGGAATGTTTTCTGAGTGGGGTCGCGGCAGTCTCTGCGGAAGCACATGGTGGCGCAGATAGCGCTTCAGGTCGCCATTGTAGCGGCGAAACAATTGCTGCACGTCCCAAATCCCCAGTATCGAACCCGGTCTTTGATGTCTCTTCTTTCCGAATACAGTCGGACGTATTGCTGCACTCAACGGTTTAAATTCGCTCTAAAGCCCAATGGAGATGAGCCGCATTTCGCACCACGGGCTACAACGACGTTGCGTATGGCGCGAAATGCGTACGTGACTCATCGACATGCAGCGAGCGGCCAATCGGCGGGAACGCTCGCTGCGAACAATCCGGCCGCTCGCAAACCTTGCACCCCATACCGATGGGCGTCGTCACTGCCGAATCTATGCTCAATCCACGTGCATAGACCACGCGATCGGCATGACGTACGTCGCATCCGAGCGCCACGGCAAATGTCTTCATGGGCGCGCCGAAGCCGCCCTGCCCGTGCGATACCGTTCGCGCGATCCAGAGATACGTTCGTTCGTCCGGCATCCGCGCGAGCTGTGTCAGGACACGGCCTGGACTGGCGAACGCCTCATAGACATTCCACAGCGGGCATGTCCCGCCGACACGGGAAAAATGAAAATCCGTCGCCGATTGCCGCTTTGAAATATTTCCCGCGCGATCGACGCGGATGAAAAAGAACGGCACCCCCCGCGCGTTGGGCCGTTGCAAGGTGCTCAACCGGTGACAGACTGTCTCGAACCCGACGCCGAAACGATCGCCCAACAACTCGATGTCGTAGCGGCATTTCTCGGCTTCCTTCAAGAACGCCGTATATGGCAGCACCAGCGCGCCCGCGAAGTAGTTGGCGAGGCCGATGCGCGCGAGACCCCGCGCCTCGTCGCTGGTGAATCTGGATCGCTTCACGATGGACCGCAATTCGTTGTCGAACTCAAGAAACGCGATCTGGGTCGCAAACTGAAAGGCCTGCTGGCCGGGCCGCAGCCGCCGTGAAAGATGCATCACCCGCGTTCCGACATCGAACGTGCGCTGCGTCCCGGCCGGAATATCGTCGAATGCGTCAAGGACAATTTTGACGCGGTGACGCTCTTCGAGATAGGTCGCCAATGCCGGGGCCATCCGGCCGATAGGAAACTTCATGCGCGTGACGATGGCTTCGGCCGCCTCGTCAAGTTCAGGGATATGATTGTTGTTGGCGTAGAAGAAATCGCGCACTTCCTCGAATGGCGTTGACGGCAGGATCGCAGAGGCAGCTTGCCGGTCTTCACCCAGCCGCGCAGCCAACGCCGCCCCTTGCTCCGCAGCCTGACGATACTGGCGGTGAAGCGCGACGAGCGCGCGGCCAACGGCCGGCATGTTGAGCGCCAGTTCGCGCAGATCGGCCGTCGCGATCGGCTCTCCAATGGCTGGATCGGCCAAAGCCTCGCGCAAATCCGAGATCAGCCGCGCCTCGTCATCGTCGGAGAACGTCTGCACGTCGACACCGAACGTCGCATTCAGCGCCAGCAGCACCGGCAATGTCAGCGGGCGCTGATTGTTCTCTAACTGGTTCAGATAGCTCAACGAAATGCCGAGCTTTGCCGCGAGCGCAGCCTGCGTGAGCTTGCGCTCCTCACGCAGCCGTTTGAGCCGGACGCCCATGAATGTCTTTTTCATTTGGCCGCTCCACTTTGCAAACTTTGCAAACTCCTCGCCAAACCTTCGCAAAATTACGCTTTTTCAGCTATTTCTCGAAGGCACGCGATGCAGATATTGCGAAGTTCACCCACAAGCGCAAGGTGTCCTGAGCGATCTCATGCAATTTTCTGCAAGCACCGCCCCTCGTCCGGCCCCCGAGACGCGCTTCGTTGAGGTCGTGTTTCCCGAACTGGCAAACCACTACGGCACGCTGTTCGGCGGAAACGCACTGAACCTGATGGGCAAGGCTGCCTTTGTCGCGGCGACCCGCCACGCGCGTTGCAACGTTGTGATGGCGACCTCCGACAAGATCGAATTCCACGAACCTATTCCGGTCGGCGAACTCGTCGAACTCATCGCGCAGGTGGAGCGCGCCGGGCGCAGCTCCATGACCGTCTCGGTCGAGATCATCCGGGAGAATCTTCTGACCGGCACCCGCAAACCTGTGGTGCGCGGCTCGTTCGAGATGGTCGCCGTCGATGACAAGGGCCGCCCGATCCCGATCGATCCACAGACATCACGCTCTGCAACCCATCACCTGACCTGAAGCACCAAGGACCTACAATCGTGAAGCAGCATACCGTTCGCACCTACAAGTCCGCCGAAAAGCTCGATCGCGCCGACCAGCTTGCGTGGAAGATCGCCGAAGTCGCGGCCGATCCTGTTGCCGTTGAGCGCGAAGTCGTCGAGATGATCGGCAACCGGATCATCGACAATGCGGCGGTGGCTGCTGCGTCGGTGGCGCGCCGCCCCGTTGCCAGCGCACGGGCGCAGGCCGAGGCCCATCCGTTCCAGCCGGGCGCGACCGTGTTCGGCCTGAACAAACAACAGCGCATCTCGCCGGAATGGGCGGCCTGGGCCAATGGCGTGGCCGTGCGCGAGCTCGACTTCCACGACACCTTCCTCGCCGCCGACTACTCGCATCCCGGCGATAACATCCCGCCTATCCTCGCGATCGCGCAGCATGTCGGCGCCTCAGGTGCCGATCTGATCCGCGGTCTCGCCACCGGCTACGAAATCCAGGTCGATCTTGTGAAGGGCATCTGCCTGCACGAGCACAAGATCGACCATATCGCGCATCTCGGCCCGTCCGCAGCAGCCGGCATCGGCACGCTGTTGAACGTCCCGACCGAAACGATCTATCAGGCCGTACAGCAGGCGCTGCATGTCACCACCACCACGCGCCAGTCGCGCAAGGGCGAAATCTCGAGCTGGAAGGCCTACGCTCCGGCCTTCGCCGGCAAGATGGCGGTCGAGGCTGTTGATCGCGTAATGCGCGGCGAAGGCGCGCCTTCGCCTGCATGGGAAGGCGAGGACGGGTTCATCGCGTATCTGTTGAGCGGCCCGAAAGCGCAGTACATCGTGCCGCTGCCCGAAAAGGGCGAACCGAAGCGCGCGATCCTCGACACCTACACCAAGGAACACTCCGCCGAATACCAAAGCCAGGCACTGATCGACCTCGCGCGCCGCATGGGTCCGAAGATCGGCGACCTGTCGAAGGTCGAAAGCATCGTCATTCACACCAGCCATCACACCCACTACGTGATCGGTACCGGCGCCAACGATCCGCAGAAGATGGACCCGACCGCGAGCCGCGAAACCCTCGATCATTCGATCATGTATATTTTTGCTGTCGCGCTGGAAGACGGCGGCTGGCATCACGAAAAATCCTATGCGCCCGAGCGCGCCAATCGCGAAAGCACCGTCGCGCTGTGGCACAAGATTTCGACGCTGGAAGATCCGGAATGGACGCGCCGCTATCACAGCCACGACCCGAAAGAAAAAGCATTCGGCGGGCGCGTGGTTGTCACGCTTAGGGGTGGCTCCATCATCAGCGACGAGCTTGCCGTTGCAGATGCCCATCCGCTCGGCGCGCGTCCCTTCAAACGCCCCGATTACATCAGGAAGTTCCGCACGCTGTCGGACGGGGTCATCGCGCCCGGCGAACAGGATCGCTTCATCGCGACGGTTGAGCGGCTCGCGTCGCTGAAAGCCGGCGAACTCACCGAACTCACATTTACCGCCGATGCGAAGCTGCTCGGCTCACACGCCGTGCACGGCATCTTCGACTGGCCCCAGCCCGCCGCGAGGCGCGCTGCCAACAGCTAACCATTCAAGGGAGGATGCTATGATAACGAAGCCGAAGAAATCCGTCGCTCTGTCCGGTGTTGTCGCGGGCAACACCGCGCTCTGCACCGTCGGCCGCACCGGCAACGACCTGCACTATCGGGGCTATGATATTCTCGATGTCGCGGAGACCTGCGAATTCGAGGAAATTGCCTATCTCCTCGTCCATGGCCATCTGCCGACCGCGGCGGAGTTGCACGCCTACAAGACCAAGCTGAAATCGCTGCGCGGACTCCCGGCAGCGGTGCGGCAGGCGCTGGAGCTGCTCCCCGCGGCCGCGCATCCGATGGATGTCATGCGTTCGGGCGTTTCCGCGCTCGGCTGCGTGCTGCCTGAAGCGCACGATCATAATCTGCCCGGCGCGCGCGACATCGCCGACCGGCTGATGGCGTCGCTTGGGTCCATGCTGCTCTACTGGCACCACTACGCACACAACGGCAAGCGTATCGACGTCGAGACCGACGACGACTCCATCGGTGCGCATTTCCTGCACCTGTTGCACGGCAAGACTCCGCCGGCGTCGCACGAACGCGCGATGCATACCTCGCTCATTCTCTACGCCGAGCACGAGTTCAACGCCTCGACCTTCACGGCCCGTTCTATCGCAGGAACCGGCTCCGACATGTATTCGGCCGTCACCGGCGCCATCGGCGCGCTGCGCGGTCCGAAGCACGGCGGCGCCAACGAGGTCGCGTTCGAGATTCAGAAGCGCTACGACAGCGCCGATGAAGCGGAAGCCGATATTCGACGGCGCATCGATGCCAAGGAGGTGGTGATCGGGTTCGGTCATCCGGTCTATACGATTGCCGATCCGCGTAACAAGGTCATCAAGGAGGTGGCGCGCCGCCTCAGCGCGGAAGCTGGCAGCATGAAAATGTTCGACATCGCCGAGCGTATCGAGAGCGTCATGGACGACGCCAAGAAGATGTTTCCCAATCTCGACTGGTTCAGCGCAGTGTCCTACCATGCCCTTGGCGTGCCGACGGCGATGTTCACGCCGCTGTTCGTGATCTCGCGCACGTCCGGCTGGGCGGCGCATGTGATCGAACAACGCATCGACAACAAGATCATCCGCCCCTCGGCCAACTACGTTGGCCCCGAAAATCTCAGCTTCGTTCCGATCGAAGCACGCGGCAAGACGACATCCGCAATCCGCGCGGCCTGAAGATCATCGGGAGCCGCCGCTCACATCACGTCGTTGCAAGCGAAGCGAAGCAATCCGTCCTTGGGCCGCAAGCTGGATTGCTTCGTCGCAAAAACTCCTCGCAAGGGCGGCGTTGTCTTCAAATACGCCTGAGAAAGTTCTGACATGCCCTACCTCATTGCCGCCGATCTTCCCGCCCAAAGCGCCGGACAGCGTTTTCGCGTGCTCCTGAAACGGCCAGATATCCTCCGCCTTCCCGGCACCCATAACGGCATGGCCGCGCTGCAAGCCAAGGCGGCGGGATTCGAGGGGCTGTATCTGTCGGGCGCAGCGATGACGGCCTCGATGGGCCTTCCCGATCTCGGCGTCATCACCGTGGATGAAGTCGCGTTCTTCGTCCGCCAGATTGTCCGCAGTTCCGGTCTGCCGCTATTGGTCGACGGCGACACGGGTTACGGCGAAGCACTCAACGTCATGCACATGGTCCGCACCTTCGAGGACGCAGGCGCAGGCGCGGTGCATCTTGAAGACCAGTTGCTGCCAAAGAAGTGCGGACACCTGAACGACAAGAAGCTCGCTGACGCGCACGACATGGCCGCGAAGGTCGCCGCCGCGGCCAAGGCTCGCCGCGATCTCGTCGTCATTGCACGAACCGACGCAGCCGCAAGCGAAGGTCTGGACGGCGCCGTTGCGCGGGCAAAACTCTACGTAGAGGCCGGCGCCGATGCGATTTTCCCCGAAGCGCTCAACACCGAAGAGATGTTCCGCGCCTTCGCCAAACGGATGCCCGGCGTGCCGCTGCTCGCCAACATGACCGAATTCGGCAGAACGCCCTTCTTCACGGCACAGGAATTCCAGGACATGGGCTATCGCATGGTGATCTGGCCGGTGTCATCGCTCCGTGTGGCCAATAAAGCGCAACAGGAGCTATACGCGGCCATCGCCCGCGATGGCGGCACCCACAAGATGGTCGAAAGGATGCAGACCCGCGCTGAACTGTACGCCACGATCCGATTGCACGATTATGAAGCGCTTGATTCCTCGATTGTCCAGACCGTCGTGCCGGAGGGCATGCCGCAGCGGCAGGGTGGAACGCATAGCACGACAAGCTAGTTTCGGCCCTTCGCGGATCAACTGCTAGTCCGCAGACAGCGCGATCTGGTTGACTGTATCGGCTCGAACACGGAACAACGTCGTCGGATCAGTGACCATGCGCGCACGGCGCTTGCGCGCCTCGTTTACAAAGGCCCGCCATGGCTGGCCTTTCAAAGAGTTACTCTGGGGCCAAATTCCGCGGTACAGCGGCCGCGCGCGGTGAGGACGCGCCTTAAGGCCACCTTACTGCGAACCGCCAAGGGAAGGGACGAGCACCTCGCTCAACTCATCGGGTGCTTCTTCCGGCACGAGATAACCGCAATCGGCGACAATGTGAGATGTTACGTTTTGGGCAACAAAGCTCACGCTTTTTCGCTACCTCCGCGCCTCGCCCTCGACCGGCGCCGGCGCATTCTCGTCTCTTGCACGAATATAGGCCGGCCGCGCCACGATGCGATCAAGGTAAGGCTTCGCAACGTCGCATATCCCCACGCCGTAGGCGATCGCCCATTCCAGACATGTGGCGAGGAGAATGTCAGCGGTCGTAAACTGATCACCGATCAGATAGGTCCGGCCGTCGGACAACGCGGTCTCCACATGCTTAAGCTGATCACGGAAGTATTCGGCGGCGCGATCAACCACTTCGGGCGAGTGGCCGTAGAGATGAGCCAAGCCCTGGTTCACACCATGACGTCTCATCACATAAAGACTTGTCGAGTCCAGTTCAGTGACAATAAAGAAACTCCACTCCAGCCAGGTCGCGTACTTTTGCCGATCTTCGGGGATGAATGATCGTTCCGGACTTCCATAAGTCTTGGCAAGATAGGCAACAATCGCAGCGCTTTCTCCGATGACGAAGTCGCCGTCCTGCAGCAGCGGGACCTTCTGTCGAGGATTGAGCCGGGTGTATTCGGGTGTTTTGGTCTCCCCTGTTCGGGGCCCAATCGGTCTCTTTTCATAACGGAGCCCGAGTTCATGCAATGCCCAGCAGGGCCGCATCGTGCGCGGCGTGCCTGCGCCCCAAAGGATGAGACCATTTGTCATTACCAGGTCTCCGCTGATGGTCTCAGATCGAGTTCATGCGTCCAGCCATCGCGGCTTTGATGATGGGCGAACCAGTAGGCGTCTGCGATTGAAGATGTCTTCGTCAGGCTGTCTTCGGGAATCTCAGCGACATTGACGCCTGCGGCCTTCATCCGCTCGTGTATCGCCTTGCTATCCACACCCGCGTCAATAAGAAGATGGACGACATGGACATTCCTCGGTCCGAGTTCGCGTGCCATCGCCTGCGCAACTGCGCGTAAACCGAACTTCGCCGACGAAAACGCCGCAAATCCCTTGCCGCCACGTACACTTGCTGTTGCCCCAGTGAACAGGATAGTGCCGCGACCGCGAGGCACCATGTACTTTGCGGCTTCCCGGCCGACAAGAAAGCCGCCATAGCAGGCCAGCTCCCAGGCCTTGAAGAACAATTTCTCGGTCGTCTCCAGCAACGGTTTGGCTACGTTCGAGCCAGCGTTATAGAGACACACTTCGATCGGACCGATTTCGCGCTCTACCCTTGCAAAAAGCGCCTGCACATCTGCCTCCTGCCGTGCATCGACACTCACCGCGCGCACATCCCGGCCTGCTTTTGTCAGTTCGTTGACCAGTTCCCGGGATTTTTCCGCATCTCGCCGCGCGATGACCACTTTGTAACCGCCATCAGCAAACCGCTGCGTGACTGCAGCACCGATTGCGTCTCCTGCTCCGACCAGCAGAACCACGCCGTCTTTCTTTCCGGACATCACACACTCCAATGCTTCGACAGATATGTTTGAACTGTTGCTTAAACGGCTGTTCTGACAGCCTTGCTTGCGACCATCTTGTCGATGGCGGCGTCGGCATAGCCGAGTTCGCGCAGGACATCGCGCGAATGCTCGCCGACGCGCGGCGCGGGACCGCCGATCGCGGCCTTGTTGACCTCGAAGATCGCCGCTGGCTTCGGCTGGCGCACACGGCCCACCGTCGGCTGGTCGAACTCCTCGATCAGGCCCCGCGCCACCACCTGATCGTTGGTGATGATCTCGGCCCGGCGCAGGATCGGCGAGCACGGCACATCCGCTGCGTCGAGACGCTCCAGCCATTCGGCGGTGGTGCGCTGGCTGATATATTCCTGCATCTTGTTGATCCGCGCGGTGGCGTTGATGAACCGCGCGCTCGGCGTCGCGAAGCGCTCGTCCTTCGCAAGCTCCGGATCGCCGGAGGCCTTGCAGAAGCCCTGCCACTCGGAATCCGAAATGGTGCCGGCGGTGATGTAGCCATCCAGCGTCTGGAACACGAGATCGGGCCGGTCGTTGGGATCGCCGACAGCCGCCTCCTGCCCCACCACCGTGTACTGCATCATGCCTTCCGGCCACAGATACGAGATCATGGTGTCGAGCATCGCAACCTGGATGTGGTCGCCCTGCCCGGTCTTCTCCCGGGCGTAGAGTGCCGACGACACCGCCTGCGCGGTGAACACCGAGGTGGTCTTGTCGCAGACAATGGTACGGATCATCTGCGGCCGGTTGGTCACCGGCTGCGACTGGATGTCGGCGAAGCCCGACAGGCCCTGAATGATCGGATCGTAGACCCGCTTCTTGACGTAGGGCCCGCTGTCGCCCACGCCGCTGATCGAGACATAGATCAGGCGCGGATACTTCTTGCGCAATTCCTCGTGGCCGAGCCCGAGCCGCTCCATGGTGCCGGGACGGAAGTTCTGCACCAGCACATCGGCCTGCGAGGCCAGCTTCGCCAGCACCTCGCGCCCTGTCTCGCTCTTGATGTCGATGGACAGCGAGCGCTTGCCGCGATTGCACGAGACGAACAGCGCGGAGAACTCGCCCGCCGCGTCGATCAGGTTCCGGCTTCGCCGCGTGCCGTCGCCGCTGATCGGCTCGATCTTGAGCACGTCCGCGCCCTGATCCGCCAGAAACATCGTCGCGTAAGGACCCGACACCACCGCCGTCAGATCGAGAACCCGAACACCATTCAATGGACCGGACATGTTTTCCTCTTATTCCAGCGCCCGGCGGAAACGCCCGGCTCACTCGGTCAAACGCTCAGATAGGTGCGCCTGACATCTTCGTTCGAAAGCAGCGCCACCGTTTCTCCGGCGAACTGCACGCGACCTTGACTGAGCACGTAGACGTAATCCGCCAGACGTGTCGCAAGATGGTAATTCTGCTCGACAAGCAGGATCGGAATCCCCGACGCCTTCACATCCACCAGGACACGTTCCAGCGTCTCGACAATCACCGGCGCAAGGCCTTCGCTTGGTTCATCGAGAACCATCAAATCGGGAGCCGCGATCAGCGCGCGTCCCACCGCCAGCATTTGCTGTTCGCCGCCGGATAGCTGGCCGCCGAGACTGTGACGGCGCTCGGCCAGACGTGGAAACACCTCATAGACGTACTCGATGGGTTTTAGAGCTGGCCGGTGGCTGGCGGCGCTCCGCGCGATCGCGAGATGCTCTTCAACGGTAACATTGGCGAATATCCCGCGGTTCTCGGGCACGAAGGCAATCCCGAGACGCACGATGCGATGGGTCGCCGCATGCGTGATATCCTGGCCCTTGAACCTGATCGTCCCTTGCTGCGCCGGGACGAGTCCGAGGATCGAGCGGAGCGTCGTCGTCTTGCCCGCGCCATTGCGGCCGAGAATTGCAACGCAACGCGACGACGCGACATCGAGGTCAATGCCCTGAAGGATATGACTTTCGCCGTAGTAGGCATGAACATTTCTGAGTTCAAGCATGATGATGCTGTCCCAGATAGGCCTCGATTACCCGAGGGTTGGACTGCACTTCGTCCTTTGTGCCTGTCGCCAGAACTTTGCCGTAGCTGAGTACGGTGATGATCTCGCAGATTCCGAATACGACATCCATGTCGTGCTCCACCAGGATGATCGTCAGATTTCGCGGCAACCCGTTAATCAGTTCGATTAGCCGCTCGCGCTCATCTGGTGACGTTCCGGCCGCGGGCTCATCCATCAGCAGAATTTTCGGCTCGGCGCACAGAGCGATGGCAACTTCAAGTTGCCGCTTCTGACCGTAGGAAAGTTCGCCCACCTTCCGATCCAGACAGGAATCAAGATGCATCTGCGCCGCAACACGGCGCGCTTTCTCGATGATGTCTGGAAAGTTGTCTTTTGAACGCAACAGCGAGCGGCGCGACGGATGCGATGCCTGACAGGCAATCCGAAGGTTTTCGAGAACGGTCAGGTTCTCCAGCAACATGTTCTTCTGAAACGAACGCGACAAGCCACCGCGCGTCACCGCATCCGGATGACCCGGCTTCAATAGCTGCCCGTGAATCATGATCTCGCCGCTGGTCGGAGACATCCAGCCGGTGACCAGATTGAAAAGCGTCGTCTTGCCTGCGCCGTTCGGCCCGATCACCGCGTGGCGCTGGCCTTGCGGAATACAAAGATCGAAATTGGAAATGACCTCAAGGCCGCCGAAGGCTTTGCGTAGGTTCCGTATCTCGAGAGCGTTCATCGCCGCCGCTCCCACAAAGTCCGCAGAGCTCCGCCGATACCTCCGCGGAAAAACGCTACCACCAGCATGAAGAACACGCCGAAGAAGAGATTATACTCTTCGGTCACCTGACTGAGCATACTCTTGACCAAGACGAACACGGCCGCGCCGATGAACGGCCCGACGACAACGTTAAGTCCGCCGATAATGGCCATGAGGATACCCTCGCCGCTCATCTGCCAGCTCATCGAGTCGGGATTGATGAAATAGGTGTATTGAGACTGTAAAATGCCGGCGCTCGCGCAAATCATTCCGGCGACCACGAATGAGCCAATCTTGTAGCTCGGGACCGAATAACCCATGGCGGTAACGCGGGATTCGTTCTCACGGATTCCGATCAACACACTTCCGAACGGAGAATTGACGATTCTCCAGACAAGTATCAGGACAATGGCCGCTATACCGAGCACGTAGTAATAGAAAACAGCAGGATCGTCAGCGCTCAATCCCAACAGCGATAGATCGGGCCGAGGAATTCCCGTCATACCATCAGAACCATTGGTCCAGCGCAGCTTGACCGCCGCGCCGTAGAACATCTGCGAGAAAGCCAGCGTAATCAGCAGAAACTCAACGCCGCGCGTCCGCGTACAGATTGCGCCGATCAAAACTGCCATCAGACCGGAGACAACCAACGTCACGGGGACAGATACCCACAGCGGCCAGCCCAACAACGCCGTTCCCATCGCGATGCCGTATCCGCCAAAGCCAAGAAACATGGCCTGCCCGAGCGAAACCATGCCCGTATATCCGACGAGCAAATTGATGCCCGAGGCAAATACGCCGGCGATGAGAACCTCCACAGCCAGCGTCATTCCGTATGTCGAGGCCATGCGCGGGAAGGCCAGCAACCCGGCCGCCGTGAGCAGCATGCCGGATATCCTGACCAGTCTCGTCTTGTTCATGTCACGGTCAACGACTTCAGGCAGTTCCGTATCCATGATCATGCGACTCTCCCGGCAACGCCGAAGAGGCCGCGGGGCCGAAAGATCATGACGACAATCAGCAGCGCGTAGATCGCGAACAACTCGACTTCCGGAAGGAAAGCCTGTGCAAACGTATCCGTCATGCCGACGATCAGCGCGGCGTAGAACGATCCGCGGAGATTCCCCAGACCGCCAACAACCACCACGACAAAGGTCGTCACCACGATCCCAATGCCCATGTTGGAGTAAATGCTCATAACGGGCGCGGCAACGATGCCGGCGAGGCCGGCCAGTGCCGAACCGAGGCCGAACACAAGCCCGAAGACCACGTTGATGTTGATACCGAGCGCGGTCACCATCTCGCGATTGTCGACGCCCGCCCGCAAAATCGCGCCAATCAGTGTGCGGTCAATGAGCAGCGTCAGTGCGACGGCGACAAGCAAGCCGATTCCAATGATGAAGAGGCGATAGACCGGATATTCCATCCCGAGTAATGCCACGCGGCCTTTCAAAACGTCCGGAAGCGCGATGCTGTAGAAGGCCGAACCATAGATGTACTCGACGGCTCCCGCCGTCGCGAACAGAAGCCCGAACGTGAGAAGCGCCAGATCGAGATGCGTGGATCGTCCCCGTTGTGCCAGCGGCTGCAGCACGAAATATTGCAGGATGAACCCGAGCGCGAACGGAAGCAGCGGCCCGATCAGCAGCGCGAGCCAGAACGTATGGGTCGCATTGGCGACGACCAGCCCGAAATATGCGCCGATGGTAAAAAACGCCCCATGCGCCAGATTGAGAGTGTCCATCAATCCGAAGATCAAAGTCAGTCCAACGGCCAGAAGAAACACCAGCATGCTCAACTGAATGCCGTTGAGAATCTGGATAAGAAAAATCTGCATGTCTCACACTGAGCAAGGGTGCTGGCTCCGCGGGGAGCCAGCTTCCCGATTAGAACGACTTGGTGCAGCCCGGCAAATCGCCCGCGCCGGGGAATTCATCCAGTCCCTTGCGCTGCGGTTTCCCATCCGCCCCCTTGACGATCTCGACGAGATAGACCTTTTCAAGCTGGGCGCTATTTTGCGCGTTGAACCGGATCTTGCCGCGCGGCGCGTCGAACGTGAGACCGCGCATGGTGGAGATAAACTTCGCGCGGTCTTCCGGAATCTTGCCGCCCAGCTTCTCCAGCGTCAGCATGATGGCCTTGCCGTTGTCGTAGCCGAGTTCGGCGCTGACGTCCGGCTCCATCTTGAACTTGTCCTGATACGCCTTGACGAACTTGCGATTTACCTCGGTCGGAACGCCCGGATAATGCGTCGCGACGTGTCGCGCATTGATGACGAGATCTCCGAGCGCCGGCCACAGCGCTTCATCATAAACCCAGTGATCGCCGATCAGCGGAACCTTGCTCCGCAGCCCGAAATCGGCATGCTGCTTAACCACCTGGATGGCCTCAGCACCGGCGTAGAAAGCGTAAATGATCTCGGCGTTGGCGTTGGCGGCCTGCGTCAAAGCCGCGCTGTAGTCCTTGGTCTTCTGGAAAGGCGTCCAGATTTGCTCGACAACCTTGCCGCCATTCTCCTCGAAGCCTCGCTTGAAGCCGTCAATGAACGCGCGTCCGGCCGTGTAGTCAGGACCCATCGTCACAGCGGTCTTGATGCCCTTGCTGGCCCAGTACTTGCCAGATGCATATTCAAAGCCGTTGGCGCTGAAAGACGTCCGCGCGATATACGGGCTGCAGAATTTTCCGGTGATCTCGTCCGCGAAGGCGTTCGCGAACACCAGCGGAACCTTGTTCTTTTCGGCAAGCTCGGAAATCGCGATACCTACATTGGAGCCGATGATGCCGGCGACGATGTCAACCTTGTCACCCTGCACCAGCTTGTTGAATTTCTGCACACCGACGCTCGGCGTGAGTTCGTCGTCGGCGCGAATCACCTCGATGGGACGTCCGTTGCTCTTGTTGCCGAATTCTTCCAGCGCGAGCTGAAATCCGCGGTCGATGCTTTCCGCCGGAAGCGCGTAGACGCCCTTGTAGGGCAGCATTAGGCCGATTTTGATCGGCGCCTGATCCTCCGCGCGGATGGACGTGGTCGCGGCCGCTGCCAAGACCACTGCGGCACCGGCTCCAGCGGCAAAACGTGCATATGCTCTGAATGAAAAGGCCATGTTCCCTCCTGACATGAAAGGGTGGGCCGTTTCCGCCCACCGCAAGTCCCGGCTTTGATCGCCTTTTCGGAACGACCTGCTCGGATTGTTATTGTCAGCAGTAAGGGAGGAGCGTCGTGGCTGGCTTGCGCATTAGCGCCGGAACCTACGGAAGAGCGTCATGTTCTGGGGTCCGCGATGCCGCCAATCCCCTGCTCTCAGCACGAAATGCGATGGCGGTAGGATGATGGCGTTTCGCCGGTCATGTTGCGGAAACTGGTCGAAAAATGCTGGGCATGCCCGAAACCGGCCGCCAGCGCCACATCGGTTATGCTGGCATCTGATTCAGCCAGCTTCCGCTTTGCTTCATCGATCCGAAGGCCAAGCACGTACTTGTATGGCGTCTTTCCGACACTTTCCTGAAAAGCGCGCAGGAAATGACGCTTGCTGAGGCCGGCAATCTGCGACAGTTCTCCAAGCGAGATGGATTGCGAAAGATTTTCACGAACAAAATCCTCGATCCGCTTGAGGCTTCGCGCGGACAAACCACCCTTCACGCCAGAGGCCTGGGGCTGCTGCCGTTCACTGACACGCGCGATGTGCGCCAGCGCCTGGATCGACCAGCCTTCCGCCATCAGGTCAAAAACATTGTCGGGTGTCGCCGCTTCGCGGCATAACTCCGCGAGACTACGCATGAGACTGGGATGCTCAAATGCGATCGTCGAGCTTGTAATAGCCGTCCGCAATCGCTCGGTCACAAAAGCCGGATTAAGAAAAACAACGGTGTAATCGAGTTCGGGTCCCACATCCCATTCGCCCTCGATTTCAATCGCCGCCGGAAAGATCGCTAATTGGGATTTCCCAACGAATTTGCAATCCACCGAACGGCCGTCGACGGTCGCGTTCAAGCGTCCGGCCCCCTTGGCAAACCAGAACAGCGACAGTTCGGGCTGCTTGAAATGCCAGTACATCCGCCCCTGGCATTCGCGGCGAAGGACTTCGATGCGCATGCTTGTCGTATCGGTGATGACTGACGACACCAGATCCCCACCGACCACGCGAACATATTCTTCTCCGGCCCGTCCCATGCCGTCCTCCAATCGCGCGATCGAGCGCCCACAAGGCGTCCGCACGTTGAACTCATTAGGTTCCAAAGAAGAATGGACTAAAAGAGGCCGAAAATCGAGCGCTTTTCGCGGCGTCTTATCTGCCCTGCTCATGCTGCACCGCAGCGATTGCATACAGGGTGGACGGGTTGATCAGGGAGTCCGCGCTTTGCTGCTGCACGTACGGCAGGGAACATTGCAGGGTCATGCCCTCTAAGGGCCTTCCGCTATGTTCTCCTCCGTCACCTGGCCGATCATCTTTGTAACGTTGCGGCCTGGTGGGCCGCTTTACCCTCTGAGACGCCTTGTAAACGATCCCTGACACCAGACGTGCAACACATCAGACAAACGCGGGCTAACCGTCGCTTCGACCACGGATCACTTCGCCAAAGGGCTCCCACTTGCTTCCCTTGAAGCGCATCATCTGCATGTCCTCCAGCGGAGCGAAGTCGTTCTTGCCGGTGTTAATGACAATGCCGGGGATCAGAACATCTGATTCAAAATCCTTGATACTGGCGGCCTGCTTCATCACGTTTTCGCGCGTAAGATTGTCGCCGCTCTGCTTGAGAACCTGAACCATGAGCTGCGCACCGAGATAGCCGTGCACCATCAGGCTGTCCGCCTTGTTCGCATCCGGCATATATTTGGCCAGAAACGACGTATACGCCTTCATTCCGCGATCATTATCCCATTGCGGATCGGACGCATCCTTGATGAAAGTCCCCGACAGGACGCCTTGCGCGTTCTCGACGCCTGCGGGGACAAGCACCGTGCCGACCGATGAAGCGACGTTGGGAATGAAGTGCATCGGCTTCCAACCCAGTTCACCGATCTTCTTGATGCTCTGCGCCACGAATTTTGGTGTCCCGAACGAGAACATGACGTCCGCGCCGGAATGCCGGAGCTTGACGATCTGCGAGTCGATGGTCGGATCTGCGACCTCATAGGGCGCTTCTGCGACAATCATGGATGCTTTCGATCCCAGCCCGGCCTTCAGGCCGTTCAGCAATTCCTTTCCGAAGTCGTCGTTCTGATAAAGAATTGCGATTTTCGCGTCTGGCTTCTCGCGCAAAATATACGCTGCATAAATGCCGCCCTCTGTCTTGTAGCTGGTGCCAAGCAGCATCGTCCACGGATAGGCTTTCGGATCGCTCCATTTTGCCGAATAGGAAGCGGGAAAGAGCTGCGGCACTTTCCTGGCATTCATGTATTTCTGAATTGCTGCATTTGACGGCGTTCCCATCGGGCTGAAGATCAGCAGCACCTCGTCGCTTTCGACAAGTTTGCGGGCCTGTTCGACGGCTTTTGGCGGGCTATAGCCGTCGTCATATGTGATGAATTCAATCTTGCGGCCGTTGATTCCGCCCTCGTCATTGATCTTCTTGAAATAGGCCGCCTGTGTTTTTCCAATGACGCTGTAAGCCGAGGCCGGACCACTGTAGGGCATGATGTTGCCAATTCGGATCGTCGTGTCGGACGCGCCGGGATCGTACTTCTTCTGCGCCAGGGCAGGTGCGCCAACAACAACGCTGAACACGATACCCGCCACAACCGACGATGCGATGTGCCTCATGATCCCCTCCGTTATCCTTGATTAGCTGGTCAGTGAATGATTGCGGCACTCACGATCGAATCGCGCTGTCCGCAATGCCGAAGCCGCGACGGCCGGGAGAACAGCCCCGCGTAGGAGCGCGCGACTTTTTGCGGGCGCTAAGTCAGGTCTGCCTCGTGCAAACGCATCGTGAGAGCGATGAACGGGGATTTCGGAACGGCCGGTTTGCTTGCGACATTCCAGAACGAGCATGGCGTAGATGCGATCAAGGCTGCACATGAAATCCTCCGCAGGTCTCGCCGCGAAGTTTGTGCGCGCCGCGCGCGCTGGCAAATGTCGAAGTCTGCCAAATGCCACGTCAAAAAATGCCACCGGCAGGAAACCTGCCGGCACCTTTGACGCACGGGAGCGGCGGACGCGATCCGGATCTATGCCTGGGGAATGGCAGGATTGGCGCGACGATAGTGGGTCGGCGAATGACCGGTCCATTTCCTGAACGCCTTGCGGAAACTGGTGGCATCGGCAAAGCCGACACGCTCCGCAACCTCATCGATCATCAGCTGAGTGTTCTCGAGAAATTCCGTTGCGATCGAGCGGCGCATGTTGTCGAGCACGGACTGGTACGAAATCCCTTCCTGCGCCAAGCGCCGATGCAACGTGCGCAACGACAGGCCAAGCTGCTCTGCGATATCCTCTGCCGGCGGGAACCGGCGCGGACTGTTCAGGCAAGCCGTTCTGATACGGCGAACCAACTCGGTTTCGCCTGGACGTTCGGCGAGTACGACGTCGCAGAACTGCTGACATACCTGCGCGGTGATCGGGTTGGCATTGGGACAGCGCCGGTTCAGCACATGCGCCGGAAAATGCCACTCCATGGAGCCGGCGCCGAATTCGATCGGACAATTGAACATACGCTCGTAGTTCCGCCAGTGTCTTGGCGCCGGAAACGGGAACAGCATTCGCGTTGAGGGAAATGGCACCTCCAGCACGCGGCTGAACAGCGCTGTCATGGAGCTGCGCCAGAACTCTGCGACGAATGGCAGCAACTGGCCAAGCAACTGTGTGCCGTGACTCCGCAAAATCGCTATGTCGTTTTCCACGTTGAGACTGATTTGCGGCACGGTCGATCCCGCCATGGTTATGTGTTCGACCGAAAATTTCAGTCCCTCTCCGAAGGTCGGACTGCTGACAATCGCATAACCATAGATCCCGTAGTCGCTGATGCGCTGTCGCGCGCCGGCGAGCAGCCCGATATCTGATCGCTTGGCGAGCGCAACAGCGTTTCGATAAATTGCAAGACGCTGCCGCCGGGAAATGCGGGCATGAGGATCTTCAAGTTGGGATGGCTGCACGCCGGTGCGCGCGAACAGATCCTTGACCGAGACGCCTTCCGTAGCGAGTTCTGCTGCAAGTGCAGCCAGCCCAAGCAGGCTCTGGGTAGGCGCGTCGATATCGTCCGACAGCGGACTGAGAACCTTCCATGAAGACATGCTTCCTCCGGACACACGTTCTTTTTTCTTCAGATTGGCACATTTTGACATGTCACGTCATCCTTGATGCAGCGCACTGGCAGCTTAGGACACGAAAATTGGCACTCTTCGACGTTGCCGCGACCTCCGGACAGAGACACGTTGCCGCGACAAGGAAATAAGGACCGAATTCATCGCTCCGCCGATGCATCGGCCCATATCCATCAGGGCAGGTAATCCAATGACCACAGTCACGCACGACATGGACGGTACGGTGGGGATCGTCACTCTCGCCAAGCCGCCGCACAATCTTATCGACGATGTAATGATCGAAGATCTGATGGCTGCCTATCGTCAGGTGGTGGCGGCCGGATGCCGGGCGATCCTGCTGCGCAGTTCGATGCGTCACTTTTGCGCGGGCGCTGAGCTCAAGTCGTTCGGAACCACCACCCATATTCAAAACGACGAACAGCGGTTCAAGGAATTCCTGCAAGTGATGGAGGATGTCCCCGTCCCGACAGTCGCCGCGGTTCATGGCGGCGTTCTCGGCGGCGGCCTCGAACTTGCGCTGACCTGCGACATGATTATCGCGGCCGACACAGCGTTTCTCGGACAAGTCGAAGTGACTGTCGGTCTTCTGCCGCTCCTCGGCGGAACGCAGCGACTAGCACAGCGCGCCGGTTCCGCACGCGCCAAGGAGATTGCAATGCTCGGACGGCGGCATACGCCGGAAGCGTTTGAGCGCTGGGGCATCATCAATCTTGTGGTGCCGGAGGCCGAGCTCCCCGTCGCTTCACTGACTTGGGCGCGTCAGCTTGCGGCCGGACCGACGGCCATCATCAAAGGCATCAAAATGCAGGCCAATCTCGAAGCCAGAGGCGGCATTAATGCCGCTGATGCACGACAGATTGAGATCAACAACATGATCTGGCAGGCGGCCGATCGTCAGCGCGGGTTCGATGCCTTCTTCGCCACCGGCCCGGCGTCCGCCGTTTTCAAGGGGGACTGACATGTCGGCAGCTCCTCTCGACGGCCTGCGCGTCATTGATTTCACGCGCGTGCTTGCCGGTCCTCACTGCACCAAGGCCCTGCGCGACCTCGGCGCGCAGATCATCAAGATCGAACCGCCCTCGGGCGATCTTGCCCGCGTCAGCCTGCCACATGTCGGCGACATGGGACTCTACTTTGTGCAGCAAAACGCCGGAAAGCGGAATCTGAGTATCGATTTGAACTGGGCCGAGGCACGCGAGATCGTCACCGATCTTTGCCGCACCGCCGACATTATCGTAGAGAACTTCCGTCCTGGCACCCTTGCGCGCTTCGGACTGGCTTATGAAGATGTGCGCGCGTTCAATCCAAGGGTCGTTTACGCTTCACTCAGCGGTTACGGCCAGCAGACGTCTTGGCGAAACCGCCCCGCTTTCGCGCCGACGGTTCAAGGTGAGACCGGCTTGACCGCTATCGTCAGGGGGCACTTTGGCGACGCGCTCACGGAGCCGCGCGGTGACGCATGCAGCCATGCCGACGTTTATACCGGCCTGCAGGGCGTCATTGCCATTCTCGCCGCGCTCAATCATCGCAATCAGACCGGTGAAGGCCAGCACATCGACGTCTCGATGGCTGCGACCATGCTGTCGGTCAACGAGCGCGCCGGCGCCCAGCTCTCGGGCATCGATACCGATGGTGAACCGATTGCGCTGTCCGCGAACGAATCGCACATTTTCGAGATGCCCGATGGCAGCCAGCTGACCATTGCCGGCAGTCCCATCTATACGCCGATGTTCAGCCGCTATTGCGCAATGATGAGACGCAACGACCTGTTAGGCGATCCGCGTTACGCAACCGCGCATCTGCGGCGGAAGAATCTCGCTTCGCTTCTTGCGGAAATCCGCGCATGGCTGATGACGTTCCCGGATCTGCTGCAACTCCAGGCTCAGGTCAGCGAAGCTGGCCTCGCTGTCGGCACGATTCGAGACGTTCGTGAATTCGCCGAGTCGGACTGGGTGAAGGAATGGGGTGCGGTCGTCGACGTCGATGACCGTGCCGGCGGCACCACGCGGATGCCCGGCAATCCTTGGCGTTTCAGTGCATCTGTTCTTCCCGCGCCTGGCGTTCCAGCTTTTCAAGGCGAGCACAACGAGGATATTCTTTCCGAGAACAACATTGCCAGATCCCGGATCGAAGACCTCAAGAAGCGAGGCGTGTTGCTTAGCCGCCAAAGCCCGGCTGGGGCCTACGACTAGCATAAGCAATAGCAGAACAGATTGAATGCGCGCCGCAGCGGCGTGAGGATGCCTGATGAAACCAGCGATCGACAAGACGCACGACCCTGAGCTGCGGAGCTTTATCAAAACCGCCAACGACGGCGTCACCGATTTTCCGATCCAGAATCTCCCTTTTGGGATTTTCAGCCATCGCTCAAAAGAGCCCGGTCCGGGAATCGCTATCGGCGACCAGATTTTCGATTTAAGAGCGGCTCACCGTCTCGGATTGCTTCCACCCGATATTCCGGGTGAAGCCATCGAACAGAGCTCGCTCAATGCTCTGTTTGCGCTCGGACGCGACGCACTGACCGGACTTCGTCACGCATTGTCAGAGTTGCTCAGCGAAGCTGAAAGCAGCGCGCCGGCGCGCCACCACGCGATTGATCTGCTGGTGCAGATGAGCGATAGCAGCCTCCATCGCCCGACCAATGTCGGGAACTATACCGACTTCTACGCTGGAATTTATCATGCGCAAGCGGCAGGCGCACTGCTGACGCCCGAAAATCCGCTGCCGGCGAATTACAAGTGGGTGCCGATTGCCTATCACGGTCGCGCTTCGTCGGTGCAGATCGGGCGAGGCGACATCCGACGGCCCGTTGGACAATTGCCTCCCGCGCAGCCGGGTGAAGCACCAGAATTCGGCCCCTGCAAACGGCTCGATTTCGAGCTCGAACTGGGATTCTATGTAACCGGCGGCAATGCGTTGAGCGAAAGCATTCCGCTCAAGAACGCAGCCGGGCACATTGCCGGATACTCTCTTCTTAACGACTGGTCCGCCCGTGACATCCAGCGCTGGGAGATGTTTCCGCTTGGACCGTTTCTCAGCAAGAGCTTTGCAACTTCTGTTTCGCCATGGGTCGTGACGGCGGATGCCCTCGCCCCCTTTCGCGTTCCGGCGATGGAACGGCCAGCAGGAGACCCCAGACCGCTCGGCTATCTTCTTGATGACGACGATCAGGCAAGCGGCGGGCTGGACATTGACTTGCGTGTGCTTCTGTCGACCGGACGAATGCGCCGCGAAGGCGATATGCCCGCAGAAATTCTTCGTTCAAACGCACGCTACCTGTATTGGACCACCGCGCAGATGGTTGCCCATCACACCGTGAACGGCTGCAACCTTCACCCGGGGGATTTGATCGGCACAGGGACGATCTCCGGCCCGCGCGATGCCGAGTTGGGCAGTATGCTGGAGCTAACAGCGGCGGGATCCCGCCCGATAACGCTGCCCAATGGGGAGATGCGCGGCTTTCTGGAAGATGGCGATGAGATCACTTTCAGAGGACGATGTCAGCGACAGGGCTTCGCCTCGATCGGCTTCGGGCATTGCTCTGGCACGATCAAGACATCACACAGCCATTAGTTCCAGTCTCGTGGTCCTTCGGTCGCATTGAGCTATAAAAAAATTCACCTTCGTTTATCAGTCAGCGAGAGAGTACTCCGGTTCATCTCGCAGTTCATGAATCAGGACAAACCTGCGAGGCGACGAAACCAAAACTTCTTCCGCACCCGCCTGCCGATGGACATGAGAATCTTCGCCCGGCGCATCCACGTCAAATCGATGATGGGCGTGCTTGATCGTGGACACACTCAATCCACCCGCGACGAGATGGGGGATGAGGCGCGTCAGCAAGGTTGTTTTTCCGGCCCTGCTCCATCCTGCAAGTCCGATGACCTTCATGAAATTCGGCTGCCTCGCGAGAAATTCCGCTCTCCGCGGCGCTCCGCCAGAGATTGCTGACGTAAAAGGGGCATGATGGATCGAGCCATCATGCCGTTGCGCAAAACTGGTAATCGCTTCAGGTCTTTCCCATGCAGTCTTCGATGTAGAACCAGCGATCGTCACCCACCAGCCCCTTGGATTTGACGTCCTTGCGGCATGCCTTGAGCCTGGTTTTATTGGCGCTCCACTTGACCTTCATCGCCTTCAATTTTTCGGCCGTCAGTTTCATCTTTGAAGGTTTTGCCGCCGACGAAGCGGCTGGTGCAGGCGCTGTTGTTTGCGCGAACGCTGGCGAAAACGTGCCAGCGACAAGAAGCGCTGCCACGAGGCAGCTCTTGATACGAGACATGGAATTCCCCTGATATTAATTTTCCAAATGACAGGCGTGATGCCGCGGGACGAATGTCCCGCGTCTCACAGTGACCGATCAAAAGATCTTCACGGCACTTTCGAGCGTTTTCCATACGCCCCAGGCGAGCGGGACGCCCACAAAAGCCCAGAATAGAGCCGCTTTGGCGTCGAGACCGCCCTTTCCGATGCCGAAAGATCCAGACGACACGGCAATTGCGCCCGCATTGTTCACCGCCTGCAGTTTTGAAACCTCAGCATCGCTCATGTGCCATTTAGGATCGACCGGCTTGATCAGATAGTTGCAGATCAGGCCCGCCGCGAGCATAGCGCACAGGATATACATCGTCGTGTTGTAGAGCTGATCGCGCGGAATGCCGGCGGCAAGCTGGAATTCGCGGATGTAGTTCACCACAACCGGGCCGATGATGCCCGCCGTGGACCAGGCAGTCAGCAGACGGCCATGGATAGCACCGACGAACTGCGTGCCGAACATATCCGCAAGATATGCCGGGACAGTTGCGAACCCGCCGCCATACATCGAGAGGATGATGCCAAATCCGAGCACGAACAGGAGCTTCGATCCCATCGCAGCGAATGTCGGCGCAAGCGCATAAAGGACAATGCCGAGAATGAAGAACGTATAGTAAGTGTTTTTCCGCCCGATCTTGTCCGACAGCGAGGCCCAGAAGAACCGGCCGCCGATATTGAACAGCGACAGCAAGCCGGCAAACCCGGCAGCGATGCCGGCGATCGCCGCCTTCTGTTCCACCGTCAGTGCATTGAAGCCGACGTCCGGAAGACCGATAAGTTTTCCGGCGAAGATTTCCTGCAGCATCGGCGACGCCATGCCGATCACGCCGATACCCGCGGACACGTTCAAACAGAGCACCCACCAGATCAGCCAGAACTGTGGCGTCTTGTGTGCATTGTCGAGATGAACGTTCTTGGTCGTGATCATCGTGTTGGCCTTCGCGGTCGCGGTCCATCCATCCGGAACCCAGCCAGCCGGTGGAACGCGATACGAGAAAGCGCCGATCATCATAAACACGAGATAGATGATGCCCATGGCAAGGAAGGTTTGCCATACGCCGACGTCCGTCGCGCTCTTGAAATAATTGATAAGAAGGTTGGCAAGTGGAGCACCGATCATCGCGCCGCCGCCGAAACCCATGATGGCCATGCCGGTCGCCATGCCGCGACGGTCAGGAAACCATTTGATGAGCGTCGATACCGGCGAGATATAGCCGAGACCGAGGCCAATGCCGCCGATTACGCCGGAGCCGAGCCACATCAGCCAGAGCTGATGGGTATAGATGCCGATGGCACCGAGAACGAGGCCGCCGCCCCAGCACAGTGCAGCGACAAAACCGGCCTTGCGCGGACCGGCGCGCTCCAGCCAGCCACCCCAGATCGCAGCCGCGATTCCGAGAACGACGAAGAAAAGCGTATACATCCAGCCGAGGCTCGCGACTTTCCAGTCACAACTCGTTGTAAAAAGCTCTCCCCAAAGCGAGATATTCGCGCACGTTTTCGGCGCCGTCACGCCGATGGCACGGGACAACGGCAGCCAGAACACGCTGAAGCCATATGCCATGCCGATGCAGAGATGGATGCAGAGCGCGGCCGGCGGCACGAGCCAGCGATTAAAACCTGCCTTTGCGATGATTGTCTCGCGGTCGAGAATCCCCGGCGCGGCACCCGACATGGTGCCTGCTTGTTCTATCGTCGTCATGTCTGTTCTCCCCAAAAGTAAAATTCAGCCGCCCGTTTTTTGTTTTGGGCGTGTCTGCTGTTTATTGCGCTCCTGCTTTTCTCAAACTCGTGATCGCCTCCTTTACGTCCGGATCCAGTCCGGCTCCGCCTTTCTCGAGATGCGCGAGGATCGCGGAACGCATTCGAGGATCCCAGAATTTCTTGATGTGTTCGGCGATGCCCGGGACCGCCTTTCCGGCGCCCTGGCTTGTAAAGAACTTGCCGATCTGGTTGGCCATATAGACAAGCCGGTCAGGCGACGACATGAATTGCCCCTCCGGGTAAGATTCGATGCGGATGTGTGAACACTTCAAAACCGTCGTCACGAGCGATGGCTGCGAGTGTGATGTTGGCTTTCTCGGCCATCTTCACCGCCAGCGCCGTCGGAGCCGAAACCGACACCATCACCGATGCACCAATGGAAGACGTCTTTTGAACCATTTCGACCGATACACGGCTGGTCAGAAGTACCATGCCGCTCGCCGTCTCGGCCGCTGAACGCGCCAGCGCTCCGGCCAGCTTGTCGAGCGCGTTGTGACGCCCAACATCCTCGCGCAAGGCAACGACGCCCTTCTCCGGGCTCCAGAATGCCGCGGCATGGACTGCGCGTGTCTCGATGTTGAGTTTCTGAAGTGGCGGCAGGCTCTGCATGGCGATCATAATCTGCGCCGGAGAGAAATTTCGCCCAATCCCGACAATAGTCGCAGGACGCAGCGCTTCCACAATCGAGTCGATCCCGCATAGCCCACAGCCGGTCGGGCCGGCAATATGCCGCCGACGTTCGCTCAGACGATCGGCGTTGGTCTGCGAAAGCCACATCCGCAGTTCGATCCCGTCGTCCAGCGGCAGCACCTCAAGGGATTCGATCTCCGAGTGAGATCGCACAACGCCTTCATCAAGGCTGAAGCCAACGGCAAAGTCCTCCAGATCCTGGGGCGTCGCCATCATCACCGCGTAGGTTCCGCCGTTGTAGGTCAGGGCAACAGCCGTCTCCTCCGGAATCGAGCGAGAACCCTCGCTGAATCCGTTTTCGCGCCAGACGTACCGCTCTGTGCTTATGGCCGGTGGCTTTGCCAACTACTCCGCTGCCTCCATCGGTGCGATCCGGCGCGAGTTGCGCGCCTGCTCATCATATTCCTTTTGCCAATCGCTCGGCCCGTTGGAAGGAGAAATCTGCACGGCCGTGACCTTATACTCCGGACAGTTCGTCGCCCAGTCGGAGAAATCCGTGGTGATGACATTTGCCTGCGTGTCCGGATGATGGAACGTGGTGTAGACGACACCGGGCGCAACGCGATCGGTGATCAATGCACGCAAGGTAGTCTCGCCCGCCCGGCTCGCGAGCCGGACCCAATCGCCGTCGCGAACGCCGCGTTGCTCGGCGTCGTGCGGATGCATCTCAAGTCGATCTTCCGAATGCCAGATCACATTATCGGTGCGGCGTGTCTGCGCCCCCACGTTGTATTGGCTCAGGATGCGGCCCGTAGTCAGCAGCAACGGGAACCGTGGTCCAGTGCGTTCGTCGGTGGCGATGTATTCGGTGATGACGAACTTGCCCTTCCCGCGCACGAAGTGATCGATATGCATGATCGGCGTGCCTTCAGGTGCCTTTTCATTGCAAGGCCACTGCACCGAACCCATTTGCTCGAGCTTCGCATAGGAGACGCCGGTAAACGTCGGTGTCAGCGACGCGATCTCGTCCATGATCTGGGACGGATGTTCGTAGTTCATCGCGTAGCCCATCGCATTGGCGAGTTTCTGGGTAATTTCCCAATCCCCAAACCCGTTGAGCGGCGACATTACCTTGCGCACGCGCTGGATGCGGCGCTCGGCATTGGTAAAGGTGCCGTCCTTTTCGAGGAAGGTCGATCCCGGCAGGAAGACATGCGCATAGTTCGCGGTCTCGTTCAGGAACAGGTCGTGGACCACGACACATTCCATCGACGACAGCGCGGCGACGACATGCTTGGTGTTCGGATCGGATTGCAGGATGTCCTCGCCCTGGCAGTATATGCCCATGAACGTGCCTTCGATGGCGGCATCGAACATGTTGGGAATGCGCAGGCCCGGTTCGCTGTTGAGCTTGACGTTCCACATGCTCTCAAACTGCTCGCGAACCGCGTCGCCCGAGATATGCCGGTAGCCTGGCAGTTCGTGCGGGAACGAACCCATGTCGCAAGCGCCCTGCACGTTGTTCTGGCCGCGCAGCGGATTTACACCGACACCCGGACGTCCGAGATTACCGGTTGCCATCGCGAGGTTGGCAATGGCCATGACAGTGGTCGAGCCTTGGCTATGCTCGGTGACGCCGAGACCGTAGTAGATCGCGCCGTTGCCGCCGGTGGCAAAGAGACGCGCAGCGGCCCGCAATTCCTTCGGATCGACGCCGGTGGCGATAGCGGTTGCCTCCGGGCTGTTCTTCGGGAGCGCAACGAACGCCGCCCACTCCTCGAATTCGGTCCAGTCGCAACGCTCACGGACGAAGGCCTCGTCGGCAAGGCCCTCGGTGACGATGACGTGCGCCAGTGCGGTGAGAACCGCGACGTTGGTGCCGGGCATCAACGGCAGATGATACTCGGCTTCGGCGTGCGGAGACTTCACCATCTCGGTAACGCGCGGATCAATCACGATCATCTTCGCGCCTTCGCGGATACGCTTCTTGAGACGCGAGGCGAAAACAGGATGCGCCGAAGCCGGATTAGCGCCAATGATGATGACGACATCGGTTTGTTCGACCGAGTCGAAATCCTGCGTACCGGCCGACGTGCCGAAAGTCTGTGACAGGCCATAACCGGTCGGTGAATGGCAGACGCGGGCGCAGGTATCGACATTGTTGTTGCCGAATCCCGCACGGATCAGCTTCTGGACCAGGTAGGTTTCTTCGTTTGTGCAGCGCGAGGACGTGATGCCGCCGATGGAGTCGCGGCCATACTTGGTCTGGATGCGCTTGAATTCCGATGCCGCGTGATTGATGGCGTCATCCCATGACACTTCGCGCCATGGATCGGTGATCTTGCTCCGGATCATCGGCTTGAGGATGCGTTCCTTGTGGGTGGTATAGCCCCACGCAAAGCGGCCCTTGACGCAAGAATGGCCGCGATTGGCCTTGCCGTCCTTGTACGGCACCATGCGTACGACTTCCTCGCCGCGCATCTCGGCCTTGAAGGCGCAGCCGACGCCGCAATAGGCGCAGGTGGTCACCACCGAATGCTCCGGCTGACCGATCTCGATCACAGACTTCTCGGTCAAGGTCGCGGTGGGGCAGGCTTGCACGCAGGCGCCGCACGACACGCATTCTGAGCCGAGGAAGCTTTCGCTCATGCCGGGCGACACGCGGCTGTCGAAGCCACGGCCCGAGATCGTCAGCGCGAAGGTGCCCTGCACTTCCTCGCAAGCGCGCACGCAACGCGAGCAGACGATACACTTCGACGGATCGTAGGTGAAATACGGATTCGACTCGTCCTTCGGCATCCAGTTTTCGTTGGCGCCGCTCTTGGCGAAGACATGGTTCTCGCCCTCATAGCCATAGCGAACATCGCGCAAGCCGACTGCGCCGGCCATGTCCTGCAATTCGCAGTCGCCGTTCGCGGCACAGGTCAAACAGTCGAGCGGATGGTCAGAGATATAAAGCTCCATCACGCCCTTGCGAATCTTCTTCACGCGCTCTGTCTGGGTGTGAACGACGAGCCCGTTCATCACCGGCGTGGTGCAGGACGCCGGGGTGCCCGCACGTCCTTCCACTTCAACGAGGCACATGCGGCAGGAACCGAAGGCGTTGACCATATCGGTCGCGCAAAGCTTCGGAATCTGCGTCCCCATTTCCATCGCAGCCCGCATGATCGAAGTGCCTTCCGGCACCGTCACATTCTGCCCATCGATGGTTAGCGTCACCATCTTCTCGGACTTGGAAAGCGGCGTTCCGTAGTCGGTTTCATGAATGAGCGACATGGCGTGTCCTTATTCAGCGGCTTGCAAGCGCGGTGTCGCGCCAAAATCTTCGGGGAAATGCTTCAGCGCACTCATCACCGGATATGGCGTGAACCCGCCGAGCGCACAAAGCGAACCGAACTTCATGGTGTGGCAGAGATCTTCCAGCACAGCGATGTTCGCCGCGCCTTTATCGCCCGCCCGAATTTTGTCGATGGTCTCGACGCCACGCGTCGAGCCGATACGGCATGGTGTGCACTTGCCGCAGGACTCGATGGCGCAGAATTCCATCGCAAAGCGCGCCTGCTTCGACATGTCGACGGTGTCGTCGAATACCACGATGCCGCCGTGGCCGATCAGGCCGTCTCGCGCCGCAAAGGCTTCGTAATCGAACGGCGTGTCGAACAGCGCGCGCGGAAAATACGCACCGAGCGGGCCACCGACCTGCACCGCGCGAACCGGCCGCCCGCTGGCGGTGCCGCCACCGACGTCGTCAATCAGTTCGCCAAGCGTGATGCCGAACGCCACCTCGAACAGTCCGCCGTTCTTGATGTTGCCCGCGAGCTGAATCGGCATCGTGCCGCGTGAGCGGCCCATGCCGAAATCGGCGTAAGCCTGCGCGCCACCATTCAGGATAAACGGAATAGCAGCGAACGACAGCACGTTGTTGATGACGGTCGGCTTGCCGAACAGGCCGTGATGCGCAGGCAACGGCGGCTTGGCGCGAACAAGACCGCGGCGCCCTTCGAGGCTTTCGAGCAGCGAGGTTTCCTCGCCGCAGACATAGGCGCCCGCGCCGACGCGGACTTCCACGTCGAACGCATACTTCGAACCGCCGACCGATTTGCCGAGATAGCCGGCCTTGCGCGCGGCAACAATCGCGGCGTTCATGGCCTCGACCGCGTGCGGATATTCGGAACGGATATAGATGTAGCCACGGGTGGCACCGACCGCGACGCCGGCAATGGTCATGCCCTCAATGACGACGAACGGATCGCCTTCCATGATCATGCGATCGGCAAAGGTGCCGCTGTCGCCCTCGTCTGCGTTACAGACGATGTATTTCTGGTCGGCAGTCGTCTGCGCGACGGTCGTCCACTTGACCGCGGTCGGAAAGCCCGCGCCCCCACGCCCACGCAGGCCGGAGGTCTTCACATCGGCGAGAATGCCATCCGAGCCCAGCGTCAGCGCGCGATCAAGGCCCTTGTAGCCGTCATGCGCGCGATAATCCTCGACCGAGCGCGGATCGATGACGCCGCAGCGTGCAAAGGTCAAACGCGTCTGCCGCTTCAGCCACGGGATCTCGTCCGTGATACCGAGCCGCAGGGCATGAGAGCCATCGGATGATGCCGCTTCGAGCACCGACGCAACGTCTTCGACGGTAACCGGTCCGAAAGCGATCCGGCCTCGCGCAGTTGCGACTTCGATCATCGGCTCCAGCCAGTAGAGTCCGCGCGATCCGGTCCTAACAATCTCAACGGCGACGTTGCGATCTGCAGCCAGAGTTTCAAGCGCGAGCGCAACCTCGTCCGCACCAACGGCAACCGCGCCTGCATCACGCGATACGTAAAAGCGCAAGGTCATCGCTGCGCCTCCGAAACCAGAGCATCAAGGCGCTTGGTGTCTAACCGTCCGACAACACGGCCATCGAGCATTGCAGACGGCGCAGTCGCACAAAGGCCGAGACAATAAATCGGCTCCAGTGTCACGCGACCATCGGCGGTCGTGTTTCCGATGGCTACACCAAGTTTTCTCTCCGCATGCGCCGCGAGTGCATCACCGCCGGCAGCCTGGCAGGCTTCGGCGCGACAGAGCTTCAGCACATGCCTCCCGGCAGGCTTGTGACGAAAATCATGGTAGAATGTGAAGACGCCGTGGACTTCCGCCCGCGAGAGATTGAGCGCGTCGGCAATCATCGGAATTACCGGCTCTGGCACGTAACCGAAGGCCTCCTGAATCGCATGCAGGATGACAATCGTTGGACCTTCAAGATCCTTATGGGCGGCGATTATCTCCGCGCCCCTCTCGGCATTCCAAGCTTCGTATGCTGACGGCATAGCTACTCTCGATCGCGCACATCGCGAGCGCTTAGGAGAATGAGAATCCCTCTAAAGATCAATAAAGCTGTCTCATGCTGCGATACGGAATGAGCATCGATAGGAATTAGGAATGGACTAATTCGGAGATGCCATCGATGCGCGGGAATCTGTTGCGAGCACCGGCGCAGCGAAACAGAGAAAATCGGAACTAGGATTCAAGCGTCGGAGCAACGTCCCGCGCGATCTGCACGAGTTCCGCGATAAGGGGCGTCATTGGGTCGCGCGGCGATGTCACAAGCCCGATACTGTAGGTCACGAGCGGATCGACAATCGGAATAATCCGAACCGCATCCGACAGGCCCAGTGTTTCAGCAAGTTTTGCCGGCATCACGCTCGACCAGCGGCCGGTCTTCACATGCGTGTAGAGAACGATGATCGAATTCGACGTCAGCGTTGGCGTCGCTTCGGTTCCGGCCTCGCGCAGGGCGCGATCGATAATCCGGCGATTCTGCATATCAGGCGTCAGCAGACAGAGCGGCACCTGTCCAACGTCCTTCCACGTCACCTGATCGCGATCGCCAAACATGCCATCCGGCGACGTCAGCAAGCGATAGCTCTCACGGTAGAGCGGCGTGGTGCGCACCTTCCCCACCGGCTCGTTCTCAATGTAAGTCAGGCCAGCATCGACCTCCAGGTTCTCCAAAAGGCCCAGCACGTCGGAGGACGTGCAGGACACAATACGGAAACGCACATTGGGATGCCGCGCCCTGAACGGTGTGGTGAGCGACGCAACCATGCCGAGCACGGTCGGAATCGCGGCAATCCGGATTTCTCCGGTCAAACCGTCCTTGAGCGAATTGATTTCCTGCTTCATTGCACGCGTGTCGCCGACGATGCGCCGCGCCCAATCGAGCGCTCGCTCGCCTTCCGGCGTGAACCCAACAAACCGCGAGCCGCGCTGCACCAGCATAACTCCGAGAATTTCCTCGAGCTGCTTCAGGCTTGTGGACATTGTCGGCTGCGTGACGCCGCAGGCTTCGGCCGCCCGCCCAAAGTGCCGTTCTTTTGCCAGCGCAAGCAGGAGTTCAAGCTTGTCGATCAAGAACGGCCACCCGGCAAGACAGCATCGCCGCCAGGGTTATGCAGTTCGACCTGAGTTGATTGGCTTTCCCGAGTGAACACGTTCTTTGCCTGCTCGAATTTCCTGAAAATGACGACCGGCGCGGGAATATGCGTTTCTCATCCTATGGCCACGCAGCCGTCGATACAGCCCCCAAAAAAGAGGGGTCCTATCGACAGGAATGAACACCATGTTCGCTGGATCGCAAATATGCTTAAAATTACATATGAAGGAAACTTTACCTGCATTCACCCTTGATCTGGTCTGGACCAACGGGCGGCAACCGAACATTCAGGTTGATCCGCAACTGTTCGCGCTGCTTGAGGCCATCAGACGGACCCGAAAGCTTACCGACGCGGCGGCGAAGGTGGGGCTGCACTATCGGCAGGCGTGGGGACTGATCACATCATGGTCGGATGCGCTCGGCCAGCCACTCGTTCTCAAGGAACGCGGCAAAGGAACGTCGCTCACCGCACTGGGTGAAAGTCTGCTGCAAGCCCACGGACACGTGCGGGACAAAATGGCTCCGCATCTGGCGAAAGCAGTTCGTGACATTGATCAGAAAATCGCACCGCTCCTGACTGCTCCAGCGGACGCGGTGCGGATGATCGCAAGCCACGATTTGCTGCTGATGGAATTTCGCAATCTGCTTCAGACGCGCACAGGCCCCAAATTGGACATTCAAATTGCCGGCAGCCTTGGCGGCATTGCCGCGCTCTGCAAATCGCATTGCGACATAGCCGGCTTTCATTTTCCCGAGGGAGAACTCGGGCAGAACGTACTGCGCGAGTTCAAGCCCTGGTTGCGGCCACGTTCACAGGTTCTCGTTCACTTCGTACGACGGACGCAAGGCTTGATCGTTGCGCGCGGCAATCCGCTAAACATCCGAAGCATCTCCGACATCATCAAGACGAAATCCCGCTTCATCAATCGTCAGCGCGGATCTGGAACTCAAATCGCGCTGGATCTGTTGCTGGAGCGAGAGGGTCTCGATAAGAGGAAAATAAACGGATACAGCAACGAAGAATACACCCATGCCGCTATTGCATCAGCGGTGGCAAGCGGCGTCGCCGATGTCGGGCTGGGCATCGAAACTGTCGCACGAAAGCTGAATATCGGCTTCGTCCCGCTCTTCGCTGAAGACTATTATCTTCTATTTAAGCGCGACGCACTTGAGCGAAAAGATGTTCAGGGCATCGTGGCGGTCCTGAAATCAAAGGCGTTTCGCAATATTTCCGCCACGCTCTCCGGTTACGACGTTTCTAGATCCGGGACGATTATCGAACTTGATAATTTAGTTACTAAGCAATAGCCCTAAGCAGATAGGAGCTACTCCGACATCACATTCCATAACGCGTCATTACGTGTTTGGCGCAGAGGTCGCATAAGGCGCGAAATGCGAGCGCGACTCATCAATGTTGAGTTCGCGGCCAATCGGCGGAAATGCGCGCTGCGGACAATCCAGCCGTTCGCAGACCTTGCAACCCATGCCGATCGGCGTCGCCACCGCCGGATCGATGTTCAAGCCTTGCGAATACACGATGCGTTCGGCTTGGCGCACGTCGCACCCCAGCGCCACCGCGAACGTTTTCGTCGGTGCGCCATAGCCGCCCTGCCCATGCGACACCGTGCGCGCGATCCACAGATAAGTCCGCTCGTCCGGCATCCGTTTCCGCGAGCTACCGGCCTACCTTCCCGCGATCGAGAACTTCGCGAGCTTTAGCAGGCACATCATAGAAGCCGACCCCGCGCGCATGGGCGCAACCGTATACGTCGGCGGCTACCCGTCGCTGGCAACGCAGCAGGCGCTGCGCGTTCTCGCCGATGCCGTACCGGCCGGTACGCCGATCTTCCACTGGTCCGACATCGATCCGGACGGGACCTGGATTTTCGAACCATCGAACTGGCGGTCGGGCGCAGCATCAGACCTCACCTCATGATACCCGAAATCGCGGAAGCGCCCCCTCGTTGAAGGCTTCTCCCGTGCGGTGCCCGCCCGAATCCGGCATCGCCATGCTGGCCGCCTGTCTGGCTGGCGACACAGTGCTGATCGCACTCGTCTCCGCGAGAATTCCCTGCAAACAGGGAATTTTTCAGGGAATTAGTCGATTTTTCGATGCGAACGAGCCTTCATTTATGCTTTCTCCGCTAAAATTTGGCCGATTTGGAAGAATTCCCTATTCTGCGATCAGGGAATTTTGGCGCCGCCATCAGGGAAACGTCCTCTTCAGATCAAGAAAAATTGGCGCGGATGTAAGCGCTGAATTCTGACACGCTTGAATAGGCTATTGCGGACGCGATCTGTTCTCGCTCTCGATTTGTAGATGAGGAGAGCGAGATGTCGAACGACAAGCGGGTGTGGAGACGTCAGGGCGAGGACTTCTGGCGGGCACACCATGAGGCGTGGAAGCGTAGCGACTTGAATCAGCGGCAATATTGCGAGTTTCATAATCTGCCACAGAAGGCATTCGAGAACTGGCGCCAGAAGTTCAAAGCCGAACCGGAGCCGTTGCAACGCAAGTTGCTCTACCGGCGGCGCCCCTTAAGTCCTCCCCTAAGTCCCCCCGTTGGTCCGCCTTTAAGTCCGGGGGACTTATCCCTCCTCGCGGTCAGAACGCCCATTGTTCCGCGGCCACGCGAGGGGCATCGCCGCCGGTTCAGCGAGGCAGACAAGGCCTCGATCCTGGCAGAGGCCGCGCGACCAGGGGCGAGCGCCAATGTGGCGCGTCGCTATGGCATCGATCGTCGCGTTCTGCGCCGATGGAAGCAAGATCTGGCAGCGCCGGCGTTTGTCACCGTGCGGATTAGCGATGACCCGCTGTCCCGCCCGGCATCTGCCGATATGGAGGCGCTGTCATGACGACCATGCTCCCGCCAAATGTGAAGGTCCATCTGGCCCTAGGCTTCATCGACATGAGGAAGGGCATCGACGGCCTCGCCATGCTGGTGCAGGGCGTGCTGCACCAGGATCCGTTCACGGGCCACTTGTTCGTGTTCCGTGGACGCACCCGGGCCAACCTGATCAAGATTATCTACTGGGACGGCACCGGCTTTTGTCTCTTCACCAAGAGGCTCGAGCAAGGCATGTTCCTGTGGCCGCCGAGCATGAAGGTGGACGAGACGCTGTCGCTGACCTCGGCCCAGTTGTCGCTACTGATCGAAGGCGTCGACTGGCGCGCGCCGGAGCAACGATGGCGTCCGGCAATCGCGGGCTGACGCTGCGGCTGATTGACTCGATGAGACAATCAGTGCGGCGAGAGCGGCGCGAGTCGGTTAATCTTCCTCGTCATGGAGATCGATCTCGCCGCTCTGCCGAACGATGTGGGGACACTGCAGAAGCTGGTGCGCTCGCTTGCCGCAGAGCGCACCAGCCTCAGCGAAGCGCAGGCCGAGATCAAACGGCTCAACCTCATCATCAAGAAGCTCCAGCGTAGCCAGTTCGGCCGGCGGGCCGAGCAGCTTGATGACGATCAGCTGCGGCTCAGTTTGGAGGATCTCAATGTCGATCTTGCACGGACGGAAGCCAGGCTTCCGCCATCGCCCGCCCAGGGCAAGACGACGAAGACACAGGGCGAGCGGGCGAGCCTGCCCTCCCATCTTGAGCGCGAAGATGTTCGGCTCGACCTCGATCATCAGACCTGCCGTTGCTGTGGGGGCAATCTCCATCTGATCGGCGAGACCACGAGCGAGATGCTCGACCACGTACCAGCACGGCTGCGGGTCATTCGCATTTGCCGGCCGCGCTACGGCTGCCGGGCCTGCGGGACCATCCACCAGGCACCGGCTCCGGAGCGCCCGATCGCCAAGGGCCTCGCGACGGCGGCTCTTCTGGCTCACGTGATTGTCTCCAAATACTGCGATCATCTTCCCCTGTATCGACAGAGCCAGATCTTTGCCCGGCAGGGTGTCGAGTTGGATCGTTCGACCCTGGCGAACTGGGTCGGCGGCGCCTGCTGGTGGCTGGAGCCATTGCAGGCAAGGCTCGCCGAGCACGTCTTCAACTCGCAAAAGCTGTTCGCTGACGACACGCCGATCCCGGTGCTCGATCCTGGCCGTGGGCGCACCAAGACAGGCCGACTGTGGGTGTACGCTCGCGATGACCGGCCCTGGAATGGACCTGATCCGCCGGCCGCTCTCTATCTTTACAGCCCCGATCGGAAGGCGGAGCGTCCCGCCTCGCATCTGGCGGCGTTCAGTGGCGTCGTGCAGGTTGACGGATACCCCGGCTTCGATCGGCTCCGCGAAGGTGGCCGCATCGAACTCGCCGGCTGCTGGGCTCACGCCAGGAGAAAGTTCTACGAGGTGCAACAGGCGACCGCGTCGCCGGTCGCAGCCGAGGCGCTGCGACGCATCGCTGAACTGTATGCGATCGAGACATCCATCCGCGGCCAAACCGCCGCTGCGCGGCAGACCATGCGCCAATCAGCGACCAGACCACTGGTTGCTGCGCTGAAGGCCTGGCTCGACCAGCAGCTCGCTCGACTCCCACCCCGCGGCGGCCTCGCCGATGCCATCCGCTACGCCTTGAGCCGCTGGGACGCGCTTTGCTGCTTCCTCGACGACGGCCGCATTGAACTCGACACCAACACGGTCGAACGCGCGATCCGTCCCGTTACCCTCGGCCGCAAGAACCATCTGTTTGCCGGATCCGATGGCGGCGCAGCACGCTGGGCGACGGTCTGCTCGCTCATCACCACCGCCAAGCTCAACAATGTCGAGCCATTCGCCTATCTCAAGGATGTGCTCGAGCGCATGTCCAACGGGTATCCGATGAACCGGCTCGACGAAATCCTGCCCTGGAATTGGCGGCCTTCCAACACCCTCCACTAAGCCCACGTGTAAGGAATTGACGCTTACGCGCGGATCAGATACCTCGCGAACCTAACGGCACGTCGGGGGCTGGGAACCATTCACGCATCGGCCTATTGTAGCCCTTACATTGCCCTTCGTTGCTGAGGAGTCGGAGCGTATGCAGCGTTTCCTGAGGATTGGAATCGTCATCTCCCTTTTCGCAACCGTTTGTGCGGCATCGGCCAACACATCGGCCTTCGCGCGCGGCGCCGCACCTAGCATCATGAATTCGCCGGGCTATCAGAGAGCGCTCGAAGAATCGCGTAGGCGTTATCGGCTGGAGGTTCAGCCTCCGGTGCGACCGCAGCCGACTCACCCGCGCAAGAAGAAACGGCATCGCACCCATCACCACTGAACTGGCAAGCGGCAAGCGCCTATGGCACCGCGCCGACGCCAATGCCAACGCCGCCGCCAAAGCGGATGCAGCTGTCCGAGCCTGGCATTCGTACGAAGCCGGGCCCGAACTCGGAACAGGCAGAGCGTTGTGGACGAGCCGGCTTGAGAGGCTGATACTGAGCCGCTCCTTTCAGACGTAAGTGGGGCCTTCTTCGCTCGTTTTGCTGCGCCTGTGCTGCAGACATGAGTATAATCGAGAGCCCGACGACTGCGATGTGCTTGATGATCGGTATGAACGAGGCGCGCATCGTGGTTCTCGCATACATCTGAAAATAACATCATTGGACAAGCCGCAGCGAATAACCCTTCGGTTAAAGCTCCGCGGTTATCGAATCTCAGCGCCCCAGCTTCGGGCCGTCTTCACGATCCAGTCTATATATAACGTCAAGGGTGTAACGCCGGTGAGGCCGCCGCAGCCGACCGAATTGTTCGCAGCCGTGGACCAGCTCACCACGCCGGTGATGACGCTGCGACCATCTTGATCCTCAAACGCGGGCGCGCCCGAGTCTCCGGTGCAGGCACCCATGCCCGCGCTTTTGTTCTGGGTTTGCGGATCCACCAGCCGCACCTGCAATGTGCCAGGCTGGCCAGTGACGGCGAGCGGGGCGGCGCGAACAGTGCCGACACCAGCATCGCTGCCTGCGACTGTCGATCCGATGCCGACAACCGTGAAGCGGGAAACCGGCGTGAAAGGAACGCGCGGCACGCCAACAGGCGCGATGGACTTGCCGGGCATCGGCGCGGAGAGACGCAGCAGAGCTACATCTGCAGTTGCACGATGGGCACCGATGGATTTGGCATTGTAATTCGGATGAATAGCAACCTGCTTCGGCGCGATCAGCGCAGGCGGCTTTGATGAGTAGTCGATTGCGCGATTGGCAGCGCTCGGAGCGATACAGTGCGCAGCTGTTAGGATGATATTGGGCGCGATCATCGCACCGGTGCAGACACCGCCGCCCGCAGCAACCACCGTGACGATAGATTGCGCGACGCTGCTGCTAGGCGCGGAGCGGCTGCCGGTGATAGCGTAGGCCTGTGGGACAAGCAAAAACAAGCTGATCGCACCGGCGATTGAGCGAGACGCTATAAAATGCATGGGCAAGAGATGGTCCCAGGCAGGGTCGCTGTCAACCAGATTTGGTTGAAAAGCCTGCTCTCCGTACTCTCGCACGCTGAGAAGGAATGACCGACCTAGCAGGCCGGCCAATCGCCTCTGTTAACGGAAAAGGGCCATCCAGGACGAGGGAGATAAAAGCATCCTTCATTCGCATAACAAACTCCGGCTGCCTTTTACTAAGATATTCGGCTACGGGCGGCTGTTCAAACAGCGGCTTAAAGAAAGACCAGGCAATTACAAACTCAAGCGAGGGGTCGCCGAAAGCGGACTTTCGGTCTTTATTTGGCGCAGACTTTTGCATAAGCAGGCGTGGAGCGTCTGAAACTCCAATGCGTATGAGTATTGCGCGGAACTTTGTATCGGCCATCAATTGTCGGCCGGCCTCTATCGCAACGATCACCGCCTGGCGATTTCTCTCGAAACGATCCGCCGCCTCTGCCCTCGCTGCCGCTCTTACAGCTCTCATTTTCGTTCGGGGCATGACGCCCGGTTCATTCATTGGACAGCTCCAATTTTTCTCGGGCGCAAAGCTCAAAAAACGGATCAAGCGTTTCAGCTCTGAATGAGCTCAGTCGGTCGTAGTTCTTGCCGCTCACTGTGAGCCACGCACCATGGGGCAATAACATGTACGGCAGTATGAAATAGTCGCGAACCTTCGTCCCGACGAAATCCGCTCTCGCAATGATAAAAACGTCTGGCTTCTTCCGTGACCTATAGCCGAGCTGCCACTCGCAGGTGCCCGGCTTGCTCGATTTCTTTGTTCTGCCAACGCCAACGGAAACTGTAAATTCGTCGTTTATTCTTGGTTGAAACAGGAAATTATCGATGGAGGTCAGCGCACCACGGCTTGGCAACTCCTCCATAATCCTTCGTTTCATTTCACGACGTATCGATATGTTGCAAAGTCGATGTTGGCGCGCCCTGTATCCGATGAGACCGTATGCCTGAGTCAGGCTGCCAAATCTCGCCTGGAAGCAATTTACCGACGGAGCGCCCTCCCAAGCCAAAATGTGGTCTATTTGGAGACAGCCGTGTTTGCACCAAAGCGAAGAAAGCAAATTGAGCATAAACGATGTCGAATAACGCACCTTGATTTCATCTAGCCGGTCTTGAGCTCGCTGAAATTCTTCGGGCGTGACAATCGCTTCATAGGCCCCCACGCCGCGCACCCAAGCGCTCTTCGGGTTTCGCTTACACTTGGCGCCAAGTTTCCTTGACGAGCGGTTGTAAACACTATTGCCCATGTATTTTTCATTGGTAAGAAGATCCCTGACCGACGTCCAGTACCACGGGTGACCACTCGCACTCATCGATCCGGCGCTGTTCAGAATATCAGCGATCTCATTTGGCGTTTTTCGCTCGTTCAGAAATAGACGATAGACTTGGCGAATCAGTTTGACCTCATCAGGATTTCCTGGCGCTAGGATCGTGTGCTGACCGTGCACACTTTTTCGATCGCCGAAACCAAGGTCAGCGATCCTGTTCTTGGCTCCATCGACCAAGACGCGCTTCAGCCCGAATCCTGGGGTTGATCCGATTCTAAATCCAGCGCGAACAATTCTGCTTTGTCCTTGAAAAACCTTTGTAGAGAGTTCGCGACTATATTCGCCCGCCATGGCACGCTTCAGGCTTTTGAGGAGCGCTGCGTTGATGCTCCCATCGTTCTTAAACTGCTCTGCGCAATACTCGACGGGAACTCCTGACGACCGACACACGAATTCATAATGCGCGCTTTCGTCACTGTCCTGAAATCGTCCCCATCTGCTGACGTCGTAAACCAGAATTTTCGCGAAATCGGCCGCGCCAGACACCACATCGCTGAGCAGTTGCTTCAGGCCGGAGCGCTTTTCTATGCTGAGGCCGCTCTTTGCAGAGTCTTCGTATCTTTTGACAATATGGAGACCATTTTGGGCGGCATAGATTGATATTGCCGCCTCCTGGTTCGCGATGGAATACTGCTGCATGTCGGTGGACATGCGGACGTACTGCGCGGCTCTTTGTTCAAATGGTAACATGACCGACGATAGCCGATCATTTCTCAACGGGTCAGAAACCCAACGCCGGGCTATCGACACAAAGTCTCAGCGACTAAAACTCGACTGATCTTCAAGTTTGCTTCGGTGCGGGTTGACATCTCCCATCTAAGGATTATAGTCCTATTTTGGATGAGGAGATCGGAATGAGACCTGATCGCATTGATATCCGCTTCTGGCCTCTCAGGGTGATGGTGTCGGGCGAGCGGGCGATAGCCGCCTTGCGCTGGCCGCTTGCGATGGTGCTGGTGATCCTCGTGCTCACCCTCGCCGTTGTGGTGGGGCTGCGCGTGTATGTTGCAACCAAGTTGAGATGTCACGATTTGTGCAAAGTAGAAATATCATAGGGCGGCCTGTCAGGGGACAGGAGACGGCGCCGCGCCGACCATCGTATCGGAGCGGCGCCGTCCTCTGCGGGAGGATTTTGGGGCTGAGTTGCTGGCTTCGTTCATCCGCAAGGTCCGGTTCTTCATAAGACCGGACTTCTGGCTTGATCGGCGCGGGCCCTTCGGAACAGTGTTGAAGCGAGGTTGACTGTCTTGCCGCTCCTTGATCCAGGCAAGAATCTCGCCGAGGCGCTTGTTCTCGACGATGGCGGCATGACTGACCCGCTGTAGCTTGTCGAAGGCTGTGTAGGGCAATGATCTGCCTTTCCAGCGAACCTCGAGCCGTCCATCCGGAAAGTCATAGATCTCGACCATCTTGCCGCGCAGGCGAACTGCCAAACCCTGAGATCTTAGCGTCAGCTTCATTTGATTGTAGTTCACCACCAGCTGATGCGAGACCTTGCGCTGCTCACGCCAGCACAGAACATCATCGAGATCCTGACGGGGGTCGAGCACGCGATGGAAGTCTTGTTCACGGGCGGGCGGCTTGGCAAAGCGGGCATTGTAGTGAGCGACGAAGCTGGGCAGGAAATCGTTGCCCGCATCGATCGTGCTGATGCCGGCGAGCCGCAGCTCCTTCACCAGGCGATCCTGCAACGTATGGTGCGCACGCTCGACGCGGCCTTTGGCCTGGCTGGTATTGGCGCAGAGAATCTCGATGTTGAGCTCCGATAAGGCCCGTCCAAATTGCGTCATTCCGTTGCCGCTGACCGCGTTCTCGTTCGACACCCGAAAGATGGAATGCTTGTCGGAGTAGAAGGCGACCGGCTTGCCGTGTCGACCAAGATAAGCCTTCAGCGCCTCGAAATACGCAAATGTGCTCTCCGAGGCGACAAAGCGCAGCTCCATCAGTCGGCTTGTGGCGTCATCGACGAACACCAGCAGCGTACAGGGAGCCGCGCGATCCTCGAACCAGCGATGCTCCGAGCCGTCGATCTGGACCAGTTCGCCGACATGCTCGCGGCGGTACCGAGGCTGCTGAATCCGCTTGCGCTCGGCCCGCGATACCCAGATTCCTGCCTGCCGCATCCAGTTGCGCAGCGTCTCCCGCGAGACCTTGAGATCATGACGCTCCTCTAGCTTCTCGGCCGCCAATGTCGGTCCGAAGTCGGCGTAGAGCTGGCGGACCAGAGCGATCGCGTGATCCCGCACTTCGTCGGACAACCGGTTGTTCGAGGGGCGGCCACGGCGCTGGTTGGCGATCGCTGAAGCACCGCCTTCGCGATATCTGCTCAACAGCCGATACGTCTGCCGCGGTGTTACGTTCATCAAGCCGGCCGCAGCGAGGACGGTCAGTCTATCGCTATCCAGCCGTGCCAGAACATCAAGACGGTTCAGCTCGCGCTTGCTCATCAACACTATGCCCATCGAAATGACAGCCTCCAAGGTCCCCAAAGGGACCAGAAACTGACATTTGAACTTTGCTCAGTGCTGACATTTTAGCTTTGCTGCTACAGTGTAGATTCGCACATCAGATGTTATGGAACCTGCGTCGAAGTAACCACCAGGACGTCCCTGTCTGTCGGGGCGGTATACTAACTCCAGGGGACGCCATTGAGCCCTCAGGCTTCCCATTGGCGCACAAACCCCTTCTGCTAAGGGCATGAGACGCTTCAAGCAGTGGTTACGCAGCCTCTGGGCCGGTACGCCCCCGCCCCGTGCTGCGCCGATGCCCCCTCAGGCCGGCGCGGATCTGGAAGAACTCAAAGCGTCTGATCGAAACAGGCGATCCGCGCGACCCGCAAATCCTCGAACAGATCGCAGCCCGCCTTGGCCAAACCGACCTGTCGGCCCTTTCGCGACGCGACTAACCAGTCGCTGATTGTTTACCGCTTTAAAAGCGATGGACTTGAACACGCGACCCTCGCGCATACATCACGTCTTGCACTCATTATCGCTGGACACAGCCATGAAACTTTCCCTCGTTCAGGAACAGGCCATCACTGCGCGCATCGCTCTCGTGGTTGGCGCAGAAGAGTTCGATCGCCTGTTTTTGGGAATCGCCTTTAGTGAAGTCGAAGGGGATATTCTTTTCGCGCATGCCTATGACGATGACTGTGCCGCTGAAATCGAGGACAAGTATGCGGAACATCTGGCAACTCTCGCATCCGGAATCCTTGATCGGAAGATTGGCATCGTGATGGTTTTGCCGAAAGTTACGTCTCACTAAAACGAGAAATCTCACCCCGCTGAACGGTGGTTGGATGGGCGATCCGCAGGTTCGATTTCCGCGACGCGGCGCGCAACGGGGAATTGCAAGAGCTGATGCAGAGTATCCTGCACGATCACATGATTGCCAAAAGGACGGCTTACGAAAAAGAGCGCGGGAAGCAAATCCCGCGCTCTTCCTAGATCTCGCTGAACCAGGCGGAAGACCGCCCTATCCGGAGCTCGATTGAGCTTAGCGGGCGGCCTCAGCGAGGTGACAGCGCTTGGAATGAGACACTGGACCACCTCCTTTCGTGATTGACGATATTGGAAACGTAATCAGTTCTGCGGAGAAAACAAGAGTTTCGCATCGAAGCTGCAAGTCTGCCCTAGCGCATCGCCTTCCAGGTTTCGCCGCGGATTGCCAGCATGACATCGGCGAAGGGCGAAAGCGTGCGATCGGCCTTCGATGCGGAAAGAGCTTCGACCGCACCCCAATCGATCCTCACGGTACCGTCGCTGTCGATAACATACAGCATTGTTGCTTGCTGCGAGGCTTGTTGAATCTTGAGCGTCTTAATGGACTTTGGTCCATCGTCGGCCTGCGCGCTTGCCGTGACCATCACTTTCAGCAGTACAACCACGAACAAACGCATTCTGCCCTCCCTTGATCCTGGAGTCGATTTCAGTCTCGAACGCCTGGCCGGTACCGTGCCATCAGAAAGCGGTAAGTCATCCAGATCAAAAGAAGAATGATAAGCACTCGAAAACCCAAAATCGAAATGGCGTTCGGTCCCAGCCAGAACACCAGAATGCTCCAGCACGAGAGCCAGAATGCGACTGCGAGGAACGACGCCGGTAAAAAGGCTCTTGCCCGAAACTGCAACACGCCCGCTGCTGTCGATACAACAGCTCCGATGTTGGGATGCCAGAACGTCATCGCGATTGCACTCAGACCATGGCGCTCAAGCTTGCCCTTGGCGTTGTCAAGCGGCTCCTGCAATCCAAACGCGATCAGGATGCGATACCAGCCGAATCGTCCGATATAGAAGTTAGCAACATAAGCAGTCCATATCCCGATAATCGCAAAGACAGCGACTTTAGCCACTTGGCCAACATCGTCACTGGCCACGATCAGCCCGAGAAAAAACACGATCGATCCTGGGAAATACAGACCCGCAATCAGGAGGCCCTCGATAAACGAGCTTACGATGATAATGGCGAGACCAAAGCGGCTGAAATATTCGCGCGCGATCTCGATCACACGTTGCTCCGGTGGCAAATCCAGTATGATCCACACACCGTAAAGCAGACAAGCGAACACCGCGATTGCGAATGGCAATAAAAGAACTCGATACTGAATGCTCAATTATCGTGTCTCAATGATTTGCGTTCTATTGCCTCACGTATTTGAATGCAAAAGCTCTCAAGTTCGGAAGCAGAGATGTCGTTCAAATGTAGCATCAATTCAAGCTTCGTCATCTCTAAAAGCTGAACCGCAACGGTAACGTTAGCCGTCCTGAGGACACTGATCTGGTGCTCAATCACGCTAATCGCCGCCGCCAGCTCTTCAAACCCGTCCCTCAAGATGCTTTCCTTCCGCAAGTACCCCACATGACGTGCGAGAAATCCACTCACTCGTCGTCGCCACCATTCCAAACAAATCCGCAATCTGGTGCACAACACGGTGCACTTTGCGCGATTCGACTCCCCCCAGTTCTCGGCTGGCCGTTGCATCGACCAACAAGGTCACTACATGATTATGATGAAATGCATCGATCACGGTTGATAGGCACGCGACTTCCCCCGAGAAGCCCGCCAGTACAAAGCGGCCAGAACGTTGCGAGATCGCATCATCGAACCAGGTACTGCTATAGCAAGACGGCCGACCTCGATCGAAAACCAAGTCTTCGCGGTGAGGTGTGAAGCCTTCGATCCATCCGTGATCGTCCGTCGAAGGATGAAAGAATGCACCCGGGCCGCTCCAGCGCGCGAATGCCACCTGCAATCGCTGCGATCTTGCGTGCCTCAACGCTCTAAGACAATTTCCGACAGGTCCCGCAGTGTCGAGCGTTGGCATGGTCTGAAGGTGCGCCTGTTGCATGTCGAGCAAAACCAGCGTCGTTTCACCAAACGAGCGCCGGTGCGCGTTAATATCGATGATCTCGGTCATGCCACCGCGACAGACGTACGCGCGCCGCGTTTTGCTGAATGGTCCAGGATTCCGGCAGTGTGCCAGAAGCCTTCAGGCCTGATCAGGATGTGCGGATCTGAGTCTATCGCCAGCGCGGTCCCGTCAGGCTCCGTTGTGCGGAAGACCTCAACATAGTCCATGTCCGAGAACTGGAAATGACGCGAGCTATTGTTGGCGAAGAATCCGTGGCGTTCCCAAAATGCAACCAGACGTGTTTGAGAATGGGCATAGAATTTCTGATAGCCCTTTCTCTTGCAGAGCGCGATGGCCGCATCCACAATCTGGCTGGCAACCCCCGACAGCCTCGCCTTCTCGAGCACCGCCAGTCGCTCGAATTTGACAAAGCCGGCAAAGTAGCGGATTCGCAAACACCCAACCGGCTCTTTGCCAAAGTACCCGATCAAATGACTCGCAGAGAAGTCATTCCCGTCGAACTCCTCATCATACGGACATTCCTGTTCGCCGATATAAACAGCGCTCCGCACTGAGTACACGCGTGCCAGATCTTCCATTGTCCTTGCAACAGACACCCTTGTCTTTGGGCTCGAGTCCGATCCGCGAAGGGCGCCATCGGCGTCCGATGAGCCACGCGCGAATATAAAGAGCTCGGATGACACCTGATTGTCGTATTCGGCACCTTTACGAAATCCAACCGCTCCGAGAATGCGAGAGCCATCTTCGGTCGCCGCTTTGGCGTAGATGTCGCAGTCCGCGAGCAAAGGTGTTGAGAACTTTTGAAATACAAGGGGAATGCCCGCTGCCATGACACCGCGCGCATATATAGCCCAAACATAGATGCCAGCCGGTTTTTCGCTTTGACGGGCGAGATACTTGTGATCCGGGTTGCGAGTGTCCAGGGAGCCGTCGAGCAGTTTGATCATCCCCTCGTGATTGAGGGTCAGTACGGCAAGAAATCCATCCCCTGCGGGAGCAGCTAGATCGAACCGATGCCGGCTGCAGATCGCCCAGAAGGAATCGGGGTTGTGCCGTACGGCGTTGTGAACAATCTCGTCTGTTGTGAGGCCCTGAATATGCTTCCGCGCCCTGGCGAGCAGCGCGCTGATTTCGGCCGCGGCAGGTGTGAAGATTACAAGCCGCTTTGCCAAATCGGGTAGCCCCGATCGGTCAAGCCTGTGATTGGTCGATGACCTTTGAACAGCGTCTGAGCGCTTCGATGACGTGATGGGATTGAAGGCCATACCTAGCCTCTGGTTGTGGAGCGAGAATGATTCTGCAATTATTAGAAGCCGAAACGGGGCTGTGGGTATGTACTCGGATAAGAACAGGGGTGTTCTGACAGGCGAACACCCTGGTAAAGCTACTGAATTACCGGTGGACTGGGACGCGGTCCGGATATTTCTGGAGGTCGTCCGGCGTGGCAGCCTGCGCGCCGCCGCTGAGCAATTGGGCGTGTCTGTCAATCTGGTTAGGAGCAAAATTTCAAAGCTCGAGGACCAATCCAAACACCCTCTCATCACCCGCCATGTCGATGGAATTCGCGTCACTGCCGAGGGGCAGCATGTTCTGGCCGTGGCTAAGCAGATGGAAGCTGCCGCATTCGGGATCCAGCGGGCCCCTACCCACGCCCGTCCCGAAATCGTCGGCGAGGTAAAATTAGGTGTCACCGAGGGGCTCGGGACATTCTGGATAGCGCCACGGCTGATTGAGTTTCAACGGGCCTATCCCAAGCTTCTTGTGGATCTCAAATGCGAGATGCGATCCGCTGACGTCCTACGGCTGGAAGCCGATGTATCGGTACAACTCGACAAGCCGGAGAATCCCGATCTGAAGGTCTTGAAGATCGGCAGACTTCACTCGATGCCATTTGCCAGCGACAATTATATTTCAATCTATGGATTGCCCAAGGGCGAAGACGACATCCGTGAAAATCACCGGATTGTCATGCAGGTTGCCGAACAGACGAAAACTCTTGCACTGTACAAGCAGCACTCAAAAGGCAGGCCGCAAGTGGGTTTTGTGGCGATGCGCACTAACGTGAGCAGCGCTCATGTATGGGCGGTTGCCAAGGGCGCCGGCATAGGTTGGCTACCGACCTACGTTCCCGCGATCGTCGGCGGCCTCGTTCCACTGGATATCGGCATTCAATTTCAATTTGATATTTGGTTGACCTATCATCCCGATGTGAAGCGTATTCCAAGAGTAAAGAAACTAATCGACTGGACCATCGAAGCCTTTAATGGCCGGAATTTTCCATGGTTCAGGGATGAGTTTGTTCATCCAAGTGAGCTACCTACTCAGTACAAAGGCGAGCCGCTCGCCAATCTGTTCGCGGGCTTTACTCAGTCCACCACCTTAAGAACCGCTCAATCAGTGTAATACAACTCATCGGAAACGACCGTGGCCCCTCGGGAAACTAGCGACATAGACCGCACGATCGGCGCGTTGGTACGCGCGCGGCGGATCTTTCTCGGCGTCACGCAAACCGCGCTTGGCAACGAATTGGGCCTAACATTCCAGCAGATTCAGAAATACGAGAACGGCATAAATCGAATTAGCGCTGCGCGGCTAAAGGAAGTTGCAGAGGTACTCCGGGTGCCGCTTGGCTATTTCTTTCAAGACAAAGATGTTTCAATAAGCGCCGATCATCCTTCACCCATAGATCTATTATCAACAGCGTTGAACCTGCGGATGCTCCGAGCTTTCTCACAGATATCAGATCCTGAACTGCGAGAGGGACTGGTCAAGCTCGTTGAATCTACCGTCTTGCAAGATCAGCCGCAGAAGTAGCACGTAATTGGAACCCAGCCGTCGAAAGAAATGCCCGACATTATTTCTTCTTTCGCTGTCTCTCAATCTCTTCCGGTTCTTTGTTGTCGACCTTAGTAAGATCAGTTGAGGCGTCTTTGTGCACACGCAGTAATTCGTCGAGCTTGGCATGGATGGCTTGCGTGTCACGGTGTTCAGAGCGTTGAATCAACAGTGTCATTAGCCACGTTGCTAAAGTTGCTACGCCATGAAGATCGAGGCTTTCGCGGTCGACGATCGCCCAAATGCCTGCATAGATAACCACGATCAGGAAGGCGAGCGGACTCGCCGTCAGAACGCCGAGCTTTGTTAAAGCAGATGAAATTGCGTTTCCCATAGATCGTACCAATGCATGTCAGTAACGAACGAATTTCATAACTTGTAGTTCCTTAACGGCCTGTGGAGCGGAACTTAAGACCTTGTTCCTCTGCTCGGACTATAGGGATGATGCTATCGCATCCAAGTTGCTAAAGCCCTTTGGAGGCTTGAGCCCGGAAGACGAAATCCAGCGGTCCATCTCGGAAGCAGGTCGGAGTTGGCTCGCTCTTCCGTGTCCCAAGGTTGCTTATTGAACATGTGGGGCCGATCCCGCACCGAAACGAAACTCACTAGTCCGATCGTCTGCATTTTAGCTTTTAGCTGGGGCCTCTCTCGTGAGCATCGTGTTGCTTCAATACATTGATGCTACGAGAGAGCGCAATCTTCATTGCTGGCTAAGCACGCAGTGGTTTCATTCTTATCGCTCGCGGAAGGCTTTATTCATCTGATCGGTGAACGGCTTCATCAAGTACGATACGGCTGTTCGTTCCTGCGTTGAAACAAAGACTTCGGCAGGCATTCCCGGGACGAGCCGGATTCCGTTCATTTGAGACAACGCATCCGAGGTCAGTTGCACGTAAGCAACGTAATGCTCTTGGCCGGTCGAAGGGTCGCGCGCCGACGCAGGCGATACCATGACAACCTTGGCTTTCATTTCCGGCGTGGTATTGCGATTAAACGATGTTAGCCGCACTCGGGCAGGCTGACCTTCCCTGACCTGATCGATATCGATGGGCGATATTCTGACCTCGAACTTCAGTTCCGCGCTTTCGGGAACAATCGTCGCAATTTTTGCGGCCGGCGTGATCACGCCACCCACGGTGTGAACGAACAGCTCATTAATGTATCCGGAGACCGGCGCCCGAATTTCGGTGCGCGACAAACGATCTTCGATCGCAAGTTTGCGTTCGTTCAATTCGGCTATACGCGCATCGACAGTGCGAAGATCACGTTGAGCTTCCGTACTTGCATTTTGATCAACGGCGATGATTTGAACTTTAATTTCACTTGTACGAACCTTCGCGCGAGCGATGCCGGCTTCAATTTCGCCGCGTTCTCCGGAAATCCGGGCCCAATCCCTGTGTGCCGAGTAAACGCGAGCATATTCGACAATCTTCTTCTCAAAAAGATTCGCGAGTTTTTCCCGTTCGTCGCCGACTAGCTTGATTTCCTCGAGCTTTGCGGCGAGCCGAGACTCCATGCCGTTAATCTCTTCGCCGGTCTGGCTGATACTGAGTTCAAGCTGCTCTTTCTGGCTATCCCTGCCGCGCTTGTTGCCTGCGAATAGCCGCATCTCCCCCTGCATGACCGCATCAGCTGAACTTGCCATCCCCTTCAGCTCATCAGGGAAGGCAATTGAAGGCATACTGTCCCGCTCCGCTATCAACCGCGCTCGGCGTCCGAGGGCCTCGGCCAGCTGTGACCTTACAATCAGAAGCTCCGCCTTGACCTGAACGTCGTCAAGGGTCGACAAAATTTGCCCTTCTTTGACCAGGTCACCCTGCCGTATGGAAAGCGATTTGATGATACCGCCATCCCGATGCTGAACTTCCTTGAGATTTTGATCGACCTTGACAATTCCGGTCGCGATAACCGCGCCCTCGAGGCGAGCCAAAGCCGCCCAACCACCACAACCTATTACGAGAAAGACGACGAGAAGCAATCCAGCAGCAACCCTTGACCAAAGCGAGAAAGACTCAAGCTTGGCAATGCTTGAGCTTGAGCCCTGGTTTATGATGTTCGTCATGGTGACCTCAAAACACAATACGATGTTGGTCTACGAAATGCCTACAACGACTTCGAGCTTGTGGTAACCGGACAGTTCTATCGAATAGAACTCTTCCGAATCGGGCCTGTCATGCACTTCGATGAATGTTCGATCATCATTATCGAGCTTCTCGAAACGAAAGCGGATTGGACGGTCACGATCATCCGACAGATAGATGCTGTCGAACAGGTCCCCGACCGCCTCCGATACGTTGTCGCCCTCGCGATATCGAATTTCATAGCTTGCCGCGATAATGCGGTCGCCGACCGTAAAATCTGTAATTTTTCTGACAAGGTCTGGCTGATGATCATCAGTCGGTCGATCAAATTGGAAGATATCGTTTCCGTCGCCGCCGGTCATAGAGATGGAGGATGAACCGGCAATCAGCCGGTCATCACCCTGACCGCTGATGATCCTCTCGAAACCGGCAATCAAATCCCTACCAATTTCGAAGCTTTCGGCGCGGCCTCGGCCAACATCGATCCTAATGCTTACGGTGGCAGAGGAATAGTCTAGAGTATCTTCGCCGAAATCTCCGGAATATATATCGGAAACGCCGTCGATCGCAGCCAGAACGTAATCGTTGCCCTCGCCACCGTAAACGACGTCCTTGCCCTCGCCGTCGGAAATGACGTCATCACCTTGATCACCGTAAACGGTGTCGTCGCCTGAGCCAGCAAGAATGATGTCGCGATCTGCGCCACCGCTGATCCTGTCGTTACCTTCGCCACCGTCGATAGTATCTTTGCCATCGTCTCCCTGGATAACGTCATGACCCATCCCGGCGAAGATCACATCGGCACCTTCTCCGCCGGAAATTAGGTCATCACCGTCTTCGCCGTTGATCGTGTCGTCGCCCTGCTCCCCGAACAGGCGATCATCGCCGCTGCCACCGAAAATGATGTCATTTCCAGTTCCGGCAAAAACGATGTCGTTTCCGGCTCCAGCGTGAATGATGTCGTTGCCAGCGCCGGCAACGATATGGTCATCGCCATCGCCGCCAAAGATCACATCGTTACCATCCCTGGCAACGATATTGTCATTCCCTGCCCGGCCATCGATGACATCGGCACATTGGGTGCCCAGCAAATTGTCATCGCCGTCTGTTCCGACAATTGGCGGTGCTTCAACGACTCTGAAGTGGGCGGTTTGTTGAACGATCTCCGCACCGTCGGTGATATAGTAGGTGAGTATAACGTCTCCGAGCATTCCCTTGTCAGGTGTATACAGCCAGCCTCCACCCTCGGCCAACGTGAGTGTCCCCGACGATATAGACACATCGCGCAATGCGAGTGGATCACCATCGGCGTCTGTCGTCCCCTGCAACAACGCCAGAACCGAGATCAAGTACGCGTGACAGCCGACCAGATCCTGTAACTGGACTGGCCCGGAAGTTCGCGGCGCGCGATTGCGCGGAGGATCAGGATTAGGCGGTTGCTTTGGACCCTGATCGGATCCGCTGCCACTGCTGCCGCCACCACCACCTCCACCACCACCACCACCACCAGGGTGAGAAGTATCGCCGTTACGAGCGGGTGTAGATTGATTCTCGTTGGCGGGACGTCCAGGATCGCTGCCCGACCCTACGTCCGTACGTGTGAATGAGTGACGCCTTTGAGCGCTAAACTCCATGGCTGGAGAATCATTGGCAAGAAACTGTTCGACTGCTTGCGGCGCAAGCCGGAGCGCGATCACGTTGTCTGACGACTTTGCCTTAGGATCCAATGAGCCTGTAACGATCTCCTCGTCCATTTCAGCCTCGGAGGCAACGCCCGCAACATCGGGCGCAGGCGCTTCCTGACGATCGTCACTATCCCGGAGCGATCTGGCCTGATCAGATTTGGATTCAGTAACCTCAGAGCGAACCGGAAGGAAGCTTTTCAGGTATGCCGCACAACCGGTGAGAAATAGCAGAAACGCCAGAGGTATAATGCTCTTTTTCTGCTCCGGCTGATCGTAGTATTCGCGACCCTGCTGCTTCTTTGGAGATTCCTTGATTGCTTTTACCTTGATCATGCCGGCCGCCTCATCTTGAGCCCGTCAGGCCTCGCAGACGACGGCAGGCCGGGGGTCATAATGTCCTGTTTTTTACCGAAAGCGACCATTCGACCGTTCTGAACGACGGCAACAAGATCGACGGCGACGAGTGCGCTGGGCCGATGCGCGATGACTATAGCGATTCCGCCGCGCTTTTTAATGCCTTCGATTGCTTCGGTAAGCGCGCTTTCCCCCTCACCGTCCAGATTCGAGTTGGGTTCATCCATGATGACGACAAAAGGATTCCCGTAGAGCGCGCGCGCAAGCGCGATGCGTTGTCTTTGACCAGCCGAAAGCGCTGTTCCATTCGGCCCGAGCTGCGTTCGATAGCCTTCTGGCATCTTTACGATCATGTCGTGTACGCCGGCAGCTCTCGCCGCTTCGATGACTCTTTTGTAATCGGGCGCCAGCTCGAAGCGCGATATATTTTCCTCGATTGTCGCATCCATCAGGCTGACATCCTGAGGCAGATAACCGATGTGCTGGCCAATTTCATCTTCGCGCCATTGAGCGAGCTCGGCGCCATCGAGCCGCACACTCCCGCGTAGGACGGGCCAGAAGCCCGTGAGAGCGCGCACCATCGTCGTTTTTCCGCCAGCACTCGGCCCAATGATACCCAAAGCCTGGCCTGGCGTCAGATCAAAACTGATGTCGCTCAGAACGACCTGTCCGGAGCCCGGAATTGCGATGGTGACTTTGTCGACCTGAAGGCTGCAATGTGGGGCCGGAAGCTGCATCGGCTCCTCGACGGCGGCCAAGGCGATGACTGTCTCACGCAATCGATGATAGGCCATACGGGCCGCCACAAAGGATTTCCAGTTCCCGATCGCGAGATCGACCGGTGCCAGTGCCCGACCCGAGGCCACCGAGCAGGCGATGATCGCTCCGGCTGAAAGTTCACCTTTGATGGTCAGATAGGCACCCAGTCCAAGGAGGCCTGATTGCAACAGCATGCGCGAAACACGCGAGATAGCTGCAAACGTTCCGCTGATGTCGTTCGCTTTCGTCTGCAATTCCAGGTGTTCGCCGTTTGCCCGATTGAAGCGATCTACAGCCCGGCCGGAAAAACCCATCGCCTTCAAGATTTCGGCGTTACGTGCATTGGAATCCGCGATTGAATTGCGAACGATTGCCGCCCTTCGTGTCGAAGTATTCAGGCGCTTGGTCAGAATTTCGCTTACAACGGTGAGAGCCGCAAGAAATATAGCCCCCGCAAACGTTAGCGCGCCGAGCAGCGGATGAAGAAAGTATATGAACGCTAGATAGAGCGGCATCCAAGGAAGATCGAATAGTGCGCCCGGCCCTTGGCTACCCAGAAAGCCTCGCACCGTATCGACATCGCGGCCGCGCTCCAGCGCTTCAGCTGTTGAGAAGCCGAATCGCGGCATATCGATCGCTACTCGATGCGCCATTGGTGCAATTTTCTTGTCGAGTCTTGCCCCAACCCGTACCAGAACTTGCGACCTGATAACATCGAAACAACCTTGAAACAGATAGAGACCTATCGCCAGCGTCGATAGAACAACAAGTGTCGGGACACTTCCGCTCGTCAAGGCGCGATCATAAATCTGCATCATGTAGAGCGAGCCAGTGAGCGCGAGAATATTGATCATTCCCGAGACCACGAACAGGAAGAGAACAATGCTCTTGAACCCCTGCGTTAGTTCGCTGAGGTTCTTCCGCTTTTCGGGCGTTAGTTCTTTGGACTTGACCATCGACTCTACTCACTAACTGAAGGCATTTTGAAACGGATTGGGGGCGATGCCCCCAATCCACCGCCGATGGTATCAGGACGTAAGATTTGAATTCGTCAGGGTATGATGACCTTCAATCTGGATTGTGAAGTCAGCATCGGCATTTCCGTCGATGTTGCCTTGAACCAGCGTGAAGTCGCCATTTTCACCCGAGCCGAAGCTGACCGCCAATTGGCCAGCCGCCGTGAACGCAGCACCCGTCACCAGGGTGAAGCTCTGGTCCCCCGCGGCAGCCAGGTCGGCGTCGATCGCACTCAGATCGAGACGATCACCCGGCTCGAAGCCGATGATGGTGTCACCATCGGCGCCGGAAGCTGATAGGAACCTGAACGTGTCAGCACCGGTTCCGCCGTTCATCACGTTCACTGCATTGCTCGCTGTGATCGTGTCGTTGCCGGATCCGGTGTTGACGTTCTCGATTCCCCAAAGCGTATCGCTTCCCGTTTGCGCGCTGAAGGCGCTTCCGTTTGCCATCGGGCCAGAGCCCAGATTGACATTTGCATTAACGGTTATCGCTGACATATCGAGAGTATCGACGCCGGGTCCTCCATCGCTGTCGTCTCCGAAGTAGGCATCGTCACCGTCGCCGACGTCGGCCACGATCAGATCGTTGCCGGCTCCGCCAAAGACAGTGTCGTTACCCGCACCAGCATTGATCATGTCGTTTCCGCCATCGCCGAAGATGCGATCGGCTCCAGCATCGCCGAACACAATATCGGCCTGACTGCCTGCGAAGACCTGATCGTCGCCAGTGCCGGCGAAGATGACATCGCGACCATCGCCGCCTCTGATGAAGTCATTTCCTTCGGCGGCAGAGATTGCATCGTCACCCGCTTCTCCGATGGCCACGTCATCACCGGCAAACGCAACGATGTTGTCGTCGCCCGCCGTTCCGGCCAGAACATCCGCCTGAGGGGTTCCCGTGCGAGTCGCTCCTCCGGTTGTTGGAACGGGCGTCACCTCATCGTCATCGTCGTCGTTTCCGGCCGTGTCGTCTTCATCTTCGTCTTCGTCGTCCTCATTTCCAGCGTTATCGTCTTCGTCGACTTCGTCGTCGTCGTTATTGCCGGTCGTGTCATCATCGTCGTCGGCGTTTTCATCTTCATCGTCGAGCTCGTTGGTTTCGAACATGTGCTCAGGCAGGTTTGTCAAACCGGTGTTCCGAGCAACGATGTCTGCGAACTCCTGACCGTCGATAAAGTTTTCGTAGAAGTCGAAGTTATCGAAGCGCGAGATATAGTAGAAGCGATCGCCGTCCTGCAGGCGGTCGAACTGTTCGTGAAGCACGACCCAGAACGTTTCGCCGACAACGCCTCCATTAATGTGCTTCTCGGCCAAACCGCCGACCCAGAGATCGACACGGTCGATTCCCTTGACGATGCCAGTTCCATCCGACTGAACGATCACGTCAATGTCGGGGTTTACACTGTTGAAAGCCGCAATATCGGCTGCAGCCAGAACAAGATCCGGGTAGGCCTGCTTGAATTGATTGATCACAGCATCGCTGAGACTATTGCGCTGCTGGAAATCCTCCCAAGACGTGTAGGCAGAGAGATTGCCGCCGGCAAAGCCTACAGCATCGCTGACATAGGCGTTGCTGGAAGCCGCAAGATCCTTGCGGACCTGGTTAAGTGTACCGAGGCCGACATCCCAGCCGCGAGCCACGTTGAAGGCGAAAAGATCCGCACTGATACGAACGAGATCGTTACGGACGGCATCCACGATATTGAAATCAACATCCTCGGCCGGCTGCGTTACGATACCGCCCACAATGGCATTGACGCCATGCTGCGCGTAGCCAGGTTGCGGCGTGTAGTACCCGGAAACGTCCACCGGAAACACCGACGGATCGTTGCTTGGGTTCAGGAAAGCGTCGAACAGCGAGACCTGAGTCGGATTCCCGTCTGCGTCGAGGATCGTCATGGTCTGGCCAATCAGCGAATGGCCGAACCGAAACACCGCTGCAGCGAACTCGTGAGAAATGCCGGAGTTTACGCTAGGATCGTACTCCTCGAAGCCGTGCGTTCCTTCGCTGCGCAGACCTCCCAGCAATGTCTCAAGATACTCATCGAACACGACCCGCTGATATTCCGCCTCGTTGACCATTTTGGCGGCCTGGAACAATTCTTCCGCCGTACCCTGGAAGCCCGCGGCCTCCAGCCCTTCCACGTGGAAATTGTGGTTTCGGGCCCAGATCGTGTGAATCGACGTCAGTGCAAAGTTTTCATTCGCGCGCCCGTCACCGGCCACGTAGTGATCCAATACGTTGATGAACGGATTGGTGTCGAGCAGGAGCGCATGGCCACTGCCCATGAAGCTCGAGATCATGCCCGGCAGCATGGAAGACGTAATAACTCCTCCGACCACGAGACCCGGGAAGTAATCGCGGAATGCAACCTCTCCGCCGGAAAGTTGCTCCGACTGGAATACGGTATTGTTCGCCCAGTGATGCTCGATCAGCTCACGCAGCGTCGGCAGCAATTTCAAGTTCGGATTGGATGGATCTGGTGAGCCCGCGAACAAATGCGCGCCGAGGCCGCCAGTTCCGTCACCCTCCCGCAAGAATTGCCCGACCAGAGCATTGGAGCCGTAGGCCTGATTTTGGTCGACATAGGGCGACGTGTGATTGATGTGTTGCGGCACACCATTCGCATCGTAGCCATCGACCGTACCGCGCGTGAGATCGGCCGGATCGCCTGACACCGGTCCGCCCCCGCCGGGTGCGCCGATCTGGACAGTCCCGTTGCCCCCCTTCCCGAGGAAGTCGAGGCCGTGATCGATGTACTGGCCCATCGCCATAAAGAAGATATTGGCGTCATTCCCCGATTTGGGCAGGCCTGCTTCCTGTGTGCCGAGGATATTGCTGATGTTGCGTGCATCGAGTCCATCGAACACCGGATTGATTGCACGATTTTCGAACGCATCGGCCTCACCGTAATGAGGATTCGTGATGCGGATGAAAGGTTCATCCGCCGCACCCCAATCGGGATTGGCCGTGTTGTTGCCATGGCCCGACAGATCGCGCGGCCCGACCGGAACGTCATCGTCTCCAGCGCTTGCAGGGGTTTGCCCATTCACGAGAGCCTTCAACCCGGCAACATCACCCGGCGTATATTCGAATACGCCCGAAATCCCTTCATCGTTGCCAGGAGCTGGCGGCGTGTTCTGGAATTGTGGAGGGACCGAACCTGTGAAAGTTATCGAATTCGTCCCGTTTGAGAGAGTCTGGGTGCCGTTTCCGTTGTTGGCAAGCGTATATGTACCCAGATCGGATCCCGGCGCCAGCTCAACGACATCTTGTGGACGCAGGTTGCCGATGATGGTGTCGTTACCGCCATTTGATCGGAACAGAATGCGGTGAGCCGACTGGAGGTCTGAAACATCGACGGTGTCGTCGCCAGAACCGCCATTGACCGTGATGGTGCTGAAATTCAGACTTGTTGGGTTGAAGTTACCGGACGTTGTAACAGTGTCATTACCCGCACCCGTATTGATGATGATCTCTTCAATGTTGTCGAGTTCGGCAATAACCGCACCGTTTCGCGTTATTACGATTTCAGTGCCCGGCTTCAGCCCAGTGATACCCGCCGCAGCGGCGTTGGCGGCCGAATACACAATGAAATTTTCAACGATCCCGCTGCCATTGATCACGAACTCGTCGTTACCATCGCCGCCATCAACAAAGTCGCGGTCATCTTGCGTAAGTTCGATTGGATTTCCGAGCAAGTTGAAGGACGTTGCAGTCCATGAGACCGTGTCGTCGCCTGCTCCGGCGAAGATAATGTCGTTGCCGCCGTCGCCTTCGATGGTATTGCTGACAGCGTTTCCGACGATGATGTCATCTCCACCATTACCGTTCAGCAAACCAGTTATGTCACGGACCACCTGGACCGCACCGGTGTCGGTCGCAATCGAATCGGTCAGTGCGTAATTGAAGCTTCCTCCGGCAGTACCGGTGTCATTGATCGTCAAGATTCCGGTCGATGGCGCAACTGTCAGACCGTTGATCGACGACACGCCGCTGACAGCCAGAATCGGACCATCGGCATCGGTGTCATCGGCCATCAACGCCCAGGTCGGAATCGCGAACGGCACATTGACGTTGTTGGTTACAATTCTGTCGTCGCCCGCAACTGGCGCATCGTTCGTGGCCGTCACGTTAATCATGGTCACCGCGACGTTGCTGTCGATAAACCCGTCATTCACAGTGACGTGTATGATCCGGTCGTCGGTGGCAGGCGCCTCCGACGTATTGCGGAATGAAATTGCCTGAATAGCCGCCTGATAAGCAGCGAGCGAAGCTGAGCCGGCCAATGTGACGGTTATACGTCCGGTCACCGTCGTATCGACAGCACCGGTGATACCATCAGGCAAGCCGCCCACAACCAGCTGATCGCCCGCCGATGCATTGGTAAGCACCACCCGAGCAGACACCATCTGCACGGCGTCATCGACGATCGACGGACCGCTGGCGATTGCGACTGCCGCTGCCCCCTCGGTAAACGACGTTTCGAAATCCACCGTCGGAACAGCTTTCGGCACCGTCAATGTGAACGTAAGATTATCGATGTTCACGAAGTCATTGTTGCCGACCACATTCGATACCGCAAAACGGATCGTCGCATTGGCGGTGAACGGACCAGCAAAGTCGAAGCTTCTGTTCGCGTTACCGGTTGAATTGTCAATAGTTTCAATGACGGTAAAATTGACACCGTCAGGTGCAAACGAAACCGTCACAGTCTCGCCGGCATCGAAGCCATCTTCATTGACCGCGTAGGTCAGCCGGGCAGACGACGCTGCGGACAAGTTAACGTTGCGTTCGATTGATGCCCCGTTTCCTGCGTCGAATTGCAGAGCTCCACCTGTAATCCGGATTTGCCCGCCTGTCGCGGATGCGCTGTTGTCATCGCTGATTTCCGTCCAATCCGGGCCCCAGTTCAGACTGCCATTGGTATTGCCGTAATTTTGAGTGCCGAAACTATCGGCATAAGTTCCGCCTGGATCAAATGCGTCAAGTTTCAGGCTCGGCGGAGTAAATCTGATGTCACGATCCGTGAACCGCAGCACTTCAATATTGCGCAGCGTATCCACGCCGTCGGAAAGAAGCTGTCGTCCGGTCGTGGGATCGATCGCCGTGGTGACGTTAACGTGCGTCACCGTAATGCTTCCGTCGGGATTCGCTGTGATCGTGTAGTTCGGGCTTCCATTGTCGTCGAAATAGCGATCGCTAAAGACTGCGACGTCTTCATCGGCAGCACTTGCGCCGGTGGTCAAAATTTCACGAACGATATGCATCTGGCTCGGCACGACAGTTCGAGCAATCAGCAGCTCGAACAGCGATTTGCCGGCCCATGCCGGATTTTCCGACACCGTGAAAACATGTTTCATGCTATCGACTGTCGCGATTTCCAGAGTCGGATTGTTCTGGTCCTTGATGCTGATGCGCACATTGAGCCAGCGATCACCGTCCAGAATATCGTCGCCAGCTCTGCCGCGGAGAATGTCGCTGCCCGCACCGCCGAGAAGGATGTTGCCGCTTTCGAAGAATCCTGTCGATCCGACGCTAACGATCTGGTCAAGCCCAGCGATCCGATCAATGCCCGCTTGATCAAGGCCATCTTTGAAAAAGGCCCCTTCGGTCGTCGCAGTGATATCTCCCACTGCCGGGGGCGTGTACACACGATCATCGCCAATCAGCGTGTCGTCGTGTTTCCATCCCGACAAAGCTTCGACCTTGTCGAATCGGTTACGCAGAATATCGGCCTGCTCTGTAGTGAAAATCGGAACGCCCAGATCGGCAAGAGCGTCAAGCTCCATTCCCTTGAAGATGCCCCAGTCGAAGCCGAACATGCCTTCGCTTCGGTTCACGCTTTCGCCCTGAACCATGATGTCGTCGCCGGATTCACCGTCGAAATCGTGCTCGTCCGTACCGGCGAACATGACGTCGTGTCCGACAATCGTACTGTTGAAGAACAGTTCGGAGTTGTCGCCCGCGGTGGTGTCAAAACCAGCACCCGCCTCGAGCCAATCGTCGCCTTCGTTGCCCATAAGCAGATCGGCGCCATCGCCACCCAGAACGAAATCGTCGCCCTGCCCGGCAAAGACTTCGGTGCTATCGACGCCGACAAAGATGATGTCTTTGCCGCTGCCGCCCATAAGAATATCAATACCGTTCGAATTGGCGATCACGTCGTCGCCTTCATCGCCCTTCAGGAAGTCGCCGGTATCGCCGGAATCGGTGATGATGTCGTTGCCCGCCCCGCCGTTGACGAGATCGACACCGGCACCCGATTCAATCCGATCGTCTCCGGCGTCTCCCCAGATACCGTCATCACCGTCATCAGTGATGATGGTATCATTACCGCTGGTTCCGCCTGCAACCACATGCTCACCGCCGGTGAACCGCAGGTAGTTTGCATCCGGACCGGAGGTACCAGAATCATCTCGGATAACCTTGCCCAGCCCCAGAGCTTCGAGAACTGGATCGTTGCCTTCCGGATCAACGCCTGGCGCGGAGCCGTTGTAGTCCTGCTGATTGGCGGAATTGACCTCTAGTACGAAATCGTACTTGGCAAAGGAATCGACGCCGATATGCCGCTCAACCACGTCGTCCGACGTGCCGCGAATCCCGTCCGGACCCGGCTGTGCAAGATCGGTGTTGGCCATGATCAGCTTGGCGAATGAATTCTGCTCAAGCGAGACCAGCAAGTTCTGACCCTGCGTACGTGTCAGATAATAGAAACGGTCGCCATCCTGCAGGTTCTCGAGCTGAGCCTCGAATATCGCATTGAATGTCGAACCCAGCATGCCGCCGAACGGCATGACCTTTTCGGCCAATCCGCCGATCCAGAGATCGATCAGATTGAGACCGGTCTCCCTGCCCGCCCAGGTGCCGGTGCTTGTGAGATAGTCAACTCGGTCCGAAGGCGCGATCTCATTTGCCTCGATTGTGCCATTCCCGTTCAGATCGGTTGTGCCGAGAACAAGCACCATCGCTGCATCGCGCTTCTGCTGTAGCGTTCCATCCTCGGGAATCGTGGGATGCGTGCCGTATGCGGCGATGAAATTGATCACCGACATCGAGTTCTTCAGGTTCGCGGCAAGGTCGACCCAATTGTCATAAGGTTTCAGGAACGATGATCCGGTTGCTCCGTAGAGCTGGCCACGGGCATCGTTCAAGGTCGGAACGCCCGCTTCGCGGCCTCGCGCGATATTCAGCGCAGCGAGATCGAGCGGCAGACCAAGCAAACTGTTCCGCAGCGAGCCGACGATGAATTCATCGATTTCATTCCCGGTTTCGATTGTCATACCTCGAACGATCGAGGCTGCCGCCTCATCGGCGGTCAGATCGTTGCCGGCTATACCGTCATCGACGTGGTCGAAGCTGATGGGATTCGTGAACGCCTCGATCAGACTGATATCCGCATCAAAGATATTTCCCTCGCCATCGATGCGAGGCATGTTGTCGGTCAGCATAGAATGACCGAAACGGTAAACTGTATGAGCGAACTCGGCGAAGATCGACGGGTCGATGTCGGTCGTGGAATTGAAGACAAAGGCATCGATGTTTGGCTGAACCTTGCGAGCGAATTCTTCAAACACAAGGTGCTGGTACTGCATTTCGGTGGCAAAGCGGCCGGCCTGAAACAGCCGTTCGCCATCCCACTCCAGCGTGGCGGCAAAGGCGGTCAATTCGAGCGGTGTGGCATCAGGTCCCGGAGCGCCAGACAGCGAAGTCAGATCATCCGTGAGCCACTCATTGATGAAGGCAAGGTTGCCGCTGCGGAGAACCGTTAGCTTTTGTGCTTCGACCTGACGGTTATGCTCCGAATGAAAGACGTGATGGACGGTGGTGAGACCGATGTTTTCGTTGCCTCGCCCGTCGCCAGTGATGAAATGCCGATCGAGCAACTCGTTATCGTAGGACGTGTTACGCCCCTGGAAATCGGCTGAGATTGCGTTGCCCAGGTCGGAATCCGAGTCTGGAGCCACCATGGTGGTTCCCTGCGTCGCGGGATTCCCATCGGTATCGTAGAACGTCCCCGGAATTGCGTTGTGCGCGATGTCGTCCAGGAAGGCATGACCGATGCGCACAGCTCCAGCTGCAAATGTGTTCACTGGAGCAGAACTGGTGCCGGAAACGACAATATCGTCAGCAGTATTCGGTATTCCGTCGGTGCCGAGGCCAACGACCAGCTGAGCGTATCCGGTCGACGGATCTGGGATGAACTTTCCGTAGGCGTCGGTCCGGATCAGCGGAATATTAAGGACGTCGCGATCCTCGAGCTGAATGCCAAGATGCGTCAGGGCGTTTGCCTTGATGTCGGCCCAGGTCGGCAGGCCGCCATTCGCGCCATCGAGCAGATGGCCGGTCGCGACCGATTTTCCTTCGACAGTCGTATACTCGCGCAGGAATACCTGATGGGACGCATGTGACGTATAGGTCTGATTCTGATCGACAAACGGCGTGGTCGTATTGCGCGTTTCGTGATTTCCATCCGGTCCCTCGACAACCGTCGAGCGCGTCAAGACCATGAAATTGGCGTTGCCACCCGGCACATACAATGGATCATCCGGCTGAAGCGGAATGTATACGGTGCCGTTGCCACCCTTGCTGATCAGGTCCAGGCCATGATCGAAGAACTGGCCGAAGAAGGTCATCCAGGCATTGAACGACGCCGTAAGGCCCTCGTCCGCGGCAATGTTCGGGATGGCCGAGATATCTTCATTGGTGATGTAGACGCCGTTGTCGCCTAGCGGCTGACCGGGGGCGACAGGAATTTTGCCGGGATTGGCTTCCTCCCAGGCTGCCTGGGCAATGGCGTTGTTCAACCAGGCTTGAATTGCCGCCGGGTTGTTGACGCTCATATCCACGACGAGATTGGAAATGATACGGGGGTCCGCGTCGGCGACGTTGCCTGAATTACCGCCATTGTTGAATGGATTGCCGGTCGGCGCACCGATGATATCGTAATCGGTATTCGTGACGACAGGCGATCCCGGAGGTCCGAGCGGCATTTGATCGCCATCGGCATCGTCACGGAAACTGCCATCAAGCGCACGCGGCATCGCCTGATCTGCGGCACCCCAAAATTCACGGCCTGGAATGAGGTTGTTATACGATCCGTCAACTGTGCGCAGTCCACTCGGGACATGAGGATCAGGGATCGCGAGTGTTGCACCCGGCGTGCTGGCGGAAACGACGTTGCCGTCGGCGTCCACATAGATTTCAGTTAACGGGGTCCCGGCCGCGTGTGCCTCTGCAATCTTGATCTGACGGAGGACGAACTCAAGGTCGGCTTGGTTCAGCGCGAATGCGGTCATGGACCCAACTCCCAATAGGCTGAAAATGACTGCCTATTGTTGATCCGTTTGGGTCTGCTGCTAACCGCGAAAGGTCCGAGGACTCTCAGGACCAAAGAGTTATCTCCATCGGGCTAAGGTCTTTCGACGTTAGTCCAAAATCCGCCAGACCTTGGTCTGACGGGGATCGAAAGCCGGGCGCTAAACCAGTTTCAATCAGGTATTTTTCGCACAGCGGCGCCACGAACCCATAGGCGAGAAATACCCCCTCAGGAAATTTAGCATTAATGATGGAACCGAAGACAATGATTGCAGTATGTGTATCATTCCAAGCAGAACTCTGGCTCCCTGCGATCCAAGCAGATTTGCCGTTGATCCGGTTACGAACTTTTTAAACCAAGAGAAGCTGTCCCCATGTTTTGGCCGTCATTTAGAGCCGGCCTCGGAAAATTCCGCTTAGGCCTTCTTCAGCAATTCGTGATCGCCGCAGGGCTGACCATTGCCCTCTCCATGGCCGCTCTTGCGTATTCAATGTCGGAGCGAATTGAGGGAAGCCTCTTGCAGAGCGCCGCCGGAGAGGCCGCTCTGCTGATTGACGCCTTCCTTGGGCCATCAGTGCAGGAGCTTGCTACCTCCGATAAACTGTCGCCGGAGAACGCAAAAAAGCTGGACGAGATTCTGGAAGGGCAACTCAAGGCCCGAGTAAAAAATATCAAAATTTGGCTGCGCGACGGGACGCTCGTCTACTCGACAGACAAGGCGCTTGTCGGGAAAAGATACCCGTCCAAGCATCTCGACTTGGCATTTTTCGGTAAGATTTCGGGCTCGTTCGATGAACTCGACGACGAAGAAAACCACAACGAACGCTTGCTTAACATACCCCTCATTGAAATCTACGCACCTCTTCGCCGAACCGGGTCGCAAGATATTATCGCGGTCGGAGAACTCTACAATAGTGGAGAGCAGTTCGCGGCAGAGCTTCGATCTGTACGATTCGCATCGGCGGGGATCGTGGGAATGATAAGCGTCCCGATGATGCTGCTGCTTTTCCTGATGGTGCGTCAGGCCAGTCAGATGGTTGAGAAACATCGCGAAAAGCTAACTCAAAAAATTTCTGAAACAGAAGCGCTTGCAATTCAAAACGATCAGTTGCGACAGGCTGCGGAAGAATCCCGGATCGACTCTACCCGATCGAATGAACTTCTCCTGGAGCAAATAGGGCAGGATCTGCACGATGGACCCGTGCAGCTCCTTAGCCTGCTTATCCTCAAGTTGAGCGAAGCCGAAACGGTGATGACCAACGCCATTCCTGAAAGGACGAATGTCAAAGCGGATGCACGTCAGTTGACCACTCGAATTCTCAGTGAGTTGCGCGAAATTTCAAAAGGGCTGGTTCTTCCCCAGTTGGAAGGCCTGTCGGCGGCCGAAACGATCTGGCTTCCCGTCCGTGCGCACGAACATGTCACAGGCACCAAAGTCACTTGTACGATCGGAGCACTTCCGGAGGAGATCTCCCCCCCAACCAAAGTATGTATCTACCGTATCGTTCAGGAAGGGCTGAACAATGCATTTTCTCATGCCGGGGGGCGTGATCAGCATGTTGGCGCCTGGTCTGACGCTGACTTTATTCATGTCGTCGTGAGCGATGGCGGTCCAGATTCCGCTACACCACCTCCTGATCCGCGGAGCCGGACAGGGCTCGGCCTGCCCGGGCTAAAGCGCCGCGTCGAAGCATTTCATGGAACTTTCACTATCAAAGTCCTGCCGGAGGGAGGAACCCGAATTGAAGCAAAGCTGCCGCACACGGCCTCCTCTCAGATCAACCAGAACGCGTATGACCCGTAAGAGGCAAGGTCTAGAGAACGCCGCGCGGCGCGCCGGTAAGCCTAACGGGCCAATAGTTACGGGGATTATTTACATTGGATCGGCTTTTACCTATAAATTGTTTATTAAGAATGTTTCTAGCTTTGCACAGTCCCTTTAGAAGACCCGCCGGTTCTGTTTTTGAGTAGGTCGAGTAATGAGTATTGTTACAGTCGCACTTGTCGATGATCACCCCCTCATGGTCGAAGCTATTGTAGCGCTTTTTTCGCGCGCTCCAGGGTTGCGGCTTCTGGCTACCGGAACAACCGCAAACGACATCATCGAAATCTGCTCCCGGCATAAGCCGGATGTGCTCATCTCGGATCTCAGCATGTCGGGAAATGTCTATGCGGCGCTAGCTGCCGTCGCAAAAAATTGCCCCGCAACAAAGATCGTGGCCTTCACGGCTGCTACCGGCGTGGACACTGCTATCCGCGCACTCGACGCAGGAGCAAACGGTTACGTTTTGAAGGGAAGCAAGTCGTCCGAGTTACTACAGGCAATTGACTGCGTTCGACGCGGTGAAACCTATATTACTCAGAATTTTGCCAGCCAGGTTATCGCAGCCCTGCGCGATACCTCGCTTCGGCGAATCGCCGCGGAAGCGGTCAATTTAACGATCCGTGAGACGCAGATCGTTCGGCTGCTTTTGCGCGGTCAAACGAACAAGGAAATTGCGATTGCGCTCAAGATCAGCGAGAAAACTGTCAAACACTATATGACGATCCTGATGCAGAAGCTGCATGCGAGAAACCGTCTTGAAGTCGTGATCGCCGCCCAAAAACTTGGCGACGATGAGCCGGCTGTTGGATCCGTGAGCGGCGTTGCGTGGCCCACAGCTCCTTCTTTTGCCCTCTAGATCCATCACCATGCGTCGACGTCAACTGTTGTCGCACAACATGCGATCGATGAACCGCGCGTGTCGAGTTAGCGATGACTACACAGATAGACCATCGCCTGATGTTTTAAGAACCAAAACAAACGCCCCTATCGCCGCGAACAGACCGCGCTGAACTGCAACTTGGAACCAAGCTCGGATTTGCGCTCCTTATTCAGCAACAGTCCGGGCTGATCGTTTGTCTGCATTCCCTTGAATCCGCGGCAGTTGTACAGCGCGCTGTCGTTTGGCGATGCTCAGAGATGGAACGTGCGCTGACAAATTCCATAAACGCTCATTACTGCGAGGAGCTTCAAGACCATTCATTATTGACAAATATGGTATAGTTCGACTCCCACACCTGAGAAGTCCTAATTTGCATGGCCCAGGGCAAAATCGACCGAAAGCCCACAACCCTTGCCGAAGCTATCGATGCGCTTGAGCAGAGAGAGAGCTTCGATGCAGGTGGACGGACGATTTTCCATATAGCGCGGCTGAATCCGAATTCCGGGAAGCATACTCATCTCGTTGTAATGGAGCATAGGCATCCTCTCTCAGCCGAAAGCACTTTCATCACTCTGCAATCGGGCAATGTGTTTCGTGCAATCGAACGTTCAAGCATCGAACGCCGCGAGTATTCCATTGAGTTGCTAGACGGCGGTATAGTGTCGCTTGATGCGACCGTGACACTAGAAAATGGCGCAGAGTTACACGCCGTGGAAATCGTACCTGAGCGACTTCCATACAAATTAGGCCCGCTGGATCAGAAAATCATCCACGCCGCCATCTCAATTGCGAAAATTGAAAACGCTGTTTATCGATCTTTCCGTCATGGAATATCTGAGGAAGATGCCAAGCGAACTGTCGTTGTCGATGATAAGCTCATTGAGTTCGGTGAATTCATTGACCAGTTTAAGTTTATCGATTTCGGTAAACTAGCTCAGGTCAAAATACCGCCCCTCTTACTCCTGAATATCAAAGGCGAATTTGAGAAACTCTTTCCGACTGAGAGATCTCCATCTGAACAAAAGATTTCCGATACCCTAGCCTTGGCCGGCTTTTGGAAACCAAAACGCAGAACCAAATCATGAATCACCGAGGTCACTTTTTCGCCATCTTCTGACTTGGATGCAGCCTAGTGACGGCGTTCAAAAGATGTGAATATTAGCAGCTTCATTCATTTTGGAATGGAGCTTCGATGCATACGCCCATTGTCGAAACGGCACTACTCTCCTCACTTAAGCAGAACACGCACAACGCGCGAACCCACTCAAAGAAGCAAATCTCGCAGATCGCGAACAGCATTCGTACGTTTGGCTGGACCCAGCCAATTCTGGCAGATGACCAAGGAAATGTTATCGCCGGCCATGGACGACTGGCCGCCGCCCTGGAGCTCAAGCTCAGAACCGCGCCCGTTATCTATTGCAGTGGGCTAACCGAGATTCAGAAACGCGCCCTTGCAGTTGCCGATAACAAAATTGCAGCAAACGCCGGTTGGGATCGTCAAGTGCTCGCGGCAGAGTTGGGCGAACTCGCAACGCTGTTACCGGAATGCAACCTGGACTTGTCGATCACGGGCTTTGAGGCTGCAGAGATCGACAGCCTTATGGGCGACTTCGTCGACCTCGAAAATGAACCCGCTGACATCATACCTGAAATTGCGGCGCAGGCTGTTAGTCGCACCGGCGATCTATGGACACTCAGGGGTCACCGACTTTTGTGCGGGGACTCCAGATATCCGGGCCATGTCGAACGCCTTATGGGTTCCGACCTCGCCTTTATGATTTTCACGGATCCGCCGTACAACGTACGGATTGGCTCCGTACAAGGCCGCGGCAAGATCAAACACCGTGAATTCGCGGCCGCCTCTGGGGAGATGTCACGCGCTGAGTTCACAGATTTCCTTACTCAATGGATGCGTCTTGCCGCTCGCTATACTGAGGACGGCGCAATCATCTTCTGCTGTATGGACTGGAAGCACGTTGGAGAGTGTCTTGTAGCCGGCGAACAGGCCTTCACCGAGCTGAAGAACATCATTGCTTGGGTCAAGTCCAACGCCGGCCAAGGCAGCTTCTACCGCTCCCAGCACGAACTGATCCTTGTATTCAAGAATGGCACCGGACGTCATCAGAACAACATCGAGCTCGGGAAGCACGGCCGGTCGCGCTCCAATGTATGGCAGTACGCCGGAGTCAATTCGTTCCGCAAGGACCGGCTAGCGGAGCTGACGGTTCATCCCACCGTGAAGCCAGTTGCTCTGGTTGCTGATGCCATGCGCGACTGTTCGTCTCGCGGCGACGTTGTTTTAGACCCGTTCATGGGTTCTGGCACGACAATTCTCGCTGCCGAGAAAGTGGGTCGCAAAGCTTATGGGGCTGAGATTGATCCATTATACGTGGATGTGGCGATACGACGTTGGCAGGATTTCACCAAGCGCGACGCCATCCTCGGATCCACCGGCCAAACTTTCGATGAGGTCGCCGCTGAGCGTTCTCGCCGCATCCGTCGTGTGAGGACGTCATGAGCTCAGATACAACGCTGCACGGATCAGACGACAAACCACCCCGCTACATCAGAAAACGTGACCGAGTTCGAGACCAGGATGTCGGCTATGGCAAGCCTCCCAAGGCGCATCAATTCAAGCCGGGCAAAAGCGGCAATCCAAAAGGTCGCCCCGAGGGAGCTAAAAGCGAGGCAACGATCTTGCTCGAACTCCTCAATCGCAAGGTCGAGATGCGTCAGAATGGTAAGATCCGAAAGATCACCATCCTTGAGGGCATTCTCAGTAAGCTCACCGAGGATTCGCTCAGGGGCAATACCAAGAGCGCGGCATTCGTTCTGAACCGACTTGCAGCAATAGCATCCACAGCCAGCACCGAGTCCGAGATCAATCCCGACGACAAGGCGGTCCTGGACGCCTATCTGCGTAAATTCCGATCCTCGCTCGACGAAAAGGAGTGAGCGAATGAACGAGAGAGAGCTGTTTTACTCGGTCATGCGCAACGATTTCGAAAGCTTTCTGCATCGTTGCTTCTTGATGCTCAACCCGGGCGCCATCTACCTCGAAAACTGGCATATCAAGGCGATTTCCCATCAGTTGCAACGCATCCAGAGCGGAGAGATCAACCGTCTCATCATCAACATGCCGCCCCGGTACCTGAAATCCCTGACGGTGTCAGTGATCCTGCCGGCGTTCCTGCTTGGACATAACCCGCGTATGAAAATCTTCGGCGTGAGTTACAGCAACGATCTATCCGCCAAGCACGCGGCAGATTTCCGGGCTATCGTGACCTCGGATTGGTACCAAAAGACTTTTCCAGGCATGCGGTTGGCCCGCATTGTGGATTCCGATGTCTTCACCACAAAGCGGGGCTTCCGCCGATCAACCTCTGTGTCGGCAACACTGACAGGTCTTGGCGGCGACATGATCATTCTCGATGACCCCCAGAAGCCCGTCGATGCGCAATCCGATGTCTTACGCAACTCGCTCAACCAGTGGTTCACAAATACGCTCCTTTCGCGGCTCGACGATAAGGCGGCCGGCGTCATCATTCTGGTCATGCAGCGCGTCCATCTTCACGACCTCACAGGCTTTCTGGTTGAGAACTCCCCTGACTGGAAGGTCCTGAGCTTGCCGGCCATCGCCGAAACCGACGAGAAAATCGAAATCGGCGACAGGGAATACCACATGCGACCTGCGGGCGAAGCCCTTCATCCCCGATATGAGACGATTTCAACGCTGGAGAAGCTTCGCACCCAGATGGGATCCGCCATCTTTAGCGCCCAATACCAACAGTCGCCCGTCCCTGACGGCGGCGCGATGATCCATCGCGAATGGATTCGGTATTATGATCAACTGCCAGAACAGACCTACCGCACCAAGGTCATTCAATCGTGGGATACCGCTGCCAAGGTCGGCAGTCAGAACGATTGGTCGGTCTGCACCACCTGGCTTCTGGTCGACAAGCATTTTTATCTGATCGACGTGACGCGGGGCCGTTATGAATACCCGCAGCTTCGCGCTATGGCGATTACTCTTGCGCAGAAGTTCAATCCGCTCAAGATTCTTGTAGAAGATGCATCAACAGGCATTGCTCTGGGCCAGGAGCTCAAACAAAGCGGCATCTTTACCGTCAAACCTGTCCCCATTGAGCGGGATAAGGTCGGTCGCCTGTTTGTCCATCAGGCCAAGTTTGAAGGCGGCCTGGTGCTGTTTCCACGGAAGGCGCCTTTTCTGGCGGAACTTGAAGCCGAGCTTTTGACCTTTCCGCAAGGCAAGCATGACGATCAGGTCGACAGCCTCAGCCAGGCTCTCTCATACAAGGGAGGATACGATACGACCATGTCATGGGTGGGGTGAGGATGAAGCCCTTCCCCTGAAGTGAGGCGTGTCGTTGCCCGGTCAGAGCTTGCGGATTGAAGAAAAGCGCATGGTGAAGACCGGACTTCTCATTGATCCTGCCAGGGTCACGCTCATTTCCCTTACGCAATCGACCGTTGATCGAAAAAACTCTCCCGAAAATCGGACAGTATCCCCCTTCTTCATTGCGGCCAAAGATTTGAACAGGCTCGTGTCGGGATCGATCAGGGTCTTGTCAGAAAAATCCGATACGGCATTATTCCAGGTCGAGACCTGCAGGTTCGGGGCAAGCTCGAGCGTAACCACCCCTTTGCCATCCCCATTTGTTGACTGATCGGCGACCTTTGCGATCCAGCCGGAGACGTAATTGCCCTGAAGAGCGTTGCAAACCGCCTGCTGTCTGTTGCTTCGAACACCTCCTGCAGCCAACTCATTTGGGGCAGCGATAAACTGAGAGCGGGCTTTTGTAACGGCCTCAATAAAGCGGGCCTGGTCCGGTGGAAGAGGCATGCTCGGAGCCGGCGGAGGAGCGCTTTTCCCGCCCCCGACCAAAGCTCCGACGACGACAAATCCAAACGCGCAGCCCAAGGCCGCCTTGACCGCAATATTCATGGGGAGGACTCCCGTTCAGTGCTCGCTGGCCCTCCCGCCGCATCGTGAGTAACGCGACGTGGGCGGGTCAGCACATCGCTTCCCTCAAGACCGAAGTCCACAACACCTCCGGCCGCCTGCCCCACTATCGGAGCGGTCGGTTAATATAATCCTATTTTGGGATAATCCATTTTCGGGATCAAATTGCTTGCCGCCGATTCACGGCCATGGCGGCACATGCAAAAGACCCTTAAATCCAAAGACTATGAGCGTCTGATTGGCCTTCTTGTCGCTGCGCGGGAACGGGCCGGAATCCGCCAGCACACCCTTGCCGAAACCCTTGATGTGCCGCAGTCCTTCGTTGCCAAATATGAGGGCGGCGACCGGCGGCTCGACGTGATCGAGTTTATAGCCATCGCAAGGGCCCTCGGTGCAGATCCGATAAAGCTGTTGCGGGATTTTCTCGCCGGAAAGTCCCCCACTCCGCCGCGAAAACGCGGCTGAACGGCTAGACATTCGGCCCGAGCATCTTGTGATCCAAACCGGGCGAACATCGTCACAAGATTGCTCGCCTTTCCGCTCGACTTCACTGCCATTCGGAGCGTCACTGTCGCCGTAAATCGGAGACGGAATGATGGACCGCAAAATCACCGAACAAGCAATTGGCTTGATCCTCATCGAGATTGGTGCGCGCCTTGGGGAAGCCGCGCGAATCGCCAAAGCTGCAGAAGCCTGCGCTCTAGCCGGCAGTGTCAGTGAAGGGGTGAGAGTCTCGATGGATCTCGAGCAGATATTTTACGAGACTCACCGTTTGCAGGATGCAGCTTCGCTGCTCAACCGATTGTCGAGCGAATAGGATTTCTTCAGCCCAAGGTTCCCTGCCCGTCTGCAAATGGCGGGCTTGTGGTTGTGGCAGCACAGGATGCTGTCGCTTACCTACGGAGAGCCAGATGGCCAAGCCAACGTCGACCAAACTGAAATCGGGAACGAAGGTTTCCGCCAAGAAACGCAAGCCCACCGCCGCTGAGCGTTTTAAGAAGCCCACAACGATTGTCCCATCGCCATCTCGTAGCGCAAAGGCCTCAAATCCAGCGCCGGATTTATCCAAACAGGACACTGTCCTGGCGATGCTCCGTCAGCCAAGCGGTACCACCATCGCAGCCATCATGAAGACGACCAGTTGGCAGCAGCATTCAGTCCGGGGCTTCTTTGCTGGTGTCGTCCGCAAGAAACTGAAGCTCAATCTTGCCTCCGAGAAGATTGATGGCGAGCGCCGCTATCGGATTGGTAAAGCTGCGGCATCCAGGTAATGGACGCCCGCCCACCCGTGAACGGACGACTGATTGATCCGGATGTGGAGGCCGAGCTGAATAAGCTCGGCGCGATGCCGATCGCAATCTTGCGGGTCCGGTACCGCGAGTTGTTCCGGTCTGAACCGCCTCCAGCGTTCGGTCCGGACTTGTTGCGGCGGAGCATCGCCCAGCGGGTTCAAGAAAGGGCTTACGGTGGTCTCTCCCGGGAGGCCAAGAAGCTGCTCGGACAATTGGTGCGGTCGATGGCCTCCCGCAAGACCGGACGCCTTGAGGTGCCGCAGCGGATCAAACCCGGCTCCGAGTTGGTGAGGGTTTGGAACGACCAAACCCATAGGGTCACGGTGCTAACCAAGGGCTTTGCCTACCAAGGCGAGGTCTTCACCAGCCTCTCGGAGATCGCCAACAAGATCACCGGCACCCGGTGGAACGGCCCGAAGTTTTTTGGCCTGCGAACGAAGAACAAGGAGACCGACGGGACGGGCCAGGCCCGACCGGCATCAAAGGGGGTTCGCCGTGGCCGCAAATAACGTCAAACCAGTCCGCTGCGCCATTTACACCCGCAAATCCACCGAACATGGTCTTGAGTTGGAGTTCAACTCCCTCGATGCCCAGCGAGAGGCTTGTGAATCTTATATCAAAAGCCAGGCTTCGCAGGGCTGGCGCGTTCTGCCGCAGCCCTACGACGATCCGGCTTTCTCCGGCGGCAACCTCGACCGGCCTGCCCTTAAGCAACTTCTGGCCGATATCGAAGCCGGCCTGATCGATGTGATCGTGGTCTACAAAATCGACCGTCTCACCCGGTCGCTCGCCGACTTCGCTAAACTGGTCGAGACTTTCGACCGGAAATCGATTTCCTTCGTCGCGGTAACCCAGCAGTTCAACACCACCTCCTCCATGGGGCGGCTGACCCTGAACGTTCTGCTGTCGTTCGCTCAGTTCGAGCGGGAGCTCGCCTCCGAGCGCGTGCGGGACAAGGTCGCCGCCTCTCGTCGCAAGGGAAAATGGACCGGTGGGACCGTCCCGCTCGGCTATATGGCCAAGGACAAGAAGCTGGTCATCAATCCGAAGGAGGCTGAAACCGTCCGCATCATCTTCAAGCAGTATCTGGCGCTCAAATCCTTCAGCCTGTTGGTGCAGGACCTCGACCGCCGCGGCATCGTCACCAAACGACGCGACACCAAAGTGCCAAAATATCGCGGCGGCATACCCTTCACCTATGGTCCTCTCGCCCATGTCCTGAAGAACCGCGTGTACCTGGGCGAGGTGCATCATGGCGGCAAGTGGTATCCCGCCGAGCACAAGCCAATTCTCGATCAGAAAATCTTTGATCAGGTGCAGACCCTGCTCGACGAGAACCGCGTGACCACCCGAACCCGGCAATCAGCCAGCGTAGCCCTTCTCGCCGGCAAACTTCGCGATGATCGCGGCAATTATATGAGCCCGAGTTTTACGGTGAAGAACGGCATCCGTTACCGGTTCTATATTTCACGCGCTCTTATGCGCGGCAGGAAAGCTCAGGCTGGCTCGGTCGCCCGCATTCCGGCGCAACTCATCGAAGGCCTTGTCATCAACGCTATCCGGGAGCACCTCGCACTCGATCCGCAGACTCCCGACGATCAGCTCCGACGCCATGTCGTGGATTCCGTTGCTGACGTCGCCGTTTACCCGAAGAACATCACGATCCGCCTACAGCCAGACAACGCAGACGCGCTCGATATCCCGTGGAAAGCGCCGCTGAAGAACGCTCCCGCGCTTGCGCCATCCTCAACAGATACCGATCAGCCGGATCCAAAGTTGTTGCAGGCGATCGTCCGGGCGCATGCTTGGTTGCGCGACCTGCAGTTCGGCAAGTTCGACAGCGTCGAGGCGCTGGCACAATCGGTCAAACTCCATCCGAAAGTCGTCCGGCAGGAATTGCGCTATGCGTTTCTGGCGCCCTCAATCACCGAGGCCATTCTGACCGGCGAGCAACCGCCTACACTCACGCTGGCGCGGATTCCAAAGACTCTGCCTCTGACCTGGTTCGCACAACGCCGCGCCTTGGGGCGCTGATCGGAGTCGCCCATCCGATGTTATGGAATCTGGGCAAAGTTTAGCTTTAGCCAACGGAGTCGGATTTCACCCTTCGACTATTTCCTCAAATGGCGTCCGATCTCGCGTTAAGATGCCTGCCCAGATGTGCCTCACCTGATCTATTTCGAGCGCTGCAGCAGTACCGCCATGCCTTATTTCTTCAATGTCGGGTTCGCGATCGACATGGCACGTACGGCAACCAGGCCTAATTCGCTACGCGTGCACTGGGGAACGCGAAGACTTGTTGAAAACATTGGCGTCCCGGTATCCAGACAAATGGGAAAGACTGAGAGGCGAGTTCAACCAGGCAACGAACGAATTCGCGTTGAAGGGTTTCTGCCTAGTCGATACGACGATGCGTTAGAATATCAGGGGTGTCGCGGCACCCCCGATATCTCCAGACGGCCCCGTACGAAGGTCGATCAATTGCATCGCTCGATCTTCGCGATCGATCAGACAATCTCTAGTGAGCAAGCGGAGACCAGCCCTCGCGACGCTCGCCCAAGCACTGTCCGCACATCTCTAGCCCGCAGCGTCTTTACCGACCACCGAGCCAGCTTCTGGGCCGCGCCGCATCAGGTGACGGTCGCCCGCTCGATAATGGCACGCAGCGATGACGCGGATTTAAACGCGCCGAATGTCAGATGCGGAGCTTCGATCCTGCTTACCCGAAACGTGTCTGATACGATCTCCGGTGCGTTCCTCAGCAACAGCGAATACTGCACCGCTATCGCGATCTGCTCCGCGAGACGCCGTGCCGCCCTTTCGTGCGATGCGGCTTCGTCGATAAGATCGTCGATCTCGGCCCAGAGCCGGTCGAGAACCGCAGAACCCTCCACTCTGATTTCTCCCCGAAGTGCTTCGCGGATCTCGGGCTCGCGACGAAGCACACGCAGCAGATCCAGACAGATGACGTTACCTGACCCCTCCCAGATTCCGTTCAAAGGTGCCTCGCGATACAGTCGTGCCAGCACGCCCTCCTCGACGTATCCGTTGCCTCCCATGCACTCGAGGAGTTCGACGATCGCGACCGGCGCCCGCTTGCAAATCCAGAATTTGGCCAGCGGCACGAGGAAGCGGGACAGAAGCCTTTCGGTTCGATTCGTCTCGCTCAGGTCGACCGCCTGCGCGGCACGCAAGGCCAACGAGAGGTGCGCCTCGCTCTCCACGGCGACATCAGCAATGACGGCCTCCATGATCGGCTGATCGATCAAAGCCCGCTGAAAGGCATAACGCGTCCGCGTGTGCTGGATTGCCTCGGTCAATCCGCGGCGGATGATAGCTGCGGAGCTTATTGCGGTTTCAAGCCGCGTCAAATGGGCCATTTCGATCAGCGTGGGAATGCCGCGGCCTTCCTCCCCGACGAGGATGGCGCGCGTACCCGAATACTCGATTTCGCTGCTGGCACTAGAGCGGTTTCCAAGCTTTTCTTTCAAGCGCTGGATCAGAAAAGTGTTTCTCTCGCCATTGGCCAGCGAGCGCAGAACAAAGAAACACGTCACTCCCTTGTCGGTCCTCGCCAGAGTAAGAAATCCATCGCACATCGGAGCGGAGCAGAACCACTTGTGACCGGTTAGTTCGAATTCCGGACCGAACTCACCATCGCCGACCGGTGTGGCGACCGTAGCCATTGCTCGCAGGTCTGAGCCGGCGTGTTTTTCGGTCATCGCCATGCCGACCGTGATGCCCTTCTTTTGGCTGAAGTGGATCGGTCGCGGGTCATAGCTGGTGGAGAATATCTTGGGTTCGAGCGCCGCCGCCAAGGCGGGAGCATTGCGGATGGCCTTGACGGAGGCATACGTCATGGATGTCGGACAATTCACACCTGCATCCGCCTGATTCCAGATGTAGCTCAGCGCCGCGCGTGCCGCGTGCCCACCCTCCTTAGCCGTCCAGGCAAGCGAGTGAACGCCACTTCCGAAAGCCAGGCCCATCAGCTCGTGATAGGCGGGATGGAATTCCACCAGGTCGGTCCGGTGACCGAAGCGATCGAACGCACGCAACTCCGGAGAATATCGGTTGGCCAAGCGGGAAAGATCCTGAACGTGCACATCACCCGCTTGTTTGCCGGAACTCCTAAATGACTTTTCGAATGCGGCGGCTCCGGACCACTGGACCACATCCCTTAACGCAGCATCACCGTCGAAAAAATTAACCGACGGGAGCGGAACAGCCTGGTTCGTGACTTCGTGAGTGGGTCTCGCCTTAAGAGCCATTTCAGCCATCGTGACGTCTCCTTGTTCGCTAACTATTTTTGTTGATGTCGTGGTCGTTAAGATTCAACTCGACGAGCGCCAGCGCGTCGAGTTCTCCAGCGATGTTCGTGTCGCCATTCGCTACCATCTGCAGTGCGATGCCCGTAATCGTCGCCCAGAAGTTTCGGGCGGCAACTTCGGGGCTGGTCTTCATCGACCAGCCCTTCCGGGAAATGATTTCTGAGGACGCTCTTGCGCCTTCTTGATGCAGGCGATCGAGCGTGCCTTTGATCTGCGCTCCTAGATCGGGACGCCTTCTTGCGATCAACATGGCCTCGATGAACGCGAGGACGGCCGGCAGGCCCGCGCCGAGGACCGAAGTAGCCAGCGCCCGATTGTACTCTCGCACCGATGCCGTTTCGCACGCTTCCGTTTCCGCGTTGAGGCCCGCCTCCAGGATCATTCGTCCGGCGACCTCGACGAAGAGGCCATCCTTACTCCCGAAATAGTAAGTGACCTGGTTGGGGAAGACGCCAGCGGACGCAGCGACCTCGTTTACTGAAACTTCGGCAAAGCCGCGGTCCGCGAACAGACGTGAGGCAGTAAGGAGAATTGCCCTTCTTGTATTCTGGGATCCCGTCCTGACGGCTCGTTCCATAACTTTCATGACGAGACTAGAACATATTTTTGTTTGCTATACAAACAAATTTTTTAGGGGACATTTTGCTGATTGGACGCAAAGTGTTACCCCTCCCTTTACCGACGGAGTGATCGATCTGTGGTTTGTCGGTGCGATAGCGTCAAACCAGTCAAGATCAAACGATGCTGGCGTTAGTCGTTCGCAACAGATGCTCGTCGAGCGGTCTTAGAACGCGAACCGCGCACGCATCGGAGCGGCGCTCTCATGGACTCTATTTGACCGCGGAAGGCAATTCGAGCACAAAGCCGAAGCACTGAACACGGCGGCCATGCCTTCGAGGACAGCGCCTCGGGTCAACACGATTGAAGCGTTCAGCGATCGACCAGTTCCAAGGCCGCTTTATGGAGGCGTTCACCCTGAACGGGAATGCTTGAAACGGCTCCTTCGATTGCATTGAGGTCAGACACGGTCAGTTGGACGTTAACGGCACCGAGATTCTCTTCGAGCCGGTGCAACTTCGTGGTGCCCGGAATCGGGGCGATCCAAGGCTTCCGCGCCAGAAGCCAAGCGAGCGCAACTTGCGCCAGCGTTACACCCTTCTGTTCCGCGACCTGTTTCAACGCGCCGACCAGGGCCAAGTTCGCTTCGCGCGCTTCCGGCGCAAAACGTGGAACGTTGCTGCGGAAATCGGAAGAATCGAGCTTGGTGTCTGCGGTGATTGCACCCGCCAGAAACCCTGCGCCCAGAGGGCTCCAGGGAACGAAGCCGATTCCCAGCTCCTCGCAAGACGCGAGAACACCGTTGTGTTCAACATTTCTCGTCCATAGCGAATACTCGTTCTGAACGGCGGTGATCGGTTGAACGGCGTGGGCGCGGCGAATGGTTCCGACGCTCGCTTCGGAAAGGCCGTAGTGCTTCACCTTGCCTTGCTCGATAAGCTGACCGAGAACCCCAGCGACGTCCTCGATCGGCACTGCCGGGTCGACACGGTGCTGATAGTACAGATCAATAACATCCGTCTTGAGCCGCTTGAGCGACTGCTCGACTACGCCCAGGATGTGTTCCGGACGGCTGGTGAGGCCATAGCGAGTGCCGTCGGGATTGATGCCGAAGCCGAACTTGGTTGCGATGACCACTTTATCCCGGAAGGGGGCGAGACCGTCGCCCACGAGTTCCTCGTTCGTGAATGGCCCGTAGACCTCGGCCGTGTCGAAGAAGGTGACGCCGCGGTCAACCGCTGCGTGAATCATCTTGATGGCTTCGGCTCGCTCCAGTGGTTTGCCGTAGGTCGAATCAAGCCCCATGCAGCCGTAGCCGAGAGCGGACACCTCAAGGCTGCCCAATTGACGTTTCTTCATTGGAATCTCCTTCGCGTTCATCGCTTCAGAACGGCGCTTAGCTCGCTGATTTGCATGCCTCAGATATGGGCCGACAAGCGCCCGTTGATTAGACATTCAATTCTGCATGCCGTGATGCTTGACATTCACAAGTAGATTCGACTTGCCGAAGTTGTGGCTGGGACGAGCTAACTGACGGCCAAGGGTATGGAGTGGGAAAGCCCGCCGCTGAAAGGACACCCGGCGCGGAAAGGGTTTTCATGACGCCCCTTCCCTGCCTGGATATCGCAACGAAGGACGCTCGTCAGGCCGACGCCAGATGCTGGCCAAAGAATTCGGCCAGCTTCGAGACGGCCGGTCCAACGAACTGTGGTTTGTCGTAGAGATCGACATGTGTCGCACCGTCGACCACGAACAGTTGCTTCGGCTCCTTGGCCTTCTCGTAGACCCGATCGCTCCAGAACTTCGTCTCGGCCTTGGAACCTGCGATAACCAGCAAGGGCCGAGGTGAAATCGTCTCGATCATCTCAAACGGGTAGAACGCCATCTGCTGGGGCAGACTCGAGAACGCATAGCGGTTCACCGAGTTTGGATGCTGCCCTCGTGCCGTGCGGTAATACTCATAGCCTTCCCTGTACATCACAGGGGTCGCCGCCGTGAAGTCGGCCGGCGAATTGGCTACGACAGGCACGAGGCGTACGGGCTCGCCGCGTGCCTCCCGGCTGCGCTGTTCGCCAGCATCCTTGAGCCGCTTGATCCGCTCCTCATAAGAAATCGAACCCGAAAGACCTTCCCGGCGACCTTCGCCGATATCGAACGTGCTGACGGCCGCAACCGCCCTCACGCGATGTTCGTGCTGGGCGTGGTTCAGCGCGTAGCTGCCTCCGATGCAAATGCCGAGTGAGCCGATCCGCGACGCATCGACCTGAGGATGCTGAACAAGGAAGTCGATGGCGCAACTGATGTCGTCCACGCGTTGCCCTGGCACCTCCATGAGGCGCGGTTCGCCGCCGCTTTCACCCTGATAGGACGCATCATAGGCCAGACCAATAAAGCCCGCCTCGGCGAGACGCTGGGCATAAAGGCCGGACGACTGTTCTTTGACGGCGCCGAACGGATGGGTCACCACGATCGCAGCATACTTCCTGCTGCTGTCGAAGTTCGCGGGTTTGAACAGGTTGGCGACGATGTTCGTCCCCATGTTCCTCGCGGGGTAAGTGACGCGTTCGATCGTCACGCCTTTCTCATTGGGATAGTTGACCACTGCCGGCCCCTTCGCAGCGGTGGATTGAGCCGATGCCGAAGTGACGCCCACCAGCGCCGAGCTGGCCACGACAGCACCAGACAGCGCAAACGCAGTGGTTTCAAGGAACTGGCGTCTCTTCGCATCGAAGGTTCTATCAGCCATCGCATATTCCCTTGTTTGAAGAAGTTCGAACGGCGGCGTGTCGCCAGCCAAGACGCATCAACGAAATGCACTTCCATGCATCCGCAGATGCTCAAGGGCTTGCCACGATGTAGCGACGTCTCAGCCCAAATCTAGTGCAACTTGGACACCGCGATTAGCCTGCAACATTGGCATGCAGTCTTGAACAGGATTCATAAATGGGGCCCGCGCGGCATGACCGGGTTTCTCGCGGGCGCCGGGCGCGCAGCTTTGCAAAAGAGGCTGCCCGAGCCGCCTTTCACGTCATCCCTCAGGCCAACCTCGCGGGAATCAATCTTTGCGACGCCAGTTTTCTTCCTAGAGCACCATCTGGCGCAATCGGATTGGTAGCACTAGGGTGCATAATTATCATGCGGTACTGAACGGGATTCAGGAATGGCGCGAGACAATATTAGCGACTTGACCACATTTCTCGCTGTCGCCCGGGAGCGCAGTTTCACGAAAGCGGCTGCCCAACTCCGCCTGTCACCGTCGTCCCTTAGCCATACGATCCGCGGCATGGAAGAACGGCTCGGTGTTCGGCTTTTGACGCGAACGACAAGGAGCGTCTCACTGACAGACGCCGGCGAGCGCCTGCTCCAGACAGTGGGGCCCCATTTCGAAGAAATCGATGCCGCACTGTCGGCGCTGACCGAACTCAGGGATAAGCCTGCTGGCAGCGTCCGCATCACGGCTGGTGAACACGCTGCCGTCGCGGTCATCTGGCCTGCCGTCGAAACGCTCCTGCCGGATTATCCAGACATCAAGGTGGAGATCGTCATCGATCACGGCTTCACGGACATCGTAGCTGAACGCTTCGACGCCGGCGTGAGGCTCGGCGAGGAGGTCGACAAGGACATGATCGCGGTGCCCATTGGTCCTGAGATGCGGATGGCTGTGATCGGCACACCATCCTATTTTATCCGACATCCAAAACCACTGACCCCGCAGGATCTGACCGCTCACCGCTGCATAAACATTCGCCTGCCAACCTTCGGCGGCTTTCATGCCTGGGAATTCGAGAAAGACGGGCGCGAACTGCGGGTGCGTGTGGACGGACCTCTAGCGTTCAACGGATCCCGATTGGCGTTGGCTGCTGCGCGCAGCGGCGCAGGATTGGCCTACCTCTTTGAAGACCATGTCCGGGAGGACGTCGCCGACGGGAGGCTGATACGCGTCCTTTCCGATTGGTGTCCGCCGTTTTCCGGTTATCATCTCTATTATCCAAGCCGCAGGCAGCTCTCACCAGCCTTCGCCGTTTTGGCGGATGCTTTGCGCCACAGATCAACCACCGGAAGTTAGCTACACAAGACCTCGGCGGAAGCCCACATTGCTCCTTTGCATTAAGTCTGTGGATCGTAGGTCCGCTCGCTCTCGCACTTCACATCTAGGCTTCAAACTGTTGTTGCCATCGCAGGATATAGGACTGAAGCGAACGCACGATGTAGGCAAGCAGCATGCCGACCACCATCGTCACGAAGATGGCGACCATCATCTCGCTTACATTGGCGCGGGTCTCCGCTTCCACGATGAGCTTGCCGAGCCCGCGCTCAGCACCGATGAACTCGCCGACGATGTCCCCGATCAACGCGAAGGACACCGCCGGCATCAGCGCAGCGAATACCCAGGCGAGCTGACGGGGAACAATTGACGCTATACTCTTCGCATCGCCGACACCGTTCTCTCCGTGGGGGGTGATCGCCATGTCGGCGATTTTCGCCGTCGCGCTTTTTGATGCACTCCGCCGGAAATTAGGCCTAGGACCGCGAACGTAGCGCATCGTTCATATGTCCCTCGCGGTGGTCATCGTCGCAGGTGGTGTTGTCCACGCCATGATCAATGGAACGATGGAGACGATATCGAAGGCGACTCTTTGCGCGCTGGTTCTGGGGGCGACCATACGAGTGATGGCTGGCCTTCGGTGGAGAAGCGGGCGAAGCGCTCGAAGCTGTCAGAGATTCATCAGCTAGAGAGGCGAGCCGCGAGCTTCTCGCTGATCAATCTCGGCTAACGTAGACCAGCAGACCGCAGTTGAAGGCGTGGGCTTAAAAAATTGCGCCTCTGACGCGATTCACACTGACACCCTACCGCGCAGTGGAGTTATTCTCTGGTCTCCGGAGCGAGAGTCTGGAAAACGGGAATTTTCCAGTAGATACCAAGAGACTTTTGGGAATTCTCGCCGCGAAAATTCGAAAATGGGCACCCGAGAGACTTTTCGACATTAAAGAAGCCCGCATTTTGCGGGCTTTTCTCCACCGCAGGAAGGATACTCTCCAAAATCCACACTGGTTGGCTGCCTTGGAAGAGATCGAGCCAGCACATTCCCAAATTAAATCCTCCCTTTGATTTCAAAAGGAAATTTCGCATTTTTTAAGAGACTTCGAGGGCAGAGAAAATGTCAGCGAATGCCGGGGAAACAAGTGCACCCGCCCGCCAAGTCCACGCTATTGTGTGTTGGCAGGACCATCCGCAACGTCAACAATATTGCTTGATATGACCCATCGAGAGTTGCCAAGGCCCTGCATCATCTGCTCCCTCACAATAGATTCTCTTCTCGGTAGCAAGGTATGGCAATGGCACCTGCGAAGCTGAAGCGGCCAGCATCAGCCCCTGTTGCGCGTTTGCTCGATCAAGTCGCCCGTGCAATGCACTCGATCGGTCACGATGGTGGTCTTTTTCCGGCACAATGGACGGCGCTTCGCTACTTTCGTGACGCCGCCGCGCCGTATAACACCGCGATGGGACTGGCTCGCTTTCAGGGGCTGGCGTTCGGGCCGGTTTCTCGTTCGGTGCGAACCCTGATCGAAAAGGGTTTGCTGCGTAAAGCCGGGTCCGCCGGACGCGGGCGCTCGGAGATCGTGGAACTGACAAGCATGGGCCGCGCTCTGCTCAAGGCAGACCCATTGCTTGTGGTTGTGCGGGCAATCGAAGCAATGCCACCGGAACAGGCTGAAAGTCTGGCGATGGCATGTGAAGCCATCATCGCTGCTGTTCAGGCGCAAAAGCATGAGCCGACACAGGCGGCCGAATAACGGACCTCAGCTCACCTCCATCAAAGCCTCGACTAGAAGCGACTCATCGAAGGGCTTTAGAAAAACCTTTTCGGCTCCCCAGATTTCGGCAATCGACGTCGCAGCCTCCAATGTCAGGCGAGGCCCGCCGCCGGTAATTGCAAAGACCCGGAGCGACATCTGCTCCTGCCTTATCCGCTTGATAAGACCGAGTCCGTCCATTTCAGGCATCCAAAGATCGGTGACGACCGCATCGAATGAGCCGGCAATGATGCGCTCAAGCGCCTCCTTGCCATTCTCGGCATAGGAGGGCCGATGCCCGGCCGCACTCAACGCGGCACCGATGGACTCCCGCATGGCAGGAACATCGTCGACAACAAGAATACTCAGTGGTCCACTTTTCACGTCTGCCCCTCCCCCGAGCGAAAGGTAATCGTCACCCTCGTTCCCTGCCGGGGTTCCGATTGGATATCAAGCACCGCATTCCAGCTCTGAACCAGCCCGTAAACCACATAGAGGCCAAGGCCGGTGCCTTCGTTGGCTTTCCTGGTGGTAAAGAACGGATCGAGCGCCTGTTGCAGCGTTTCCGCGTCCATGCCCTCTCCCTCGTCGGTGACGGTGAGTACCGTGGCGTTCAATCCTTCGTATCGGCTGGCCCGCACATCCAGACTGACCCTCCCGCCCCCTTGCGAGGCGTGAACCGCGTTCGCAACCAGATTGACGACAACCTGAAAAACCTCATGCACGGGCAATACAGGGCCAGGCGTTCCATCGCCCGTCAGATCCAGCCGAATCCCGCGCGGCAAAACATTCCGAACGGAATCAAGCGCGCGTGTGACGCTCTCGAACAGCGGCGCCGTTGCCGCTGTCTCGGACGCCGGCCGCACATTGTTCAGCAACGCTCTCACGATTTCGGCCGCGCGCTTTCCCGAGTCCACAACCACATCAAGCCAGCGGCGCTTTTCATCGTCCTGCTCTGTCTGTTCGGCCACGCGGCGGGACAGATTGATGATGGGATGGAGCAGATTGTTGATTTCGTGCGCAACGCCTCCGGCGAGCTGGCCCATGGCCGCGAGTTTTTGCTGCTGGGTCTGCCGCCGCTGGTCGAGAATGTCCCGCGTGACGTCCGTCGCGATGCCCCTGTATCCCAACAGGGCTCCATCGGACGTAAAGCGCGCTGAACCGCGCAGGTCGATGTAACTGCCAGGACCGCCGTGCTGTCCAGTCAGGTGGAGAATGTGGCGCAGCGGCGCTCCGCTCGCGACACTGGAGGAACCATCCGGCTTAAGATGTGCATCCGGCTGTCCCGCTTGCACGATCTCAAGAAAAGAACGCCCCGGACGGATGCCGGCACGGTCAGCCGCCGGTCCGGTTGCGAAAGTAACGCATCCGCTATCATCTGTTTCCCAGAAGCTGTCCGAGGCGCTGTGAGCGAAATCCCTGAGACGGTCGGTTGTTGCTTCGACGGAAGCCCTCAAAGCGCGCTCTCGCCGATGCGCTTCAACTGACGTAATGATTCCGAAAACTGCGAAACAAAAACATGTCGCCACATAGGTGGCGTTAAGCGCATAGGCATTGCTGCCAATCGGGGGCACCACATCGTGCAGCATACGGATGATCCCGGCGACAAGACCGACTGCCCAGCACAGCAGGAAGATGGTCGTACGCTTGCGCTCGAGTTTGAACATCGCAGCGGCGATCCCGATTCCAAATAGCAATGAACCGATACCGACGATGGACGTAAACCGTCTGAGGAACCGCCACTCGAATAGCACCGCAATCGCAGTTGAGATCGCAAACAGGAGACAAAAAAACGCGACACCTCTGGCGATCCGCGACAGCACCGGGCGATGGCTCTCGACCCTCAGATAGCTGTCTGTGAAGAATAGCCACCACGCAAACAGCAGCGTGCTGGAGAATATCGAAAGAACGCGCGATACGCCTAAGGCGCCAGGCATCAGATGCGATTCCAGAAATGCCTGATGGGTCAGGATATAAACGAGATAGGTCAGCGTGAAGGCCGACAAAATCAACGTCGTGCGGTCTGACGTCGCGATCCCGTTGGCGAAGAGATAGAGCGCAAGAATGCCGAGAAGCCCCGACGCCACGCCGAACAGGAAACTCTGCGTTCCATAGGAGACTGAAAAATCCATATCGTTTTGCAGCCTGACCATCGCCCGCATGGAGGATGCTGTGTCGATACGCAGGAAAAGCGTGCGTCCGGAAATGATATTTGCCGGCACCACGATAGCCGGGTACCGCGTCGTGGATACCGACGGGTTGGCATGCTGCTCCCCGCTCCAGATGAAGCTCTTGCCTTCGGACGGCACGAACAGATCCACCCGCCGAATCCGCGTCTCTACAACGGACATGACCCAATCCTGCGCGTCAGAGCCAGTCAGGGTCGGAATAGGTATCCTTAGCCAGAGAGCCGCAGCGCTGTTTGGCTGCGGCCCATAGTTGGCAGGAGTGCCATTGGCGGCTTTGAACCTCGCCGCAATGGCTGGAGTTATCACGTCGGCCACTGAGAGTTGTCCGGTCAGGTCGAGCAAGTGATCCGCGACAGGACCGAGTTCATAGGTGACCGCCGCGGCATTTCGGATGATGACGGCTTGAAAAAGTACAGCGGCGAACGCGGCAAGAAGAAACGTCGAGGCCAGCCTCCGCCAAGCCGGATACTCCCGGGCAATCCAGCCCGGCTTCTTCCGTCTTGATTGCATGGGCCACGGAAAACGGGAAATCATTGGCAAATCAATTTTTGCTCACTGAGCTAATGAATGGATCGAGTGAGTTTGTCCTCAAACAGCTTCGCTCCGCGCCGCCGTATCATAACCCATCGCGGCATTGTTTATCAGCGTCTCTAGCGAGCGCGAAATATCGCGATCCTCATGCAACGCCGAAATGAAAAATCTTAGCCGGGGCTTTTCCTTCGGGACACCAATCCTAACGATGGGCGGAACATAGTAACCGGCCTGCTTGAGCAATTCAGACACCTCCAGTACAGCCTGCTCGCTCTTCATCAAAATCGGCACGACGCCGATGCCGATGGCTGGTCCTGTATCGAGACCAAGCCGTTCGGCCTCGCGCAGGAAGTGTCGGGATTTTTTCCTCAGGATATCTGTTAACGCGGGCTCGCGCTTCAGCACACGCAATGCCGACAGGGCTGAAGCAGCAACGCTAGGCGCGAGACCCACGCTGAAGACGAATCCTGGCAACGTGTACCGAAGCCACCGGATGACCGCGCCATGTCCAGCAATAAATCCGCCTGATGAGACAAACGCCTTGGACAGCGTGCCAACGATCAGATCGACATCGCCGACATCAACATTGAAATGTTCGCAAAGCCCCCGGCCACTGCTTCCAAGCGTTCCGATCGAATGAGCCTCATCGACCATCAGCCAGCAATCGTGCTCGTTCTTGATATTCACAAGCTCAGGCAAATCTGCGACGTCGCCATCCATGCTGTAAAGACCCTCGACTACGATCAGGCATCGCTTGTAGCGACCTCGCATAGCGGCGAGTTTCCGGCGAAGATCGGACAGGTCGTTATGCGCGAACGGGTGCGAGTCGCATCGCGCGGCTCGCGTTCCCACGACAATGCTGTTATGGCAAAGTTCATCGTACAGGATCAGGTCCTGCGACGACATCAGGTGAGCCAGCAAGGTGACGTTGGTCAAATAGCCGCTGACCAGCGTCAGCGCGGCCTCCGCCCCGACAAACGCGGCAAGTTCCTCCTCAAGATCTCCGTGCAGCATGCGTTCGCCACCGACCATGCGTGATGCCGACACCGACGGGCCGAGGCTGTCCAGCATCTTGTGTGCGCTCATGACCACATCGGGGTGCGCGGAAAGCCCCAGATAATCGTAGTGCGCGAAGCTGACCACCGATTGGCCTTCCCGCTCGCGGGACAGACGAAAGCCATCGACCGGCAGAAAGAATGGATCGCGGTCCGAAATAAGGTTCGCTCCCGCGAGCCGATATCTGCTCAATGCATGATCAACGAGCGAGCGCGACATTATCGAATATCCAGTTTTTCGGAGAAGTCATCCGTGCCCGCAGTTGCGCATTTTGGCTGGCCTGCCGCAAAATACGGGCTCGCATCCAGACTGAACTTCGACGACAGCCAGACAGCCAGTCTCGTCGGCACGAATTTGAGAACGAAGCACGCAACGGCATATTGGAATGGAATAATGGCGAAGACCTGCTTCCTGGCGATACAGGCGATAATCGCGCCCGCAGCCGCCTCCGGCTTCATCTGGAACGGCTTGAACGTATTCAGCCGCGCGCTCATGGGTGTATCGACATATCCCGGGCATATCACCGAAACGGCGATGCCATGTCCGCGAAGCGCCGCGTTTAGCGACAGGGCAAAGGCGTTCAACCCCGCCTTGGAGGCGGCGTAACCTGCCGCCATGGGCAGCGGCACAAAGGCCGCGACCGAACTGATCATCGCGATTGCGCCCCCTTCACCGCGCGCGATCATCCGCTCGACAATCAGGCTGGCGCCAGCCGCCGGACCGCGAAGATTGATATCAAGAAGGCGGACGATCTGTTGCGGCGTCTCGGTCTGCTGAAGCGGCGCGCTCGTATCGCCGACGGCGGCGTTAAAGATCACGAGATCGAAGCACCAGTGCCGGTCCAGCTCTGACAGTGCATCGAGAAATCCTTCCGTGTCGGCGATGTCATGGACTGCTTTGACAACGCACGCTCCCTTGTCGCGGCACACAGAGGAAACACGCGAAAGCCGCTCTTCGTTTCGCCCCATCAGCACGAGCGTCACCTGCTCGCGCGCATAGGCCGTAGCAAGCGCTGCGCCAATCCCGCTCGAGGCGCCGGTGATGAGAATGGAGCGAGGAGAGGTCATGAAGCTACCGAAATACCACCAGCGGTTACGGACCACGGCCCCGGCCACGTATTTAAATCTGTGACCGTTGCAGAAGAGTTACATAATAGCTCACTGAGCTATTATATAGGAAGGATACCGGTTTTCAGTGGTTGGGGAAATTTCAATGTTCAAAAAAGTTGTTCTGGCTGGCGTGATTGCAGCCGTTGCCGCGTCCGGAGCCGCCGCCGCGGATCTTTATGTCAAAGCGAAGCCGATGCCCGTGGTTTCGGCCTATAACTGGACCGGCTTCTATGTCGGCGGCCATGTCGGCTATCTCTGGGGCGATGTCACCGGCACCTCCTTCGCGCGAAATGGCAATGACGTCATTGATCCGAAGGGATATCTCGCCGGCGTTCAGGGCGGCTATCGCTATCAGTTCGCCAACCGGCTTGTGCTCGGATTTGAGGTCAACGCGCCCGTCGCCTTCCAGAAGCAGACCGTTCAGTCAGCGCTGATTCCCGGCGTCTCCTACACTGCGGACGTCAAATATGCCGTCTCTGCGATCGGCACCCTGGGCTACGCTTTCGACCGCTGGCTACCTTATATCGGCGGCGGCATCGGGACGGCTGAGGTCAAGGGCGGCGCGATCTTTGGTCCCGGCGTCGCCGAGTATCAGACCCAACAGCACACCCTGGGGCAGTTTGTTGCGGGTGTGAACTACGGCATCACCGACAACCTTGTCGCGGGCGTGCGATATACCTATCAGGTCGCGGAAAAAGCCACCTATCCGTTTGCTTGCTGCAGCGTGCCGCTTCCGGTCACTTACGGGCTCGAATCCAGCGCCGTGGTTGGAACGCTGGAGTTCAAGTTCTGACGGAGAACACTCTTGCGGGCGGCTGAATCGGGAGATCGGTTCAGCCGCCTGAAAGCAACAGCGAAATCATGGCCGCCTTGAAACTGAATCGGCGGCGTGTCGCTCCAGCCGAGACACGGCAATGATCGCCGTCACACCCGTTGCATCCCGAAAAGATCTGCAGGACTTTCTGCGCCTTCCACGACTGCTTTATCGCGGCATGCAGGGCTACTCCGCTCCACTCGACATGGAGCGCAAACAGACATTATCGCCGAAAAAGTCACCTTTTTTTCAAAACAATGAGGCCGTGTTTTTTCTCGCACGGCTCAAGGGAAAAGCCGTAGGGCGGATATCAGCGCAGATATTAGGTGATGCACCGGCGCAGTGGCCGCTCAAAACCGGCTTGTTCGGATGCCTGGACGTGATCGACGATCCGCGCGTGACGAGCACCTTGCTTGACGAAGCGGGACGATGGCTCCAGGCGCGCGGAATGGATCGGATGCGCGGGCCGTTCAACCTGTCGTCGAACGGCGAGACCGGTCTTCAGATAGGCGGACAATCACACAATCCGATGGTGATGACACCATGGCATCCGCCCTATCTCGCAGCGCATGTCGAGGCCTCGAGCCTCGAACCGGTCAAGGATGTCGTGTCTTATAGCCTCGACCTGGCGCGGCTCGGACCATCCGACTTGAAACGCCATCGGGCCTTGACAGCAAAAACGACCGGCCATCTCAAGGTCCGCAGCCTCGATCTGCGGCACCTGCGCCGCGACATCGGGATCATCACAACCATCTATAACGATGCATGGTCTAGCAACTGGGGCTTCACACCGATATCCGATGCCGAATCCCTGGCGATGGCGGACTCGCTCAAAGCGATCATCCAGCAAGACATGGCGGTCATTGTCGAACGCGACGGCATGCCTATCGCCGTCGCATTGTGGATTCCCAACATCCAGGAGATGGTAGCCGATATGGACGGCCGTCTGCTGCCATTCAACTGGATCAGGTTTCTCTGGCGCGCTAGGCGCCGCGCTTATTCCAGTTGCCGTGTCATCCTGCTGGGAGTTGCTCAATCGGAGCGAGGAAATCCCTCAAACCTCGGCCTGCCCGCCATGATGATCGGTGAACTCGTGCACCGATCGATCAATCACAAGATTCGTCAGGTCGAACTAGGCTGGGTTCTCGAGGACAACATGGGTCTGCGGCGCACCATCGAACGCATTGGCGGGACGATATCGACCACACATCGCATCTATGAAATTGGTTTATCGACGTGAAGGTGAGACGAGTCAGCCAAGATACCGTCGCCAGACAAATAGAAGACAGACATTGCTCTCAAATCGCGTCACAAACTGCCGACGTTGCGCCCCACCTGTACGATGAAGTGGATCAGTTGATGTTAATGGCTGACCAAACGTAAGCGGAGAAAGTTCGATTCAACTGCATGCTCCATCGCGCAGTGGTTTTATTCTCCGGTCTCTTCCGCGCGACTCTTGAAAACGGGAATTCTTCAATGATTGGTCAGAGAATGTCGGCCAATTTGGGAAGGTGACGGTTCGATTCCGGTCTTTGTAGAGACTCAGCATTTTGAAAAAGCCCGCCAATGGCGGGGCATTCTCGCACAAAAGAAAGAAATTCTCTGAAATCCGCACTGGATGGCTGGCGACGCAGTGCTGATCGCGCCCGTCTCTAAGCGAATTCCCTGGTAACAGGGAATTTTACAGGGAAATTCGCGATTTTGGCCTCCCCAGAGGAGCTTGGAGGCGAGAAACCACTGCGGCGCAGCGCTTTTGGCGATAATTCCCTACAAAATTAACAGGGAACACATTTCGAAGAACAGGGAAACCTCGCGCGGACAACAGGGATCTAGGTGAGCGCTGAATTCTTACACGCTTGAATAGGCTCTAGCGGACGCGATCTGTTCTCGCTCTCGATTTGTAGATGAGGAGAGCGAGATGGCGAGCAAGAACGGAGTGTGGAGACGTCAGGGCGAGACTTTCTGGCGGGCACACCATGAGGCGTGGAAGCGTAGTGACTTGAACCAACGGCAGTATTGCGAGGCGGAGGGTATTCCGCGCAAGGCCTTCGAGAACTGACGCGCGATTTTTGAGGCTGAGCCGCAGCCTCCGGAACGCAAGCTGCTTTACCGGCGGCGCAACTTAAGTCCTCCCTTTAGTCCGCCGCTTAGTCCTCTCGTTAGTCCGGGGGCTTATCCCTCCTCGTGGTCGGGAGCGCCGATCGTGCAGCGCTGGCGACCGGCCCTGGCCGGATGATCTGAGACGGATTGAATGGTGCATTCGGAGCGGCGGAAGCGGACACGAGTCGGCTACACTCTATCGTCATGAACATCGATCTCACCGCCCTGCCGGCCGATGTAGAGACGCTGCATCGCCGAGCTCTATGCGATCGAGGCAACGATCCGAGGCAAGACCGCCGACGCACGGCGGGACGTACGACAAGTTCGCTCGTTGCCGCTGGTTGCTGCGATGAGGGCCTGGCTCGAGACGCAGCTGACCCACATCCCGCCGCGCGGCGGGCTTGCCGATGCGATCCGCTACGCACTGACCCGCTGGAGCGACCTCAGCCGGTTCCTCGATGACGGGCGCATCGAACTCGACACCAACACCGTGGAACGCGCCATCCGCCCCATCACACTCGGCCGCAAAAAAACACCTGTTCGCCGGATTCGATCGCGGGGCTGCGCGCTGGGCGACCGTCCGCTCCCTTATCACCACGGCAAAGCTTAACGACGTCGAGCCCTTCGCCCACCTCAAAGACGTGCTTATTCACATGTCCAACGGTCATCCTATGAACCGACTTGACGACCTGCTGCCCTGGAATTGGACCCCGTCAAATCCCGCAACCTGATCCCACGTGTCAGGAATGGACGCTTACGCAAGCATCGCCGGATGAGGTTTTCGGTATGCGCCCAAGGACGCCTGGCGTGCCGCTGCGCCCGCCACCGCAGATCAGTCCGAACGGAAGACGCCCGGTCTGATCTCCACTGCGGGTTCGGACGCTAGTGACGCTTCTGATTCCATAGCCAGTTCCTTAGCCCGCCCCGTTACCCGGCGCAGCAGGACAGTTTCTTCACGTCTCTGTCGAACGTCTGTGCCGCGAGCTTCAGGCCCTCGACGGTCGTGAGATAGGGGAAGATCGTCTCCGACAGATCATCAATCGTGAGACCGCAGCGGATGGCCAAGGCCGCAGTCTGGATGCTATCGGCACCCTCTGGCGCAAGAATATGCGCTCCGAGCAGCTTGCGCGTTACCCCATCGGCGATGAGCTTGATAAGCCCCCGTGTGTCGCGCGCTGCGAGCGCACGCGGCACGTTGTCGAGCGAGAGCACCGAAGTCCGCACGGCGTACCCGGCGGCACGAGCTTGCGATTCCGTCAGACCGACACTCGCCACCTGAGGGTCCGTGAAGACAATGGCGGGCATGGTGGTGTTGTCATAGCGCAGGCCGTTGCTATTCAGCGCGTTCTTGGTCGCAAGCTTTGCGCCATAAGCCGCCATGTAGACGAACTGGTCCCTGCCCGTCACGTCGCCGGCGGCATAGATGCCGGCCTTCGAAGTGCGCATGCGGTCGTCGATGACGATCGCGCCAGACGATGTCTGCGCGACGCCCACCTCCGGAAGCCCGAGAGTTTCAGTATTCGGGGTGCGCCCTGTCGCCACGAGAATCCGTTCGCCGGTCAATATCTCTGGATCGCCGTTGCGAGTGATCGTGAGTGCGACGCCGCCATTCTCAGTTTTGCGGACGAAATCGTAGGCCAAGCCACCCACAATTGTGATCCCCTCGTCGGCCAGATAGCCCGCGAGCGCCTGCCCGATCTCAGGTTCGCTTTCCGGCAAAAGCCGGCTGCGAAAGACGAGCGTCACCGCGACGCCCGCGCGTGCGAAGGTTTGGGCGAGTTCAGCTCCAATGTAGCCGCCGCCGAGCACGATCATCGAGCGCGGTAGCTCCTTCAGCGACAACGCCGTCGTGCTGTCGAGAGGCGCAACCTCTGCGATGCCTGGGATGGTGGGTAGCGCAGGCCGCGCGCCCGTCGCAATGATGATGCGGTCCGAGACGAGGCGCTGACCGTCCACGTCGACGCCTCCCTCGACGAGGCGCGCCCGACCTTCACGGTAGGCTATGTTGTTGTATTCGGGCAAAAGATCGGCGTACTTCGCCTGACGAAGGCTGGCGACTAGCGTGTCCTTCTGGGCGATCTGTGCGGCCCAATCGACCACGCGCGCGCTGCTTTCGATGCCGTCGAACCGAGCCGGGGCGGCGTTAGCGTGGTGCACCGTCTCTGTAGCTCGGATCAGCGTTTTCGACGGCACGCAGCCAATGTTGACGCAGGTGCCGCCAATCGTGCCGTGCCCGACGAGCGCAACGCGCGCGCCCTGCTCGGCGGCAGTGATCGCGGCCGAGAAGCCGGCGGAGCCGGCGCCGACGACAACAAGGTCGTAGCGGCTGCTGCCGCCACTCGTGCTCGGGGTACAGCAGTCGTTCATGGTTTCAACTTTCGTGTGTTCGCATCCACGTTGCAGGAGTCAGGGCCGCACAGCAGACAACCGGAGTACACCCTGCCCCGATGATGATGAGTTTTGCGACGGTCATACCGACGCGGCCTTACTGCACGATGCGCGAGGGATAGCCAGCGTTGGTGGTCGCCGAAATGAGCGTCGAGACGTCCGTCCGGCTATCCTCAAACCGAACCTTTGCAATCGCAGCCCCATCTGCCTCCGATATCTGAACATCGAGCACGCCGGATATGCGGGTGAGAGAGCGTTTCACGATCGGGCCGCAGAGTTCACAGGTAGCGTTGGCGACATTGATCGTCACGGTTCGCTCGGTGGCTGAAGCTGCACCGTAGGAGAACAGGGCAACGGTCAGGGCGACAAGAGGCAGAATTTTCATGGCAAGTCTCCTTGTTGTTAGGTGTCGAGGAAAAGGCGAGCAATGTGGGGGAAGCCCACGGCGATGATGATCAGGAGCGTCGCGATCCACAGCCCGACCTTGGCGGTCCGACGAGATGACAGGCTGGCGCAGTAGGAGCCTTCGACGCAATCGGCCGCCTTCGGTTTGCGGTAGACGGCATAGTAACCGCCGCCGAGGCATGCCACCGCGAGCCCGATAAACAATGGCTGATAGGCCTTGAGCGCGGTCAAATTGCCGATCCATGTACCGCTGACGCCGGCGAGGAACAAAGCGAACGGGACCACGCAACAGGTCGCGGCGCCAAGTGCCGCCAGGATGCCGCCAACCGACAGCAGCGCTACGCTGTCAAAGCGCTTCTGCGTCGGCGTGGCCTTGCTTTGCAGCACAGTCGCCTCGTCTCGCATCGTCATTGAGCCCGCTCCCGCGATTGGTTTATGGTGACCCTAGTGCCTGTAGCGACTACAGGGTCAAGCGGGAACTTCTCACGGCCGTGTGAGGCCAATAATGAAAACTACCGAAGATCTTACGATCGGGGCGCTGTCAGCGCGCAGCGGAGTGAATATCGAGACGATTCGCTATTATGAAAAAATAGGCGTCATGCCGTCGCCCGCCCGCAGCGCGAGCGGCTACCGCATCTACGGACCCGAGCATGTGAGGCGGTTACATTTCGTTCGTCGCGGTCGGGAGCTTGGATTTGGTCTCGACGAGCTGCGGGGATTGCTGCGTCTTGTCGATGGGCACACCTACACTTGCGAGGAGGTGCATACGCTCACGGTCGAGCACCTCACGGATATTCGTCAGAAGATCGCTGATTTGCGACGCCTCGAACGAGTGATGTCGAACATGGCTGCCCAGTGCACGCGGGATCAGGTTCCGGAGTGTCCGGTCATCGATGCGCTGTTCGAGATGAAGCCCGTCGCCCGCCACATGCGTCGACCCAGCGCTCGCACTGTAAAAGGCACTTCACCACGATGAATATTCCGGCTTCGATGCTCCTGGTCGGCAATGGGACGATGAATAACCGCCAATGTTGGGAAGTCACCTCTGGGCTATGACCTACATTCCGACCGAGCAAATTTCGAATGGCCAAACTCCCCGAGACGCTGTGGCTTTTATCTAACCAGGTCGATCTTTCTGCGTCGGATTCTTCTCGTCACGCCGATCGTTCTTGCTCTGCATCATTCGATTGCAGTTCTCCATCATCTGGTTCATCTGGCCCATCATACCCATCATTGCTTTCATATCACCGCTCATCATGCCGTGATCGCCGGTCTGCGGGGTCGATGGCGTCGGCGTATCTTGGGCGCGAGCAACGGGACCAAGAGCCAAGCCTGTTCCAACGGCGAACAAAATGACAGCTAATGTTGCAACTGTTTTCATCGAAGATTCTCCTCTCTGTTTCGATTTACGAACGAATCCGCAGTGTATTTGCGCACGCCAGTCAACAGGTTCGATCGCGCATCTATTGTTGCGGATCAAGCGGCTTACCAAATCGAGATGGTTGGGTCTTGGTTGGCTCCTTACCTGGATCTTTTGGCAATTGCGTCCCGTGTTGTTTCATGCACATGAACATCATCAACATGCAGGGAAGAAACGCCAGGATAGGAAGGAACCCCGCTGCTGCCAGCCAGTTCCAATTCAACGCAACGCCGGCAGAAACTCCCGCGCCCGAGAAGAGATACAGCGCCAACCGATACCGAGTGAAATAGCTCGTCACAGTATCGCGAGGTCGAATGCCTGCCCGGCGGGTGGTTGCGTTGTGATCAATCAGGATCATACAATTGTTCTTCCCTTTGGTGAAAATGCAGAATCGTCGCTGTGAAAGGATTGCTGTGACCATTCTGGATCCGAAACCGTTTCCGCTTCGAACCAGCTCTTTGCACGCTCGTCTGATGCATACGTCTTTTGGTTAGTGCGCATCATAATCTCAGGTGCGCGTCATCGGAGAGATTTTGGACCGCCCTGATAGCGCCACACGTTGCCACCCTCGGCGGGATTTTCTGGCGCAGACTATTACGGATTCCGCTTCATCTTCGGACCTTTGGAGCGGTGCTGCGAGAAGGCCGCGCCCGCTCGTCTTGGAGCACGGGGGCAAACGGCAGCACCGTGCTCTCCGTGGGGATTACCACAGCGGGGGTGCGGGCCTCATTTGGCCAATACCTCTTGTCCGAAATTGTCGGGCCCGCCTGGGCGGTTGCTGATATCGCTACAAGCGGCAGCAAGAGCGAAATCGTGAGAAAGCTTTTCTTTAACATGGTCCGGCTCCATTCCCTTGGAAAGGCACGTCATGTGCGCTTCTACAAATGAGTTCGGAGCAAATCGTCGGCCGGTTACAACCTCACGCTGACGTGAAACGACCAACAAAGCCCGTTACCACCGCAACAGCCGCGGTCCCAATATTGCGCCCGCGAACGTGCAAAGCACAATCGTGCCACCGTACCAGACCGCAACAAACGGCAATGAATCGTCCGTGCAATGAAGCGCATAAGCCATTGCGCTTACACCGCCGGAAATGAGGCCGGCGAAAGCACCCGCTCGGACAAGATTTGTTGGGGCAGCTTTTCGCACCGCCCAGATGGTGATTGCGAAAGGCACGATTGCGATGATCGGAATCGAGAGAAGACATTCAAGCCACTGATCGCCGACGATCATCTTGTCCCAATGCGAGCTGGGCGCAAGCCCAAGGCTGATTGCAGCAAGGAGTACAACCGCTACGAAAGGCAATGCAACCAAAACTGCCGAGGTTCTGCGCTCTCCTCCCGGGCGGGCCAACCGCGTCAGATAAACCGATGCCACGCCGACAGTCCCAACCGCAAACGCGAGCTTTAGGAGGATAAAAATCAAGGCACGGGACGTCATCAAGTCCGGCCGAACACCCAGTCCGACGAGCATGATGCCAAGCGCCAACACTGACGCAGCCGCAACGGCGATCCCAACCGTACGAACGACCAGCCGACGGTCGACCGGCTCAACGTTCGTACTCAGCATCGCAACCAAATCATCTGTCTTCATGTTCTGGCTTCCCGGGCAATCAAGGCAGCCAGCGCCTTGAGCCCACGGTGAATGTTCACTTTTACGGCCGATTCCGAAATACCGCACCGGTCTGCAGCTTCAGCGATGCTCCGTCCGTCCAGTTTCACCGCCTCGATGGAACATCGCATTTTTTCCGGCAGCCGCTGCATAAGTCGTCTGATGTCGTATGTACTCTCGGCGCTGAGATTATCATCGTGCGCCACGATGGTGTCAGCCTCGTCGATAGGTACATCGGCAAGTGATGCGCGAGTCCGACGTAAGAAATCGATCAATTTGTAGCGCGCGATGGCATGCACCCACGGCGTCAAAGGCTCGGCGGGGTCATAGGTATGGCGCTTGAAGTGGATCGCCAATACCGCTTCTTGAACCAGATCTTCGGCCTCTGCTGCGCCCCTCCCAATTCTCACGAGCTTGCCCTTGTAATACGCGCGCAGACGGCGGCTCAACCGATTGAGCAGCGCGCGGTGCGAGGCCGCGTCGCCATCCAAACTTGCAAGCATCAGTGCCTTGAGTTCGATTTCGTTGGTCGTCATACTTGCATTATCTCTATGAGTTCGCTGATCCAGCCGGTTTGGTTACAGTTGACGGCGCTATCAATGGAAAATAGTTGGCCCGCTGCCGCGCCGTTGTCGATTGATGGGCTTGGAGCTCATCAACATTGCGGTGAGATGGCCCCGCTAATCTCTTCTGGTGCGGCAAAGATCACGTCAGCCCTGTCTCCCATCATTCCGGCCGCCACGATCGCCGGAGCGCCCTTCTGTGGCCCATCGTCACTCACGTCGGTCTTGAATCTCAGATTTCGCTCCCAGAAATCGCGCGTTTTTCCATCCGCGGTGATCACCCGGTAGGTGTCTCGGCAGTGCGTGATCGCCGTCACCCGTTGGTCAGACTCGAGTTTTTTGAGATTTTGGACAGGGCCACCACCCATCATGCCCATCATCCCGCCCATTTGACTGCCGCGTTGCGCAGTCGATGGCGGAGCATGACCTGGCTGGGTCGCTTCCTTGAGAAACGCCAGAAGATCGCCGCGCCGTCCTGCGTCCTTCATGCCAGGAAACGTCATCGTGTTGCCTGGAATGAGGTGCTGCGGATCCCGAAGCCACTCGTTGAGCGTGGTGCCGTCCCAGATGATTCTCGATGACTTGAGGGCTTGTGAGTAGCGGCTGAAGCTCGGCAAAGAGCCAGCTTTTCGATTCCACAGCCCAGCGAGACTTGGTCCCGTCATGTTTCGGTTCGGCGCGAGCGAATGGCACGGCGCGCAAGCCTGGAAACTCCGTTGGCCACGGGATGCGTCGCCTAGCTGTGCCTGTGCAGAGGGCAGGAACGCGCCTGTCACCAATGCGATCATGATCAATCTGTTCATCGCCGACCTCCCTTGTCTCCATAAAACAGATATTTGACGAGTGCTGCTGCCGATAGGATCAAAACAACGATGATCAGCAGCCACAAAAGCCCCATGCCCCATATCATTCCAGGCGCCATACCATTCATCATGGTTCACCTCACTCGGCGGGTTCCGAAACAAGTCGCGAGTCTTCCTTGGCCGGCTTGATGGCCCGCGATGGCGAATGATCGTTTTCGTGATCATTGGGCGGCAAACGGAAGCCTTTGATCAATCCATAGATCGCGGGAATCACGATCAGCGTCAGCAGTGTCGACGAGATCATGCCGCCGATCATCGGCACCGCGATGCGCTGCATGATCTCGGACCCGGTACCAGTGCTCCACATGATCGGCAGCAGTCCCGCCATGATGGCCACGACCGTCATCATCTTCGGCCGCACCCGCTCCACCGCGCCTTCCATGATGGCGTCGTAGAGGTCGTGACGGGTCAGTGTTCGCTTTTCGGCGTCACGCTGCGCCTTGATCTCGGCAAGGGCTTGGTTGAGGTAGATCAGCATAACGACGCCAGTCTCAGCCGCAACACCCGCCAACGCGATGAAACCGACCGCGACTGCAACGGACAGGTTGAAGCCTAGCGCCCACATCAGCCAGATGCCGCCGACCAAGGCGAACGGCAGCGACAGCATCACGATCACGGTCTCGGCGATGGAACGGAAGTTGAGGTACAGCAGCAGAAAGATGATCAGCAGCGTCACCGGGACGACGATCTTCAGGCGCGCCGTTGCGCGTTCGAGATATTCGTACTGACCGCTCCACATCACGTAGTAGCCTGGCGGAAACTGGACGCTGGCCTGCACCGCCTGCCGCGCGTCGGCAACATAACTGCCGAGATCGCGGTCACGGATGTCGACGTAGATGTAAGTCGCCAACTGTCCATTCTCGGTGCGGATCGATGTCGGCCCTCGCGCCGGTTCGATCGTGGCGACCTCCCCAAGCGGCACTGCACCTCCCGCCGGCATCGGAACCAGGACGTCGTTGGCGATGGCCTGCGGATTCTCGCGCAGGTCCCGGGGGTAACGCATGTTGACGCTGAAGCGTTGTCGGCCCTCCACTGTCGTGGTCACCGTCTGGCCGCCGAGTGCGGTCGCAATCACATCCTGAACGTCCTGGACCATGATGCCGTAGCGCGCCAAGGCCGCCCGGTCCGGTGTCACGTCGAGATAGTAGCCGCCGATACCCCGCTCGGCATACGCCGACGATGTTCCCGGCACAGCCTTTAGAACCTGCTCGATCTGCTTGGCCAGTTTGTCGATCTCGACCAGATCTGTGCCGATCACTTTGACCCCAACCGGCGTGCGAATTCCGGTCGATAGCATGTCGATGCGCGCCTTGATCGGCATGGTCCAGGCATTCGAGACGCCGGGGAATTGCAACGCCTTGTCCATCTCTGCGATCAGACTGTCGACCGTGATGCCGGGCCGCCACTCTTCCTTCGGCTTCAGGTTGACGATGGTCTCGAACATTTCGGACGGTGCCGGATCGGTCGCCGTCAAAGCCCTGCCGGCCTTGCCGTAGACTGACGCCACTTCCGGGAACGACCGGATGATCCTATCCTGCATCTGCAGCAGTTCACCCGCTTTGGTCACCGAAATTCCCGGTAGCGTGGTGGGCATGTAGAGCAGCGTGCCTTCGTTGAGGTTGGGCATGAACTCGGTGCCGAGCTGACGCGCCGGCCACACTGTCACCACAACAATTGCCAGCGCGATAAGGATCACCAGTGCCTTGGCACGCATCACGGCCTTGATCACCGGCCGATAAATCCAGATCAGGAAGCGATTGATCGGGTTCTTGTGCTCGGGCACGATTCTGCCGCGCACGAAGATGATCATCAGCGCCGGCACCAGCGTTACCGACAGCAACGCTGCCGCCGCCATTGAAAAGGTCTTCGTGAACGCCAAGGGGCTGAACAGCCGGCCTTCCTGCGATTCCAGCGTGAAGATCGGCATGAACGACACGGTGATGATCAGCAGGCTAAAGAACAGCGCCGGCCCGACCTCGGACGCTGCCTTTATCAGTATGTCGACCCTTGACCGTTCGGGTTCAGCCCGCTCCAGATGCTTGTGTGCATTCTCGATCATAACGATCGCTGCATCGACCATGGCGCCGATCGCAATCGCGATGCCGCCCAGACTCATGATATTGGACCCCAGCCCGAGCAGCTTCATCGCACCGAACGCCATCAGCACGCCGACCGGCAGCATCAGGATGGCGACGAGCGCGCTGCGGACATGCAGCAAGAAGACGATGCAGACCAAGGCGACGACCACACTTTCCTCGAGCAACGTGTGCTTGAGCGTAGCGATGGCCGCGTTGATCAGGTTGGAGCGGTCATAAACCGGGACGATCTCGACGGATTTCGGCAGGCTGCTGGCGATCTCCTTGAAGCGCTTCTTCACATTCTCGATCACATCAAGCGCATTAACGCCGAACCGCTGCAGCACGATGCCGCTGGCAACCTCTCCCTCGCCGTTGAGCTCTGTGATGCCTCGGCGCTCGTCCGGACCAAGCTCGACGCGGGCAACATCGCGCAGCAGAACCGGCGTGCCGTTGCTGGTCTTCAGCACGATGTTGCCGAGGTCGTTGATGCCTTTAAGATAACCTTTGCCGCGGATGACGTATTCGAACTCGGAGAGCTCGACGGTGCGGCCGCCGACATCGGCGTTGCTGGCGCGAATCGCATCGCGCATCTTCTGCATGGAGATGCCGAGATCGCGCATGCGCTGCGGATCAAGGATGACGTTGTACTGCTTGACGAAGCCGCCGACGCTCGCCACTTCGGCGACGCCTTCGGCCTTGGCCAGCGCGAATTTCAGATTCCAGTCCTGGATGGTCCGCGTGTCGGCGAGGTTCAGCGCTTTCGATACCACTGCGTACTGGTAGACCCAGCCCACGCCTGTAGCGTCGGGACCGATCGTCGGGCTTACGCCGGCGGGCAACCGCGAGGCCGCGCCGTTGAGGAATTCGAGCACCCGCGAGCGAGCCCAGTAGATGTCAGTGCCATCCTCGAAGATGACGTAGACGAACGAAACCCCGAAGAACGAGAAGCCGCGCACGACTTTGGATCGGGGCACGGTCAGCATCGCGGTCGTCAGCGGATACGTGACCTGGTCTTCGATCACTTGCGGCGCCTGGCCGGGATATTCGGTGTAGACGATCACCTGGGTATCGGAGAGATCCGGAATCGCATCGAGCGGCAGATGAACGAGGGCGTAGATTCCCGCTGCCGCGGCAAAACCCGCGCCAAAGAAGACGAGCAGCAGGTTACGAGCCGACCATGCGATGAGGCGCGCGATCATTGCTGGCCTCCCGCTTCAGAAAATCCCTTGAGCGCAGCCTTCAGGTTGCTCTCGGCGTCGATCAGGAAGTTCGCAGAGACGACAACCGGCTCGCCTTCCGCGACACCGTCCCGGACTTCCACGTAGCCGTCGCCACGATGACCGAGCTTGACCTCACGTGGCTCGAACCGCCCTTGTCCTTTGTCAACAAGTACTGATTGTCGTTTCCCCGTATCAAGAACGGCGCTGGCAGGGACAACGAGGACCGGCTCCGGATTGCCGGTGTTGATTTCCGCGTCCACGTACATGTCAGGAAGCAGCGCGAGATCAGCATTCCCAAGTTCGATCCGGACGCGGGCGGTGCGGGTTTCCCGGTTCACCTGCGGGTAGATCACGGATATCTTCCCGGCGAACTCGCGACCGGGAAAGCTGCGAGCCTTCACGGTGACGGATTGCCCGACGGCAATGGCGCCGAGGTCACGCTCTGCGACATCGACCATCGCCCACACCACGGACGTATCCGCAACCCGGAACAACACATCCCCGGGCTGCGCGCGCATACCTTCGATGGCGTTACGTTCGAGCACAATGCCGTCGCGCGGCGCCGACCAGTCGATGGTGATCGGAACAGTGCCGCTCTTCTCCATGGCCGCAATTGCTGTGTCAGGGACGTCGAGGTTCATCAGCCGCTGACGCGAGCCGCGACCATACACGGCGACGCCGCTCGTCCCTTTCGACGTGATGGTGGCTATGTATTCGGCGGCCGCCGATGCCACGGATGGGCTGTAAATCTCCATCAGCGGCTGGCCCCTTTTGACCTGGGTGCCCGTGGTCACATCCGCGACCTTCTGCACCCAGCTCTCGGCTCGCATCGAGATGACCGAGATGCGGCGCTCGTCAAGTTGGATCGTCCCGGGCGCCCGCACCAACGTCCGGATCACTCGCCGTGACGCGGGTTCGGATTTGACGCCGGTGCGCTGGATCTTGCCGGGGGAAAGCTTGACGGACCCGTCGTCGGAATCGTCACCTTCAAAGACAGCGATGTAGTCCATCCCCATCGAGTCCTTCTTCGGTGTCGGCGACGTGTCCGGCAGTCCCATGGGATTGCGGTAGTACTTGATTTTTCGCTCCGTAGTGCCGCTGGCGGATGCCGCCGCTGGTGGCATTGCGTCCGGAGCTGCCTCGCCAAAACTGACGTCGGCGCCCGCCGGAACAGCACGATAGTCGCGGCCATCCCCGGTCTTCCTCGGCGTCAGCGAATATGCAGGCTTGCCGTCCGGATCCTGAAAATAGATCGGGGCGGAATTTCCTTCCGCCCTTGCGGGAGTAACCATGGCGAAGGCGCGCGCCGGCGGCCGCTGCGTGCCGGCGACGTATCCAATGCCTGCCGCCGCGATCAACGCGGCGGCAGCGCTTGTGAGAACGGCGCGGGTCATTTCTGCGCCGTGATGACGAGCTTGTTCTCGACGGTGCCGGTCTCGCCCTGAACCTTGGCGCCGAGCGAAAGCTGCCAGCGGCCCGCCATCCCGAACGTCGCCTTGAACTTGTAACTGCCCGGCTCCGCGCCCGGCATCGGCGCGATCTTGGTTGCCATCTCCTGCATGCCGTCCGGAGCCATGTCGAGACGGGTCGCGAAGATGACGGCGTCAGGCACCGGCTTGCCGGTCTTCGTGTTCATCAGTCGGACGGTGATGACCTTGTCGGGCCCGGCCTGGATGGTCTGATCGACCAGCTCGAATTTGTAGTCCTTGATGTCCGCCAGAGCGGCCGTGCTTGTACCACCGATTGCGGCAGCGATCAGCGCAGCCTGGAAGGCCTGCGCGAAGTTAAACGTCTTCATGTTCGTAGTCCTCGATTGTCCTGGGTCTGCCGCAAGGCGGCATGCGTCATCCGCGCGAACTTGCGTCCGCGCGGCAGCAATCGGCGCTTAAGCGCCGGTCAGACCAGGTTTCGAGGGGGGTGATCCGGCGGAGAACCGTCGAGGCCATCGGCGATCCGATCGTCGAAAGCCGTGAGCGGACGGTGTATTGGCAGAGGCGCCAGGATTCCGGTTGCCACAGGAGGCTGCGCCTGTGCAACGCCCAACGCGCACATCGCACGAAGCGGACAATCCTGGCAGTCGTTGCTCTTTTGTGTCTCCGGACAGCAAGGCATGTCGGCGGACATTGCTGACATATCGCTCATCGCCGACATGTCGCCCATCTTTGCTGCCGGCATCAGTTTAGCCGCCGCTGGCGTGGCCAGCGGCGAAGCAACGAGCCCGATGATCGCAAAGACCGCAAACAAACGGCTGATGAATCGGCATAAATTCATAACCCAACATCCCATAGGATCATGGATTTGGGAAGGCAGATCACATCACAAATCCGCCATAGGCGGAAAACGATCAGATAACAGTTACTTGCGACATGGTTAAAAGATCAGTCTCAACCAGCGATATCGCCGCCGATGAACCGCATGTATGTTCGCCGGCTGGAGGCGTCAAAGAGAACGACGTTATAGGGATCGACCCGGCTGCCCTCCATCCCCGGCGATCCCAAAGGCATGCCGGGAACCGCCAACCCGACCGCGTTCGGACGTTCCTTCAATAGTCGTCGCAGCGCGGCTGCGGGGACATGACCTTCAATGACGTATCCATCCGCCTCGGCCGTATGACACGCCGCGAGGTCGGCAGGTACGCGAAGGCGTTTCCGGACCGCATGAAGATCCGCCGTTTCCTCGATCGTCACGGTGAAACCAGCTTCCTTGAGATGGCGCACCCAACCCGAGCAACAACCGCAATCTGGATCCTTATGAACCAAGACAACGGATTCCGCAGCGGAGGTAGCGCCGTCCGGGAAAACCAGTAGCGCGGCTGTTAGCCCCAAAACGCTCCTGCGAGTCAAAACGCCTGGATATTTTCCTGAGCTATCCATGTCGCGGGGTCCGTACTTCGTTGGTCTTCGAGACTACTCCAAACATCTCTCCCTCCGAACAAACTTCTAAGTGATCGATGTCGAAACCGATTCCGCACTGGATTTGGACGCCGCGGGTTGCCTGTCCAGATCCTTGGACCACGATCGGTAGTAGGCGACGGCCGTCATGAGCGCGATTCCAGACACACTCACGATGATCTGCGCGAGAAGCGAGTCGGAGATCAGTTCGAGAAGGAAATGACCGACGAAGGAGAGAAACACTCCGACGCAGAATACTTCCAATGAGCGCTGACCGCAGATGATCAGTGGGCGAAGCCAGCGCGAGGTCAACCCGGGCCAACCGAAGGGGAGAAACCGAACGACTAGAACGGCCAGGGCAACGAAGTGCAGAACCCGATATGGCGCGAGGTTTGTCTTGTCGTTAGGATTGAATGCGCCCAACAGCCCTTCAGGGATTAGCTTTCCAAGCGGCCCTACATGACCTGCAACCGTCATAAGCAGCGCAAACCCCAGATAAACGAAACAGATCGATATGATCGCGGGCGACCGAATGAATCTCTGCAGCCGCGACGCTCCACCGAGCGCGCTCCAGGCCCCAAGCACGAAGAGGAGTTGCCATGTGAACGGGTTGAAATACCAAACACCCGATGGGTAGGCGGGAAGATTCCATCCGAATTGGCGTGCAGCGAAATAGATGACGAGCAAGCTCGCGATTGCAAGGTCTGGCCGTTGAAGCATCAGCCACAATACCAGCGGAAATGCAGCCATCAGAACGATATAGAGCGGGAGAACGTCGAGATTCAGAGGCTTGAATTTGAGCAGCAGGCCTTGCATTAAGGTCTGCATTGGACGATCGATCAACCCTGCAACGTTGAATTCATCCACAAGGTGAGAATGATTGTAGGCTTCCACGACCCAGCCGATTGCCGCGATATAGAAAACGAACAGCAGCACGTGCGCGATATATAATTGCCAAACGCGTTTTAATAGTCGAGCGGTTCCTGCAACGAAGCCTTGGACGAGCATGCTCTTGGCGTAGACAAACGCGGCCGTATAGCCGGAAATGAAGACGAAGATATCCGCTGCATCGCTGAAGCCATAATTTCTGGTCGTGAGCCACGCGACCGCGTTATTCGGGATGTGATCGAGAAAGATTGCCCAGTTCGCAAGGCCGCGGAAAAGATCGAGGCGGAGATCACGGCCATTGGCAGGAAGGAAAGCACGAATTGTCATGAAAACTCTTGGCGACGGTTTCAGAAAGGCGGGGACGTTTACGTTGGTGACGATTCGACCGGGGAAAGGCACTTCGCCTCGAACGATAGCCCGATCAGGCGCTAGACATCGATCTTGCGCCTGACCGATTGTCAGCTCATCTAGCCTGCCATGGCGCGGCAGCTTTCCGCGCACTGCTTGCAGGCCTTGACGCAATCGTCCATGCTGCCGATGCGTTCGCAGTCCTTCGCACACTCGGTGCAAATTTCCGCGCACTCGCCGCAGACGTGCTTGTGGTGAGGCGTATTCAGCAACATGAAATGCGCGGCCGTGCGGCAGATTTCGGCGCAGGCCATCATAAGCCTGAAGTGCTGGGGTTCGACGTGTTTGCCCCCAGTCTCCAGGCAATGGGTCATGGCTGTTCCTAGACATACTTGGTAGCAGCGCAGACATTCATCGATGCAGCTTTGCATTTCTTTGCTCATTTGATTCATTGAGCTCTCCTGGGTTTGATGGCTGCCCCTTATTGCACGTTGAGAACTAGTGTCAGGCCGCCCGCTCCTTTCTGCTCGACATTGTTGTTGGTGGTGTGATGCGGGATATGACAGTGCACCAGCCATTTCCCGGGTTTGCGCGCTGTCCAAACCACGTCGTATCGCTGTCCTGGTCCGACGTTCACCGTATCGGCAAAAAACCGCTGGTTTTCTGCCAACGTCTCTCCGTCGCGGGCCACTACCTGGAAAGGCCCGCCATGAACATGCATAGGGTGAACGAAGTTGTTGTTGGTGCCGATGAAGCGAATCTTGATGGTTTGCCCAACCTTCATGAAGACGGTGTCTGTCTCCGGATACGACTTCCCATTGATGGTGAAATAGTTCGGAAGGCCACCCTCCATCAGCATCGCGGGATAGGTGAGCCATTCGCGCTTGAGCCATTCCTGGAGCTGGATAGTGTATTCGAGATCGGCTTTTACATCGGCGGCACTGTCCTTCGGCGCAATCAGCAACGCGCCGTAAAGGCCTAGGCCTTGTTGACGATCGGGGTGGTCGTGGCTGTGATAAAAGTAGGTTCCGCTTTGGCTCACGGTGAACTCGTAGGTGTATTGCCCGCCCGGCGCCACGGGCGGCTGGGCTATCTTGGCCGGGCCGTCCATCTCGTTTGGTACGATCAGACCGTGCCAGTGCACAGTCGTGGATTCCGGAAGGTTGTTGCGGAATTTGATCCGGACGTGATCGCCTTCGGTCAATTGAATCCGCGGGCCCGGCACCTGGCGATTGTAGGCATAGGCCTCTACGGAGACATCCGGAAGAATATTCCAGCGTATGATCGAAGCTTCGATATCGAAGACCTTCACCCCGTTTTCGATGCGCGGCTCAAGAACGTTGTCCCCTCGGGCTTCGGCAGGCGCCTTATAGACCACTTGCCGGGGATTGACCGCCGCCATGTCTTTCATGGCTTCGCCGGGCGTGTCGAACGTCATGATCATGCCCGGCGGCATAATGGCGCCGCCGACGTCGCGTACGCTCAGACCTAGATTGACCTTGAAACCTGGGAGCACCATTCCGGAAATCAGGAGGAATGTCGTCACGCCGGCGAGCGCAGCTAACTGTGGCGTTGTCGCGTCGCTCGTCATTTGATGACCGCCGTAAGATTTGCGGCCGTTCGCGGCCGTTTGTTTCTGCGGATGGTCTTCGTGTCCCTTCATGTGGCTTATATCCGCAGCCGACATTTTAGCCATCTCGGACTTCATTCCGGACATTGAGCTCTTCTCGCCAGCTTCCCTATCCGAGCGCTCGGTCATCAACCCGTGCTTGATCTTCTTCTTCACCATCCAGACGTTGAACGGATAGGCTGTCGTGAAGCCGACCATTACGCCGAGCGACATCACGCCCCAGAAAATCAGCTCGAGCGGATCCATCGCGCGCATGTCGCGGCCCATCATTAGCAGACTCATGGTCGGGGCCATGCCTGCCATCATGGCGTTCATGCTGATGAACTCCGGCATGAAACTCTTCCGAACATTTTCCCAATACGTACCGCCCATCATCTTCTTCATAAACAATGCTTGAAAGATGAAGAGACCAAACGAGAAGCCCGCGACATACTCGACGATCAGGTCGATCCACATCGGTAGACCGAGCAGTGCGGTCACGGTCGCTGCGAGAATAATGCCGGTGGCGTCACCAGCGACGCAATGAATGGTGCTTCCGATGCCCTGCTTCCAAAGCGGAGACGTGAACTGCTCATGTTCTCCGGGCCGCGGCTCCTTATCAGCGAGTACGTACAGGAGAAGTCCGAACGGACCCATGTACAGGGTCACAAGGATGAAACCCCACTTCATCACGGTCGGTTCGGGATTCCCATTGAACTGGTCGAAAGCGACGTAGGCCGTGGAAGCGGCCGCAATGACGAACCATGCGATCAGAAAATAGTCGTAAGGGAGAGCAATCATCACGATGTCCTCAAGCTGAAGTCGATGCTCGTTCATCCGCCGATTCTTGAGATTCGGTCGCAAGCCGCTGCCTAACCGATTCGTCCCTTTCACTTACGACCGGCAGCATCATGAGAAGGCTTCCGCCTGTGTGCGGCAGGTCGGGATGCGAGGGGATTTCCGCGTGACGGACCTTTGTGAACCCAGCGGCGAGATAGAACGAGATCGCTTCGGCGTTATCGGCCCAAACATGCAAGGTCACGGACGGGAACGAACGCTGCTTGGCCTCATCGACGACCGCGGCCAGCAGCGCGGCCCCCACGCCTAGTCTGTGGTGGCTGCGCACAACCGCGATGTTGTTCAGCAGGAAGCTGGTGGGATCGTTGAGCTCCGTGCGCGGCCGGAGCAACTCTTCACGCGCGGTCAATGCTGCGTCTGCGGTCTCACTTTCGATGAGCTGGGCAGGAAATGCGTTCGCCAGACCAACAATTACCCCACGCGAAACAGCGACCAGACAATTTCGATACGAATACACTCCGGTCGGCGCAGCAACCATCTCGCGGTAGGTTCGAACTGCTCTCACCGAAGGATCGATGCCTCGCAAGATAAACGAAAGCGTATCTCCACCCGCCATGTTGGCCAACTTCGCGATCTGGCGAATGTCACCAATGTTCGCGCGCCTGATCGGAAACCGTCTTTTCGCGAAGGCTTTTTCCGTAGCTATTCTCGTGCCGCCGCTCCCACCCACACCTGTCATCGGTAACTCCACCTTATTGAGAGCAGTCGATCCAGTGATCGTATCCGATGGTCGGACTGCCGCCGCGATGTCGGATCAGCTCAAGGGTCGCTTCCTTGCGGAGCTTTCACCCAATTCGGCGCGACGCCTAGGAACCGCCGCGCCGAAGAGCCGTCACTTTCCTTTTTGCATCTTTGTGATCGTGATTCCGGCGGTCGCCCGTTCGGCTTCGAACTGCACTTTGTCACCGACCTTGACGGATTTGAGCATCGCCGGTTCCTTCACGCGAAAAACCATCGTCATGCTCTCCTCTTCCATATCAAGACTTTTGATGGGACCATGCTTCAATGTTATTTTTCCAGCCGCCTCATCGATCTTCTTGACCTCGCCGCTCGCCATCGCCGCTTGGGCGAGTGCGACAGCGGACGACAGAGCAAGGGAAAGCGCGAGAGTTGCGGCTGCGATTTTGTTGGTCTTCATATTCAATTCCTTTCGTCAGTTGATTCCGGCTCGGGTTACTTGACTAATATCGTGCCGACCATTCCGGCTTCCCGATGACCGGGGATCAGGCATCCGTATTCGAACTCGCCGGCCTTGGTGAATTTCCAGACGATCTCGTTGGTCTTCTTGGGAGCAAGTCGCTTCCCGTTCGGGTCATCGTGCTCCATGTCGGGATTCTTCTTCATGGCCTCGCCATGCTTCAGATTGTCGGCCGTCGTCGCGAGGATGAATTCATGGTCGAGTTCGCCGTTGTTGCGCAGCATGAACTTAACCTGTTCCCCCTTTTTGACCTCAACCTTGCTCGGCATGAACATCATCTTGCCGTCCATCTCACCCATAGTGACCTGAATAATCCGCGCGGCCTTTTTAGGATCACCCGGCTCACCTGCCGAGAATGTTTCGTCGTGGCTATGGCCCGAAGAACCCGCCCCGGCCCAAGCGGACGGGGAGATGAGCACCGCGCCGATAATAGCGATGCAGGTTTTGTGCAGATATTTCATCTCCAAACTCCTTCTACTGTCTTGCTGATTTTCTTCGCATCTATTTGAATTTCAAGTCTCATCTACATTCCTTTCATTCCCTTCATGCCTTTCATGTCGCTTGGTTTGCTTGATTCCTTTGGGCTCGTTGAGCGAGGCGCCTGAGTATTTGGAGCGTCGACTTGGTGCGCGACGGTGCCGTCAGGATGCTTGTAGGGACCGGGATCCTTGTAATCGTCTCGCGCGAGGCCATCGCGGATCTTCATCACCGTAAACATGCCGCCCATTTCGATCGGGCCAAACTGCCCGGTGCCGGTCATCATTGGTAATGTGTTGTCGGGTGCCGGCATTTCCATGTCGCCCATCGCCATTCCTGTCGATCCCATCACCATGGCGTCTGGCGCGAGTTTTCCGACCGCCTTCGCGAGGTCCTTCCTTGAGACGCCGATCAGGTTCTTCACGTCGTGGCCCATCGCATTCATGGTGTGATGCGACTTGTGACAGTGAAACGCCCAATCGCCCGGGTTGTCGGCAAGAAAATCGAACGCGCGAATCGCTCCGACAGGGACGTCGGTCGTCGTTTCCGGCCACTGCGCACTTTCAGGGACCCATCCCCCGTCGGTGCAACTCACTGAAAATTTGTGGCCATGAAGATGAATCGGGTGATTTGTCATGGTGAGGTTGCCGATGCGGACGCGCACGCGATCACCCAAACGAACGGCCAATGGGTCGATTCCGGGAAACACGCGGCTGTTCCATGTCCACATGTTAAAATCGGTCATCTCAGTGACCTTCGGCAGATACGTACCCGGGTCGATGAGATAAGTGCTCATGATGAAAACGAAATCGCGGTCGACGGGACGGAAGGTTGCGTCGCGTGGATGCACCACGATCATGCCCATCATGCCCATCGCCATCTGCACCATTTCGTCGGAGTGCGGGTGGTACATGAACGTACCGCTGTGTTTCATCTCGAATTCATAAACAAAGGTTTTTCCAGGTGGGATATGCGGCTGGCTGAGACCACCGACGCCATCCATGCCGCTAGGCAAGAGCACCCCATGCCAATGCACTGTCGTATGTTCAGGCAGTTTGTTGGTGACGAAGATGCGGAGCTTGTCGCCTTCCACCGCTTCAATCGTTGGGCCAGGGGACTGACCGTTGTAGCCCCAGAGATAGGCCTTCATGCCTTCTGCAAATTCGCGCTCGATGGGCTCTGCAACGAGATGGAACTCCTTCCAGTCGCCGTTCATCCGCCAGGGCAGCGTCCAGCCGTTCAGCGTAACGACCGGATTGTAGTCGGGTCCGCTCGACGGGCGCAGCGGCGGCTGCATCGTCGCCTTCTCCATGATCGGTGCTTCCGGGATGCTGGCTGCCTGGACGCGGCCGCTGATCGCTGTCGCGCTTGCAAGCGCCGTGGCGGTGCCGAGAAAGTTTCGTCGGGACAACATTGGTTTCTCCATTTCAGTGCCCTCCCCCGCCGGACGCCTGCGCGGTCGGCGACGATCTGGTTTCGGGTTGGCTATCGGCGCGACCGCCGCCATTTACTGCGGTCTTCAGTTCAGACTGCGCGAGCCAGAAGTCGCGCTTGGCTTCAATTGCAGCACGCAATGCCGCGATCCGCTGCCGCGCTTCCACCAACAATGCGAACACGTCGATTTGCATGCTGCTGAACCGCAGCTGCATTTCTTGGGTGATGATCTGGCGAAGTGGCAAGACCTCACGCTGATAGTGACCTGCGATGTCGTAGGTAGAACGGTAGACCCGAAACGCATCGCGCGCTTCAGAACGGACGTTGATCGCCTTTTCGGTTAACCGATTAAACGCCAGATTGTAGGTCTCGATCGCCTGCCGGACGCGGACCTCGCCGCCATCGAAAATCGGAATCTGGAACTGGATGTCGAAGCCACGCTCTCGAAGCGGCGGGCTCCCGGAATCTCGAGTTTTTTTGTCGATCCCCGCAACGTCGACAAGCGTGACGAAGCGGGTGGCTTCGGTGAGATTGAGGGACTTCGCGAGAGCAACCAGTTCAATGCGAGCGATCTGAAGATCGACACGATGTTCAACCGCATCAACCTCGATGCCCGGCAACGATAGCGGCCGGCGTGGCAGCATCGGTAATCTCTGCGGTAGCCGGAACCCTAAATCGCCGTCCCACAATCCAAGGAGGCGGATCAAGCGCTCGCGCGAACTGGTGGCGTCCTGACGAAGGGTGGCGAGATCGGCCGTTACTTCTGCATAAAAGACCTGTTCACGGGCCTGATCGAGCTTGTTCAGCGAGCCGGTTTGCCCGAGCTTCAAAGCGAGCTGAGCCGTGGATTCCGCAGTCGATTTGGCATCCGTCAGAAGTGTAACCAATTCGTTGGCGGCGACGGCGCGGTAATATGTGCGCCTGACGTCGGCTGCGAGGCGTAGGGTGCCTTCTGCAGCTCTCAGCTGTGCCTGCTTGAAGTGTTGCCGCGCAATCTCCGACCGAAACGGCAACGTGGCCAGCGCCAGAATATCGGCGGCGACCTGACGCTCGATCTCGACCGCGCCGCCACCTGCGATGCGACTAATCGAGAACGTCGGATTGGGTGGCAGGCTTTCTTGGACGAGGTCGGCCTCGGCCAACGCCAGTTCATTGTACGCCGCCTGCAAGCCCCGATTGTTGAGGAGCGCGATCTGAACGGCAGTATCCACCGTCAGGCCTCGACGAAGAAGACTTTGGACGGCGCCGTTCGCCCATTCTGCGTCATCTGTGCTGCGAATGGACATTACGTCCTTCTTGATTGTCTCGCCGGCCACATTGGCAACGACGGTCATCCCGCCATCTGGGGAGAATGATGCGCATCCGGAAAGCAGCAAGGCGGACAGGAGGATCGCGACGTGCGTTGGTTTCGGCCGATACGTAACTTCGAAAGTGTGGTTCGCGTTGATATGGATCGCTCGGTTCATAGCGCGCTCCTATTGACCGGATTTCGGCTGAGGGGCGACGCGGTCGTTCTGCTCGCGCCATGAAGACGGAGCTGTCGGACGAAGACTTGTGTAAGGAGCCACCGTCGATCGGTAACCGACACCGGCGACCTTCGCGCCCGGGTCGGCGGGATCAGCGCCGACGAGCGGCGCCGTGATCGGCATGCACCCTCCCAGCGTGACGATCGCAACGGCCAGCCCCGCAAGGATCCGAAATCTGAATCTGAATATTTTTCCCGCCACCGAATGAACGGCGGCGAAGTTCGCCCCAAACTGCGCAAGCATGATTTTTTCCTGAACTGCCGATGAACCACAGGTACGCGTGCCCTTAACGGGCGCGGCACCACGTCATTCCGTCAGTTCAGGAAATGGGGGGGCGGTAATGCCGAGGGGGAGCGTTATCGACGACGTTCCGGTAGCTCTCGGACTCGCAGACAGACGTCGGCGTTGAAGATTTGACAATGTCGATGACTGTGGTCGGCAGCGCGCTCAGGCAGACCATCCCGCAGCATTGTCCACCCGAGGCCTTGTGATGAGCAGTTGCAGGATCCGACGTTTCGTCAGCGACTGATGTCATACTGTCAGGGCTGTTCAATTTGTCGAAATCGGCGTTGCCGTCCGGATGTTCGTGTACGTGACCGTCCTTATGAACGTGCTGCGAAGTGCTATATTCATGCACGTGAACAATGCCCAGACCGTGATTCTCGTCGGTAAGGCAAGGCGCCGCACGCGAGCCGTCGGCGAACGCAAAGGAAACGCCCGGCGCCAGGACACAAAGCATATAGACCAGGGCGATCAACCACCCTGCCCTCAATCGCTTCGGTCTGGTTAGGCGCGTCAACATTTTGGCCTATCTACTTTAAGGTCGAAATCACACTAGTGATGTCTTGAACCTTACGCGGAAATGCTCTCTTCGCCAAGCCTGAACCTACCTGACATACAAAACGGTTCCATTGCGCATCCGTTCACCTGTCCACCCGTCCAATGACTGTCATCAGTTCCGCAATCTTTTTGCGTTGATCGCCCTTATCGCCACTCGTGATCGCGTGTTCCACGCAATGGGCGACATGGTCCTTCAGCACTTCCTCTTCGACTCGACGAAGGGCGGCACGAACCGCGGAAATCTGCGTTATAATGTCGATGCAATAGCGATCTTCGTCCACCATTTTAGACAAGCCACGTACTTGCCCCTCAATCCGGTTGAGACGCTTTTGACAAGATATCTTGATGTCTTTTCGCATATGGCCCATATACCCCTACATGGTATGCGTTGCAAGTGATGATGGAGACTTAGATGACCGCGTCGAAAAATGAAAATTCAGAAGGCGGCTCAAGCGGTTCTGGGTGCTGCTCGTCGAAGACCACTAAAGCTTCACGAGAAGCTGTGAAGACCGGGTGCTGTGGCGGAAGCCATGGTCATTCCAAACATGATCATGGGGGTCATCACCATCACGATCCTGGCAGGAATACGACGACGGTCATCGACCCCGTTTGCACGATGACCGTCGATCCCGCGACCAGTAAGCATCGGTTCGAGCACCACGGCCAGACCTACCATTTTTGTTCGACAACCTGCCGGACGAAGTTCGCGGCCTCGCCGGAGCAGTACCTCCACAAGACGCAACCTCAGCAACCCCACGTTCCGGAAGGTACGATCTATACCTGCCCTATGCATCCAGAGATCCGCCAGGTCGGACCCGGGAGCTGCCCGATCTGTGGCATGGCGCTCGAGCCTGAACTGGTCACTTTGGATGCTGCACCCAATCCCGAACTCGCGGACATGAGCCGACGCTTTTGGGTGGGGCTGGGGCTGGCTTTGCCGGTCATCGTCTTGGAAATGGGCGGCCATCTGATCGGAAGCCATCGCTGGATCGACCAGACGTTGTCAAACTGGATCCAGCTTGCCTTTGCGACGCCAGTGGTCCTTTGGGCAGGTTGGCCGTTCTTCGTGCGCGGCTGGCAATCGCTCGTCACCCGAAATCTGAACATGTTCACCCTGATTGCGATGGGCGTTGGCGTCGCCTACACCTACAGTGTCGTTGCAACCCTCGCACCCGGCATCTTCCCGCCGACCTTCCGCGGTCAAGACGGAGCCGTTGCCGTTTACTTCGAGGCCGCCGCCGTCATTACCGTGCTCGTTCTGCTCGGACAGGTCCTAGAGCTGCGTGCCCGCGAGGCGACGTCCGGGGCCATCAAAGCGCTCCTCGATCTAGCGCCGAAGATTGCGCGCCAGGTGGACGAGAGCGGTGCGGACCACGAGGTTCCGCTCGACAGCCTGAACGTGGGTGACAAACTGCGCGTTCGGCCGGGAGAGAAGGTGCCGGTGGATGGTGTCATTGTAAAAGGACGTTCGTCGTTGGACGAATCCCTTGTTACCGGGGAGTCTATGCCCGTCACCAAAGGGCCCGGGGCCAAGGTGATCGCAGGCACGCTCAATCAATCTGGCAGCTTCGTGATGCAGGCTGAGAAGGTCGGGCGAGACACGCTGCTATCCCAAATCGTGCAGATGGTCGCGCAAGCACAGCGTTCGCGTGCGCCGATCCAGCGCCTTGCCGACCAAGTGGCCAGCTGGTTCGTGCCGGCGGTCATTGTCGTGGCACTTGTCGCCTTCGGCGCCTGGGCGCTTTTTGGGCCCGAACCGCGCCTTGCATTCGGCCTTGTCGCGGCGGTCAGCGTCCTCATCATCGCGTGTCCTTGTGCGCTGGGACTTGCCACGCCGATGTCGATCATGGTCGGCGTTGGCCGCGGCGCCCAGGCGGGCGTATTGATCAAGAACGCCGAAGCGCTGGAGCGCATGGAGAAGGTCGACACGCTGGTAATCGACAAAACAGGAACGCTGACTGAAGGTAAACCGAAGGTCATTTTTATCGCCCCTGCCGCCGGATTTGAGGAGTCTGACATTCTGCAACTGGCGGCCAACGTCGAACGGTCGAGCGAGCATCCTCTCGCGGACGCCATCGTACGTGCTGCCAAGGAGCGGAATCTCAGTTTAAGCAACGTGGAGGATTTCAACTCGCCGACGGGCAAAGGCGTCACCGGCAAAGTGGAAGGCAAAGTCGTGTTTCTTGGAAACGCCGCCTATTTGAATTCAGTCGGTATCGAAACACAGGCATTGGACTCAGAAGCCGAACGGCTGCGCGGAGAGGGAGCAACCGTCATAAATATTGCTGTCGAGGGTAAGCTGGCGGGAATTTTTGCCATTGCCGATCCGGTAAAGGAATCGACGCCGAATGCATTGAAGGCGCTTGCAGCGGAAGGCATCCAGGTCATTATGCTGACTGGCGACAACCGGACCACGGCCAACGCGGTCGCAAAGCAGCTTGGCATTGCCGACGTGGAGGCAGAGGTGCTTCCAGATCAAAAGAGCGCGGTTGTAATCAAGCTGCAGAAGGCCGGACGCATCGTCGCAATGGCCGGCGACGGAGTAAACGATGCCCCTGCCCTCGCTGCGGCAGAAGTTGGAATTGCGATGGGCACGGGCACGGACGTCGCTATGGAAAGTGCAGGCGTGACGCTCTTGAAAGGCGATCTGGGCGGAATTGTCCGCGCTCGCCGCCTCTCTCAAGCGACAATGCGCAATATCCGGCAAAATCTATTCTTCGCTTTCATTTACAACGCAGCAGGAATCCCGGTCGCTGCGGGGATCCTTTATCCGACCTTCGGATTGTTGCTCTCACCGATTATCGCCGCAGCGGCCATGGCTCTGTCATCCGTGAGTGTTGTCGGCAACGCGCTGCGGTTGCGGGCCATGCATCTTTGATCTTACTTGATCAAGGAGGCTTTCGCTCCCGGATCGCTTGGTCTGGGAGCTTGATGGTCATGGGGCGCACTTTTTCTGCGCCCACCGCTTCTACCTGAAGACCTAAGATATTCGAGTCCTTCAGTCGGACAAATACAAATCGCTTTACCTGGCTTGCTGCCGTGGCTTGCCCGGGTCTTCGGAGTGCTGGCGGCTTTATATTCGCTACCGGCCCGCTTCTCGTTTCAACATCCCATGTCACGTGACTACCGTCATAACCATCTGGAATTCTTCGAACTGATCCGGATCATTGCGCAAAAGAAAACCATCGATCCGCATTGGTCGATGGGGACGTTACTCGCTTCACATGCGCGCCTGCCCCGAAAAAATTGCGCCAAGTCCGCCTACTCTGCCGGCTAAGCGGTTTGAGAGGCGCGATGCGCAGTAGATGTTCCGCCATTGCTGGCGCCTGTTTGCATCTGGAAACCTCAGCGAAACCGCTTACCATTCCAACGCATCTGATAGCGACAAAACGACCCGTCTCGGCTGCAATCGACATCGATCGACGGCACACCTGAGTCGATCGACATATCGATTTCGAGTACATCTCCTCGCCAAACTTCGCGAAACGTGCCTCCTCTGGAAAGGAAGACACGATGAGGACAACCCTTCGGCGAACAAAGAGCATCTCGATTGGAACAACCAAACTGATCGAAGTGGATTGCGACGAACTCTTCGCCCCTCGAGCCTTTAATGTATCGCAGATATCCCGTTCGAACATTTATCGAGTCGTCCATGCAGCGACGCTGCGCCGCTTTGAATGCCTTGTGAATCGCTGGCGGCAGCTGTTGCAGGCGTTCATCTGAGAGCGGGGAGAATTTGCCCTGTGCCATTCCTGCCGCGCGCGCATTTGCTCCGGTTACGGTCAGACACACCATGAGTACGATGAATAAATGCAGCATTGCATCCTCCTACAGTCTAGCAGAATCGGCCCCCTAAGTCAGATCAGTTCGAACACCACGCCGAGCCTCTTTTCCGTCATCCAAATAACTCGACAAGCTCGCCGAAACTCGTCTGCGGCAATTACAAGAGTAAATTTCTTCGGAACTCCTGCTGGGCCCCTAATTTCCAGCAAGGCTCCAGTGGAACTGAGACTCCGGACTGTGCAGGAGATCGCCGCATCTCCGAAAGAGATTATGCCGGCTCTAAAAACTTTCCTCCGTTCATGATATCCCAAGACCGACACCGCGTTTGTCTAATCGACTTTCTTCTCCGCCTTCTCGCCTAGTTTGACGATGTCGCCCTTCGTGAACAGAATCCCTTGTAGCTCCGCACGCCAGTCCGGCTTTTTTCGGAGAAGAAATTCGAGGTTCATTCCGAAATGTTTGAACTCCTCCTTCTGCGCGTTTGCCATAATCGCCTTGGCGTTCTTGTCCTTTTCGACAGAGATTCTCTGTTCGTACCAACTGATGGCTTCCGCCTCCTCGATCAGAGATGTGATCATCCGCGCGAAAGTACGAGTTTCCTGTGAAAGCTCTTCCGGCGGCTCGTGATACTGATCGAAACCCATCTGCTTTCCTTCCGTTGAAACAAAACTGCTTGCAGTTCTTCCACATCATTAAAGTTTGGGCGGCGCCAACAGGCGCAAGGCGTTTATGGTCACCAGAACCGTAGCGCCAGTATCCGCGAGAATGGCCGGCCACAGACCCGTCAAACCGACGACCGTCGTCACGAGGAATACGACCTTCAAACCAAGTGCGACAGCAATGTTCTGCTTGATGTTGATCATAGTGCGCTTTGACAGATCGACCATCGCCGCGACGTCTGCGACGCGACCGTGAAGCACAGCGGCGTCGGCGGTCTCGAGCGCGACGTCGGTGCCTCCGCCCATGGCGATGCCAACATCTGCGGCGGCCAGCGCGGGGGCATCGTTGATGCCGTCTCCAATTTTCGCAACTGACCAGCCCGCTTTCTGAAACTGAGCAACGATCCTCTGCTTGTCCTCAGGCAGCAATTCCGCCTGAACCTCGATTCCAAGACGCTCGCCGATTGCATTTGCCGTTCTGCGATTATCTCCAGTCAGCATGACCGTCTTGATGCCCATCTCGGTCAGTGCCTTCAGGCCTGCTCTTGCGTCCGGTCGGACCTCGTCGCGCATCGCGATTGCGCCAGCCACTTCATGCCCGACCAGAACGATGGAAACCGTCTTTCCCTCATGATTGAGCGCAGAAATCTGCGTCCTTTGCTCTGGTGTCATCGGAGCCCGTTCACCAGCGGCCTTCGGAGATCCGACGAACACCTCAACCCCCTCCACCTTAGCACGAACGCCTACTCCGCCCATCGCGTTGGCGTCGGACGTCGGCGGCAACGATAGCTCCCGCTCGGTTGCTTTCGCTAGAATGGCTGTGGCGAGGGGGTGGCTCGAACCCAACTCGAGCGCGGCGGCAAACCGCAATACGTCCGTTTCGGTGCGTCCATAGCCGATGATGTCCGTGACCTGGGGCTTACCGGCGGTCAATGTCCCGGTCTTGTCAAAGCACGCGACGGTGATCTTGCCGATCTGCTCGAGTACGGCGCCGCCCTTCATCAAGAGCCCCCGCCTTGCCCCTGCGGATAAGCTTGCGGCAATGGC
>NZ_KB375281.1:4063596-4146054 GCF_000336555.1 Afipia clevelandensis ATCC 49720 | reverse complement strand
GGGCAGCCAATCAGGAGGATGGCAAGCCCCTTATAAATCCAGTTACTCCAGACACCGCCGAACAGGAGTGGCGGGACGACGGCGATCAAGGCCGCAACAACCACCACACCGGGGGTGTAGTACCGGGAAAAGCGATCAATGAAGCGCTCTGTCGGAGCCTTCGATTCTTGAGCTTCCTCGACTAATCGGACGACACGCGCGATCGTATTGTCGGAAGCTGCGGCCGTGACGCGCACACGCAGCAAGCCATCACCGTTGACGGTACCGGCAAATACGATTTCCCCAGGTCCCTTTCGGACCGGTGTGCTTTCGCCGGTCACCGGCGCTTCGTCGATCCCGCTTTCTCCAGAAAGGATGACGCCGTCGGCCGGGATGCGATCGCCGGGTCGGATTTGGATGATCGCTCCGACCGAAAGACTGTCCGCCTGCACCTCGCGAACCAACCCATTTTCTTCCAGCCGGGCCGTTTTCGGAACAAGCTTGGTCAAGTCCTGGATGCTGGCACGGGCGCGACTTGCGGCCACGCCTTCCAAGAGTTCGCCAATCAGGAACAGGAAGACAACAGTCGCGGCCTCTTCGGTTGCTCCAATGATCACCGCACCCACGGCGGCGACTGACATCAACATTTCGATCGAGAATGGCGTGCCAGCCCGCGCTGCAGATAGCGCGCGCTTCGCGATTGGAACGAGCCCGACCATCATGGCGAAAAGGAATGCCCAACGCTCTGTAGCAGGAAAGAATTTGCCCAGTAGAAAAGCCGAGGCCAAGGCCAAGCCGCACGCAATGGTGAGCATCCCCTTGCGGGTTCGCCACCAAGCCTGGTTGCTCGAACCGGCCCCATCAACGTGCGAATGGAGTTGGTCGTAAGAAGCCGGGAGCGTTCCATCATCCGTCTCATCACCAGCGGGCTTGGCTGCAAGCTCTTCCACGCGCGTGATTCGATAGCCCAAATCCGAGATCTGGTTTTGAATCTTTTCGTTTTCCGCTTTACCGTCATGACTAACTGTCACCGTGCCCCGAGGTACTGAGACCGTTACGTCGCCAACACCGGGCATCCGTTGCAGGGCGTTTTCGATCTTCGTGGCGCAAGAGGCACAGTCCATCCCCTCGACACCGAGGCGCAAACTGCGTGGGGTGCCGGCCATGGGCGGGCTTTTGGTTGTGTGGCTGATCATGTTTTGCCTTCTTTGCGCAGCCTTTTATATAACGCCGCGACGGCGTCGGAAAAATTGATCGCCGAGTTCTGAGCGCAGTGATCTTCGAGGAAATGCAACTGGTTTACGAGATCGAACGTGACCGGATTGAGGTCGAGTTGTTCATCGACACCGCTGGGTCTGCTCGACAGAATTCCACTCATGAAGCCTTGTGCCCAAGCCAGATAGTCGCGACGAAGGATAGGGTTGGATCTAATATCAATGCTGAAACGCTGACACGTCGTTGCGCCCAGCCCGACAATCTTGGCTTGGGAAGATTGCGCCTGAACTGCAGACCATGAACCAGCGGCTGTCAGGAAAAACATTCCCACGGTCCATGGGAAGCACAAACGAAAGACGCTTGGGAGAGCGGAGCATATGGTGCGATGCGCCGGATTCTCTGGGCCGATGGGACGAAAGCCTGACCTTATCGCCATGAACCGCTATCCTCGTTTAATCATCCTATTTCTTGAATTTCGCCTGGCCTGATTTTCCGTCGGCTGTCTTGATGGTCAGCGTGATCGTCGCGCCCGCGGCAATCGGGGCCTTTGCCTCGCCCTTCAATGCGTTCTCTCCCGATGGCGCAAGTGTGACCGTCTCGCGCCCCGCTCCCATGGCAATAAGAGCGGCGCCCGTGAAGCCCTTTGTGGAAACCGGCTTTTTGCTTTCGTCAAAGACGTTGATCATGATTGTGCTTCCGGATGTAACCAGTTCTGCTTCAACTCCTGCGACATCCTCCATCTGCCCGCCATTCGGTCCCTTTTGGCTTCCATGGGAATGTTGCGCGAAAGACGGCACCGACCAGATGAGGGACAGCACAATGATTGCAATGTATTTCATGTTGTAACTCCATTGGTTGTGGGTTGAGGTCCTTCGCCCCTCTCGCCGTTCTCACGCCGGAAAAGAACGTAGAGCGCCGGCAGGACAAGAAGCGTGAGAAGTGTCGATGAAATAATTCCGCCGATTACGACGGTCGCCAGCGGCCTTTGAACTTCTGCTCCGGCGCCGGTGGCAACCGCCATCGGCACGAAGCCGAGCGACGCAACAAGCGCCGTCATGAGGACGGGCCGCAGCCTCGTCAATGCGCCCTCTCTGACAGCATCTATGATCGCGTGACCTTCGGAGCGCAGCTTTTCGATGAAGGTGATAATCACCAGCCCGTTAAGCACGGCGACACCGGACAGCGCGATAAATCCAATGCCTGCGCTGATCGAAAGAGGAATGCCCCTAAGCAAGAGCGCAAGTATGCCGCCGGTCAATGCGAGCGGAACGCCGCTGAACACCAAGAGCGCGTCAGGCATCGAACCCAAGCTCATGAAGAGCAGCAGAAAGATCAGAAGTAGCGCGATTGGCACAACGATGGTCAATCGCTGCGTTGCGGAGACCAGTTGCTCAAACTGACCGCCCCACCCGACCCAATAGCCTGCCGGAATCTTCACTTTCTCGGCGATCTGGCTTTGCGCATCGGCAACGAACGATCCCAGGTCCCGTCCCCGCACGTTCGCGGAAACAACGATTCGGCGCTTGCCGTCCTCGCGACTGATCTGATTGGGGCCCGGCGCGACATCGATCTGGGCAAGTTCGGACAACGGGGCGTATCTGATCTGGGCGAGCGGAGAATTTCCCCAAACTGCGCGCGTCGTCATCGCCTTCGCCTGCCCGTCGAGCGGAGGCAGCGGTATCGGAAGCGACCTGATCGCTTCCAAATTTGTGCGCAAGCGCTCCGGAAGCCGCACAACCAGTTCGAAGCGCCGATCGCCCTCGAAAACCAGACCAGCACTCTTACCGCCGACAGCGATCTCGACGAGATTTTGAACGTCCGCGACGCTGATGCCGTAGCGCGACAACGCCGCACGATTGAGCTTGACAGTCAGTACCGGCAGCCCCGAAATCTGCTCGGTCTTGACATCGGCCGCGCCCTGGACGTTCTGTATGACAGCCTGAACCTGTGCAGCAACTTGAGCCAGAACCTCCAGATCGTCGCCGAAGATCTTGACGCCGACATCGCTGCGAACCCCCGAAATCAATTCATTGAAGCGCAACTGAATCGGCTGCGAGAGTTCGTAGCTGCTGCCCGCGATTTCTTCGGCAGCTTTCTCGATGGCTGTGACGACCTCACTCTTTGGCTTCTTCGGATCCGGCCACTGTTCACGCGGCTTGAGCATCACGTAGCCATCGGAGATCGAAGGCGGCATCGGATCGGTTGCAACTTCTGCAACGCCAGTACGGGCGAAAGTTTCCTTCACCTCAGGTATCTTGAGAAGGCGCTTCTCGAGCATTTGTTGCATCTCGAGCGACTGCGTTAGGCTTGTGCCTGGAATACGAATCGCCTGCAGGGCGACATCTCCCTCGTCCAGGCTCGGGATGAACTCGCCGCCCATTTTGGACGCCGCGAAGCCGCTAATAATGACCAGGAACGCGGCCAGGAACGCAATCATGCCGCGATGCTGGATTGACTTCGATAACAGGGGAACATAGATGCGGCGCGAGCCGCGCATGAACCAGTTCTCTTTCTCCGACACTCGGCCAGTTACCAGCAGCGCGACCGCGGCAGGTACGAACGTCATCGACAGGATGCTGGCGCCAAGCAACGCCATCAGCACCGTGAGAGCCATCGGCGTGAACATCTTGCCCTCGACGCCGGTCAGCGTGAGGACGGGCAGGTAGACGACCGCGATGATGAGAGTGCCGAACAGGCTTGGACGGATAACTTCGCGTGATCCCTCCAGAATCGTCGCGAAACGCTCTTCGCGTTTGAGAACGCGGCCCAATTTTTGCTGCTCATGCGCCAGCAAGCGCAGACAGTTTTCGACGATGATGACGGCGCCATCGATGATGATACCGAAATCGATTGCACCCAAGCTCATCAGGTTGGCGCTGACCTTGTTTTCGAACATTCCCGTGACGGTGAACAGCATGGACAACGGGATCACGAACGCCGTTGCGATCGCCGCCTTGAAGTTCCCGAGGATCAAAAACAGAATGACGATGACGAGAAGCGCACCTTCCACGAGATTCTTTTCCACGGTTGCGATCGTGGCTTCAACGAGATGGGTACGGTCGTAGATCGCGCGGGCCGTCACGCCTTCCGGAAGCGACCGGCCGATCTGTTCGAGCTTCGCGGCAACGCGCTGCGCAACCGTACGACTGTTCTCGCCGATCAGAAGCATCGCGGTGCCCAGCACCATTTCTTTGCCGTTCAGCGTGGCCGCGCCGGTTCGAAGATCCTTGCCCTCTTTCACGTCGGCAACGTCGGAAATACGAACTGGCACGCCATTGCGCGACCCGATGACCACCTGCTTGATCTCTTCGATGTTGGCGACTTGTCCGGGCGTGCGCACCAGATATTGCTCGCCGTTGCGCTCGATATATCCGGCGCCGACATTGGCATTATTGGCAGCAAGCGCGGACATGATGTCGCGAAAGCTAAGTTTGTAGGCCATCAATTGCGCCGGATCAGGAAGCACATGAAACTGCTTCTCGAAGCCGCCGATGGTGTTGACTTCGATTACGCCCGAAGTGTTTCGCAGTTGCGGTTTGATGATCCAGTCCTGAATTGTCCGCAGATCCGTCGGGGTGAATTCCTCGCCGCTGGGTTTGAGCGCTCCTGGCTTGGCCTCAACCGTATACAGATAGATTTCTCCGAGACCGGTCGAAATCGGGCCCATCGCCGTTTCGACACCCGTGGGCAGGCTGTCCTTGACCTGCTGAATGCGCTCATTGACGAGTTGTCGCGCGAAATAAATGTCGGTGCCGTCTTTAAAGACGACGGTTACCTGGCTCAGCCCGTATCGGGAAAGCGACCGAGTGTTAAGCAGGTTAGGAAGACCGCCCATACCGGTTTCGATCGGAAACGTGATCCGCTGTTCCACCTCAAGCGGTGAGTAGCCCGGGGCGCTGGTATTGATCTGAACCTGAACGTTGGTGATGTCGGGCACCGCATCAATCGGCAGGCGCGTGAAATTCCACGCTCCGAACGCTGCCATGAGCAGAGCACCGATCATCACCAGCCACCTCTGGCGGATGGAAAACGAAAGGATACCGTCAATCATTGGACTTCTCCGGACGCTTGCCGATTTCCCGGATGCGAGCGAAAGAATGGATGGGGGTTATGAACACGACGCCATCTCCCTTCCTTCCGGTCCAGGCTGCAGACGCGATGCGGTCACGAATCTCATCGGCCAGTTCGGGTCGGCACACCAGCCGGAGTTCGAGAAAATTATGATATGTGAGATCGAATTCAGACGAGACATAGGCACCGCCTTGCCCTCGTCCTCGCCCCTGACCGCGGGTTTCGGTGAATGTGAAACCCGGAAAGTCAGGCAGGTCGTGAAGCATGCGCACCACGTGCCCTTCCATGTGCGGCCTAATCAGCGCTGTTACCAGCATCATGTCGCGATCAGTGTTCATGCGAAGCCGATCCTTTCGCCATCTCTGCCTTGACGATAAAACTGTTCTGGGCGGCATAGACGTCGCCCTCCACAAGGCCGAATGCTATTTCGACGATTTCCGGGTCGCGCCCGCCGAGTTCGACATCGCGGACTTCAAACTTGTCGCCGTTGCGGACGAACACGACGGTTCGATTTTCCACTGTCTGCAGCGCGGACGATTTCACCGCGACATTCACCTTCTTCGCCGACAACGACAGCCGACCAGTAATGAATAGGCCCGGACGCAGCCGTTGATCTAAATTTAGCACGATGGCTCTCGCGATTGCGCTCTGGGTGTCGCTGCTTCCGATTGGAGCCAGATAGGCAATCTTCGTTTCGATCGGCGGACCACCGTCGGCCGGATCGACAAAAACCTGGTCGCCGACGCTGACGCGGTTCAGATCGCGGCGGTAGACAGAAAGATCCACCCAGACGGTTGACAGATCCGCGATAACAAACGCCGGCTTTTGCTCGGAAACGTATTCGCCCAGTGTGGTCTGGCGATCGATCACCGTACCCGCGAGAGACGCCTTCAGTTCATAAGGCGTAAGGCTCTGGTTGCTCTCGACGATCGCAAGAACATCGCCCTTTTGGACGCGATCGCCGACCCGCTTGCGGGTTTCGCGCACGATTCCGGGAAATCTCGGCGTGACCTGCACCAGCGATTCCTGGTTTGGCTGGACAACGCCGTTCAACAGCAGGCTATCGCGCAAGACGCCGGGTGATGCCTTGGCAAGTTCGATACCGGCTGCGGCCACTTTGGCGTCGCTCATTTCGACCCCTTCGGAATGTTCTTCCTTTTCCACCTTTTCCGTCGAGCCTGGTTTGGGAGTTGCCGGCGCCAGCAACCGATAGCCGCCATAAGCAAGCGTCCCGACAACTAGCAAAAACACCGAGTACCGAATTAGTCCTTTGATCATCTTGAACTCTCGCGGGTTAGCGAAAACGGGTTACCGACGAGACCTTCGATCGTCGCGATGGCGATATGGAAATTCTGCAAGGCCTCCTGCTCGCGAAGGAGCGCCTGCAAAACCGAGCCCCGGACGTCGAGCAGCTCGAGCAAGGTGAACCTGCCTTGCGTGTAGCCGCTCAGGATAGTCTCAGAAGCGCTGCGCGCCTTCGGGATGACCGAAGACCGCAGCAGCTTGAGTTCCGCAAGCGCTCCAGTCAGCGTGTCGTAGGCACGGCCCGCGATGCTGATGAGGACGAGCTTGTTGATGGCGCGCTCGGCATTGGTCTTTGCCAACGACTCCTGGGCCGCGATGATGTTGCCGGTGTTTTGGTCGAAGATCGGCAACGGAATCGAGACGCCCAAGCGCACGGCGTTGTCGTTGGTGTCCTGATAATGCCGCCAACCCGCCGAAATGCGCGGGTCAGGGATCGCTTTTAGGCGCGCGATGAGCAGTTCGGCATTGCGCTGGGCAGTGACGGCAGTCCACCGCATGAGCTGGGGATTGGCTTCGATGGCGTTGACGACCGCCTGAAAAGAAGGTGGCTGGCCAATATTCGCAAGCCGCCCGACCGCGGTTCCGAAACGCGGACTGCTGTCGCCCATCAGGATGGCCAGATCCCGCCGCGCTGTCGCCAATAGCGTTTTCGACCGCTCGCGTTCGACTCGAAACAGATCGGCCGCGACCTGGGCCCGCAGGGTCTCGGCTGGCGACGAAGCGCCCTCCTGGACGCGTTTTTGAAGCAGTGGAATGAGCGTATCGAAGCTTGCAATCTGCTCGTCGAAGATCTCGATCCGGCGTTGGGCGCTGATAATCGTGATGAACGCGATCGCGGTTTCCGAGAGGACTTCGAGACGCGTCGCGCGCCTTTGCCAGACCGCGCTTCCTACGCCGGCTTCGCCGGCGGCAAGACGAGCTTCGCGCTTCCCTCCAAGCTCGACGAGTTGGCTGAGCTGTAAAGTTGTCTCGGCAGATCGCGTTCCCTTGTAGGGACCCGAGCCAAGGGCACTATCCAGTTCAAAGGAAACGTCAGGATTAGGCAACGCTCCAGCCTGAATGCGAAGCCCCCCTGCTATCCCGATATCGCGTTCAGCGGCTGTTAAGCGCGGATTAGCCGACAGCGCCCGCTGCAGGGCCTGCGGCAGCGAAATGGAGCGCGTGGGACGCGGTTCGGTGGCTGCAGCGGGAATTGTTATCATAAGCAATGCGCAAATCACGCGCAAAGCCGTTCGGACGAAAGACATAATACTGACCTGAAAACGGAGAAACGGCGACGCGAGAGAGCCGCGTCGCTACGACAACGTTCAGATCAGATTTTTGGGGGGTGGCGTGTCGAGCCGGGGGTGGTCTTCGACCAGGAGCGTCGGTTCCCTGAATCGTGGCCCAATAAGCTGAGCCGAAGGAGTAGCAACCCGGGCCAGGACCGGCACTAAAATCGGTGCATAGACTTGACAATACTCACCGCCGGCGGACAATTTTTCGGAGTTTCCGTCGTCGAGACCGTCCGTTGCCAAACTCGCTTCAAGCGCAATCGTTGTTGGAATGACCTTGAAACCTGCGATCGTTTCGTTCACATGCGCGGTCGCATGGGCCAGTCCAACAAAAAGATAAACGAACGCCAGAAACATCACCAGCGCGGGGCGAACGCGCAGCGCTCGCTGATCAGATAGATTCCGGCTGGTCCGATGTTCCATATGGTCCGAATAGCAAATTCCGTTGCTGAACACTATCACAAATTGACTGAAATCATCTTCTCCGGAGTTTGATTTTCACCCGAAATTACCCTAGCGGTGGTCCAGTCAGTCGATTGCGACTATACTTTGAGGCCCATACATGAGTGAAGGTCATTCGCACGGAGGAACTATCCCATCGGCGGCTGGCCGACACCGGAAACCTCTCTATATAGCGCTCTCGCTGACCTTGACTTACATGACCGCCGAAATCGTCGGCGGGATCTGGACCGGAAGCCTTGCGCTGATCGCCGACGCCGCGCACATGGGAACCGACGCCGGCGGCTTAGCTCTGGCTTTATTTGCAATTTACTTCGCCCAGAAGGCCGCAACTTCACAAAAGACGTATGGCTATCTGCGCACTGAAATCCTCGCCGCATTGACCAATGCCGTGGTGCTGTTGCTGCTCACGGTTTACATTCTTTACGAGGCTTACAAACGATTTCTGTCGCCGCCCGAAATTCTCAGCGGACCGATGCTGGCCGTCGCCGCGGTCGGCCTTGTCGTCAATCTCATCAGCATGAAGCTGCTTTCGGCGGGCTCTTCGGAAAGCCTCAACGTCAAGGGTGCCTATTTCGAGGTGCTCAGCGATATGCTCGGTTCGCTGGGGGTGATCGCCGCCGCCCTGATCATCATGTACACCGGCTGGACCTTGGCCGATCCCATCATCGGCGCCGGCATCGGCCTGTTTATCGTGCCCCGAACCTGGACGCTGTTAAAGCAAGCTGTCCATATCCTAATGGAGGGGGTTCCGATCGAAATTGATGTGCCTTCACTTGAAAAAGCATTGCTGGAAATTCCCGGTGTGACCGCCGTTCATGATTTGCACGTCTGGAGCATTACATCCGGAACGGATTCATTGACCGGCCACGTGGTTGTCACCGACATGAAAGACGCACGGGCAATCCTGATGAACGCAAAGGCCGTTCTCGAGGAGAAATTCAAGATCGATCATGTGACGATTCAGATTGAGGACGAGGAAATGCGAACGGCCGAGCCTTTGCTGCGCATCTGAAGCTGGCCTGTCGGTCCCCGACCTACACAAAGTTGCCTGCCGCCGGATCAGCCATTGCATCAGTCTGATTCCGGAATGAAATAGCGAGTGAAAGATATTCGGCACCGCACTGGCTCAACTGCGGCGTGCGCGGATTATGGCGATGCGGCCGACTATCTCGGAAACGGTGTTCACGCGACGCACACCATCAAACCCTGTCTTCTTGATTAAGTGCAACCAGCTGCCGTCGAGATGGGACTTCGCGGTCTCAGAACCGAACAAGTAGCCGGTGCCGCGAAGCGCGTGGATCTCTCGCGGGTGCAGCGGTTGGTCGAAGTCGGCAATGTGCAGTGTACCGCCGTGCCGCAATACTCGCCTTATTTCCTTGAGGAGGGCAACCTTATCACTCTGCCGCAAAGGATGCAGCGCGAGCGATAAGATCACCTTGTCGAATGATGCAGCATGGCAACCGATGCAATACTGATCCCCGTGCAAAAGCTCGAGATTGCTTAAGGGGTCGCGGACGCCCGTGCTTGATCCCGCAGGCTGTACGGCAGAAAAACGTACTGCGGGATGCTGACGTGCAAGCACCTCGCACAAGCTGCACCCCTCCGCGCTCACCTCCAAGACTCGCTCGCCTGAACGTAGCGCTGCGTCCTGTATCAGCGGCTCACGCCAGTTTCGCGCCCGAATCGTTAACCGATAGCCCCATTTACTTACGAACATGAGCAAGCGAACACGCACCGAACTCATGAGTGATGAAGGGCGAGTTATAGGCATGTCAGTTTGACCGCCAGCATGCATGTGTCCCCGGCAAGCGCTTGATTGTTGTCCGCCGGAGGGAGTTCGCTGGACAAGAATAGTATCTCCATATATCTGGCCGTTGACTATGTGTTGGTGCCACCCATGATCGCAGCGTCATTGTTCAGGATATCCTTTCCGGTCATGAACACAGCCGAGGCTTCGCTCGCGAGAGGTGAAAGCCATTGGAGCGTTTGCAAACGAAAGCTGAGAGTTGGTCGTCCATCTTAACGCTCGCGAACCAATGCAGGTGAGGTGACCGGCATTTCTAGCGGCTCTCCCTTTAACGCCTCCAGCCGACTGACCTCGGCGACGTTGAAGCTCGCATATGATGAGGGTGCCGCGCCCAATAAGCGCCGATAACTTTTGTGCATGTCTCCATCGAGATAAACGCGTTTAAATGCACCAGTGCCAGCGCGCACGAGCTGAGCTACCTGTTGGGTATCGTTGCGTTGCTTTTCTCCAACGAGTGCCGCTGTCTCTGGTTCATACAATAATTCGGGACAAGGTCGCGAGGCCTGAAGCGGGCCGCGAGCGGCGCTCGCATTGAAAACGTAGTTTCCGCCGCACGCGTCAACTCTAGGCTCTTGACGCACAACCTCGAAATGATCTGAACCTTCCTTCAGGTTTGTCCAAAATGCAAAATTTGGATCGGCACGGTATTTGGCAAGATTCTCAGCCGTCATGCGAAACGGCAATGCTTGAACCTGGATGGCCTTTTGGCCGCCGGCGAATGCCTCCCGCGCAAGCGCATATATTTCAGCCATCCCATCATTCGTCATCGCGTAGCATCCGCTCGAAGTGCATTCACCATGCACCATCAAATGGCGTCCAGATCGACCGTGCGCCCGATCGACCTCGTTCGGAAATCCCAGATCGAATGAAAGAAAGAGCTCCGAGCGAGGGTTCATTTGCCTAGGCGTAACGAGATAAAATCCTTCGGGGGCCTGACGGTCTCCTTCCCGAGTCTTTGGACCTAGCTGGCCGGACCATCGACAAATGCCGTACGTCTTCAGCAAAGCGTAACGGTCGCTGCTCTCACGTTTCCACACTTCAAGTTCATTTTCCTGTTTGAAGATGCGCACCAAGATCGGGTCTGACGAGGTCATTCCCTTGGCCTGCATGTCTGACAATAAGACGGTGGGTATCGGCCGCAGATGCTTAGCAGCGTCAAACTGAGGCGTCGAACATCCCAGGAGAAAGACTGAAACCATAAGTGTGGCGATGATCTTCGACAATTCGAACTCCGAAGCGTTATAGAGTGAAAGCCGCGCTTACAAACATCAGCGAATTTGTCGTGCGCTTGCGGTGTCAGCGCTGCTACGATGTCCGACGAAATGCATCATCAGCAGAGATGTTCCGCAGACAATTCCAACGTCGGCCATGTTGAAAGCCGGCCAGTGCCAATCCCCGAGATGAAAATCCAAGAAATCCGGCACAGCACCGTGCCGTAGGCGGTCCGTAGCATTCCCCAGCGCTCCACCGACAACCAAGCCGATGGCAACACGCACGGATGGGGTGTTAGCGCGACCCAGCCAGACCAAAAGGGCGGCGGAAATCGCGATCGCGTATGCAGCGAAAATCCACGCCGGAACGCCAAGGGCTCCAAACAGCCCAAAGCTAACTCCGGTGTTCCAGCCCAGCACAAAGTTGAAAAGCGGCGTGATGCCGATCGCCGCTGGCGGATTCATGAGATGATTGAGTATCCACCATTTGGTGGCTTGGTCTATCACGTACCACGTTGCAGCCAGCGCTAGTGTTGCTCGCATCATCACACTCTACCTGCGCGCCTGCTCAGCCGATTTGGCCCAGCATCGGAAAAGTTTCCATGAACCAGATCGCAACGTCAGTTAGATGACCCGTTATCATTGCAACTCCCATAGCGATCATCACGAATCCTGAAATTAGCTGCAAAATGCGACCGGCGCGTCCAAATTTTCCCAAGCGTCCGACAAAGCTGCTGGAAAAAAGCGCCGCCAGAACGAACGGCAACCCAAGGCCGAGAGAGTAAATGGCAAGCAGCGCCACACCGCTCGCGCCGGAGGAAGACGAAGCCGCGACCGCAAGGATTGCGCCAAGGACCGGACCAATGCAGGGCGTCCATCCAAACGCAAATGCAGTACCGAGGAGATAGGCAGAGACCGGCCCTGTGCCCGGCCGTGCGATTTGCACGCGCGTGTCGCGCTCGATCCAATCAGGACGCCAGAGGCCTGTCGTAAAGATACCAAACAGAATGACTAGCCCGCCGCTGAGTATATTGATTTGGTATCGGTAAACTGCGAGCACCAAGCTCAAGGCGTTGGCGCCGGCACCGAGTGCCACAAAGATCGTCGTAAATCCGAGGACAAAGCATACACTCAAAAACAGTACGCGAAGCTGCTGCCGAGCCGGGACCGATTGATCGCCGTCCGCCGGTGGGAGGCTTTGACCTGCGACATATGAGATGTATGCCGGCACCAGGGGAAGGACACACGGCGATAGGAACGAGACCGCTCCAGCCGCGAACGTCGTGACAATGCCGACGACGGAAAGGTCGAGCGTCATCGGTGTATGGCCTTAAACGAATCTATCAACCTGAGAACCTTCATCCACCAGCTCATTTTAGTGAGAGCACACCGTTCCGCGTCTGCAGTCAGAGGCAATCGGCTACGGCTATTCGTCGATAGATTTACGTCTGAGCTGACTGGTCGCGGCTTAATAGTCGTAGCCCGTTCAGCACGACCAGCAGCGAGGCCCCGACATCGGCTGCGATGGCGCCCCAAAGCGAGGCCCATCCGACGATCGTCAGACCTGTAAACAGCAATTTGACAGCAAGCGAAAAGCCGATGTTTTGCCGAATGATCGCCAAGGTGGCCTTGGAATGACCAATGAGCCAAGGCAGGCGCGATAAATCGTCCTGCATGAGCGCAATATCTGCAGTCTCAATGGCAGCATCAGAGCCGATTGCTCCCATGGCGATGCCAACGTTGGCGCGAGCCATCGCGGGAGCGTCGTTCACGCCATCTCCAATCATAGCGACATGGCCGTACCGCGCGACCAATCTTTCAACAGCTTCGACCTTTTGTTCGGGCAAGAGCTCCGCGTGCACCTCATCGACGCCAGTTTTCTGCGCAATCATTTCGGCAGTGGCCTTGTTATCGCCAGTTAGCATCACGACGCGCTCGATACCTGCCGCGTGTAGGTCGGCCACAATACGCTTGGCCTCGGGTCTCACCGCATCGGCGACGGCAATCAGCCCCCAGATCTCGCGGTCATCTCCAACGCCGATAACGGTGCGTCCAGCGATTGCAAGAGCATCGGCGGCTTGAAGCGCCTCGGCCGAATTCGAAAGCCTGTCGTATTCTTGGATCAAACGACGAGAACCTAACCAAGCTTCTTGCGCGCCGATGCGTCCTACAACACCTTTGCCGCGCACTGCCTGAACCCCATTGGCGGGGACCGCCGCAATACCGGCTTCGGCCGCTTTTTCAAGGATCGCGTGGGCCAAAGGATGCTCGCTGCGAGCTTCAAGGGCAGCCGCCAACTTTAGCAGTTCGCCCTCGCTGTGATTGTTGAAGGTGACGAGCTCAACGACTTTGGGGCGGCCTTGCGTCAGCGTGCCGGTTTTATCCATGGCGATTGCCTTGAGTTTCGACGGTGTCTCGAGGTGCACGCCGCCTTTCACCAGCACGCCTTGTTTTGCTGCACCAGCCAGAGCCGCCACGATGCTGACCGGAGTGGAGATGACGAGCGCGCAGGGGCACGCGATGACAAGAAGAACCAGGGCGCGATAAAACCATACGTCCCATGCTCCGCCGAATATAAGCGGCGGAATGATCAACACCGCCACCGCAAGCCCCATGACGCTCGGCGTATAGATTCGGGCAAAGCGTTCGACCCATTGCTCGGAAGGCGCGCGGCGGCTTTGCGCGGAGCCCACCATTTTGATGATGCGGGCGAGCGTGGTGTCTTGCGCACCCTTTGTGGTTTCGATTTCCAGCGCACCTTCGCCATTGATGGTTCCGGCGTAGACCACAGAACCTTCCGATATCGAGACGGGGGCGCTTTCGCCGGTGATGGGAGCTTGGTTCACTTCGCTTGCACCGGTCAGGACGATTCCGTCGAGCGGAATTTTATCGCCAGGCCGTACAACGATGTGAGCACCGATTGACACCGCCGCGACGGGAATATCCTTCTCCGTTCCGCCTGCAAACTTCACGCGTGCAACGGCTGGAGCCAGTTCCATCAGCGCTGCTACGGCCCGACGCGCGCGCCCAAGGCTCCACGCCTCCAGCGCCAGGGCAAGCGCGAAAAAGAATGAGACGGTGGCCGCCTCGAACCATTGATGAATGGCAACCGCGCCCACGACGGCGATGACCATCAACAAGTTCATGTCGGGCCGCAGACGTCGCGCGGAAAGTAGGGCCTTCGGTGCAACATATCTAATCGCACAGACAATGGCCAATGCGTACGCCAAGATGGCGGCAATTGGAGCAGGCGCGAACACCCCCGGAGTTTCGCTGAGCGCTGCAAGCACGCTCCCCGCAGACGTAGCATGAATGGCAAAGCCAATTGCAGTTAGTAGACCGCTCGCTGTGGTCAGAAGCGATTGGGTATGTCGCCTGCGGTCCTCGGCATGTGCACCTTCGGTCTTCGGGCCTTCGCTCCACGGTTCCGCACGCATGCCCGTCCGCGCCACGGCCTTCTCAATGCTGGCCGCGAGGGTTGCGTCCGGATTGCCGCTCACGGACATCCGACCGTTGATGAGGTCAAATACAAGCCTGTCCTCGCCGACCAACGGCCCGACTTCGCGCTTGAGAGCGGCGACTTCGTCTCCGCAATCCATGCCATGGATTTTGAACACAGCTTCGCCTGGGATCGCGGCAGGTACGAGAGGGGTGAGTGCAAGGTCGCTGGCGCAACCAGTACAAGAAGGGTCCGCCGCTGGCACACTCAATGGCAGCTTTTGGTCACGTAACAGTTCCGCGACCATACCAGTGGTTGCGACTGCATCCTTAATTGCATCAGTTGCCACCGATACACTTGGCGTAACGTCCATACGACCGGCCTTCGTGTCAAAGAAGAGGTTATCTTCGCCACCTATGAGCGGACCAACCGCACTCTTGAGTTGACGAACCTCGTTTTGGCAATCGAGGCCTGTCACGCGGAAAGAGAGCGGTTCGGTCGTCGGGCTATCGGCCCGCAACGTCGCTGTCATGCCAGTTGCCGCGACCGCCGCAAGAATTGCGTCCAAACTTGAGACGCCTGCATCGATCGTCATTAGTCCGTGTTTGATGTCGAACGAGAGACTCTCGTCGCCACCGACTATAGGACTGAGGGCAGCCCTGAGGACGCGAACCTCATTTTGGCAATCAAGGCCTTGAACTTGGAATCGGAATACCCGTGAGCTTGTAGGCACGGAAAAATCTGTCACTTGTCACCTCGACTTTTTCGACGTGACCGCTCATATACACCCTCTAGCAACTAGAGGGTCAAGGGCGCATGTCCGTGCAACTCCTAAAAATCGGCGACCTCTCCAAGGCGACTAACACCAAGGTCGAAACGATACGGTACTATGAGAACATTGGCCTTATCCCGGCGCCCCGTCGCACCACGGGTAATTTCCGATCATACGCGCCGGAACATTTGGCCAGATTAAGTTTCATACGTCGGGCGAGGGAACTGGGTTTCACGTTGGGCCAGGTACGAAACTTGCTCGACCTTTCCGACGAAAAGCGGAGATCCTGTGAAGCTGTCGACGTAATTGCTCGAGAACATCTAAGACAGGTAGATCGTAAGATCACGGACCTAAGGGCCCTCCGGGCCGAGCTGGATAGCGTGATCAATCAGTGCAGTTGTGGAACGATTGCCGATTGCCGCATCATCGAAGCGTTGGCTCCGGCTCAGTGAAAGCAGAAGGCATGTACGAACGTTGCCTACTTGCAGTGCGCAGCCCGCGATTTTGCGAATACCTAGCGGCCTTCGACCACCGCGATTGTGATGGATCACCGAGCACCTGCGATGGCACTGTTCCTACTTATGAGGGCCAATCCAATATTCTTGCGATCGATGATTGGTCCTCTGGGCCGATGGGACCCAATCCTGAACCTATCGCCATGAATCATCTCCTTGCTCAAGTCCTATTTCTTGAACTTTGCCTGACCTGATTTGCCCTCGGCCGTGGTCAGCGTGATCGTCGCGCCCCCGCAATCGGGGTTGGCCTCGCCCTTCAACGCGTTCTCTCCCGATGGCGCAAGTGTGACCGTCTTGCGCCCCGCTCCGATGGCAATAAGTGCGGCGCCCGTGAAGCCTTTTGTGGAAACCGACTTTTTGCCTTCGTCAAAAACGTTGATCGTGATGGTGCTGCCGGATGTCACCGGTTCGACTTCGACTCCTGCGACATCCTCCATCTGTCCGCCATTTGGTCCCTTTTGACTTCCATGGGAATGCTGCGCGGATGCAGGCGCCGACCAGATGAGGGAAAGAACAATGATTGCGATGTATTTTCTGTTGCAACTCCGTTGTGCGGGAGTTGAAGTCGTTCGTCCCTCTCGCTGTTTTCACGCCGAAACAAAACGTAGAGCGCCGGCGCCAGTTGCGATCGCCATGGGCACGAAGCCCAGCGATGCGACGAGTGCCGTCATGAGTACGGGCCGCAACCTCGTCAGCGCCCCTTCGCGGACAGCATCGATCAGGGCGCGTCCTTCTTCGCGTAGTTTTTCGATGAAGGTGATGATGACTAGGCCATTGAGTACGGCCATGCCGGACAAGGCGCTGAAGCCAATACCAGCGCTGATCGAGAGCGGGATGTCTCGCAACAGAAGCGCTAGAATGCCTCCGGTTAAAGCGAGCGGAACGCCGCTAAAGACTAGGAGTGCGTCGGCGGCCGAACCCAAACTGATGAACAGCAGGATGAAGATCAAAAGCAGCGCTATGGGAACGACGATAGTCAATCGTTGTGTCGCGGAAACCAGTTGCTCGAACTGGCCGCCCCACCCGATCCAGTAACCAGCTGGGAGTTTGACCTTCTCTCCGATCTGCCGCTGCGCGTCACCACCGACGAACGATCCCAGGTCTCGTCCCCGTACGTTGGCGGAAACCACGATGCGCCGTTATCTTCACGGCTGATCTGATTTGGCCCCGGTGCAACGTCGATTTGAGCAAGCTAGGACAGCGGGGCATAGCGGATCTGCGCAAGCAGAGAATTCCCCAAAGTGCTGGCATCGCCTTGGCCTGATTCTCCAGTGGTGGCAACGGAACGGGCAGCGATCTGATCGCTTCGACATTGGACCGGAGGTATTCGGGAAGCCGGACCACAAGATCGAAGCGCCGGTCACCCTCGAAAACGAGTCCGGCACTTTTTCCGCCGACCGCGATCTCGACCAGGTTTTGGACGTCGCCGACACTGGTTCCATATCGCGACAGCGTCTGCCGGTTGAGCTTGACGGTCAGCATTGGCAATCCGGACACTTGCTCCGTCTTGACGTCTGCAGCGCCGTCGATCGTCTGTAAGACGGCTTGCGCCTGACCTCCGAGTTGCGCCAAAACGTTCAGGTCGTCGCCGAATATCTTGACCGCCACATCCGCGCGAACGCCAGAAATTAACTCGTTGAATCGGCGCTGAATGAGTTGCGAGATTGCATAACTGCTGCCGGGAATCTCATCCGCCGCTTTCTCGATGTGGGTGATAAGATGCGCTGAAGCGCCGACTTGGCAGCAGGTTACGGCGGAGTCGGTTCTGCGCATCTGAAACTGGCCTGCCGGCCCCCGACCTGCACGAAGTCGCCGGCCGCCGGATCGACCATTGCGATATCACGGGCCGGCGACGGGCCGGTTGGCAAGATTCTCATCTTTACATCCGTCCAATTTATCTCCGAACTCGCGTAGCAGGAACAGACTGACATCGTCGAGCGAGTCATGATCTTTGCGGAACGGCTGCTCAAGCGTCTCGATGAGATAAAGCGCATATACAAACATATAGGATATGAAGCCAAAAATCAGCGCCGTACCGGGCGAGCCTTCAGTCTCCAAGAACAGCAAAAGCAGCACGATAGCTGCAACCAACGTCTTCACCAAAATGTACACGGAAGGCACGAATTGCATGCTTTGAATGTGATAGATCCGGAAGACGCATCTGCGCAGTTGATCCTGCTGGCCGCGCAGCCGCACGATGAAATTCGCCGGCATGCCCAGGACATCCATTTGCGCAACCATCGGGGTGAGCTTGTCGATTTCGAGAATAGCTGGCCGCAGATCCTTGTGGGCTCCCTCGTGTCCAAGCCCCCTCTGCAAGACGATAAGGATGTTCCCGAGTATTATTCGCAGCGGACCGACTTTGAAATCCGGGCACTTCTCGGCAAAACAGACAGCGTCGTCATGGATTGCCTCCAATGCCACGCGAATGTCGGCCGGCAACCGCTCAGATTCTTTGTAGTCAGAAAGAACGCCCGACAGGAGAAAGCCAATGATGAAAATCGCTCCGCCGATTGCGCTGGTCAACAGCGTGCTCAGCGTCACGAATTCGAACTGCATCCAGTGAACAAACACCTTGATGGCGCTGATCGCGACGACCAATCCCGCCACGAGGAAGAATAACTTAAGCTTCTTCAACTCGTGATGCCCGTTGATCCATTTCATAATGCGGAACCTTTGCGATCGAATGGGACTTTATAAAGACCATCTCTTTCTCGCAAAAAGGTGGACCTTTTGTCGCGTGTACGTTTTGCCATAAACGGGCATTGAGGGAGTGATAGCTACTACCGCACGGGAATTGATTTGGCACGCAGGACGTGACAGAATTTATGTCTCTTGCGGGATTCATGATTGCTCTCGACCGACTAAGGGAACGTTGCCATGAAAACCATCATCACGATTGCGGCCGGCGTTATTCTTTTGAGTGGTGTCGCAGCCGTAACTCCCGCAGCAGCCTTACCGGCCTCCGGGACCGCCATAGAAGCGCGAAGTATTGCTGCGAGCGAGCAAGTGCAGCCGGTTCATATGCGCCGGCATCGTCATCATAGGCACTACGCGCATCGACGTTATCGTGTTAATCCTTATTACGGCTATGGATACGGTTACGCACCACCTGTATTCATACCCTTTGGCTTTGGTCATCACGGTGGCCACCATTTCGGTGGCCATCATTTCGGTGGCCATGGCGGGCACCACGGCCATCACTGAGTTCGCAGAGCGCGCCTGGACACGGGAACCGAGTGGTGAGCGCTGGCCGTACACCCAAGATGTCGCATTGTGCTGCGTCGCGAAGGCGGCATCGTACCAAGCCGTAGACCTAATTTGATTCGCCGTGAAAAGGGGCCGCCGTGGGCGAGACCACGCTTATCCATCTTTCGCGCCTGGTGGTTCTCAGGCGTCAGCTCGACGTCGCAGCAAATAACATTGCGAACGTCGAAAATACCGGCTTCCGTGCTCAGCATCTTTCCTTTCAAGAGTACCTCAAACCAGAAAGCAATCAGGTCGTCGGCATCAAACCCGAACGTCCCCTCTCTCTGGTAGACGCTGCATTTGGATTTACGGCGGATTCGCCCGGGGGGCTGCAGATCACAACGAATCCGCTCGACCTGGCGATCAACGGAAATGCCTATTTCGTCGTCCAAACCCCTCAGGGAGAGCGCTACACCCGAGACGGATCATTTAGTCTTGATAAATCGGGCCGGCTGGTCACCATGGAGGGCCACACAGTTCAAGCTGGAAATGGCGCTGTAACAGTGCCCACCCAAGCTGACAGCATCAGTATCGATGCAAGCGGGCGGATTTCGACCAAGCTGGGCGAACTGGGCCGGTTGCGGCTGGTCCAATTTCCAGAACGCGGCAATCTGCATGCGGTCGGCGGAAATCTGTTTCGATCGGACTCTGCACCGGCTGCAATTTCGGATGGCTCTGCGAAGGTACTGCAGGGTATGGTAGAGAAATCCAATGTCCAGCCAACCGTCGAGATAAGCCGACTGGCCGAAATCAACAAAGCTTACGAAATGGTGAGCAAGTTGTTGAAAAGCTCACAGGATGTGACTGAGTTAAACAGGCTGGCTGATGTACCCGATTAGCTGGCCTGAATTGACTTGGGCCGGCTGCTTTTGACTGGGGCACGACGACGTCAAAATTCTCCGCGCAGGCGGCCTGAGAACACCGATACCGGGCCGCGGTCCGCATTGTACGCCGGATTAGTGATGGACTGATAGTCGGCGGTCAGCGTGATCTGCTTGTTGAGGGCCAGCGCATAATAAACCTCAAGGATTTTCTCTTGCCGGTAATTGATTTGCCCGTCACCGATCAGCACGCCGAGGCCGCCGGCCGCGACAAAGTCGCGATGGTCCTTCGATAGGGCATTGAACGCGCCGCCGATCCCGACGACGTCGTCCGGCCTTCCCCATGAGGTGCCCTTGATCGACGCGCCGAATGCAAGGCTGGCGTCGATGTCGGTGAAGACCATAATCTCGGTCTTGCCGTCGTTCCAGCTCCACCGGCCGAATACGCCGATATCGTCGGTGATCGCCTGCTCGACGTTGAACACGTAGCCATACTTAATCCGCCCGCGGCGCGTCTGGCTGATGTCGAGATTGAGCACCGGATCGTTCAAGGTGTCCCGGTAACTGCCGGAATAAGCACTGTTGAGCCAGGCGATGGTGCGGAATTTCCCCGGCTGCGAAAACAGCGAATAGCGCGTTTCTAACTCGAGGATGTAGTTGCCGCGCTGAAACACCTTCATGTCGAAATTGCCTGAGTTCGATTCCGAAACCATCAGGAAATAACCCGCGCGCAGCGCCCAGTATCTCTGGTTCAGTTCGGCCGTCACGCCATATGTCAGGCCGACCTTGTCGGCGGAATAGTCGAACGCGCCCGGCGCCCATATCGACCAGTTCATGAAGTCCTTGCGGGGATCCTTGGCGTAGGCATTGCCGTCGAAAACATCGGGGACGGCGAATTTTCCGGCCTGCAGCGTCAGCCGTGAGACGTCCGCTTTCCCAGCGAGTTGACCGGGGCCGCTGGGCAACTCTTCCTGCTTGCCGCCGAAGCCGAATGTCTGGCGCAGGTATAGTCTCGACGGGTTGAAGCGCGGATAAGGGAAGTTCGATTTTTGCGCCTCGCCGCTGGTAAAGCCGGCAAAGCCAACGGTATTGCTGAGGCCGAAGCCCTGAAGCAATTCAGGGTTGAAGTAGACTTCGCCGCCTTCCCACAGCCGGGCATTCAGATAGAGGCTATTGCTCCATGTCGCCTGAGACTGGCGGCCGGGCGTCAGACTATTGGTGCCGCTATACGGAGCATGAAATCCGGGATAGCCCTGCGACAGATACGTGGTCTGTCCGTGGACCTCCCAAATATCCGATGAGAGCGCGGCCTTTGTCGCTGCCAATCGCGGTTCGGTACTGCCGGGCCAGTCGATTTTGCGGTTCAGGCCGAAACGAAGCGTCTGAAAATCCAGCGTCGAGGCATAGCGGGCTCCCGATGGCAGCCGAACGTCGGCCGACCAAAAATCGTAATAGAGATATTCCAGCCGCGCCGTCCAGTGCGGGTCGACGACATATTCGAATCCGGCACCGGCAGCCCAGCCGGTGCGAAGCTGGATATTTTTCTCTTCCAGTCCGCCCGACAGGTCACTGGCAAAGCGTGTGCCCTGCCAAGCGAATCCACCGGTCGCATAGACCATCCAGGATTGTCCGGCGTAACCGATGCGCGCGCGGGCGGACCCGACGTAATCCATCTTCTCGGTCAGACCGGACTCGGCCGCTCTTGGAGACGACACGACCGCGTTGGAGTTGATATAATTTGGAAACGTGATGTCGGCCTCCACGCCGAGCAAAACCCGCGAGGGCAAGACGACATTGTACCCGACGTGCACGCCACCATTGATGCCGTTGTAGGAATGGGAGAGTGTCGATGGCAGCGGATTGAACAGCGTCGCGCTGGAGTGCCCCCAGCCGTACCCCATATGGGCGCCGATATAAGGGCCGGTCCAGTCGAAGTATGTTTCAACGCGCGGCGCCTTGACCGGCGTGGCAGACACGTCGGCCGCCTGAGCGGCATCGAGCGACAGCGCCCCGAGCACGATCCCGGCGAACAGGCTTTTCAAGCTATTCGCGCCGCGACGCGTCTCGATGATGACGTTTTGGCCTCGCAGCGTCATAAAATGCCGCCATTCCTAGTCGTAAAAGTTACTTGCGAATGACTATCAAATACTTGTTGCGAACCACTTGCAACAAAATTCTTGCGAATGGATAGCAACAAGTTGCTGCTTTGGGACCGGCCAGCCATCGCATTGCGGCAGTCGCGTAACGTCGCTCGTCTGAAATTAGTGGTCGCCTCCGGCCTGGGAAAAGCTGGTCATGGAGACGGCGCGGAGGAGCGTCTCAAATCCAAGGCTTCTCATACCGCCGCCGGCGACACCAAACTACGAGCGCGCCAAAGTGCAGACTGACATGCGCTTCGGCTGTGTGCTAGCGGATGCCGGTTACGGCCTCAGCGCGCCCTCCCGTCAGGGGCTCACGACACGCGGCCTTGCCCTAGGCCGTTGGTACTTCAATTCAACCACTCAAGTCGCTTGTCTCGATCCTCAATGTCCGGCTGGTCAACAGGAAGGATGCTGCCTCCGGCGATGGCATGACCCAGTTCGGCCGAGCGCTGCATGTGCTGAACATTGACATCATTTGTGCCAACTCCTCAACCCAGGGCCGCGTGGAACGGGCCCATAGCACGTTGCAGGATCGGCTGGTGAAGGAGATGCGGTTGTGCGGCATCGATACCATCCTGGTCGGCAATGCATTCCTGGAGACGTACAACGCGGGCGCTTCGACAATCGCGATATCCATCGTCCGTCGCGGCGCATGACGATCTCGACGATGTCTTCGCCTGGAAGGAAGAGCGCTCGGTCTCGATGAACCTGACGCTGCAGTACGACCAGATGCTGTTTATGCTCGAGCCCACCGGGATCGCGCGGTCGCGGGCGCGCAAGCGGGGTCACCGTGATCGACTATCCCGACGGGCGGCTGGCGATCCGGCACAACGGCGTCGATTTGCAGTACCGCACTTTCGATAAGCGTCCGCAGGTCAACCAGGCTGCGATTGTCGAGAACAACCGCTTGGGCCCGATCCTCGCCTACGTTGCTGAACAGCAGAAGCAGCTCGACATGTCCCGCTGGGCCAAGGCGCCGCGCCGGCGCGGCCAGAAGAACCACATATTTAAGGTCGGCTAGAGCCGACGGATCACCCGGCGCGAAAAACTCAACCCCAACCATAGAAAGGCGGCTCTCCCGACCGAGTGACATTTCTAACCGGCGCAAATCGTGACTTCCCTAAATGTCGGCGACAGCATCCGGTTGGGCCAACGATCATTGAGCTAGCATTGTGGACGACCACATCATGAATTTCAGATTGCCAATAACCGTGAATAGACCTGGCATCTCATGAAACTCCCTGCGCGATGGATGAAAGATGACAAAGTTATATATTCGCGCTCTTGAGGCAAGCTGCGTTACCAGCTGAACGCATCTTGCCTGCCAAGCGGAACACCTAACATGTGCTAGATCCGCCTTAAGAGGTACCCGTTGACGCGTGATGCCGATGGCGTGGTTCTGGATTTTGTCCGGAGATGCGCTTTTTCATTTGGCGAAGCTCCATAAACAGGGAGCACTCGTCGTGAGCCAGCTATCTATCGTAGACCAATCACTTAGAGCCGCCTGAGATCGATGTATTGATCGGCGAGCTATCTGCTAATGTCGACGATTCGGCCGACGCAGTGCCGCCGGTTATCCCCGGCCCTGCTGTTACTCAGCCTGGCGACGTTTGGCGCATCGGCAATGCAGTGACTCGACGCAGGCCGCAACCTTCCAAGCTCTTCTTGGCGGCGAACAGCGGCAAAGATTAAAACGAAAAGGACACCCCGTTTCCGAGGTGCCCTCTCGTTAGAACAACCGAGACAGTACGGCTATCGTCGAGGCCAAAGTTGGGTGCAAGGAGCCCCTAAGCCAAGACGGTAGGTCGTACCGGGATGGCTGACTGGCTTCGAGACAGAGAAAGACATCCAGGGCAGCGTCATCGCAAGTTACGCTCACCAACACAATGATGCGTTCATCAATATGAATGGATGTTCAAGGACTGATCGCAAATTTAATGTGACGCGCTGGAACGGAGAGCTTCTGCGGCAATTAGGATTTTACATGCTTATCAATGGAGTGAGGAAATGAAAAAGTTAGCTATTTTGCCGTCGGTGCAGCTGCACTGTTCGGCGGTTCCGCCGCAAACGCAGCAGACAACTCAGTGACGGCGCAGGCTGCAGCCCATACTGCGCAGATTGCCGAGTTCAGTTCGCAGCATCGGCGTCATCGTCATCACTCACGCCACAGACACGTTCGCCCCCACGGTGGGAGCTATGGCTACTATGCTCCGCAGGCTTACTATGCCCCACAGCCTTACTACTACGGCGGTGGACCCAGCATCGGATTTGGCTTCGGAGGCGGACATCACGGTGGTCATCACGGTGGACACCACAGCGGCCACCACTGACAACTGGAGAAGCAAAGCCCGCAGAAGTGCGGGCTTTTTCGTGCAGGTCCATTGAGCAATATGAACAGTCATTCAAGTACCCGTCCTCGAATTAACGCCGCATGTCGGAACATTCGAAGTGATCGACGATTGTCTCATACACATATAGGAGTTGATTGTATGAAAAGTTTTGCTATCGCAATGGCCCTCGGTGCAGCTATGCTGCTTGGAGGCTCCGCGGCAAACGCCGCAGACAATTCGGTAAAGGCGAATGCCTCAACGGACGTGACGCAGTCCACTGACTTTAGTTCACGCGATCGGCACGGGCGTAATTACCGTGTCCAGCGTATTGTACGTCCGAACCATTCTTACCGCAGTAGCTCTGGCCACGCGCCCCGTTATGGCAATAGACGAGGTCACGGTGGAGGCGGTCCGAGCGTTACCATCGGGGTTGGCGGCGGTGCACACAGCGGTGGTGGTGGACACCGGTAAAAGAATAAAAGCCCGCAGCAATGCGGGCTTTTTTCATGCTGCACACGATGCATTTTGCGACGTGTCAGCCGCGCTGATTTTGCTATCGCGTAGGCCATCCGTCATATTCTTCGATAGCGATCATTAAGCCCCCAAGGCGGCGTTCGTCCGTAACACCCGGGCGATGTGAGTCACGTTGCGTTTTTAACAGGGCGCCACAGAGTGCATACGTTGGAATCAGCGGTGCTCTGAGCGTTACCACAGCGTACCGGAACACGCTCCGACCAAAATCTTGGAGAACATGGTTTCGTGCGCCGCGTCGCGTCCAAGGACGATGCGCGAGTCGTCCTAATGTCGCTCACCGACACGACCCACAAGAAAATTGCGAATCTGTTTTCCCGGCAGGCGGTCGCTGATAACCTCGTTCTCCGATCAGACACTCCGGGAGCTCACCGACAAGCTCTCGACGCTCAAAGGGCGCCTCGCAAAGACCACGCGGGTGATCGCCGCAGATATTTGACGGTCACGAATTCGCCGCCGCATGGCCTGTGCCAAGGCTTCCATTTGCGGTTACGGATTGCGGCACCACATCTGCAACCTATGACACAGTTCTATCCGCTCTTGATGACGCAACCTCTCAAGCGTCTTAGCAGGAGCCATCGCGGCCATTCGCGTTTCATCCGTTCGAGCGTTGCGCGTTGAAGAAGCTCGGGTGCTAACTCTTCCGTCCGCTTATCCGAGGTTAATCATCACGCTGTCTCAATGTTGCCCGTAAAATTGCGCAGATTAAGCAGGTGAAGCGCTCGGCAAAGAGGTCCGACCGGGGTCGCTTAAAACACAAACGCTGGATTATCCTTTAAGGCCGTTAGCTTGGTTCCATAACCGCTCATTACGCGAATAACGCCGGTTGCGGAACTCACAGCTTGCCGAAAACGACCTTGACTCCGAAAAGCGACACGCACCTAAATAGATGAGTTTGTGGGAGGTCAACATGACGATCCAGATAAACCTTAGCGAGAGCAAATCTTACCTGTTTTCAGTCGCCGAAGCGATCGACGCGTTCGTCGATGAGGCGAAATTTCAACCCAACGATCAAGCCAGAATAATATGTGCGGGCTTGCCACTGCCCTCGCAGGACATCGTGACGTTAACTGGAATCCATTTCGAACGGCAAGATAACCATGCGTTTACAGCATGGTTGCGTAGTTCAAAGACAAGTCAGGCGAGACACGAGGACCAGGCAATCGAATTCGAAACCGTAGTCTTGGACAACGCCGCTGTCGACATCGCCGGAAACGTTACCCGAACCGACGGCAAGATTGTCCGCGCGGTTCAGGTTATTCCGGCAAAGCTTCCTTACGTTATCACCGACCTCGATTGGCGGATCGTCCATCAGACGATTTCATCGGCTAAGGCGGAGGATCGGTGTTACGCTGTTCCGGCTGGCTCTCAAGGGCCTGATTTCATTTCGATCGCGCGCGAGTTGAACCTTCTCAATTACAGTGCTCTTCGAGACCTGGATAATGTTCCGTATCTGAAGGTGATCCAGGGCGATCTGCTCAAGCAGAATCCCAACAGCAAAATCGTATCGGAGCAAAAGATCTCCGACACCTTAAGCAAATTCGGAATTCGTCATAAAAAGGCGCGCCCCCGCCGTGCCACAATTTGAGTTTGATCGCCGCGGCTGACCGACAACGACGCCGGTGACATCATTAGCTTCCATGCAACGGAGGCCTACGATGCCAACGATTTTTCTCACAGTCTCTAAGCGTGCAATCGAGAATATGAAGCGTCGGGCGCGTGAGGCAGCCGATCGGGGACCGGCGAAAGGAATCATTGATGGTCCGTGTAGGGCAAGCGTGGTGAAAGATTACTTAGACCAAATCAACGGCGAACATGAGAAGCGCCGCCGTCGCAAGAAAACCCTTCGAAAGCCATCTTAATTTTTTGCCACAATCTCACATTGATCGCGGTTGATGCGTTCAGCAAAAAAATGATGGATGTAAGAGCTCCCTTCGAAATGAAAGGAGCTCACTGTGACCCACGACCGCGTCGTCATGATGCTTGTGCGCTCATTGCGAGCGCCTAAACGGAAGACAAGAACACACTCCAAAAAGCAAATTCGGCAGATCGCAAACTTGGTCCTCTGTTACGGATGGACCTATCCGATCTTGATCGACGAAGACGGCGTTATCATTTGCGGCTATGGCCGGTATCTCGCAGCGCTTGAGCTTGGGCTGAAGGAAGTGCCGACAATCGTCATGTCGGGCCTAAGCGATGCCAAGAAACGCCTCCTTACTATCGCGGACAACAAAATCCCGACGAACGCGGGATGGGATTATCCCGTTCTCGCAGCGGAGCTTGGCGAACTCGCGGTTCTGCTTCCCGAATGCCAGCTCAATATCGAACTGTCCGGCTTTGAGGCTGCTGAGATCGACAGCCTGATGAGCGATCACCTCGATTCTGAGCGTGAACCTGGCGATGTCGTACCCGAGGTAGAAGCCAAGGCCATCAGTCGACCTGGTGATTTATGGACGCTGTCGAAACATCGGCTGTTGTGCGGGGATTCGAGAGAACCCGGAGATGTCAAAAAGCTGATGGGCACCGCCCGTGCCGTCATGGCTTTTACGGACCCGCCCTACAACGTCAGGATTAGCTCCGTTCAAGGTCGCGGGAAAACCAAGCACCGCGAGTTTGCCTCCGCTTCCGGCGAGATGTCGCGCGCCGAGTTCACCGAATTCCTTGCCAGCTGGATGCACTTGGCCGCTCGGTATTTAGAGGACGGTTCAATCGTCTTCTGCTGCATGGACTGGCGGCACGTTGGCGAGTGCCTTGCGGCCGGCGAAGAAGCTTTCACTGAGCTCAAAAACATGATCGCTTGGGTCAAAACAAACGCTGGGCAAGGCAGCTTCTACCGCTCCCAGCATGAGCTAATCCTTGTGTTCAAGAACGGCACTGGCCGCCACCAGAACAATATCGAACTCGGCAAGTTTGGCCGCTCCAGATCGAACGTCTGGGAGTACGCCGGCGTCAATACGTTCCGCAAAGATCGCCTCGCCGAGCTGACCGTTCACCCAACGGTCAAACCCGTTGCCCTGGTGGCCGACGCCATGCGGGACTGTTCGCGTCGTGGCGACATTGTGCTCGATCCTTTTATGGGATCCGGCACCACCATTCTTGCTGCCGAAAAGGTCGGTCGGCGCGGCTACGGCATCGAAATCGACCCTTTGTACATCGATGTTGCGATCCGCCGTTGGCAGGAATTCACCAAACGCGACGCAATCCTAGAGGCCACCGGCCAAACCTTCGACGAGGTGGCCGCAGAGCGGTCCGCCTCCCCTGCTCTCAAACGCGTAAGGATCTAACACAATGGCATCGATCCCAAAAATTGAGCGTGTCTTCCGGAAGCGGGTACGGCTGGAGCCGAGCGACGATGACGTTGGCTATGGGAAGCCGCCTCGTTCTCGACAATTCAAGCCAGGCCAAAGCGGCAATCCAAAAGGTCGTCCGAAGGGGGCTAAAAGCGAGGCGACTATCCTTATGGAGCTCCTGAATCGTAAAATCGAAATCCGACAGAACGGGCGGATTCGAAAGATCACTATTCTGGAGGGAATCTTTCACAAGCTCGCGGAGGACTCGCTCAAGGGCAACACCAAGAGCGCAGCGTTCGTGCTGAACCGGCTGGCCGCGATTGCCTCTACAGCGAGCGCCGAGTCGGAGGTCAATCCTGACGATAAGGCCGTTCTTGATGCCTATCTGCGGAATTTCCAGTCCACGCTTGGTGGAAAGGAGAAGGAGCGATGAAGGATCAAGACCTCCTCTATTCTATCCTGCGCAACGATTTCGAGAGCTTCCTCCATCGCTGCTTTCTAATGCTCAATCCAGGTGCCGAATACCTGCCGAATTGGCACATCAAAGCGATCTCGCACCAGCTCCAACGCATTCGGGACGGCAAGGTCAACCGTCTGATCCTCAACATGCCGCCGCGATACCTGAAGTCTTTGACGGTGTCTGTGATTCTGCCGGCGTTCTTGCTCGGGCATAATCCTCGAATGAAGATTTTTGGTGTGAGCTACAGCAACGACCTTTCGGCCAAACATGCAGCCGACTTTCGAGCGATCGTTCAGTCCGATTGGTATCGAAAAACATTTCCGAGCATGCGCGTCGCTCGGATCGCCGATTCCGATGTCTTCACCACCAGACGCGGCTTTCGCCGATCGACTTCCGTTTCGGCAACTTTGACGGGCCTCGGCGGCGATATGTTCATTCTGGATGACCCGCAAAAGCCAGTGGATGCGCAATCCGACACTCTTCGTAACTCCCTGAACCAGTGGTTCACAAACACTTTGCTCTCGCGCCTCGACAACAAAGCCACGGGTGTCATCATTCTGGTCATGCAGCGGGTTCATCTTAATGATCTGACGGGTTTCCTCGCCGAAAATTCCAACGATAGGACCATACTGAGCCTGCCCGCCATTGCCGAGGTGGAGGAAAAAATCGCCATCGGTGACGGCGAGTTTCACATGCGCCGGGCTGGCGAAGCCCTTCACCCCCAATACGAGACTCTCTCAACCTTGGAGAAGCTTCGCTCAGAAATGGGTTCCGCTATCTTCAGTGCTCAGTATCAACAATCCCCGGTACCTGACGGTGGCGCGATGATCCACCGCCAATGGCTACAGTATTACGATCAATTGCCTGAGCGCACCTACAAGGCCAAAGTGGTCCAGTCTTGGGATACGGCTGCCAAGGACGGCGCTCAGAATGACTGGAGCGTCTGCACCACGTGGATGGTGGTCGATAAGCGATATTACCTGATGGATGTCACGCGTGGTCGCTACGAATATCCCCGCCTTAAACAAACCGTCATCGCCCTCGCCGACCGCTTTAAGCCTGACCGGATTCTGATCGAGGATGCCTCGACCGGCATCGCGTTGGCCCAAGAACTCAAGCAACTTGGCAGCTACCCAGTAAAGGCCGTGGCAATTGAACGTGACAAGATCGGTCGCCTTTACGTCCAGCAGGCGAAGTTCGAAGCCGGCATGGTATTATTCCCCCGCACGGCGAACTTCCTCGCGGAAGTCGAATCCGAGCTCCTTAGGTTCCCGCAGGGCAAGACTGATGACATCGTCGATAGCATCAGCCAGGCGCTTGCGTTCAAGACCTGGGGATATGATACGACCCTTTCCTGGGTCGGATGATGGCGAGCCGCCGTCTATCGATCGATTTCGACAGTCTCTTCATAACGCAGGATCTTGATCCGATCGGAACGCATCAGATCGCATAATATTTCCGCGCCCGCGATTTGCCGACGAACCAGCGCGACAAGATCGGTCTCGATGGTCGTGCTATCCGGAAGAGCCATCGCGAAGTCAAACCCCTCATTGTGAGTCACGAATCGACGGCCAAGCCCGTCCAACCCCACGACGACAAAGCCATACCGCAGATAGGGATAGATTTGCTTATGCCGCGCTGCCTTGAAGCTATAGGTAATGACGTCATGCGATGTAAAAGAACCAGATTTGAGCTCGATGACAACGAGCGGAATTGAATCTTTTGTGATCAGAATGTCCGTCTGAAATGCGTTCTGCCCACGCATCGGGCTTGCAGCGCTCTCATGGCTCAGCTGGCCGGACGGATCTACCTCGATCTTGTAGAGCAGGCTTTTACCCGTTTCGACCGTGTAGTCAGGAAAGTGCGCAGCGAGGGTTTCTTGGACTTGTAAAGCGGCCTGCTGCTCACTCTGCTTTCGCCCGGAGGACACCGTCACATCATTTGCCATCGACAAACCCTTAACTCCATTGCCGCGCTCACACAGCCTGAAACGCCAAGCCGCTAGTGGCTTCGTTGCACATCGACATCCAGTCCAAAGGTCGTTTGGTAGCGAAGGAAGCAGGTCAGGGTTAATTTTTGATCCTATTTTGGGATAATCCGTTTCTGGGATCAAATTGTGCGCCGCCGATTCACGGCCCTGGCGGCGCATGCAAAAGACCCTCAAATCCGCGGACTATGCCCGACTGATCGACCTGCTTGTCGCAGTGCGGAAAGCTGCGGATGTTCGACAGCAGGCCTTGGCCAAGAAACTCGGCCGACCTCAATCCTTTGTCGCCAAATATGAGAACGGTGAGCGCCGCCTCGACGTCATTGAGTTCATTGCTATCGCCCGCGCGCTTGGCGCCGATCCTGTGAAGCTGTTTAAGGACTACGTTGGGGGAAAGGGCTCGCCCAAGACCGCCTCAAAGCGTCCGACCAAATAAGTCGTGCAGCTTTGGGCTTCTTTTCGGATCATTTTGTGATCCGGACCGGCTGATAAGAGCCACTAGATTGCTGCGTTTCCGCTCGACTTCCCCAGCACGTGGAGCGTCACTGTCGCCGTAAATCGGAGGCAGAATGATGGACCGCAAAATTACAGAACAGGCAATTGGCCTAATCCTTATCGAGATCGGCATTCGCCTTGGCGAGGCCGCACGGATTGCCAAGGCCGCCGAGGCCTGCGCGCTGGCCGGCAGTGTCGCCGAAGGCGTAAGAGTTTCGATGGATCTCGAACAGATATTCTATGAGACCGGCCGTTTGCAGGATGCGGCTTCGCTGCTCAACCGGTTGTCGAGCGAGTAAAGCTCTCTCTCCAAACGAAAGGTTCTCGGCCCGTCTGCGAACGACGGGCTTGCGGCAGTGGCGGCACATGATGCTGTCGTTGAAGCAGGAGAACCGAAATGCCCACCAGCAATCGAAAGCCCCCTCGCAAGACCGGGCGTAAATCCACACCGGCAGCAAAGCGACCGACAAAATCCGCCGGAAAAGTTCTGCCGCCCGTCGCGCCGAAGAAGCCGGTAATGCTGAAGACGCCGAACGTGGCCGTGTCCAAACAGGACAAGGTCCTCGATATGCTCCGCGCGCCGTCCGGCACCACCATCGCCGCCATCATGAAGGCAACCGACTGGCAGCAACATTCGGTGCGCGGCTTCTTCGCTGGAACCGTGCGCAAAAAACTCAAGCTGAACCTAACCTCGGTCAAGACCGATGGACAGCGCGTCTACCGGATCGCGAAACCGAGTACCGCGAAATGATCCAAGCTACCTCCTCCATGAAGCCAGCCGATCCAGCCGTAGAAGCAGAGCTCGATCGGCTGGCAACAGCCCCTATCGTCGAACTGCGCAGATGTTACCGAGAAGTGCTTCGAACAGATCCGCCAAGGGCTTTCGGTCCGGACCTGCTGCGCAGGAGCATTGCCCATCGGATTCAGGAAAAAGCCTATGGGAGATTGTCCGGTCCGACCAAGCGCCTGCTCGACCAGCTTGTGAAAGCCATGGCTGCCAAGCCCAACGGGCGGCTGGAGCTGCCGCGCCGCATCAAGCCCGGCTCGGAACTGGTCCGGACATGGAAGGGTAAAACCTACCGCGTCGTGGTTCGTCCAGACGGCTTTGCCTATGACGGCAAGACCTATGCGGGTCTCTCTGAGATCGCGTCGCTGATTGCAGGCACCAACTGGAATGGACCGCGGTTCTTCGGGCTGCGCTCCAAGTCTCAGGAGTCCGCCCATGGCAAGTAACGCTCCCAAAACCCTGCGCTGCGCCATCTACACCCGCAAATCCACTGAGCATGGTCTTGAGCTGGAATTCAACTCGCTCGATGCCCAACGGGAAGCTTGCGAGGCTTATATAAAGAGCCAGGCATCACTTGGCTGGAAGGTAATCACGCAGCCCTATGACGATCCGGCCTTCTCCGGTGGCAACCTCGAGCGTCCTGCCCTCAAGCAACTGCTCAAGGATATAGACGCCGGTAAGGTCGACGTTGTCGTGGTCTACAAGATCGACCGCCTCACCCGTTCGCTGGCTGACTTTGCCAAGCTCGTGGAAGCGTTTGACGCGAGATCAATTTCGTTCGTAGCCGTCACTCAGCAGTTCAACACGACGACCTCGATGGGTCGATTGACCCTCAACGTGCTGCTGTCATTTGCCCAGTTCGAGCGCGAGCTTTCGTCTGAACGCGTCCGGGACAAGGTCGCTGCCTCTCGTCGGAAAGGGAAGTGGACCGGCGGTACGGTGCCGCTCGGTTATGAGGCTCGAGACAAGAAGCTCGTCATCAATTCTACTGAAGCTGAAACTGTCCGGACTATCTTTCGGCGTTACGTTGAGTTGCAATCGTTCGGTCGCCTCGTAGCGGATCTCGATAAGCGTGGCATCGTCACCAAGCGTCGGAATACCAAGGTCAAGAAGTTCAACGGCGGCATTCCGTTCACCTATGGTCCCCTCGCCCACTTCCTGAAAAACAGGATCTACATTGGCGAAACCGGCCACGGCGGAAAATGGTATCCGGGCGAGCACAAGGCAATCATAGACCGCAAGACCTTCAACAAAGTTCAAGAACTGCTCGCCTCCGGCACCAACAAAAGGAAGATAGAGCGATCGGAAAGCGGCGCACTTCTCATGGGCAAACTGTTCGATGATCGCGGCAACGCAATGAGCCCAAGCTTTTCGTCCAAGAACGGCGTGCGTTACAAGTTCTATGTCAGTTCGGCTTTGCTGCGTGGACGAAAACTGGAAGCCGGCTCCATGGCGCGCGTCGCGGCAACTGACATCGAGTCGACTATAATCAACGCGTTGCGTGAACGGCTGAAACTCGACAAGGCTGTGTTGAATGCAACTGTTATCGACAGCTATGTCGCGCGCGCCGAACTGAGCAGCCGCATCATCAGGGTTACCACCACGCCGCCGGCCAAAATCCGATCGAGCAAATTCGCGATCCCTTGGCAGCTGCGCCAACCGGGTTCGGCAACGATCACTGAGGCCGACGGCGAATGCCAGCCTAATGCGAAATTGGTTCAGGCCATTGTTCGAGCCCACGCATGGCTGCGTGATCTACAGAATAGAAAGTTTGCCACTGCCGAGGCACTGGCCGCCTCGGTCAAACTGCATCCCAAGTTGGTGCGGCAGGAATTGCGCTATGCGTTCATGGCACCCACTATAACAGCGGCCATTCTCAGCGGCGACCAGCCAGCAACATTATCATTGGCGCAGATTCCGAAAACGCTGCCCTTGGCATGGTCCGACCAATGCATGGCGCTGAGATTCTGATCTAAGTTGGGTTCGTAGATCCAATGCTATGGAGTTCTTCCTAGCTATTTCTCAGACAGACGCTAGCGGCGTTCAGCTAGGTCAACCTACCCATAACAGCGCTGAAGTTTGCTCCAGTATTTTCGCGCTCCGTCTGGCTTCGCCAGCAGCGATTTCTCATCGCTGCACCACGGCTGAAATCGTGACGATGGCGTCGGCGATCCCTCCCCGACGGAGCAAGCGACATGCAGGACAGGCTCATAGCCGGCGGGCGCAAGTTCTTGCAACTCCTGAAGAGCCCCACCCGACAGCCGCAGGAGGCTGAACGGCCGATTTGCAGAACCTCGATATCGTGCCAGTTGATCTCGGCGGTCCGCCCGGTACCCAGCGCTTTGAAGCAAGCCTCCTTGCCTGAAAACCGCAAATATGCCGTTTGTTCACTTATTGTTCCGTTTGGAACAAGCCTCTTTGCTAGTACCACTGTAATCGGTGATCCTTTGAGCTGACCTCATGAGCGTGACCGATCTCACCGGCACTATCGATACGCCCGCCTCCGATGCGGGCGGCGTCGCGGCGCGTCGGGGGTTCAAATATCAGGATCATGTCGCCGCATTCTTCCTCTTGGCCATGATCGACGATCCGCGTCTCGCCAAAGTCGAATGCGAGACCGCCGACGACATCTTCCTCTTCTGGCAGACCGGTGAGACCGAATATCCGGAATACGTCCAGGTCAAAACGACCGAGGGTGATCGCAAATGGACGAAGGACGAGGTCACCACACGCAGTCCACCCAAGAAACCAACCTCCTTGGTCGAGAAATCGCTCTTATGCGATCGTTATGGGCCCAACGCGCGCTTTCGGATCGTATCGCGCCGCGACGTGAACAAATCGCTCGCTTGCCTGAAGCTTGAACGCGGCGCGCGCTTCCGTCGCGAGCCCGTAGCCGAGTTGGGCAAGAAGCTTACCAAGCAACTCAAGACAGTTTCGCCGCTTGGAAACGACCTTGTCTATTGGGCCGAGCAGACCGTCTGGCAAGTGACCGGTGACGTCACCGCATTGATCGCCTTGAACCACAAAAAAATCAGCGTTCTTGCGGAACGCTTTGGCGGAAATCCCACCGCTTCGCATGTAGACCAAATCTATCAGGACCTCTTGCGCATCGTTGACGACGCTGCGACCGCCTCGCGCGTCAGTGACCCGGAGAAGAAGGTGCTTACTCGGAGTACCACCATCGCTTGGTGGACGGAGCACCTTGCCAACACTGAAGCCGCGCAGCAGCGCACCTCGAAACCCTATCGCGCCAAGACCGACGCGTTCTTTGCAGATCTTCACCACATGTCTGAAGACTCACTGCGTCGCGCGCTCTCAAGCTACGACGTGCGCTTTGAAAACGAGCGCTGGCGTTCGCAGCAGTTGGCCGATCATCTCGTCGATTGGCTCCCGGAGATAGCCTTGAAGGCGAGCGACCTTGCATCCGTACAGCATCTCCAACTGCGGCGAAAGACTCGGGACGCCGTCAGCGCCATCAAGCGCCAACGAGCTGTCTCCGATCAGCAACTCGTCGGCGAAACACTGCTCCATGTCGTCATCCGCCAGAGCTTTGGCAGCGAACCCATCGCTTGCAAACTTTTCTATCAATCTGCAACGGGCATGCGCAGTTTCGGCTCCGCCCATATCGTCCATGCTCTGAGGGGCGACGAACTCTGGCTTGGGCGCGCCACCATCGCGACCGCCGATAGTCATGAGGCGATTCTCAAAGCCACGCTAGCGGATCTCGAACACGTGCTAGATCCTGATTTCCTGAAGGAGGAGCGGGAAACCATTCTTGCCTTGCGCGAGCCCTTGCATCTGATGCCGACCAGCCTGGAAGCCGCGCTCGCGCGCAACGCGCCGATCGACGACCTAGTGGAGGCCTTATGCATTCCGATTTTGATCGCCTATGACAGCACGGTTTTGGGCGGGGGCTACGCCAGGGACTATCGCACGCGTCTGGTCGCCGAGGTGCAGGCGTCCTACGCCGCGCTGAAGCCGCGCCTGCCATCCACCCTCCAAAACGTGAAGGTGCACATCTTCTTAGTGCCGATCGAATGCGTGGTCACCTTGACCGGGCAATTCACAGCCCTGATGGGCGGCTAGCGAATGGATTACGGCGAACTCCGCAACGCACTTCAGGAGCCCATCCCACCGGACCAGCGTGTTGGTATCTTGCGAGGGATCGCGCAGCACGTGAACAATACGCATACCCACCATGAAGGCCGCGATCTCGTCATCCGCGCACTGGCCGTCCTTGACCGTTTCGATAAATCCCAGCGTGTGGTCCTGATGAGCCTGGTGAGGAATGTCGGCCTCTTCCCGTATCTCTCTGAAACTATCGCGGCGGCGGATGTCGCCGACCAACTCGCCTTCGAGCTGCACCGGCCGGACAATGCTGACAGCGCGATTGTTTTTCACAGCCTTCAGGCGCGCATCTACCATCAGCTCTTGCGCGGCGCCAATGTCGTGCTCAGCGCCTCGACCAGTTCCGGCAAGAGCCTCGTCATCGACGAGATCGTGGCTTCCGAGAAATTCCGCAAAATTGTCATTGTCGTGCCAACCCTGGCCCTCATCGACGAAACCCGCCGCCGCCTGTTGCGCCGGTTTGGGGAGCGCTGCGCCATCATCACGCATCCCAGCCAAAACGCGCGGGCCGACCGGATTACGGTCTATGTGCTGACGCAAGAACGGGTCCTCAGCCGCGAGGACCTAGCGGACACGCAGTTCTTCGTCATCGACGAATTCTACAAGATGAACCTTGCGACTGAAAAAAAGTCCGACCGCGCCGTCGACCTCAACCTTGCCTTTCACAAGCTCGCCAAGACCGGCGCGCAGTTTTATCTGCTCGGGCCCAACATCCAGGCGATTAAAGGCCTCGACCGCTACGAGCACCACTTCATCCCGTCCGAGTTCTCGACCGTGGCGGTCGATGTCGTCAATCTTAACTTGCCCACGCACGGCGACGCGCGCGATGTTGGCCTGCTTGAGCTTTGCAAGATGCTCGACGGACCCACGATCATTTACTGCCAGTCTCCCGGCAGCGCGAGCCAGGTCGCCAAACTGCTGATCGAACGGGGCGGGCTCGCGCCCCATGACGCGGCGGCGGCCGCGGTTCACTGGATCGCCGAGAAATATGATCCGGACTGGATCGTTGCGCACGCGCTCCAGCATGGCATCGGCATCCATCACGGCGGCGTGCCCCGCGCCTTGCAGCAATATTTCATTCGTCTGTTTAACAACCGAAAAATTCCTTTTCTCGTGTGTACCTCGACCATCATCGAAGGCGTGAACACGGTCGCCAAAAACGTCATTGTGTATGATCGCCGAAAAAGCCGCGACGTGTTAGAGCATTTTACGTACAAGAATATCGAAGGCCGCGCCGGCCGGATGAACGAGTATTTCGTGGGGCGCGTCTTCGTGCTCGAAGCACCGCCGGACGATCAGTCTTTCACCGTGGAGTTTCCGCTTGGAGTGCAAAGCGCCGACACGCCCATGAGTCTGCTCCTGGATTTGCCGGCCGACGACCTCCAACCGCTCTCGAAACACCGGGTCGAGGATCTTTTCGCGAGGAGTTCGCTAAGCCCGGTCACGCTGCGCGCCAATCGCCACGTCCCATGGGAAGTGCAGGAGGCAATTGCCAGCGAAATCCGCGCACGGCTGCCGGAGATTCAACCCCTGCTCGGCTGGACCCAACCGCCGACCGGCCCCCAGCTCGAAACCGCATGCGATCTCATCTTCCGCTTTCTCAATAAGCGCGCGCTTCAGGAATACCGCATCAATTCGGGCGCGCAGCTCGCATGGCATCTCAACGCGCTCCGGATGGGCGACGATCTCAGCGCCTACGTCAAGACCTGTGTGGCACGCCGGTACCCCGGCGACTCGCCAAGCGATGCGGTCGAAACCGCCTTGCGTCTCGTGCGCAATGTGATTTGCCAGCGCTTTCCGCGCGATCTCATGGCGATCGACGCGCTTCAGCGCGATGTGCTGGGCGGCGCAAGGTTGCATACAGGCAACTACGCCTTTTTCGCCGAGCAGGCTGAAAATTTATTCATGCCTTCGATCCTCTTTGCGCTCGACGAATACGGAATTCCACTACAAACCGCGCAGCGGCTTCAGGGGTTTTTGCTGCCTGCATCGTCGCTCGACGAGGTCCTGCACCGTCTTGGGCGGATCGAACTGCAGAACGCCGAATTGTCGCCATTCGAGAACGATATTCTTCACGACGTCCGGCAAACGCTCTACCCGCAGGCACGCCCGGGCGGGCCGGTGTCGGCGGGCTAACCGCCAATTAACGCGCCACGATCCGTGGGTTTGCGTTCGCGCGATAGAATTGCCGCCATTTCTCGGCATGGTCGCTATCAGCAAGGTGCGGAGTATATTGATTGTCCTTTGCGGGTGTGAGCAGAGCTTCGCTCGGAACAATTTTATTCTCATCGAGGAACCGCTCTGCCAGCGCCTTGAACGTTTTTGGCGGCGCATGATCGATCATCGCTTCCTCCAGCGACAACAGCCGGCCGGTCAAGGCACAGGGCGCTTTGCCATCAGGATGGGTGGAGGCGCGGAAGAACTCCCATTTCATCTGCTTGATGTCTTCGAACACTTCAGTGCGCATGGCGCGCAAAGTCTCCGCAAAGGCCGACGGCGCCTTGCCGTCAAGGCAGGGCTTGACGGAGAAATCAGTCGTGCTGCCATCGATGCGGCGGATTTCAAAGCATCGGGTGTCGAACATCGCGCTGCGCGTACTGAATTCCTTTACGCCTGCTCCGATTTTGACCGCCGCTTCTGGATGCCGCTCAAGCAGCCAGTAGACCTGGGTCGCATCTGGCTCGGAAAGTGCCACGCCGGGATCGTGCCGACGGAGGATCTGGCGGAAATGCTCTTGCGCATCGCCCTTCCGCGCGAAACTCAAATCGCCGATGTCGAGAGGTTTGGCCGCCATAGGCGCGATCTTAGTTCGACCCATGCGCATTGACCAGAGCGCCGGTACGGCGAGACCCGGTTGCTCCCATTCGTTTCGCTAGGCATAGCAAAGGCACATGCCGATAGATAAGGCGGCCGTTATCCTGTGCGGTTGCGGGAATGCCTCGCGCTGTTTCTCCTTCCGCAAAATGGAAGCCAGGTTCATAAATACGCGCTCCGAAGCGCCCGTCACTGACGCCCCCACCGCGCAGTGGTTTGTTTCTTCGGTCTCTGGGGCAAGTCTCTCGAAAACGGGAATTTCCTAATAGGTAGGCGGAGACTTTCGGCAATTTTCGGCAGAATTGGTGCGAATATCGTCTCCACGCACACTCGCCTATAAGAAAAAGCCCGCTGTTGGCGGGCCTTTCTGACACTCAAGAGGAAGAGTCTCTCGCATCGGGACTGGCTGGCTGGGGCGGGAGGGATCGAACCTCCGAATGGGGGAATCAAAATCCCCTGCCTTACCGCTTGGCTACGCCCCAACAGCGCAACGGGCGATCGCGCCGGGAACAACTGTAAATTGCCTGTGTATTCCCTGCCGGAACAGCGCGCTGCCGTCCCGAGTCGCCTGACCGGCAGGTCTTAGAGCATTTGCAGCAAGGGGGAAACCCGCTTTTCCAGGCTGCGCCAGCCCCGCTCGCCGCTGCTTGACGGCTTCCGTGGCATATCTGCCGCCACCGCTTTCCCGCCACAGCGGGAGTTGAGGACAGCCGGTTTTCGTGGGAAGACAGAGCGAGGTCAGGCAGCCTGTGACAAGAGCCGCCGGCCAGAGGAAAACTGGATACCGACCAATACCTTGCGTGGATCGCCGCCGTCCGGCCGATGGGGCCGTTGCGACTGCCGCGCGACCCGCCTGACGTTCCGCACGAAACAGCGAGACCCCGATCATGACCTACCGCGCGCCGCTCAACGACATGCTCCTCTCTCTCAACCATGGCGCCGGCCTTCTGGCCGCCGTGGAGGCAGGACATTATAATGGCTACGATCCGGAGTTCTCCGCCTCCGTGATCGAGGAAGCCGGCAAGTTCGCGACTGACGTGCTCGAGCCGCTCAATCAGCCCGGCGACCGCGCCGGCATCAAGCTCACCGACAAGGGTGTCATCACCGCGCCGGGCTGGCCCGATGCCTACAAGCGCTGGTGCGAAGGCGGCTGGAATGCCGTGTCGGGATCGGAAGATTTTGGCGGTCAGGGCCTGCCGCTCGCCGTGCATTCCGCGGTGAACGAAATCTGGAGCGCCTCGAATCTCGCATTCGGCCTCTGCCCGCTGCTGACACTGAGCGCGATTGACGCGCTCGATGCCCATGGCAGCAAGGAGCTGAAGGACATCTATCTCGAGAAGCTGATTTCCGGCGAATGGCCCGGCACCATGCAGCTCACCGAACCACAGGCCGGTACCGATGTCGGAGCGCTGCGCACCCGCGCGGAAAAGCAGCCCGATGGCACTTACCGTCTATTTGGCTCGAAAATCTTCATCACCTATGGCGACCATGACATGAGCGACAACATCGTTCATTTCATTCTGGCGCGCCTGCCCGGCTCGCCTCCGGGCTCGAAGGGCATCACGCTGTTCCTGGCACCGAAGTATCTGGTCAATGCCGACGGCTCGCTCGGCGCGCGCAACGATATTTATGCCAGCGGCGTCGAGCACAAGCTCGGCATCCACGCCTCGCCGACCTGCACCATGACCATGGGCGACAAGGGCGGCACCATCGCGTATCTGGTCGGCAAGGAGAACGGCGGCATGGCCGCCATGTTCACCATGATGAATCAGGCGCGTCTCGGTGTCGGCCTGCAGGGCGTCGGCCTCGCGGACCGCGCCTATCAGCGCGCGCTGGCCTACGCGCAGGAGCGCAAGCAGGGCAAGGCGCTCGGCAGCCAGAATACCGGCTCCGATCCGATCATCATGTATCCGGATGTGAAGCGGAACCTGATGCTGATGCGCGGCATGACGGCGGCGGCGCGCACGATCTGCTACGCGACCGCTGTGGCGATCGACGTGTCGCACCGCGCCACCGATCCGAAGGTGCGCGAGAAAGCAGCCACACGCGGCGCATTGTTGACGCCGATGGCGAAGGCGTTCTCCACCGACATCGGCAATGAAGTCGCGGCCATCGGCGTGCAGGTGCATGGCGGCATGGGCTTCATGGAAGAAACCGGCGCGGCGCAGTACGTCCGCGATGCGCGCATCCTCACCATCTATGAAGGCACCAACGGCGTGCAGGCCAACGACCTTCTGATGCGCAAGCTGCAGATGTCCGGCGGCGAAGCGGTGTGGGATCTGCTCGCCGAACTGAAAGACATCGTCGCGAAGGTCGAAGCCTCGAATGATCCGGCCTTCGGCACCACCGGCGCCAAGCTGCGCGAGGCGGTCGACTCGGTCGAGCGCTCGAGCAAGTGGCTCTTGGAAAAGATCGCGACCTCGCCCGCCGAAGCGCTGGCCGGCGCGACACCTTATCTGCGGCTGTTTTCGACCACGCTCGGCGGCTGCTCGCTGGCCAAGGAAGCGCTCGCCGCGCGCACCGACGAGACGCATCAGAACGACGTGCAGCGTTATGTCGCGCTGGCGCGGTTCTTTGCGGAGAACGTCACGGTGCAGTCCGGCGCATTCGAGCGCACCATCATGGACGCCGCGACCGCGACCACCGGCGCGGATGTGGTGCTGGCCGGGTAATTTTCTTCCCCTCTCCCCTTGTGGGAGAGGGTGGCGAGGTTGAGCGGAGCGAAACTGAGCCGGGTGAAGGATAGCTCACGATGACCCCTCACCCGCCCTTACTTCGTTCGGGCACCCTCTCCCACAAGGGGAGAGGGAAAGAAGGACTCACACCAGCGGCTTCAGCCCCGCTTCGATTTCCCTGCGGCGATGTTCGAGGAACGGCGGCAGCGACAGTTTCTCGCCAAGCTTGTCCATCGGCTCATCGGTGGCGAAGCCCGGCCCGTCGGTCGCAATCTCGAACAGGATTCCGTTCGGCTCACGGAAATAGAGACTGCGGAAGTAGAAGCGGTCGATCTCGCCGCTGGAATGAATGCCGAACTCGGACAGCCGCGCCGTCCAGGCGTGATACTGTTCTTCGTTCGGCGTGCGCAGCGCGACATGGTGCACTCCGCCCGCGCCCTGCCGCGCCGCGGGCAAATCCTTCTGCTCCAGCACATGCAATTCAGCGGCAGGACCGCCCTCACCCATCGAGAACACCTCGATGCGATGCTCGCCGTCGGGCGACGCATAGTCGCGCACGCGCTTCATGTTCAGCACATCGGTCAGGAGCCGCGCCGTGCGCGCCAGTTCCGGAACGTTGAGCACGATCGGGCCGAGGCCACGGATCTGATGCTCCGCCGGCACCGGGCTTTTCTCCCACGGATGCGCCTCGCCGCGCCCGCCGTCATCGACCAGCACCAGCCGCTGGCCTTCCGGGTCCTCGAACGGAAGCGTCATGCGGCCATCGACCTCCGTCACCTTGCCGACATGCACGCCGAGCTGGATCAGCCGCTGCTGCCAGAAGGCCAGCGCTTTCTCGCCGTTGACCCGCAGGCCCGTACGCGAGACGCTGCGGGTCCCGCGATGTTCCCGCGCTGCTGGCCAGTCAAAGAAGGTCAGGTCGGTGCCCGGGTTGGCCTTCCCGTCCGCATAGAACAGGTGGTAGGCGCTGACATCGTCCTGATTGACGGTCTTTTTCACCAGCCGCATGCCCAGCACGCCGGTGTAAAACGCCAGATTTCCCTTCGCATGGGCCGAAATCGCCGTCAGGTGATGAATGCCGGTCAGTTGCATGGCAGCGTCCCTTTGTGAAATTGCGCCGGAAACCGGCTGGCCAGGATTGCCGTTCTTGGCATGATGTAGGATGAACGAGCAGGTGGCGCCAGCCATCTCCGATGCTGCAGCGCCTTCACACTTCCGGGGAAACGACCATGACCGACCACATCATCATCACCGACGAGGACAACACCCGCACCATCACCATGCGGCGCCCCGACAAGAAGAATGCACTGACCCAGGGCATGTATACGTCGATGGCGGAGGCGATCAAATCCGCGCAGTCCGATCCCGATATCCGCAGCATCGTGATCTCCGGCGGCTCCGGCGTGTTCACCGCAGGCAACGACCTCGAGGATTTCGCGCGGGCCAATACCTCCAACAGCGACGACGCGCGCCCGATGGCGGCGACACAGTTTCTGAAAGCCCTCGCCTATAACGAGAAGCCGCTGATCGGTGCCGTGGACGGCATTGCCGTCGGCGTCGGCACCACCATGCTGTTTCATTGCGACTACGTTCTCGCCTCGACCACGGCGACGTTCTCGACGCCGTTCATTCATCTCGGCCTTGTGCCGGAAGCCGCCTCCAGCCTGCTTGCGCCGCGCGTGATGGGACATCAGCGCGCCTTCTCGATGCTGGTGATGGGCCGCACCGTGACAGCGGACGAGGCCCGCGAAGCCGGCTTCGTCAACGTCATCGTCGCGCCCGGGCACACCGAGGTCGAGGCACGCAAGGTGGCGCGCGAAATCGCCTCGCTGCCGAAAGACGCCGTGGCGCTGACCCGCAAGCTGCTGAAACCTGCGCGGGAAGACGTGCTGCGCCGGATGGACGAGGAATCGCATCATTTCGGCGAGCGGCTGAAATCGGATGAAGCGCGGAACGCCTTCGCGGCCTTCTTTTCCCGCAAGAAGAAGGCCTGAGCCCTTTATCGGCGCTTTCCGGTCTTCACCTAATCTCAAAGTCAAGCCTAGATGCCCGGGACAAACCCGGGCATCGCACGTTATGATGGGTGACTTGCGAGGAAAATTGCTTCGGCACCAGAAGAAAGACAACGGTCCATGCCGACCCTTTACTACCACACCGCCGCTGGCCTCAATCATCTGACCGCGCCCGGTCATCCGGAGCGCCCGGATCGGCTGCGCGCCATCGAGCAGGGCCTGTCGGCGGAACCGTTCACGAATCTTGTCCGCGTCGAAGCGCCGGAAGCGGATCTCGATGTGGTCGCGCTTTGCCACAGCAACGAATATATCGATGAGCTGCGTCACATCGCGCCGAAGGACGGCATGGTCTATCTCGACGGCGACACCTCGATGTCACCGGGCACATGGGAAGCCGCATTGCGCGCCACCGGCGGCGCGGTGGCCGCCGTCGATGCCGTGATGAAGAACAAGCGCACCAATGCGTTCGTCGGCACCCGCCCCCCCGGCCATCACGCCGAAACCTCAAAGCCGATGGGCTTCTGTTTCTTCGACAGCGCCGCTATCGCCGCGCGCTACGCGCAACGCAAATACGGCATCGAACGCGCCTGCGTGGTCGATTTCGATGTGCATCACGGCAACGGCAGCCAGGAAATTTTCTGGGCCGACCCCACTGTGATGTATGCGTCCACCCATCAGATGCCGCTGTTTCCCGGCACCGGCGCCACGCAGGAGCGCGGCGATCAGGACACCGTGGTCAACGCGCCGCTGCGCCCCGGTAACGGCGGACGCGAATTCCGCGAAGCGTTCGATCTCGCCATCCTGCCGCGGCTCGAGGCGTTTGCGCCGGAGCTGATCGTGATTTCCGCCGGGTTCGACGCGCACTGGCGCGATCCGCTCGGCAGCCTCGAACTGCGCGAGGAAGATTTCGCATGGGTCACGCGCAAGCTGATGGAGATTGCCGACAAGTCCGCCGAGGGCCGCATCGTGTCGGTGCTCGAAGGCGGCTACGATCTGCAGGGTCTGCGCGATTCCGTCGCCGTGCATGTCGCGGCGCTGATGAACAACTGAGATCGGCTTTCCCCACCGCAATGAATCGCGCTACATTGCGCCACATTACGCCCGCAAATCGTTCCTAGATTCCGCGGGCTTCCGATCACGACAACGGACAACGACCATGGCCGATACGTCCCACGCGGATGTCAAGAAACTGAGCTTCGAGCACGCGATCGAGGAACTGGAGTCGATCGTGAAGCGGCTCGAGGACGGCAAGGTGCCGCTGGAAGAGTCGGTCGCGATCTATGAGCGCGGCGAGAGTCTCAAGCGCCGTTGCGAGGAATTGCTGCGTCAGGCCGAAGCACGCGTCGACAAGATCACCACCGACGCATCCGGTCAGGCGGCGGGCACCGAACCGCTGGACGTTCAGTAGGTCAACTGTTCCGAGCACAATTCGGTCGTCGTCACCGCGCAGGTAGCCACGCCAGCGCCGGATCGGCCTTGTTGCCCGGTTCCAGCCGCCGGATGCCCGAAAAGTGAGACTTTTCGCGCCTGCCTAACGGATTGGCATGGTTTTGGAATTGGTATAAGTCACGGGTCCGTTTCGGACCTTTCCGGGCATTTTTTGACTTGCCGGGCCGGACGCCCCCAAATCATTGCGGATCATTTCAAGTGTCACATTCGAGCAAGACTCCACTCCTCGACGCTGCGCCGACGCCGGACCTGCTGCGCAAGCTCAAGCCCGAGCAACTGCGCCAGTTCGCCGACGAATTGCGGCTTGAGACCATCGACACCGTGTCGGTGACCGGCGGCCATTTCGGCGCGGGTCTCGGCGTGGTCGAACTGACCACCGCGCTCCACTATGTGTTCAACACCCCGGACGACCGCATCATCTGGGACGTCGGCCATCAGGCCTATCCGCACAAGATTCTGACCGGCCGCCGCGACCGCATCCGCACGCTGCGCACCGGCGGCGGCCTCTCCGGCTTCACCAAGCGCGCCGAGAGCGAATACGATCCGTTCGGCGCGGCCCACTCCTCGACCTCGATTTCGGCCGGCCTCGGCATGGCCGTGGCGCGCGACCTCACCGGCAAGAAGAACAACGTCATCGCCGTCATCGGCGACGGCTCGATGTCCGCCGGCATGGCCTATGAAGCCATGAACAATGCCGGTGCGATGCATTCGCGCCTGATCGTCATTCTCAACGACAACGACATGTCGATCGCGCCACCGGTCGGTGCGATGTCGGCTTATCTCGCCCGCCTGCTGTCGAGCCAGACTTATGGCTCGGCCCGAGAAGCATTGAAAAATCTGGCGCACAAGCTGCCGAAATTCTTCGAGGACCGCGCGCTGCGCGCCGAGGAATATGCGCGCGGCATGGTCACCGGCGGCACCCTGTTCGAGGAACTCGGCTTCTTCTATGTCGGTCCGATCGACGGCCACAACCTCGATCATCTCCTGCCGGTGCTGACCAATGTCCGCGATGCCGGCAACGGCCCGGTGCTGATCCATGTCGTGACGCAGAAGGGCAAAGGCTACGCGCCTGCCGAAGCGTCGGCGGACAAGTATCATGCGGTCGCGAAATTCGATGTCGCCACCGGCGCGCAGGCGAAAGCGAAATCCAACGCGCCGTCCTATACCGCCGTGTTCGGCCAGAGCCTGATCAAGGAAGCGCAGAAGGACGACAAGATCGTCGCCATCACCGCGGCGATGCCCGGCGGCACCGGCGTCGACCTGTTCGAGAAGGTCTTTCCGGAACGCACCTTCGATGTCGGCATCGCCGAGCAGCATGCGGTGACCTTCGCGGCAGGTCTTGCCACCGAAGGCTTCAAGCCGTTCTGCGCGATCTATTCGACCTTCCTGCAGCGCGGCTACGATCAGGTCGTGCATGACGTGGCAATCCAGCGCCTGCCGGTGCGTTTCGCCATCGACCGCGCCGGCCTCGTCGGCCAGGATGGCCCGACCCATGCCGGTTCTTTCGACAACGCCTATCTCGGCTGCCTGCCCGGTTTCGTCATCATGGCGGCGGCGGATGAAGCCGATCTCGTCCACATGGTCGCGACGCAGGTTGCACTCGACGACGCGCCAAGCGCCCTGCGCTATCCGCGCGGCGAAGGCCGCGGCGTCGAGATGCCCGAGGTCGGCGTTGCCTTGCCGATCGGCAAGGGCCGCATCATGCGTGAAGGCTCCAAGGTCGCGCTGCTGTCGTTCGGCGCGCGGCTCGGCGAATGCCTCAAGGCTGCCGACGAACTTGAAACGCACGGCCTGTCGGCCACCGTCGCCGACGCACGCTTCATGAAGCCGCTCGATCTCGACATGATTCTGAAGCTGGCGCGCGAGCATGAAGTCCTCATCACCATCGAGGAAGGCTCCATCGGCGGCTTCGGCACCCATGTGCTGCAGACGCTGGCCGATCACGGCGTGCTGGATCGCGGCCTGCGGGTGCGCAACATGGTGTTGCCCGACACGTTCATTGACCATGACTCGCCCGCGGCGATGTATGCGCAGGCCGGTCTCGACGCCAAGGGCATCGTCGCCAAGGTTTTCGAGGCGCTGGGCAAGGATTTGAAGTCCGAAACGGTGAAGCTGGCCTAGCGACCTGCCGATCTTCACGACAGATACGCGCTGTCACGCCGCATGCGATGCACTCCCTCTCCCCTGTGGGGAGAGGGTTGGGGTGAGGGGCTCTAGATGTCTGAACAAGGTTATCGAGCCCCCTCACCCGCCGCGCTGCGCGCGTCGACCTCTGCCCCACGGGGAGAGGTGAAAGGGTGTGGCACATGACCTCACGCAAACGCGCAGATGTTCTGCTGGTTGAGCGCGGCCTGTTCGATAGCCGCGCCCGCGCGCAGGCTGCTATCGAAGCCGGCGGCGTGACCGCCAACGGCAAGCCGGTTTTGAAAGTCTCTGAACCGCTTGCCGCTGACGCCGAGATCGTGGCCGAGCCCGCGCATCCCTGGGTGTCGCGCGGCGGCGTCAAGCTCGCCGGCGCGCTGGAGCAGTATCCTATCGACATCGAGGATCATGTCTGCGTCGATGTCGGCGCATCGACCGGCGGGTTCACCGAAGTGCTGCTCGCCAACGGCGCAAGTCTCGTCTACGCCATCGACGTCGGGCGTGGCCAGTTGCATCCGAGCCTGCAGGGCAACTCCAGAATTGTCTCGATGGAAGAGACCGACATCCGCTCGCTCGCAGGCAAGCGGCTGGAAATCCGTCCGGATATTATCGTGATCGACGTCAGCTTCATTTCACTGAAGCTGGTCCTGCCTGCTGTGCTGCCGATTCCCGCCGCGCCGACGCATCTTCTGGCGCTGATCAAGCCGCAGTTCGAGGCGGACCGCAAACACTCGAAGAAAGGCATCATCCGCGACGCCGCCGTGCACAAGGCCGTTTGCGATGACATCGTCGCATTCGCGGAAGACCTCGGCTGCACCGAGATCAAGGTGTTTCCGTCCTCCATCGCAGGCGGCGACGGAAACACCGAATTCTTCCTCGGCGCGCGGCGCGGCTAGATTGAATGACTGAACGCCTCACCATTGATCATGTCGGCCATTTCGGCGACGGCGTTGCGCTTGCCGATGGCGCGAGCATCTATGTGCCCTATGCGCTCGGCGGCGAAAGCGTCGATGTGCTGCCCTCGCCCGGCCATCCCGAGCGCCGCGAACTGGCGCAGATCGTCACGCCAAGCCCGCAGCGCATCGAACCGTTCTGTCCGCATTTCGGCACCTGCGGCGGCTGCGCCATCCAGCACTGGGAGCCGAGTTCCTATCAGGCGTGGAAGCGTCAGCTCGTGATCGACACGCTTCATCACGCGGGCATCGAGTGCGAGATCGACGATCTGATCGACGCCCACGGCACCGGTCGCCGCCGCATGACACTGCATGCGCGGCAAAGCCAGCAGGATGTTCTGCGCGTCGGCTTCGCCGCGGCGGGACGGCACGAGATCATCGCCATTGATCATTGCCCGATCCTCGATCCGAAGATGCACGGTGCCATTGAAGCCGCCAACGAGATCGCCGAACTGCTGCGCCCGGTGAGCAAGCCGCTGGATATCCAGATCACGGCGGCAGACAACGGTCTTGATGTCGATGTGCGCGGCTCCGGCCCGCTCGGCACGGCCCTGCTGACGGCACTGTCGAAGCTCGCCGAGAAGCATGATCTTGCGCGGCTGACCCGCCATGGCGAACTGGTCATCATGCGCAAGCCGCCGGTGGTGCAGGTCGGCAAGGCGCAGGTCACGCTGCCGCCCGGCTCGTTCATGCAGCCGACCGCGCTGGGCGAGGAAACCCTCGCGGCGCTGGCGTTCGAGCGCTGCAAGGGCGCCAAACATATCGCGGACCTGTTCTGCGGCTTCGGCCCGTTTGCATTTCGGCTTGCGGAAAAATTCAAGGTGGCGGCGTTCGACAGCGACGCAGGCGCCATCACGGCGCTGCAGAATGCGGTGAAACAGACGCAAGGCCTCAAACCGATCAAGGCCGAGATGCGCGATCTGTTCCGCCGCCCGCTGGTGCCGCAGGAACTGCGCGACTACGATTGCGTGGTGTTCGATCCGCCGCGTCAGGGCGCGCAGGCGCAGGCGCAGCAATTGGCCGCCAGCAAAATCGCGCTGGCCGTCGCGGTGTCGTGCAATCCGGCGACCTTCGCGCGCGATGCACGGATTCTGCTCGACGCAGGATTCAGGATCGACCGTGTCACGCCGGTCGATCAGTTCCGCCACACCCCGCACGTGGAACTGGTGGCGCGGTTCAGAAGGTGAACTCGGCTCGTAGTTGCGGATTGAACGCTCAACAAACCACAGATCGTCATGGCCGGGCTTGACCCGGCCATCCACGACTTCTCTTTGAGATCGCAAGCAAGACGTGGATCACCGGGTCAAGCCCGGTGATGACGACTGAATATGCGGAGACGTCGTGCGTCATCTCAAAATCGATCAAAACAATTACCGTCCCCACCGCTCCTGCCAGATCTTCTCGCCGATGGTGCATGACACGCGCGGCTCGCGCGTCGCGGCGGGAACGATGCGCGGCTCGGGCGCGCGGTATGCAACTTCCATCACCAGCTTGGTGCGGATCGCTTCCTTGAATTTCTCTTTTGTCTTGATCGGCACCACGAACGACCCCGGGCCGCCGATCACGCAATCCTCGTAATAGAAATCGAGATTCTCGATATCCATGGTGGCGTAGTTGGTTTCCTTGGCCATGATCGGCAGGCCGTTGATGGTGATGCCTTTGGCCAGCGCGGCGTCGCGCGCGATGGTCACTGGCTCGCCATTGTTGTTCGGCCCGTCGCCCGAAATGTCGATGACCCGCCGTAGCCCCTGATATTCGTTGGCCTCGAACAGCGGCATGGCGAAATTGATCGCGCCGGAGATCGAGGTGCGCGAGGCGCGGCGCAGCGGCGCTTTCAGGATTTCCTCAGCCAGCGCACCGGCGGATTCCGGACCGTCGATCACCCGCCATGGCACGATGATCTTCTGGTCGGTCGAAGCGGCCCACTCGAAATAGGTCACCGCGACCTTGCCGGTCGGGCCGGTCTTCAGCGCCTGCAGGAATTCCTTCGAGGTGACCGCGAGCGCATACCCTTCCCGCTGCAGGGCCAGTTCATCCATGTCCATGGAGTAGGAGACATCGACCGCCAGGATCAGTTCGACATCGACCCTGGCCTCGGCCGCCACGGGGACGGAGGGCGCGGCCGGCGCGGCAAATCCGGGAACATCGCCGCCTGCGACCACACCCGCCACAAGCACCGCTCCGATCGAGACACACCAGCGCATGGCGGACCTCCCGTCGTTCACGACATCATGGTGACACGGCCCCTTCGGTCCGGGAAGCCGAAACCCGAAATCGCCTCTGCCCTATGCACAGCAACCCGCCTTCACGCCCTTTTTCGGGCCGCATGCCCGGTCCAGAGGCATTTACCAACATTTCACGGAATTTATTTACGTTTGCAGAGCGGACGCCCCGCCATGAGAACGGGTCGCCGACTGGAAATTGCCAACACCGCCGCGCCTGTCAGGCGTCGAAATCATTTTCGACGGCCAGACCCCTGTGTCTGGTTTCGTCGCGCGTTTTCTTGAGCGGGGTCAGAAGGACCCCGAAAGGACTGATTAGATGCTCTCCCGCCTCTCCATCCGGACCAAACTCGTCGCCCTCGTCTCCATTCTGCTGGTGGCCCTGACCGCCATGGGCCTGTTCGCCATCATCGAGATGCGCGCGATCAACGCCTCGGCCCAGGACATCAAGACAAGCTGGTTGCCCAGCGTGCGCCTGCTCGGCGAACTGCGCACCCAGTCGGCGCGCTACCGGGCGGTGCTGCGCGATTATCTGACCGAGCCGGACGAGAAGTTCATGGCGGACATCCAGAAGAATCTCGACGCCCGCGCCAGGGATTACGACACCGCGAACAAGGCTTACGAGCCGCTGATTTCCTCGGCGGAGGAAGCTGCGCTGTACAAGGAGCTTTCCGCGACCTGGAAGACCTTCCGGGAAGCCGCGGATGAAGTCATCGCCCACGCCCGCAAGAAGGAAGTCGCGCAGGCGCGCGAGGTCAACGCCAAGCGCGCCACCATCGCCGGCCGCAGCATGGACGCCGTGCTGGCGAAACTCGTGACCATGAACGACAAGGGCGCGGCGGCCTCAGGCCAGAAGGCGGAAAACGACTATGAAATGGCGTTCCGGATCGTGCTCGGTGCCCTCATTGTCATGGCGCTGATGGGCCTTTGCGCCGCCGTGCTGATCGTCCGCGATATCGCGCGCGGCATCGACTCGGTGCTGACCCCGATGCGCGCGCTGGCCACCGGCGACCTGACCACGCAGGTCCCCCATCAGGGCGAAAGCACCGAGATCGGCCAGATCGCCGATACCGTGCAGGTGTTCAAGGACGCCATGATCGCCAAGAAGGCCGCCGATGAAGCCGCCGCTGCCGAGGCTGCCGTAAAAATGCGCCGCGCCGAAGTGCTGGATGAGACCACCCGCAACTTCGAGGGCATGATCGGCGAACTGATCGGCTCGCTCTCGTCGGCCTCGACCGAAATGGAAGCCACCGCCGGCACGCTAACCAACGCCGCCGACACCACCCGGCAGTTGTCCAGCGCGGCGGCGAATGCCTCGCAGGACGTTTCCGAGAGCATCCAGTCAACCGCCACCGCCACCGAGGAGATCACCTCCTCGGTCAAGGAAATCGGCCGCCAGGTGCTGGAATCCAGCCGGGTCGCCCAGGTCGCCGTGCAGCAAGCCGAGAAAACCGATGCCAGCATCGCCGAACTGTCGAAGGCCGCCAACCGCATCGGCGATGTGGTCAAGCTGATCACCGCCATCGCCGACCAGACCAACCTGCTGGCGCTCAACGCCACCATCGAGGCGGCGCGCGCCGGTGAGGCCGGCCGCGGCTTCGCCGTGGTCGCCTCCGAGGTCAAGGCCCTCGCCTCCCAGACCGCGAAGGCCACCGACGAAATCACCGCGCAGATTTCGGACATGCAGGTCGCCACCGGCGACTCGGTGCTGACCATCAAGGAGATCAGCAGCACCATCAACCTGATGTCGGAAATCTCGTCCACGATCGCTGCCGCCGTCGAGGAACAGGGCGCGGCGACGCAGGAGATCGCCCGCAACGTTCAGCAGGCCGCCGAACTCAGCATGCGGGTCGCCGAGAACATCACCGAAGCCGACCGCAGCAATGGCGAGACCGGCGCGGCGTCGGCGCAGGTGCTCACCGCGGCGCAATCGCTGTCCAAGGAGAGCAACCACCTGCAGATGGAAGTCCGCAACTTCCTCTCCACCATCCGCGCCGCCTGACCGGATTCGTCTGGCGAACCTTCTTCAAGCCGGCGATGCGAAAGCACCGCCGGCTTTTTCACGCGCGCGGCGACGGCATCGCGGGCCGCCGACGATTTTCGAGCTGTCCTTTTTCAGCACAGCCCCATGCGGCCAGCGCAACACCGAAGTACCGCGCCTTTACGAACATTTCACTTCGTTCAACGAAGTTGAAGCGGTGCAACCGCACCGCCTGAAAGCGGTCCGGCCCTCGCGGACCAAAACCATCGGCCCCCCAAGATATCAGTTCTCCACACCTCGCCCCCAGCCAGACCGGTCAGAAAGACCCAGGATTCAAAATGCTCTCCAGAATGTCCATCCGCACCAAAATCACGTTTGTTATTGCCCTGATGCTCGTCGCCATCGCGGCGCTGGGAGCGTTCTCGATCCGGCAGATGCAGGCGATCAACGCCAATGCCACCGATCTGCAGACCAACTGGCTGCCCAGCGTCCGTGCGCTCGGCGAACTACGTGCGGGCGTCCTGACCTATCGCAACGTGGTGCGCCAGCACTTGCTGGTGGAATCACTTGAAGACAAGCAGGCCCAGGAAAAGCTGATTGATCGCATCGTCGAAGCGAACATGGCTATTCGGGCAAAATACGAGCCCATGATCACGTCGTCGGAAGAACGCGCGATGTACAAGGAATGGGTCGGGCTGTGGGACAGCTACAAGAAGGCGACGCAGGAAGTAATGGCCATCTCGCGCCAGCAGGCCGGCCGGTTCTCGCGCGAGGCGCAGGAGTTGAATGCGAAGCACGCCAATCCGATCGGCATCAAGGCTGACGAGCTTCTGCAGAAGGACGTCGAGCTGAACAACAAGGGCGCCGAAGCCGCCGGCAAGGACGCTACCGACAGCTATACTCTCGCGTTCAAGCTGGTGATCGCGGCAATTGTCGCGGTGATCCTGATCGGCGTTGTTGTCGGCTTCTATCTGGTCCGCGACGTGTCCAGCGGCATCGCCTCGATCGTGACGCCGATGAAGGCGCTCGGCGAAGGCGACCTTGCCGCCATTGTGCCGCATCAGGGCGAGAAGACCGAAATCGGCGCCATGGCCGACACCCTGCAGGTGTTCAAGGAAGCGCTGATCGCCAAGAAGGCTGCGGATGAAGCCGCAGCAGCCGACGCCGAAGCCAAGATCGCGCGCGGCCAGCGTGTCGATGCCATCACCCGCGATTTTGAAAAGCTGATCGGCGAACTGGTCGGCTCGCTGTCGTCGTCCTCCACCGAACTGGAAGCTGCCGCCAACACGCTGACATCCACCGCTGAAGTCACTGGCCGGACCTCGGGCGAAGCCGCCTCGGCCTCGCAGGAAGTATCCAGCAACGTCCAGTCCGTCGCCGTCGCCACCGAGGAAATCACCTCGTCTGTCGGCGAGATCGGCCGCCAGGTGCAGGAATCCAGCCGCATCGCCACCGACGCGGTGCGTCAGGCCCAGAAGACCGACACCAGCATCTCCGAGCTGTCGCAGGCCGCGGCCCGCATCGGCGATGTGGTCAAGCTGATCACCGCCGTGGCCGAGCAGACCAACCTGCTCGCGCTGAACGCCACCATCGAAGCCGCCCGCGCCGGCGAAGCCGGCCGCGGCTTTGCGGTGGTCGCATCCGAAGTGAAGGCTCTCGCCGCCCAGACCGCCAAGGCCACCGACGAGATCAGCGCCCAGGTTGCCGGCATGCAGACCGCGACCCAGGAATCCGTCTCCACGATCAAGGAAATCGGCAAGACCATCACGCTGATCTCGGAAATCTCCCAGACCATCGCGGCCGCCGTCGAGGAACAGGGCGCGGCGACGCAGGAAATCTCCCGCAACGTGCAGCAGGCGGCGTCCCTCAGCGGCGAGGTCGCCAACAGCATCGCCGATGTCAGCCGCGGCGCGGGCGAGACCGGGGCGGCCTCCGGTCAGGTGCTTTCGGCGGCGCAGATGCTGTCCACCGACAGCAACCGCCTCAAGATCGAGGTCGAAAAATTCCTCACCAACGTGCGCGCCGCCTGAAGCCGCGCTTCAATAGCAAAGCTGAAACGGCGGCCCCAGGGCCGCCGTTTTCGTTTCAGAGCGAGCGGCTATCGCTCTCCGATCAGGCTGTGCCGGTGCTGGTCGGATTCCTCGGCATAGCGGCGCAGGGCATGCGCTTCGGTGAGGATTCCGATGACACGGCGATCCACGGCGGAATTGACCACGGCGAGCGATTCCGCCTCGGCGGTATCGAACGCCGACACCGCCTGCCGCACATCCATCTCGGGAAGCAGCGTGACATCGGCATAGTGCAGGATATCGCGCACGCTGGCGGCCTGGGTGTCTTTCAGGCCGTGCGCTTCGGCGACAAAGACGATGCCGGCATACCGCCCCTCCGCGTCCACCGCGACCACCTGCGTTTTCGATCCCAGCGGCAACGCGGTCTGTAAGGCCGCAATCGGGGTGTCCACCGCGATGGTGATGACATCCGTCCGCATCATGCGCCGCACGGTCAGATCCCTGATCCAGCCGACATCCGCCGCGCTGCGAATGGTTTCGCCGCGCAGGTGGAAGCGCCATGTCGCGAATGAATAGCCGAACAGTTCGCGCGTCACCTGCATCGACACGATCACGGCGATCAGCACCGCGGTGGTCAGCCAGAGATTGCCGGTGGCTTCCAGCGCGATGAACGACATGGTGAGCGGGCCGCCGATGATCGAGGCCGACAGCGCGCTCATGCCGATCACCGCGTAGACGCCGTGATCGAGATTGAGGCCGGGCAGCACGGCGGAAACCCCCGCAGCGAACAGATGGCCGCCAAGCGATCCCAGCAGCAGCGAAGCGAAAAACAGGCCTCCGCGAAATCCGGAGCCAAGCGAGACAATCGAAGCCAGCGCCTTGAGCAGGAACACCATCAGCATCAAGGTGACCGGCATCTTGATCAGGCTGTTGAGGTACAACGCGCCGTGACCGGAGGCGAGGACCTGCGGCGTCACCAGCGCCATCAGCCCCACTGCCAGACCGCCAAGCGCGGGACGCAGCGGCGTCCACAGCCGTATCTTCGACAACGCTGTATCGAAAAGCGCCACGCCGCGCATGATGGCGATGCCCGTCAGCGCAGCGAGCAGGCCAAGCACGGCGGCAATCGCCAGATCCTGACTGGTCACCTCGCCGATTTGCCGGATGCTGACGCCGAGCGACAGCGGTGCAAACAGATGCGTCACGCCGTATCCCGTCACGGCCGCGACGCCGATCGGAGCAAGACTGGCGGGCGTGTAGCCGCCGAGCACCAGCTCGAACGCATAGAATGCGCCGGCCAGCGGCGCACTGAAAGCGCCTGCAATAGCGGCGGAGGCGCCGCAGCCGACGAGAATGCGCTGATCCGCGCGGCGCAGGTGAAAGGCCCGTCCGATGGATGAGGCCACGCCGCTGGCAAGCTGGGTATAGCCCGCCTCGAGCCCGACCGACCCGCCGACGCCGCTGGACCAGATGGTCTGCAACGCGACGATAATGCTGCCGCGAAACGACATGTAGCCGCCATGCAGCGCATTGGCCTCGATGGGATCGATCTCACGTCCGGGCCGCCACCGCAGCAGCACCAGCAGCGCGATCCCCAGCACCAGGCCACCCAGAGTCGGCACAACGATGGCGCGCAGCGGATCGACCTGATTGATCGCGGACAGCCGCGCGCCCATCGGAATATCGAACAGGACCACATGCAGCAGTTCGACCGCGGCGCTCATCGCCGCCACGAACAGGCCCGCCATCGCGCCGATCAGGGCCGCGATCACGATCAGGCTGGATTCCCGCGCGCGGACGAAAGCCCTCAACCGTTGCGGGGCTTCGAGGAAATATCCGGAGGGCGCCATGCGTGAACTTTACGGACCGGGTTCGATCCGGCGTTTTAACCCCTTGCGCAAGGCGGTCAATGCCGCTGGCGGCACGACTAGGCGGGCACAGTCACGGTCTCGTCCGCCAGGCCATAAACCCGCTCGGCGGCGGCAAATCCCGCGACAGAAAACAGCCCGAGGTCGGTCCATCCGGCGTCGGCCTGGCTGGCGAAGGCCGTGGAGGCCAGCACGGTACGGTTCAGGCGTCCGGCGATCTTCTCGATGCGTGCCGCCAGATTCACCGCCGGGCCGATACAGGTAAAATCGAGCCGGTCGCCGCCGCCGATATTGCCGTACAGGACCTTGCCGATATGCAGCGCCAGCCCGAACCTGAAGTTCGCAAGCGTCTCACCCTGATGGGAATAGGTCATCGCCGCAACGCTCTTGCGGCATTCGCGCGCCGCCTCCAGCACGCGGCGGCAGACGGTTTCGCTGTCGCCCTCCTTGTCGGAGATCGGAAACACCGCCAGCAGGCCGTCGCCCATGAACTTGAGAACTTCGCCGCCATGATTGAGGATCGCAGGCACCTGACAGTCGAAATAGGTGTTGAGCACCTCCACCACGGCTTCCGGCGGCAGCCGGTCCGACAGCGGCGTAAACCCGCGCAGGTCCGACAGCCAGATCGCCGCGTGCATGGTCTCGGTATGGCCGCGGCGGATTTGCCCGGCGAGGATTCGCGCACCGGCCCGTCCGCCGACATAATTGTTCAGCAATCCCGCCGCGGTCCGCCGCAGCAGCCAGACTTCGATCATGCGCGTGAGCGACGGCATCACCAGGCGCAGGTCGGCAAGCTGCGCCTCGGCGAAACCCTCAGGATGCTGGGTGATCCAGCTCACCGCATGAATGGTGCCATCGGACATCAGCAGCGGAAGCGCGATATAGTCGGTCGCGCCTCCATCTTTCATTTCGGCGAAGAACGGCACATTGCCCGCGCCCGTATCCAGAAGCCGCTTGCGCACCTCCAGCCCCTGCTCGAACACGATGGCCAGCGGACTGGAGAGAAAGTAGTCCTCGTCCTGATCGCCATGAGGCATCGCGCCCATGGTGACGCTGCCATCGGCGCGCCAGACGAAATGCCGGCCCAGCATGTTGGGATGCAGTGTGCGAACGAACACGCCGACGCGCGAGAGCGGCAGGCCGCAATCGACCAGCCGTTCGCAGGTCTGGGTCACGAACTGGTCGACCCGCGTCGCCGACCGCGCTCCGTCGGTCAGCCAGTCGATGACGCCCTGAAGACTGTTGCCTTGCATGGAATCTGTTTTGCGACGGCGCACGTATTGGGTCAAGCGCGTCGGTCCGCCCGGCTCACCACATCTCGCGATAGTTCGGGAATTTCTTCAGCGTCTCGTCGTACCGCACCGGCGACAGCCACGGCAGCACCCGCTTCAGCACCATGTTCGCAACCGGCGAGACATGGCGCACATACAGATCGACCGGATCGAGCTGGTGCCGCAGGTGAAGTTTCGGATCGTAGTTCAGGCCGCTGCTGCGAAACCATTTGTAGCCGCCCGCAATCGCCCAGTTGATGGTGTCGCGGACCACGCAAAAATACAAATGCAGGTTCAGTGCGACGGAGTAATCGAAGCCGACATATTCGGAGAAAAACTGATCGCCCTGAACCATGCAGATATTAAAGGCCACCAGCGTGTTGCCGCGATGCCAGGTAAAGACGCGGACCTTGTCTTTCATCTGCGTGCCGACTTCCCGGAAATAGTCTTTGGTCAGCTTCTCGAACCGGAATTTCGACCGCTCATAGACCTGCAGGTAAAGCGGATAGATTTCGTCCACCAGATTTGCCGTGTCATCGGTGACGGTCATGCGGATGTCTTCGCCCGCGCTGGCCTGAAGATTGCGGCGCACGTTCTTGCGGGCCTTGCCGCTCAGGGCTTTTTCGATGAAGCGGTCGAAACTCTCATACTCGATATTCAGTTTGGTCATCGGCATGCTCGGAGCCCGCCCGAACCCGCGCTGCAGGAAACAGCCGAAGGCTTCGCGATAACCGACAGGAAATTCCTTCAGCACGATCAGATGGGCGCCGAGTTGCTTCGCGAGTTTACCAATGTCCCGCGACAGCACATCGGCAACGCTTTCGACCGAGACGCCATCGCCCACCGCCAGATGCCCTTCGCCGGCGGTGCAGCCGACCATCAATGTCCGAAGTTTGAGAAAACGCGGATAACGCCGGCGAATGAGCCAGACCAGCCGCCACTCCGATCCCATGCCTTCCAGCACATCCTGATCGAGCAGGAAGAACGGCTGGACCGCCCGGATCTGTCCGCTCGCGTCGCGGATGGCGAAGTACCTGTAATCGAAACCCTCGCGAAGCGTATCCTCGATGATCTCGTAATAACGACGATCCTTCCGCTCGCTGGCGAACATGGTGCGCCAGACCTCGCAGGATGACAGTTCGGCGCGGCTGACCGCCGCTACCGAAAACGAGTCTTGTGCCGCATCCGCCATGCGCACCGCCGGACAATTCATTCACGCCGCAATCAAACCGGACGCGCAAAAACAGCGCGCTGGTCCTCGCCAACGGGCGAGAATGCGACGGTATCATGATCCGGATGGGGCGTGAAAGAAAAATCTGGTGCTTGTCGTCAGCTTCCGACCTGCCCGCGATGACGCAGCAGATGATCGGCGATCACGCAGGCCATCATGGCTTCGCCGACCGGCACCGCGCGAATGCCGACGCAAGGGTCGTGGCGGCCCTTGGTCAGGATGTCGGTGTCCGCGCCTGACTTGTCGATGGTCCGGCGCGGGGTGAGGATCGACGAGGTCGGCTTCACGGCGAAGCGCGCCACCACCGGCTGTCCGGTGGAGATGCCGCCGAGAATGCCGCCGGCATGGTTGGACAGGAACACCGGACCGTTATTGCCCATGCGCATTTCGTCGGCGTTGTCCTCGCCGTGCAATTCCGCCGCGCCGAAGCCCGCGCCGATTTCGACGCCCTTCACCGCGTTGATGCTCATCATCGCCATCGCGAGGTCGCTGTCGAGCTTGCCGTAGATCGGTGCGCCGAGACCCGCAGGCACGCCTTCGGCCACAACCTCGATCACCGCGCCGATGGACGATCCCCTCTTGCGGATGTCGTCGAGATATTCGGCGAAGAATGCAGCCTTGGCCTTGTCGGGACAGAAGAACGGATTGCGGCCAACCTCGTCCCAGTCCCAGTTGGCGCGGTCGACCTTGTGCGGGCCCATCTGCACCAGCGCGCCGCGTACCTTCACGTCCGGAATAATTTTCCGCGCCACCGCACCAGCCGCGACACGCGCCGCGGTCTCGCGCGCCGAGGAGCGCCCGCCGCCACGATAATCGCGCAGGCCGTATTTGGCTTCATAGGTGAAGTCGGCATGGCCGGGACGAAACTTGTCCTTGATCTCGGAATAATCCTTCGAGCGCTGGTCGGTGTTCTCGATCATCAGCGCAATCGGCGTGCCGGTGGTGACCTGTCCCTTGTCGGTGTCCATCACGCCGGAAAGGATTTTGACCTGATCGGGCTCCTGCCGCTGGGTGGTGTATTTGCTCTGGCCGGGGCGGCGGCGATCAAGATCCAGTTGAATCTCTTCAACCGTCAGCGGGATTTGCGGCGGGCAGCCATCGACCACGCAGCCGAGCGCGACCCCGTGGCTTTCGCCGAAGGTCGTGACGCGAAACATATGGCCGAAGGTGTTGAAGGACATCAGAAATTACCCGCCGGGCCAAACGGCCCCTATTCGCGAAAATTGACGTGAAGTCGTAACGCGCGGGCTTCTTAGGGTCAAATCTCAGGCACTTAAAGTGCCGCATTAACGAAGCATTAACTATGTTTCGTCACCTGCCCGTCGCAGAAAACATAGACCACGCCCTGCTCCACCGTCAGGTCCGCAGCCCCGACCGGGGTCTCGACATCGAGCGCCACCAGCAGCGCGCGCATCGAGCCGCCATGCGACACCGCGACCGTGTCCTGAATCAGCGAGTCGTACCACTCGCGCATGCGGATGGTGACCGAGGCATAGCTCTCGCCACCGGGGGGCGGCACGCCCCATTTGTCGGCCTGACGCTCTGCGAAAACTTCCGGATGCGACTGCTCCATCTGCGGCAAGGTCGACCCTTCCCAGTGGCCGTATCCGATCTCGCGCAGGCGGTCATCGAGTTCATAGCCGTGCGGCGGCACCCCTAACACACCGCGCAACAGCTCCATGGTGTTGCGCGCACGGCCGAGCGGCGACGACACGAACGGCACTTTGGCCGGATCGAGCGCGTCGCGCGCCAGAATGTCGGTCAACAGTTCGCCGGAGCGGATCGCCTGTTCCTTGCCGATCTCGTTGAGCGGAATGTCCTGTGAGCCCTGAAAGCGGCCGGTGGCGTTCCATTCGGTCTGGCCGTGACGGATGAAGTAAACGGTGGGCGATGGCATCAAGCGTTGCGGCTTTCTTGTCGTGTCGGTTGCCGGGCTTGACCCGGCAATCCATCATCAAGAGCATTTTTGAAGTTGATGGATGCGCGGATCAAGTCCGCGCACGATGGTCCTCGTGTTTGATCCCCTGATGGCACAGCCATTCCAGCCGTTCAACCCGGCAAGCGGCGAGCCTCCACCTTAACCGGCGAAACCGCCGGAATAGCTGCCGGTTCGCGGTGTTTTTCAGTGTAGAACGGCAAATACGGCCGCGCCGGACGAAGCTGAATGAGCAACGATTTTCGCCATAACGTCGAGACCATGATTCCGGCCCTGCGGCGCTATGCGCGCGCGCTGGCGCGGGATGCGGATATCGCCGACGATCTGGTGCAGGATACGCTGGTGCGGGCGCTGCGCTCCGAGAAACTTTTTCTCGGCGGCGACCTGCGCGCCTGGCTTTACACGATCCTGACCAATCTCAACCGCAACCGCCGCCGCTCGCTGGCGCGCCAGCCGACGCTGATGGAACTGCACGACACCACCGCCGATGCCTCCGGCACCGAGGCCGAGGGCCGCGACATTTCCCGCGCCCTTGCAACGCTCGCGGAAGACCAGCGCGCGGTGCTGCTGCTGGTGGTGCTGGAAGGCCTCAGCTACCGCGATGTCGCCGACATTCAGGGTGTGCCGATCGGCACCGTGATGTCGCGCCTCGCCCGCGCACGGGCGCATGTGCGCGCCGTAATCGAGGGCGAGCGACCGGCGCTGCGGCGTGTGAAGTGAATGACGACGGGGACGATGATGGACTTGATGCGCGATGAATGGGGCGACCCGATTTCTTCTCCCTCTCCCGCGTGGAGAGGGTGGCGCGCTGAACGCGATGCGGTTGGCGCGCGGGGTGGAGGCAGACTCTGTACCTTGCGTAGCCTCCACCCCACCTGCGCGAGCAGGTAACCACTGCCGGATGATCTTGAGGACGAGAGATAAAGACCGATGACCGACGACCACAACATTCCCGTCACCGAGGACGAGCTTCACGCCTACGTGGACAACGAGCTTCCGGCGGATCGGCGCGCGGCGGTCGAGGCCTGGATCGCCACGCATCCCGATGACGCAGCGCGCGTCGCCTCGTGGCGAGCGATGAGCGAGGCGCTGCATGCAAAGTATGATTCCGTCGCGGACGAGCCCGTTCCGGCGCGTCTCTCGGTCGACAGTCTGTCGCGCCCGCCGCGCCGCTGGATGCTGGGTGCCATCGCCGCGTCGCTGGTGATGTTCGCCGTCGGCGGCGGCGCCGGCTGGATGGCGCGCGGCGCCAGCGCCACGCCCTCGGCGTTCGCGAATTTGACCGGCGACGCGCTGGAAGCTCACAAGCTCTATGTGGTCGAGGTTCGCCATCCGGTCGAGGTGGCAGGCAACGAGCGCGCGCATCTGCAGCAATGGCTGACCAAGCGCTGCGGCTGGGAAGTCCGCGCTCCGGAGCTTGATGCGACCGGCTTGAAACTGGTGGGTGGCCGCCTGCTCCCCGGCCCGGCCGGACCGGCGTCGTTCCTGATGTACGAGACCGCCTCCGGCGAACGCTTCACGGTCTATGCTTCGCGCGCAGACACCGAAGCGACGCAGATGCGCTACGCCAGCAGCGGCAACAGCGGCGCGCTGTTCTGGGCGGATCGCGGTGTCGGTTTTGTGGTGAGCGGCACCACCGACCGGACGCGCCTCGAGCAGGTCGCGCGGATGGTCTACGACCAGACCGAGAAGGTGAGGCTGTAAGACCCACGTCGATTTTCAGATGTCATTGCGAGGAGCACTTGCGACGAAGCAATCCAGTCTTCCTTGTTGGTCATGGATTGCTTCGCTTCGCTCGCAATGACATGCCTATTCCTTCGTCGCCAGCACCTTGTCGATGCGGCGGCCGTCGAGATCCACAACCTCGAAGCGCCAGCCATCCGCGCTGACGCTTTGCCCCTCCGACGGGATGGCGCCGAACCTGTCGAGCAGATAGCCCGCGCAGGTCTGATACGCCCGCGACGGCGGCAGCGGAATGTCGAGCAGGCGCGCGAATTCCAGCGCCGGCATCCAGCCCGACACTAGATACGAACCGTCATCGCGCTTGACGAAGGCAGGCTCCGCCGGACCTTGCTCGGTGTGAAAGCTGCCGACAATCGACTCGAGAATATCCGCCGTGGTCACCACGCCCTGAAACGTGCCGTACTCGTCATGCACCAGCCCCATGTGCACCGGTGAATCGCGCAGGATCGCGACGACATCGCGCGCGTCGAGCGTTTCGGGAATGACCGGCGCCTCCCGGATCAGCTTGCGGATATCTGGCGTCTCGCCCGCAAGATAGGCATCCAGCATGTCCTTGGACTGCAGGATGCCGAGCGTCTCCTCGCCGTCGAACACCGGCAGGCGCGAATGCGCGCTGGTCCTGAACGCGAGACGGATCGCCTCGTCCGGCTCCGAAAGATTGATCATGGTGACCTCATGGCGCGGCGTCATCACCGCGCCGACCGGCAGGTCGCCGAGCCGCATCACACCCGCGATCATCTCCTTCTCGCCGGGTTCGAGTACGCCGGCATTCTCGGCCTCAACCACGAGCGTGTGGATTTCCTCCTCACTCACTTTCTCCTCGGGTTCGCCGCGCTGGCCGAGCACCCAGAGCAGCGCCTTGCCGGAGCGATCGAGTATCCACACCAGCGGCAGCGATATTTTCGAGAGCATCACCATGGCTGGCGCGACCTTCACCGCCACCGCCTCGGGATCGCGCAGCGCGATCTGCTTCGGCACCAGTTCGCCGACGATCAGCGATGCATAGGTGATCAGCGTCACCACCACGCCGACGCCGAGCGCGTCGGCAACGCCTTGCGAAAGTCCGAAAGTCACAAGCCAGGCCGAGAGGCGCGCACCGAGCGTCGCGCCGGAGAACGCGCCGGACAGCACGCCGACCAGCGTGATGCCGATCTGCACGGTGGAAAGAAATTTTCCGGGGTCGGAGGCCAACGCGAGGGCACGGCGCGAGCCGGTGACACCCTTTTCAACAAGAGCCGTCAGCCGCGCGGGACGCGACGAGACAATGGCAAGCTCCGACATCGCCAGAAGACCATTGATGACGATGAGAACAGCGACAATTCCAAGTTCGAGTAACAAGCGGGTCCTTTGCGGTAGTATTTCTGTCCTAACGGATAGCATGCCAAGCCGCTGCGCACAGCATCGGCATTGCCGCAGCTTCATCCCGAAGTTCGGCTACGTCCGTTGTAACGCCAGTGTGACACCGCCGAGTGTGAAGACCATCGCAAGAACCTCGCGCAGGCCGAGCGGTTCCCCGACCATCAGCGCGGCGGAGACGACGCCGACAATCGGAACCAGCAGCATGCCGGTGGAGGCCGTCGCCGGCGGCAGACGGCGCAGTGTCTCGAACCATGTCAGATAGCAGACGCCCATCGGAATGATGGTCATGTACGCCATCAGCGCCCAGCCCCGGACCGACACATCGGGAAAATCCGGCTTCTCGAACAGCAGACCGAACACCAGCATCGCAAGGCAGCCCAATCCGACCTGCCACGCCACCAGCGCGACCGGCGGCACGGGGATCGGCTCACGATTGAGGACGTTGCCAAGCGCGAACAGGATCGCAGCGGACAGCGCCAGCGCCGCGCCCGCCAGCTTTTCCGGCGTGAAGGAAAACCCGTCACCGCCGAACAGGATCACGATTCCGATGATGCCGAGGCAGAGCGCGAGACCATCGCGGAATGTCGGTCGCATGCCGAGCAACGGCCAGGCGAACAGCGTGGCCCAGATCGGCATCGTGTAGGCGAGCAGCGCGCCTTCGCCGACGCTGACCCATTTCATCGCAACGGTGCCAAAACCCATCCATGCGATGACATTGGTGAATGTCGCGAACAACAGGCGCGGAATCGCCGCGCGCGGCACGCTCAGGCGTTCGCGGCGGCTGAAGGCGATCACCGCCAGAATGAGCGAGGCGGTGACGCCCGCGAGGCCGCGCGCGGACAGCGGCGGCAATTCGCGCAGCAACAGTTTCATGAAAGGCCAGTTCAGGCCCCAGCCGAATGCCGTGATGCCGAGGCAGGCGATCCCGGTCCATCGCGGGTTAGCCATGGATCATGCCGATGCTGACGTTGAGGATGAACATGCACCGACGTTACAGATTCAACGACGAAGGGCAACCGCCGGAGGTAACTGGGCAGCGATGTATTCTGCGCAAGTTCACTTACCTCAAGCCGCAAAACATAAATGTCGTCCCGGCGAAAGCCGGGACGACCGCTGATAGATGACGTGACGCTCCAACGCGCACGATCGTCATTGCGAGCGAAGCGAAGCAATCCATCTGCTTTGTCCCGACGAAAATGGATTGCTTCGTCGGCTTCGCCTCCTCGCAATGACGAAGCATCTTGACATTTTCCGATCTAGGAATATAGTCCGTATTGTCCTGTTCACGAGGGGCGCTTCTCGAGGGCGCTTTGAAGCGGAGCAGGATGCGGCGCCTGCGCGCACGGTTCGCACCCGTTGCGTCCGGGAGGCGTGACGAGCCACGCTCGTCTGCGGGGTCACCGTCCGGGCCAACTACGTGGCTCTGCCGTTCGCGGCTGCACGAGATGGAGATGAAGGCAGCGAAAGCTGACCGGATCAGGGTTCGCCCGTCCCATCCGGAAGTACGGTCCCCTCGCCCAAAATCGCCGCGAATGGAGCGCCGTGAGGCGATGCGTTTCCGGACCAACATCGCTTCGCACGCGATGCCGGAAGCGAAACAAGACATTTGCGCCTCGCGGCGCTCCATGCCCCTCATTGTCGAGGGGCACAACGACAGCTCACCTCGCACGATTGAAGCGCGGGAGTGATGAGGCATGCGCGTAAATGAAGTGGCTGTTTGAAAATTGAATCAGGAAGTCGGTGAAGCATAGGCAGGTGCAACACCAATGATCATCATCACCGGGCTTGACCCGGTGATCCACGCCTTTGCGAAAAGTCCGAAAGGAAGACGTGGATGGCCGGGACAAGCCCGGCCATGACGACCTGTTCGTCGAGCGCACTCGTGCAACGCATCCGACGTCGTCCCCGCGCAAGCGGGGACCCATAACCACCGCGCATCGTGGTGAGAGCGAGAAAGCTGCTCCAGCAGCTCCCGCAAACCGAGAACTCAGGGAATATGGGTCCCCGCTTTCGCGGGGACGACCGGAGAAAAATCAGGCGCAAGAATACTCAGCGAGCGCATCGAAATAGCGAGGCATCGCTCACTCAAAATCCTTGCGCGGATTCGCCGGGTGCTCGGTGCGCCATTTTTCCATCAGCGCCTCGAGTTCGGCGTCGTTGGCGTCGGGCAGCATGATGCGCGTGGTGGCGTAAAGATCGCCGAATCCTTCGGCGCCGCGCGCACCCTTGATCGGCATGCCCTTGCCCTTGAGCCGGAACGTCCGTCCCGAGGAGGTGTTCTTCGGGATCGAAAGCTGCACCGCGCCGTCGAGCGTCGGCACACGCACCTTCGCGCCAAGCACCGCTTCATAAAGCGTGATCGGCAGATCGAGACGCAGGTCGTTGCCGTCGATCTTGAAGTAAGGATGCGGCGCGATGTTCACCGTGATCAGCACATCGCCGGGCCGGTGACCGGGTGCGGTTTCGCCCTGCCCCTTGAGACGGATCTGCTGACCCGCCGCAACGCCCGCCGGAATCTTGACATTCAGTTCCTTGCCGGTCGGCAGCCGCACGCGCCGCGTCGCGCCGTTGACGGCTTCCTCAAGCGCCACCGTCATGGTGACGGCGACATCGAGATCGGTGGCGAATGGCGTGTCGTACTCAAAGGTGCCGGCGCCGCCGCGCGGACCGCCGCCCATGCCCGCACCCATGCCGGCTCCGGCCTGACCGCCGAACATGCTCTTGAGAATGTCCTCGAATGCGCCGCCGCTGGCGAAGCCGCCCGCGCCCGGTCCGCCGGGATGCCCACCGCCGGTGCGGAAAGAGTATTCAAACCCACCCGGCCCCGCGCGGCGTGCGCCGCCGCCTCCGGGGAAGCCGCCCTCGAAGCCCTGAAATTTCGGTTTGCCCTCGGCGTCGATCTCGCCGCGATCGAACTGCTTGCGCTTGTCCTCGTCGCCGAGGATCTCGTTCGCCATGTTCAGTTCGGAAAAGCGTTCGGCTGCTTTCGGGTCGTCCTTGTTGGCATCGGGGTGGTGCTTCTTGGCGAGCTTGCGATAGGCGCTCTTGATCGCCGCAGCACTGGCACTCCGCTGCACCCCCAGGACCTCATAGGGGTCGCGCATCCGTCAGGTCTCCTTGCAGGAATTCAGGTCAGGATCGAGTGATCCTTTGCCCTGATGTGGGGTTTTCGTGACAATCCTGCAACGGGTTCCACCCGCCGCAAGGCTCAAAACTGCGATCAGCCCGGCGATTCTGGCCGCGCTTGGGAAGGTTAGCTTCGCTTCCAGGGCTTCATATGGCGGATTTCCCAAGCGCCTTTGGTGTCACCCCTGGTCTGCTGGCAGGCTTCACCCTGCAGCCAGCCTTCATTGGTGCCGCGAACATAGCTGGCCAGAAAATCCCGGCAGACCCGGCCTTCGGAGGTGTAGGTCGAGGCCAGCGGCGTCACTGAGCCCCGCGCGCCGGTTTCAGGATTTTCCCAAGGCTGGCTGACGTCCTTCTGGCCGCGGGTCAGCACGTCGGACGCGGCATTGCGGGCCAAAGCAAGGTCGGCGTCGGTGAGATTGGTGTCGTCGTGGGAGCGGAGGACCGGCCCGATCGAGCCGGTGACGTCGGAGGCGTCGTCCTTCGGAGTATCCTTGCTAAACATGGTCCCCATGCTGCAGCCGCCCGCCGAACAGCCAAACGCCACCAGCGACAGGGCAGCCACGACACGCCCGATCCGCGATAGGCCACGGCCCTCGGGTGCCCTATATAGGGAACGCTCGAGAACAGGCTTGGCACGGAAGGGCGCCAGGATACGCAACCGGATACTCCAGACATGAACGGTCCAGACACAATCAAAACCTCAGGTGAGTTAATTTCCGGTGATTTTACCGCCGCCGGGGAACCCTTGGGGCTTTTTGCCGCCTGGCTGGCCGAGGCGGAGAAGTCCGAGCCGAACGATCCGAACGCCATGGCGCTCGCCACCGTGGATAGCGACGGTCTGCCGGATATCCGCATGGTGCTGCTGAAGGGCTATGATGCCGACGGCTTCGTGTTCTACAGCCATATCGACAGCGCCAAGGGCCGCGAGCTGGCCGCCAACCCGAAGGCCGCGCTGCTGTTTCACTGGAAATCGCTGCGCCGGCAGGTCCGCATCCGCGGCGCCGTGAGCCGCGTCACCGACGCCGAAGCCGATGCCTATTTCGCCACACGGCCAAAGCAGGCGCAGATCGGCGCATGGGCCAGCAAGCAGTCGCAGCCGTTGGAAAGCCGCATGGCCTTCGAGAAGGCCATCGCGCTCAATGCCGCGAAGTACGTCATCGGCGACGTCCCCCGCCCCCCCGGCTGGAGCGGCTGGCGCATCACGCCGCAGGCGATGGAATTCTGGCACGACCGCCCCTTCCGCCTGCACGATCGCATCATTTTCACGCGCGACGCGCCGAGCGCGGCGTGGGACAAGACGCGGCTTTATCCCTGATCAATGTCACAAACGCCGAAGGCGAGACCCCATTTCATGCCGAATTCAGCGCCTGCCGATTCCAATGCGCCCAAGCGCACCCTTCTTCTGACGGGTGCCAGCCGCGGCATCGGCCACGCCACCGTGATCCGCTTTTCCAGCGCAGGCTGGCGCGTCCTCACCTGCTCGCGCCATCCATTCCCGGAGCAATGCCCCTGGGGCGCCGGGCCGGAAGATCACATCCAGGTCGATCTTGCGGATCACAAGGACACCGCACGCGCCATCGACGAAATCCGCGAGCGGCTTGACGGCGGCGGGCTGCATGCGCTGGTCAATAACGCCGCGATTTCACCGAAAGGCGCGAACGGCGCGCGGCTCGGCTCCATCGACACCGATGTCGATTCGTGGAGCCATGTGTTCCGCGTCAACTTCTTCGCGCCGATCATGATGGCTCGCGGATTGATCGAAGAACTGAAATCGGTGAAGGGATCGGTGGTGAATGTCACTTCGATCGCGGGTTCCCGCGTGCATCCCTTCGCGGGCGCGGCCTATGCAACATCGAAAGCGGCGCTCGCGGCATTGACGCGCGAGATGGCATCGGACTTCGGCCGCGTCGGCGTGCGCGTCAACGCCATCGCGCCGGGCGAGATCGACACCTCGATCCTCTCACCGGGTACCGAAAAGATCGTTCACGAGCAGATTCCGATGGACCGCCTCGGCACGCCGGACGAAGTCGCAAAGATCATCTATGTGCTGTGTACGGAGACAAGCTCCTACGTGAATGGCGCCGAGATCCACATCAATGGCGGCCAGCACGTCTGACGAAAGCACCAAACGAAAAGAGCGGAGCCAAGGCTCCGCTCTTTTGCAGAAACAATCCAGCAATCAGACGACGGTGATCTTCACGTCGAGATTGTTGCGGGTCGCGTTGGAATACGGGCAAACCTGATGCGCGACAGCGACAAGCTTTTCGGCGTCTGCGCGGTCAACGCCCGGCAGCTTGACGGCGAGCGCAACGTCGAGGCCGAAGCCGCCCTCGGAGCGCGGGCCGATGCCCACATCGGCCGTGACGGTCGCATCCGCCGGCACCTTGACGCCGACCGTGCTCGAGACAGCCTTCATCGCACCGATGAAGCAGGCCGAATAGCCGGCCGCGAAAAGCTGCTCCGGATTGTTGCCGGCGCCACCACCGCCGCCGAGTTCCTTCGGGGTCGAGAGGTTGACCTGAAACGTGCCGTCCGTGGTCGCGGCCTTGCCGTCGCGGCCGCCGGTTGCTGTGGCTTGGGTGCGATAGAGAACATTGGTCGGCATTTGCTTTCTCCCTGGTTGCCTCTCCCGAGGACTGAAACCTAACAGCCTTCCGCCGACATCGCCGGAAGGAGTAATCACTATATATCGTGCACGATATAATCGTGCAACATATATTTCAACCGGCAGCCATGCAAAAATGCGTTGCGCGATTCAATCGCGCGCGCCTTAAATAACGTTCCTGAGACCGGATCACGGGGAAGATGGATCATGGCCAAGGCTCCGACCGCAGACGACCTGCTGAAGATCGACAATTTCATCTGCTTCGCCCTGTATTCGGCCGGGCATGCCTTCACGCGGCTCTACAAGCCGCTGCTCGATCCGCTCGGCCTGACCTATCCGCAATATCTGGTGATGGCCGTGCTATGGGAAAAAGACGGACGAACCGTCGGCGAGATCGGCGAAAAGCTGCTGCTGGAATCGAGCACACTTACACCGCTGCTCAAGCGGCTTGAGACGGCGGGCATGGTCCGGCGGACGCGGGATCAGGACGATGAGCGCGTGGTGAGAATACAGCTCACGCCGAAGGGCGCTGCGCTGAAGCAAAAGGCCGCCGAAATCCCGCAAGCGATCGGCTGCGCGACCAACATCACCATCCCCGAAGTCATGAAGCTGACCGCGGAGATCAAGGAACTGCGCGCGAAGCTGCTGGCTGCACAAGCCGCCTGACACAATTGCTCACGGCATGATCGTTCCGAAAGCAAATCCCGGCTCGTCGGAATTGTGTCTCAACCTGCCTTGCGCTGGCGCGCGGTGGAACGGCTTGTCTTTTTCGCACCCCGCGGGGCGGTGCGCGATGCGCGCGCAGGACGCTGCGCGGGCGCCTTGCCCTTCAGGCTTTGCTTGAGCGCATCCATCAGGCTGATGACATTGTCAGCCTTCGCAGGCTTCTCGACGGATTTGATGGTCTTGCCGGCGGCCTTCTGCTTGACCAGCGATTTCAGCGCGTTTTCGTACTCATCCTCGAATTTCGACGGGTCGAAATGTGATGCCTTGGTGTCGAGAATATGCGATGCGAGTTCGACCATGTCCTTAGAGATTTTCGGCGTCTTGATCTCGGCAAAGTAATCTTCCTCGCTGCGAACTTCGTAGGCATATCGCAGGGTTGTCGCAAGCAGGCCCTTGCCGAGCGGCTCGATCGCCACGATGCGTTCGCGGTTCGACAGAACGACGCGCGCGAGCGCCACGCGATCCTGATCCTTCATCGCGTCCCGGATCACGGCGAAAGCGTCGATGCCGGCATTGCCGTCGGGTACGATGTAATACGGATTGTCGAGATACCTGCGATCAATCTCGTCGCGCGGGACGAAGTTGTCGATGTCGATGGTGTGATTGCTTTCGAGCTGAACCGCTTCCAGTTCGTCCTTGTCGATCTGGACGTACTCGCCCTTGGCAACTTCGTAGCCGCGGCCCTTCTGTTCCTTCTCGACCACGTCGCCGGTCTCGGAATCCACCATCTGCTGCTTGAGCCGATTGCCCGTCTCGGTATTGATCATGTGAAAGCGGGTTCGCTCCACCGTAGTGGCAGCGGAGTAAAGAGCCACGGGGCAAGTGACCAGCGACAGCTTCAGCGAACCCTTCCAGTACGCACGCGGCAACATCGGCTACCTCCAACTCGAACGCAAACCTGAACACATGCCCGGGCCGGAACCTCAACAGAACCCAAAGGTTTTTGTTCCAGAACGCCCGTTTGATGACGCATGATACATTTTTCCGCGCCCTTTGCACCGTCGGGAATCCCGCGCCGTGGCCCAAAAGCAGCTTAAGGTTTACCGAACAAAACGTGATTTCACGAAAACCGCCGAGCCGAGCGGACGATCTTCCGTCGCTCCGTCCAAGACCCGGCGGTTTGTCATCCAGAAGCACGATGCGACGCGGCTGCATTACGATCTGCGGCTTGAGTTCGGGGGTGTGTTCAAGTCGTGGGCCGTCACGCGCGGCCCTTCGCTCGATCCCAAGGACAAGCGCCTCGCGGTTGAGGTTGAAGACCATCCGCTCGACTACGGCGATTTTGAAGGCACGATTCCGAAAGGCCAGTACGGCGGCGGCACCGTGATGATCTGGGATCGCGGCTACTGGCTGTCCGACGATCCCGAGCGCGGTTTCAAGAAGGGGGATCTCAAATTCGCGCTGGAGGGCGACAAGCTGCACGGCGAATGGGTGCTGGTGCGCATGAAGCATGACCGTAACGGCGGCAAGCGAACCAACTGGCTGCTGATCAAGCATCGCGACGAGTACGCGCGCGAAGGCAAGGCGAATAACATTCTCGCCGACGACAAGTCGGCTGCATCGGGACGCACCATGGCGCAGATCGCCGAAGGCAAAGGCCGCGCGCCCAAACCTTTCATGCTCAAGGCATCGACTCCCGCCAAGGCCGCTCAGGTATGGGATTCAAACAAAGGTCTCGCTGCAGACGAGCGCGGGAAAAAGGAGAGAACCAAGGCGGCAAGCCCAAAAAGCAAAGCTGCGGCGAAGAAGACGGATTCAAAAGCCACTGCAAAAGGCAGCAGCAAGCTGCCCGGCTTTATCGCGCCGCAACTGTGCGAATCCACTGACCAGCCGCCTTCGGGCAACGGCTGGGTGCATGAGATCAAGTTCGACGGCTACCGCGTGCAGCTTCGGATCGAAAACGGGAATGCAACGCTGAAAACCCGCAAAGGTCTCGACTGGACCGACAAATTTTCAGAAATCGCAAAACAGGCGGAAAAATTTCCGGACGCCATCATCGACGGCGAGGTTGTCGCGCTCGATCACGAAGGACATCCGAGTTTCGCTTCGCTGCAGGCCGCGCTCTCCGACGGCAAGACTGATGGCCTGATCTTCTTTGCTTTCGACCTTCCCTTTGAAGGCGGCGAAGACCTGAGGCCGCTTCCGCTGTCCGAACGCAAGGCGCGATTGAAACGTCTCCTCAACGGCAAACGGAAGCGCAGCGAAGGAACCATCCGCTACGTGGAGCATTTCGAGTCCAATGGCAGCGCGATCATGGAATCCGCCCGTGCACTGTCGCTGGAGGGCATCGTGTCGAAGAAGCTCGCCGCCTCCTATCGTTCGGGCCGGTCCGGCAACTGGACCAAGGCCAAGGTGCGCGCGGGACATGAGGTCGTGATTGGCGGCTGGAAGAGCAATGGCGACAAATTCCGCTCGCTAATGGTCGGCGTTCCGAAGAACGGGCATCTCGCTTATGTCGGCGTGGTCGGAACAGGCTACGGACAGGCTGTCGTCAAGCGCCTCATGCCCGAGTTGAAGTCGCATGCCGCAGCGAAGAATCCGTTTGGCGGCGAGAACGCGCCGAAGAAAACGGCGGAGGTTCACTGGCTGAAACCCGACCTCGTCGCCGAGATCGAGTTCGCAGGTTGGACCGGCGACAACATGGTCCGGCAGGCGGCGTTCAAGGGCTTGCGAAAAGACAAGCCGGCGAGCGAGGTGACGCCTGACAAGCCTTCAGGCACCAACATTGCGAAACTGTCAGCGAAGGCGAGCGCCAAAGCCACGAAAACCGCTCGTACAGCCGCAACCAATACCGTCATGGGCGTGACGATTTCACATCCGGACAAAGCGATGTGGCCGGACGGCGGTGACGGCGAGCCGGTCACCAAGCTCGATCTGGCGCACTACATGGAGCAGGCCGGCGACTGGCTGATCGGCCATATCAAGGGCCGCCCCTGTTCGATCCTTCGTGCACCCGACGGCATCGGCGGCGAACCCTTCTTCCAGCGTCACGCCATGCCCGGCATGTCAAAACTGATCGACGTCGTAAAAGTCTCGGGTGATCGTAAGCCCTATGTGCAGATTGATCGCGTCGAGGGCCTTGTCGCGGTCGCGCAGATCGGCGGCCTTGAATTGCATCCGTGGAATTGCGCACCGGGCGAACCCGATGTGCCGGGGCGTCTGGTGTTCGATCTCGACCCCTCACCCGATGTCGCGTTTTCCGCTGTCGTCGATGCCGCACGCGAAATGCGCGAAAGGCTGGCGGATCTCGGGCTGGAAAGTTTCTGCAAGACCACCGGCGGCAAGGGCCTGCATGTCGTCACCCCGTTGAAGGATGCGAAGAAAGACAGGATCGACTGGAAGACGGCCAAAGCCTTCGCACAGGCTGTCTGTCAGCAGATGGCGGCGGACAGCCCGGAACATTACCTGCTCAACATGTCGAAGAAGCAGCGCGAAGGCAAAATCTTCCTCGACTACCTGCGCAATGACAAGACATCGACCGCGGTGGCGCCGCTTTCGCCCCGCGCGCGAGACGGCGCGACGGTCTCCATGCCACTGACATGGACACAGGTGCGCAGCGACCTTGACCCAAAGAGATATACCGTGCGGACGGTGCCTTCGCTGCTGGCCAGGACCAGGGCGTGGTCGGATTACGATGCCGCGGCAAGGTCGATCAGGGCGGCGATCGGCAAGATCGCGAAGTAACTACAGCCAGCGCTTCCACTTGAAAAACATGTAAGGCAGAACCGCTGCGAACAGCATCGCCAGCAATGCCAGCGGATAGCCCCATGGCTGTTCGAGTTCCGGCATTATCTTGAAATTCATGCCGTAAATCGACGCGATCAGCGTCGGCGGCATCAGCACCACGGCCATCACTGAAAACAGCTTGATGATGTTGTTCTGCTCGAGATTGACGACGCCGAGCATGGCATCGAGCACGAAGGTGATCTTGTTCGACAGATAGGACGCATGATCGGTCAGCGATGACACGTCGCGCTGCAGGGTCTTGAACTGCGCCTTCTGCTCCTTGCTCCAGCGCCCGGCATCGGTCTCGACGGTGACGAAGGAAATCAGGCGGCCGATGGATACAAGGCTTTCGCGGACCTTCGAGGTGAGGTCGCCCTTCTTGCCGATCGTCAGCAGTATCTGGGAATAGCTGCGGGCGTGGCCCTTCTCGGCGGACGGCTCGAAGATCTGCGACGACACCGCGTCCACATCGGCGCCGGCGCGCTCCAGAATGTCGGCACAGCGGTCGATCACGCCATCGAGCAGTTCGAGCAGGACGCCGTCGCCGGTGATGGTGGCCGGACAATTGCGCGCGAGTTTCGCCGCGATCAGCGAGAACGGCTTCGGCTCGTCATAACGCACCGTGACAAGACGGTGATCGGTCAGGATGAAGGTCACCGGTGTAGTGCGCGGATTGCCGGAATCGGTCGCGCACATCAGCGTCGCCGTCATGTAGCGCGCGTTGTTTTCGATATAGAGGCGGCTGGAAATCTCGATTTCCTGCATGTCTTCGCGGGTCGGAATTTCAATGCCGACCAGCTTTTCGACCGCCTTGTCCTCGCCGGGCGAGGGCGACTTGAGGTCGATCCAGATCGCATCGGGCGGCAGCGCATCGGCCTCGACCTTGTCGAACTTCTTCAGGGAGGACGACGTGGGAACGAAGACCGACAGCATGAGCGACTCCAGGAATCTCTTTCGCGAATTACCTGTCGTCCATCCGCAGCGAAAGCGCAATCGCCGGGATTTTCGCTGGACTTCGTTGCGGGACATACAACTGTCACACGGGATAGCGGGCCAGCCCGACTTCCCGTGACGCAGCCTCCGGCAAGCCGGACCGGCCCTGCCGGACGGGCCGGATCATCCCGATCACGCGCAATCAAAACCGGGCGAGCGATTCGGCGGCGAGGCCGGGAGAGAGCCGGATTCGGCCGGCTCGCGGGGAACCATTCAACGGGGACCAAGGGCCAAAAGCCTGGGACTTGCCGGGGTTTTGGGCAGGGTCTGGCTTATTCGTCCCCGGCCCTGCGGCGCAAATGCAACAGGTGCGCTGCTGCAGAGCAAAACCGGTCTCGAAGCTCTGGAAATACCGCCTGTTTCGGCGCAAAAAGAGTGTAACGAAATCGGAAGCATCTTCCGGCTAATTTCAGCGTGAAGACACCCTCCGCACCCCCATTGGAACTTCGGAATGTCCTCGATCGGCTCAAAGATTATTGTCGTTCTCGCGGGTCTTTCGCTCGCCGGCTGCATGCAGGCGACCTCGGCCACCTACGAGAAATCTCCGGAAGCGAGCCTGAAGCCTCGCGACAAGGAATATCTCGCCAAGGCGCGATACGACAAGGTTGAGGTGGCCGCGCCCTTCCGGCGCGCGATCGTCAACTATCACCGCAAGGAATTGCCGGGTTCGATCGTCGTGGATTCCGACAATCATTACCTCTACTACGTGCTCGAGGGCGGCAAGGCGATCCGTTACGGCATCACCGTCGGCGAAGAAGCGCTCGCGTTTTCGGGCATCGCCCGCGTCGGCAACATGCAGGAATGGCCGAAGTGGACGCCCACCGCAGACATCCACAAGCGCATTGAAGGCCTGCCGCAATCCGTCCCCGGCGGTCCGGACAATCCGCTCGGCGCCCGCGCGCTCTATCTCTATCAGGGGAACCGCGACACGCTGTTCCGTATTCACGGCACCAACCAGCCGGAATATATCGGCGCGTCGATTTCCTCGGGCTGCATCCGCATGACCAACGAGGACGTGATCGATCTTTACAGCCGCGCCAAGCAGGGCACCGTCGTTGTGGTCCTCGACCCGAAGCAGGGCGACTCGCCCGTCAACTCGAAGATGGCCCTTCAGGGCGGTGGTGGCGTCAGCCAGTACTGATCGGCAACAAGCCGTGAATTGAAAAAAGCGCCGGATGATCCGGCGCTTTTTTGTTGGCAGTTATCCTGCTCCGTTCGGCCGCGACAGCTAGCGGCGCGGTCTGGAGACGACCGCCGGTCTTTCTGTCACTCCGCCTGAATCTGCACCCGGCGCATCGTCGGATGCCTGTTCAGGCGCGGTCTTGCCATCCGCAGCCGGGCGCGGCGGCGCTTCGTCCGGACGTTCCGCCGGCATCAAAGGCGCAATCGCCGGCATCGGCTCGTAGACGCCCCACTGGCACAGTTTGAAGTTGTTGCGCCGCTGGGCGAGGTCGAGATGGATGTGATCCTCGTGATACCAGTCCGAGCCCGGCCCCAGCACGGTAGTGAACCGCGCGCAGACCGACGCCAGCACCTTCTCGCGCGTCTCGCGCGGGACCGCGCGGTCGGTCAGCGACAGCATCTTGCCGTCGGCGAACTTCAGGCCGCGCACATCCAGCGCATTGGCGAGGCCATGCTCGGACAGCTTCGCTCCCTTGACGCGGTTACGGCCGCGGCACTCGAAGGAATCGAAATTATCGAGTTCGCTGACCGTGGTGCCGAGCGACACAGCCAATGGCGCGATATCGTTGCGTACCCAGTCGGCGACCGCCGCCGCCATCGTACAGCGCAGGATGGCGGCGGGCTTGACCGTCACGCGCTGGGTCGGTGACAGCACGATCGCTTCCAGCCGGACCAGATCCTCGCCGCCGCAGCCGCCTGGCCCCCTGATCGGCGGGATCGAGGGCGCGATGGCGATGCTGTCCGTCAGGGCCTGCCGGCAGGCCGAAAGTTCAGCCGGCCTGGTTATTTCCGGCTGGGAAGGCACACCGGAAGAGGATTCTTTTTCATCGGAGGACGTATTTCCGGCCGCTGGCGCCTCCGCTGGGCGAGGCTGCGGCAGCGGCACTTTAGCACTTGCCTCGGCTGAAGCCGCGACGATAAGAACCAGCGCCACCGCGAAGGGTGAAAACACGGGCCGCCGGAGGGTGGCATGCCAGCCAGAAGGCCATTTGCGGCCCGCTTTGTCCGCGCTAGAATTCATTCAGGTCCCTTCGGGGAGCGCAATCACCAAACAACAAGACTGCCTTGAGGAGGAGATACGGATGCTTGGATTGATGCAAAATTGGCCGTTGTTGTGTCATCGGATTATCGACCACGCGGCGGCCATTCACGGCAAGCAGGAAGTCGTGACGCGATCGGTCGAAGGACCCATCCACCGCACCAACTATGCTGAAATCCGTGCCCGCGCGCTGAAGGTCGGTCAGCAGCTCGACAAGCACGGCATCAAGCTCGGCGATCGTGTCGCCACCATTGCATGGAATACCTGGCGTCATCTTGAAGCATGGTACGGCATCATGGGCATCGGCGCCATTTGCCATACCGTGAATCCGCGGCTGTTCCCCGACCAGATCGTCTGGATCGTCAATCATGCGCAAGACCGCATCATGATGACCGATCTGACCTTCGTGCCGCTGCTGGAAAAGATCGCCGACAAGATGCCGTCCGTCGAACGCTACATTGTGTTCACGGACAAGGCGCACATGCCGCAGACCACGCTGAAGAACGCGATTTCCTATGAAGAGTGGATCGCGGAAGTCGACGGCGATTTCCAGTGGAAGGAGTTCGACGAGAACACCGCAGCCGCGATGTGCTACACCTCCGGAACCACCGGCGATCCGAAGGGCGTGCTGTACTCGCATCGCTCGAATGTCCTCCACGCGCTGATGGCCAACAACACCGACGCGCTGGGCACCCGTGCCAGCGATACAATGCTGCCGGTTGTGCCGCTGTTCCATGCCAATAGCTGGGGCATCGCGTTCTCGGCGCCGACCATGGGCACCAAGCTGGTGATGCCGGGCGCCAAGCTCGACGGCGCCTCGGTCTACGAACTGCTCTCGACCGAGAAGGTCACCTACACCGCTGGCGTGCCGACGGTGTGGCTGATGCTGCTGCAGCATATGGCCGCCGAGAAGAAGACCCTGCCCGACCTCAAGGTCGTGATCTGCGGCGGCTCGGCGATGCCGCGCTCCATGATCAAGTCGTTCGTCGACATGGGCTGCGAAGTGCGCCACGCCTGGGGCATGACCGAGATGAGCCCGATCGGCACGGTCGGCGCGCTCAAGCCCCCGTTCGCGAACCTCACCGGCGACGCCCGGCTCGATATCCTGCAGACGCAGGGATATCCGCCGTTCGGCGTGCAGATGAAGATCACCGACGACAACGGCAAGGACCTGCCATGGGATGGCAAGACCTTCGGCCGCCTCAAGGTCAGCGGTCCTGCCGTCTCGAAGGCCTATTATCGCGTGGAGACGAACATTCTCGACGACAAGGGCTTCTTCGACACCGGCGACGTCGCCACCATCGACGCCGACGCCTATATGCGGATCACCGACCGGTCGAAGGACGTGATCAAGTCGGGCGGCGAGTGGATTTCGTCGATCGATCTTGAGAATCTCGCAGTCGGCCATCCAAAGGTGCTGGAAGCTGCCGTGATCGGCGTGTTCCATCCGAAGTGGGATGAGCGGCCCCTCCTGATCGTGCAGCTCAAGCCCGAGCAGAAGGCAACCCGCGAGGAAATCCTGCAATACATGGACGGCAAGATCGCCAAGTGGTGGATGCCGGATGACGTTCAGTTCGTGGACGCCATTCCGCACACCGCCACCGGCAAGATTTTAAAGACCGCGCTCCGCGATCAGTTCAAGGACTATCAGCTCCCGACCGCGGCTGCGTAACGCAAACAACAAACACGCTTTCAGACCTCCCCCGCCCGACCGGCGGGGGATTTTCTTTGCAGGCACCGCAGCGAACATTAAGAATTATCAGTGTTGGCGGGGCGTTTCACCAACCAAAGGCGAATTGGAACGCGCGTGGCTCCTACCTAACTTGCGGCCCTCGCAAAAATAACAACGAGGAAACGCGCAGATGAAAAAATCCCGAAATCTTCAGGCAGCCGGCTGGCTGCTGTCCGTACTGCTGTCCACCACAGCAGTTGCCCATGCCGCATCGAACAAGGTGGTGATCGGCGACATCGACGATATGTCGGGCGTTTATGCCGACGTCATCGGTCCCGGCGGCGTGGAAGCTGCAAAGATGGCCATCGAGGATTTCGGTGGCAGCGTTCTTGGCAACAAGATTGAATTCATGGTGACGGATCACCAGAACAAGCCGGATATCGGCGCGCAGAAATTCCGCGAATGGGCCGATACGGCGAACGCGACCATGATCCTCGGCGGATCGAATACCGGCGTCAGCCTCGCAATGGCCACCGTCGCGAAAGAAAAGAAGGTGCCGTTCATCGCCATCGGCGCGGCCGGCGCTTCGCTGACCGGCAAGGACTGCAACGCCTACATGGTCCACTATGCCTATGACACCACGGCGCTTGGCAACGGCACGGCAACCACGATGGTGAAACAGGGCGGCAAGAGCTGGTTCTTCCTCACCGCCGACTATGCCTTCGGCACGCAGCTTCAGGAATCAGCGGCGCATGTGGTGACCGCCAATGGCGGAAAGGTGATCGGCGCCGTTCGCGTCCCGCTCGCAACCTCGGACTTTTCGAGCTTCCTGCTGCAGGCGCAGTCGTCCGGCGCTCAGGTGGTTGGCCTCGCCAATGCGGGCAACGACTTCACCAACTCGCTGAAGGCGTTCAACGAGTTCGGCCTCGGCAAGACGATGAAACCGGCGGCGCTGCTGGCCTTCATCAGCGACATTCATTCGCTCGGCCTGCAGACCGCACAGGGACTCTACCTGACGACGGGCTGGTACTGGGACCTCAACGACAAGACCCGTGCGTTCGGAAAGCGCTATTTCGCGAAAACAAAGCGCATGCCGACGATGAACCAGGCGGCCTATTATTCGGCAACCCTGACCTACCTCAATGCCGTGAAGGCCGCCGGCACCACCGACTCCGACAAAGTGATGGCCGAACTGCACAAGGCCAAGATCAACGACATGTTCAGCAGCAACGGCAAGATCCGCGCCGACGGGCTGATGGAACATGAGATGTACGTGATGCAGGTCAAGAAGCCCCAGGACTCGAAGTATCCTTGGGACTATTACAGCCTCGTGCAGACCATGTCCGGCGAGGAGGCCTTTGGAAAGCTCTCCAATTCGGCCTGCCCGCTCGTCACCCACTGAGCCGGCCATAACGCACGCCACCGCAAGCCCCCAACGGGCTTGCGGTTTCAACCGACGCGCGGCCCGGTAAGCGGCGCGCAGCCGGCCCAAAACCGGCCGAAAAACATCCCAGATCGCCAAATGTCTTGAATTCGCAGCGATGCCATGGTCTCAAGCGGACCAGCCGCGGCCGGGCATCGGCCCGGCGATCCGCAACCCGACAGAATTCACGTCATGGCCCGCCGCATTGCTGCTGCTTACCAGATGGAGCCGATCTCCGCCCTTGCGTCGTGGTCGCGGCGCCTGGCGGTGTTTTCGCTGGTCTCATCCATTGTCGCGGTCGTGATCGTCCGCTTCGGCGTCCTCGATTTCAAACCGGCGCTGACGACATTCTTCGGCGCGCTGGCCTGCGCCGGTCTTTCGATCCTGGTCGGCCTCGCCGCCTTCGCCGCCATCTGGCAGAACGGCTCGCGCGGCATGAGCCGGATCCTGCTGGCGTTCCTGATCGACGCCGCCATTCTGGCCTACCCGGCCTATCTCGCGTTTCAATACCGGACCCTGCCGGCGATCCACGACATCACCACCGATCCGATTGATCCGCCGCGCTTCGAGGCGCTGGCGCGGCTGCGCGCTGGCGACGGCGCCAATCCGGCAGTCTATGCCGGCCTTTATTCCGCCGAGCAGCAGCGCGCCGCCTATCCCGATGTCGAACCGGTCAGCATCGACGTTCCGGTGCAGAAAGCCTATGAAATGGCCCAGCGTCTGGTTCACCGGCACAAGTGGCTGGTGATCGACGAGCGTCCGCCCCTGCCGCCGCAGCGCATCGGGCGCATCGAGGCGGTGGCGCGCACGCCTGTGATGGGGTTTCGTGAGGATATCGCGATCCGCGTGACGCCGGACGGCGACAGCGCCCGAGTCGATATGCGCTCATCGTCGCGCTATTTCGAGCACGATCTCGGCTCCAACGCGGCGCGCATCATCAAGTTCGCGGAAGAACTCAACGATGCGGTGGACAACGCGCAGCCGGTGAAAAAGCTGATTACGCCGGCCAAGCCTCAGGCCAAGGGCGCGACCAAGCGGTAGCTGCCGTCGATGGTCGGGTCGCCATCGGTGGCGACGACATCGCGCGCCACCAGATCCTCAAGATGCGCCAGTACCGAATAACCGGCCGCGCCCACCAGCCGCGGGTCGATGCCGATATAGCTCGCGCGCACGATGGTCGGAATGTCGGCCTCGCCCTTGGCAAGCCGGTGCAGGATCGACGCCTCGCGCGCCTTGCGGTGGCGAATGAGAAACTTCACGAACCGCACGGCATCCGGAATTTCCGGACCATGGCCGGAGAAATAAAGCTGCTCGCTGCGGTCCGCCAGCCGATCAAGCGAGGCCATGTAATCGACCATCGATCCATCGGGCGGCGCGACGATGGAGGTGGACCAGCCCATGACGTGATCGCCGACAAATGTCAGGTTCCGGTCCTGCCAGGCGAAGGCGACGTGATTGGCGGTGTGTCCCGGCGTGCTCACCGTTTCAAGCCGCCAGCCGTCGCCCTCGACAACATCGCCGTCCCTCAGCGTCACGTCAGGACGGAAATTCCTGTCGCCGCCGGATTCGGTGGCGCGGGTTTCGCTGGCATAGGCCGGACGCGAAGCGCGGTGCGGGCCTTCGGCATAGACCGTCGCGCCCGTCGCCGCCTTCAGCGCGGCAACGCCGGGCGAATGATCGTTGTGGGTGTGGGTGACGAGAATATGCGTGACCGTCTCGCCGCGCACGGCGTTCAGCAACGCCTGCGTATGCGCTTCGTCGATCGGGCCGGGATCAATGATCGCGACATTTCCCTTGCCGACAATATAGCTCACCGTTCCGGTAAACGTGAACGGGCTTGGATTGTCGCACAACACCCGCCGCACGCCCGGGACAACTTCGTCCACGACGCCGGGCTTAAGGGGAAAATCCTTGTTGAAGGGGATGTCGTCGTTATCGCTCATGGATGCGTCTACCTGCGCTCGTCAGTCAGTGCCTGGAGTCCTCGAGAACCTGTGCGACACCCGACCTCTTGCTCGTCATGGCCGGG
>NZ_KB375281.1:4042682-4063496 GCF_000336555.1 Afipia clevelandensis ATCC 49720 | reverse complement strand
CCCCCCCCATCCACGTCTTGAGACATTCGCCGTGGAAAGAAGATAGACGTGGATGCCCGGGACAAGCCCGGGCATGACAATCTTTGTAATGAGAATCTTCGACTTCACCCGCCCTTACGAAAACGCCTGAATACCCGTGATGGCGCGGCCGAGGATGAGGGCGTGGATGTCGTGGGTGCCCTCGTAGGTGTTCACGGTCTCGAGGTTCTGGGCGTGACGCATCACATGATACTCTGACGAGATGCCGTTGCCGCCGTGCATGTCACGCGCCACGCGGGCGATATCGAGCGCCTTGCCGCAATTGTTGCGCTTCATGATCGAGATCATTTCAGGGGCCATCTTGCCTTCATCCATCAGGCGGCCCACGCGCAGCGAGCCTTGCAGGCCGAGCGCGATCTCGGTTTCCATGTCCGCGAGCTTCTTCTGCACAAGCTGCGTGGCAGCCAGCGGGCGGCCGAACTGCTTGCGGTCGAGCGTGTATTGCCGCGCACGGGTGAAGCAGTCTTCCGCCGCGCCCATCGCGCCCCATGAAATACCGTAGCGGGCGCGGTTGAGGCAGCCGAAAGGTCCGGCGAGACCCGAGACGTTGGGCAGCAGCGCGCTTTCCGGCACGACGACGCCGTCCATCACGATCTCGCCCGTGATCGAGGCGCGCAGCGACAGCTTGCCGCCGACCTTCGGCGCGGACAGGCCCTTCATGCCCTTCTCGAGAATGAAGCCACGCACCTTGTTGTCATGCGCGGCGGACTTCGCCCAGACCACGAACACGTCCGCGATCGGCGCGTTGGAGATCCACATCTTCGAGCCGGTCAGGCGATAGCCATCGGCGACCTTCTCGGCGCGGGTCTTCATGCCGTCGGGATCGGAACCGGCGTCCGGCTCGGTCAGACCGAAGCAGCCGACCCACTCGCCGGTCGCAAGCTTGGGCAGATACTTCTTGCGCTGGGTCTCGTCGCCATAGGCATAGATCGGATACATCACCAGCGAGGACTGCACGCTGTTCATCGAGCGGTAGCCGGAATCGACGCGCTCGATCTCGCGCGCGACCAGACCGTAGGCGACATAGCTCGCATTGGCGCAGCCATATTCCTCCGGCAGCGTGACGCCGATCAGGCCGAGTTCGCCCATCTCGTTGAAGATTTCGCGATCGGTCTTTTCCTCGATGTAGGCCTGCGTGACGCGCGGCAGCAGCTTCTCCTGCGCATAGGCGCGCGCGGTGTCGCGGATCATCCGCTCGTCTTCGGTCAACTGATCGTCAAGCAGGAACGGATCATCCCAATGGAATGCCGGCTTGGCGGGTTTGTCCTTGGTCTGCGGACGGGCACTCATGACACTATCCTTTCAGCTTGCGTCTGCTGTTATCAAATCACGATAAATCGTCGGCGACAGGTTGCAAGGGCAAAACCAGTTCCAGCCCTGGCAACGCTGCGAGATGGTCAGCTCTCGAACGGCTCGTTGGCGACGATTTCGATGCCGAATCCGGAGAGGCCCTTGTAGTCATGCGCCGATGACGTGAGGTGGCGGATCGAGGTGACGCCGAGATCGCGCAGGATCTGTGCGCCGACGCCAACTTCGCGCCACTGGCGATGACGGTCGGCCTCCGCCGAATGATCTTCGGCCAGCGGCGCCACGGGCACGCCGGCCGCGCCGTCGCGCAGATAGACCAGCACGCCGCTGCCGTTCCTCTTGAAATGCTCGAGCGCGGCGTGAATCTTGCCCGAGCCAAAGAAGATGTCCCTGATGATGTTCGGCTTGTGAAAGCGCGTCAGCACATTCTGGCCGTTGCCGACGCCCTTGTAGACGAAGGCGACGTGATGGATCGGATCGAACGGCGAACGGTAGGCATATCCATCGAGCTGTCCGATAGGGCTGTCCACGGTGAAGGTGGACACCCGCTCGATGAGCTTCTCGCGCGCCTGCCGGTACGAGATCATGTCGGCAATGGTGACATGCTTGAGATTGTGCTTGGCCGCGAACTGCACGACCTGCTCGCCCTTCATGACCGTGCCGTCATCGTTCATCAGTTCGCTGATGACGCCGACCGGCGGAAGATCGCACAGCTTGCACAGATCGACCGCCGCCTCGGTATGGCCGGAGCGCAGCAACACGCCGCCATCGCGCGCGATCAGCGGGAAGATGTGACCGGGGCGCGCAAAGTCGCTGGCGCCGGCGTTCGGATTGGCCAAAGCGCGGCAGCAGACGGTGCGCTCCTCGGCCGAAATGCCGGTGGTCATGCCGGGCTTGTAGTCGATCGACACCGTGAAGGCGGTGGTATGGTTGGAGTCGTTGTTGGCGACCATCGGATCGAGCCGCAGGCGCCGGGCGTTGTCGGCGGTGATCGGCGCGCACACAATGCCCGAGGTATGGCGGATGATGAATGCCATCTTCTCCGCCGTGCAGAGGGTTGCCGCGACGATAAGATCGCCCTCGCCTTCGCGGTCGTCGTCGTCGGTGACGACGACGATTTCACCGGCAGCAAACGCCTTCAGGACTTCTGGGATCGAATGGGCCATAACGGACTCGCGCTCTTAAAAGGGTGCAGATCGTATGGCGCAGGGCGCGGGCTCACGCAACCGCCGCCGCCACATGGCCGTCATCTGCGGCCCCTGAAACGAGAGATATGGCCCCGCCAAATCCGGGCAAGGCCGGATTTTCGCACCGACAGGTCCGATTCAGGGTTTTAAACAGCCGCCGCTTTCGCGGAGCGAAATGCACTTGGCGCACGGTCAGGGGCGAGCAAGGGTCAGGGCAGGACTTCCCGGCGTTCGCTGAGGAGGCTGTCCATCTCGGCGCGCTTTTCCTCCAGCAGGCCCTGATCGGCCGCGTCAATGACCTTGTAGAGTTCCGTCGCATCGGTGAGCCGGGTGACGGTGACGTAGTCCGCGCCCGCCGCGTAGATATCGGACACGTCCGCCAAAAGGTCCGCAGTCGAGATGATTTTCGCATCCGGATTCATCGAGCGGACATGGCGGACCAGCTTTTCGTTGTTGGCGCCCTTGAGCAGCGAATCCGGAACGCTGAGAATGATGATCTCGGCCTTGCCGACACCGGCATGAAGCAGGGTGTCGATATTGCTGATGTCGCCATAGATGACGTGAATGCCGCGCGCGGTCAGCGTGCGGAAGACATTGGGGTTGAAGTCCACCACGCTGATCTGATCGAGCAGGGATTTGTTCTGGCGCTCGATCTCGCTGACCAGCGCGCTCGCCGCCCGGAAAAATCCGAGGATGACGATCCGCCGCGCCGCGCCGTGTCCCTCGCCGTGCTCGTCTCCGGAGGCGTCCCCGTGATCCAGATCGCGAAACCCGATCCGTTTCAGGAGGCGGATCATCCAGCGCGTGATCGGATCGCTGCGCATGATGACGAACGTCGAGAGCACCGCCAGAATCACGAAGGCGAATGACGCGGCGCTGGACGTCTCGGGCGTGATGTGGTTCGCGATAATGCCGGTCTGGATGATGACCAGCGAAAACTCGCTGATCTGCGCCAGATTGAGCGCAGGCAGCAGGCTGGCGCGCAATCCCTGCTTCATGAAATAGAGCGGCAGGAATGTCGTGAGGACGCGGCTCGCCACCGTGAACAGCGCGATGACCAGCGCGAGCCAGATCGTGGACGAATTCGGAATCGGGATCGTCATGCCGAGCGCGACGAAGAACAGCGTGATGAAGAAGTCCCGCAGCGTCGTGACCTTCGCCGTGACATCGAGCGCGTAAGGGAATGTCGAGAGCGAAACGCCCGCCACCAGCGAGCCCATTTCCCGCGACAGGTGCAGGCGCTCGGCGACCTCGCCGATCAGAAAGCACCATGCCAGCGCGCCGAGCATCACCAGTTCAGGGTTGCGCGCAATCTGGTGAAAGATCCGGGGCAACACGAAACGGCTGAGGATCATCGCCGTCGCGACCAGAACCCCGACGCGGCCGACCGACACCAGCACGATGCCAATTTGCAGATTGTCGAGGCTGGGCTGGATCGCGAGGAACAGGATCGCGAAAATGTCCTGAAGCACCAGGATACCGAGCGTGATGCGCCCCGGCAGCGTATCGAGTTCGCGTTTTTCGTAGAGAACCTTGACGATGATGACCGTGCTCGACAGTGCGCAGGCCACCGTCAGATAAAGCGCGTCGAACTTGCCGCCTCCCAGCGACAGGCCGATGGCGACAAAGAACGCGAGACCGAGCAGGCACGCGCCGATCAATTGCCCGCCCGCGGCGAACAGGATCACCTTGCCGGCCCGGATGATCTTCTTCAGGTCGATTTCGAGCCCGATCATGAACAGCATGAAGATCAGGCCGAGTTCGGAAATCGTGCTGATCGATTCCTGCGATTTCACCCAGCCGATACCGTACGGGCCGATGACGAAACCGCCGACCAGATAGGCAAGGATCAAAGGCTGCCGGAAAAAATGCGCGGCAAGGCCAAGCACCCAGGCAAACAGGATCGAAAAGGTAATATCGCGAATAAGTTCGTGCATGCCCTCGACCGGCTCGGCAGCATCAAAATGGCCTGAATCAAGCCTCTGTATAAGGGGGCAAAATCCACCGCGAAAGCAATATCCCGGGTGTATTTTTGGGCCATTCTCCGCTCCGTGACGGATGACATTTCAAGCGGGTGGACGCTTGTGCGGCCAATCGGCGCGGATGCGCCGCCGGATGGTGACCGCGAAGTGACAATTGCCAAAAACATGAGGGCTGCCTGCGCTCCTCGCCTTGAATAGCCGCCTTGGCTGTATAGGTTCGCGCCGGGACTTAGGGGCGACGGAAATACAGGTTAGCCATGACTTCAAAATTGAATCTTTTTTTCGCGCTGCTTTTTCTGGCCGTCGGCTGGAGTGCGGCGTCATGGGCGGACGACGGCCCCCATGGCCTTTGGCTGACGGAAAAGGGCGATGCCCGAATTCAGGTGACCCAATGCGGACGCGCGATCTGCGGCAAGGTGGCCTGGCTGCGCGAGGCGATCGACCCCGCCACCGGCCGGCCGCAGACCGACGACAAGAATCCGGATCCTGCCCTGGCCTCCCGTCCTATGATCGGCGTGCAGTTGTTTATCGGCATGGTTCCGACCGGCCCGGGCACATGGACCGGCCGCATCTACAATGGCGACGACGGCAAGGTGTATGACGGCAAGGTCCTGTTCACGGGGCCGAGGACACTGCGCGTCGAGGGGTGTGTCGGCGCGATTTGCGGCGGCGAGAACTGGTCCCGGGTCAGCAGCCGCTGACCCCCGCCCGACACGGATTGGCCGAGGCGCAAACGATCCCTGTCCGCGCAGGCGCGGACCAGAAAAATGCCTTTATTTTCTGCGGGTTATGGTCGGAGTAGCAGGATTTGAACCTGCGACCCCCTGCTCCCGAAGCAGGTGCGCTACCGGGCTGCGCTATACTCCGACGTGGGCGCCGGTATAGCCTCCGCTCTCGCGAACCGCAAGAAGCTGTATAAGGGGGAAAATCCCTCCTCACACGCCATCGGCGGCGCGGCTCCTGCGATGAAACTTGACCTGAAGACGACGACGATTCCTGCAGATGGTGCAGCCGCGCCCGCCGCACGCTGCCTTGAGGACGGCGGACTTGTCGCGTTTCCCACAGAGACGGTCTACGGCCTCGGCTGCGACGCCACCAATGCCCGCGCCGTGGCGCGGCTTTACGAGGCCAAGGGCCGCCCGTCCTTCAATCCGCTGATCGCCCATGTCAGCGATCTGCAGGCCGCCCGGAAAATCGCGCGTTTCGACGAGACGAGCCTGCGGCTGGCAGAGGCTTTCTGGCCCGGGCCTCTGACACTGGTGCTGCCGAAGGCCACCGGCTGCCCGGTGTCCGATCTCGCGACCGCCGGACTAGAGACGATTGCCGTGCGTGTCCCCGCACACCCAGTGGCGCGCGATATTCTGCGCGCGTTCGGAAAGCCCGTGGTCGCGCCATCGGCCAACATCTCGGGGCATGTTTCACCGACAACGGCGGAGCATGTTCTCGGCGATCTCGACGGACGCATCGACCTGATCGTGGACGGCGGGCCGGTCTCGGTCGGCGTCGAATCGACCATTGTCGGGTGTTTTGAGACACCCTTGCTGCTGCGCCCCGGAGGCCTGCCGCGCGAGGACATCGAACGTGTGCTCGACGACAAGCTCGCGCGCATGCCGGAAGACACCGGCACGGCCGATAGCCAGCCGCTTGCGCCGGGCATGCTGGCCTCGCACTACGCGCCGCGAACACATGTCCGGCTGAACGCGCAAACCCTCGACACCGGCGAAGCGTTGCTCGCCTTTGGCCCGCAGCATCTCCCCGGCTCGGAGCACGCCACCGTCATGAATTTGTCGGAAGCTGGCGATCTGGTGGAAGCTGCGGCGAATCTTTTCGGCTATCTTCGCGATCTCGATGCAAAAAGCCCTCGCGCCATCGCGGTGATGCCGATCCCACATGACGGTCTCGGCGAGGCCATCAACGACCGCCTGCAGCGCGCCGCCATACCAAGAAGCTGATCACGTCAGGAACAAGAACAACATGAACATCGTGCAGCCGCCGCCAGTCGCCCTGTCTTCCGAATTGCTCGCGCGTTTCAAGGCCATCGTCGGCGATAAATACGCTGTGACCGATCCTCATGAAGCCGCGCCTTACCTGACCGAAGAGCGCGGACTGTTCAGCGGTCACTCGCCGCTGATCCTGCGTCCCGGCTCGACAGAGGAAGTCGCCGCGATCTGCAAGCTCGCGACCGAAACAAAAACCGCGCTGGTGCCGCAAGGCGGCAATACCGGGCTTGTCGGCGGCCAGATTCCGCACAACAGCGAGGTCGTGGTCTCGATGCGCCGCCTCGACAAGGTCCGCGCGGTGGATACGCAGTCCAACACCATGACCGTCGAGGCCGGCGTGATCCTCGCCAACGCGCAGCAGCGCGCGGCGGACGCCGACCGGTTGTTTCCGCTCTCGCTCGGCGCGGAGGGCAGTTGCACCATTGGCGGCAATCTCTCCACCAATGCAGGCGGCATCGCCGCGCTGGCCTACGGCGTGGCGCGCGATCTCGTACTCGGGCTTGAAGTCGTGCTTGCCGACGGGCGCATCATGCACGGCCTGTCCAGCCTGAAGAAAGACAACACCGGCTACGACCTGCGCGATCTCTTCGTCGGCGCGGAAGGCACGCTGGGTTTCATCACGGCGGCGACATTGAAAATGTTTCCGAAGCCACGCTCCGTTGAGACCGCGTTCGCCGCGATCACATCGCCGGACGACGCGCTCACGATGCTCGACATCTCCCGCAGCATCGCCGCCGGAAGCCTGACCAGTTTCGAGCTGATCCCGCAGATCGCCATCGACTTCGTGGTCAAACACGGCCCCTCGATCCGGGCGCCGCTGGAAGGCCGCCATCCCTGGTACGTGCTGATGGAAATCTCTTCCTCCCGCGACGATGCCCGCGACACCATTGAAGCGATCCTGACCAAAGGCATGGAGGACGGCATCGTCCATGACGCCGTGATCGCCGCCAACCTCGATCAACGCAACGCCTTCTGGAAGTTGCGCGAAGTCATTTCGCCGGCCCAGAAGCCCGAGGGTGGCTCGATCAAGCACGACATTTCCGTGCCGGTCGCTGCCGTTCCCGCATTTCTGCGCGAAGCCGACGCCGCGGTGCTCAAGCTGATCCCCGGGTCGCGGCCTTTCGCGTTCGGTCATCTCGGCGACGGAAATATTCACTACAATGTCAGCCAGCCGATCGGGGCCGACACGGCGGCCTATCTTGCAAGGTGGCACGAGATGAATGACGCCGTTCATGCGGTGGTTGCCAAGCATGGCGGATCGATCTCCGCCGAGCACGGCATCGGCGTTCTCAAGCGCGACGAACTCCCGCACGTCAAGGACCCGGTCGCGCTCGACATCATGCGCTCGATCAAAAAACTGCTCGATCCGCACAACATCATGAATCCGGGCAAGGTGCTGTGACCTCCGCTTCCGGCAGCGAACTTGCGGTGACCGCCATCGCGGACGCCGACATCCCGGCGGTCGTCGCACTGTGGGAACGCTGCGAACTCACACGGCCATGGAACGAACCGCAAGCCGACATTGCGCGGGCGCGAGCAAAGCCGAACTCGGATATTCTCGTCGGCCGCGGCGGCAACGCCATCGTCGCGACCGTCATGGTCGGGCATGATGGGCATCGCGGCTGGGTCTATTATGTCGCTGTCGATCCCGATCACCATAAAAAAGGATACGGGCGCGCGATCATGACCGCGGCTGAAGCGTGGCTGCGCGAGCGCGGCGTTGAAAAACTTCAGTTGCTGGTCCGCGGCGACAACACCCGCGTGCAGGCGTTCTATGAAACGCTCGACTACGAAGAGCAGGAGCGCGTCGTCTTCGCCAAATGGCTCGACGGCCGTCCCATGACGCCGTAACCAACACTCCGATCCATCCTGAAAGTAAAATCCATGAGCGTGAGCGACCGCATTCGCATCAAGGACGTCCGGCTGCTCTCGGACAACAAGTACAAGCTGCGCGCGACAACGTTCGACTGGCGGCGCTCCAGCGGCGAATGGCAGACCCAGAAGCGGGAGACCTTCGATCGCGGCGACGGCGTCACGATCCTTCCCTATAATCTTGCACAGGGGACCGTGATCCTGATCCGCCAGTTCCGCTACCCCACCTATGCCAACGGATATGACGGCCTGCTGGTGGAAGCGCCGGCGGGCTCGCTGGATGACGCCGAACCGGAAGCACGCATCCGTTCCGAGGCGGAAGAAGAGATCGGTTACCGCCTTGGTCCGATCCGGAAAATCTTTGAAGCCTTCACCAGTCCGGGTGCGGTGACCGAAAAGCTGTACTTTTTCGTCGCCGAATATCAGCCGGACATGAAGATCGGCAACGGCGGCGGGCTTGCGCATGAGGGCGAAGATATCGAAACGCTCGAACTGCCATTTACCGAAGCATTCGAGATGATTGCCGACGGGCGCATCAGAGACGCCAAGACGATCATGCTGCTGCAATACGCAGCGCTGAACATTTTTCCGAACAGATCCTAGAACAGCGAGCCTCTAGAACAGCGACCCCTGCCCGCTGTCTTCTTCGGAAATTTTCCTCGCCCGCTCTTTCGGCCTTTTACTTGCGGCCTCGGCGATGGCGATGTCTTCCGGGCTGCTGGGGCGGATCAGATCGGCGCTGTCATTGGCCACGCGGTTCACCGCCGTCGAGACTTCATGCCAGACGAATGTCCCGCGCGGCGGCGCAACCAGCATCGCCATCGCGTCATCGGCATCCGTCATCACGTCGAGCCAGCGGTCGAAATCATTCGGCGCAATGGTCACCGGGACACGCTCATGCAGCATCGCCATTTCCGGGCCGGCCGCTGTGGTGACGATGGCAACGGTGTCGACCTCCTCGCCGTTCGGCCCCGCCCAGGTTTCCGCAACCCCGGCAAAGGCAATCGGCGCGCCGTCGCGGCGGCGAATGAAGAACGGACGCTTGCGCGACGGCGAAACCTGCCACTCGTAATATCCATCCGCCGGAAGCAGACACCGCCGCCGCTTGATGGCGTTGCGGAACGACGGCTTTTCGAGAATCGTCTCGGAGCGCGCATTGATGACCAGCGCGAACTTGCCGGGGTCCTTCACCCATGAGGGCAGAAAGCCCCACCGCATCAGGCGGAAGGCGCGCGCACCGTTCTCAGCGATGACGACCGGCACCGGCTGGGTTGGAGCAACGTTATACCGGGGCGGAAAATTCGGCTGCTCGCCGTAGCCGAACAGGCGGCGGAGTGCGTCCGGACTTGATGCAATGATGTATCGCCCGCACATAAAAAGACCCGAAATACAGCCCTTGCGCCGGAAAATGACATACAAGTGAAAGTTGTTCAGCCACCTTTAACTTCAACCCGCCAAACATCCAAACAATGCCGATGCGAGCCTTGCAGGAAATGCCCCCCGCCGATCAGGAGAGTGCCTCCCCAGGTGCCGCCCTCCTCGACGATGCGGCCGCGCGCGCCCAGCGCCTGCTTGAGGCCAACATCAATCCCCGCACCGGGCTTGCCACCGATTACCTGAATCATTTCAACGAGGCGATCATGCTTCTGGAAATGATCCCCGATATTCCCGAATGTTTCGAGGATTTTCTCTGCTGGCAGCCGATGAGCTATTGCGAGCATTTCGCGGCTTCCAATTTCAAGGCCCGGGAGCTCGCGATCAGCGCCTATGAAGAGAGCGACCCCGCCATCCGCGCCGGATTCGACAAGATTACCGCGGCCATGACGGCGATCCTGACCGAGGTCGGAGACGCCATGCGCCAGGTCCGCCATACGGAGACCCGCACCCATCTTGCCGAGCAGGCGACGGGCTGGGTCAAGCCGCTGGTCACGCAGGCCGGTTCTGTCATCAATGGCGGCTTCAACGACGCTGAAGACGTCGAATTCATCATGACCATGTGACCATGTCCGGCTTCACCCATAACGGCCCCCGGCTCGCCGTCAGCGCCGGTATTTTCCGCGACGGCAAGATCCTGCTGGTCCGCCGCGCCCGCGAGCCCGCAAAAGGCGTCTACACTTTTCCCGGCGGTCGGGTGGAATTCGGCGAAAGCCTGACCGAGGCCCTGATCCGCGAAATCCGCGAGGAAACCGGCCTTGCGATCGAGATCGTTGGTCTTGTCGGCTATCGCGAGGCGCTGCCGCCGCGCACCGGCGGCCACGGCCATTTCGTGATCCTGCCGTTCGCCGCCCGCTGGGTTTCCGGGGACATCGCGCTCAACGACGAACTCGACGACGCCCGCTGGCTTTCCCCGGAAAGCGCCGTGGAGGGCCTCCCGGTTACCCTCGGGCTGAACGACACCATCCGGGCCGCCGCCGCCATGATGGGTCTATAAGCCTTATATTTTGACGCGTTTTCTTCACGCGAACCGGTATCCACTTCGCTTGAAAACGCTATGGCCGCCTTGCTTCCGGCCCGTTGAAAGGGCATATGCGGCCCTCATGCTGAAGCGGATTCTTGCGATCTTTGTAGTGGCCGCCTTGGCCGGACCGGCTCCGGTCCGGGCGCAGGATGCGGCTGCGCCGTTCGATGGCGACCTGCAGCGGCTGGCGGAAATCCTCGGCACCCTGCACTACCTGCGCGGCATCTGCGGCAGCAACGAAGGCCAGAAGTGGCGCGCCGAAATGCAGGCGCTGGTCGATGCCGAGACGCCCTCCGGCGAACGCCGCAGCCGCATGATCGCCAGCTTCAACCGCGGCTATAACGGGTTCCAGCAGACCTACCGGTCCTGCACGCCGGCGGCGACGGTGGCGATTCGCCGCTACCTCGAGGAAGGCTCGAAAATCTCGCGCGACCTCACCGCCCGCTACGCCAACTGAGATTTCCGGTGGACAGCGCCGCGGCGGCCCAGCGCAAGTGCCGGTAATTTCAGGATAACTTGCGTTTCCGCCATTAACCTTTCCTAAAGAACTGGCTCGCGGGGCCCGCCCTGCATGCTAATGCTGCGTGGCGTTTCCTGCCGCGCAGTCCCGCCGGTTCGTTCCACAGGTTCATTGATTTCATGTCGTATACGTATCCCTGGACGCCCACCCACGGCCTCTCCACCGATCAGGACCAGAAGCGGGCGGCGCTGAATTATCTCAACGAGGCGTGGGCGGAAGCGCGGCATGACGGCGTCGATGGCGATTGCCTGGCCCAGGCCAGCCTGTTCGCCGCATTTGCCGAACTCGTCAGCACCTATGGAGAAGACGCCGTAGCCAAGTTCGTCGAAGGCCTCGCCGGCCGCATCCGCAGCGGCGAATTCTCGGTGGTGGAATTCCGGCAGTAGTTTGATGCGGCGTCATCCTTCGAGGCTCGCAAGTGCTCGCACCTCAGGACGACGACATCCCTCACCTCCAGATTCGATTTTCAAACAGCCACGCGCCATCGCCCCTGTTGTTATGACGGCGCGGGGGCGCCCGAAGTGCTTTCATCGCTTCGCCCTTCAATGAGGGCGCGCGGAACGCCGGATGCGCGAGCGCATCCGCAGCCTCGTGTGCAAAAGTGAAAAGCACACGAGCGTAGTCACCACGGTCACGCCGCTTCACCCGGCGTTCCGCACGCAATGGTTGGAACGGCTTGCTGCGCGAAAACCCCCGACGACCGGCCCTGAGGTGATCATCGCTGCAGGGGACTGACGCGCCGCCGCTCTCCCGCTGTAGGAGGAAAGAACCTTGGCGCTGCCCCATGGTGCCAGGCGAGGCACCGGGATATCGCGTCCTGGGCCGTCCGCGAACAATGTGGTCGTCATCGCTGTCCGCGCACGATCTGTCCGGAGACAGAAGTTTCATGCGCATCCGGCGATCGAACATCGCACGCGGCCACCGCATCCCGCCCCGCGCATCGTGACGATCGCGACACGCCCCTCATCGACGGGGTAGGATAAATAGGAATATAATCTTAGATCAAAATCTGTCAATCCCCTATCGAAATGGAACTTGAGGAACTCACGCATGAAGGAGAGTCCGACGACTTCCGTCAGGCGCGTCGGGATCAGCCGGCAACAAACCGATAGCTATCCACGCCGGAAAGGCGCACAGTCTGGCTATGCCACATCACAAGGCGGGCCTGGAGCGCATCTCATGGTCATGAGAACGCGACGGGAGACGGTCATCTTCAAGCATCCGGCGCGGATCAACGGGATCGAACGTGTGCTTCCGGCTGGCGCCTATGAAGTGGTGACCGACGAGGAAATGATCGAAGGTCTTTCTTTTCCGAGTTTCCGGCGCATCGCCACCATGATCATGGTGCCGGGTGCACCGCCTCATCACCATTCGGTGGAGATGATCGCCATCGGTTCGATCGATCTGGCGGACGCGCAGCATCGCGACGCGGTGGCATCGGATGTCTGACGATCCGGTCGAACTCGATTCCCGCCGCGGAATGGCGGCTCAGAAAGCAACCGACCTGCGGCGGATATTGGCCGAAGCCGAGAGCCATGCAGCGGTGCTGCGCGACCGACAGCTTCAGATCGAGGCCGAACTTATCGACGCGCCAGTAACTTCCTGGCCTGAAGCAGCCGCGAAAGCGCGCTATGTGCTGAATCTCTATTACGCAACGCTCGGGGCACATGACACGCGCCATCGCGATCTCGTTGCGTCGGTCCTCAGGGACTTCGCAAGGCTCGACAGCGAAAGCTGACTACGTTTTCCGCCTCGATTGTTTTCCGCGAACGATTGATCCTGAAACCTCATCACGACGTTCGGCGGGAGCGGGAGGACTGTACATGCGCGACATCACAACCAAAGAACTCTCGTCACGGCATGTCAAGCTGGAGGAAGCGCTCCGGCTCGGCGTCGTGTCGGGATGGTACACGACCAAAATGAGCGGAACGTTCGTGACCGGCCCGCACGCCACCCACGAAGAGGCTTTGCTCAAAATCGCGGAACTTAATCCGCCGGCCCGACTTGTCGCAAAGCGAAAATCGTGAAAAACGGCCGTAATCCAGGGATAGTGTATGCGTACTGCGCGATATCTCGCGATGTTACGTGACATCGAGAGCGAAAACGACCAGCTTCGGCAGTTGCTCATCCAGGCAGGTGTCGAAGCTCACGCTCACGCTGCGGCGGCCAAACTTCAAACCGTTCTGATTGGTGAACTTCATCACCGCGTGAAGAACATGCTGGCGATTGCTTCGGCGATCGCCTCGCAAAGCCTGCGCAGCGCAACCAGCATCGACGCTGCAGAGAAAACAATCGCCAACCGCCTGAGCGCGCTCGGCATGGCACACGATCTTCTGATCCGCGAGAGCTGGACCGGCGCGGGCTGCCGCACGCTGATCGAAAACGCAATCCTGGCATTCCAGACCGAGGGGCTGGCGCAGTTCACGATCACCGGCGAGAACATCGCCGTGTCGTCGGGACCAGCCGTCGGATTGTCGATGGTCATCCATGAGCTTTGTACCAATGCGCTGAAATACGGCGCTCTGTCTGTCCCCGACGGCCGTATCTCGATCTCATGGTCGGTCGATGAGAAAGCGGAACGCTTCAATCTCGAATGGAGAGAAAGCGGCGGCCCGCCCGTGACCGGACCGAAAGAAAGAAGTTTCGGCAGCCGATTCATCGAACAGGCGTTGCCCGGCCAGCTTCAAGGCGAGGCGCGGCTGCTCTTCGAGCCCTCCGGCCTGATCTGCCATGTCAACATCCCGATCAATTCGCTGCAGGAGCCGGTGATCGCGCTGAACGAGCCGCGCCGCGAGGGCATCGGCGCCGGACAACATCCTCCCACATGATTGGAAACACGTGACCGGACTCACTATTCGTGTCGGCTATGAGATGATCTACGACTTTCCGCAGGCCACCCCCATGATCATGGTGCTGGGCACGCATTTCACTCGCGCGTCCGATATCATCACGCCCGATTTCCTCACCACAACCCCACCGGTGCCGATCACGCCTTATCGCGACATGTTCGGAAACTGGTGCAGCCGGATCGTTGCGCCGCCGGGGCGGATGCGGCTTTACGCCGACGGCATGGTACGCGACAGCGGGCTGCCGGACGTTGCGATGCCGTCTGCCATCCAGCATGCGGTGGAGGATCTGCCGCCGGATACGCTGGTTTATCTCCTGGGCAGCCGCTACTGCGAGACCGACCGGCTATCGGACATCGCGTGGAAACTCTTTGAAAACACCCCGCCAGGCTGGGCGCGCGTTCAGGCGATCTGCGATGTCGTTCACAACCATATCAAGTTCGGTTACGAGCACGCGCGGGCGACCATGACGGCGTTCGAGGTCTACAACGAACGCAAGGGCGTCTGCCGCGACTACGCGCATCTCGCCGTTACATTCTGCCGCTGCATGAACATTCCGGCACGCTATTGCACTGGCTATCTCAGCGACATCGGCACGCCAAAACCGTGGGTGGGAGATTTCGCCGGCTGGTTCGAGGCCTATCTCGGCGGCCGCTGGCACATGTTCGATCCGCGCAACAACGTGCCACGGATCGGCCGCGTGCTGATCGCACAGGGCCGCGACGCATCCGACGTTCCGATCACACAGACCTTCGGACCGAATGAACTGATCAGCTTCAAGGTCTGGACCGACGAGGTCGCGTAAAGCGATCAACGATCCGGCTTCTTGAAAGCAAACACCCTGCCATCGCTGCTGGGGGGTGTTTTAACTAGCTCTTGAATCAGGCCTTCAGCGTCTCCAGAAACCGCACCGGCTCACCGGTGGACGGCGTCATGACCTCGCCCTGCCACATCACGCGCTTGCCGCGCACGACGGTGCCGACCGGCCAGCCCTTCACCTTCACGCCGTCATAGGGCGTCCAGCCCGCGCGCGAGGCCACCCACTTGTTGGTGATGGTCTCCTCGCGCTTCATGTCCACGATGGTGAAGTCGGCGTCATAACCGGCGGCGATGCGGCCCTTGCAGGCGATGTTGAACAGCCGCGCGGGACCGGCGCTTGTGAGATCGACAAAGCGCAGCAGCGACAGCCGCCCCGCATTGACGTGATCGAGCATGATCGGCACCAGCGTCTGCACGCCGGTCATGCCCGACGGCGAGGCCGGATAGACCTTGTCCTTTTCCTCCAGCGTATGCGGCGCGTGATCGGAGCCGAGCACGTCCACGATGCCCTGCTCGATGCCGCGCCAGATGCCGTCGCGGTGAGAGGCATCGCGCACCGGCGGGTTCATCTGCGCACGGGTGCCGAGCCGCTCATAGGCTTCGGGGCCTGCCAGCGTCAGGTGATGCGGCGTCGCCTCGCAGGAGGCGACATCCTTGTGGTCGCGCAGATATTCGATTTCCTGCTTGGTCGAGATATGCAGCACATGGATGCGCTTGCCGGTTTCGCGCGCCAGCGCCACCAGCCGCTGCGTCGCGATCAGGGCCGCGTCCTCGTCGCGCCACACCGGATGCGAGCGCGGATCGCCCTCGATGCGCAGATGCTTGCGGTCGTTGAGGCGGTATTCGTCCTCGGCATGAAACGCAGCGCGGCGGCGGATCACCTTGAAGATGCGGCGCAGGCTGTCGTCGTCCTCCACCAGCAGCGAGCCGGTGGATGAGCCGATGAACACCTTGACCCCCGCGCAGCCCGGCGCGCGCTCCAAGTCTGGAAGGTGATTGACGTTCTCGCGGGTGCCGCCGATGAAGAAGGCGAAATCGCAATGCATCCGGTGATGTCCGGCTTTCACCTTGGCGGTGAAGGTTTCTTCGGTCACGGTCAGCGGATTGGTGTTCGGCATCTCGAACACGGCGGTGACGCCGCCCAGCACCGCGCTGCGCGATCCGGTTTCCAGATCTTCCTTGTGGGTCAGTCCCGGTTCGCGGAAATGCACCTGCGTGTCCATCACGCCGGGCAGGATGTGCAGGCCCTTGCAGTCGATCACCTCGCCCGCGCCGGCGCCGCCGAGGGACCCGATTTCCGCGATCCGCCCGCCGATGACGCCGATGTCGCGGACGCCCTCGCCATCCTGATTGACCACGGTACCGGATTTCAGAATCACATCAAATGTCTGGGCCAATGCTTGAAACTCGTCTTATGGGAAAGCCCTGTTGAGGGGCGGTTTTGCAGGCCGTGCGGCCCTTGTTGTCTCTACTTTAGCGCCTTAGGTTGCGGTGTAACAACACGCGCGCGATTTTTCCCAAAGAACTTGAGAATCCCGAGAAAACCTTATGAAAGCAGCGTTTCTGCCCGATCGTGGCGTGGTCAAGGTCAGCGGCGAAGATGCGAGGGCCTTCCTCGACGGCCTCCTCACCACCAATGTGGAACTGGTTGCGCCCGGCCTCGGCCGGTTCGGCGCGCTGCTGACGCCGCAGGGCAAGATCATCGTGGATTTCATCGTCACCGAGGCGCCGGAGGCCCATGGCGGCGGGTTCGTGTTCGACGTGCCATTGGCGCTGGCGCAGGCCTTCGCCACCAAGCTCGGCTTCTACAAGCTGCGGAAGAAGGTCACGGTGGATAATCTCTCCTCGCAGCTCGGCGTGATGGCGGCATGGGACGGCACGCCGGCGACAAAGCCCGATCTCGCATTTGAAGATCCGCGCGATCCGCAGCTCGGCTGGCGCATATTCGTGCCCGACGATCTGGTGGAGGAAACCGCGGCCGCGCTCGGCGCGGATGTGACCGACGGCGACGCCTATGAGGCGCATCGCATCGCCTGCGGCGCGCCGCGCGGCGGCGTCGATTTCATCTATGGCGACGCTTTCCCGCACGAGACGAACATGGACCGCCTGCACGGCGTCGATTTCGACAAGGGCTGCTATGTGGGACAGGAGGTCGTGTCGCGGATGCAGCATCGCGGCACCGCGCGCACGCGCACCGTGCGCGTGCGCCTGGACGGACCTGTGCCGGAAATCGGATTGCCGGTGACGGCGGGCGGCAAGCCGGTCGGCACCATGGGCTCTTCGGCGAATGGCATGGGCCTCGCCCTGTTGCGGACCGACCGCGTGTCCGACGCGCTCGGCGCCGGATTGCCGCTGACCGCCGGCGGGCTGCCGATCAGCCTCGTCTGTGCTGACGACGTGGCGCCGCCGAAGAAAGCGTCGGCATGAAAAGCGCGCGCCTGCATGACGACGGCCTGCATCGCTGCCCGTGGCCGGGTGAAGACCCGCTTTACATCGCCTATCACGACACCGAATGGGGCGTGCCGGAATATGACGACCGCGCGCTGTTCGAGAAGCTGATCCTCGACGGCTTTCAGGCCGGCCTGTCGTGGATCACCATCCTGCGCAAGCGCGACAACTTCCGCAAAGCGTTCGACGATTTCGAGCCGTCCAAGATCGTGCGCTACAGCGACAAGAAAATCGCTGCGCTGATGAACGATGCCGGGATCGTGCGCAACCGGGCCAAGATCGAAGGCACCGTCAACAGCGCGAAAGCCTATCTGAAGATCATGGAAGAAGGTCCGGGATTCTCCGCCTTCCTGTGGGACTTCATGGACGGCAAGCCGAAGATCAACAATTTCAAGACCACCGCGTCCGTGCCCGCATCCACTCCGGTTTCAATCAAGATGTCAAAAGAGCTGGTGGCACGCGGCTTCAAGTTCGTCGGGCCGACCATCGTCTATGCCTTCATGCAGGCCACCGGCATGGTCAACGACCATCTCGTAACCTGCCACTGCCATGAAACGTGCAGCAAGCTGAAGAAGCCGGTGCGCGTCAAATCGAAATGACCGCGAAGAAACCATCGCCGGCAAAAACAGCATCGCGGGCGTGGCAGCGCATGCTGTCGGGCCGCCGCCTCGACCTGCTCGATCCCTCGCCGCTGGACATCGAGATCGAGGACATCGCGCACGGCCTTGCGCGCGTCGCGCGCTGGAACGGACAGACCCATGGCGCGCATATTTTCTCGGTCGCGCAGCACACGCTGCTGGTCGAGGCCGTACTGCGCCAGCAGACCCCGCGCGTCGACCATCGCATCCGCCTCGCGGCGATGCTGCATGACGCGCCGGAATACGTCATCGGCGACATGATCTCGCCGTTCAAGGCGGTGATCGGCGGATCGTATAAGGTTGTCGAGAAACGGCTGCTCTCGGCGATCCACATCCGCTTCGGCCTGCCCGCTGCGCTGCCTGCGGAGATCGAGGCGCAGATCAAGGCCGCGGATATGGGCGCAGCCTATCTGGAGGCGACGCATCTGGCGGGCTTCGCGCAGGCCGAAGCCAGACGCCTGTTCGGCCGCGATCCGAAGCTGCCGGCAGCAACAGAAAAGGATTATGTGACGCCGTGGTCGGCAGGCCGCGCCGAAAAGCAGTTTCTGGCACGTTTCAAGGCGCTTCTGGGATAGGAACCCCGCGCCGTGTTTGCCCTGCAGCATGACGCACGCAAATCACGGGCCTATACTTTGGCGGAAAACAAGGACCGCCATGATTCACGTCTGTTCGCTTGCCGCCCTGCCCGCCACTGTCGCAGCCACCGGTGCGCAACACATTCTTACCGTGATGGCCAATGTCGGCCAGGTGGAGCGGCCGGCCTCGGTGCTCGAAGCCAATCACCTCCGCATCCAGATGGATGACATCAACGAACCTGCGATGGGCTTCACCGCGCCATCTTACGACCATGTCGAACAGGCGCTGGCCTTCATCCGCAAATGGGACCGCACCGCGCCGATGGTGATCCACTGCTATGCCGGGATCAGCCGCTCCACCGCGAGCGCCTTCATGGCGGCGTGCGCGCTCAATCCGCATCGCGACGAGACCTCCATCGCCCGGCAAATGCGCTCCGCGTCGCCGAGCGCCTATCCGAACCGGCTGATCGTCACGCTGGCCGACAGGTTGCTCGGCCGGAACGGACGCATGGTCCGCGCGCTCGATGCCATGGGGCCGAGCAACATGAGCATCGAAGGCAAGCCATTCCGCGTCGAACTGGAGTGAGGCGAGCCTCTCCATCCATCTTGCATCAAAGGTGATGCGCTCCCTCTCCCCGTGGGGGAGAGGGTTGGGGTGAGGGGGTACGGACTTTGATCGAAATTTGAACCCCCTCACCCGGATCGTTACACGATCCGACCTCTCCCTCTCGGGGAGAGGTTAAGTTTCGTCATCCGCGCCTCCTTTTCCCGTACCCGGGTGAAAGACGTGGATGGGCGGAACAAGCCCGGCCATGGCGGACCGAATGTCTGCTATTTAGTCCCCTGCCATGACCGATAAAGTCCTCACACCCATCGAAATCGGGCTGACCGCCGCGATCGTCTCGGTCGACGGCAACGAGCCGTCGATCCTCACCGCATCCGGCGGCGATGATCTGGATGGCCTTCCGTTCGGGCCGTTCGACGCGCTGGCCCATCGCACGCTGGAAATCGGGCTGCGCGCATGGGTGGAGGAGCAGACCGGCCTGCGGCTCGGCTATGTCGAACAGCTCTATACATTCGGCGACCGCGGCCGCCACGCCCAGCGCGGCGACACCGATGTACATGTCGCCTCCATCGGCTATCTGGCGCTGACACGCGCCGCCGACAACACCGCGAAGCCGCAGGTCGCGGGTGCGACCTTTAAGCCGTGGTACCGCTATTTTCCCTGGGAAGACTGGCGCGATGCGCCGCCGCCGATGATCGAGAAGGAGATTCTTCCGGCACTGGAGACTTGGGCGGCGCAATCCGAAAAGCCCGACACCGCGCGCGCGCTGTCGCGCCGCGACCGCGTGCGGCTCTACTTCGGCACGCACGGCGCTCAATGGGATGAAGAGCGCGTGCTCGACCGCTACGAGTTGCTTTATGAGGCAGGCCTGATCGAAGAGGCCCGGCGCGACGGACGGCCCGCCGCGCAAGCCCGCAAGACCATGCCCGCGCTCGGCGCATCGATGCGCTTCGACCACCGGCGGATTTTGGCCACCGCCATCGCCCGGCTGCGCGCCAAGCTGAAATATCGGCCCGTGGTGTTTGAACTTCTTCCGCCCGAGTTCACACTAACCGAATTGCAGCGGACCGTTGAGGCGATCTCGGGGCGTCATTTGCACAAGCAGAATTTCCGCCGGCTGGTGGAGGCCGGCGCGCTGGTCGAACCGACCGGCGAGATGTCCACCCGGACCGGCGGACGGCCGGCGGCGCTGTTTCGCTTCCGCCGCGAAGTCTTGCAGGAACGCCCCGCGCCCGGATTGCGGGTGCGCGGACGGCGCTAGGATTTTGGCCTCGCATGCGGGGCTGCTTTGAATTTTCGCGCGACCCTAGGCCTGAGCAGAGCACAGGCGGATCGCGCAAGGAGGGACGATGGAATTTATTGCGCTTGTTCTCGCCATCATCGCGATCTTCATCGCCCGCAAGGCGACCATGCGGTCCGAGGAACTGAACGCGCGGCTGACGCAGCTCGAAGGCTCGCTTGCAGGCGGCATCCGCACCGCAATGCCGACGGCGAGCCAGTCCGCCGCGCCGCCCATCGCGCCCGAAACCGCAGCATCCGACATGGATACGGCTGACC
>NZ_KB375281.1:3669435-4042582 GCF_000336555.1 Afipia clevelandensis ATCC 49720 | reverse complement strand
CGCCCGCGACACCGCCTCCATTGCCAACCGCGCGCGCGCCGTACACCGGGCCGCTTGAAGAAGCACTCGCGGAGACGCCCGCAGCATCTGTTGCAGCCAAGCCCGGCTTTGAGGAGCGCATCGGCACCCGCTGGGTGGTGTGGGTCGGCGGCCTGACCCTCGCGCTCGGCGGCGTTTTCCTGGTCAAGTATTCTATCGAAGCCGGCCTGCTCGGCCCCAAGACGCGCGTGCTGCTCGGCGGACTGTTCGCGCTGGCGCTGCTCGCGGTCGGCGAAGTCGCGCGCCGCAAGGAGAGCCTCTCCTCCATCGCGCCACTGCCGATGGCGAACATTCCCGCGATCCTGACCGCCGCCGGAACGGCGGTGGCATTCGCCACGGTCTATGCCGCCTACGCGCTGTATGGCTTCCTGACGCCACCCGTCGCCTTCGTCCTGCTCGGTGCGGTCGCGCTCGGCACGCTCGCTGCCGCGCTGCTGCACGGCCCGGCCCTCGCAGGCCTCGGCGTGGTCGGCGCGTTCGTCACGCCGGTGCTGGTCTCATCCGACAAGCCCGATTACTGGGCGCTGTACATCTACATCGCCATCGTCACCGCCGCCGCTTTCGCTCTGGCGCGTATCCGGCTGTGGCGCTGGCTTGCGGTCACGACCATCGTGTTCGGCGCGGCATGGATGCTGCTCGACATCGTCAAGCCGGAGACGCTCGGCCCGCACGCCTTCGACATCATTGTCAGCTTTACGCTTGCAGCGGTGATGGTCGTCGCCGGATTCATGTTCGGTCCCTCGGCGGAACAGGGCCGGGTCGAACCGGTTTCGTCATTCTCGCTGGCCGTGTTTCTTGCAGGCGCCGGACTGCTGGTTTTGCACAACAACCATGCCGACCCGGCGATGATCGTGTTCGCATTGCTGGTGGCGGCGACCTTCGCCATCGCCTGGCGCGCGGAGAGCGCCGTCGGCACCATCGGCGCGGCCGCGCTGTTCGTCTTCGTGGTGTTCGCCGAATGGGCGATCCGCGCCAATCCCGAACTCACCGTCATGCCCGGCGGCGCGATGCCCGGCATCGGCACCCGCGCCGATGAAGGCTCGATCAGCATGCATCTCATCGCAGCGGCCGGTTTCGGTGTTGCGTTCGGCGCGGCGGGCTTCTTCGCGCAGGGCCGCTCGGTCAGCGCGATCATTCCGGTGATCTGGGCGGCCGCCGGCGTGTTCACACCGCTGGCGCTGCTGGTGGCGCTCTATGCGCGCATTGCGCATCTGGATCGTTCGATCCCGTTTGCAATCATCGCTATTGCAGTGGCGGCTGCCTTCGCCGCTGCCACCGAACTTCTGACCAAGCGCGATACGCGTCCCGGCCAGATGATCGCGACGGCCTTGTACGCGACCGGCACGCTCGCCGCGCTGGCGCTGGCCTTTACTTTCGCGCTTGAAAAAGGCTGGCTCACCATCGCGCTGGCGCTGATGTCGCTTGGCACGGCATGGATTTCCATGAAGCGGCCGATTCCGTTTCTGCGCGCGCTCGCCGCCATTCTCGCCGGCATCGTGGTGCTGCGGATCGGTCACGAACCGCGCATCGTCGGCAGCGACCTTGGCACCACGCCGATCTTCAACTGGCTTCTGCTCGGCTACGGCATTCCCGCGGCCTCGTTCTGGCTCGGCGCGCACTTCCTGCGCAAGCGCGGCGACGATGGCCCCCTGCGCGGCCTGGAAGCCGCCGCGATCCTGTTTACGGTGCTGCTCGCCTTCACCGAGATCCGCCACTACATCAACAATGGCAACATCTACAGCCGGTCGTCGGATTTGATCGAGATCGGCCTGCAAGTCTGTGTTGCGCTCGCCATGGCGATCGGACTGGAACGGCTGTGCATCCGCACGGGCAGCGTCATCCACAATCTCGGCGCGCTGCTGCTGACATGGTTCGCAGGTCTCGCAATCCTGTTCGGGCTGTTCTTCATCGCCAACCCGGCGATCTGGAGGATCGAGATCGCCGGCACGATCTTCAATCCGCTGCTCCTCGGCTATGCGATGCCCGCGGTCCTCGCGCTGCTGCTGTCCTATGCCGTGGCGGGCCGCCGCGCCGCAGCCTATGCCAACACTATCGCCGCCGGCGCACTGGTGCTCGCGCTCGCCTGGATCACGCTGGAGATCAGGCGCCTCTATCACGGGCCTTATCTGAACGGCAGCACGACCTTCGACGTCGAACAGTACACCTACTCGGTGGCATGGCTGGTGTTCGGCGTGGTGCTGCTCGGCATCGGATTGCTGCTGCCGTCGCAGCGCGCACGCCTCGCATCGGCGGTGATGATCGGCGTGACCGTGCTCAAGGTGTTCCTGATCGACATGTCGAATCTGACCGGCGCCTACCGCGCGTTCTCGTTCATCGGTCTCGGCCTCGTGCTGGTCGCGATCGGATGGCTGTATCAGCGCATCCTGTTCAGGCAAACGAAAACGCCGCCGGAGCAACCGGCGGCGTGATGTATCCAACCGTCATTGCGAGCGAAGCGAAGCAATCCACTCTTAGGAAAAACTGGATTGCTTCGTCGCTGCGCTCCTCGCAATGACGAAGTTTCTCTGAGTTATTCGCTCGCTGAACGGCGCAGTTCCAGCGCCGGTTCGCTCCGCACGGCGGCGGCGCGCGGTGTGGCGTCGGCAGACTGGGTCACGCCCGGCGCGCGCAGCGAGCGCGGACGCGAAATCGAACGGGCGAGATGGACACGCGCGTTGCCGTGCTTGTGGAAGTCGCAATAGGCGAAGCCCATGCCCGACACTGCGCCGCGGAAGCTGACATTGCTGGTCTTGTCGAGATTGAAGCACGGCTCGAACGGAATGCCCTTGATCGAGGCGCAAATCTGCTGGCCGCGAACCTGAAGCGTATTGCTCGGCAACCGCATGTGGCGGCTTTCGCCGGCACCGCCGAACTGCACTGCACCGGCGGCGGCACCATCATAAGTGATCTTGCCGACACCCTTGGTGCCGTCGAAACAGGTGAAGGCGAACATCTTGTTTGCAACGAACCTGCGCGCTTCGTCCGCATTCATGTTTTCTGCAAGGACAGGCGCTGCAAACGATCCGGCGAGCACGGCTCCAAGAACGAGGCGGGCGAGCATGCGGGCTACTCCAACTGACTGACTGCGGGTTCAAACAACCGGCCGGGCGAAATCGCCCGGCGGTTTACGCCTTAACCCGGTGATTACCATACCAACCATGGCAACATTGGCGCATCATGGTTGGTAAAGTCTGAACGTCCTCAGGAAATTCGCACCACCGTGCGGCCGCGAAGCTGGCCGGCGAGAACTTTCGACGCTGCGTCGAAAACCTCGTCGAGGCCGATTTCCTTAGTCATTTCAGCAAGTTTTTCGTGGTCCAGATCCTTCGCAAGGCGCGCCCAGGCGGCCTTGCGCGGCTCGATCGGGCACATCACCGAGTCGATGCCCAAAAGGCACACTCCGCGCAAAATGAACGGCGCAACCGACGACGGCAGGTCCATACCGCCCGCCAGACCGCAGGCCGCGATGGCTCCGCCGTATTGCGTCATCGACAGCAGGTTCGCCAGCGTGGTGGAGCCGACGCTGTCGACGCCGCCCGCCCAGCGTTCCTTGCCGAGCATTTTCGCCGGACCGGAGAGTTCGTTGCGGTCGATCACCTCGGCGGCACCGAGGCCACGCAGATAATCCGTCTCCGCCGCGCGGCCGGTCGAGGCGATGACATGGAAGCCGAGCTTGGCGAGAATCGCCACCGCCACCGAACCGACACCGCCGGCCGCGCCGGTGACAACGACCGGGCCGCTCTTCGGCGTGAGGCCATGCTTCTCCAGCGCCATCACCGACAGCATCGCGGTGAAACCGGCTGTGCCGATGGCCATGGCCTGACGCGCGGTCATGCCGTCCGGCAGACGCACCAGCCAGTCGCCCTTGACGCGGACTTTCTCCGCGTAAGCGCCGAGATGCGTTTCGCCGAGACCCCAGCCGGTGGAGACAACCTTGTCGCCCTTCTTCCACGCAGGATGCGACGACTCCAGAACCGTGCCCGCGAAATCAATACCCGCGATCATCGGGAAACGGCGTACCACCGGCGACTTGCCCGTGATGGCGAGGCCGTCCTTGTAGTTCACCGTGGACCACTCGACCGCGACAGTGACATCGCCGTCCATCAGTTCGGCGTCGTCGAACTGCGCCAGCGCCGCCGTGGTGCCTTTGTCGGCCTTCTCGATCCTGACTGCCTTGAAGGTTGCCAAACCCACTCTCCCTTTTCTTGTGCGTTGAAAATCCGGCCCCCTGATTGGCCGCTCCGGTTGGCTTTGCCAAGCCCTCTCCGGCTCTCCTCCGTTGGAGGCGATGCATTTCCGCTATGCGGGAATTTTCCAAAACGGCTCTGGCGAGGCTGGGATCGAGGTGCTATATTTGTTTTGCTCGATTTGAGTATAATTAGGATACCCTGTCGAGCAGAGGAAACCCGAGTTTGGAACGCCGGCCCAAAAGGCCGGATTTCTCAGAACCTATATATGCTCAGATTGAGCATATAGCGGCTTAGGAGGCGCTTATGCCCATCACCGGAATTTACGGTCCCGACGATTTCGGGAACCCCGTTCACCGCCCCGCCGAGGGTCTTATCCGCGCTCGCGTCACCGGCGCGGACCGCGCCCGGGCCTTGCCGATGCCGTCGCTGGAATGGACGCCCGAGGTCGAGCGCGCCACCGCGCATCTGTATGCGAAGGTGAAGAACGTCATTCCCGAGATCGAATGGCCGTTCATGGCGCCCTATGTGAAGGCGATCAACGACCTGAAGCAGGAACGCGACGCCGTCATCCTCGCGCACAACTACCAGACGCCGGAGATTTTCCACTGCGTGGCCGACATCGGCGGCGACTCGCTGCAGCTCGCGCGCGAGGCAACGAAAGTGAAGCAACAGGTCATCGTCCAGTGCGGCGTGCACTTCATGGCCGAGACCTCGAAGATATTGAACCCGGACAAGACCGTGCTGATCCCGGATTCGCGCGCCGGCTGTTCGCTGGCCTCCGCGATCACCGGTGCGGATGTGCGCCTGCTGCGCGAGAAATTTCCCGGCGTGCCGGTGGTCGCCTATGTCAACACCTCGGCAGACGTGAAGGCGGAGGTCGATATCTGCTGCACATCGTCCAACGCCGTGCAGGTGGTGGAGAGCCTGGGCGCCGACACGGTCATCATGTTGCCGGATCAATATCTGGCGAAATATGTCGCCTCGAAAACCAGTGTGAAGATCATCGCCTGGAAGGGTGCGTGCGAAGTGCACGAGCGCTTCACCGGCGACGAGTTGCGCACCTATCGTGAGGCCGACCCGTCGGTGCAAATCATCGCGCATCCGGAATGCCCGCCGGATGTGATCGCGGAAGCCGATTTCACCGGCTCGACTGCGCACATGATCGACTGGGTGCGTAAGCATCAGCCGAAGCGCATTGTCATGGTCACCGAATGCTCGATGGCGGACAACGTGCAGGCCGAACTGCCGCATGTCGAGTTCGTCAAGCCGTGCAACCTCTGCCCGCACATGAAGCGCATCACGCTGCCGAAGATTCTCGACAGCCTCCTCTATATGCGTGAGGAGGTCACGGTCGATCCGGCGATCATCGGCAATGCGCGCCGCTCGGTGGAGCGGATGATCAATCTGAAGAATTGAGCGGGCGCCGCGCTTCTTTCACCTCTCCCCTCGGGGGAGAGGTCGGCACGCGCAGCGTGACGGGTGAGGGGGTTCGGTGCTCATGTTTACTCATGGACCCCCCTCACCCCAACCCTCTCCCCGCCGGGGAGAGGGAGCCCATCGTGCAAGCAGGTAGAGCAGCATGACGAAATCACTTCTCCATGAACTCTCTGCCGCCCCCTCCGACATCCTCATCGTTGGCGGCGGACTTGCGGGCCTGTTCTGCGCGCTCAAACTCGCGCCCCGCCCCGTTACGGTGATTTCCGCCGCCCCGCTCGGCGAAGGCGCATCGAGTGCATGGGCACAGGGCGGCATCGCGGCCGCGGTCGGCGAAGGCGATACACCCGAGGCCCATGCAGCCGATACCATCGCCGTGGGCGGCGGCATCGTGGATGACGACGTCGCGCTCGGCCTCGCGCGTGAAGCCCCCGCGCGCATCCGCGATCTTCTGCACTATGGCGTGCCGTTCGACCGCGATCTCGAAGGCAAGCTCGCCGTCGGGCGCGAAGCGGCGCATTCCGCCCGGCGCATTGTCCATGTACAGGGCGATATGGCGGGCAAGGCCATCATCGCCGCGCTGGTCGCAGCGGTGCGCAACACACCCTCGATCCGCGTCATCGAAGGCTATGCCGCCGAAGCATTGCTCACCGAAGGCGATGCCGTCACCTGCCTGCAGCTGCGCAAGGCCGATGACCCCGCGGCCGCACCGGTCGTCATCCCGTCGCGCGCCATTGTTCTTGCCACCGGCGGCATCGGGCATCTCTATGCGGTGACGACCAATCCGGCGGAGGCCAGCGGCATCGGCCTTGCCCTCGCGGCGCGCGCGGGCGCGATCATCGCCGATCCCGAGTTTGTGCAGTTTCATCCCACCGCGCTCAATGTCGGACGCGATCCCGCGCCGCTGGCGACCGAGGCGCTGCGCGGCGAAGGCGCGATCCTGATCAACGGCAAGGGCGAGCGCTTCATGCTGGCGCACGATCCGCTGGCCGAACTTGCCCCGCGCGACATCGTCGCGCGCGGCGTGTTCGCCGAAGTCGCGTCGGGGCGCGGCGCATTTCTCGATGCGACGAAGGCGCTCGGCGCAAACTTCGCGGCAAAATTCCCGACGGTGTATGCAAGCTGCATCGCGGCAGGCATTGATCCTGCGAAGCAACCGATTCCGGTTGCGCCCGCCGCGCACTATCACATGGGCGGCATTGCCGTAGATCGCCACGGCCGCACATCGCTGAAAGGCTTGTGGGCCGGTGGCGAAGTCTCATCCACCGGCGCGCATGGCGCCAACCGCCTCGCGTCCAACTCGCTGCTGGAAGCCGTGGTCTATGCCGCGCGGATTGCCGACGATATTAACGGGCAGACGATCATGTGCGCTTCTGCCGCTACATCGCTGCAAACTCGCCCCAATGCCGCAATGCCACCGCTGCGCGAGACCAATCTGCGCGCGATGATGGGTTCCTATGTCGGCGTGATCCGCGATGGCGAAGGCCTTGCGGAGGCAATCCGTACCTTCGCGGTCATCGAGCAGACCACGGGCAACATCGCCCTGCGCAACATGGCGACCACGGCGCTGATTGTCGCCGCGTCGGCATGGGCGCGGCGGGAAAGCCGCGGCGCGCATTTCCGTTCGGACTGTCCGGCGGAAGACCCCGCGCAGCGGCGCCGCACCATGACCACCCTCGATGACGTGCGCAATATCGCCGCATCGCTGGTGGACACTCCATCTCTCAAACGTCATTCGGCAGGAGCCTGACCATGAGCATCAGCGATGTTCTCAACCCCGCGACCCTCATGCATCCGGATGCCTTTCTCTCGCCGCTCGCCATCGACGAGGCGGTGACGCGCGCATTGGCCGAGGACCTTGGCCGCGCCGGTGACGTCACATCGACGGCCACGATTCCTCCGGCGGCGCATGCGCATGCGGTTCTTGTCGCCCGGCAGGCGGGCGTGATCGCCGGACTGCCGCTGGCGGTGGCGGTGTTGCAGCGCCTGTCGCCCGACATCAACATTCAGGCCCATGTGCGCGACGGCAACGCCGTGGCCAAGGGTGTGCATGTGCTCACCATCTCCGGCCCTGCCCGCGCGGTGCTGGCGGGCGAGCGCACTGCGCTGAACTTTGTGGGGCGCATGTCCGGCATCGCGACCCTGACTTCGGACTACATCCGCCATGCGGGCGTGACGAAGATGCGCGTCTGCGACACCCGCAAGACCACGCCGGGCCTGCGCGCACTGGAAAAATATGCCGTGCGCTGCGGCGGTGGTTTCAATCACCGCTTCGGCCTCGACGACGTGATCCTGATCAAGGACAACCACATTGCGGTCGCAGGCGGTGTCAAGCCCGTGCTGGAACGGGCGCGGGCGCATGTCGGTCATCTGGTCAAGATCGAGATCGAGGTTGATACGCTGGATCAGTTGCGCGAAGTGCTGGCGACCGGCCTTGCCGATGTGGTGATGCTCGACAACATGGACATTCCGACGCTGCGCGAGGCGGTCGCCATTACCAATGGCCGCGTGGTGCTGGAAGTCTCCGGCGGCGTGACGCTGGCGTCGATTGGTGAAATCGCGAAAACCGGCGTGGATTATGTGTCGGCGGGGGCGCTGACGCATTCCGCGCCGAATTTCGATGTCGCGCTGGATATTGATGCGTGATGGCATCCCTCCCCCTTGTGGGGAGGGATAAACGCAGGCGTCGATTCGCTAGCGACTACTTCCCGCCCGACATCTCAGCCGAACTCTTGGCTGCTTCGGCGAGCTTGGCGGAAATCTTGGCCGTCTCTTCGGGCGACCCCCAGGTCGGCGCGTCCTTGCCATCGCCCCAGGCGCGCGGACGATAGAAGGTATGTACGCCGTATTTGTACATCTTCTTCATCTCGTTCACCCATGACGGCCGTACCCAGTAGGCATGGTAGTGCGTGGACTTGCCGACTTCCGGCAGCCACAGGCGGCCGTCGAGGGATTCCTTGGCGATCTTCTTCGCGCGCTCCCACATGTCCGGCTCCTTCACCACATCGCGAATGCCGTCGCAGGCGAAGGTGAACTGGCAGGACAGATGACGGTGCGAATTCTGATAGACCACGCCGCACACCGTGGTCGGATAGTAGCCGGAGAAGGCGCGGTTCAGCACCACCTGCGCCACCGCGATCTGCCCGCGCACCGCTTCGCCACGCGCCTCGAAGTAGATCGCGTCGGTCAGGCACTTTTCGGACTTGGCGCGGGTCTTGGCATCGAGGCCGAGACGCTCCGCCGGGGTGCGCGGACGCTGGCTCTCGCCGGTGACTTCACCCTTGCTGGCGACGCTCTCACCGCCGGCTGACGGAAGCGACGATTCATCCGAAGGCCGCGCCGCGGCCGGCATCTTCATGTCGGGATCAAGACCGGGCATGACGATGACCGGCTCTTCGCCCGGCTGCCAGCGCTCAAGCGCGCCGCTTGAGACGCCGAGCGATGAATTTCCGAAATAGAGTGTCGCGGTCTGGAACGAGAAGCCGTCGCGATCCGGCGCGGTCTCCGCAGCGCTGTCGTTATGCGCGACCGGAGGTTTGGCGTTCAGCGGATGATCGGCCGGAATATCCTGCAGCGAGACCGACGGTTCATACTGCGGCAGGCGCGGCGCATTCAGCGCGGCTTCGAGTTCGGCATCGAGCGGCGCGGCACTGACCGGCGCGGCGTCCGCCGTCTTTGCGCCGCGGACCGAGGCGTTGGAGTTCGGCTGGTTTGGCTCCGGGCTTTGCGGCGCAGCCGCGGGCGCTGCGACCTCCGGTGTGTAAAGCGGAAGGCGGTCGCTCTTCGACGAGCGCACGACTTTCGGAAAATCGGATTTCTTCCAGGGGCGCAGAACCGGCCCGAGCGGATCGCGGCCAAGCGAGCCGGTGACGTCCACGCCCGCGCTGTCGAGACTGGCCAGCCGATAGGTTGGAGTGTCGCGGGTTTGCGTGCCGATCGGCCGGGGCAGATTGAACGAGGCCACCTGCAGCATGCGGCGCGAGGAGGCGAACATGTATTCCTGCCAGCGCTCGGCGACGCCAGGCTGACGCGCCAGCAGCGACGCGAGATCCTGGTAGCCGATTTCGGTCGGCGCCACTGTCAACAGACAGAGAAGAAAGCCGAAGGGCGCGAACCGCGCGCCCTTCGACCCGTTACGCAACACAGACATCGGATACGCTCACGCAACGAACGCTTATACACACGCAACCGGACGGCACATTCGGTACAATCCGATCAATTTCGTTGGTATCGAATTAAAGTTGCCGCGGGGTTAATCGCCGCGTCCGCCGCGCCACACGCAAGGACCAGCGGACAATCGCGCGATCACATCGAAAGCCTTGGTAAACAGGGCGTCCAGCAAGGTAGTAAACATCGCGTCAACAAAAGCGGTGAATGTAAAACAGACGCGGTTCCACGTTCTCGACGGGATGGCGCAACATTTCCGATGTCGTCCCCGCGCAGGCGGGGACCCATAACCATCGAACATTATGGTGGTCAAAGAAAGAGCGACACGAACATCGCGCGTAAGATTGATGGCCCAAGGTGTACGGGTCCCCGCCTGCGCGGGGACGACACCGTTATAATGCGATGGACATGCACCAACCAGCTTACGCCTGGCTGGCGGCCGCCTTGCCGAGCGCGGCCTGCGCCGCCGCAAGGCGCGCGATCGGCACGCGATAGGGCGAGCACGACACATAATCGAGGCCAACATCGTGGCAGAACGTCACCGAAGCCGGATCGCCGCCGTGTTCGCCGCAGATGCCCATCTTGAGATTCGGACGGGTCTTGCGGCCGCGCTGCACGCCGATCTTCACCAGTTCGCCGACGCCATCGCGGTCCACCGAGATGAACGGATCGATCTCGATGATGCCGCGCGACACGTAAGTACCAAGGAAGCTCGCGGCATCGTCGCGGCTGATACCAAACGCCGTCTGCGTCAGGTCGTTGGTGCCGAACGAGAAGAATTCGGCGGTCTTGGCAATATCGCCCGCCATCAGACAGGCACGCGGCAGTTCGATCATGGTGCCGGTCTGATAATCGAGCTTCACGCCGGTTTCCTTGGTCACCGCATTGGCGGTGGCGTCGATGCGCGCCTTGACCAGATCGAACTCCATCTTGGTCGCGATCAGCGGCACCATCACTTCAAGCCCGACCGGCTTGCCGGTGCGCTTGCCGGCTTCGACGGCCGCCTCGAAAATGGCGCGGGCCTGCATTTCGGCGATTTCCGGATAGGCGATCGCCAGACGGCAGCCGCGGAAACCGAGCATCGGGTTGAACTCGGAGAGTTCGCGCACACGATCCGCGATCTTGCGGGCGTCGGTGTTCATCGCGCGGGCGACTTCCTCGATCTCGCTCTGCGAGTGCGGCAGGAACTCATGCAGCGGCGGATCGAGCAGGCGGATGGTGACCGGCAGGCCCTTCATGATCTCGAACAGATCGACGAAGTCGGCGCGCTGCATCGGCAGCAGCTTCGCCAGTGCGGCCCGGCGCGAACCTTCATCCTCGGCGAGAATCATCTCGCGCACCGTGCGGATGCGGGTTTCCTCGAAGAACATGTGCTCGGTGCGGCACAGGCCGATGCCTTCGGTGCCGAACTTCAGCGCGGTGCGGGCATCCGCCGGCGTATCCGCATTGGTGCGGACCTTCAGCTTGCGGACCTGATCGGCCCAGCCCATCAGCGTGTTGAAGTCGCCGGACAGTTCCGGCTCGATCATAGGCATGCGCCCGGCCAGAACCTGACCGAGCGAGCCGTCGATGGTGATGACGTCGCCCGCCTTGAAGGTGCGATTGCCGATACTCATCATGCCGCGTCCGTAATCGACACGCACGGTGCCGCAACCGGAGACGCAGGGCTTGCCCATGCCGCGTGCGACCACCGCCGCATGCGAGGTCATGCCGCCGCGCGTGGTGAGGATGCCTTCGGCGGCGTGCATGCCGTGAATGTCTTCGGGCGAGGTCTCGACACGCACCAGAATGACCTTGCGGCCGTCGGCCTGCAGTTTGGCGGCTTCATCGGACGAGAACACGATTTCGCCCGCGGCTGCGCCCGGCGAGGCGGGAAGACCGGTGGCGATCACGTCGCGCTTGGCGACCGGATCAATGGTCGGATGCAGCAACTGGTCGAGCGAGGCAGGATCAATGCGGGTGATCGCGTCCTTCTTGGTGATCAGCCCTTCGTTGGCGAGATCGACCGCGATGCGCAGTGCGGCCTTGGCGGTCCGCTTGCCGTTGCGGGTCTGCAGCATCCACAGCTTGCCCTGCTCCACCGTGAATTCCATGTCCTGCATGTCACGGTAGTGCTTCTCCAACTGGGTGTAGATGCGCGTCAACTCCTTGAACGCATCCGGCATGGCGACTTCCATCGATGCCTTGTCGGAGCCGGATTCCTTGCGCGCGTGCTCGGTGATGTCCTGCGGCGTGCGGATGCCGGCCACCACGTCCTCGCCCTGCGCGTTGATCAGGAATTCGCCGTAAAGGCGCTTCTCGCCGGTGGACGGATTGCGCGTGAACGCAACACCGGTCGCCGAGGTGTCGCCCATGTTGCCGAACACCATGGACTGGATGTTGACGGCGGTGCCCCAAGACTCGGGGATATCGTGCAGGCGGCGGTAGGTCACCGCGCGCGCATTCATCCATGAGGAGAACACGGCGCCGATCGCGCCCCACAGCTGCGCATGCGGGTCCTGCGGAAAATCCTCGCCGGTTTCGCGCGCGACCGCGTCCTTGTAGCGGCCGACCAGATCGACCCAGTCGTCGGCGGTCAGTTCGGTGTCGAGCGAGTAGCCCTTGCTGTCCTTGTAGGTGTCGAGGATATCCTCGAAGTGATGATGCTCGAAGCCGAGCACCACATCCGAATACATGGTGATGAAGCGGCGATAGCTGTCATAGGCGAAGCGGCGGTCGCCGGAGAGATTGGCCAGCGCTTCGACCGTCGTGTCGTTGAGACCGAGATTGAGCACGGTGTCCATCATGCCCGGCATCGAGGCGCGGCCGCCGGAGCGCACCGAAACCAGCAGCGGGTTCTTCGCGTCGCCGAAGGTCTTGCCGGCGATCTTGCCGACGGTGACCAGCGCCTTCTCGACCTGCGCCTTCAGATCCTTCGGATAGGTTTTGCCGTTGGCATAGAAGTACGTGCAGACCGAGGTCGGAATGGTGAAGCCCGGAGGCACCGGCAATCCGAGGTTTGCCATCTCGGCGAGGTTCGCGCCCTTGCCGCCGAGCAGATCGCGCATGTTGGCTTTGCCCTCGGCGCGGCCGTCACCGAACGTATAGACCCACTTGCCGGCCTGAGCGGCCTGGGTCGTCTTCTTCGTAACCGGCGCGGGCTTCGCCGCCGCTTTCGCAGCAGGCTTGCTCGCGGGCTTCGCCACGGCCGACTTTTTGGCTGCAGGCTTCGCCTTCGCGGCGGGCTTCGATTTGGTTTTCGGAGAGGACTTTGCGGCGGATTTCTTCGATGAGGCTTTGGCCATGGCTTCCAGACGCTGCATGAGTGAAACGGCAGCGGCGTTACACCACGGCCGCCCGGCCGCGCGCAAGCGGCGTCCGGCCGATAATCACGTTTTCGATCACGAACGGTTTCAGATTGTTACAGGAATGGGCAAAATCCCCGGATTCGTGATTATCCCCGTAACAATCCGAAATATTCCGTTACTTAATAATCCCGAGGCCGAGAATGCCGACGAGGATCAGATAGATCGCCACGATGAAGTTCAGCAGCCGCGGCATGATGAGAATGAGCACGCCGGCGATGAGCGCGACGATCGGCTGGATGTGGGCGATGCTGATGGACATGGGGCCTCCCCGGCATTGAAGCGATGACTGGACGCGCACGATTGCGAATCGAAAGGAATCTATCTCTCCGCTGCGCGTTGGAACATCCAACGGCGTAAACCGGCGGTGAGTTCCATGACGCTTCAAAGTTCTGCCGCTACCGCATCAAGCATTCCACGAAAAGACCCCGGTGAGATCACAATCACGCAGGAACGATGATCAGCCGCCGCCATTGTCACCGCTGTTGATCGGCGCCTGCCGGTTTCGGCCGCGATGGCGCGAGCGCAATCCGGCTCTTTCAATCGAGGAGACAACCATGCGTAATCCCCTTCTTGCCGCGGCGCTGCTGGCCACCGCGACGGCGATGCCGCTGGCGGCCCAGGCGCAGCAGCGCATCATCGTCGAGGAAAGCGTGACCACCGGCCTCGCAGGCCCCGGTATCGGAATCATCGCGGAGGATGAGCGTCCGCGCTTCCGCCAATACATCGTGGAAGAGCGCGTGCCGTCCTACACCATCGACGCGCCGGTGCGTGTCGGCACGGTGCTGCCGGAAAACGGCGTGACCTATTACGACGTGCCGCAGCAGTATGGCGCGACCAGCTATCGCTACACCGTGGTCAACGACCGGCCGATCCTGGTCGAGCCGCGCACACGCCGCATCATGCAGGTGATCGACTAGCGCGAACGGCCAGTTTCGTTTGCGCTGGACGGTTCTCCCCCGCCGCCTTGCGCAAACGCAACAGCCCCGCACGGATCGCCGTGCGGGGCTTTTTTAATGCACCGACTTGCTTACACAGATGGTGTCGTCCCGGCGAAGGCCGGGACCCAGACTCCCTGTCGAAGTGCTTGTTAAGGGAAGCATCCCCGTTCCTCGCCGAACAGAACGGCGGGCGATTATGGGTCCCGGCCTTCGCCGGGACGACCAGATCCCGATATCCTTTGTTCAGTCCTGAATCTTGGAGAAATCCGCCACAGCGCGCGTCGCTTCGCGGATTTCGTTCAGGAGCTTGAGGCGATTTTCGCGCACCGCCTTGTCCTCGTCGTTGACCTTCACCTTGTCGAAGAAGGCATCGACCGCGGGACGCAGTTTGGCCATCGCGCTCATGGCGCTGGCGAAATCTTCCTTCGCGACAGCAGCCCCCGCCTCGGTCTTCACCTGCGCAATCGCAGCGGCGAGCGCCTTTTCTTCATCGACCTTGAACAGTGCCGCATCGGGCGCGCCGTCGAAGCTGCGCTTGTCCTTCTTCTCCTCGATGGAGAGAATGTTGGACGCGCGCTTGGTGCCTGCAAGCAGGTTCTTGCCGTCATCGGTGTCGAGGAATTTTCCGAGCGCTTCGACACGACGCACGACCATCAGCAGGTCGTCCTGACCTCCGAGTGCAAACACGGCGTCAACGAGATCGTGACGCGCGCCCTGATCGCGCAACTGGACTTTGAGACGGTCGGCGAAGAAGGCGAGGAGATCCTTGCCATCATGTGGCTTCGCCGCTTTCGCGAAAGCGGCGAGCAGCGGCAAACGAATGCCATTATCGCCGACAAGACGGATCACCCCCAGCGCCGCGCGGCGCAGCGCAAACGGGTCTTTCGATCCGGTCGGCTTTTCGTCGATGGACCAGAAGCCGGTGAGAATATCGAGCTTGTCCGCCAACGCCACCGCGATGGCGACCGGATCGGTCGGTACGCGGTCTGCAGGTCCCTGCGGCTTGTAATGATCTTCGATGGCTGCGGCGACGGACGCATCTTCGCGCTGCGCCAGTGCGTAATAGCGGCCCATCAGGCCCTGCACTTCCGGAAATTCGCCGACGACTTCGGTGAGCAGATCAGCCTTCGCAAGCTGCGCGGCACGCTTGGTCTTCGCCACATCCGCGCCGACCAGCGGTGCAAGTTCAGCAGCGAGCCGCTCGATCCGCGCGATCCGTTCGGCCTGCGTGCCGAGCTTCTCGTGGAACACGATCTGCGCGAACTTCGGCAGCCGGTCTTCGAGTTTGGTCTTCAGGTCAGCCTCGTAGAAGAATTTCGCGTCCGAAAGGCGCGCGCGGATCACACGCTCGTTGCCCGCGACAATCGCCTTGCCCCCATCAGAGGCTTCGACATTCGCCGTCAGAATGAACCGGTTGACGAGCTTCCCCGTCTTCGGGTCGCGCACCACAAAGCACTTCTGGTTGTTGCGGATGGTGGCGCGGATCACTTCGCCGGGGATCGAGAGAAAACTCTCATCGAACGAGCCCATCAGCACCACCGGCCATTCGACCAGGCCCGCCACTTCATCGAGCAGCACCTGATCCTCGACCAGTTCAAAGCCTTGGGCGAAGGCCAGTTCCTTGGCGTCCTCGAGAATGATGTTCTTGCGGCGCTCGGGATCGAGCACGACCTTGGCGGCTTCCAGCTTCGACACATAATCCTCGAAGCGGCGCACACTGAATTCAGCGGGCGCCATGAAACGATGTCCGCGCGTGGTCTGCCCGGCCTCGATCCCGGCGATGTCGAACTTCACGACGTCCGGCTCTTCGGTTTCCGGGCCGAAGGTCGCGATGATCGAATGCAGCGGGCGCACCCAGGTCAGCGCGCCGTTTCGCGCGGAGCGTTCGCCCCAGCGCATCTGCTTCGGCCACGGGAAAGTGCGGACGATGAGCGGGATGATTTCGGCGATCACGTCGATGGCCGACCGCCCGGCCTTCTCCATCAGCGCGATGTAAAAATCACCCTTCGGGTCGCGCTGGATCTTCGCCTCATCGAGCGACTTCAAACCGGCGGCTTTCAGGAAGCCCTGCACGGCGGCGTCCGGCGCGCCGACCTTCGGACCCTTGCGCTCCTGCTTGAGGTCCGGCTGGCGCTGCGGAATGCCGTGCACGGTGAGCGCGAGACGGCGCGGCGTGACGAACGCCTTCGCGCCTTCATAGACGAGGCCTTCGGCGACCAGCTTGTCGGTGACCATCTTGCGCAGGTCATCCGCCGCCTTCGGCTGCATGCGCGCGGGAATTTCTTCGGAGAACAGTTCAAGCAGAAGATCGGGCATCGTGGTTACTCCGCCCTTCCCGCTTCGGTATGTACCCACGCTTCGCCGCAGGCCTTGGCGAGTTCGCGCACGCGCAGGATGTAGCTCTGCCGCTCGGTGACCGAAATCACGCCGCGCGCATCGAGAAGATTGAACACATGGCTGGCCTTGATGCACTGGTCGTAAGCGGGCAGCGCCATCAGATGCGCTTCGCGCTTGCCGTCCTTCCAGCCCGCATCGAGATATTTCCTGCACGCGCCTTCGGCCATCTTGAACTGCTCGAACAGCATCGCGGTGTCTGAGTGTTCAAAGTTGTGCCGCGAGTATTCCTGCTCGGCCTGCAGGAACACGTCGCCATAGGTCACCTTGTCGGCGCCGTCGCGGCCGTTGAAGTTGAGGTCGTAAACGCGATCGACGCCCTGCACATACATCGCAAGCCGCTCGAGACCGTAGGTCAGTTCGCCAGCGACCGGCGCGCATTCGACGCCCGCCACCTGCTGGAAGTAGGTGAACTGCGAGACTTCCATGCCGTCGCACCAGCACTCCCAGCCGAGTCCCCACGCGCCCAGCGTCGGGCTTTCCCAGTCATCCTCGACAAAGCGGATGTCATGCAGCGCGGAGTCCACGCCAATGGCTTTCAGCGATTGCAGATAGAGGTCCTGAATGTCGGGCGGCGACGGCTTCAGGATCACCTGAAACTGGTAGTAGTGCTGCAGACGGTTCGGGTTCTCGCCATAGCGGCCATCCTTAGGTCGGCGCGACGGCTGCACATAAGCGGCATTCCAGCGCTTGGGGCCAAGCGCGCGCAATGTCGTCGCCGGATGGAAGGTGCCCGCGCCGACTTCCATGTCGTAGGGCTGCAGGATGACGCAGCCGTAGTCAGCCCAAAAGCGCTGCAGGGTCAGGATCAGGCCCTGAAACGAGCGCTCGGGACGCATGTGCGGAAGCAGGGAATCCATCGGATATCTTCAAGCGTTGGAATGGGGGTGATTTGCGCGCGGACCGTATCGGCGCGGGCCAACGGAATCAAGGCGATGGCCGGATTTCCTGGCCAAATCGGCGCGATTTTAGCGTTTCCCGGAAGGCCGGTTTAACCGCAGGATCAGACGGGGTTTCATGCCCGCCGGGTTTGTTAGGGACTGCCCGCTAGCAAGGCCTGATTGCAACCAACGGCCGGGCCAACCGGCGTAGCACTGGCAGGGGCGACAATGATTGCGTTTCAGGTTCTGGTGGCGGCCCTCATCATGGCCGCGCTTTGCGTGATGACCATCAACGACGTGCGCCGGCACGGGTGATTTGCTGTTTGCAGCGTCATCCTTCGAGGCTCGCCAACGCTCGCACCTCAGGATGACGACTTCCGGCCAATAACTCAAAAGCCCGTCATGCCCGGGCTTGTCCCGGGCATCCACGTCTTCCTATCCCGTAAACCGCCGCACGCAAGACGTGGATGGCCGGAATAAATCCGGCCATGACGGCAGAAATATCGCCAGACTATCCCGGCCGATACGTTCCGGTGTCGGGATCGCGGCGCAGCTTCGGCATCCGCTGCTGCTCGGCGGGAGCGGCCTTGCGCGCGGCATCGAGCTCGCGGTTGATGCGACGGCTTTCGCGCACCGCGAGCCGCAGCAGTGCGGCTCCGCCAAGAATGCCCGCGGCAACCAGGATCAGCGGCGGCATCACCAGTCTCCCGTTCTACAATCCATAACGCGCCCAGATCGCGCGTTCTTCCAGCGCTGAAATCAGGTCTTCCGAAAATCCGGGGAAACCCGGCAGCACCGCGCCCGCGCCGGGCTTGCGGCCTGCGATGCTCGAAAGCAGCCCTGCCGGCTGCGCAATCACCGGCGTCTGCACCTTGTCGCCATAGCGGGCGCGCAGCACGGTGCGCAGATCGCCGATGGCGTCGGCAAGGCCGAGTTTCACCGCGCGCTCGCCGGCCCAGTATTCGCCGGTGAACAGATAGCTTTCCTCGCCCTTCAATCGTGCGCCGCGGCTGCCCTTCACGAGCGCGATGAAGGTGTCATGAATCTCGCGCTGGATTGCTTTGAGGCGCGCGACATCGTCGGGGTTCTCGGGAAGAAATGGATCGAGCTGCGCCTTGTTCTCACCGGAAGTGTAGAGCCTGCGCTCGATGCCGACCTTCTTGATCAGATCGACAAAACCGAAGGTGCCGCCGACCACACCGATCGACCCGACGATGGAGGACGGATCGCAGAAGATTTCGTCGCCCGCGCAGGCGATCATGTAACCGCCCGAGGCCGCGACATCCTCGACGAACACCAGCACGCGGAGATTCTTCTCGGCGGCGAGCTGACGAATGCGCTGATAAATCTGGCGCGACTGCACCGGAGAGCCGCCCGGCGAATTGATCACCAGCGCCACGGCGCGCGCGCCCTTGGTCGCGAACGCCCGCTCCAGCAGGCGGGCCACGCCCGCAAGCGACATGCCCGGGCGCAGCGGCGTCACAGCGCCGATCACCCCGGACAGGCGAACCACCGGCACCACCGCCCCGCCGCGCAGCCGCGCAGGCAAGAGGCGCTTCAGTCTCTCGACAATGTGACCGCCAAAGCCATTTCCGGTCATCGAACGTCCTTCATGTTCACGGTTTATTATTTGCCAACTGGCATCAGGAGCCACCAGCACATTCGTTCTTCGTTAAGCACGTCGTTTGTGCCTGAATTTCGTCTAAGCGTCTGATTGGACGTGATTTCTGCAATATCTCTCCGGACTGCCGTCCGGAGGGCCGAAAACTGGAACGCACTTTGCATCGCAACAATCACGACGGCTGCAACGGCGCAGCCCTGAAGGTGCAGACATGAAGATCTACCTCCTGATCCTGTTGATTGGCGCTCTCCTGACCACAATTCACTTCACGCAGGCTCCTGAAAACGCCTCGAAGCCGGTATCTCAGTAGGCAAACTGCGCGTTTTCCGGGCACCCTAGCGGCTCGCCAACGACAACGCGGCTTTCCCGCCAAGCACGGCCGCAGCCTCCGCTCCCGTCGCTCCATCCGGGTCCTGAAGGACCAGTCCGGGATGCATCGCCAGCGGTGCCCGCCCGCCTTTGACCGCCGTGACGATCACGCGGATGGCCGCGCCTTCCGGACCGGGGTGAACCGGCAGAATTGCAATGCTGCCGAACCCGCGCTCCAGCGCGGCCAGCACCTCTGACAATCCGTCAGCTCGCCAGATCAGCGTCAGCACGCCGCCGGACTTCAACACCCGGCGCGCAGCGTGGGTCCATCGCTCCAGCGTATCGGATGCGGCGACATGGGCGGATTGCCGCGCTAGGTCGGGCGATGCGCGGTGGCGCTCTGCATCGTTGAAGGGCGGATTCATCAGCACAACGTCGGCACTGTCAGGCCCAATTCCGGCGGCGGCGAATGCCTCCGCACGCGCTGTGACATCCAATGTCAGCACCAGCGCGGTAATATTATTCGCCGCGGCATTGTCACGCGCCAGCCCCGCAAGGGTTTCGTCGATTTCCACCAGCACCAGATCAAGCCCGGATACGCGGCGCGCCAGCGCAAGTCCCGCGGTGCCAACACCTGCGCCGAATTCCACCACGCGATGGCCTGCACGCGCGGGCGCCGCCGCCGCGAGCAGGATTGCGTCATGGCCGGCGCGGTGGCCGCGCTTCGGCTGGCGCAGCCGCAACTGCCCGCCGAGGATCAAGTCATCTGTGACATCGGGAAGACCGGAGTCAGTCATCGTCCCGCAATTCATGGGCAAGGCCCGCATCGGTGAGCAGCCGGCGCGCGGCGAGATTGTCATCGTCATGAACCAGGATGCGGCGCGGAAGCACGCCGAGCGAGCCGTCCATGATGCTCATATTGCTGTCGAGCACGAGGTGATGGATGTTAGCGCCGTCCAGCAGCGCCCCCACCGCCGACACCAGCACCGCATCGTTGGTCCGCACCAGTTCACGCAAAACCACCATCTCCTGCCGCTGGAACAGCCCCCGAAAAGGCGACCGTTGTTGCTCTTGCCGCATCGCACGGCAGTTTCTATGGTGCCCCTGTATTCATCGGAGACCGGACGTGGCGGTTATTGTACCCTTTGAGAGCCACTCGACGCCATCAATTGATCGGCTTGTCGAGCTTGTCGCGCCAGATATGGAGCGCGTCAACAGCACGATTCTGTCGCGCACCGGCTCGGAAGTGACGATGATCCCGGAGGTCGCCAACCACCTGATCTCGTCGGGTGGCAAGCGCCTGCGCCCGATGCTGACCCTGGCGATGGCCAACCTCACCGGCTACACCGGCGACGGCCATATCAAGCTCGCGGCGGCCGTGGAATTCATGCACACCGCCACCCTGCTGCACGACGACGTGGTGGACGAAAGCGAACTGCGGCGCGGCAAGCTCTCCGCGCGCATGCTCTGGGGCAACGAGGCCAGCGTGCTGGTCGGCGATTTCCTGCTCGGCCAGGCCTTCCGCATGATGGTCGAGGTCGGCTCGCTGCGCGCGCTGGACATTCTGTCCTCCGCCGCCGCTACCATTGCCGAAGGCGAGGTGATGCAGCTCGCTGCGGCCAAGAACACCGCCACCACCGAGGACGAATATCTCGCCGTCATTCGCGGCAAGACCGCTGAACTCTTCGCGGCGGCCTCCGAGGTCGGCCCGGTGATCGCCAACCGCCCCAAGGCGGAGCAGACCGCATCGCGTTCGTTCGGCATGAATCTCGGCATCGCCTTCCAGCTCATTGATGACGTGCTGGACTATGGCGGCAAGGCCGCCAAGCTCGGCAAGAATGTCGGTGACGATTTCCGCGAAGGGAAAATCACCCTTCCCGTCGTGCTCGCCTTCCGGCGCGGCAACGACGCCGAGCGCGAATTCTGGATTCGCACGCTGGAAAAGGGCGAGATCGGCGACGGCGATCTCGATCATGCCATCGGTCTGATGACCAAGCATCGCACGCTGGAAGACACGATGAGCCGCGCGCAGCATTATGGCGCAATGGCTGTCGATGCGCTGGCGCTATTCCCATCGTCACCGATGAAGACCGCGCTCGAGCAGGTCGTCGCGTTCTGTCTGGCGCGGTCGCACTAAAGTCATTTCTGCTTGCTGCTCCTGCTTCACCTCTCCCGTGGGGAGAGGTCGGATTGCGAAGCAATCCGGGTGAGGGCGTAGAATCTCTCGATAGACCTAGGTCCCCTCACCCCAAACCTCTCCCCAACGGGGAGAGGGAGCGCATCTTCAACTCAGCACACCCGCATGTACCCACCATGCGGGATAGGCACGCGCGATCAGTTGCGCGGCGGCGTGCGCTTGCGCATCGGTGGTGAAAATTCCAAAGCAGGTCGCGCCCGACCCTGACATGCGGGCAAGCCGGACACCCTCGGTTTCGCGCAGCGCCTGAAGCACGTCGCCGATCACCGGCTCGACTTTCAGCGCAGGCGTTTCGAGATCGTTGACGCCATGCCCGATGGCTTCGATCCACTTGTCGAACGATGCGCCGTCTGCCGGCCATCCCGGCGACAGCATCACGTCGCCGACGCCTGCAAGAAATTCACCCTTGGCCAGACCGAGCGCAGAGAACACATCCTTGGTCGCAACGCCGACGCGCGGATTGACCATCACGCATGGCATCGCGGGAATATCAAGCATCGCAAGGTTCTCGCCGACCCCGGTCATGGTGCAGGCGCGCGAGGCAAGACAAACCGGAATATCGGCGCCGGTCTCGCGCGCGACCTCCACAATGCGCGCATCGTCGATCGCAAGATTGTTGGCGCGCGCCAGAAGCCGCAGAGCCGCCGCCGCATCCGCCGATCCGCCGCCGATGCCCGCCGCCACCGGCAGATGCTTGTCCAGCGTGAACTGCCCGAGCGCGAGGCCGGGAATGCGTTCGGCCAGCAGCCGGGCGGCGCGGATCACCAGATTGTCGGCCATGTCGCCGCAATCCTGCGCGCCGGGGCCGGCAGTCACGAGGCTCAGTTCGGGTCCGGGTGCAAGCGTCAGCGCGTCCGCGCAATCGGCGAAGGCCACCAGACTTTCGAGGTCGTGATAGCCATCCGGGCGCCGGCCGAGGACGCGCAGGGTCAGATTGACCTTGGCCCGCGCCGTGTCTGTCAGCAGTGTCATGGAAAGCCGTCCCAAACTCGATACGTCATGCGCGGGGAGGACGGACATAAACGCCCTTAGCCCGCGCATCCCAAAGCTGAGAACTTAATCAGGGCAATGGATTGCCGGGTCAAGCCCGGCAATGACATTTCGAGGGAAGCGAAGACAAGGAACGGGTTAACCGCCCTTGCCGTCTTCTTTCTTTTTCTCGGCAGCGGCTGCGTTGGACGTATCCTCCGGCAGGCCGTCGCGGAGCTTGGCCTCGATCTTCGGCAGTTCGTCCGCTTCCGGCTTGAGGTCGCGCGCATGGGCCCACTGGAATTTCGCCTCCAGCGTCCGCCCGACCCGCCAGTAGGCGTCGCCGAGGTGATCGTTGATGGTCGGATCTTCCGGCTTGAGGTCGATCGCGCGTTCGAGATTCTTCACCGCATTCTCGTAGTCGGCGATGCGGTAATAGGCCCAGCCTAGCGAGTCGACGATGTAGCCATCATCGGGCCGCTGATCGACAGCGCGGCGGATCATCTTCATGGCTTCGTCGAGATTGATGCCCTGGTCAATCCACGAATAGCCGAGATAGTTCAGCACATGCGGCTGCTCGGGCTGCATCTGAAGTGCCTTCTTGAGGTCAACCTCGGCCTTCGCCCACTGCTTCGAGCGCTCGAAGCAGATGCCGCGGAAATAGTAGAACACCCAGTTCGGCTTGTCGGCATTCGCCTGTGCCTCGATGCCCTTGCTATAAGTGTCGGCGCAATCGGCGAACTTCTTGCGCGCGCGCTCGATATTGCCGAGCGCCATGATCGCTTCGAGGTCCTTCGGATCGTCGGCGACAACGCCTTGCAGGATCTTGATGCCCTCATCGGTGCGGTCCACCGCATCGAGGTCGGTCGCAAGCTGAATCTGCGCATTGCGCTTGAGCGGCGAGTTTGCCGGCACCCGCTCATAGACCTTGATCGCCATCGCGGGCTTCTTCACCGATTCATAGAGATCGGCAAGCGACAGCAGCGCGAGCGAATGGTTCGGATTGAGATAAAGCGCAAGCTGCAAGTAGACCAGCGCGAGGTCCTCGCCGCCCCGGCGGGTCAGCGATGCGCCGATGCCGTAAAGCGCCTCGGCTGCGCCCTGCTGCGGTGTCTCCGCGAGCGGCGGCAGCTTCTTGCCGGCCTTGACCTCGCGAAGTCCGTCCACCACCAGCGGATGACGCGCCAGCTTCTTGTCGAAGGCCTCGTAAACAGCGATCGCAGCCGCCGCGTCCTTGTTGCGCGACAGCCAGCGCGCATAGGCGTCGGACACACGCAGCGCCGAGTCGTCGAGCTTGTAGGCGCGCTCGAAACGCGCGCCCGCTTCCTTCTGCTTGTTGGCGAGTTCAAGGATCATGCCGGTGTGCAGGTCCTTGAAGATCGGATACCACTCCGGCCCCGCGAGCTTGTCGATGCTGGACACCGCGGCCTGGGGATGACCGGCGCCATAGCTGGCCCAGCCGGACACCAGAACCGCGACCAGATCGGTGATCGGCCCGCGGACGGATTGATTCACATTCTGCTGGGCGAGCGCATACTGCTTGTGCTTGAGCGAGCGCACGCCCGCCACCAGCCGCGCGACGCGGTTGTTCTTGTCGATGGTCAGAATGCGGTCGGCCAGCTTTACCGCTTCGTCAATATCGCCATCGGCAAGCGAGGCGATAAAGGCGCGATCGAGCAGTTCGCTGTTCTTCGGATCCGAACGGAGCGCGGCGCGATAGAAGGCAGCCGCCGCGGTCGCGTCCCGCTCGACGCTGGCATGGCGCGCGGCAAGATAGCTGCCGGAAACCGTCAGGCCGATCAGGTCGCGGCTGGTCGGGAAGGCCGGCTGTTCGCCCGCACTGGCGCGAGTCTGCGCCGCGAGCGGCCCGCTCAACGCGAGAGCCGACACAAGTCCAAGCGTGAGTCCAAGGGTGGCTTTAAGCGTGGCTTTGAGTGTGGCCACAGCCACGCGGCTGAAACGACGTTGAAAAATCACGCTCGCCGGCTCCGTCAAATGAGGGTGGTGCGACCGGTCAGACCCAGCAGCACCCGGACAATGGCTTTTTTAGCCAGCATCCGCAAGGATTCGAGGCCGCAGAGGAACCGGGTTTAGTGTGGCGCAATCGTGGCAGTCCGCGTTTCTCGCGCGATCGTGCTCACATTGACTGATAATTAGGCCCGCCGCCGCCTTCCGGCGGAACCCAGGTGATGTTGCCGTTGGGGTCCTTCACGTCGCAGGTCTTGCAGTGGACGCAGTTCTGCGCGTTGATCTGGAACCGCAGATCGGCGCCCTCCCCGACCCACTCGTAGACTCCTGCCGGGCAATAGCGGTTCGACGGCCCTGCGAACACATCATGCTCGGAGGTCTTCTGCAGGTTCATGTCCGCGACCTTGAGATGGATCGGCTGATCCTCTTCATGGTTGGTGTTGGACAGGAATACCGACGACAACCGGTCGAAGGTCAGCTTGCCATCCGGCTTCGGCCCCGGAATCGGCTGGTGCTGCTTGGCCGGATCAAGTGTCTTGCGATCCGGCTTGGCGTGCGACTGGGTGCCGAAGAACGAGAAGCCGAACAGCGTGTTGGTCCACATGTCGAGGCCGCCGAGCGCGACGCCGATCACCGTGCCGAACTTCGACCACAGCGGCTTGACGTTGCGGACCTTGAACAGGTCCTTGCCGACGGCGGAATCGCGCCAGTTGTTTTCGTACTCGACGATCTCGTCATTGGCGCGCCCCTCGGCCAGCGCTGCCGCGACGTACTCCGCCGCCTGCATGCCGGTGCCCATCGCGTTGTGCACGCCCTTGATGCGCGGCACGTTGACGAAGCCCGCCGCGCAGCCGATCAGCGCGCCGCCCTTGAAGGTCAGGCGCGGCACCGACTGGTAGCCGCCTTCGGTAATGGCGCGCGCGCCGTAAGCGATGCGCTTGGCGCCTTCAAAAACCGGACTGATCTTCGGGTGAGTCTTGAAGCGTTGGAATTCCTCGAACGGCGACAGATAGGGATCGTCGTAATTGAGATGCACGACAAAGCCGACCGCGACCAGATTTTCGTTGTAGTGATAAAGGAACGAGCCGCCGCCGGTGGACATGTTCAGCGGCCAGCCGAAGGAATGCTGGATCAGGCCCTTCTTGTGCCTGGCCGGATCAATCTGCCAGACCTCCTTGAGGCCGATGCCGAACTTCGACGGCTCGCGGTCCTTGTCGAGTCCGAGCTTCGCGATCAATTGCTTGGTGAGCGAGCCGCGCGCGCCCTCCGCGAACAGCGTATACTTGCCCAGCAGCTCCATGCCGCGTGTAAAGCTGTCTTTTGGCTTTCCATCGCGGCCAACGCCCATGTCGCCGGTGGCGATGCCGCGCACCTCGCCGTTCTCGCCATAGAGAACTTCGACCGCCGCGAAGCCCGGATAGATTTCCACGCCGAGCGCTTCGGCGCGCGGGCCAAGCCAGCGGCAGACATCGCCGAGCGAGCCGATGTAGCAATGATGGTTGTCCATCAAGGGCGGCATCATGAAGTTCGGCAGCTTGATGGCGGCGCTTTCCGTCATCCAGAAGAACTGGTCGTCCTTCACCTGGGTCTTGAGCGGGCAATCGGCATCCTCGCGCCAGTCCGGAACCAGCTTGTCGAGCGACACCGGATCAATCACCGCGCCGGAGAGAATATGCGCGCCGACTTCCGAACCCTTCTCGACCACGACAACGCTGAGGTCCGGATTGATCTGCTTCAGCCGGATGGCGGCGCTGAGGCCCGACGGACCCGCGCCGACGATCACAACATCGAATTCCATGGATTCGCGCGGCGGAAGCTCTTCGGTGCTCATGATCTCATCTCAATGGCGGTTCAGAATGTTTCTAATCATCGTTCTTCCCGATTTTTGACGCAAGAACAACCCCGTTTCGCTGCAACGCAATCCGATCTAGATTGGCCGCCGTGACCGCACCCGAACCCATGCCCACCGCCCGCGAACTTCTGGCCTTTTATCTGGAGGCCGGAGTCGACTGCGCGTTGTCGGAAACACCGGTCAATCGGCTGGTGGAAGAGCTCGTGGCGGAAGAACGACCCGCACCGAAGCCCGCGCTGTTCCGCACTGCGAACCCCGCGCCCGCGCCAAAGCCTGCGGACCTCACACCCGCGCCCGACGCGGCGATCCTGTCGGCCCGCGAACTCGCGCCGCAGGCAGCGTCGCTGCAGGAGCTGCGCGACCTGCTCGAACGCTTCGACGGCTGCGCGCTGAAATCGACCGCGACGCGGCTGGTGTTCGCCGACGGCAATCCGCAAGCGAAAGTGATGTTCGTCGGCGAAGCGCCGGGACGCGACGAGGATCTCGAAGGTCTTCCGTTCGTCGGACGCTCCGGCAAATTGCTCGACCTGATGATGGCGGCGATCGGCCTCGACCGCTCGAACGCCTACATCGCCAACATCATTCCCTGGCGGCCGCCGGGCAACCGCGATCCCTCGGCGCAGGAAACCCAGATCTGCCTGCCCTTCATCAGGCGACAGATTCAACTGGTCGATCCGGACGTGCTGGTCTGTCTCGGCAAGCCGTCCTCGCAGGCGATTCTCAATGTCACCGATGGCATCGTGAAAACCCGCGGCAAATGGTTCGACTACGACACCGGCACGCGCACGATCAGGGCGACGGCGACGTTCCATCCGGCCTATCTGCTGCGCCAGCCGATCTCGAAACGGCAGACATGGCAAGACCTTCGTGCCGTGCAGAAAGCGCTGCAATCCGCCGCCGGCTGAGACATCGCACGGAATACAACACCTCCATGCGTTCACGCACGTAGCGCCCGCGCGCGGTTCGGGTCATAAGCCTTGTCGGGCCGCGCTCTGCGGCTATGCCGGACGATTCTTATGAACATCCATATGGCGGACACCGCGATCGACGACACCGTGGCCAGGGCGAACGTGCGGCGGCTTGCGGCCGCGCAGGCGCTGACCGGCGCGAACGCGGCGGTGATCTTCGCCACCGGCTCGATTGTCGGCGCGCAGCTTGCGCCCAGCATCTCGCTCGCGACCCTGCCGCTCTCGATCTATGTGCTCGGGCTGGCCAGCGGCACCCTGCCCACCGGCCTGATCTCGCAGGCGTTCGGCCGCCGCGTGGCTTTCATCGCGGGCACCGGATGCGGCGCGCTGTGCGGACTGCTCGCCGCTTTCGCGATCCTGAAAGCCTCGTTCGTCCTGTTTTGCTGCGCGAGTTTTCTCGGCGGACTCTACGGCGCGGTGTCGCAGTCCTATCGTTTCGCGGCCACCGACAGCGCCAGCGCCGCCTACCGGCCCAAGGCGATCTCCTGGGTGATGGCGGGCGGCGTCTTCGCCGGTTTTCTCGGACCGCAACTTGTTCAGTGGACCATGGATTTCTGGCCGCCCTATCTGTTCGCGGTGAGTTTCCTTGTGCAGGCTGCCGTCGCGCTGGTGGCGATGGCGGTGCTGGCCGGCGTCCACGCGCCGAAGCCGCCGCCGGCGGACCTCGCCGCCGGACGGCCGCTTGCGGAGATCGTGAAGCAGCCCCGCTTCATCGCCGCCGCGCTGTGCGGAGCGATTTCCTACACCATGATGAATCTCCTGATGACCTCCGCGCCACTGGCGATGAAGTTCTGCGGATTGTCCCTGAGCGATTCCAATTTCGGTATTCAGTGGCATATCGTGGCGATGTTCGGGCCGAGTTTCTTCACCGGCTCGCTGATCGCCCGCTTCGGCGCGGCGAAGGTCGCCGCAGTCGGCCTCATCCTCGAGGCCGCCGCCGCGGTGATCGGGCTATCCGGCATCACGGCGATGCATTTCTGGGCCGGGCTGTTCGTGGTCGGCGTCGGCTGGAATTTCTCCTTTGTCGGCGCCTCGGCGCTGATCGTTGAAATGCATCGTCCGCAGGAAGCCAAGAAGGTGCAGGCCTTCAACGATTTCATCGTGTTCGGCCTGGTGGCGATCGGCTCGTTCTCGTCGGGGCAGCTCCTGGCGAGCTACGGCTGGTCGACGGTCAACGCCGTGGTGTTTCCCTCGGTCGCGCTGGCGCTGGCCGGTCTGATGCTCGCAGCTCTCGCAAAGCGTCGGATGCCCGCCTAACCGATTGCGAACTTCAGCACGAAAACCAGAGCAAGAACCATCACCGCGGGCTTCGCGTCGGAAAAGCGGCCCGCGAGAATCTTGATCACCGCATAGGTGATGAAGCCGAGTCCGATGCCGGTGGCGATGGAATAGGTCAGCGGCATCGCAATCGCGGTGACCACGGCGGGCGCATATTCGGTGACATCGTCCCACGCCATGTCCGCAAGGCCGCGCGCCATCACGCAGGCGACGTAGAGGAGCGCGGCGGCGGAGGCATAGGCCGGTACCATTCCGGCAAGCGGCGCGAAGAACAGCGCCAGCAGAAAGAACAGAGCGACAAACACCGCCGTCAGCCCCGTGCGGCCGCCCACCGCGACGCCCGATGCGCTCTCGATATAGCTCGTGGTGGTCGATGTGCCGATCAGCGAACCGAACATCGCGGCAAAGCTGTCCGCCATCAGCGCCTGCTTCATGCGCGGCAGGTTGCCGTCCTTGTCGGTGAGGCCCGCGCGGTGGGTGACGCCGATCAGCGTTCCGGCATTGTCGAATACGTCGATGAACAGGAAGCTGAACACCACGATCAAAAATGTCAGTTCGGTAGCGCGCGAGAAGTCGAGTTGAAATAACGTCGGGGCCAGCGACGGCGGCAGCGAGACGATGCCGTTATAACTCGTCAGCCCCATCGGCAATCCGAGCAGCGACACCGCGAGGATGCCGATCAGCGTTCCGCTGGCGATCTTGCGCGCATTCATCGCCACGATCAGCGCGAAACCCAGAAGGCAGAGGACGGGCGCCGGATGCGCCACGCCGAGCGGACCCGCGGTCACCAATGTCGCCGGACTTGCCACCACGATCTTCGCCTGTTCGAGCGCGATGATCGCCAGAAACAATCCGACGCCGGCGGAGATGGCGAACTTGAGGTTTCGCGGAATGGCGTCGATGACATATTCACGCAGCCGGAACACCGACAGCGCGAAGAAGATCACGCCCGAGCAGAACACTGCGGCCAGCGCCTGCTGCCATGTGTATTTATAACCGAGCACGACAGTGAACGCGAAGAACGCATTCAGGCCCATGCCCGGCGCCAGCGCGATCGGATAATTGGCGAGAAACGCCATTGCCAGCGTGGAGACCGACGCGGCAAGGCAGGTCGCGACGAACACCGCGCCCTTGTCCATTCCCGCATTCGCGAGGATCACCGGATTGACGAACACAATGTAGACCATCGTCAGGAAGGTGGTGACGCCGGCGACGAATTCGGTGCGGACGTTGGTGCCGTGCTGCGTGAGACCGAAGCGGCGGTCGAGAAAGGTCATCCCGGATGTATCCGCCTGCTCGCTCATGCTGCCCCCTGATTATCGAGAACCCTGCCCCGCCGGACGCACGATTCCCCAGCCGATCCGCACCAGCGACTGACGTCCCTTGACCAGGCGCTCGAACGATCGCGGCACTTCCGGCACAAGGCCGGGAAACCGTTTGCGGATATCGTCCGGCGGCGTGCCCGCGGTGTCCGCCGCGCGCCACACCACCACGCCGCCGGTCTCGGTGAACCGCTGTTGCGTGATCCATGGTGTCTCCTGCGGCGCGCCGTCGAACAGCACATGCGGGCGCGAGCGGGCTGCGAAGCCGATCACTGTCGCCAGATGCGGATCGCCCGCCACCGCCGCGAGCGGATGGCCGGTGCGCCGCTCGAAATTCTCGCCGAAGAAGTGGCCGATGTCGCGCGCGGGCAGCGATGTCCGCGCCTCGGTGCTTCCAACCCATGGCTGGATGAATGTAACGCCCAGAATGACAACGGCCGGTGCGGCCACGACCACCAGCCAGACCGTGCGCAGGAAATGTTGCCGGCGCAGCGCGATCAGGTCTCCCGCCGCGATCACGATGGCAAGCCCCACCAGCAGCAGCGCAATCCCGTCGCCGCCGGTGACCTGGTCGTGGCCGAACAGCGCGGCGATGAAACTCAGCACAAACGGAGGAACCAGCGCGAAGACATAGACAAACAGCCGCGCGAACGGATCGACCGGCGGACGGAAGATCAGCGGCGGGTCTTCGTTCTTGCGGTCGAGCACACGCGAATTGGCGATCAGCAGCAGCACCACGCCGGACAGCGCGAACACAAGTCCGGCCAGCAGCCCGCCCCAGTCGAGCGCCCGGTCCTGCAACTGCGCCACCGCAGGCAACGACGGCAACGTGAGCGTGTCGATCCGGATCAGCCAGATGACATAGGGCAGCACCACGACCGCCAGGACGATGGCGGCATAAAGCGTGTCCATCGACGCCAGCGCGCGCCGCCCTTTCGGGGTCGCCAGCACGAACACCGCCAGCATCGCCAGCAGCGGCAGCGCCGCCGATGTGGTCAGAACCAGAAGACCGATTTCAACCGGAAGCACGACCCATGCACGCCGCCGCCCCTGCCCGATGATTTGCCATGCATGGAGCAGGATCAAAGCCCAGAGCGGGCGCGCCACGATGGCCGGACCGAATTCGGCCCCCGGAAACGAAAAGGCGGTGATCGCCGCCGTCAGCAGCACCGCAAGGACCGCCTGCTGGGCGCCGACAATGGCGCGGCCAAGTTTAAACAGCGCCCAGAACGTCACAATGAAGCAGAGCTGCGCGGCGAGATAGACGCCGAAAATGTGACCGCCTGCGAGACGGAAGGCGACATCCGCCAGCCAGAACGCCAGCGGCGGCCCGAGATGCGTGCCAACCTGATATTCCCGGCCGAATGCGAGCACGGTCGTCACATCGCCGGGCGGGCTTCCGTAGACAAGCCATGGCAGGAACAGCCAGAGCGCGGCCTGCGCCAGCACCGCGATCCAGAAGATCAGGCGCGGCCGGGCGCGGATCAGTTCAACGATCAGGGATGTGAAGCGCATGAAACCGCCCGGCAGAGAGACGCTTCCCTGATAAAGCGCATGAGGCGATCAGGCAACCGAGCCGCTCAGTTGGCCACGGCTGTCTCTTCCGGCGCGATGACCATCTCGATCTGCGCCGCCGCCGGCGGCGTGTCGTCTTCGCCGTAATGCTTGCGGCGCGACGCGGCCACAGGCGCGAAAAAACGGCGATGATGAATTGTCGGCCCGAGCCGGTCGAGCGCTTCGAGATGAGCCGGAACGCCATACCCCATGTGCTGCTCGAAGCCGTAGCCGGGATGATCCAGCGCAAGGCGGCACATCAGCCGGTCGCGCGATACCTTGGCGACAATCGAGGCGGCGGCAATCGACAGCACGATACCGTCGCCGCCGATCACGGCCTCGCAATCGCAGGATGTCGCCAGACGGTCACGCCCGTCGACAAAGACATGCTTCGGCGCCTCGGGCAGCGCGCGGACCGCGCGCGTCAACGCCCACAGCGAAGCGCGCAGGATATTATCGCGCTCGATCCGCGACGGCGGCGCGACCGCCACCGACACCAGCGCGGTGGCGCAGATGTCCTCGAACAGTTGCTCCCTGCGCTCCTTCGACAGCCGTTTGGAATCGTCGATACCTTTTGGAATGCGCTTTGGATCGAGAATCACCGCCGCCGCGACCACCGGCCCGGCAAGCGGCCCGCGCCCGGCCTCGTCGCAGCCTGCAACCGGCCACACACCACGCTTGATCAGCGCACGCTCGCGGCGGAAGCTCGGCGCGGCGGCGGGCACGAGCTTCTTTGCAGTGGCGGGAACAGCAGGGGATTTCCGAATCATGCGGCGATGCTGCGGGCATGGACGCGACCCCGCAAGCCGGAACTTTCATCCGTGCCCGTTATTCAGAACGGCCCACACCTGACACGATAGACGGTCTTGCTCCCTCTCCCCGCTTGCGGGGAGAGGGTTGGGGTGAGGGGCAAATCTCTTACCGATGAACCCTTGCCCCTCACCCGCTCGCTTTGCTCGCGACCTCTTCCCGTACACGGGGAGAGGTTAAATGAACGCAACAGACTTTTGTCTCAGAACAGATCCAGTTGTTCGTTGGCGGCCTTTGGACGCGCGAAATGCGCGGTCGTCAGTTTCGAGCGCCGCTTGTTGAGCCCGAGCTTGTCGCAGGCAATCTCGAAACGCCGCCCGATCATCCAGGCTATCGGCCCGGTACCCTTCATGCGCGTGCCCCACTGCGAGTCGTAGTCGCGGCCATCGCGCATGTCGCGGATCAGGGTGAAGACGTGGCGATAGCGGTCGGGATAATTCGCCAGCAGCCATTCGCGGAACAGGTCGCGTACCTCCAGCGGCAGGCGCAGCAGCACATAGCTCGCTTCCCTGACCCCGGCATGGGCCGCCGCGTCGAGAATGCGTTCGATCTCGGAATCGTTCAGCGCCGGGATCACGGGCGCGACCATCACCGTGGTCGGAATTCCGGCCTCGGCAAGCTGGCGCAGCGCCTCCAGCCGCTTCGGCGGCGTCGAGGCGCGCGGCTCCATGGTGCGCGCCAGTTTGGGATCGAGCGATGTCACTGAAATCGCGACCTTGGCGAGATTGCGCTTGGCCATCCGCGCGAGGATGTCGATATCGCGCGTCACCAGCGCCGACTTGGTGACGATGCCGACGGGATGCCCGGTGCGCTCCAGCACTTCGAGAATGCCGCGCATGATTTTGTGCTCGCGCTCGATCGGCTGATACGGATCGGTGTTGGTGCCGATCGCGATCATGCGCGGCTCATATCCCGGCGCGGCCAGTTCCTTCTCGAGCAAGGCCGGCGCGTCAGGCTTGGCGAACAGGCGCGACTCGAAATCCAGCCCCGGCGACAGACCGAGATAGGCGTGTGTCGGACGCGCGAAGCAGTAGACGCAGCCGTGCTCGCAGCCACGATAGGGATTGATCGAGCGGTCGAAACCGATATCCGGCGAGTCGTTCCGGGTGATGACCTTTCGCGCGGTGTCGACAGCCACCGTGGTCTTGAAAGGCGGCAATTCCTCAAGGCTCTGCCAGCCGTCGTCGAAAGTGACCCGCGCTTCGGCCTCGAACCGCCCGCTGACGTTGGACTGCGCGCCGCGGCCACGGCGCCGCTGCCGGTCGATCGCGACTTCGATCTCCGGAAAGGGGGAAGGAGCACCCGCCGGCCCATCGACTGGGGATTGAGGGGGCGTCACCGGCGGGTGCTTGAGGGCATGGGATGCATGGCTCATGCAGAGAACATAACACCCAATAAGAACAAAACAAGAACTTCGATACCTCCGTCCCCACATTTTCGGACAGAAGCTCGCCGCCCCCGCCCCTGCTATCCGGCACTGCGACGAGGCCGGCGAGATGCCGCGCCGTTAATGAATGCCGCAAAAAGCTGCATCCGAAGGGCTGCGCTCTGTGTGACAAGATGATAACGGTCCCTCGTTTCAGGAACTCAATGGCGAGTATTCCAAGCACCACATCATGATCAGTGTTGTCATTCCCACCGAAGGCGCCGAGCAGCCTGTTGTTGCCACCCTCGCGGCCCTGGTGCCGGGGGCCGCAGCCGGTTTGATCCGGGATGTGGTGCTGGTGGACCGTGCCGACTCGAACGCGATCGCGCACGTCGCCGATGTCGCAGGCTGCAATTTCCTGAAGTTCGACGGCTCGCGCGCCGCAGCGCTTGCGGCTGGCGCGCAGCAAAGCCGCTCGCCATGGCTGCTATTCCTGTTGCCGGGCGCGGTGCTGGATTCCGGCTGGATCGACGAGACCACCCAGTTCATCCAGAATGTTTCCTTAAGCGGCCGCCAGCGCGCCGGCGTGTTCCGCTATGCACGCTCGCCTTATGAGAACGCCACCGTGCGTGACGGGGTGAAGTCGCTGGCGCGGTTCATTTCCGGCCCCTCGCCCGATCAGGGCCTGCTGATCGCCCGCGATCATTATGAGAAGGTCGGGGGTTACGCTCCGGCGACCCGCCGCGCCGAAGCCAAGTTGCTGTCGAAACTTGGACGAACCGGCCGCGCCGTGCTGCGAACCCGGATTTTCGTTGCCGCCTGATAGTTGCCTCCGTCAACTTATTAGTTGACCGCGTCAACGATCATGTCAGAATGCCCTCGAACAGCGACGAGGCGCATTGGCCGATGGCATCCGCTCCAGACCCCGAGAACGACAGCAGGATCGACGCGATCCGCCGCTTCAACCGCTTCTACACCCGCAAGATCGGTGTGCTCGAACAGCACCTGCTGGAAAGCCCGTTCACGTTGACGGAAGCGCGCGTGCTGTTTGAACTGGCGCATCGAGGCGGCGCGCTCGCCAAGGAGATCGGCGCCGAACTCGGCCTCGATCCCGGCTATCTCAGCCGCATCGTGCAGGCCTTCACCGAGCAGGGGCTGATTACGCGCACGCCGGTCGCCAGCGACCGCAGGCAGTACGAAATCGCACTCACCGCCAAGGGCAAGGCGGCGTATGGCCGCCTCGAGCGCGCATCGTGCGCAGAAGTCGGCAAAATGGTCGCGGCGCTGCCGGGCGACGGCGGGCAACGCCTGGTCGAGGCCATGACCACTATCGAAAGGCTGCTGGGCGACGGCAGTCATCGCCCGGAGGTGACATTGCGCACCCACCGGCCCGGCGACATGGGCTGGGTCGTGCAGCAGCACGGCGCACTCTATGCGCGCGAATATGGTTGGGACATTTCGTTCGAGGGCCTGTGCGCGGAGATCGCTGCGGAGTTCCTGAAAAACTTCGATCCTGCGCGCGAGCGCTGCTGGATCGCCGAGATCGACGGCCGGCAGGCCGGCTCGGTGTTTCTGGTGAAGAAATCCGATGAGGTTGCCAAAATCCGTTTGCTGCTGATCGACCCGTCGGCGCGGGGTCTCTGGATCGGCAAGCGGCTGGTTGGCGAATGCATCGCCTTTGCGCGAAGCTGCGGTTATCGCAGGATCACACTGTGGACCCAGAGCATCCTGCTCGCGGCACGCGGAATCTATCAGAACGCAGGGTTCGTCCATGTCGCGAGCGAACCGCATCGCAGTTTCGGTCACGATCTGATCGGTGAGACATGGGAGCTTGAGCTGTGAAGCGAAGGCGTGACCAGCCTTGCGTCACGCCGGACCTCATCGCCTTTCACAGGCTCAACGCACGGCGGCTTCGTCTGGAAGCGCGCCGCGCTTTCGTGCGGGCGTTTGTGGCATGGCTGGCAGGAGCGTTGGGCCGGCGCTGAAACGCGAGGCTATTTCGCCTTGCCGCGCTTCAGGTGCTCGTCCAGCCGCGGCATGATCTCGACGAAATTGCACGGTTTGGTGCGGTAATCGAGCTGCGCGGCGAGAATGCCGTCCCATCCGTCGCGGCATGCGCCCGGCGATCCCGGCAGGCAGAAGATAAACGTCGTCCCGGCAACGCCTGCGGTGGCGCGGCTTTGAATTGTCGACGTACCGATCTTGGCATGACTGAGCATGTGAAACGCGATGGAAAAACCATCCATCCGCTTCTCGAACAGCGGCTCGGCTGAATCCGGCGTCACGTCTCGTCCGGTAAATCCCGTTCCGCCCGTGGTGATGATCACGTCGACGCCGGGATCGCCGATCCACATCCGCAGCTTGGCCTGGATGGCGTCGATATCGTCGGTGACGATGTCGCGGGCCGCGAGGCGATGGCCTGCCGCAGTCAGACGATCCGCCAGCGTCGTGCCCGACTTGTCGTCGTCCAGCGAGCGCGTATCGGACACGGTGAGCACCGCGATGTTGAGCGGGATGAAGGGACGGGTCTCGTTGATTGAGGACATGGTGCGCGTTCTCTCGCCGCTGTCGCCTGCTTTATGGCTCGCCGTCATTGCGAGGAGCGTCGGCGACGAAGCAATCCATATCTTGCTGTTCTTGAGAAGATGGATTGCTTCGCTTCGCTCGCAATGACGCAATCAGACACAAGCACCTTACAGCTGCACGCCCGGCGCGAATGTATTGCACGCCTGCACGCTGCCCTGCTGATAGCCGGTCATGAACCAGCGCTTGCGTTGCGCCGCCGAGCCGTGGGTGAACGAATCCGGCACCACGCGCCCGGTCGACTGACGCTGCAGCGTATCGTCGCCGATCGCAGACGCAGTCTGCAGCGCGGCATCAATGTCGCCTGCTTCGAGGAAGCCGGGCCGCTTCTTCTCCTCGCGATTGACCCAGACGCCGGAGAGGCAATCCGCCTGCAGTTCGACGCGGACCTGAATCGCATTGGCTTGAGCTTTGCTGCCCGCCTGCTCCTGCATCTGCCGCGCCTTGTCGAGAATGCCGAGCAGGTTCTGGATGTGATGACCCGCCTCATGCGCGATGATGTAGGCGGCGGTGAATTTGCAGGCGTTGCCGGAGCAGCCGCGGAAGCGGGTTTCGACCTCGCGGAAGAATCCGGTGTCGAGGAAAATCTGCCGGTCGGGCGGGCAATAGAATGGCCCCATGGCCGACTGCGCCATGCCGCAGCGTCCGCCATTGGTGGCGTTGCGGAACAGCACGATGCGCGGGCCGCGATAGGTCTGGCCGCTGGCCGAGAAGATTTCGCTCCAGCGGTCGTCGATCTCGCCGAGCACGCCGGCGATCATGCTGCCCATCTCGTCGGTCGGCGCGCCGGCCTTCGGCGGGCTGCCGGTCCTGCGGTCGGTCTGGTAGGTCGGCGCCTGCTGGCCGCCGGTGAGAATTTCCGCGCCGCCGATCAGGATGCGCGGGTCGATGCCCACCGCCCAGCCGATCAGGCCGAGCACAATGACTGTTCCGATGCCGAGGCCGCCGCCTCCGCCCATGGGGAATCCGAAACCGCCGCCTCCACCGCCGAAGCCGCCGCTATCGTCGCGGCGATCGTCGATATTGTCGCTGCGGCGGAAATCATCGTAACGCATCGGAAATCTCCTCAACCGGCGGGCGCATCATGATGACGCATGGTCACATGGCGCGACGGAGCCGCAAAGCATCTGTTAACGATTCATACCGTGCCCGGCAAAAATTGCCTAGCACTGTCTCATGCGCCATGTCGGCGTGTTTTCACGTTGTCACATGAATGGCGGCTGAATTTCTCACATTCAAACGCGACGTCCGCCGCCCGTGGTGAGTCACTGGCTGCGTCGCGCACACGCTTTCGCGTTAACGCACTCATCGCGAACCGGTTTCGGAATCGATTTCGGATTCGTCACAAACCGTTTTCCGATTAAGCCGATTTTTACCTTGGGCCTTCATGGTGATGACAGTCGGATTTGTTAGTCCCGCGTCGCCGACTGCGTCGCCTGAGTCAGGTTTTGAGTCATGGTTGTGTCGCGTCGCGGGGCGTCTGCAAAGGCGCCCCGCACTCAATTTGAAATGCCATCAAGCTCGCACATCGTCCTTGGCGATTGCGTGGCTGAAATGTCGAAACTGCAGGCCGGTTCGGTCGATCTGGTGTTCGCAGATCCTCCGTACAATCTGCAATTGAAGGGCGACCTCAAGCGCCCCGACGAATCCCATGTCGATGCCGTGAACAACGACTGGGACAAGTTCTCATCCTTCACCGCCTATGACGATTTCACCCGCGCCTGGCTGCTTGCCGCGCGCCGCGCCATGAAGCCGTCGGCGACGATCTGGGTGATAGGCTCCTATCACAACATTTTCCGCGTCGGCGCGATCATGCAGGATCTGGGCTTCTGGATTCTCAATGACATCGTGTGGCGCAAGACCAACCCGATGCCGAATTTCCGCGGCCGCCGTTTCACCAATGCGCATGAAACGATGATCTGGGCCGCGCGTGACGAGAACGCCAAGGGCTACACGTTCAACTATGAAGCCCTGAAGGCCGCCAATGAGGACGTGCAGGCACGTTCCGACTGGACGATTCCGCTTTGCACCGGCGAGGAACGCCTCAAGGGCAGCGACGGCAAGAAGGTTCATCCGACCCAGAAGCCCGAAGGCCTGCTGGCCCGCGTGCTGCTGTCGTCGTCGAAGCCCGGGGATCTTGTGATCGACCCGTTCAACGGCACCGGCACCACCGGCGCTGTCGCGAAACGCCTCGGCCGCCGTTACATCGGCTTCGAGCGCGACAAGACTTACGCCAAGGCCGCAGAAGCACGCATCGCCGCCATCGAGCCGCTGCCGGAAGCAACCCTCGCGCCGTTCATGACGGCGCGCGGCGCACCGCGCGTGGCGTTCTCGGAACTGGTCGAGCGCGGCATGATCGTGCCCGGCACCAAACTGGTCGATTCCAAGAAGAAGCACGCCGCACTGGTGCGTGCCGACGGCGCCATCATGCTCGGTGACAAGGTCGGCTCGATCCATCGCATGGGCGCGCTGGCACAGGGCGCAGAAGCCTGCAACGGCTGGTCGTTCTGGCATGTCGAGACCAAGAAGGGCCTGCGCCTGATCGACGAACTGCGCGCTGAAATCCGCAGCGAGATGGCGGCGGGCTGAGCTTCAGGAACGTCTTGTATTGCGCCGCGCCGGAATCATCCCGGCGCGGTGTTTCGTTTTCAGACAGCCGTCCGCATCTGCGATGCCGGAAACGGACCGAGCACGCGCTCGACCAGCGCCGTGTCGCAATATTCCTTGATCTGCGTGATCCGGCCGTTCTCGATCTTCCAGACCATGCAGTACTCATTGTCGTAGCGGTCGCCTGTTTTCGCGGTGTTGTCGCCCTTGGCCTCGACCACGACGAAGTCGCCTTCGGCAATGAAGTTGAAGGCCAGCGTTCGCGGGCGATCGGTCAGCAGGGCGCGCAGGCGGGCAAACAGGCCATTTGTGATGGCATCCTTGCCCTTGAAACTGCCTGACCAGGAGCACTGTCCGGTCTGGATCCAGACCGCGTCGTCAGCGAGATGATCGACAAAGGTTGTTCCGCTGCGGTTGGCGGAGTCGGTGAAAATCTGCTGGATCAGTTTCTTGTTGGCTTCGGCACTCATGGGTTCCGTCCTTTGCTGGAATGGATGGACGGATAATGGGCCTAGTACCGATATTCTTCCAATCAATGCTTGATATGATATATATTCGCCGCATGAATTTGGCCTCGCTCGATCTCAACCTGCTGGTCGCCCTCGACGCGCTTTTGCTGGAGGCGAATGTCGGCCGCGCGGCGATGCGGATCGGCCTGTCGCAACCTGCCGCCAGCCACGCCTTGCGGCGGCTGCGCGAGGTGCTCGGCGATCCGCTGCTGGTGCGCACCGGCGCGCGCATGGAATTGACGCCACGCGCGCAGGCCTTGCGTGCGCCGCTGGCGCAGGCGCTCGATCAGGTACGCGGCCTGTTCATGCCGGACGAATTCGACGCCGCGCGCAGCGAGCGGCGCTTCCGCCTGATGATGCCGGACCTCGCCGTCGAACTGCTGATGCCGCCGCTGATGAAGAAACTGGACATCGCCGCACCCGGTGTGCGGATCGATGTTGTGCCATGGCGGGGACCGGCGATCTTCACCGCCGAATTCGCCCGCACCATCGACATGGTGATCAGCATTGGTGACGCCTTCAAGGGATTTCACCGCCAGCTTCTCTATACCGATTCCGACGCGCTCGCCGTGCGCAAGGGACATCCGGCGGGCGCGCGATTGAAGAACAAGGACACGTTCTTCAAGGCGCGGCATGTCGCCGTGATCATTCGCGGCCAGAGCGAAGACCTGATCGACACATGGCTGCGCCCCAAGGGTCTGGAACGGCGGATCGCGCTTGTGGTGCCGAGCTATATCGAGGCCCTGCATGTCGCCGCGCGCACCGATCTTGTTGCCTTTGTCCCGCGCCGCCTGATCGCCGCGCTGTCACAGCAACTGTCGCTGGCAACTGTCGCACCACCCATTGATCCCGGCATCGACGAGCAGTTCATGTTCTATCCGACCCGCGCGCAGATGGACCCCGGTTCGATCTGGCTGCGGAGCCTGATGCTCGGGATCGGACACGACATGGAAAAGGTCCGGCGGAAAGCCGTTTAGCCGGGCCTTTCGCAATTGCCCCCATGCCCTTCGGCGTGCGATGAAACGTCCAAAATCGGGAGCGTCCATCATGACCATTCTCATCGCAGGCGGCGGGATCGGCGGGCTGACGCTCGCACTCAGCCTTCATCAGGTCGGCATTCCGTGCCGCGTGTTCGAGAGCGTGCCGGAACTGAAACCGCTCGGCGTCGGCATCAATGTGCTGCCGCATGCGGTGCGCGAACTGACCGAACTCGGCCTGCTCGACAAGCTCGACGCCGCCGGTGTCCGGACCGGGGAACTCGCCTACTTCTCCAAACGTGGCAAGCCGATCTGGAGCGAGCCGCGCGGGCTGGATGCCGGCTACAAATGGCCGCAGGTCTCGATCCATCGCGGCGTGCTGCATCACATCCTGCTCGATGCCGTCATCGAGCGCCTCGGCCGCGACGCCGTGCTCAACAATCATCATCTGGCGGATTTCACTTCGACCCCGGAGGGCGTCTCCGCCCGCTTCATCGACAAGGCATCCGGACAGGACGCCGGCACCTATGAAGGCACATTGCTGATTGCCGCCGACGGCATTCACTCGGCAATACGCGCGAAACTCTATCCGGGAGAAGGCGCGCCGATCTGGAACGGGCGTATCCTCTGGCGCGGCATCACCGAGAGCGATGCTTTTCTCTCCGGCCGCACCATGATCATGGCGGGCCATGAGAGCCTGAAGTTCGTCTGCTATCCAATTTCCGGGGAGTTGCCGAACGGCAAGCGCCGCATCAACTGGATCGCCGAGCGCTATTTTCCGCCGGAGCATCAGTGGCGGCGCGAGGACTACAACCGCGCAGCCAAGCTCGACGAGTTTCTGCCGTGGTTCGAGGACTGGCGGTTCGACTGGCTCGATGTGCCGAGCCTGATCCGCACCGCCTCGCAGGCCTATGAATATCCGCTGGTGGATCGCGATCCCGTGGACCGCTGGACCTTCGGCAATGTCACGCTGCTGGGCGACGCCGCGCATCCGATGTATCCGATCGGCTCCAACGGCGCATCGCAGGCCATTCTCGATGCGCGCGTGCTGACGCGCGAAATTCTCAACCATGGCGAGACGGCAGCGGCCCTGCAGGCCTATGAAGCCGAGCGCCGCCCGGCCACCACTGAACTCGTCAAGCTCAACCGCCGCAACGGTCCCGAGCAGGTGATGCAGCTTGTGGAAGAGCGCGCGCCGAACGGCTTCAATGTGGTCACCGAGGTCATGAGCCAGCAGGAACTGGAAGACGTCGCCAACACCTACAAGCGCGTCGCAGGCTTCCAGGTCGAAGCGCTCAACGCCAAGCCGCCGATCGTGCCGCGGCCGGAGACGCCCGCGATGTCCAGCGCGGGCTAATCGCCGAGGCCATGCGCAATCACCTTGCGCATGACATTCGGTAGCGCTTCATCCTTCAGCGTCGCAATCGGTACCCAGCGCATGCCCTGCGGCGCACGCGTCCGCGCAGCAACGCTCGCTGTATAGACGACAAGCTCGAGCGGAAAATGCGTGAACACATGGGTCACGACGCCTGTCTTGCGATGCCAGCGTGAGACATTGAGCGCGGGAGCCTGCGCGCGCGCATCCCTGTCGTCATGGCCCACAAGCCAGTCGGAGGTCGGCACTTCGGTCATGCCACCGAGCAATCCCTTGTCCGGCCGCGTGCGCACCAGCAGTTCATCGCCGCGCGTCACCACAAAGGCTGCGCCACGCCGGAGCGCTCCGGTCTTTTTCGGAGCCTTGCGCGGAAAGGTCTCCTGATCGCCGCGCGTGCGCGCCTCGCAATTGTCGTTGAGCGGACAGAGCACGCAGGCGGGTTTCTTCGGCGTGCAGATTGTAGCCCCGAGATCCATCAGCGCCTGCGCACTGTCGCCCGCGCGCGAACGCCAGAGCAATGTCGCTGCAAGCTCCTGAATCTTCGGCTTCGATTTCGGCAGCGGCTCTTCAACCGCAAACAGCCGCGACACTACGCGCTCGATGTTGCCGTCCACCGGCATGGTCTGCCGGTCGAAGGCAATCGCGGCAATGGCCGCGGCCGTATAGGGACCGACGCCGGGCAGCGTGCGCAGCCCTTCCTCGGTATCGGGAAACGCGCCGCCGTGCGCGTGCAGCACCGTGACTGCACAGGCGTGAAGATTGCGCGCGCGCGAATAGTAGCCGAGTCCGGCCCACATCCGCAGCACATCATCGAGCGAGGCCGATCCCAATGCAGCGACCGTCGGCCAGCGCGCGGTAAATTTCTCGAAATACGGCCCGACCGCTTTCACGGTGGTCTGTTGCAGCATGATTTCCGACAGCCACACACGATAGGGATCGCTCGTCTGGCCCGGCAGCGCGCGCCACGGCAGTTGCCGCCGGTGGCGGTCATACCAGGCGAGCAGCAGCGCCGGGCGATCGGCGTCATGCGTTTCCGGAGATTTCTTTCGCCGCGCAGCGGCGCCTGATAGTGTCATGGTGCCATATGTACCGACGACAGCCACCCATGAACAAGCCCGGCCCTCTCACCGCAAAGCCGTTATCCGCATTGCTCGGCAATGCGATCAATGACGCCTTCGCAAAGCAGGGCTTTGCTTCCCGCGAACTGGTGACGCGATGGGCCGATATTGTCGGCGCGAATGTGGCAATGCATTCGGAACCGCTGAAGATTCAGTGGCCACGCCCGGTCGAGAACCAGCCACAGGAGCCCGCCACACTGGTGTTGCGGGTCGAAGGCCCGATGGCGCTGGAAATCCAGCACACCTCCGATGTCATCATCGAGCGGGTCAACCGGTTCTTCGGCTGGAACGCGGTGGGCCGGATCGCGCTGCGTCAGGCGCCGCTGTCGCGCAGGCCCGTCAAGAAGGTGAAAAAAGGACCTGACGCCGCCGCTGTCGCCAAGATCGAAGCCTCGCTCGGCAGCGTGGAAGATCAGGATCTGCGCGCTGCGCTGGCGCGGCTCGGCGCGTCGATCAAGCGGAAGTGAGGATTCCGGCGCAGCGCCGGGCGCGGCCCGGCATTGCCACAATCATGGTTTCAAGCTACGGCATGATCCCCGAAAAGTGGGAACCGGTTTCGCGTTCCCATCAGGCGTGACAGCGCCGATCGCACGACTTTCCCGGAGCAGACCGTTGAACATCACGCGCCGCACCTTTACCGCCGCCCTGTCCCTGACCGCCGTTGCCGCAGCGCTCGGCGTTTCGCCCTGGCGGCTGATCGGCGAAGCCAATGCCCAGACCGCCGCGGAAATCGCCCAGGCCGGTGAACTCGGTGACATGGCGCTGGGCGCGAAGGATGCGCCCGTCACCATCATCGAATACGCCTCGATGACCTGCCCGCACTGCGCGGCGTTCACCAAGGACGTGTTCCCGCAAATCAAGACCGCCTACATCGACACCGGCAAGGTGCGCTTCATCTTCCGCGAATTCCCGCTGGATCAAGTGGCCCTCGCCGCCTCCGCGCTGGCGCGCTGCGTGGCCAAGGATGACGCGCAGAAATATTTCGCCATCGTCGACATTCTGTTCAAGCAGCAGAACGATCTGGCCTCCGACGCGCTCGGCACCATCAACCGTGTCGGCAAGCAGGCCGGTTTCAGCGAGCAGATGATCAAGGATTGCGTGCAGGGCGATCCGAAAATCCAGAAGGGCATTCTGGATGTGCGTGAGCACGCCTACAAAACGCTCAAGGTCAACTCGACGCCGTTCTTCTTCGTCAACGGAACGCCGGTGCGCGGCGAAACCTCGTTCGACGCCTTCGAGAAGATGATCAAGCCGCTGCTCAAGAGCTGAGAGCGCGCAAGCCGGGAACCCGGCAAACATCCTGAGATTCCTTTGGAAATCCCCGGGAATTTCGCCTAAATCGCTCCCAAATCCCTTGGGAAAAGCCCCCTTGGCCGGTTGCCCTGCGCAGCCGGCCTCGCCATTGTGCGGACAGTCCGAGGCGCATTCCGCGACTCAGCTATACTGGCACAGGGCCGCTATGACCTTGCCCCGGCTAAAGATTCTGGCCCGGCCAACAGAGCACCGATTGCATGAAACTGACGCGCCTTCGCCTTCACGGCTTCAAGTCCTTCGTTGAGCCGACCGACTTCTTGATCGAGCCGGGCCTGACCGGCGTGGTCGGCCCGAACGGATGCGGCAAGTCGAACCTTGTCGAAGCGCTGCGCTGGGCGATGGGCGAAACCTCGCACAAGTCGCTGCGCGCCGCCGACATGGACGCGGTGATCTTTGCAGGCTCGGGCAATCGCCCGGCGCGCAATCACGCCGAAGTGGCGATGACCATCGACAACTCCGATCGTTCGGCACCGTCCGCCGTGAACGATCAGGACATGCTGGAAATTTCCCGCCGCATCGAGCGCGAAGCAGGCTCGGTCTATCGCATCAACGGCAAGGACGTGCGTGCACGCGACGTGCAGATTCTGTTCGCGGATGCCGCCACCGGCGCGCGTTCGCCCGCCCTCGTCCACCAGGGCAAGATCGGCGAAATCATTCAGGCCAAGCCGGAACAGCGCCGCCGCGTGCTGGAAGACGCCGCCGGTGTCGCGGGTCTTCATGCCCGCCGCCATGAAGCCGAACTGCGCCTGCGCGCCGCCGAAACCAACCTCACCCGCGTCGAGGACGTGATCGGTCAGCTTGCCGGCCAGATCGAAGGCCTGAAGAAGCAGGCGCGTCAGGCGATCCGCTACCGCGAAGTCGCCGCAAAAGTGCGCAAGGCCGAAGCACTGCTGTTCCATCTGCGCTGGCTGCAGGCCCATGCCGATGTCAACGAGGCAGGCCAGACCCACGACCTGAACGTCCGCGAGCAGGCCGAGCGTGTTCAACAGCAGGCGGAAGCCGCGCGCATTCAGGCAATCCGCGCTTCCGAACTGCCGGGCCTGCGCGACAGCGAAGCCCGCGCCGCTGCCGGCCTGCAGCGCCTCACCAATGCCCGCGAAATGCTCGACCGCGAGGAAGCGCGCGCCAAGGAGCGCGTCGTCGAACTCGACCGCCGTCTCACGCAGTTCGCCGCCGACATCGAGCGCGAACAGCGCCAGTTGTCCGACGCCGACGTCGCGCTGGAACGGCTTGAGTCGGAAGACAGTATCCTCAAGGAGGAAATCCGCTCGCGCGTCGAGACCCGCTCCGGAGCGGACGAGCGTGTCGCGGAAGCCGAAGCCACGCTCGCAGCCGCCGAGCGCACCTTCTCCGAACTGACCACCGCGCTCGCCGATCTCACCGCGCGGCGGACTCAAATTGAATCCAACGTTCGTGCCCATCGCGAACGGCTGGCGCGGCTCGATCAGGACATCGCCACCGCTGAGGGCGAACTCGAAAAACTCAACGCCGAGACCGGCGGCCTTGGCGACCTCGATGCACTGGTCGCGGCGATGGAAGCTGCCGCCGAAGCCGTGCTGGTTGCCGAAGCGACGACGCAGGCCAATGAAGCCGCGCATGTCGCCGCCCGCGCCACGCTGGAAGCCTCGCGCGCACCTCTGGCCGACGCCGAAAAGCGCGTGCAGCGGCTGGAAACCGAAGCCAAGACCATCTCCAAGATCGTCAACGGCGAAACCAAGAACCTTTGGCCGCCGATCATCGACGGCGTCAATGTCGCCAAGGGGTTTGAGAAGGCGCTGGGCGCAGCCCTCGGCGACGATCTCGACGCGCCGGTTGATCCATCCGCGCCGCTGCGCTGGGCCAGTGTCGGTCCGGTCAGCGGCGATCCCTCCCTGCCCGGCGGCGTTGAATCGCTGGCTGCGCATGTCACCGCGCCGCCGGAACTGTCGCGCCGTCTGGCGCAGATCGGCGTCGTGACCCGCGAGCGCGGCGCGCAACTGATGTCGCAGCTCAAGACCGGCCAGCGGCTGGTCTCGCGCGAAGGCGACCTGTGGCGCTGGGACGGCTTTGTCGCCGCGGCCCACGCCCCGACCGGCGCAGCACGGCGTCTCGCCGAGCGTGCACGTCTGGTCGATATCGAAGCCGAAATCGAGCAGGCGCGCGCCGATGCCGTTGCCAAGCGTCAGGCCCTGGAAAACGCAGAGACTGAACTGAAGGCGGCATCCGCAGCGGAGAGCGCCGCGCGCGAAGCCGTGCGCGCCGCGCAGCGCGAAGCCAATGCCGCTCGCGAGCAGCACGCCAATGCCGAACGCGAGATCAACCGTCACGCCTCGCGCCGTTCCGCGCTGGACGAGCGCCGCACCCGCCTGACCGAGGACCGCGCCGAAGCCCATGGCGCGCATGAAGCTGCGATTGCCGCGCTGAGTGATCTGCCTTCAAGTGCCGAGAACGAGGAAAAGCTCGCCACCGTCCGCGCCGATATGGATGGCCACCGCCAGCTTGCCGCGCAGGTCCGCGCCGAAGCGCAGGCGCTGGCCCGCGAAGCCGAACTCGCCGACCGGCGCGTGCAGGCGATCGTTGCCGAGCGCAATGAATGGATGAGCCGCAAGGAAAACGCTGCCTCGCAGATCGCGACCATCGAGACGCGCATTGTCGAGGTCAAGACCGAGCGCGCCGAACTTGAGAACGCGCCGGAAGTGTTCGCCGAGAAGCGCAGCGCGCTGATCAGTGAGATCGAGCACGCCGAGTCCGACCGCCGCATGGCTGCCGATGCACTGGCGACGGCCGAGACCGCGATGGCGGAAACCGACCGCGTCGCCCGCGCCACGCTGGATGCGCTGTCCGCCTCGCGCGAAGCCTGCGCCCGCTCCGAAGAGCGGATGGAAGGCACCCGCCGCCGTCTCGATGACATCGAGCGCGAAATCCGCGACATGCTCGAGGTCGAGCCGCACGGCGTCGCCGCGCTCGCCGAGATCACACCGGAAAGCGAACTTCCTCCGGTGACCGAAATCGAAGCCGATCTGGAAAAGCTGCGCCGCGACCGCGAGCGCCTTGGCGCGGTCAACCTGCGCGCCGAGGAAGAACTGCGCGAGGTCGAGACCCAGCATACCGGCCTCACCACCGAGCGCGACGACTTGGTGGAGGCGATCAAGAAGCTGCGCACCGGCATCCAGAGCCTGAACAAGGAAGCGCGCGAGCGGCTGCTGACCTCGTTCGAGACGGTCAACAACCACTTCAAGCGGCTGTTCACCGAGCTGTTCGGCGGCGGTCAGGCCGAACTGACCCTGATCGAGAGCGACGATCCGCTGGAAGCCGGTCTCGAAATCATCGCCAAGCCGCCCGGCAAGAAGCCGCAGACGCTGTCGCTGCTCTCCGGCGGCGAGCAGGCCTTGACCGCGCTGGCGCTGATCTTCGCGGTGTTCCTCACCAATCCGTCGCCGATCTGCGTGCTGGACGAAGTCGACGCACCGCTGGACGACCACAACGTCGAGCGGTTCTGCAACCTGCTGCATGAGATGACCTCGTCCACCGAGACGCGCTTCATCATCATCACCCACAACCCGATCACCATGGCGCGCATGAACCGTCTGTTCGGCGTCACCATGGCGGAACGCGGCGTTTCGCAGCTTGTGTCGGTCGATCTCGACGGCGCGATGAAGGTTCTCGACCAGAACGTGGCGTGATTGTTTCATCCTTCCTTGAAGGAAAGTGAACGAAGCCCGCCTGCTACGTCTTCAGATGTCGTCCCCGCGAAAGCGGGGACCCATAGCCACCGGCTTCTCGATCTGAAAAGATTGTTGGGAGGCTTCCTGCAACAGGAAAAGTTCAGGGAGTATGGGTCCCCGCCTTCGCGGGGACGACGTGGTATATTTGGTTGATGATCTCTCCCAATCTCCCTTCCGAATTACTGGCAGCCCTCGCCCGCAAAGCCGAGGGCCTGTCGCGCGCGGACGCGGCGCAGCGCGCGGATACGATCTCGCGGACCTATCGCAGCGGGGGCGGCTCGGGCCGGATCAAGACGACCGCCGACGCGCTGGCCTATGCGCTGGCGCGAATGCCGGGCACATATGCCGCCGTTGCCGCAAGCCTGAATGCCCTGATGGAGTGCGATCCGGATTTCGCGCCGCAAAGTCTGCTCGATGTCGGCGCAGGACCGGGCACCGCCACATGGGCAGCGAGCGAGGCGTTTGCGTCTCTCGACCGGTTCACACTGCTGGATGCAAACACGGCACTGCGCGATCTCGCCACCGAGCTTGTGACGTCGCAGCCCCGGCTTGAGACGCTGCGTTACTATGCCGGTGATGCACGCAAGGCGCTCACTGATGCGCCTGAAGTCGATCTGGTCGTCGCAAGCTATGTCGTCAATGAACTGAGTGAGAGCGAACGCGCCGCGTTCGCTGACGCTTTGTGGGCAAAAACACGCGACATGCTTCTGGTGGTCGAACCCGGCTCACCGGCCGGTTATTCGCACATCCTGTCACTCCGCGACCGGCTGATCGCACAGGGCGCGCATGTTTTCGCGCCCTGCCCGCATGATACGGCATGCCCGCTGGTCGCACCGGACTGGTGTCACTTTACACAACGCCTGCAACGATCGCGTGCGCATAAACACCTTAAAGCGGCCGCCCTTCCCTATGAGGACGAAAAATTCAGCTACGTGGTTCTCTCGCGCAAAGCGCCGGCGCAGCGGCCTTCGCGCGTTCTGGCCCAGCCGCTCGTCACCAAGATCGCCGTCACCGCGAAAATCTGCGCCAGCGATGGAATAAGGACGGCGAGCGTCCCGCATCGGAACAAGGCCGCCTACAAGCGCGCGAAGAAGTGGGCCTGGGGCGACGCGATTTTTCCCGGGAGCGAGATCAGCCCGGAATAATTCTCTCCAGATGGAGTTTGTGAGGGTGACGCGCTCGCGTCCGACGCAAACATTTCATCAGGAGTACCTGCGATGTCCAAAACATTCGCCGCGATGGCGGCTGTCTCTCTCATGCTCGCCTCGACCGCCGCTTTCGCGCAGGCCGCGAAGGTCGCCGACACGCCGAAGGGCAAGGCCTATGTCGACGCCAAGGGCATGACACTTTACACGTTCGACAAGGACAGCGCCGGCAAGTCGGCCTGCAACGGCCCGTGCGCCACCAACTGGCCGCCGCTGATGGCCGCTGCCGACGCCAAGGCCTCCGGCGACTGGACCATCGTCACCCGCGACGACGGCAGCAAGATGTGGGCGCTCAAGGGCAAGCCGCTTTATACCTTCGCGAAGGACACCAAGCCCGGCGACACCACCGGCGACGGCTTCCTGAACGGCGCCTGGCATATCGCCAAGCCGTAAGATGGCTTTGTTGATCGGCTCATGATTTGTCGTCCCGGCGAAAGCCGGGACCCATAACCCCTAACCTCCCGTTCCTCAGCCATGAGGCAACATCCCAAAACCCACGACTCAGGGACTATGGGTCCCCGCCTTCGCGGGGACGACCCGCTGACGGGCCAGCGCAAGCTCCACGCCAAACAACCCGTACTCAGTTCATATTTGAACCCCCACTCCCCTGAAGACGACCAAATAGCGCGGTGCTCTGGCCGCAGACGCTGACGACCGCCTGCCTTTCAGGTAGGCTGCGCGCCATTCGTTGTCCTCAAGGAGTTTTCCCTCATGTCGTCGGGCTGGATTTTAATCGGTGTCATCGTCGTCATCGCGCTGTTCGTGTTCGGCGCCTACAACCGCCTCGTCGCGCTGGCGCAGCGGGTGTCGCAGGCCTTTGCCGATATCGACGTCCAGCTCAAGCAGCGTCACGACCTGATCCCGAACCTTGTCGAAACCGTCAAAGGCTATGCCACGCATGAGCGCGGCACGCTGGAAGATGTCGTCAAGGCGCGTAACGCGGCGATGTCCGCGCAAGGACCGGCACAGGTTTCGGCAACGGAAGGCCAGCTCTCCGCTGCGCTCGGCCGCCTGATCGCGCTGTCGGAGGCCTATCCGGACCTCAAGGCCAACGCGAACTTCCAGCAGTTGCAGACCGAACTGTCCGACATCGAAAACAAAATTGCCGCCAGCCGCCGCTTCTTCAACAACGCGGTTCAGGAATACAACACCGGCATCCAGCAATTGCCGGCCGCTCTCTTTGCCGGCGCGCTCGGCTTCACCAAGAAGGATTTCTTCGATCTTGGCGAACAACGCGGCCAGATCGAGCAGGCGCCTTCGGTCAAGTTCTGACAACCTGACGCCATCGCGAGTACGGGCAGCGCATCATGGCCGCTTACGGTCTCTATACGCACATCGCATCGAACAAGGTCCGCTCGATGCTGCTGCTCGGCGGCCTGTTCCTGCTCGTCTATGTGATGGTGTTCGCCGGTGCTCTGCTGGCGGAAGTCGCGCTCAACAGCAACCGGCCATTCGACGCCTATATCACGCTGGCGGGGCGCGACCTGATCAAGGCGTTTCCGTTCGCCACCATCGGCGCCGCCGCATGGATTGTGATCGCCTACTTCTTTCACCAGAACATCATCGACGCCGTGACCGGCGGCCATGACGTGACGCGGCAGCAGCAGCCGCGGCTTTACAACCTGCTCGAAAATCTCTGCATCTCGCGCGGCATTCCGATGCCGAAGCTGAAGATCATCGACAGCCCCGCGCTCAACGCCTTCGCCACCGGCCTCAACCGCAGCCAGTATTCGATCACCGTCACCACGGGATTGATGAACGCGCTCGACGACCGCGAGATGGAAGCCGTGCTCGGGCATGAGCTGACCCACATCCGCAACGGCGACGTGCAACTGCTGGTCATTGCCGTGGTGATCGCGGGTGTGATCGGCTTTTTCGCGGAACTTTTCTTCCGCATTTTCTTCAATTCCAGCTGGAATTTCGGCGGCGGGCGGTCGTCCTCATCGTCGTCGTCGTCCGATAGCGGCAAGAAAGGCGGCGGCGCTTTCGCTATTGTCCTTTTGGCCATCGCGCTGATCGGCCTTGCCTGGGGCCTCTCGCTGGTGGTGCGCTTCGCCCTGTCGCGGTCCCGCGAATTCCTGGCGGATGCAGGGTCGGTCGAACTGACCAAGGATCCGGACGCCATGATCTCGGCGCTGCGCAAGATCGAGGGCCGGGGCGAGCTGCCCGGCTCGACTTCCGCCGTCATGGAAATGTGCATCGACAATCCGCGCGAGGGCTTTGCCGACCTGTTCGCGACCCACCCCTCGGTCGATTCGCGGGTCAAGGCGCTGGTCCAATACGCCGGCGGACGCGATCCCGGCCCGCTGCCGCTGCCCGGCAATGGGGACGAAACCGGCGGTCCCGGCGCCCCCGCAGCGAATTCCAGCCCCGATACGCGGCCGGAGCCGCCCCATAGCGGGCCTTGGGGCAGTTCCCCGCAGCCCGCGCCGTCGCCCGCCGGCCCGATTTCCGGGCCCTGGGGCCGCAACTAACCCGCCGGCCTTAAGAAGCCGTTGGTTATTCAGTAGAACTGCCCGGTCAAGAATTGAATTATCCCTCGATTCTGCCATGGTCCGGCGGAAAGCAGGCTAGTGTGGCGGTTCGCAAGTCCGCACGGTCCCGCAGCACGTTCTTTTGCGGACTTGCGAACCAAAGCCACACTAGGTTTATGACTTCTAGTGTCCTTTTGAATCCGAAGTTCGCGACGGAAGCGCTGCAAAATAGAGCGAACTTCGGATTCAGGACACTAGCGTCCGTCGTCAGGCAGACGTGTTTGTCGCGTAAAGGGGTGTTATGGCGAAACCGGCAGTTATCGTTGTGGGCGCGGACAAGGGTGGGGTCGGCAAGACCACCGTTTCGCGCACCGTTCTCGACTATTTCAGCGCAAACAACGTCCCGACCCGCGCCTTCGACACCGAAGCGCCGCGCGGCACCTTGAAGCGTTTCCACCCCGACATCACCGAGATCGTCGACGTCACCTCGACGTCCGACCAGATGAAGATCTTCGATACGCTGAATTCCTCCGGCACCAGCGTCACCGTCATCGACGTGCGCGCAGGTCTCTTGTCCCCGACACTGGCCTCGCTGCGCGATATCGGCTTTCTCGATGCCGCCAAGTCCGGCCAGATCACCTTTGCCGTGTTCCACATCCTCGGCCCGTCGATCGCCTCGCTGGATGAAATCGCCGAAACAGCGAACTTCATGGACGGCGCCAAGTATTTCCTGGTGAAGAACTTCATCAACAACACCAGCTTCTTCGAGTGGGACCAGGCGACCTACAATTCCTACTTCCACCGCATCAAGAACGCGACCGAACTGACCATCCCGAAGCTGAACGAAATGGCCTATGAGCAGGTCGAAGTTGCCTCGGTGCCGTTCCTCAAGTTCGTCGCCAACAAGGGCACCAAGGACGAACCCGCGAACTACTCGTTCGTGCTGCGCGGCTATGTCCGCCATTGGCTGGGCAATGTCTGGGGCGAGTTCGACCGGATCAAGCTGACCGAAATCGTCGGCTCGAAGGACAAGTCCGCGACATCACGCGCGCCGACCAGCGAGATCTGAGGCGGCTCCGGCCAGCCTCCCCGACTTCAACGGACATCGCGCCGATGCGCCGCACGCCTGTCTATATCGTCTGCTCGCCCCGCCCCGCGGTCGGCAAGACGCTGATTGCCCGCGCACTGACGGAATTCCTGCTACTTCAGCGCGGCGCGGTGCTCGCGTTCGACCTTAACCTGCGCGAACCGTCGCTGCTGAACTATCTTCCCGCCGTCACCGAAACGGCAATGATCAGCGACACGTTCGGGCAGATGGCGCTGATGGACCGCCTGATTGTCAATGACGGCGTGCCGAAGGTGATCGATCTCGGCTTTCATGCCTTCGACGACTTCTTCAAGATCATCGCGGAAATCGGCTTCATGAAGGAAGCCGACCGGCGCGGCGTCGATCCCATCGTGCTGTTCATTCCCGACCGCGACCGCGCCTCCAGCGTGGCGTGGACCATGCTGCGCGACACATTTCCCAACGCGGCGCTTGTCCCGGTCGAGAACGAGCATGTGCTGTGGGGGCCGCTGCCGCAGGGATTTGGCCGTGCCCGCCCGTTCAGGATCGCGGCTCTGCCGGCGTTCCTCAAATCCATCATCGGGCGGCTGAACTTTTCGTTCACGCACTATCTGCGCACCAACAAGGATCAGTCGTCAGAACTGCATCAGTGGGTGCGCAACAACTACACCCGCTTCCGCGAACTCGAACTGAACCTGATCCTGCACAAGCTGGGATAGATCAGGATTATTCCATTTTAGATGATCGAGTTTATTGGACTCGTCATTGCGAGGAGCACTTGCGACGAAGCAATCCAGCTTTATGCCAAGAGTGGATTGCTTTGCTTTGCTTCGCTTCGCTCGCAATGACGTAAATAGCCAAATCTAGATCATCCACATTCTAGTAATAGATACTGCCCGGCGCGCCGCCACCCGCCGCAATCGCGTCGCCATTGATGGCAATCGACTTCGGGGATGCGAGGAACGCGACGATATGGCCGATCTCCTCGGCAGTGACGAGGCGGCGGATCGTATTCAGATCGCTCATCGCCTTCTCGATCTCGGCTTCGCTCTTCTTGGCGACCCCCGCGCGCCACGCGATCACGCCCGGCGTCTTCTCGGTCCGGGTCAGGCCCGGATGAACGCAGGTGACGTTGATGCCGCTCGGGCCGAGTTCGTCGGCGAGATTCTTGGTCAAAGCTGCGACGCCGACATTGCGGATGCTGCCGATGGTGACGCCGGTCTGCCGCGCGCCAAGCCCGCTGATGTTGATGATGCGGCCCCAGCCCTGCTCTTTCATTAGCGGCGCAATCTCGCGCGCCATGCGCAGATAGCCCATGACTTTGACGTTGACGTCGCTCCAGAACAATTCGTCGGTGATTTCGGCCAGCGACGGCGGCTTCGCCTGCCCGCTCGGCTGCGCCGCGCTGTTCACCAGCACGTCGATCCGGCCAAAGTGCTTGTGGATCGCAGCGACAGCCGCGCGCACCGCCTCGTCCTTGCCGGTATCGGCCGAATAAGCGCGGATTGTGCGGCTCGTTTCGCCTGCAAGCTCAGTCGCGGTTGCCTTCGCCGCCTCAAGGTCGCGGCCGATGATCGCGACATCCATACCCTCGCCTGCAAGCGAGCGCGCAATCGCCTTGCCGATGCCGCGCGTGCCGCCGGTGACCACGGCAATCTTTCCGGCGAGTTGAAGATCCATGGTTGTTCTCCCCGAGGCGGCTTTGATTGTTGTTGTTAAACGCCTAGTGCCCGTCGAAGGTCATCAGCGTTCGCACCGGCACATTCATGGCGCGCAGCTTCGCCGCGCCGCCAAGCTCCGGCAGGTCGATGACAAAACACGCCGCGACAACCTCGGCGCCGATCTGGCGCAGCAGCTTCACCGCGCCTTCCGCCGTGCCGCCGGTCGCGATCAGGTCATCGACCAGGATGACCCGCTCACCCGGCTTCACGGCGTCGACATGCATCTCCATTTCGTCGAGGCCGTATTCCAGGGAGTAGGCAATCCGCACCGTGGTGTGCGGCAGCTTGCCCTTCTTGCGGATCGGCACGAAGCCAGCCGAGACCTGATGCGCCACAGCGCCGCCAAGAATGAAGCCGCGCGCTTCCATGCCCGCGACCTTGTCGATCTTCGAGCCGGCCCAGGGCTGCACCAGTTCATCGACCGCGCGGCGGAACGCCCATGCATTGCCGAGCAACGTGGTGATGTCACGGAAAATGATTCCGGGTTTCGGATAATCGTGAATGGCGCGGACGGTGGCCTTCAAATCATCGGAGAGAGTCATCAGATGCTAATCCCACAAAATCATTTTCGTCATTGCGAGCGAAGCGAAGCAATCCAGTCCCGGGTCGCAACGCATGGATTGCTTCGTCGCTGACGCTCCTCGCAATGACGTTCTAACCGGGCTGCCCCAGCCTGAATGCGTTTTCCACGATCCGAAGTCCGACATTGCCTTCCAGCGACATCAGCGACTCGGGATGAAACTGCACGCCGCCGACAGGCAGCGTCTTGTGCTCGATCGCCATGGCGATGCCGTCCTCGGTAGAGGCCGTGACCTGCAAAACGTCGGGCATGGTCTCGCGCTCGACAAATAGCGAGTGATAGCGTCCGATCACCACTTCATTGGGCAGATTGCCCATCAAGGTGCCGCCACGCACCTGCACGCGCGAGGGACGGCCATGGGCCGGCGTCGAAAGCTGCCCGAGCTTGCCGCCAAAATATTCGCCGATGGCCTGCACGCCGAGACAGACACCGAACACCGGCAGCTTCTTCTCCAGCGCTGCGCCGATGAAGTTCGACACGCCGAAATCTTCGGGTCTGCCGGGACCGGGCGAGAGAACGAGAAGGTCGTACTCGTTCTTTTTCAACACATCGAGCGCATGGTTGTGCCGCGTCACGCTGACGGTCGCGCCAACCTGACGGAAGTAATCCGCCAGCATGTGCACGAACGAATCCTCGTGGTCGATCAGCAGCACCCGCTTGCCCGAGCCGCTCGCATCCGGCTGGAAGGTCGACAGCGGCTTCGGCGGATCGCCGCGCAGCGCCTGAAACAGCGCCGCCGCCTTGGTCTGGCATTCCTTCTCTTCGGCAACGGGATCGCTGTCGAACAGCAGGGTCGCGCCGACGCGCACTTCCGCGAGGCCATCCTTCATGCGGATGGTACGGATGGTCAGGCCCGTGTTGATGCTGCCGTCGAAGCCGAGGAAGCCGAGCGCGCCGGCATACCAGCGGCGCGACGACCGCTCGTGATCCTCGACAAACTGCATCGCCCACAGCTTCGGCGCGCCAGTAACGGTGACAGCCCATGCGTGGGTGAGAAAACCGTCAAGCGCATCGAAGCCCGGGCGCAGCATGCCTTCGACATGATCGACGGTGTGGAACAGCTTGGAGTAGGTCTCGATCTGCCGACGCGCCAGGACTTTGATGGTGCCCGGCTCGCACACGCGCGCCTTGTCGTTGCGGTCGACGTCGGTGCACATGTTCAGCTCGAATTCGTCCTTCTGCGAATTGAGCAATTCCTGAATCTGCTTGGCGTCGCTGATGGCATCGGCGCCGCGCGCGATGGTGCCGGAGATCGGGCAGGTCTCGATCCGTTTGCCGTCCGAGCGCACGAACATTTCCGGCGAGGCTGCGACGAGAAATTCGCCATCGCCGAGATTGATCAGCGCGCCATAGGGCGACGGATTGATCTTGCACAGGCGCTGGAACACTTCCGCAGGCGTACGGTCGCAGGGTTCGGCGAATAGTTGCCCCGGCACCGCCTCAAACAGATCGCCGCGTGCAAAGGCCTGACGCGCGGTCTCGACCGTCTGCTGATAGACGCCAGGAGCGTGGTCGGCAAAGCCCTCGCGCTTGGTCCTTGCGTACACGCTCTCCGGCGTTTCGCGGCTCAGGCCCTGGGTCGACTGGCCCTTGAAGGCGAACTCGTAGCTCAGGATCACGCCGCGCCCGGTGGCGCGGTCATAGGCCAGAATGCGATCGGGGATGTAGAGAACGATGTCGCGCTGATCCTTCTCGCGCGCCCGCTTCTGCACGAGATCCTCGAACTGGAAGACGAGATCGTAGGCGAAGGCGCCGAACAGGCCGAGCAAGCCGTCGCTCGGAGAATTGAACGCCGCGATGATGTCACGCACCAGCGAGACCACTGAGGCGCGCCGGGTGCGCTGGTCCTCATCCACCGGCGCGTCGCCGCGCAGGATGTGACCGGAAACGCGCGTAGCGCTCTTTTCGGTGATGACCGCAGCGGGCTCTTTCAGGGTCTCGGCGAGGAACGCCACCAGCACCTTGCCGCGTTCGTTCAGCGCCTCGATGAAGAAATCCGTACCCGTCGATTCCAGCCGCAGCGGCGGATCGGAAAAACCGAGATCGAAGCTCTCATAGCGGCCCGGCACGGTCGTGCCCGACGACAGCACCACGCCGCGGCGGGTGTCGAGCCGGTCGATCAGCCGGTCCAGCGCCGCCCCGCCGGTGAAATGCTCGACGGAGCGGGCGACATCGAGGCCGCGGGCCGTGCGGTATTCGCTCTGCGCGGGAAGGGAAAAAAGGGTCCTGTTCATCTGGTCCTCTTACGAGACTTGCTGGAGGAACGCCACACAGGACAAACGAAAAAGGCCGTCGCTCTGCGATGACGGCCTCGACGATTGAAAATTCATGGGAATCGCACCGGCCACCTTTAGAAGGTGCGCCACCAAAGACGGGTCGGGCTGGACAGGGTGCTCATGGCAGGCAAAACACCATCCGGCGCGGGGGAAGTCAAGGCCCGGCCTGTCTGACAAAAACCGTGAGTTTCCGCCCGCCGACATCCTCCTCGATCGGCGCCCAGCCCTGCCGGGTATAGAAGCGCCGCCTGTCCTTTTCCGCGCAAAGGTAGACCCGCCGGAAATGCAGGGCGAAAGCCTCCTCCACCGCCCGCGCGACCAGCGCCGACCCGATCTCCCGCATCCGGTATTGCGGATCGACCCAGACCGCCGCCACCCAGGGAGAATACTGCGGGCGTTCCTCAAGGTCCGAAGCGATCACCGAAGCCGTGCCGATAAAGGTCTCGTCCCGGTGCGCCACCAGCGCAAACGGGATCGGTGACGCATTCATGTTCTCGCGCAGCCGCCCGGCGATATGGTCTGCCGGAAAGCCCCGCTCCTTCCACCATGCCCGCCAGATACGGTCAGCAACCGCGTCGAAGAACGCCGGCTGCTGCCGCAGGTCGGAGATGGTGATGTTCATCCCAAATGCTTTTTGAAGAAATCCGTGGCGCGGCCCCAGGCGAGTTCCGCCGCCTGACGGTCATGAACCGCCGCACGCTCCTCGTTGACGAAGGCATGATCGGCGTCATAGCGGAACGCCTCGAAATCCTTGCCTGCGGCCTTCATCGCCTTCTCGAAGGCGTCGACCGCAGCGGGCGTGCACCAGTCATCCTTGTTCGCGAAGTGCCCCTGCAGCGGAATTTTCACATCGGCGGGCTTCGCCGCCTGTTCGGGCGGAATGCCGTAAAACGCAACGCCGGCTGTCAGTTCCGGAATCTTCGCCGCGCCGATGATGGTCACCGCGCCGCCCATGCAGAAGCCGGTGAGACCGACCTTCGCACCGTTGCGCTTGAGATACTGCACCGCGCCGCGCACGTTCTGTTCAGTCGCCTCGATGAAGTTGAGCGAGTTCATCTCTTTTCCGGCTGCATCGGCATCGTGATACGGCACGACAACACCGTCATAGAGATCGGGCGCGAGCGCATCGAACCCCGCGACCGCAAAGCGATCCACCAGTCCCTTGATGTTCTCGGACAGGCCCCACCATTCCTGAATGACGACGACGCCCGGTGCGTTGCCGCGCGCGGCGTTCGCGAGATAGCCGGTCGCGTCCTTGCCGTCGGGACGCTTGAAAGTGATATTGGTGCCCATGGTGTCCTCCGATACTTTGGATGCGTCTTATACCGCGGGCGAGGCGATGCTCAAGCTCGCGATGGCTTTTTGAAGATCACGTTTGTATTGCAGGAAATCGACGAAAATACCGTGCTCGCCGCGATCCTTCGTTGCAGGCCGCGCATGGAACGCGGCGATCCTGTCACGGAAGTTCGCGGTCACATCCGCGCTCTCCTTTTGCGCCTTGATATAGGCGGCGATCAGATCGGTCTGCAGCGCGCGCCCCGGCCAGCCGACGCCCGCGCCTTCCAGCAACCCCGCGACATAGAGCCCGTTCGGCCGTGACGGGAAGATATTGAGATAGAGGCGCGGCGCGCTCTTCTCGGGCTGCCAGTTCAATTCGCTTAAATCGTCCAGAAACGGAAACGTGATCTCGTAGCCGGTCGCGAGCAGCACGAGATCGACTTGATCTTCCTTGCCATCAGTGAAGACAACCGTATCGCCGCGAAATTCCCTGATCGGCTTGCGCAGCGTCACGTCGCCCTGCCCCAAATGCTGCAGCACCAGTGAATTGACGATCGGCGTCCTGTCATAAAGCCGGTGCTCGGGCTTGGGCAATCCGAACCGCTCGGGCGGGCCGACCAGAAACCGCAGGATCGGCTCGTGCAGCATCGAGCGCAGGCGCTTCGGAATAATAAAGCGCTTCGGCTTGTGATTGCCTTCGTCGGCCGGCTTGCCGGCGAGAAACTTCGGCACGAAATGATTGCCGCCGCGCACGCTCCACAGCACCTGTTTGGCGCGGTGAATGGCATCGACCACGATATCGCAGCCGGTATTGCCCATGCCGACCACAAGCACGCGCTTGCCCTCGAAAATATCGGCGGTCTTGTAGTCCTTCGCGTGCATCAGCTTGCCGCTGAAATCGCCCGGAATCTTCGGCATCAGGGGATCGCTGAGGTGACCGTTGGCGAAGATCACGCTCTCGTAGTCTTCAGTGGTGCCGTCGCCAAGCGTCGCGCGCCAGCTTCCATCACGCTGTTCGAGTTTGGTGACTTCGGTGTTGAAGCGGATCAGCGGATAAAGATCGAACTGCTTGGCGAACGACTTGAAATATTCGGACACCCGCTCGTGGCCCGGATAGGCCGGCCAGTCCTCCGGCATCGGAAAATCCGCATAGGCCGTGGTGCGTTTGGACGAGATCAGATGGGTTGAGGCATAAACCGCGCTGGGCGCTGCGCCATAAAGCCACTGCCCGCCCACATCGGCATTCCGCTCAACGCACTTCACCGGCAGATCGGCCTGTTTGAGACTTTTGACCGCCGCAAGGCCCGCAGGCCCGGCGCCGATGACGAGCGTCGTCATTTTCTCAGCTCCGCCCGGCCGTCGCGATAGCGCTCGAACACCTTGCGCGCGTCATAGCGCGGCGTGAATCCGAAAACTGTCTTCAGCTTCTCGTTGGACAGCACCGGCCGATACTGGATGAACTTGGCATGACCGGGACCGAGCTTGGTGATGCGCAACAGATGCAGCAGCCACAGTGCCGACTTCAGAAGCCCGGGCGGAATCGAAATATACGGCCGGTGGTTCAGCTCGGCGATCTCGCGCAGACTGAGCGTCCCATCTCCCGCGAGGTTATAGGTGCCCGCCTTCGGCTGCCGCACGGCCTGCACCAGCGCGTCAACTACATCGCTGTCGGCGATCAGCGAGAACGGCGTCGCGGTGCCGCTGACGCCCATCACGATCGGTCGCTCGAAAATCGCGGTGATCTGATTGTCGGTGGTTGGCCCGAGCACGGTGCAGGGACGGAACACGGTCTGCTGCAGATCGGGATAAAGCTCCTGCCACTCGATCAGCATTTCCTCGACCTCGCGCTTGTTGCGCGCATAGGGGAAATCGGCGTTGCCGCGCAGCGGATCGGTTTCATGCAGCGGCACCGGATTGTCGGCATGGTAGCCATAGGCCGAGCCGCTCGAGGTCACGATCAGATGCTCGACACCGGCATCGAGCGCGGCCTGCAGCACGTTCTTGGTGCCGAGCACGTCGATCTCCCAGTCGCGCTGCGGATCGCCGCCGACCGCGACGACGGACGCGAGATGCACCACGGTCTGCGGACGGCGGACCTGGAACATGTCCCGCAGCGCCGGATCGCGCACATCGCCTGTCAGATAGGTGACGTTGGGCAGGCGCTCATTGGCGGGGACTTCGCGCATATCCAGCGCGATGATTTCAGAGTTCTTGTTGAGGCGTGCGAGTTCGGCGATCAGCGAGGTGCCGATGAAGCCCGCAGCGCCGGTCACCAGCACGCCGCCATTCATCGCATAAGGTCCGGCGTGGGCGTCGCTCATGCCGCGCTATCCCTCTGTTGTGCGCCGGACGGGTGTGGATCGCGGCGTTTCCACCACGCCGCCAGGGCCCATCCGGCAATCAGATGCCAGACGCCCCACCCTGCCGCGACCAGCGCGGCGCCGCCGATGCCGTCGAACTGGTTGAGGATCAGCGCAAGCCCCAGCCCCGAATTGTGCATGCTGACCTCGATGGTCATCGCGCGGGTATCGTAATCGCTCAGGCGCAGCAACCTGGCGGTGCCCCAGCCAAGCGCAATGGCGATGGCATTGTGCAGGATCACAAACGGAAGGATCGAGACGACGAAGGTGGTGAGATAGCGCGCATTGGTGAAGATCGCGCCGCCGATAAACGCCACCAGAAACAGGAACGACAGGATCTGCAGCGGACGGCGCAGCATGTGCCCGAGACGCGGCCAGTAATGCACCGTGGCCAGGCCGAGCGCCATCGGGACGCCGAGAATCGCCATGGTCGAGCCGAGGAACGACAGCGGCTCGATGCTCACCTGCCGCAGCAGCGCGTTGGTGTCGGGATTGAGTCCCGCCCAGAAAATGATGTTGAGCGGAGTCGTGACGATGGCCAGCAGGCTCGACACGCCGGTCATGCTGATGGAGAGCGCGGTGTTGCCCCGCGCCATGTGGGTGATGAGATTGGATATGTTTCCGCCGGGGCAGGCCGCGACGACCATCATGCCGAGCGCGATGCTGGGCTGCGGCTTCAGGAGCATGGTGATTGCCCATGTCACCGCCGGAAGCACCGCGAGCTGCGCCAGCAAGCCGGCGAGCGGGGCGACCGGCCGGCGGAACACTTCGATGAAGTCCTCGATCCGCAGGTCCAGCGCCACGCCGTAAATGATCAGCGCCAGCACGCCGCCGAGCACAAGCTGCCCTGTCGGATTGATGTTCAGCAGAATCTCGTCGATCGGTGCGCCCGTCATGCGTTCCTCAGCCCCTCTCCGGAGGTTAGTTGAGAGGAACACGGGACGCTAGTGGACCGCGCAGCCACACCGGCCGCGTTCCAAGCACGGTCATGCTGCATCGAAGCATCGGACAGCAAAAAGGCCCCGGAATGGGGCCTTTCGCAGATCGGATTTTCCAGACAGGTCAGTGAGCGTTCGCCCAGACCTTCTTCTTGGTGAAATACAGCAGACCGCAGAACACGATCAGGAACAGCATGACCTGCAGACCGGTGCGCTTGCGCGCCTCCAGATGCGGCTCGGCAGCCCACATCAGGAACGCGGCCACGTCCTTGGCATACTGCTGCACGGTGGCGGGCGAGCCGTCGTCGAAGGTCACCTGACCGTCGCTGAGTGGCTTCGGCATCTTGATGGCGTGGCCGGGGAAGTACTTGTTGTAGTACGAGCCCTCCGGCAGGTCGAAGCCCGCCGGCGGCTTCTCTTCGTAGCCTTGGAGGATGGCGTCGATGTAGTTCGGGCCCTTCTCCTGGAACTGCATGAAGGCGTCGAAGATGAACTGCGGGAAACCGCGCTCGTAACCACGGGCCTTTGCGATCAGCGACAGGTCCGGCGGATAGGCACCGCCGTTCGAGGCGCGCGCAGCCTGTTCGTTCGGATAGGGCGACGGGAAATAGTCAGCCGGGCGGCCATTGCGCTCGAACATCTCGCCCTTGTCGTCCGGGCCATCCTTGACCTTGTAGTCCGACGCGAAAGCCGCAGCCTGCGCGGGCGAGTAGCCCGGACCGCCCGGGTCCGCGAGGTTGCGGAAAGCCACGAAGGACAGGCCGTGACAGGCCGAGCAGACTTCCTTGTAGATCTTGAGGCCGCGCTGGAGCTGACCCTGATCGAACTTGCCCAGCGGACCGGCGAACGACCATTTCAGCGACGGCGGGGTCGGGCCATGGCCGTCCTCGGCCTTGGCGTTGTTCATGCCGCCCAGCAGCAACATGCCGCCGGCAATGAGAGCAACCGCAGCCGAAGCCGGTGTCCTGCCCGTCTTGCGCAGCACGTCTTCGGCAATCGAGTTCGGCAGCGGACGCGCCTTCTCGATGCGGCTGAGGATCGGCAGCACGATCAGGAAGTAGGCGAAGTAGCAGAACGTCAGGACGCGGCCTGCGATCACATAGATGCCTTCCGCGGGCTTTGCGCCCAGCCAGCCGAGGCCGAGGCAGATCGCCACGAAAATCCAGAAGAACTGCTTGGCCAGCGGACGATACTTCGACGAGCGGGTCTTGGCCGAGTCGAGCCACGGCAGGAACGCCAGCACGATGATCGCCGAGAACATCGCGATAACGCCGGCGAGCTTGTTCGGGATCGAACGCAGGATCGCGTAGAACGGCAGGTAGTACCATTCAGGCACAATGTGCGCCGGGGTGACGGCCGGGTTGGCCGGAATGTAGTTGTCCGGATCGCCGAGATAGTTCGGGATGTAGAAAATGAACCAGGCGAAGAACAGCAGGAAGCACGCCATGCCGAAACCATCCTTGATGGTCGCGTAAGGCGTAAACGGCACGGTGTCCTTCTCGGTCTTCGGCTCGACGCCGGCCGGGTTGTTCTGGCCAGCGACATGCAGCGCCCAGACGTGCAGCACCACCACGCCGGCGATCACGAACGGCAGCAGGTAATGCAGCGAGAAGAAGCGGTTCAGCGTCGGGTTGCCGACCGAGTAGCCGCCCCACAGCAGGGTCACGATGCTCTCGCCGAAATAAGGAATGGCGGAGAACAGGTTGGTGATGACGGTGGCGCCCCAGAAGCTCATCTGGCCCCACGGCAGCACGTAGCCCATAAAGCCTGTCGCCATCATCAGCAGATAGATGATGACGCCGAGGATCCAGAGAACCTCGCGCGGCTCCTTGTATGAGCCGTAGTAGAGACCGCGGAACATGTGGATGTAGACGGCGATGAAGAACATCGACGCGCCGTTGGAATGCAGGTAGCGCAGCAGCCAGCCGTAGTTGACGTCGCGGACGATCAGTTCGACCGACTTGAACGCGAAATCGACATGCGGGGTGTAATGCATCGCCAGGATGATGCCGGTGATGATCTGCACGCCGAGCATCATCGAAAGGATCGCGCCGAACGTCCACCAGTAGTTGAGGTTACGCGGCGTCGGATAGGCGATGAAGGACGAGTGGATCAGCCCCCCGATCGGGAGACGCCGTTCAACCCACTTCAAGACTGGGTTTTGCGGGTTGTAGTTCGATGGTCCGCTCATGATGCGATCCTGACAAAGAAGAAGCGACGCGATCGGGTCAGATTAGAAAAATCAGCCGATTTTGATTTTGGTGTCGGAGACGAAGGCGTAAGGCGGCACAGCCAGATTCAGCGGCGCCGGCCCCTGACGGATACGGCCCGACGAATCGTACTGCGAACCATGGCACGGGCAGAAGAAGCCGTCGTAGTTGCCCTCATGGGCGATCGGAATGCAGCCGAGATGGGTGCAGATGCCGATCACGACGAGCCACTGGTCGTGGCCTTCCTTGACGCGCGACTGGTCGGTCTGCGGATCGGGCAGGCTCGACACGTTCACCGAACGCGCCTCGTCGATCTGCTTCTTGGTGCGGTTCATGATGTAGATCGGCTTGCCGCGCCAGAACACCTTGATGTCCTGTCCGGTGGCGATCGGCGAGAGATCGACTTCAATCGGGGCGCCAGCGGCGATGGTCGAGGCGTCCGGATTCATCTGGGAGATCAGCGGCCAGGCTACGGCGGCTGCGCCGACGGCGGCCACGGATCCCGTCGCTACATAAAGAAAATCACGGCGTGTCGCAGCGGCCGATGAGGAAGACGTCACGATTGCAAACCCTTTCCGAACTGCAACCGGCGGTGCTGCCCCGGACGCCGCAGCGGACGCGCCGGGAAAGAAGCCGGTGCCCGCGGCCCCCCGCGGTGGCAGAATGACCACTTGTCCCACTCAACCGGGCAGAACATGCGATCTAGAATCGATCTATTGGCACCCTTGCCGGGAGAGCGCAAGCCCGCTATCGGCACATTTAGTGCGATGCATTAAATGTGCCCGCCGCTGTGATTTTTCCTCAACTTTTCCACCGGGGCCCAAGGCCGCTGTCCGATGCGCGTCGTCCTTTTCCAGCCAGACATCCCGCAGAACACCGGGACGATTCTGCGCCTGTGCGCCTGCCTGAGCGTCGAGGCCCATATTGTCGAGCCTGCCGGATTCCCGGTCTCCGACCGCCATTTCCGCCGCTCCGGAATGGACTACCTCGATCAGGTCAGCATCGTCCGGCATGTCTCATGGAGCAGCTTCGAGGCCTGGCGGGCGGGATCCGGCAGCCGGCTGGTGCTTTTTTCGACAAAGGCGGCAAAACCCTATCTCGATCATATCTACCGGGACGACGACCTGCTGCTGTTCGGCCGGGAATCCGCCGGGGTGCCGGATGACGTGGTCAACGCGGCCGACGAGCGGCTGATCATCCCGATCGCCCCCGGAATGCGGTCCCTGAATGTCGCCATGACGGTGGCCATGGCGCTCGGCGAGGCGCTCCGGCAAACAAGAGGAATGGCGCGTTGAGTTACGCGGTAAAGGAAATCTTCCTGACATTGCAAGGCGAAGGCGCCCATGCCGGACGCACGGCCGTATTCTGCCGCTTCTCGGGCTGCAATCTGTGGACCGGCCGCGAGCAGGACCGTCCCGAGGCCGTCTGCAAGTTCTGCGACACCGACTTTGTCGGCATGGACGGCACGCTGGGTGGCCGCTACGCGAACGCCGACGACCTCGCCGCGGTCATCGCGGCACAATGGGAAGGCCCGCCGGAGCATCGCTACACGGTGCTGACCGGGGGCGAACCGTTGCTTCAGGTCGATCCGGCGCTGATCGACGCCCTGCATGCGCGCGGCTTCACCATCGCGGTGGAAACCAACGGCACGGTGACCGCCCCGCCCGGTCTCGACTGGATTTGCGTCAGCCCGAAAGCCGGAGCGGAGTTGATCCTGCGCAAAGGCCACGAACTGAAACTGGTCTATCCGCAGCCGGAAAATAAACCGGAAGATTTCGCAGGACTGGAATTCGAGCGGTTCTCGTTGCAGCCGATGGATGGACCTGACATAGCGCAAAGCACACAGGCGGCCATCGCCTATTGCCTGGCGCATCCGCAATGGCGTCTCAGCGTGCAAACGCACAAGACGCTCGGGATCAGATAGGGCTGCAAGCAGCCCGGACTGGACAAGATTGATGTGGGAATTGACGAAATCGTTCCGTTTCGAGGCCGCGCATTCGCTGCCGGGCACGACGCTGGGCGAAGCCAGCGATGAGGTGCACGGCCACTCCTTCCGCGCCGAAGTCACGATTCGCGGCACACCGGATCCTGCGACCGGAATGGTGACGGACCTCGGCCTGCTCGAACAACGGATGACCGAGGTGCAGACGATCCTCGATCATAAATGGCTCAACAAGATCGAAACGCTCGGCGCGCCGACGCTGGAAAACCTGACGCGCTTCATCTGGGACCGGGTCCAGCACACCGGACAGGTGGTCCGGGTCAGCGTTTATCGCGACAGTTGCGGCGAAAGCTGCACCTATTTCGGTCCTCAAGGCTAACGGAGAGACCAGTTGGAAAAGCCCCTCACCACGCTTGAGCAGCGCAAGCAGCAGGCCCGCACATGGTTCGAGCATCTGCGCGACGATATCTGCGCATCGCTGGAGACACTCGAAGCCGATGCTGCGCCGGAGCTGTACCCCGGCGATGCCGGCCGTTTCGTCCGCACGCCATGGGACCGCACCGATCACACCGGCAAGCCCGGCGGCGGCGGCGTGATGTCGGTGCTGCGCGGCCGGCTGTTCGAGAAGGCCGGTGTGCACTGCTCCACAGTCCATGGCGAATTCGCCCCCGAATTCCGCGCCCAGATTCCGGGCGCCGCGGACGATCCACGCTTCTGGGCCTCGGGGATTTCTCTCATCATTCATCCGCGCAATCCGAACGTGCCGGCGGTTCACATGAACACGCGCTTCGTGGTGACCACCAAGACGTGGTTCGGCGGCGGCGCGGACCTGACCCCGGTGCTGGACCGGCGGCGGACCCAGGACGATCCCGATACGGCCGCCTTCCATGCCGCCATGAAGGCGGCCTGTGACGCCCATGCCGCCGTCGCCCCCTATGACAAGTTCAAGAGCTGGTGCGACGAGTATTTCTACCTGCCCCACCGCAAGGAGCCGCGGGGCATCGGCGGCATTTTTTACGACTGGCTCGATTCGGGCGACTGGGACGCCGACCTCGCTTTCACCCGGGATGTCGGACAGGCCTTTGCCCGAATCTATCCCGACCTGGTGCGGCGGAATTTCAGAAACGGCTGGACCGACAAGGACCGGCAGGAGCAACTGGTGCGCCGGGGCCGCTATGTGGAATTCAATCTTCTCTACGACCGCGGCACGATTTTCGGCCTGAAAACAGGGGGTAACGTCGACTCGATCCTGTCCTCGATGCCGCCCGAGGTGAAATGGCCCTGAGCCGGAGCATCCCCGAAAGTTCAGAAACGCTTAATAAACGGGCATTTTTGGACGTTTTTGACGTGTCACCGAGACAGCACACCCGTCAAAGAACGGTACTGCAGAACCCGGGAAACGCCTGAAACCATTTGAGCCGGAGCCGCCCTCCACGTAGTTTGAGGGTCATAGGTGTGGCGGAATCGTGCTGCCACCAACGATTCTATAGGGGCTCCGATGCGCAAGATTGCTGTTCTCATCCTCGCTGCCGCGGGCGTTAGCCTGGCTGGCGCGGCTTCCGCAGCCGATCTCGGCGCAAAGCCGATGTATCGCAAGGCTCCTCCGGTGCAGGTCTTCACCTGGACCGGCGGTTACATCGGCGGTTACGTCGGCGGTGCTTTCGCTGACGGCGACAACGTGACCGGTGTTCCGGTTGACGGCGCAGGCGCGCCGATCTTCGGTGGCCCCGCAGCCTCGTACAAGTACAATTCTAGCGTGATCGGCGGCTACACCAGCGGCTACAACTGGCAGTTCGCTCCGAACTGGGTGATTGGTTACGAAGGTGAAACCGGCTACATCGGCGTGAAGGGCTCCTCGGCTTATGCCGGTTCGGCAACCTCGATCGCAACCACCCGCGCCGAAGGCCTCTACAGCGTCTGGGCAGCCCGCTTCGGCTACGCCTTCGATCGCTCGCTGGTTTACGTCAAGGGCGGCGCCGCGCTGGTCGACTTTGAAACCGGCGTGTCCGACGGCACCCCCGGCAACCACATCGACACCATGCAGAAGAAGTACCGCCTCGGTTACGCCATCGGCGGCGGCTGGGAATATGCGCTCGACAACAAGTGGAGCGTGAAGGCCGAATACCTGTACCTCGGCTTCGACAACAACATCACCACCACCGGCAACCTGAACGGTAACGGCGGCACGCAGGTCTGGACCACGACCGCGCTCTCCGGCATCCACACCGCCAAGGTCGGCCTGAACTACAAGTTCGACGTGCTCGGCTACTTCCTCGGCGCGATGCGCTAAGGCGAAAACGTCTTTCGGATATCGAAAGCCCCGGACTTGGTCCGGGGCTTTTTTGTTGTGTCGCAAATTCGATCTACGCTCTTTGTCCGCATGTCATGACGCGCGTCTAGGCTGAAGGCTCCTCACATCAGCAAGGAGCCGGCCATGAAACTGAAAGCAGGCGATGTCGTCGTCCTCAAATCCGGAGGACAAGCCTTAACCGTCGCGGACGTGACCGACGAAACAATTGAATGCATCTGGATCGGCGAGGAAGGCGACCTGTTCCGCGAAAAGCTTCCCGCGGCGGTGCTTGAACTCGCCCACATCGACCTCTCCGACGATGAAGACGAGCAGGACGACGACGAACACGAAGACAGCGACGAAGACGAAGAGGATCACCACGCCAAGACCGCGGCGGAAGTCGCCTGATACGCCTCGATCCACGCCATCAACCCTTCCCGCGTTTCGTGGGAAGGGTTCGGCATCACAGCCGATGGTCGCGCGTGAATCGCGCGACCGTTTCGTCCGCGATGCCTTTCAGCGCGGCGGCGTCCAGCGGAAACTGCAGCGCCAGCCAGGCATCCTCCGCCAGCGTCAATACGTGGCCGAGCGCCGGCCCTTCGGCGATCCCGCGTGCAATGAAATCCGCCGCCTTGAGCGGGAATGCCGGCGGCGTCCAGCGGTCTGGCAACGTCGTCAGATCGCGCCATTGCGGCGCATTGAAGTCACGTCCCGCCCGCGCCCAGGCCAGCATCATCCGGTCGCGGTAACGCGCAGCGCCAAGCCGATACAAGCGTCGCTCGGCGATGGCCTCGTCCATTCCCGCCGCGCGCCACCACCTGTGTCCCATTGAATCGAGGCGTTTGGTCTCGGCGTTGGACAACCGCCAGCGCTGCGACAGCCGCTTGGCATCTTCGGTGACGGCAACCGCCAATGCACCGAGGCGGAGAATGGCATCGGGTCCGATCCCCAGCGCGCGCTCGGCCGCGATCATGTTGGCGAAAGCGCCGTGATAGACCACGCCCGCTGTCAGCCGCAGCAGCAGACCGGCGTCGTCCATCGCCACCAGCGCCTCGGCGGCGCGCTTCGCGACCATCAGCTTGAGCATCTCCATCCGGATTCGCTCCGCGGACAGGCCCGCGAGGCCGTCTCGTCCGGCAATGCAGGCCTTGTATCCGGCGCGGTCCGGTGTGCCTTCGCCATAGGCGGCATGGATCCGGAAGAACCGCAGGATGCGCAGATAGTCCTCAGCGATGCGGCGCGCGGGATCACCGATAAAACGCACCCGGCGCGCTTCGATGTCCGCAAGACCGCCGACCTCGTCATGCACCACGCCATCGGCGGTCACAAACAGTCCGTTCATGGTGAAGTCGCGGCGCATGGCGTCGCGTCTCCAGTCGCGCCCGAACGCGACCGTGGCCTTGCGTCCGAAAGTCTCGATGTCTTCGCGCAGCGTCGTGACTTCAAAAGGCTGGCCGTCGATCACCAGCGTCACCGTGCCATGGTCGATACCGGTCGGCACCGCCTTGATATGCGCGGCCTTGGCGCGGCGGATCACTTCATCCGGCAGTGCGGTCGTCGCGATGTCGATATCGCCGATCGGCAGGCCCAGCAGTGCGTTGCGCACCGCGCCGCCGGCAATCCGCGCCTCCTCGCCGTCGGCGTTCAGCACAGCGAGCACCCGCGCTGTCGCGCCCGATCTCAGCCACGGCGCATCGCGCAGCGAGGGGACGCTCATTTGTCGGCCCCCCGGATCAGTTTTCCGTTTTCAATATGCGCCGGCGTATAGGTCGCGCCCGGCGGCGCGCCGGAAAAATGCGCCAGCAGCAACAGGCTGACGATGACGAGCACGAAAGCGCCGACCGCCAGTTTCGCGACCACAGGCAGTGGCCAGGACGATTTCACCCAGACGCCGGACCGGCTTGCGATCAGGAATGCCGCATACACCGCGAAAGGAATGAGGAAGATTCCGATCTCGGTCAGGACAGGACGGATCATGAAAGGCAGATCCGCTCATACATCGCGCGCAGCATCCCGGCGGTCGCGCCCCAGATGTAATGCTGCTCGAACGGCATTTCGTAGAACGAGCGCTGCATGCCGCGGAATTCCTTGCTGCCGAGCTTGTGATTGACCGGGTCCATCAGGAAGGCGAGCGGCACCTCGAACACATTGTCGACTTCGTTCGCGTTGATCGTCAGCTCGAAGCCGGGCCGCACACGCGCCAGCGTCGGGAGGATACGAAATCCGAAGCCCGTCGCATACACATCGAGATAACCGACCGGTTCGATAAAATCGTGCTTGAGCCCGATCTCCTCGTCGGCTTCGCGCAGCGCCGCATCCATCGGCGTCGCGTCGGTCGGGTCGATCTTGCCGCCGGGAAACGACACCTGCCCGGCATGTTCGTTGAGATGTTCGGCGCGTTTGGTCAGCAGCACGGTAGGCACATCGCGCTCGACAATCGGCACAAGCACCGCTGCCGGACGTACAGGGCGCTCCTTCGCAATGATCTGCAGCATCGCATCGGTGCCGAAATCGCCGGTCGGCGCCAGCACCGCGGCATCGGTCAGCCCCTTCGGCACATCGAAATTCAGCCGCTCCTGCGCCCTGCGGAAAAACTCACGGGACGTCATGTCCGCCGGCGTCGCGATACCGGGTGGGAGCGCATCCTTCAGAAAAGTCTTCGTCAACCCGAACCTCGTCCGTCAAACAGGATCGCGCGCCTGCGCGGCGTCCGCCATCGTAAAAAATTCACCACCGGACATCACGCCGAACATCTCGCGGCCATCGGCCTGTCGAATCTCGCCCATCTCGACCAGATCATAATAGAGCGCGCGTGTAACTTTTGCCCACAAATCCGCACGCACATGGAGGTATGGGGTCAAGCCGCCGTCGGCGGCGGCTTCAAAGCGCAGCCGGTGATCGGCGTTGCATGGCACCCATTCGTCCATGTTGGTGCGGAAGCTCAGTTGCCGCGCAGCGCCCTCGCCGTCCCTTTCCATCTCCACCGCGAGAAACGGCGCATCATCTACGCGGATGCCAACCTTCTCGACCGGCGTGACCAGAAAATATTTGCCGTCCTCGCGTTTGAGGATCGTGGAAAACAGCTTTACCAGCGCGTGACGGCCGATCGGCGTGCCGAGGTAAAACCAGGTGCCGTCGCTCGCGATCCGCATGTCGAGATCGCCGCAGAACGGCGGATTCCACAAATGAACCGGCGGCAGACCTTTTGTCGCAGCTCCGCGCGCGGCCTGGGTCAGCCCGTCCAGACGCTGGGCCGGGTTCGGCTCCTGTTTCTGCCCTTGGTTCGCCATTGTTTGCCCTGACCGTTGACGCTTCTGTTTGGCACAAATGGTGCACGACGAGACGCAGGAAGATACCGCTGAATCCCGCAAGCCGCGCGGCAGGAATACTCGCCACATCGTGATGAGTTTCAAGCCCCCCGCCCGCTAATGTGGGGACAGCCTGACGTTGGGAATACATAAGAGAATACATGGTCTTTGCGGAAGTTTAGCATGGGCCGGCGGTCTGAAGTCCGGACTCTGAGTCCAATGGAACCCGAAGTCGGGACAGATGCGATCCATTCAAGGAGCGAAAAGCATGGCTGGCGCGGAAGGTGTCGAGAAGCTGGAAGACGTGATCGTGCGCTCGGCCGAGCAGATCGCGGGAAACATCCGCGCAGCGCGGGAAGCGGTCTCCACCGTTATTTTTGGGCAGGAGCGTGTGGTCGACAACGCGCTGGTGACTATTCTGTCGGGCGGACATGCCCTGCTGATCGGCGTGCCGGGCCTCGCAAAGACCAAGCTGGTGGAAACCCTCGGGATCACGCTGGGTCTCGACGCCAAGCGTGTCCAGTTCACGCCGGACCTGATGCCGTCGGATATTCTCGGCGCCGAAGTGCTGGATGAAAGCGCCAGCGGCAAGCGCTCGTTCCGCTTTATCGCGGGGCCGGTGTTCGCGCAGCTCCTGATGGCGGACGAGATCAACCGCGCTTCGCCGCGCACCCAGTCGGCGCTGCTGCAGGCGATGCAAGAGCAGCACATCACGGTCGCCGGTGCGCGGCACGACCTGCCGAAGCCGTTCCATGTGCTCGCGACCCAGAACCCGCTGGAGCAGGAAGGCACCTATCCGCTGCCGGAAGCGCAGCTCGACCGTTTCCTGATGGAAATCGACGTCGAGTATCCGGACCGCGACGCCGAACGCAAAATCCTGTTCGACACGACAGGCGCCGACCAGTCGGTCGCGAAGGAAGCGATGACCACCGAGACACTGCTCACCGCGCAGCGTCTGGTGCGCCGCCTCCCGGTTGGCGACTCCGTGGTCGAAGCAATCCTCTCACTGGTGCGATCGGCGCGTCCGGGAGACGACAGCGGCGAGATCGGCAAGTCCATCGCTTGGGGACCGGGACCGCGCGCCAGCCAGGCCCTGATGCTGGCCGTCCGCGCGCGCGCGTTGCTCGACGGGCGGCTCGCGCCATCCATCGACGATGTGCTCGACCTCGCCGAGCCCGTGCTGAAACACCGCATGGCGCTGACATTCTCCGCGCGCGCCGAAGGAGAGACGATTCCAAATGTTATCAGGCGGCTGAAGTCACGGATCGGATAGCGCATGCCGCAAGTGAGCGGGAGCCAACAGGATGACGCCGTCCAGGCCGCAATCGGCAAAAGCCGAAAGCTGGCTGCGCGCGTTCCGCGCCTCATTCTCGAGGCGCGCCGTGTTGCCGCAACCGTGATCCACGGCCTGCATGGCCGGCGCCGGGCCGGAGCCGGGGAAAATTTCTGGCAATACCGGCACTTCATCAACGGCGAGCCGTCTCACAACGTGGACTGGCGGCGCTCCGCGCGCGACGATCAGCTCTATGTCCGCGAACGCGAGTGGGAATCCTCGCATACGATTTGGTTCTGGATCGACCGGTCGCCGTCGATGGATTTCAATTCGCATCTGACCGAATGGAGCAAACTCGACCGTTCGCTCGTGGTGGCGTTTGCGCTGGCGGAGGTTCTGGTACAGGGCGGCGAGCGCGTGGGAATTCCCGGCCTGATGCGTCCGACGGCCAATCGCAATGTGATCGAAACGATGGCGCAGGTAATTGTCCATGACGCCGGCGAGCGGCCCAGCCTGCCGCCGAATTTCGAGCCGGCGCCTTTTTCCGAGGTCTTGCTGCTGTCCGACCTGTGGAGTCCGATCTCCGAATTCCGCACGGCGATCGGGCAGCTCGCCGCAAACGGGGCCAGAGGTCACGTTGTCCAGATCGTCGATCCCGCAGAAGAAAGTTTTCCCTACAAAGGCCGCGTTGAATTCGTCGATTCGGAAGGCCTTGGCACCGTGACGGCCGGCCGGGCCGAACGCTGGCGCGACGACTATCAAACACTGGTCGCCAATCATCGGGCTGCGCTGCGCGCCGAGGCCGACCAGTTCGGCTGGAGCTTCACCGTACATCGCACGGATCGCGGTCCGACCGAGTTGCTGTTCGCCATTCATGCACGCATGGGCGCGGGCGCTCAGGCCGTCACCAACAGCCGTGGCCCTGCGCGGACGAATTCCGGTGCGCGCACATGATGGGCCTGCCGCTCTCCTTTGCCGAACCGTGGCTGCTGACGGGCCTGTTGAGCCTTCCGGCGCTGTGGTGGCTGCTGCGGGTGATGCCGCCGCGTCCCCGCCGCGTCGATTTTCCGCCGACGCGCCTGCTGTTCGACATTGTGCCGAAGGAAGAACCCCCGTCGCGCTCGCCATGGTGGCTGACGCTGCTGCGGCTGATCGCCGCCGCGCTCGTCATTCTCGCGGCCGCCGGCCCGATCTGGAATCCGGGCGAAGGCGCGTCGCGTTCCTCCGCGCCGCTGGTTCTGCTGCTGGACGACGGCTGGAGCGCAGCTTCCAACTGGGACGCCCGCATCAAGACGGCGGACGAAATGATTTCCAACGCGGAATCCGACCGCCGCGCGGTCGCGCTCGTGCCGCTGTCGGATTCAACGCGCGACATCACGCTGATGCCTGCGGGCACCGCGCGCGTGGCGCTGCGCCAGCTTGCGCCGAAGCCCTATTCCGTCGAGCGCGTCGAAACGCTTCCGGCACTGCAGCGCTTTCTGGCCAAGACCGGCGACAGCGAGATCGTCTGGCTGAGTGACGGCATTGATACCGGACGCGGCAGCGATTTCACCGAAGGCCTGACCAAAACGATTCAGGACCGCGCGCTGACCATCGTCGAAGGCGGCACGCCACCGGCCCATGCCTTGGTCGCGGCGGAAAACGCTGCCGCCAAGATGACGGTGAAAGTTCTGCGCGCGGGAACCGGCGGAGGCGACGTTGGCTTGGTGCGCGCGCTCGACCAGAAGGGTTCGCCGATCGGCGAGGCGAAGTTCGCATTCGGCCTGCAGGACCGCGAGACCGAAGCGAGCTTCGACCTCCCGGTCGAACTGCGCAATGACATCACCCGGCTTGAAGTCTCCGGCGAGCGCTCGGCGGGCGCGGTACAACTGCTCGACAAGCGCTGGCGCCGCCGCGCCATCGGCATCGTGTCCGGCGCGACCACCGACACCGCGCAGCCGCTGCTGGCGTCGACCTTCTATCTGACCCGCGCGCTCGCGCCGTTTGCCGATGTCCGCCTCGGCGAACGCGGCGCGCCTGCTGTCGCCATCGGGCAATTCCTCGATCAGAAACTGCCGATGATCGTGCTCGCCGATGTCGGCACGCTGTCGCCGGAGATCCGCGACCGGCTCAACACCTGGATCAAACAGGGTGGCGTGCTGGTGCGTTTCGCCGGCCCCCGCCTCGCCGCCGGCGATGACGATCTTGTGCCGGTGAAACTGCGCCGCGGCGGACGCAGCCTAGGCGGCAGCCTGACATGGGAAAAGCCGCAGCCGCTGGCGTCCTTCGCCGGTGACGGTCCGTTCGCCGGCCTTGCCGTGCCGAAGGACATCACCATCACCCGTCAGGTGCTGGCCGAGCCGGACCCCGGCCTCGCCACACGGAGCTGGGCGTCGCTTGGCGACGGCACGCCGCTGGTCACGGGCGAGCATCGCGACAAGGGTGTGATCGCGCTGTTCCATATCAGCGCCGATATGCGCTGGTCGGACCTACCGATGTCTGGCACCTTTGTCGAGATGCTGCGGCGAATCGTCGATATGTCCGGCTATACGGCCAATGCGGGCGCAGGTGTCGCCGCGGAAGCCGGAGCGGACACTGTTGCGCCGATCCGCACCCTCGACGGCTTCGGCGCGTTCGGCCCGCCGCCCTCCACCGCAAAGCCGCTGCGCGCGGATTACCGCGACCGCGCCACGCCCGATCATCCGCCGGGGCTTTACGGTCCCGCCGACGGCCCGCTCGCCGTCAACGCGCTGGCTGCCGCCGACAGGCTTGCGACGCTTGATACGTCCGCGCTAAAGGCCCGGCGCGCGACCTACACCAATGCCGAGCCGCGCGACCTGCGCGGCATCCTGCTCTCGGCGGCGCTCGCGCTGTTCCTGCTCGATGCCATTATCGTCGCCATTCTCGGCGGCGGCATTGCCGCGCTGTTGCGGCGGCGGACCGCAACTGCTGCGCTCACTCTTGCCTTCGCGCTGGCTTCGATCGGCGGCGTCCCCTCACAGTCCTACGCGCAGGCACCGAAAGCTCCGGCAAAGACCGCCCCCGCTGCGCTCTCTGCGAAAAGCGCAGCGGATGACGAGTTCGCCATCAGAGCCGTGGCGCAAACACGGCTGGCTTACGTCATCACCGGAAACTCCGATGTCGATTCCATCGTGAAAGCCGGCATGTCGGGCCTGACGCTGTTCCTCGCGCAGCGCACGGCGCTGGAGGCCGGCGAGCCGGTCGGCGTCGATCCGGCACGGGATGAACTCGCCTTCTTCCCGCTGATCTACTGGCCGGTGGTCACCGGCGCGCCCAAGCCGTCACAGGACGCGATCAACAAGCTCGACACCTACATGAAGCAGGGCGGCACGGTGGTGTTCGATACACGCGACGCCATCGAGGCGCCGCCCGGCCCCGGCGGAGAATCGCAGACGCCCGGCATGCTCACATTGCGCGAAATTCTGTCCTCGCTCGATATTCCCGAGCTTGAGCCGGTCCCGCGCGAACATGTACTGACCAAGACGTTCTATCTGCTGCGCGACTTCCCGGGCCGCTTCACCTCGGGCCAGACTTGGGTCGAGACCCTGCCGCGTGTCGATGACGAGGAGGCTGCCGACCGCCCCGCGCGCGGCGGCGATGGCGTGTCTCCGATCATCATCACCTCGAACGATCTGGCCGGCGCATGGGCGTTACGCGCCGACGGCCAGCCGATGTTGCCATTGACACCCGGCGATCCGCGCCAGCGCGAGATGGCGTTCCGCGCCGGGGTCAATATCGTGATGTACACCCTGACCGGCAACTACAAGGCGGACCAGGTGCATGCACCAGCGCTGATCGAACGGCTGGGGCAATAACATGCAATATGGTATCGCCTTTGCGCCGCTCGTCCCGACGATTGTTCTCTGGATCGGCATCGCCGCGATTGTCGTGATCGCAGCGATCCTGCTGCTCACACGTTCGCGCGGCGCGGCGATCCGCGTGACCGCGCTGACGCTGATCCTGCTGGCGCTGGCCAATCCGTCCTTCACCCGCGAGGAGCGCGAACCGCTGTCCTCCGTCGTCGCCGTCGTGGTCGACAAGAGTCCGAGCCAGAATTTCGGCGAACGCACGCGCGAAACCGAGCAGGCGCGCGAAGCGCTGGTCGCGCGCCTGAAGGACATCAAGGGGCTTGAGGTCCGCGTGGTCGAGGCCGGTCAGGCCGACGGCGAAACCGATGGCACCAGGCTGTTCTCCGCGGTCACATCGGCGCTCTCCGACGTGCCCACCGACCGCGTCGCCGGCGCGTTCCTGATCACCGACGGGCGCGTGCATGACATTCCCGCGAATGCCGCCGCCATCGGTTTCAGCGCACCGGTGCATGCGCTAGTCACCGGCCGCAGCGACGAACGCGACCGCCGCATTGCCATTGTCGCCGCGCCGCGCTTCGGCATTGTCGGGCAAACCCAGACCATCACCTATCGCCTCGACGATCAGGGCGTGACCGGCGAGAGCGCCCGTGTCGTGGTCCGGCGCGACGGCGATGTTCTGAGCGAGCGCGCTGTGCGCAGCGGCGAACAGGTCAGCGTCACCCTCGAAATCCCGCATGCCGGTCAGAACATCGTCGAGATCGAAGCCTCGAAACTCGATGGCGAACTGACGCCGGTGAACAACCGCGCCGTCGTCTCCATCGACGGCGTGCGCGACAAGCTGCGTGTGCTGCTGGTGTCGGGCGAGCCGCATTCGGGCGAGCGCACCTGGCGCAACCTCCTGAAATCGGACGCCAGCGTCGACCTGGTGCATTTCACCATTCTGCGTCCGCCGGAGAAGCAGGACGGCACGCCGATCAATGAACTGTCGCTGATCGCCTTCCCGACCCGCGAACTGTTCCAGCAGAAGATCAACGAGTTTCAGCTCATCATCTTCGACCGTTACGCGCGGCAGGGCGTGCTGCCGATCTCGTATTTCGACAACATCGCGCGCTATGTGCGCAATGGCGGCGCGGTGCTGGTGTCCGCCGGCCCCGACTATGCCAGCCCGACCAGCATCTGGCGCACGCCGCTGGATGCAATCCTGCCGGCCGAACCCGTTGGCGTCAGCGAACAGGCCTTCACGGCGCGCCTGACCGATACCGGCAAGCGGCATCCGGTCACCCGCGGCCTTGAAGGCGCAAACAGCGAGCCGCCGCACTGGAGCCGCTTCTTCCGCCTCGTCGATACACGCAATCCGGTCAACCCACCGATCATGGAAGGCGCGGACGGCAAGCCGCTGCTGCTGCTGTCGCGGCAGGGCGAAGGCCGTGTCGCGCTGCTGCTGTCCGATCACATCTGGTTGTGGGCGCGCGGCTATGAGGGCGGCGGGCCGCATCTCGATCTGTTGCGGCGGACATCGCACTGGCTGATGAAGCAACCCGAACTCGACGAGGAAGCGCTGCGACTCAAGGTCGAAGGCCGCGACCTTATTGTGCTGCGGCAGACCATGGCCGACACCGTGCAACCCGTAACAGTGACCTCGCCGTCCGGCACAACTCGACAGGTGACACTGACCGCAGGCGATCCCGGCGAATGGCGCGCGTCGCTCGGTGCCGACGAACTCGGCCTGTGGCAGGCAACCGACGGCTCGCTCAAAGCGCTGATCAATGTCGGTCCGGTGAATCCAAAGGAATTCGCCGAGGTGACCTCGACCACTGAAGCGCTGCGCCCGCTGCTGCAAGCCACCGGCGGCGATGCACGGCGCATCGCCGACAGCGGCAGCGTCGACCTGCCGCGCGTGCTGCCCGTGCGCGCCTCCACCGTTTTCCGCGGCGAGGGCTGGCTCGGTGTGAAGATGCGCGATGCCAGCGTCGTGCGCGGCATCGGCGTGCTGCCGGTCTTCGCGGGGCTGATTGGCCTGCTGTTGCTGCTCGGCGCCTTCGCCAGCACGTGGCTGCGCGAGGGACGCTGACCTTTCAAGCTCGGCCATTGGCCGACCAGACCGGCGGCGTGTACTCACGAAAGTGTCGGCAGGGTCACAGTCGACCACGGACCTCGCGTCCGATCCGGCTCTTGTGTTGACACTCCCCATCTGACCGGCGATGTTACATTGTAACATCTGGCGGCAGGCGCTATCCGCCTGCGCCGGTTGCATTGGGGCAAAACCAGCGTGAACTGGCTGAGAACAAAGGCGAAAAAGCTCTCGCTGCTGGCGCTGTTCGCGCTGGCGCTGCAGCTTGGCCTGTCGTTCGGCCATACCCATGCCGGCGTCGCGATGGCCGGTATCTCAGCGCCGTCTCAGGCATCCGCGCCGGACACCGATCACGACCAGAATCTTCATCGCGACCTCTGCGCCATCTGCGCCACCATGGCGATGGCCAACACCGCCCTTGCCTCCGCGCCGCCCGCGCTGCCCGTGCCGTTAACTGTTACGGCGCTGCGGACGGCTTTTCCTTCAGAGGCTACCGCAACCGGCTCGCGCCGCGCCGCATTTCATTCCCGCGCGCCTCCGCTGTCCTGACAAGAACCGTTGTCCGATCCCGGTGATCCCCGCGCTGCGGTGACGATCGGGACATTCGAGGTTAGCCGTCCGGCTTCGCAAAGAAGCGCGGCGGCATCAGGATCAAGCTCCCCATGTCTTACAGGTTCATTCGCGCGTCACTGGCCGGCGGCTCCGCCCTCGCCATGGCGCTTGTTCTCACCAGCGCGGCGCGCTCGCAGCAGGGCGATCCTGCCGCAGGCGACACGCTTCCCGAAATCACGGTGCAGGCCCCAAGCCCGATCCAGCGCCCGCATCGCCACACCGCACAACCGGGCCGCACCACGGCTGCGCCTGCAGCGGCAGCCGCGCCGAACCCTGATACGTTTGTCGGCACGCTGCCCATCGTCACCGACCAGTTCGCAACTGTGACGGTTGTGCCCAATGAAGAAATCCGCCGCAGCGGCGCCGCGACCCTCGGCGATCTCCTGAACAACAAGCCCGGCATCACCGGCTCGTCCTACGCGCCTGGCGCATCGAGCCGCCCGATTATTCGCGGCCTCGATGTGAACCGTGTCGGCATTGTCGAGAACGGCATCGGCAGCAACGGCGCCTCCGACCTCGGCGAAGATCATTTCGTGCCGATTGATCCACTGGCGACCAATCAGGTCGAAGTCATTCGCGGACCCGCAACGCTGCGCTACGGATCGCAGTCGATCGGCGGCGTGGTCAGCGCCAGCAACAACCGCATTCCGGAAACGCTGCCGTGCAGCGCGGTGCCGTCGATCCAGACCTATGGTTACAACGTCAAGGCGCCGGTGCTGTCACCGTCCAATCCCTGCGCGAGTTTCGAGACCCGCAGCGGCTTGTCCAGCGTCGATTTGGGGCGCGAAGGCGCGGTGCTGCTCGATGCCGGCGGCAACAATTTCGCGATCCACGCCGATGGCTATACCCGCAAGACGGAAGATTACAGCACGCCGCAGGGCATTCAGCGCAACACCGCAACCCAGTCGACGGGCGGGTCGGTCGGCGGATCCTACTTCTTCGCAGGCGGCTTCATCGGCGCGGCGGTGACGCAGACCAACAGCCTCTATCGCATCCCCGGAGAGGAAGGCGAGGAGTTCGGCACCCGCATCGACGCCAAGCAGACCAAGCTGACGGTGAAGGGCGATTACCATCCCGACAGCAAGGCCATCGACGTGATCCGCTTCTGGGCCGGAGCCACCGACTACAAGCACAACGAGATTGGGCGAACCGATCCTGCGGACTTCTCGACCGACGGCGTGCGGCAGACCTTCACCAACCGAGAACAGGAAGGCCGCGTCGAAGTTCAGTTCGCGCCGCTCAACCTGCGTTTTGCGTCGCTGACCACAGCGGTCGGCGCGCAGGCCTCGCATCAGGAGTTGACGGCGCCAAGCCCCGACGATCCGGGCAGCCCGCTCAACGGCCTGTGGGACCCGAACAAGAACACAAGGGTCGCCGGTTACATCTTCAACGAGTTCCAGTTCAGCGACGTCACCAAGGCGCAGGTCGCGGGCCGCATCGAACACGTCAACCTGAGTGGCACCACGCCCGCTTTCGTGCCGGAGTTGTTCGATCTGAACAACAATCCGGCAGATATCGGCCCGGCGACGCCGCGTAACCTGAACTTCACGCCGGTCAGCGGAAGCGTCGGCCTGATCCAGAACCTGCCGTGGAATCTCGCGGCCAGCATCACCGGCCAGTACACCGAACGCGCGCCGAAACCCGCCGAACTGTTTTCACGTGGCGGCCATGACGCCACAACAACCTTCGACATCGGCAATCCGAATCTCGGCATCGAGACAGCGAAATCGGTCGAAGTCGGGTTGCGCCGCGCGACGGGACCGTTCCGGTTTGAACTGACCGGCTACTACACGCGCTTCGATGGCTTTATCTACCGGCGCCTCACCGGTAACACCTGCGAAGACGTGACATGTCAGGTGGGTCCGGGGCTTGAACTCAACCAGGCGATCTATTCGCAGCGTGACGCAACCTTCCGCGGCGGTGAATTCCAGTTCCAGTATGACGTGCTGCCGGTGTGGGCCGGTCAGTTCGGCATAGAGGGACAGTATGACATCGTTCGCGCCACGTTCACCGACGGCACCAACGTGCCGCGCATCCCGCCGCAGCGGGTCGGCGGCGGCGTCTACTATCGGGATGCCAACTGGTTTGCGCGCGTCAACCTGCTGCACGCCTTTGCACAGAACGACGTGAGCGGAGTCGAAACACCGACGGCCGGTTACAACAACCTGCGCGCAGAGATCAGCTACACGACGAAGCTCGCCAAGGACGGCTGGCTCGGGCCACGGGAGTTCACTTTCGGCATGGTCGGCAACAACCTGCTCAACGAGGACATCCGCAACGCAGTTGCCTACAACAAGGATCAGGTGCTGCAGCCCGGCCTTGGCGTGCGCATGTTCGCGAACGTGAAGTATTGATTGCTCCCTCTCCCTGCTTGCGGGGAGAGGGCTGGGGTGAGGGACAATCTCGCTGCACGTATAATATCCGCCCCTCACCCGGATCACTGCGTGATCCGACCTCTCCCCGTAAACGGGGAGAGGTGAGCATCAACGCTCGCTCAAATCGGCCGCGCGAAATTCCAGTCCGGACGGATCGCGCCGCTGACGTCCTCGAACGCGCCATCGACCAGTTCACGCACCAGAAGCCGTGCATGATCCACCGGCCCCGGCATGGTGGCGCGGCCCTTGGGAATCCGCTTGAAGCCGGCGCGGCTGTAATAGGCTTCATCCCCGACCAGCAGCACGAGACGATGGCCCTTGGCCGCCGCATCCTTCAAGGCGCGCTCAAGCAGCGCGCGCCCGACTCCGCGGTCGCGGAACGGCGGCTCGACGGTCAGCGGTCCGAGCAGAAGCGCCGGCGTGTTGCCGACACAGATCGGCAACTGCCGCACCGAGCCGACCATTAGCGTGCCGATCCGTGCGGTGAATGACAGATCAAGCAGATGATCGACATGCTCGCGCAAGCGGTAGGCGCTGAGAGCATAGCGGCCGGGCCCGAACGTGCGCTCGTGCAGGCGCTCGATGGCCTGTTCGTCGCCGGGCGTCTCGGCCAGGATGGTCAGGGAAAGATCGGACATATCAGAGGCGCAGATAGCATCTGGCGGGGGCATGGTCCATCGCCGTGACGGTCAAATCCAGTCTTCGGTTCGAGGCTGGTTACCCAGCACTTCGGCGATCCGCGCCCGTGTCCCCCGGGTGGTGTCGGGCGGCAGATCACCGGGTGCGAAAAACCCGCACGCCACGATCTCACGGTTGGGCGCGGGCATCCGGTCCTGCCGATAGTCGCGCACGACATAGACCGCGACATGGTCGCGCCGCGACACCTGGCGATTGAAGAACAGGCCATGCAACACCGGCTCGCGGGTCATCTCGATCCGCCCCTCCTCGATCAGCTCCCGCTTGAGCGAACTCAGGAAGGTCTCGCCGGTCTCGACCCCGCCGCCCGGCAGATGCCAGCCGGAGACATAACCGTGCTTGACCAGAAACACACGGTTCTCGCTATCGAGCACTACCGCACGCACGCCGAGCGTCATGCCCCGTGCAAAGCGCCAGTAGAAGTGAAAGGCGCGCCGGAGCAACGGCTCGAACCGCGTGCGAAGGCTGGCGATATGGTTTGTCAATATCCGTTCCGAAATCGAGACGTCATGCCCGGACCAATCCCGTCCATCCACGCCTTGCGACCATCAAGAAAGACAGCGGTGTCCGGGTCAAGACCCAAGTCAGGACCAACTCAGGACCCAAGTCTGTACCGGATAGCCTGACAATGTGCGCAGTCTGAATGTCATGACATTTCGAGACAACGCATGTAACAGGAGATCATGACGCCGTTCCTGCTCGCGCATCTGTCCGATCCGCATCTCGGCCCGATGCCGCAGGCCCGCCTGCGCGATCTCGCGAGCAAGCGCGCCATCGGCTATCTGAACTGGCACCGCAAGCGGCACATGATCCATCGCCGCGACGTGCTCGGCGAACTGGTCGCCGACATGCAAGCCCAGAAGCCGGACCATATTGCCGTCACCGGCGATCTCGTCAACATCGCGCTGCCGCTGGAATTTATCGAAGCCCGGAATTGGCTTGAAAGTGTCGGTCCGCCGGAAGACGTCTCGCTTGTGCCCGGCAATCATGACGCCTATGTGCGCGGCATCCGCGAGCATTTTCCCCACGTCTGGGCCGACTATTTTCGCGGCGATGGCGCGAAGCCCGGCACCGACGCCGCATTTCCCTATCTGCGTAAGCGCGGTCCGCTCGCGTTGATCGGCGTTTCCTCCGCCGTACCCACCGCGCCGTTCATGGCAACAGGGCGGCTCGGGCAGGAGCAGCGCAGCGCTCTCGAGAAAATTCTTCAACAACTCTCAAGCGAAGATTCGTTTCGCGTGCTGATGATCCATCACCCGCCGGTGACATCCCCCGGACGATGGGCGGCACGGCTGCGCGATTCAGACGAACTGCTGGGATTGATCGCGCAATATGGCGTCGATCTCGTTCTGCACGGCCACGATCACCGTCATGCCACGGTCTGGCTCGACGGCCCGAACGGGCGCATCCCCGCCGTCGGGGTGCCGTCAGCCTCCGCCATGGCGCACGGGCACAATCATCCGGCGGCCTACAACCTGTTTTCGATTGAACGGAACGGCGGCGTATGGCGCTGTCAGCATCGCGTGCGCGGCTTTGCCGATGGCATGACCCTCGGCGAAATCAGGGATGAGAGATTGATCTAGATCCCGCGCAGCGCCATTACCAGCGCGAAGCCGAACAGCGCGGCAAGACCCGCGGCGAAACCAAACGCGAATGTCCAGATCGCGCTGCGGCGCTTCACCGGCGCGACGATTGAAGCAACCGTCGGTCCGGCCGCGGCCGGTGTTTCCACCGGCATGGACGCAGGCGCCGGTGTCACCACCATCGCATGTTCGCGCTCGATCAGGCGGCGCGCGATGTAATCAGTCACGGCATCAACCATCACCGGCACATCGTGCGACTCGGCGATCACGATGCGGCCGAAGCGCGTGTCCTGCGTGAAGCGATAGATGCGCTTGTCGCGGCCCATCGAAATATGCGCCACCGTGTCGATCCACAGCCGCGGCGTGTCGCCCTGGCTGATGCCGCGGTCGAACAGATCGACGCCCGCCGGAATTTCCGAGAACAGCGGATCGAGCGCTTCATAGAGAATTTCAAGCCGCGCCACTTCGGCGTCGCGCAGATCGACCACCACTCCGGTGCGGTCGGCGGCTTCGATCCGGGCCTTGCGCAAGGCGTCGCGCAGACGATGCGGGCTCGGTTTGCCGGCCAAATCGTTCGGGACGCTCGGTTCCGCCATGATCTGAAGACCTCGGGTTCTATAGCTTTGTTGCGACCCGCTTAATCTATCAGTAACCCTGTTCCCCCGCAAAGGTTCTGGCCCTTTTGCAAGCCATTTCACGGCGTTATCCGTGTCCCAAAATGACAACGGCCCCGTCCCGAAGGACAGGGCCGCAAATTGTGGCGGGCGCCGGATTATGCCGGAAGGTCAGGTGTTCGACCGGTGCGGTTCCTCGACAATCGAGAAGCGCACGCCGGCGCGATGACGATGCTCTTCGGACATCTGGCGCCAGCAATCCTCGGCTTCCTTGCGGGTCTTGAACGGTCCCTGGACCTGCGCCGAGCCTTCCACCAGCTTGTGAAAGTTCATCGAGCCGAACTCGCCGCCAATCACCCAGAAGTTGCTGCCGCTCATAAAAACCTCCTGCCTTCAGCCGCTTGCGCCTGCGCGCGTATCGCTTGATCCCAGACCTATCTAGGCGCGTCGGCGGCGTTTGTAATGCAAATTTTTCAAGAATCCAGTGCGTGAACCTCAATCGGACGAAAATCCGAACGGGACATTGAGCCGCCGGTAATCGTCAGGAAGCAATTCGCGGCCGATCGGAAGTTCGGATCGCGCGGCGCAAGTCGGACGATGACAGACGCGGCACGCGACGCCGATGGGTGTCGGCGCGTCGGCGCGAGGTCCCGATTCATCGCTGGTATAGATCAGTTTTTCCGCATGTTCCGCCGCGCATCCGATGGCGATGGCCCGTTCGACTCGCGGCGCGCCGAACGATCCGCCACCGGCGGTGACCGTGCGGGCAATCGAGAAGAATCGCTGGCCGTCCGGCAATTCCAGCCACTGCGTCACGATCTGGCGCGGCGTCTTGAACACGCCGTGAACCGACCACAGCGGACAGGCGCCGCCGTGTTTTGCGAAGGGAAAACCCGCGCCGTCGAGCAATTTGGAAATATTGCCGGCGGGATCGACGCGGATCAGGAAGAACGGAACCTTCTCGGAGCCCGGCCTTTGCAGCGTGGTGATGCGATGCGCGGTCTGCTCGAAACTGGTTCCGAACTGGCGCGCCAGCGCTTCCATGTCGTAACGGCGCGTTGTCGCCGCTTTCACGAAGGCGGAATACGGCATGATCAGCGCCGCCGCCGCGTAGCTCGCGAGCGAACGATGCGCCAATAGTTCGGCGCTTTTGCTCGAGAACTGCCCCGCCTTCAGCGCCGCCCTGATTTCATCCTCGAACTCGAGATAGGCGAGTTGCTGCGCCACCTGAAAGGTGAAGCTCGCCGTGTCGAGCGAGTCGTCGAACAGGATTTCCTTGTGATGACGATCCAGCCGCCGCACCGAGCCGAGCATGACATTGGGCGGCAGATGACGAACGCGAAGATTGTGCCGCGCGCGCAGCCGCTCGATCAGCCAGGCCTGATCGGCGGGACCGTCCAGAATGCGCTCGGCCGCATCGTCGATATCGGCAAAGTTGTTGCGGCGTGCGGCAAGAAACCGCCGCACCTCGGCCACCGGATCGTTCGCATCCGGATCGCCTCCGGACGCAGGACCCGTCAGTCCCGGCCCCTTGCGATCCGCGAGCGCCAACTGCTCCTCGCGATAAGCCGTGTAGAGCCGCAGAAAGGCCTCTGCCAGCCCCGGATAGCCGATGGCGATGTCGCTGATCTCCAGCGGAGGAATGTCGATGTCGGCGAACATCGGCTCCTTGAGCACGGCCTGCATCCGCGCGGTGTGATCGGCGCCGCCGTCGCCCGCGAGATCGGCGAGATCAATCTTGTAGGTCCGGGCCAGACGGAGCAGCATGTCCGCGGTCACGGGCCGCTGGTTGCGCTCCAGAAGCGCCACATAGGGCGCGGAAATATCGAGATCCGCCGCCATATCGGCCTGAGTCAGGCCGAGGTCACGCCGCAGCCGCCGCAGCCGCGGACCCATGAAAACCGAGCGGATTGTGGTTGTCGCCATGGGCAAAAGCCCTACCAAATTACCCCTAATGTAAACTTATTACAGCATTACAATGAAAGTTTGTAAAGTCTGACAAGCTATCTTCAAACCCTCTGGCGGCTGATGAGGCGGGGCGTAAAACACTCCCAACTTCACAACAGGCAGAAGGTCACAACCATGAATTACCAATCGCGCGGAATTTCCGACCAAGCAATTCAAGGCCCATCTTCCTACAAGGCGGAAATCACAGCCGCTGAGGCCCTGCTCAAGGACCACCCGGCATGGAACGGCGTCACCGCCGAGGCCGTGGCCCGCATGCGCCTGCAGAACCGCTTCAAGACCGGCCTCGACGTCGCCCGCTACACCGCGGACGTGATGCGCGCGGACATGGCGGCCTATGACGCCGACCCGACCAAGTACACCCAGTCGCTCGGCTGCTGGCACGGCTTCATCGCGCAGCAGAAGCTGATCTCGATCAAGAAGCACTTCGGCGGCAAGACCGATCGCCGTTACCTGTACCTGTCCGGCTGGATGATCGCAGCGCTGCGCTCCGAATTCGGCCCGCTGCCGGATCAGTCCATGCACGAGAAGACCTCGGTGCCGGCGCTGATCGAAGAACTCTACACCTTCCTGCGTCAGGCCGACTCGCGCGAACTCAACGACATCTTCCGTGAGCTCGACGCAGCCCGCAAGGCCGGCGACAAGACGAAGGAAGCCGCACTGATCGACAAGATCGACAACTTCCAGACCCACGTTGTGCCGGTGATCGCCGACATCGACGCGGGCTTCGGCAATGCGGAAGCGACCTACCTGCTTGCCAAGAAGATGATCGAAGCGGGCGCCTGCGCCCTGCAGATCGAAAACCAGGTGTCGGACGAAAAGCAGTGCGGCCATCAGGACGGCAAGGTCACCGTGCCGCACGAGGTCTTCATCGCGAAGATCCGCGCCTGCCGCCATGCGTTCCTCGAACTCGGCGTGGACAACGGCATCATCGTGACCCGCACCGACTCGCTCGGCGCTGGCCTCACGCAGCAGATCGCCGTCAGCCACAAGCCGGGCGATCTTGGCGACCAGTACAACAGCTTCCTCGACTGCGACGAAGTTGACGCATCCAAGGTCGGCAACGGCGATGTCATCATCAGCCGCAACGGCAAGCTGCTGCGTCCGAAGCGCCTGCCGAGCAACCTGTATCAGTTCCGCCCCGGCACCGGCGTGGACCGCTGCGTGCTCGACAGCATCACCTCGCTGCAGCACGGCGCAGACCTGCTCTGGATCGAAACCGAGCGTCCGAACATCGCGCAAATCGCGGAGATGGTGGATCGCGTCCGCGAAGTGATCCCGAACGCAAAGCTCGCCTACAACAACTCGCCGTCGTTCAACTGGACGCTGAACTTCCGCTGGCAGGTGTTCGACGAGTGGAAGGCGGCCGGCAAGGACGTCAGCAAGTACAACCGCGCCGACCTGATGAAGGTGGAGTACGACGAGACCCCGCTGGCGATCGAAGCCGACCAGTTGATCCGCACCTTCCAGGCGGATTCGGCCAAGCGCGCCGGTATCTTCCACCACCTGATCACGCTGCCGACCTATCACACGGCTGCGCTGTCGACCGATAACCTCTCGAAGGAATACTTCGGCGACCAGGGCATGCTCGGCTACGTGAAGGGCGTGCAGCGCGCGGAAATCCGCCAGGGCATCGCCTGCGCGAAGCACCAGAACATGGCCGGCTCCGACATCGGCGACGACCACAAGGAATACTTCGCCGGCGAAGCGGCTCTCAAGGCCGGCGGCGTCCACAACACAATGAACCAGTTCGGCTAAACGAACGGCTCGACACAATCACAACACCGAAATGCCCGGCCGCAAAGCCGGGCATTTTCTTTTGCGGAGAGGCATGCCGACGCATGGAACTGTAAACAGTATCCAATTCGTCATTGCCGGGCTTGACCCGGCAATCCATCGCAGCACAAATCGAATGGCAATTTTGGAGGATGGATGGCCGGTGCATGACAACATGAGATGTTTTGATTCCCTGATGGCCGGGTCAAGCCCGGCCATGACATTCGGAGGAGTCTTCATGCAGCGGTCTCTTTCTCTGTCCGGTATTTTGATCTTGGGTATCGCTACATTCTCCTCTCCCGCCCTCGCCCAATCCGGCGCGCGCTGCCACAACGGCCAGAGCTTCGATCAGTTTCTGGCAGGGCTGAAACAGGATGCGGTTGCCGCTGGCGTGTCGCAGCGCGCGATCGCCGCCGCCTCGCCCTACATGGTCTACGATCAAGGCATCGTGAACCGTGACCGGGGCCAGCGCGTGTTCGGCCAGATCTTCACCGAGTTCTCGGGCCGCATGGCCTCCGAAGGCCGCCGCGTCAAAGGTCAGCAGTTGATCCAGACCTATGCGCAGGCCTTTGCGCGCGCCGAAAAGGAGTACGGCGTGCCGCCTGCGGTGATCGCCGCATTCTGGGCGCTGGAAAGCGATTTCGGCGCAGTGCAAGGCAAGCTTTCCACACTGCGTTCGCTGGTGTCGCTGGCTTACGACTGCCGCCGTGCGCAGATGTTTCACGACGAGACCATCGCCGCGCTGAAGATCGTCGACCGCGGCGACCTGACACCCGCCGAGATGATAGGCTCGTGGGCGGGTGAACTCGGACAGACCCAGTTCCTGCCGCGCCACTACTTCGACTATGCGGTGGACTATGACGGCGACGGACATCGCAACCTCCTGCGCAGCGCGCCGGACGTGATCGGCTCGACTGCGAACTACATTGCAACCGGCCTGAAATGGCGGCGCGGCGAACCCTGGCTGCAGGAAATCCGCGTGCCTGCGAATCTTCCCTGGGATCAGGCCGACCTCACCATCAAACATCCGCGCGCGAAGTGGGCCGCATGGGGCGTGACCTATGCTGACGGCCGTCCGCTGCCGAAAGACGACTTGCCCGCGTCCGTCCTGCTGCCGATGGGCCGCACCGGTCCGGCCTTCCTCGCCTATGCGAATTTCGCCGCCTACACCGAATGGAATAATTCGCTGATCTATTCGACCACAGCCGCCTATCTCGCCACCCGCATCGCGGGCGCCGGGCCGATGCGCAAACCCGCGACGCCGGTGGCGCAACTGCCGTTCAACGAGATCAAGGAATTGCAGCAACTGCTCGCGAGGCAGGGCTATAACGTCGGCAAGATCGACGGCATTCTCGGCCAGCAGAGCCGCATCGCGGTCAAGACCATGCAGATGAAGTATGGCCTGCCTGCCGACTCATGGCCGACCCCGGAGTTGCTCGCACGGATGCGCGGCCCCCGCGCGAGCGACGCGGCAGCCCAGCCGCGCTGAAACAATCCTGCAAAAGGCATGGCGCGCTGCTCTTGCGGTGCTCACGGAAACAATTAACTCGGGCAGGCCTGCCTGATGGCAAGTTTTTCCGAAAGGTTTTCGCATGACATTCTACGATGGTTCAGCTCCGGTCTTCATTCGCACATTGAATGCGTTGTCCGCCATTCTCGCCAAGGCCGAGGCCCACGCCGGCGCAAATAATATCCCGCCGAGCGAACTGCTGGAGGCGCGGCTCCATCCGACAATGTATCCGCTGACCAAACAGGTTCAGCTTGCGTGCGACTTCTCGGGCAAGGCCTGCGCGCGGTTCACCCAAACCGAGTTGCCCGTGATGGCCGACACCGAAACCACATTTGCCGAATTGCAGGCGCGGATCAAAAAGGTTCTGTCGAACATCGAGGCGCTGCCGCCAGCCAAATATGAAGGCGCGGAAAAGCGCGAGATCACCTTCCCTGTCGGCCCCGGCCAGACCATGACGGTCACCGGCCAGCAGTTTCTCAATCACTCGGCAATCCCGCAGTTCTTTTTCCATTGCACCACGGCCTATGACATTCTGCGTCACAAGGGCGTTGAGCTTGGAAAACGCGATTTTCTCGGAGCCTGATCGGCGGAGTTGTTTTCTCTCGGCTGCATCCAACAAGGAGACGATTTTCATCTTCCTGTCACGGAAGGTAGAAAATCGTTTCCTGCGGCCGCTGGCGTGTTTGAAACAGCGCGAACATGACAGCCATTCGTGCGGCCCGAAACAGCACTTTTCACCGAACGGTGGCTTGCATTCCAGCAAATGCGATACTTACATGCATCTGCATTGAACTCCCGCTGAGGAACAGCAGTCATGTCCGCATCCAAACTCTTCGATCCCTACAAGCTCGGCAACATCACCCTCGCCAACCGCGCGGTCATGGCGCCGCTGACCCGCAATCGCGCGCTTGCCGGTTTCGTGCCCAATCCTCTCGCCGTCGAATATTACGGCCAGCGCGCCTCCGCCGGCCTTCTGATCACCGAAGCGAGCCAGGTCTCGCAGCAGGGCCAGGGCTATCAGGACACGCCCGGCATCTATACCAAGGAACAGGTCGCAGGCTGGCGCAAGGTGACGGACCGCGTGCATGAGCGCGGCGGACATATTTACATCCAGCTCTGGCATGTCGGACGCATTTCGCACACCAGCCTGCAGGCCAATGGCGGCGCGCCGGTTGCGCCCTCTGCGATCCGGGCCAACACCAAGACCTTTGTTGGTGGTGCATTCGCCGATGTCTCCGAGCCCCGTGCGCTCGAGCTGAACGAAATCCCCGGCATCGTCGACAGCTTCAAGCGCGCTGCCGCCAACGCCATTGAAGCCGGATTTGACGGCGTCGAAATTCACGGCGCGAATGGCTATCTGCTCGACCAGTTCGCCAAGGACGGCAGCAACAAGCGCACGGACGCTTATGGCGGCTCGATTGAGAATCGCGCGCGGCTGATGATCGAGGTGGCGCAGGCCGTCGCTGCAGAGGCTGGCGCAGACCGCACCGGCATCCGCATTTCGCCGGTGACGCCCGCCAACGATGTCTCCGACAGCAATCCGCAGCCGCTGTTCGATCATATCGTCGATCAGCTCAATGCGCTGAAGCTCGTCTACATCCATGTCATCGAAGGCGCGACAGGCGGTCCGCGCGATATTGCGCCGTTCGACTATGCCAGCCTGCGCAAGCGGTTCAGCGGCACCTACATCGCCAACAATGGCTATGACTTCAAGCTGGCGACGGAAATCCTGGACCAGAACAAGGCCGACCTGATCGCATTCGGCAAACTGTTCATCTCGAATCCCGACCTTGTCGAGCGTCTCAAGCTCGGCGCGCCGCTCAACCCGTTCGACAAGATGACCTTCTATGGCGGCGGCGCAAAGGGCTACACGGATTACCCGGCCCTTGGACAACAGGCTGCGGCGGAATAAGCGCGCAGCAATCTCGAATCGAAAAGGCCGGGAGCGATCCCGGCCTTCTTCATGCCCGATGGTTCAGGCCGGAACCGGATCGAGCCGCCCGGCCAGAACGCGGGTCGCGGCGCGTTCCGCCTCGCGCGCGCTCTTGAAAATCTGACCATCGAGTGGATTGAACTTGTGAACCGCCGCGAAGAATCTGAATCCCGCCTTTTCGCGGACCACGATTCCTGCGGCTTCCGAGCTGACTTCGATGATGTAGGTATCCGACATGTCTTGTTCCGTGCCCCGTCGTTCTCTCGCGCTTTAACTCAGAAGAGCTGAAAAGGTTTCAGCCGAGACATCTCCAACACATCATGTATCTCCCCCATCACTATGCACATCGCGGGCCAACATCTAGAGGCTGTTTTCAGACTGGAATGACTCGAAAACAGACAAACGCTGACATCGCTCTGAGCAACCCGCCGCACCTGTAGGCGCTTCGCACGACAGTTTTATAACCGGCGTGTTGAGTCTGGAAGACGATTGGTGGCAATTGATAAAAATAGAAATGAGAGCGTCGCACTGCAGCGCAGCGGCGAATAAAGCAGCGCGCGACAGTGCTGCATGCGCGAAAAGGTATCTACGTGCGCGTTAAGACTTGTGACAGGTCAAGCGCTGACAGCAGGAGGTTCCTGACGGATCGGCTGCGGCTGTCCGTGATCGTCAATCGCGACGTAGGTGTAGTTCCCGTCCGTCACCAGAATCAGACCCGACTCATTGCGTCTTTGCACCCAGGATTCGACATGCACCGTGACCGAAGTGCGACCAACGCGCACAGTTGACGCATAAACAGAGACGACATCTCCGACATAGACCGGTTTGCGAAACGTCATCGCGTCGATAGCCACTGTCACGTTGCGGCTTTGGGTTGTCTTGTAGGCAAAAATGCTCCCAGCCAAATCCATCTGACTAAGCAGCCAGCCGCCGAAGATATCGCCGTTCTGATTGGTGTCTGCGGGCATCGCCAGCGTACGGATCGACAACTCACCTTGTGGCGCAGCTGGCGCCGGCGCGGCATGTATTTCAGCCATTGATGAAATCCGTCACATGAATATCAAAATGATTTCCTTGTCAGGAAAACGTATCCCACCCGGCATCGGGTTGGAAGCGCTCGCCGAACTTAGCCTGCAACGCCTGCAGCGCCGCGACGACATTCTCTGAACCGCGCGTACGCGCGTAGTTCAGCGGGCCACCGCGGAACGGCGCATAACCGGTGCCGAAGATCATCGCGCCATCCACCACATCGGCGTTATCGACGATGCCCTCGCGCAGACACGCAACGCAGACATTCGACATCGGCAGTACAAGGCGGTCGATCATTTCGTCGGTCGGCTGCACCGGTGATGGTGCCTTCACCGCCTTGCCGTCCTTCCATTCATAAAAGCCCTTGCCGGTCTTGCGGCCAAGGTCGCCGTTCTTGACCTTGTCGCGCAGCCAGTCCGGCGCGGGCGGCAGCGCGGCCTCGCCGAATTTCGAGCGCAGCATGTCGCCCACCGCAAGACAGATATCCAGCCCGACCTGATCGGCGAGTTCAATTGGCCCCATCGGCATGCCGAATTTCTCGGCGGCGGCGTCGATGGTCGCCTTGTCGATCTTCTCGTCGAGCATCACCATCGCTTCGAGCATATACGGCGTCAGCGCGCGGTTGACGAGGAACCCCGGCGAACTCTTCACCGGCAACGGCAGACGATCAATGGCGCCGACGAACTTCAGCGCAGCCGCCAGCGCCTGCGGATCGGCCCCATCGTGGCTCACGACTTCGACCAGTTGCAGCCGCGACACCGGATTGAAGAAATGCAGACCCAGCAAGTGTCCGGGATTCTTCAGCGTGGTGCGCAGATCCTGCAGCGGAATGCTCGACGTGTTGGTGGCGAGGATCGCACCGGGCTTCATGATCGGCTCGAGCCCGGCATAAACCTTCTGCTTGAGTTCGAGCTTTTCCGGCACTGCCTCGATGATCAGATCGGCGTTGCGCACGCCCTCGCCGTTCATGTCCGGAACCAGCCGGTCGAGCGCGTCGCGCCGGTCGGTGGGTTTGCGAATGATCTTGCCGAACAGATCGGCAGCGCGCTTGATCGCTCCGGCAATCGGCTCGGCTTTCATGTCGGCCAGCGTGACGCGCAGGCCCTGATGGGCGCACCATGCGGCGATATCGCCGCCCATCGCGCCCGCGCCGATGACATGGACATGCTTCACGGTGTTGCGGCCGTCGGCGAGTTTTTTCATCTGCTCGCGCAGGAAGAACACGCGGATCAGGTTCTGCGCCGTCGGCGTCACCATCAGATTAGCGAACGAGGTTTTTTCCGCCGCCAGCATCGCCTTGCGGTCGCCGCCGTGTTTCTCCCACAGGTCGATCAGCGCATAGGGAGCGGGATAATGCTCCTTCGGCGCGGTCTTGGCTGCCTCGCCGCGCATCCGGTTTGCAAGCAGGCCACGCACCGGCCCGAGATTCATGGCCTGCGCAAGCAGCCCCTGCCTGTGCGGCCGCAGCCGCCCGAAGATCGCATCCTTGACGGCATTGCGGACATGGCGCTCCTGCGTCACCGCATCGACAAGACCCAGCGCCTTCGCCTTGCGGGCGTCAATGGTCTTTCCGGTCAGCATCATGGTCATCGCCTCGAGCGGGCTGACCAGATGCGTGAAACGCGCGGTGCCTCCGAGGCCCGGATGCAGGCCGAGCATCACCTCAGGAAATCCAAAGCGCGCGTTGTCGATGGCGATGCGCGTGTTGCAGGCCAGCGCCACTTCGAGGCCGCCGCCAAGACAGAAGCCGTGGATTACGGCGACGCTCGGCACCTTGAGCGCCTCCAGCCGGTCGACGACCGCATGCGCGCGGGCCATCCGGGTTTCGACCTCGCGCGGATCGCTGACCCCGCGAAACTCATTGACGTCGGCGCCGGCGATGAACCCCGACGGCTTCGCGGAGCGGATGACGATGCCTGCAGGACGATCCTGCTCCAGCGCGGCGATGACGGTCTCGAATTCGACCAGCACGTCCTCGGACAGCGTATTGGCGCTGGTGCCGTCGCGGTCGAACAGCAGCCACGCGATACCATCTTCATCGCGCGCCAGCTTGAAGTTCCTGTAAGGCCCGGCTAAGGGCTCCGGCCCGAGTTCGAGCACGCGGTCCTTGAGAACATCCATGATGCGTGAATCCATGTCCGTTCCCTTACACTGTCTCGATCAGCATCGCGCCGCCGAGGCCGCCGCCGATGCATTCAGTAGCGATACCGCGCCGGGTGCCGAGCCGCTTCATCGCATTCACAAGGTGCAGCACGATGCGGTTGCCGCTGGTGCCGACCGGATGGCCGAGGCTGATCGCACCGCCATCGACATTGAGCTTCGCGCGATTAATCTCGCCCGCCGCACCGTCAAGGCCCAGCACCTCACGACAGAACTTGTCGTCCTTCCACGCGGCCAGACACGCCAGGACTTGCGAAGCGAAGGCTTCGTTGATTTCCCAGGTCTCGATGTCCTGCAGCGTCAGCTTGTTGCGTTTCAGGAGTTCATTCGAGGACAGGACAGGACCGAAACCCATAATCGCCGGATCGAGCCCCGCCCACTGGCTGTCGACGATGATCGCCTTCGGCTTGAGGCCATATTTGTTGACGGCATCCTCCGACGCCAGAATGGTCCAGCAGGCACCGTCGGTGATCTGCGACGAGTTACCCGGCGTCACCTGCCCCCACGGCCGCTCGAAAGCCGGCTTGAGTTTCGCCAGTTTCTCAATGGATGAATCCGGACGAACACCGTCGTCGTGGTCGTAGAATTTTCCGTCGCGCGCAAAAGCCGTCTCGACTTCGCCGCGCAGGTATCCTTGCGCCTGCGCCGTCGCCAGCCGCTGATGACTTTCCACCGCATAGGCGTCAGCCTGCGCGCGAGTCACGCCCATCAAATGCGCGATGACCTCGGCGGTCTGTCCCATGTTGAGATCGGTAATCGGATCGGTCAGCCCGCGCTCAAGGCCGATGATCGGCTTGAAGTCCCCTGGGCGCGCTTTCAGAAACGCCGCCGCTTTTGAAAGCGTATCTTTTGCGGATGCCAGCCGCGCAAACCAGCGCACGCCCGATCGCGGAAACACCAGCGGTGCATAGCTCAAGGCCTCCGCGCCGCCCGCCAGAATCATATCGGCCTTGCCCGCTTCGATGTAGCGGTAGGCGGTGTCGATCGACTGCATGCCGGAGCCGCAATTGATCTGCACCGTAAAGGCCACCATGCGTTCGCCCATGCCGAGGCGCAGCGCCGCGACACGGGCGGGATTCATCTCGTCGGCAATGACATTGACGCAGCCGAGGATGACCTGATCGAACGCCGTCGGCGCAAACGGCTGCCGCGCCAGCAGAGGCCGTCCGGCCTGAACAGCGAGATCGACCGGGGTGAACGGCCCCGGCCCGCCCTGTGCCTTGAAAAACGGTGTGCGTGCGCCGTCGACAATATAGACCGGACGACGCGCCATCAGCTTGCCGCCCGGTCCGGCGTGGTCTGCTTTGCTTCAGTCTGCTTATGGTAGATCGGCGACAGCGCTTCCGGAGCGAAGTCGTCGACCTCGATCACCCGCGCGACCGCATCATGCGCGGCCTTGATCTTCTCGCCTTCGTCGGCGGTGATCACACCCTTCTTCACAGCTTGGCTCCAGTCGCGCAGATGCGCCGCATGCATCTTCTTCTCGATTGCCTCGTTGGCGGTCACCAGCAGGAATGCCTTTTCAAGGCGCGCCAGCGGCCCGTCGTCGTTGGCATGATAGAGACCCGCCGTCAGCCGGTCACGCGCCGCCGAGGGCGCAAGGATCAGTTGCGCACAGCGATGCACGATATCGTCCGACGGCCCAAGCGGATTAGCGCCGAGCGGCTGGATCAAAACTTTCAGGATCACGCCGACAAAGCGGTTCGGCAGATTGGCGATCACTTCCGCAAGCCGGTTTTCGATGGTGCGGATGCCATTCGCCATCACCCATTCCAGCGCCGGGAAGTCGGCTTCCTGACGGCCTTCGTCTTCCCAGCGCTTCAGGGCGGCGGAGAGCAGATAAAGCTCGGAGAGAATATCGCCGAGGCGCGCGGACAGCATTTCCCTGCGCTTCAGCGCGCCTCCCAGCGTCAATAGCGCCATGTCCGAACACAGCGCGAAGGCTGCCGAATAACGCGATAGCTGGCGATAGTAGCCGGTGGCAGCGCCCGCATCCGGTGCCGGTGCAAACGCGCCGCCGGTCCAGCTCCGGCCCCATGCCCTGAACGTATTGGTGATGGCGTGGCCGACATGTTTCCAGAACGAGGTGTCGAAATCGGCGAGCCCCTTCTTCTGGTCGGCCTCGCCGATCGCCGTCATCTCGCTGAGGAGGAACGGATGCGCGCGCACCGATCCCTGCCCGAACACGATCAGGTTGCGGGTCAGGATGTTCGCGCCCTCCACCGTGATCGCGACCGGCACCGAGCGGTAAAGACTGCCCATGTAGTTCTGCGGGCCGTCGATCACGGCCTTGCCGCCGTGAACATCCATCGCGTCATCGGTCGCGATGCGCAACCGCTCGGTGGCGTGCAGCTTCATGATGCCGGAGATCACCGCCGGGTGGATACCCTGATTGAGCGCGGCGCACGTCAGCCGGCGCGCGGCGTCAAGCTGATAGGCCGTGCCGGCGATGCGCGCCAGCGGCTCCTCGATGCCCTCGAATTTTCCGATCGGCACATGGAATTGTTCGCGGATCCGCGCGTAAGCGCCGGTGGCGCGGGCGCAATAGGCAGCACCCGCTGACGACTGCGACGGCAAGGAAATGCCGCGGCCCGCGGCCAGCGCCGTCATCAGCATCTTCCAGCCCTGACCGATGCGCTCCTGCCCGCCGATGATGAAGTCCATCGGAATAAAAACGTCCTTGCCCCAGTTCGGTCCATTCTGGAACACCTGCATCGCGGGCAGATGGCGGCGGCCGATGCTGACACCTGGCAGGTCGGTGGGGATCAACGCCACCGTGATGCCGAGTTCGTCCTCGCTGCCGATCAAATGATCGGGATCGTAAGCCTTGAAGGCGAGGCCCAGCAGCGTCGCCACTGGCCCCAGCGTGATGTAGCGCTTGTGCCAGTTCAAACGCAGGCCGAGCGTTTCCTTGCCGTTGAAGGTGCCTTTGCAGATGATGCCGGTGTCGATCATTGAGGCCGCGTCGGAGCCGGCTTCCGGACTGGTCAACCCGAAACAGGGAATCTCGCGGCCCGCCGCCAGACCGGGCAGCCACCTGTCGCGTTGCTCCTTCGTGCCGAAGTGCATCAGGAGCTCGCCCGGCCCGAGCGAATTCGGCACCATCACCGTGACAGCGGCCGTGACCGAGCGGGTCGAAATCTTCCGTACCACCTCCGAATGCGCATAGGGCGAGAAGCCGAGGCCGCCATAGTCCTTCGGAATGATCATGCCCAAAAAGCGATTGCGCTTGATGAACTCCCAGACCTCGGGGGGCAGATCGCGCCATTCCCAGTTCACCTTCCAGTCGTCGATCATTCCGCAGAGTTCATCGACGGGACCGTTCAGGAAGGCCACCTCTTCGTCGGTCAGCTTGGCAGGCGCGAAGGCCAGCAGCTTCGACCAGTCGGGATTGCCGGTGAACAGATCGGCATCCCACCATACGTCGCCGGCTTCGAGCGCCTCGCGCTCGGTATCGGACATCGGCGGCAGCGCCTTATGCGCCCAGGCATAGATCGGACGGGTGATCAGATCGCGACGGAAGGAGAAGCTCATGAGACGAATCCTTTGCAGGTTCGGGCGGCCCGCGGACAATCGCCAAAATGCTAGCCTGCCAGACGTGGAAGACAATATCCTTGAAAAACAAGGTCGATGTTTTGTCGCGTTTGACGCGAAAGCCCCGGAAAACACCTACGGTTCAATAACCTGCGCGCAGCCGGATCGTTCCGGCCTGCGTCGTAATCACTCAGATGTCACAAGGACTTGAGACGCCGTGCAAACTCAGCGCGGCCGGACCATTTCGAACATCATGTCGGGTCGGATCTGGGCATAGTCGCCCATCCGCCCTGCACGGAGGATCGGGTAAGCCTCGGCGGTCTGGTAAACCCCATCCCGGATCAGGCTTTTGTCGATATGGACCGCGACGACCTCGCCGAACGTCACCCAGGCATCGGCCTTTTTGCCATCTGCTCCCTGGAGCTGGATCATCTGGGTCAGTTTGCACTCGAACGAGACGAGGCTTTCGCCGACGCGGGGCACATCGACCTTGCGGCTCGGCGCTTTGGTCAATCCGGAAATCGTGAACTCGTCGGTCTCGTGCGGCACGCTCGCCGAGGTCATGTTCATCTGTTCGGCGACATGCTTGGTCACCAGATTCCAGGTGAATTCCTTTGTTTCCTGGATATTGGCAACGCTGTCCTTCCAGCCGGTGGACGAAAAGCCGATGATCGGCGGCACATAACAGAATGCGTTGAAGAAACTGTAGGGCGCAAGATTGACATGCCCCTTGGCATCCTTCGAGGCGATCCAACCGATGGGCCGGGGGCCGACAATGGCGTTGAACGGATCGTGCCGGAGGCCGTGGCCCTTTGAAGGTTCGTAATAGTGAATATCAGCCATGACCTGCCTTGCCTGCCTGGTGGAGTGGATTTGACATTCGCACCCCGCTCGCAGCGAGTCCTCAAAGCGAATGTCAAATCCTAAACTCCACCAGAAACTTATATTTTGCTAGTGGTCCCTTGATTCTAACATTCGCAGAATGCCTGCTGAAACGAGATGCGAATGTTAGAATCGGACCACTAGCGAGCGCCACCCGAGAGATCGGGCGTGCCCAGCGTAAGGCCGGCGATGATAAAGTCTATCATTTGATCGAGGCTTGGCCCCGGCTTCTTCGCGCTCTGTTCGATCATCTGCGGATGAAAGAAGCGCAGCATGGCGGCGCAGACACATTTCGAGCCAAGCTCGATATCCGTGACCTTGAAGACACCGGCCTTGGCGCCATCGGCGATCACCGCACCGATCGACATGATAATGCGCTGGATGTGGGCGTCGCAGACGTCCCAGCTTTCTTCCATCGCGATGGCGACCATCTCGTGGATTTTGGCATCGCCGACAAAGCGCTCGGCATTCATGACGCTGACGGTCGCAAGCAACTCTTTCATGCGTTCGACCGGCGGTGTCGGCTTGGCGGCAATCGCTTCAGCCGCATCCTCCACCTCCGCCATCAGCCGCCGGGCCACGCCTTCATGAATCGCCTTCTTGGAGTCGAAGAAGCGATAGACGTTCGCCGGCGACATCTTCAGCGTCTTGGCAATGTCCGCGACGGTTGTCTTGAGATAGCCGAGCTCGCGAAACAGCCGCTCAGCTGTCGCGAGAATGCGGCACCTCATTTCCGTTTCGGTATCGTCGTGAAGCAGAGCCATCTTGTTTCTAAGTCTCGTATCTAGTCACTTATTCCGCAGCATGCGCCAGCGGTGGCGCGTGCTGAATCTGGCCCGGTTGCGCGGGCACCGGAATCTCGCCCTCGCCGCGCTCGTCCAGACTCTTCCTGAACCATAGCGCATAGAGGCCGGGCAGGAACAGCAGGGTGAGGAATGTTGCAACGAACAATCCACCCATGATGGTGATCGCCATCGGACCCCAGAAGGCCGACCGCGACAGCGGAATCATCGCCAGGATCGCCGCCAGCGCGGTCAGCACCACCGGGCGGGCACGCCGTACCGTGGCCTCGACGATGGCCTCGCGGCGGGTCAGGCCATGGGCCACGTCGGTTTCGATCTGATCGACCAGAATCACCGAATTGCGCATGATCATGCCGGCCAGCGCGATCAGGCCGAGCAGCGCCACGAAGCCGAACGGGCTTCCGGCGACGTTCAGCCCGAGCGAGGCGCCGACAATTCCAAGCGGCGCGGTCAGGAACACCAGCACCAGCCGTGAGAAACTCTGCAACTGGATCATCAGCAGCGTCAGCATGCCGATCACCATCAGCGGGAAAAGCTTGTTGATCGAGGCATTGCCCTTCTCGGACTCCTCGATCGCACCGCCGATCTCGATGCGGTAGGCCGGCTTCAGGCTCTTGCGGATGCCCTCCAACTTCGGCCAGATTGCATTGGTGACGTCGGGCGCCTGCACGCCGTCGACGATATCGCCGCGCACCGTGATCGCCATGTCGCGGTTGCGCCGCCACAGGATCGGCTCCTCGTGGGCGTATTCGATCTTGGCCACCTGCGAGAGCGGCACGGCGACGCCATTGCGCGCATAGATCGTCAGATCGCCGACATGAGCAAGATCGAGACGTTCCGACGGCACCGCGCGGGCGACTACGCCGACCTTCTCGATGCCGTCGCGCAGGGTCGTCACCTGCACGCCGGAGATGAGCATGGCCAGCGACTGCGAGATGTCCTGCGGCGTCAGACCGAGCGCACGGGCGCGGTCCTGATCGACGGCGAGCTTGAGGTAGGGCGTCTGCTCGTTCCAGTCGAGATGCGGATCAACCACCTTGTCGTTGGCACGCATCACTTCGCGCACCTGATAGGCGATATCGCGCACCGTCTTGGTGTCCGGACCGACCACGCGAAACTGAACCGGGAAGCCGACCGGCGGGCCGAAATTGAAGCGATCGACGCGCACGCGCGCCTCCGACAATGCGCCGTCGGCCACCGCCTTCTCCAGCCTTGCCTTGATGCGCTCGCGCGCGGCGACGTCCTTCGACACGATCACGGTTTCCGAGAACGCCTCGTTCGGCAATTGCGGATTGAGGCCGAGCCAGAAGCGCGGCGAGCCCTGCCCGACATAGGTCGTGTAGGTCACAATATCCTTGTCGTCCTTGAGCAGCGCTTCGGCCTTCTTCACGCTGTCCTTGGTGACGTTGAAGGCGGTGCCTTCCGGCAGGCGCAACTGCAGGAATAGTTCGGGACGTTCCGACAACGGAAAGAACTGCTGCTGGACATGGCCGAAGCCGACGATGGACAGAGCGAAGATGCCGACAGTCGCCAGCACCACCGTGCCGCGGCGGCGCACGCACCACTCGATCACCTTGCGCAGGCCGCGGTACATCCGCGTTTCATAAATTGCGTGCGGATCGTGGTTGTGCTTGCCGTGATTGAAGTTCGGCAGCAGCTTGACGCCGATATAGGGCGTGAAGATCACCGCAACGAACCACGAGGCCACCAGCGCAATCGCCACCACCCAGAAGATGCCGCCGGCATATTCGCCGACGGACGAATTGGCAAAGCCGATGGGGAGGAAGCCAACGGCCGTGACCAGCGTTCCCGTGAGCATCGGAAACGCAGTCGATTCCCAGGCAAAAGAGGCCGCCTTCACGCGGTCCCAACCCTGCTCCATTTTCACCACCATCATCTCCACCGCGATGATGGCGTCATCGACCAGCAAGCCGAGCGCGATGATCAGCGCGCCGAGGGTGATGCGGTGCAGGTCCATGCCCATCGCGTTCATCACGATAAAGACAATCGCCAGCACCAGCGGCACCGACAGCGCCACCACGATGCCGGTGCGCCAGCCGAGCGCGAGGAAGCTCACGAACAGCACGATCGCCAGCGCCTCGATAAAGGAGTGCACGAATTCGCCCACCGCGTGCTCGACCACCTTCGGCTGATCCGCGATCTGCTCGATGTTGATGCCCTGCGGCACGGCGGCCATGAATTCACTGGTCGCCTTTTGAACCTTCTCGCCGAGTTCGAGAATGTTGGCGCCCTTGGCCATCACCACGCCGATGCCGAGCGCGGGCTTGCCCTCCTGCCGGACCTGATAGGTCGGCGGATCGACGAACCCATGAGTCACGGTGGCGATGTCGCCGAGCCGGAACACCCGGCCATTGCCCTCGACCGGCGTTTCCGCCACAGCCTTCACGCTGTCATAGGCGCCGGTGACGCGCAGCGGCACGCGCTGGGATGACGTTTCCACCGTACCGGCCGGCACCACCGCATTCTGCTTGGCGAGCGAATCGAACAGCGCCTGCGTGGTGATGCCGAGCGTGGCGAGCTTGGCATGGGAGAACTCGACAAACACGCGCTCGTCCTGCGTGCCGTAGAGATTGACCTTGGTGACGTTCTCGACCTTCAGAAGTCGCTGGCGCAGGCCTTCGGCGACCTTCTTGAGCTGCGCATAGTCTGCGCCCTCGCCTGTCATCATGTAGAGGATCGAATCGACGTCGCCATATTCGTCGTTGATGTTCGGCCCGACCAGATTCGGCGGCAGGTCATTCTTGATGTCGCCGAGTTTCTTGCGCAACTGGTAGAACAGTTGCGGCACATCCTTCGCGGGCGTGTTGTCCTTGAAGGTCAGCGTCATCGCCACGAACGACGGCTTGGTATAGGTCTGCACCTTGTCGAAGTAAGGCAGTTCCTGCAGCTTTTTCTCGATCGGATCGGCGACCTGCGCCTGCATCTCCTTCGCGGTGGCCCCGGGCCAGATCGCGTTAAGGATGACGACCTTGATGGTGAAGGACGGGTCTTCCGCGCGGCCCAGCCGCTCATAGGAGAAGAACCCCGCGATGCCGAGCATCACGATGAAGAACAGGATCAGCGTCGGGTGCGCCACGGCCCAGGCGGAGAGATTGAATCGCTTCATCGGACCCTCGTAGGTCTGCGGGGGATAGGCGTTGCGTTAGAACGACAGTGACGAAACGACACGGACCTTCTGGGCCGGATCGAGCTTTTGCACACCGAGCACCACCACGCTGGCGCCTTCCTCGACGCCGCCGGTGATGATCACGTCCTTGCTCTCGTAAGCCTTCACGGTCACCGGCTTCAGCGAAACCGAACCGGTCTTGCTGTCCGCGACATAGAGCGACGGCCCCTCGCCCTGGCTGAACAATGCGGAGAGCGGCAGCCGCGCCACGCGCTCGGTGGCGGGATCCGCCAGCGTCAGCGTCGCGGTCATGCCGAGCGAGACAGCGTCGTCCGCACCGGGCAGAGAGAATTTTGCGAGATAGGTGCGGGTCGCCGGATCGGCAGTCGGCGCGATCTCGCGCAGCTTCGCCGCGTATTTCTTGCCGGGCTCCGACCACAGCGTGACGCTGGCTGCGCCGGTCTTGGCGAAGGCGACCAGCGTTTCGGGGATCGCCACCACGGCTTCCTTTTCAGCGGAGCGGGCGACGCGCACGGCGGTCTGACCTGCCGCAACCACCTGCCCCGGTTCGACCAGGGTTGCGGTCACCACACCACGCGCGTCGGCAACGAGGCTCGCGTAAGAGAGTGAGTTTCTGGTGAGTTCGACCGAGCGTTCGGCGCGATTGAGCCGCGCCCGCGCCTCGTCGGCGGCCGCCTTGGCCTGATCGAGTTGCGCATCGGTGGACCAGCCCTTGGTGCGCAGTTCCTTGGCCCGGCCTTCCGCGGCGATAGCCTGTGACACCACACCCTTGGCCGCGCTCAGTTCGGCGTCGGCCTGTTCGGCCTGCAGCTTGAGATCGACTTCATCGAGGGTCGCCAGCGGCTGGCCGACATCGACCATCTGCCCGACTTCGACAAGACGCTTGGCGACCTTGCCGGGCACGCGGAAGCCCATGTCGGTCTCGATACGGGGACGGATGGTGCCGACAAAACTGCGCTCGGGCGACTGCGCCTCATAATGGACCGTGGAGACCAGCACCGGGCGCCCCTTGTCGCTCTCCTGTGCTTGCTCCTTGCTGCAGGCTCCCAGCGCAAGCGCCGAAACCATGACGCCAACAACTGGCAAGGCATTGGCCTTAAAAGACAATATCGACATGCGCGGCATCGGAAGCTCCCCTTGGAAGGTTCCAGGAGCTTCTTATAACGACTGACGAATGTCAATAATCGTCACTAGTCAGAATGCCGCAGGGTAAACCATTGCTCTGGAACCGGAAATGTAAACTCCCGCCACGGCGGGCCTTCCGCGCAAGGAAACGTGATCGGAGAAAACAGCCCCAGGAATGCAAATGCCCGCGACAGGCGCGGGCATCGGCGGCGGCGGATCGCGAAATCCGGACCTTTCAGGTTTTCGCGGCCGGATCACGATGAATCGGGTCGACCCACAGCACCGTCTCCGGCTTTTCGACCGGCTCGATGTCGAGATTGATCGCGACCGCCTCGCCGTCGCTGCGCACCAGCACGCATTCCAGCACTTCATCAGGGCTGGCGTTGATTTCCTGATGCGGCACGTAAGGCGGCACAAAGATGAAGTCGCCCGGCCCGGCTTCCGCAGTGAACTGCAAATGTTCGCCCCAGCGCATGCGCGCCTTGCCCTTCACCACATAGATGATGCTTTCAAGGTGGCCATGATGGTGCGCGCCGGTCTTCGCGTCCGGCTTGATCGACACCGTTCCGGCCCACAGCTTCTGCGCGCCGACGCGCGCGAAGTTGATCGCGGCCTTGCGGTCCATGCCCGCAGTGGACGGCACATTCGGATCGAGCTGATTGCCGGGAATGACCCGCACGCCGTCGTGCTTCCAGCGCTCGTCGTCATGCGCGTGGGAAGGATCGTGCGAGTGATCGTGAGCGTGATGGTGATCGTGCGATCCGGACATGGCTTGCTTCCGTTCAGTTTGTGGCGCACTGCAGCGCGGGCTTGATCGCAAATCAACAGATGCGGGGCGCGGCGTCAACGCGCCTGCCGTCATGGCGGGTGTGTGTCCGCTCAATACGACTTCGGCAATCCCAGCACCTTCTCGCCGATGAAGCTGAGAATGAGTTGCGGGCTGATCGGCGCGATCCGTGGAATCATCACTTCGCGCAGATAGCGCTCCACATGATATTCTTTCGCGTAGCCGAAACCACCGTGAGTCATCACCGCCTGCTGACAGGCATCGAAACCGGCTTCACCCGCAAGATATTTCGCGGCGTTGGCGGCCGGACCGCACGGCAATCCCTGATCGTATTGCCACGCCGCAGACATGGTCATCAGCCACGCGGCCTCAAGGTCGATCCAGTTCTTCGCCAGCGGATGCTGGATTGCCTGGTTCTGTCCGATCGGCCGGTTGAACACGATGCGCTGGCGGGCATAAGCCGCCGCGCGATCCAGCGCCAGTTTGCCAAGACCTACCGCTTCGGCGGCAATCAGGACACGCTCCGGATTCATGCCGTGCAGAATGTACTCGAAGCCGCGACCCTCCTCGCCGATACGATCCGTCGCCGGAATCTCAAAGTCCGCGAAGAACAATTCGTTGGAGTCGATGGCCTTGCGGCCCATCTTCTCGATCTCGTGCACCTTCACGCGCTCGCGGTCGAAATCCGCATAGAACAGGCTGAGGCCATGGGTCGGGTTTTTCACCTCTTCCAGCGGTGTCGTGCGCGCGAGCAGCAGGATCTTGTGCGCGACCTGCGCCGTCGAAATCCACACCTTCTGGCCGTTGACGATATACTTATCGCCCTTGCGCACCGCGCGGGTTTTCAATTGCGTCGTGTTGAGCCCGGTGTTGGGTTCGGTGACGCCGAAGCATGCTTTCTCGCGGCCTTCGACGATGCCCGGCAGCATGCGCGCCCGCTGCTCATCGGTGCCGAACACCACCACGGGATTGAGGCCGAACACATTCATATGAATCGCGGAAGCGCCGGACATGCCTGCACCGGATTCCGAAATCGCGCGCATCATGATTGCCGCTTCCATGATGCCGAGGCCCGCGCCGCCGAATTCCTCGGGAATGCAGATGCCGAGCCAGCCCGCCTGCGCCATTGCATCGTAGAACTCGTGCGGAAAGCCGCCGGTGCGGTCCTTTTCCAGCCAGTAGACGTCGTCGAACCGGGCGCAGATTTTCAGAATCGCGTCGCGAATGGATTCCTGTTGCGAGCTTAAAGCGAAGTCCATTGTGACCGGCCCCTGCATGACATGACGGAACCGAGACATACGTGACCCGGCGGATTGAGCAAGGGTTTCGCGGTCTTTTGCAGCGCAGCGCCCCCTGCGTGTGATGCAGGGCGGAGCACTTGGGTTTCGCTTGCCGAAACGGAGCACAGGGATATGGTTGGGCAACCTCGAACCCGGCACCGGAGTCGCTGTCATGGACCAGAAAGTGACCGATCACGACATCCTCGTTGGCCTCAACCGCGACTACATCGATTCGGTTCAGAACAGCGACGTCAAACGCTTCGACGAGATCTTGGCCCCGGAGTTCTATTGTTCAAATCCCGACCGCTCGCTGGTGGACCGCGCCGGATTCCTGAAACAGACCGCGCAGCCGGTCGCGATCAAAAATCTGAAAGCCGATGATGTGCTGATCCGCATCATCGGCGATGTCGCCATCATCCACGCCCGCACAACCTATCTGATGCCGGACGGCAGCCAGGGCGGCGGACGCTATACGGATGTGTGGGCCAGGATCGGCGGCCAGTGGCTCGCGGTCTCGGCGCATGTAACGCGCTGAAGGCTTACAGCGAAAACCTCGCTTCCATCGCGCGGCGGAAAGCGACCGTCTCATCCCTCGCGTCGATTTCCACATCCGACCAGCGCAAGACATCGCCGTGCGCAACGTCTCTCGTCAGCTTGACGTGATGCGCAAGACCGATTGGCAACGCCCCTGTCCTGAGGCTCTCCGCGGCAGGCATGAGCTTGCCCCAGACCGTATAGCCGCCCTCGCCGTCGAGCATTTCGCCGGCGCGCAGGTTCTTCTTTGCGACGGAGGCGACGTCGCCGCGGAAGCCCTGCGGCTGCCCGGTCGGCTCATGGCGCAGCGCCGCCGAGAGCACTGAGATATTCAGTTCAAGTCCGATCAGATGATACGGTTTGTACATCGCCGCATAACGCCCGGAGGAATCCGTCTTCAAGCCATACTGCCTGAAACAATCCGCCGCGTAATCGTTCGGCGCCTCCAGCACGACATAGACGCCCCAGCGCAGATCGCGGAACACCGGACGCCCGTCGCGCTCTAGCGACGAAACGACTTCGACCACGCCGGACTTTTCCAGCACACCGCCCTTGTCCTTCGGGCGCATCACATGCGGCAGATCGTCGACACCGCACGGCGGAAACAGCAAACCCGTCGAGGGCACATCGAGGCCGGTGGCATTGGCGATGGCCGCCATTTCAATGGCGGACTTGGTGCCATCCAGAAACGAGTTGAACATCTGCGGATTCATGCCGGCGGACTGCGCCTCGGCAGCCGTCAGGCCATAATGTCCCCAGACACCTGCCGGCGTCACGTCATGATAGATCGGCAGATACTTCGTGCCCTTGCCCGCCGCGACAACCTTGAAACCCGTGGCGCGCGCCCAATCCACCATTTCGGCGGTGAGCGCGGGCTGATCGCCATAAGCGAGCGAATAGACCACGCCCGCCGTGCGCGCTTCCTCGGCCAGCAGCGGACCCGCCAGCACATCGGCTTCGACATTGACCATGACGATATGCTTGCCCGCGACAATGGCCGCGCGCGCATGACGAATACCGACGGACGGATTGCCCGTCGCCTCAACAACCACTTCGATATTTCCGCCGATTGCGGCAGCACCGTCTTTGGTAAAAGTGGTGGCGGCGATCCGCGCATCATCCCACCCCACCGTGCGGCAGGCGTCGCGTGCGCGCTCCGGTTCGAGATCGACGATCACCGGCACTTCGAGGCCCGGCGTATGCGGCACCTGGGAGAGAAACATCGAGCCGAACTTGCCCGCACCGATCAGCGCAACGCGCACGGGCTTTCCCGCCGCATGGCGCTTTTCGAGAAGGTGATGGAGATTCATGGAGACGAACTCTTGGAAGAAAGATGGCTGTCACCTTGTCATTGCGAGCGAAGCGAAGCAATCCACTCTCAAACTGACTGGATTGCTTCGTCGCAAATGCTCCTCGCAATGACGAGGAGTGCTATTCCGCAGCCTGACGATGGCTGCGCGCGTAGCGGATCAGTGCATCGTCATCCACCGTCTCGATCGGAGTGAAGTCGCGATGGGCGATGAACTCCGGCCGCGTCGGCGTGCGGATATAGTTCGAGACAGCGTTCAGCGTCAGGTACACGATCTTGCGCGGATACGGCGTGATATTGCCGGACGAGCCGTGCACCAGATTGCCATGGAACATCAGCATGCCGCCGGGCTTGCCGGTCGGCGCAACGATGCCGCCTTCCTGGACAAGGCGGGTCACGGTCTCCTCGTCCAGCGTCCACAGCGGATAGGACGTGGTTTGCAGATCATGCGCGGCCTTGAGGTCGCCGGCATTATGGCTCTTCGGCACCAGCATCAGCGGCCCGTTGATCGGCATCACCTCGTCCAGAAAGATCGAAATGTTCATCGCGCGCGGCAACATCATGCCGTCGTCGCGCTTCCAGGTGCCATAGTCCTGATGCCATTGCCAGACGTCGCCGGTGAACGCCGACTTCGCGTTGATCTTGTACTGGTGCATGTAGACCTTCTCGCCGAAGACCTGCTCGACCGGATTGATCATGCGCGGGTGTGCGCCGAGAAGACGGAACGCTTCATTATAAAGATGCGCGGCAAAGGCGGTCCGCGGCGCGCCGCTCTTCTCGCGCCAGACTTCGGGGCGTTGCTCGTCATAGATCGACACCGCCTCGCGCCGCAGGACCTCGACCTCCTCGGGCGTGAAAAGCTCGGGCAAGAACAGCCAGCCTTCGGTGGTGAATTGCTCGAGCTGTGCGGGGGTCAGTTTCATGACGATCCTCCTTGTTTGTTTCAGGTCGTTTCCCGGTTGTCGTTCTCTTTATCCGGCGCCGCAAACTCTTGCGGTGCGCCAGTATTGCATTCTGAATTCAGTATTCTAAACTCAGGATGCGGCTTGCACCCCACCCTGTCAAGCAGCAACCATGCTGCCGCGCAGCGCATGATTCCGCTGGAGGCCAATTCCCGTTTGAGGCCCGACACTTTTGGAGACGACGTGCTCGAGTCCCTGACCCCGCCGAAAAGTCTGGTCGATCAGGTCTATGAGGTGATCCTCGATGCCCTGTGCGATGGCATGTTCAAGCCGGGTGAGCGCCTGACACAGGAAAGCATCGCCGCGCGGCTGAACGTCTCACGCCAGCCGGTGACCCATGCGCTCGCTGTCCTCAAAGCGCAGGGATTTCTTGCGCAGGGCCGGCAGGGGCTGACCGTCACCGCTGTCGATCCGGGCTTCTTCGCCGCGATCTACCAGATCCGCTCGGCGGTGGAGCCGCTTGCGGTGAAACTGGCGACGCCGCGTCTAACAAGGGATTCGGTCGCGCGGGGACGCGCGCTGATCGACCATGGCGCGGCGCAGGTGGCCGCTGGCGACAGCCGCGCCAGCCTGCAGGCCGACATGGACTTCCACTCCTTCATCTACGAACTCTCCGGCAATCCGTTGATCGCCGAGACGATGCGGCTGCACTGGCGGCATCTGCGCCGCGCCATGGGCGAAGTGCTGCGCCATCCCGGCATGTCGATCAGCGTCTGGAAAGAGCACGGCCGCATTCTGGACGAGATGATCCGCGGCGACGGCGATGCCGCCGCCGAACTGATGCGGCGGCATCTGGTCGAGGCCTTTGAGCGCGCCGGACAGGCGGATCATTCAACGCCAGTGTGACTGGCCCGCTCTAGACCGGCTCCAGCCCGAGCGACTTTGCGCTGTCCATCCAGACCGGCAATTCGCGCTGATAGAGCGCATTGGTCTCCTTGAAGCCGATCGCCGGCTCCAGCGCGAATGTGGTGAGAACGCCCTTCACCTTCGGGTCGTTGTTCGCGGCCACAATCAGTTCCGACAGCCTGTCGACAATCGGCTGCGGCGTGGCCTTCGGCAGCGCCCAGCCGGAAAAACCGCTGACGGTGAAGAATTTCGAGGTCGCGCCTTGCTCGGGCAGGGTTTTGACGGCCGGAATCGCATCGACCTTCTTGGAATGCACGGCGAACAAGACGCCGGTGTTGTTCTGCAGGACGGCCTGCGCGGCCGTATAGCTGCCCATGGCGACATCGAGCGTGCCTTCCGCAAGCCCGGTCCACATCGGCGCTTCGCCGCGATAGTGGACCGGCTCGACGCTGAGGCCGTACTGCTTGTTGAGTTCGTTAACGGTCATGTGCGGCGCGGAGCCCGCGCTGTAGGTTCCGAAATTTACCTTGTTCTTGCGCGCGAACGCGACGAAATCGTCCAGCGATTTGACGCCGGACTTCGGGCTCGCGACCAGCAGAAGCCCGGCGCCCGGAATGACGCTGACAAGTGTCAGGTCCTTGTCCATGTCGTAACCCGGATTCTTCATCATCACCCGGTTCATCACATAGGTGGTGGAGATGGAGCAGAGAATGGTGTGGCCGTCAGGCGCGGCGCGCGCGACTTCGCCGGCGCCGATGGAGCCGGAGGCGCCCGCCTTGTTTTCGACAACGACGGTCTGCCCGACCTGCTTGCCGATGAATTCGCCGAACGCCCGCGCCAGCAGGTCGGTCTGGCCGCCCGCGGGATAGCTGCAAACCATCCGGATCTGCCGTGAGGGCCATGCGCCCTGGGCTGTGCCCGCGCGCGACAGAAACGGCATTGCGACAACGGCTGAACCGGACGCGATGAAACGGCGGCGCGTGATACTGGTCGACATGGTTTCCTCCCTGAATTTTTCAGGAAGCGTATCCGATCCCCATCGCTCCGCCATGGGTGGCGGGCGGGACAGAATGGCGCATTGCCATACGCAGGCGAATGCGTCGTCGTCCTTGCAGGGTTGGACGAAGTGAAAGAACGAGGGGCGGCGAAACCTGCGGCCGGGGCTGCAAAAACATCAACATCGTCAGCCAGGCTGGAGGCTCGCTACGCCCGCGCCTGCAATTAAGGCGTGCCCGCCGGTTGAATTCGCAAGCCCGGAGACTTATGCGTGACGCCATGACAGCTCTCGCTCAGGCCCAAACACAGTTCCAAACACCTCTGATGTCCCGCGCGCCGGGCCGGACCCATTCCGGCAAGGCCGCGCCGTTCCTCCCCATGAGTCGCGCCGAAATGACGGCGCTCGGCTGGGACGCCTGCGACATCGTGCTGGTGACAGGTGATGCCTATGTCGATCATCCGAGCTTCGGTATGGCGATTATCGGCAGGTTGCTGGAGGCGCAAGGTTTCCGGGTCGGCATCATCTCACAGCCGGACTGGCATTCGGCCGAGCCGTTCAAGGCGCTCGGCAAGCCGCGCGTCTTCTTCGGCGTCACCGGCGGCAACATGGATTCCATGGTCAACCGCTACACGGCGGACCGACGCATCCGCAGCGACGACGCCTACACACCGGGCGGCGAAGGCGGAAAGCGGCCGGACCGCTGCACCATCGTCTATGCCCAGCGCTGCCGCGAAGCCTTCAAGGATGTGCCGATCGTGCTCGGCGGCATCGAAGCCTCGCTGCGCCGGATTGCGCATTTCGATTACTGGTCCGAGAAAGTGCGCCGCTCCATTCTTGCGGACGCCAAGGCGGACCTGCTGCTCTACGGCAATGCCGAACGTGCCGTCGTCGAAGTCGCGCACCGGCTCGCGGCGGGCGACGCGCCGCACGATCTCGACGACGTGCGCGGCGTCGCTCTGTTTCGCCGCGTGCCGGAGAACTACACCGAACTTCATGCCGATGATCTGGACTCTGCCGACGAAGGCGCAAGCCGCCAGTCCGGCGCGACAGTGATCCGCCTGCCATCCTGCGAACAGGTCGAGCAGGACAAGGAAGCCTATGCGCGCGCCTCGCGCGTGCTTCATCGCGAGGCCAATCCCGGCAATGCACGCGCGCTCGTGCAGCGACATGGCGACCGCGATCTCTGGCTCAACCCGCCGCCGATCCCGCTGACCTCGGACGAAATGGATTCCGTCTACGATCTGCCCTATGCCCGCGCGCCGCATCCCTCCTATGGCGATGCGAAAATCCCCGCATGGGACATGATCAAGTTTTCGGTGACGATCATGCGCGGCTGCTTCGGCGGCTGCACCTTCTGCTCCATCACCGAGCATGAAGGCCGCATCATCCAGAACCGTTCGGAACGCTCGATCCTGCAAGAAATCGAACTCATCCGCGACAAGACGCCCGGCTTCACCGGCGTGATCTCCGACATCGGCGGGCCGACCGCCAACATGTACCGGATGGCGTGCAAGGACCCGAAGATCGAGGCCGCCTGCCGATTGCCATCCTGCGTGTTCCCCGACATCTGTCCGAACCTGAACACCTCGCATGACGAACTGATCAGCCTGTATCGCAAGGTGCGCGAGACCAAGGGCATCAAGAAAGTGATGGTCGCATCCGGTGTGCGCTATGACCTTGCGGTGAAGAGTCCCGAATACGTCAAGGAACTCGTGACGCATCATGTCGGCGGCTACCTGAAGATCGCGCCGGAGCACACCGAGCGCGGCCCGCTCGACAAGATGATGAAGCCGGGCATCGGCACTTACGATCGCTTCAAGGAAATGTTCGAGGCCGCGGCGAAACAGGCCGGCAAGAAATACTACCTGATCCCGTATTTCATCGCGGCGCATCCGGGCACAACCGACAAGGACATGATGAACCTTGCGCTGTGGCTGAAGCGAAACCGCTACCGCGCCGATCAGGTGCAGACTTTCCTGCCCTCGCCCATGGCGACCGCCACCGCGATGTATCACACCGGCGTCAATCCGCTGCGCGGCGTGCGGCACGGCGCGAGCGAGAAGGTCGAGGCGATCAAGGGTCTCCGCCAGCGCCGGCTGCACAAGGCATTCCTGCGTTATCATGATCCGGACAACTGGCCGCTGCTGCGTGAGGCACTCAAGGAGATGGGCCGCGCCGATCTGATCGGCTCACGCCCGGATCAACTGGTGCCGGCGCATCAGCCACCGGGCACCGGCAAGGCCGCCGGTACGCGCCGTCCCGTCCGCAACGGCCGGATGCAGCGCTTCACCACAAAGGGCGTGCCGATACGCAAGTGATCGGTGCGCAAGTGACCGCGTTCTCGTGACTTGATGGCGGGATGTTGCAGATAAGCGTGCCGTTGCGGCGCGAATGAATGGTAGCGAGAGAGGGACTCGAACCCCCGACCCCAGGATTATGATTCCCGTGCTCTAACCAGCTGAGCTACCTCGCCACGGTGCCGGAACCGCCTTCGCGGTCGCGAACGGCGGCATATAAGAAGTCACCCAAATGCCTGTCAAGCAATGACGGCGCCCAGCCCCATATCATTGCGGGTTCAGGGGGAATTTCCGCCAAAAGCCTGCATCACAGGGCGAAATTTTCACTTCGGACGGACCGAGGGATCGCCGCTGGGGCTGCCCGGTGGCGGAATCACCTGCATGGCGCCACCTTTCGGGGTGGGCGCGTGCATGTCGGGATCGATGCCCGGCGGGGGACAGAGTACGCCGTCGGATTTGGCCAGCTTCTCGCCCAGCGTTTCAGCGCGCCCCGTGGTCGAGCCGCGCGGGGCGACGGTGCCCTCCTGCGGAACCGGCTCCGTCGGCACGCAATTCGTCGCGCGCTCGAGATTTGGCGGCGCGGTCTGCGCTTGCGGCGTGGCGGGCGCAGGGGGCGCCTGCGCGACACTCACCGCCGGCAGCAGCACACACGCCGCACTGATCATGCATGAAAGTTTCACTGTCATGGCAAGGAAACGGCGCAGCGGCGCGGATGTTCCCTTCACAGCACTCGCGCGATCAGCCCTTGCGATAGCGGATCAGCGAAAAATGTCCCATCGGCGGCATCGGGCGGCGCTCGATCAGTGTCACGCCGCCATGCTTGGCGGCCCAGTTCGCCAGCCGTTCCCATGGAAACTCCGGACGCCAGCCCAACCGCCGCGCCAGCGGCGCGAAGCACAGCTCGAAGATTTTCCGCGGGCCGCTTTCGGCGCCGATGTGATTCACCAGAATGAGTTCGCCGCCGGGCTTCAACACACGCATGAAATCATCGAGCGTGGCTTCGGGATCCGGCACTGCCGTGATCACATATTGCGCCACCACTGCATCGAACGCGCCATCGGGGAATGCGAGATTCTTCGCATCCATCACCGAGAGCGTTTCAACATTGGTCAGGTTGTGCGCGCGCACCCGCTCCTGCGCCTTGCGCAGCATCGGCTCGGAAATATCGACGCCGTGGAGTTTTGTTGAGCGCGAATAGTCCGACAGCGACAATCCCGTCCCGACCCCGACATCGAGCACACGTCCGCCGATCGCGTCCGCAACCGCAATGGTGGACTTGCGGCCCTCATCGAACACCTTGCCGAACACCATGTCGTAGATCGGAGCCCAGGCGGCGTAAGCCTTCGCCACTCCGGCCCGATCGATGTCGTTGGTCATGTCCCCCACCCTGATACGCAATACCGTTCTTGTTCCGGCATGATCTTCCGGACGTTTCTCTATTCTTGGAGGATCAAATGTTATCCGGCAAGGGCTTCGCGCACGGTCGCGGCGCGCTGCACGCGCTGGGCTGCACTGATGAAGCCGCCGCCGAGAACGCGGGCTTGTCCCGCAGGCGCATCGTAGAACACGCAGGCCTGTCCCGGGGAAACGCCTTCCTCGCCGTCGACGAGTTCGACTTCGTAATGGCCGCCGACACGGCGCAGCCAGGCCGGCTGCGCCGGACGGGTGGAGCGCACCTTCACGAACATTTCGAGACCTTCGCCAATGGCGCTGTCGAGGTCGCCGCCGCCGATCCAGTTGACGTCACGCAGCATGATCCTGCGCACGTTCAGCGCTTCGCGCGGACCGACCACGACACGGCGCGTCTTTGCATCGAGATGCACGACATAGAGCGGCGTGCTGGCGGCGATGCCGAGGCCGCGGCGCTGCCCGATGGTGAAGCCGACAATGCCCTGGTGGCGTCCGAGCACGCGGCCTTCCAGATCGACGATATCGCCCGGCTCCATCGCATTCGGCTTCAGCCGCTCGATCACGTCGGTGTAGCGGCCGGTCGGCACGAAGCAGATGTCCTGGCTGTCGTGCTTGTCCGCGACTGACAATCCAAACCGGCGCGCCAGTTCGCGGGTCTGCGCCTTGGTCATGTCGCCAAGCGGAAAGCGCACGTCCGCCAATTGATCCTGCGTTGTCGCGAACAGGAAATAGCTCTGGTCGCGGTCGGCATCGGCGGCGCAAACCAGCGCGCGCGATCCATCCTCAAGCCGGCGCGACGCGACATAATGTCCGGTGGCAAGCGCCTTGGCGCCGAGTTCGCGGGCGGTCGACAGCAGATCGCGAAACTTGATCGAGCGGTTGCACTCGATGCACGGCACCGGCGTCTCGCCGTGCACATAGCTCTCGGCGAAGCTCTCGATCACCGACTCGCGGAAGCGGCTTTCGTAATCGAGCACGTAATGCGGAATGCCGATCCGCGCCGCGACATCGCGCGCGTCGTGAATATCCTGACCGGCGCAGCAGGCGCCCTTGCGGTGGGTCGCGGCGCCATGATCGTAAAGCTGCAAGGTGATGCCGACGACGTCGTAACCTTCAGCCTTGAGCAGCGCAGCCGTCGCCGAGGAATCGACGCCGCCGGACATGGCGACGACGACCCGGGTGTCTTCCGGGCGACCTTCGAGGTCGAGGCTGTTGAGCATGATAAGGCCGATCTTGCTGTTGCCGGAACCGCTTACGCCAACGGTCACCGGTTGGCACTTTACTTATAGTCCGACCCTGCCCGAGGCAATCGCGGTCCGCCTTGATCTATTCCAATGAAACCGGCCGTTTCCGGCAGGAAATTCTTGCCGCCGGGCAGAAAGCCACCGGCGATTCCGGCGGCATGAGATTCGATAGCAACGCGCAACCAATTGAATTTATTTGGTATTTTTCTCGTTCCACAATGGCCCGGTCCTTGCTGAACAGAGGTGGCACTCATTGTGAAAGGCCGCCCGTGTTCAGCGTCACCCCGGAACCCGCCGTATCCAAACCCGCTTTTGATCCGCAGCCCCGCCAGGCGCGCGCCGATCAGTCGTCCCCGGACGGCTTTGCCGCGCTGGTGGACAGCAATGCGGCCGCCGACAGCGACCGCCCGTCCCGTCCTGCACCTGATGCCCCGCGCCGAGATACGCGCGGAACCGATGCGCCGCCTCCGGCCAATGACCGGCAGCCATCCGACAAGCCGGCCACCGCTGCAAACGACGATTCCGGCAAGGCCCAACAGGATGCCGAACCCGCGAAGACAGCGGATGCGTCCACCACCGGCGGCAAATCCTCAGGCAAGACCAAGTCCGAATCCGGCGACACCACGTCCGATGACACCTCAACGGACAGCGACGCGGCAACGGCCGTCGCCGCTTCCGTCATTCCCGCCATTGTGACCGACCCCGTCGCGGTCGTGATTGCTGCCGCTGCCACACCGGTCACCGCCGCGCCTGATGAGAGCGCATCTGCGACGGCAAGCGCGGCGACGGCCGCGATCACCGGTTTCTCCACCGTCACCGCATCTGCCGAAACCGCTGTCGCGCAAACCGCGGCTACCACAAATGGAACTGCCGCCAGCGCAGCCGCCACAACGGACCCGTCGGCGGCAGCGGAAGCCACCGCAACGCCGGAAGCCGCCACGGCGGTTTCCACTGCGGTGCAGATCATCAAGCCGTCCGACAGCGGCAAGGCCGAAGCCGTCGCGAAGAATGACGAGACTTCGCCATCCAAGGACAGCAAGGATAGCAAGCAAGCCGCCGATCCCTCTGCCAAGCCCGTAACGGATCAGGCCATCAAGCCGGAAACCGGCCCTGAGCAGGGCGGCGACAAATCGCAGCCGCACGAAAAGACCGCTTCGGAAGCCGGTTCGACGGAGACCGATTCATCAAAGCACGCTGCTAAAACCGCGCAGCAGGCGGAACACCGCGCCGCTGCTCCGGCGCCCCAGCACGCCTTGCCCACCGACCCGGCGCTGGTGCCGCCTTCCGCCACACCGCAGCAACAGCCGATCCAGACCCACGCCGCAAATCTGACCGCGATTCCGGTGCCGACGGCGAATTCAACGCTCGCCGATGCGCCGGTGCCGCTCAACGGCCTTGCCGCCGACATCGCGCTGCGCGCCGCGGGCGGCAACAGCCGCTTTGAAATCCGCCTTGATCCCGCCGAGCTCGGCCGGATCGACGTGCGCCTCGATGTCGACAAGCACGGCAACGTCACCTCGCATCTGACGGTGGAACGTCCCTCCACGCTCGACATGCTGCGCAATGACGCACCCCGCCTGCAGCAGGCTCTGGAAGACGCGGGCCTGAAGACCGGCGACTCCGGACTGCAGTTCAGCCTGCGCGACCAATCATCGTCCGGCCGCGATGGCGACAACGGCTCCGGCCGCAATTCCCAGCGTGTCGTGATCGCCGAGGAAGACACCATTCCCGCGCAGATCGCGGGGCGGACCTATGGCCGCATGCTCGGGGCGAGCAGCGGCGTCGATATCAGGATCTGAGGAGACGATTATGGCTGTCGATGCAGCAACCATCGCGACGACGCCGACCTCGGCACCCGCGACGACCAGCAATTCTTCCAGCAATTCGAGTTCGGGCAGCAGCACCAGCGGCGCGACGCTTGCGGATAACTTCCAGTCCTTTCTGATGCTGCTGACCACGCAGTTGCAGAACCAGAACCCGCTCGATCCGCTCGACACCAACCAGTTCACCCAGCAGCTCGTGCAGTTCGCGCAGGTCGAACAGCAGCTCAAGTCGAACAGCCAGCTCGAGTCGCTGGTGAAGATCGAGCAGACCGCGCAATCGACCCAGGCGCTGGTGTTCGTCGGCCAGACCGTGGCGGTCGATGGCAGCACCGCGCATTTCGACGGCAATGCGACCTGGAATTTCAGCGCGCCGTCGAACTCGAACGCAACCGTCACCATCACCAATTCGGCGGGCCAGACCGCCTACTCGGGCAACTTCGCCATCGGCTCGGGCAATTCGAGCTTCGTCTGGGATGGCAAGGGCAATGACGGTACCCAATGGCCGGTTGGTGACTACAAGATGACGGTCACCGCGAAGGACACCAACGGCAAGGACATCGCAATCTCCACCGAGGTGCAGGGCACGGTTGATTCGGTGGATCTCACCGCGAGCCCGGCGCTGCTGTCGATCGGCGGCAAGAACTACACCCTCGACCAGATCAAGCGCGTGGTGAAGGCCGCATCGTCAACCTGACGCTGAGCCGCTTGATAGTCGTCCCCGCCATTCTCATTTGTCATCGGAAGGCCGGTTCCTCGCGGAGCCGGCCTGTCCCGTTTTGGGCAGATCGAAGGAGAATCGTATTGGACGCTTGGGTTTAGGTAAATTTTAAGCCGCGAAGCGTAGGTTGTTCCCACGAGTTCAGTTGTTTCGAGTTTGTGAGTACACCATGACAGAACCCCACCGCCCGAGGGTGAAGTACGTCATCGGGCCAGATGGCAGTCCGCTGACGATTGCGGACCTTCCCGCGCCCGGTACCAAACGGTGGGTGATCCGCCGCAAGGCCGAGGTTGTGGCCGCTGTGCGCGGCGGCCTCCTCTCCCTCGAGGAAGCCTGTAGCCGTTACACCCTGACTGTTGACGAATTCCTGTCCTGGCAGTTCTCCATCGACCAGCATGGCCTGGCGGGCCTCCGCACCACCCGCATTCAGCAGTACCGCCAGTAAGCCTTCCGGCGCTTCGCGCACGGCTCCTGACCATTTTCCAGCGAATTTTCCGAAAACCGGCCCCTCCCTGAGAGGCCGGTTTTCGGCATGTCCCTGTTTTCTCCTCACCCGTTAACCGGCGTTAACCATATGGAAACCATAGATAGGCAAATTCTGCCCAGTCGGCGTGTGAGCCGAATCTTTGGGGTGGTTCGTGCAGGGTTTGTTTTCCTTCCTGAAAGGTCTGGGTGCGGCCCGGATGGCGGCCATGGCCGCTGTCACGCTGGCGCTGGTCGGCTTCTTCGGCTTTGTCATCATGCGGGTCACCACCCCGCCGATGGCCACGCTGTTCACCGATCTCTCCTATGAAGACTCCTCGGCGATCATCAAGGACCTGGAACGCCAGGGCATTCCCTACGAAATGAAGAACGACGGCGCCGTGATCCAGGTGCCGAAGGACAAGATCACCCGCCTGCGCATGAAGCTCGCCGAGGGCGGCCTGCCCAAGGGCGGCGGCATCGGCTACGAAATCTTCGACAAGTCCGACGCCCTCGGCTCCACCAGTTTCGTCCAGAATATCAATCACCTGCGCGCGCTCGAGGGCGAACTGGCCCGAACCATCAAGGGTATCGACCGGATTCAGGCCGCGCGCGTGCATCTGGTGCTGCCGGAACGGCCGCTGTTCTCCCGCGAGACGCCGGAGCCGTCGGCTTCCATCGTGCTGCGCGTGCGCGGCCAGCTCGAACCGCAGCAAGTCCGCGCCATCCGACACATCGTCGCCTCCGCGGTCAACGGCATGAAGGCGCAGCGCGTCTCCATTGTCGACGAGACCGGCCAGTTGCTGGCCAACGGCGCCGCCGGTGACGGCGCGGCAGACGGCGGCGGCGGCGACGAACGCCGCGCCGCGTTCGAGAAGCGCATGCGCGATCAGGTCGAGGCCATCGTGTCCTCGGTGGTCGGATCGGGCCGCGCCCGCGTCCAGCTCACCGCCGACTTCGACTACAACAAGATCACCGAGACCTCGGACAAGTTCGACCCTGAAGGCCGCGTGCTGCGCTCCAGCCAATCGCGCGAGGAATCCGCCGCCACCGCCAACGCCAACGACGGCCAGGTCACCGTCAACAACGAACTGCCGGGCGGACAGGGACAGGGCGCTGGCTCCACTGCGAAGGACCAGAGCAAGAAGAGCGAGGAAATCAACAATTACGAGATTTCCCGCGTCACCAAGACGGAAGTGACCGAAGCCGGCCGGGTCAATCGCATTTCGGTCGCCGTGCTGGTGGACGGCAGCTACACCAAGAACGACAAGGGCGAGGTCGTCTATGCGGCGCGCTCGAAAGAAGACCTCGACCGCATTGCGACGCTGGTCCGCTCGGCCATCGGCTTCGAGCAAAAGCGCGGCGACCAGGTGGAAGTCGTCAACCTGCGCTTCGCGGACGTGCCTTCGGTGATCCCGGCGGAAACGCCGAAGGGCTTCCTCGGCATGTTCCAGTTCACCAAGGACGACATCATGTATTTCGTCGAACTTGGCGTCATGCTGATCCTCAGCATCATCGTGGTGTTCATGGTGGTGCGCCCGCTGCTCAAGCGCGTGCTGGCCGCGGACCCGGCTCCGCCGGCGCCCGCGCCGCTGCCGCTGCCCGAAGCGGCGCCACAGCCTGCCCATCAGCCGCAGATTCCCAACAACGCCACCGCGCAGATGATCGACGTCGCGCAGGTGCAGGGCCAGGTGCACGCCCAGTCCGTGCACCGCGTCGGCGAACTCGCCGACCGCAACCCGAACGAGACCGCCTCCATCATCCGTCAGTGGCTTTCCGAACCGGCTTGATCCGACATGGCAAACGCACCCGCGCTCACCAATAGCAACGCGCAGAACACCAACGATATCGCGGGTGTCGTCGCGACGCTGGCCAGCCGTCAGAACGGCCGCGCCAAGACCGCACCTCTGTCCGGGCCCAAGCGCGCCGCCATCATGATGCTGGCGCTCGGCGAACAGTATGGCGGCAAGATCTGGTCGATGCTCGACGACGACGAGGTGCGCGAGCTTTCAGTGGTGATGTCCTCGCTCGGCACCGTCGAAGCCGATGTGGTCGAAGACCTGATGCTCGAATTCGTTTCGCGGATGTCGGCCTCCGGCGCGCTGATGGGCAATTTCGACGCCACCGAGCGGCTGCTGCAGCAATATCTGCCATCAGACCGGGTCAACGGCATCATGGACGAAATCCGCGGCCCCGCAGGCCGCAACATGTGGGAAAAGCTCTCCAACGTGCAGGAAGAGGTTCTCGCCAATTACCTCAAGAACGAATATCCGCAGACCATCGCGGTGGTGCTGTCAAAGCTGAAGCCCGAACACGCCGCGCGCGTGCTGGCGATCCTGCCCGAGGACATGGCGCTCGACGTCGTCAGCCGCATGCTGAAAATGGAAGCCGTGCAGAAGGAAGTCATCGAGCGCGTCGAACAGACCCTGCGCGTCGAATTCATGTCGAACCTGTCGCAGACCCGCCGCCGCGATGCCCACGAGGTTATGGCGGAAATCTTCAACAATTTCGACCGCCAGACCGAAACCCGCTTCATCACTTCGCTGGAGGAAGAGAACCGCGAATCCGCGGAGCGCATCAAGGCGCTGATGTTCACCTTCGACGATCTGGTGAAACTCGACGCCGGCTCCGCGCAGACGCTGATGCGCCATGTCGACAAGGACAAGCTCGGCATCGCGCTGAAGGGCGCCAACGAAACCGTGCGCACCTTCTTCATGGGCAACATGTCGAGCCGCGCCGCCAAGATGCTGATGGACGACATGGCGGCCGCGGGTCCGGTGCGTCTGCGCGATGTGGACGAGGCGCAGGCGCTGCTGGTCAATCTCGCCAAGGATCTCGCTGCCAAGGGCGAAATCATGCTGCAGAAAAACCGCGCTGACGACGAACTGGTGTACTGATGGGCGCACCCGCAAAATTCCTGTTCGACCTCGACTTCGCGGCGCCAGACGCCGCCAAGGAGCGCGTGGCGAGCGCCGCCGAGGTCGCGCATCAAATCGCGGACGCCGAGGCACGCGGCTACCGCGCGGGCTTCGACGCCGCCCGTCACGAAGCCAGAGCCGAAAGCGATCGCCGCGCCGCGCTCGCGCTGGAGGAAATCGGAATTGCCATCAGGTCCATCGCCGGCCGGTTCTCGACCATCGAGGAGCGGATGGAGACCGAGGCGGTGGACGTGGCGCTTGCGGTCGCCCGCAAGCTCTGCACCGAACTGATCGCCGCCGAACCGCTCACCGAAATGATGGCGCTGGTGAGCGACTGCTTCCGGCATCTGACCGCAACCCCGCATCTCGTGGTGCGGATCAATGACGCCCTGTATGACGCCGCACGCGCGCGCATCGAGCAACTCGCGAAGCAGAGCGGATTCGAGGGCAAGCTCGTCATTCTGGCGGAGCCGGACATCGCCACCGGCGACTGCAAGATCGAATGGGCGGACGGCGGCGTGACCCTCGACCGCTCCACCATCGACGCCAAGATCAACGAACTCGTGGGGCGCTATCTGGCGTCCCGCAATCAGGCCGGCCTCCCCGGCCATGAGGACTTGCCATGAGCGACACAGACACCAACGTCCCGCTTCCCGATCTCAACGCCAGCGACGCCCCGTTGCCGGACGACCACACGCTGTTCGACGACAACGACTACGTCAACCGCATCGCCCAGGACCTCGAAGCCGTCTTCGACGTCCCGGTTCAGGTCTCTGCCGTACTCGGACGCTCCAAGATGGATGTCGCCGATCTGCTCAAGCTCGGTCCCGGCACCGTGCTCGAACTGGACCGCCGCGTCGGCGAAGCGATTGATATCTACGTGAACAACCGGCTGGTCGCGCGCGGCGAAGTGGTCCTGGTCGAGGACAAGCTGGGCGTAACCATGACCGAAATCATCAAGGCGGAACGCTCTTAAACCCAACATGACACCGGCGCCGGAAATGGCCCGGACGACGAACAAGAGAATAACAGGAGACCATCATGCGGCTTCTCATCGTTGGCACGCTCAAGGGCCAGCTCACCACCGCCACCAAGATCGCCATGGACAATGGCGCGACGGTGACTCACGCCGAGGATTCGGAACAGGCGATGCGCGTGGTGCGCGGCGGCAAGGGCGCCGACCTGCTGCTGGTGGATGTCGCCCTCGACATCCGCGATCTGGTGATCCGGCTGGAAGCCGAACACATCCACGTTCCGATCGTCGCCTGCGGCATCACCACCGATGCGCGGGCGGCCGTTGCCGCCATTCATGCCGGCGCGAAAGAATACATTCCACTGCCCCCCGATCCGGAGCTGATCGCAGCAGTCCTTGCCGCGGTCGCCAACGATTCCCGTGACCTGATCTATCGCGATGACGCCATGGCCCGCGTGGTCAAGCTGGCGCAGCAGATCGCAGGTTCCGATGCGTCCGTCATGATCACCGGCGAATCCGGCACCGGCAAGGAAGTGCTGGCGCGTTACGTTCACACCCGCTCCAACCGGGCGAAAAAGCCGTTCATCTCGATCAACTGCGCTGCGATCCCCGAACACCTGCTCGAATCCGAATTGTTCGGTCATGAAAAAGGTTCGTTTACCGGCGCCATTGCGCGCCGCATCGGCAAGTTCGAGGAAGCCACCGGCGGCACGCTGCTGCTGGACGAAGTCTCGGAAATGGACGTCCGGCTGCAGTCCAAGCTGCTGCGCGCCATTCAGGAGCGCGTGATCGACCGCGTCGGCGGCACCCGCCCCGTTCCGGTCGACATCCGCATCATCGCGACCTCGAACCGAAATCTCGCCGATGCTGTCAAGGCCGGCACGTTCCGCGAAGACCTGCTGTTCCGCCTCAATGTCGTGAACCTGAAGATTCCGGCGCTGCGTGACCGCCCCGCCGACATTCTCGAACTGGCCCAGCACTTCGTGAAGAAGTATGCGGACGCCAACGGTGTGCCGCTGCGGCCCATCTCGGCGGATGCGCGCCGCGTGCTCACCACCAACCGCTGGCAGGGCAACGTCCGCGAGCTGGAAAACACCATGCACCGCGCGGTGCTGATGGCGAACGGCGACGAGATCGGCGCCGACGCGATCATTTCGCCGGATGGGGATCGCCTCGACACCGCGAAGACGCCGCCCGCCGTGGCGCATGCGACCTTCGCCGCCGAACAGGTGACCCGCGCGCTGGTCGGCCGCACCGTGGCGGATGTCGAGCGCGATCTCATTCTGGAAACGCTGAAGCACTGCCTCGGCAACCGGACCCATGCCGCAAACATTCTCGGCATCTCGATCCGCACCCTGCGCAACAAGCTCAATGAATATGCCGACGACGGCCAGCCGATCCCGCCGCCGAATTCCGGCGACATGCGTGGCGCGGCGGCGGCCTGATCCCTTTCCACCTCTCCCCGTTTACGGGGAGAGGTCGGAGACTGAGCGGCAGCGAAGACTCCGGGTGAGGGGCAAATTCAGCAAGCTGCCCCTCACCCGCTCGCTATTGCTCGCGACCTCTCCCCGCAAGAGCGGGACGATGTGAACACACCACTACAGCAATGTTCCGCTAGCACCTTACAACATAACAGATGTCGTCCCCGCGAAGGCGGGGACCCATACTCCCTAGACCCTCAGCAAAGCCGCTGAACGATCCCGCTAAATAACCGAAGTCGGTGGTTATGGGTCCCCGCCTGCGCGGGGACGACGTGGAGGGAATACTATTTCGCCGGCGTGGATGAATTCTGCGCCGGCTTTTTCGCAGCAGCTTCCGCAATCCGCTTGATGCCGGCGAGCCCCTTTTCCATCTCGCCGCCCAGCACCTTGTCCATGCTGACAAACAGACAGATCGCCTTGCCGATGAAGTCGTTCTCTCCGGACATGCTCCACGTCAGGGACGTGCCGTCGCCATCCGGCTTCAGGGCGAAATCGGAATAGCTGGTGCCGACAAACGGCTTCACAAAGTCTGTCCGGATTTTGACAAGCGCACCGGGCTGGCTTTCGATCAGCGTCATGCGGCCCTCGCCGACTTCATTGTTGCCCGACCAGATGAACACCGCCCCCTTGCCGCTGCTTGGCCCTTGAAAGGACGTCTTCGCCTTCGGGTCCCGTTCCGCCCATGGCGACCACGCCTGCCAGCGATGAAAATCGTCGATCTGGGACGAGACATCCTGCGCAGGCGCTGAGATCATCGTCGTCCGCGCAATCCGGTAATCGGATGGCTGCAAGAGGATGAGCGCCACAAACGAGCCGATGGTCGCGATGACGCCAATCAGGATCTTCTGCATCATTATGTTCAGCCCTTGGCCCGTTCCACATTCGCGCTGCGGCTCGGCACGCCGAATTCCTTGCGGCAGACTTCGGCCAGCGCGGCAACGCCGTCTCTGATCTCCTGCACGGACGGGCTGGCGAAGCACAGCCGCAAGCGGCTCTTGCTGTGCCCGGCGTTGACCGACCATTCGGCGCCTGGATTGATCGCAATGCCGGCGGCCAACGCGGCCTGATACAGCTTCATCGTATCGACATTGTCGGGCAGCTTGACCCAAAGGAAAATTCCGCCCGGCGGATCGTCAAACTCCGCAGCCGTGCCGAACTGTTCGGCCAGCGCTTCCATCATCGCCTCCAGCTTGACGCGCAGGCCCTTCGCCAGTTTCGGCACATGATCGCTGAAATGCGCCGCGCAGAATTCCGCCAGCACCATCTGCTCCAGCGCGCCGGAGCCTGCATCGGTCTTGATGGGGAGGATGCGCGACAGCACCGCCCATGGCGCCACGATGTAGCCGACACGCAAAGCCGGCGCGACCGACTTGGAAAAAGAGCTGATGTGAATCACGTTATCGGTCTTGCTCATGGCATAAAGCGCGGGCGGACGCTTGCCGCTCCAGATCAGGTCGGCATAGCAATCGTCCTCGAAAATCGGCACGCCGTACTCATCGGCCAGTCTGAGCAATTCGCGCCGCCGCTCCTCGCTCATGATCGTGCCGGTCGGATTCTGCACCGTCGGAATGGTGTAGATGTATTTCGCGCGGACGCCCCTGCTCTTGAGCTCCTTGAGCGCAGCCTCCACCGCATCCACTCGCATCCCGTCATGGTCGAGCGGAATGCCGACAATGTTGATTCCTCGCCGTGTCAGCCGCGTGATCGACCCCTGATAGCATTCCTGCTCGATCAGCACGGTGTCGCCCGGCGACAACAGCAACCCATTGACCAGATCGAGGCCCTGCAGAGATCCTGACGTAATCAGGATTTCATCCGCCGTGCAGGTGATGCCCGCGTCGCGCTTCAGCTTGCCGACCAGAAATTCGCGCAAGGGCCGATAGCCGAGCGGCCCGCTGTTGAGACCGTAGGTCGCAAGCGTCGCGCCCTCCCGGGTCAGCACCGCGGTCGAGGCTTCGAGCAGCTTCGCGACTGGCACCTGATCGGCATCGTTGTTGCCGCCGACGAAATTGTACTTTGGAAAACCGCTCCATTTCGCGGCTGCGGGCGGCAGATTTGCAGCCAGCAGCGGCGTGAAGTCGAACGATCCGGAGGTGGAAGTCATCGCGGGCGTCTCCCGTTTGTTGTTGTTTGTATGAGGGAGACCCTCATGGCCGGCGTTGCGCCAAGGTGAGGCAACTTACCGAACCGGGCTGCGGTGACGCAACCGGCATCGCGCCGCAGGCTCACGCGCGCGACGGCCGGTCGGAGCGCTCATAGATCACCGGCGGCGGCTGATCCGACGCCGTATAGCGCTGATAAAAATTCCAGGCGAACAGGCCGAACATTGCGACGATGGCAACCATGATCACAGCGAGAGCGATACGCTTGAGGATAATCATCGGCTGTCAGTGCGACGGCTGCGCGGCGCGTCTGGCAACATGCCGCTGCAGCAGCCACAGCAGCGGCGCGTAGATCAGCGTCATGAACAGGCCGAACAGCGAGCCGACGCTGGGAATGCCGTGCAGGATCACCGAATAAAGTTCGGACAGACCGCCCAGCACGACCATGAATGTGATGACGCCGAACCGCTCGCGGTGGAGCTCGGCATGGGGGATCGCGCAGAGCAGCACGATGCCCATGCCCGCCATCACGCCGGACATCAGACGGAAGTAGTTATCGACCGTGATCGTGCCGACGCCATGCATGAACTGGACGCCGAGAATCATGCCGCACAGGCCTATCCCGAGCAGCACCAGTGCGCTGAACGCCGTGGCGATCTGAAGAAAGAGGCGTTCCATGCACGCACCGGCCTTGTTTCGCGCCAACCATATATGAGAAGCGGCCATGATGGCGACGGATGTTCTTCACAATCCGGCGCATTATTCTCCAGCGACGGGACGGCGATTCGGCTATGCAGATGACCCTGCTCGCGGACGGTTTATCCGCTTGCACCGGACGAGATATAAAGTATCCAGCACAGCCCATGACCACGTTCACCCCGCATCAGGATCAGGCGCTGCGCGCCGTCGCCGACTGGCTCAAGGCCAAGCCGGGCCGGAACGGCACGCCGCAGGTGTTCCGGCTGTTCGGCTATGCGGGAACCGGCAAAACCACACTGGCGCGGCATATCGCGGACGGCGTGAATGGCAATGTGAAATTCGCGGCCTTCACCGGCAAGGCCGCGCTGGTGATGCGCAACAAGGGCTGCGACAACGCCTCGACCATTCATTCGCTGATCTACCGCACCCGCGAGTCTGGCGAGGAGCAGCCGAGCTTTGAACTGTGGGACGACGCGCCCGCCTCCAAGGCCAAGCTGATCGTGATCGACGAATGTTCGATGGTCGATGCGGAACTGGGCCGCGACCTGATGTCGTTCGATTGTCCGTTGCTGGTGCTGGGCGATCCGGCGCAGTTGCCGCCGATCCAGGGCGGCGGCTTTTTCACCGATGCCGAACCGGACGCGATGCTGACCGAGGTGCACCGTCAGGCGCAGGACGATCCGATCGTACGGATGTCGATGGCGGTGCGCGAAGGCCGCAGCCTCGATCTCGGCATCTTCGGCGAAAGCGAAGTCGTGCGCCGCGACGGGCTCGATCCGGACCGGGTGATGGCGGCGGATCAGGTTCTGGTCGGCCGCAACAACACCCGCCGCGCCTACAACATGCGCGTGCGCCAGAAGCAAGGCATCGAGGACCCGTTGCCGGTGGCCGGAGACAAGCTGGTCTGCCTGCGCAACAACCGCAAGAAAGCGCTGTTCAACGGCGGGCTGTGGCGGGTGAAATCACGCACGCCGTCGAAATCGAAAATTCTCACCATGCGGCTGTCGCCGGATGAGGATGTCAGCACCGCCAAGGTCACGAAAGTTTCGGTGCGGCAGGACTGCTTCAGCGGCGGTATCGAGGACATTCCGTGGGAGCAGCGCCGCCCCTATGACGAGTTCGATTATGGTTACGTGCTGACCGTCCACAAGTCGCAAGGTTCGCAGTGGGACGACGTGGTGCTGTTCGACGAGAGTTTCGCCTTTCAGGACAGCCGTGCCCGCTGGCTCTACACCGGGATCACCCGGGCCGCGAAGCGGCTCACGGTTGTGGTCTGACGCCCCATTTTCGGGCTGCGGAACCGGATTCCCGGAAGCAACGGGCCGTCCGCCGGGCGAACCCCCGCTTATTTTCGCGGCGCAAAATGCAATTTCCTTGAGCAAGTGCCTTTCCCGCACCTATGGTGGAACCGCACCGGTGAAAATCACCGGCTTTTCGCCGTGGGGGCATGGCGGGCGCGCAGCCGGAAACCGCGAGCAGCGCCAGATAGATAAGGTGTGGCTGAGGAACCCCTGGGGATGACCGATTCCATAAGCAGCGGGCTGGATATTTCCGGCCGCGATCTCACGGGTGCCAGCCTTGGCCAGCGGCTGAAGCGTTGTGCGAACTGGTTGAGCCGGCGCAACGTGTTCGATCTGGCCTCCTGCGCGGCCCTTGCCGCATTGATCGTGATCGCGCTGTGGACCTTCCAGGACTACGCCATCTCGAACGACGAAGGCGTCCAGCATCAGTATGGCGAACTGATCGTCGCCTATTACAAGAGCGGCTTCGCCGACCGCTCGGTGTTCAAGCTCGACAATCTTTATCTCTATGGCGGGCTGTTCGATATCCTCGGCCTTGGTCTCAGCCAGATCATTCCCGTCGATCAATACGAACTGCGTCACCTGCTATGCGCGCTGATCGGCATTGGCGGCATCGGCGCCGCCGCTGCAACGGCGCGGCTGATCGCAAGCCCCCGCGCGGCATTCTTCACCATCGTCGCACTGGCGCTGTGCGGCTCGTGGTACGGCGCGATGTACAACCACACCAAAGGCATTCCGCTCGCCGCCTTCATGGCGGGCGCGATGTACTTCCTGATCCGCGCCAGCCGCGACCTGCCGACGCCGCGCATGCGCGATATAATCGGCTTCGGCATCATGACCGGCGCCGCGCTCGGCATCAAATCGTTGAGCCTGCTGCTGGTCGGCTATTTCGGTCTTGTCATTCTCATGAACATCCCGCGCCCGATCGTGGGGCACTGGCGCGAGCGCACGCGCTTCGTCCTGCGCTCGGTGCTGTGGTTCATGCCGGCGTTTGTGATCGCCTATCTGATCATGGCCGCGACCTGGCCCTGGGCCGCGCTGTCGCCGCTCAACCCGATTCGCGGATTGATGTCGTTCGGCGAATTCCACTATCACATCCGTACCATCCTGTTCGGCCAGACCTACGAGATGGCGGACGTGCCGCGCTACTATGTGCCGACCTATATCGCGATCCGGCTGCCGCTGCTGACGCTCGGCGCCACGCTGTTCTCCCTGCTGCTGCTTGTGCTCCCGGCGCGCGCCGGCGGCGTCACCGGCATCCAGCGCCGCGAACTCGGCCTGATCGCATTCACCGCGATCTTTCCCGTGGCATGTCAGGTCGTGGTCGAGGGACCGGCATTCGACGGCTGCCGCCACTTCCTGTTCGTGTTTCCGGCCATCGCCGTGCTCGCCGGTGTCGGCCTGAGCAGTTCGATCGGCGCACTGACGCGGTTTCACCGCTCAACGCTGGTGGTCTGGCTCGCGATTCTTGCAACCTGCTACACCTGGACTGCAGGCAAGCTCTATCACCTGCATCCCTATGAATATCTCTACTACAACCAGCTTGTCGGCGGCCTCGAAGGCGCATCGCGGCGCTTCGTCACCGACTATTGGGTCAACAGCATGCCGGAAGCCGTCGACGAACTGCATGACTTCCTCGACCGCACCGAACCCGCCACGTCTCACACCAAGCAGTACAAGGTCGCGGTTTGCGGTGAGCGCGTATCCTACGAGGAATATGCGCGTCCGAATCTGAAATGGATCAGGATGTATGACTGGCGCTTCGCGGACTTCTACATCGCGCCGACCCACATGAACTGCGACCGCATTCTCGCCGGCAAGGTCATTGCCAAGGTCGAACGCATGGGCGTGACCATCGGCGTGGTGAAGGATCGCCGCAGGGTCCGCGAAACCGAAGAATGAGCCTCTGGCGCGGGCACACGGACTTGTGTCCCGCCGCCAAAATTGAGGTGTAATGATACGGAACCTTTCCCCGCTCGAAGGGTTAGTTTCGTTCGTGCCTCAATCGGTCCGCCAGCGCGTTCCGGCTCGCGACTCCCCATTCCCAAAACTGAAGGAAAATAAATGCGAACTGCAAAACTTCTCGCAGCAGCCCTGCTTGCAGGCTCCACCGCCCTTGCCGCCGCCCAACCCGCAGCCGCTGCCCCGCTGATGAACAGCTCCGTCCTCGCCGGCGCGGCCACCGGTTCAAGCAATATCGAGAACGTGCAGTATTATCGCCGCGGCTACGGTCATCGTCATCACTATCATCGCCGCGGCTATGGCGGCACCGCCGCTGGCGTCGGCATCGGTCTCGCCGCCGGCGCGATCATTGGCGGCGCGATCGCCGCTTCTCAGGCGCAGGCCCAGCAGAACCAGGCTTATTGCGCACAGCGCTATCGGTCCTACGATCCGGCGTCGGGCACCTATCTCAACAACGACGGCAACCGTTATCCCTGCCCGTAAATTTCCGCACAGCAAAAATCACGATCAAACCGCGAGACGAAAGTCTCGCGGTTTTTTATTTCACTTTCAGGGGCAATATCTGTGGTTTGAGGTGAGGTGCTCGGCTAGGCTTTTCGCAAGACCACTCCAAGAATAACTGCCGGGGAAATGCCATGACCATTCGTAGATCTGCCGCACGCTACGCCTTTGCCTTGCTCACACTCACCGGAGTCACCGTGGTGCTTTCCACGGAATCGGACGCGCAAGATGCCAAGCCGCTTCCGACCGCAGCGCAGACCGATCCGAAAACGCTTGGCCTGATGCAGGGCTTTCCGCCGCCGCCGGACAAGACCATCCGCTTCATCGACGGTTCGTCGTCGCGCTTTCCGAACACACGCTGGTCGTTCAGCCATTTCCGCGAACTGGTGCCGACCGCGGCCGTCTCGCGCGGCGAAGGACCGGTCGTTCCGCTGCCGCGCGCCGAGCGTGATCTCGGCGCCGTCGCGATCACCACTCTGGACGGCAAGGCGATCACCTTCAACGACGCGCTGCAATTGACCTACACCGACGGCATCGTCGTGCTGCACAAGGGAAAGATCGTTTATGAGAAGTATTTCGGCGAAGGCAGCCCGCAACTGCCGCACATCGCCTTCTCGGTGACGAAGTCCTTTGTCGGCACGCTGGCCGCGGTTCTGGCCGCCAACGGCAAGCTCGATCCCGCAGCGCCTGTGATCAAATACGTCCCCGAACTGAAAGACAGCGCCTATGGCGACGCCACCGTGCGTCAGGTGATGGACATGACCATCGGCGTGAAATACTCGGAGAAATATACCGATCCGAAGGCCGAAGTGTTCGACTATGCCCGTGCCGGCGGCATGATGCCGCTTCCGCCCAATTATCAAGGGCCGCGCACCTTCTTCGATTTCCTCGTCAAGCTGCAGAAGGAAGGCGAGCACGGCCAGGCCTTCGCCTACAAGACCTCGAACGCCGAAGTCCTGGCATGGATCGTCAAGCGCGCCGCGAACAAGTCGCTGGCCGCGCTGCTGTCATCGGAAATCTGGTCGAAGCTCGGCGCCGAGCAAGACGGCTACTTCATGGTCGACAGCATCGGCACCGAGTCCGGCGGCGGCGGCTACAACACCGTGCTGCGCGACCTCGCCCGCTTCGGCGAAATGATGCGCAACAAAGGCAAGTTCAACGGCCAGCAGATCATTCCGGAAGCCGCCGTCGCCGACATCACCAAGGGCGGCAACAAGGACGACTTCGCCAAGGCCGGATACGCCCTGAAGGGCTGGTCGTATCGCGACATGTGGTGGATCACCCACAACGAGCACAACGCCTATACGGCGCGCGGCATCTACGGCCAGAGCATCTATGTCGATCCGACCGCCGAAATGGTGATCGCGCGCTACGCCTCGCATCCGATGGCCGCCAACGCCGCCAACGATCCGGTCTCGCTGCCGATGTACATGGCGCTGGCGAAGGAACTGATGAAGTAAGCGCCTTCTCATACATCTTGCGGCTGCAACAATGATGTCGTCCCCGCGAAAGCGGGGACCCATAACCACCGCACATTGTGCCAATAAGCCGAAGGCCGCTCCATCATCTCTTTCAAGACGGAGACTTAGGACTATGGGTCCCGGTCTCCGCCGGGACGACCCGAAAAGTCTCAAATCCCTACGCCACACTCCGCTGCACGACCGGCACCAGCCCATGCGACTCGACCGCGTCCAGCACCTGACGCAATTCTTCCTCCAAATATTCATTCGCGATGATCAGCGCCTTGAGCGCGCCGCGAATGTCGCCGCCGCAGGTGGCGATCGCGCTGTCGACGGCGCGCTCGTAGCGCTCGATGTCGGTTTGTGTGGCCGGTCTGAACATGATGGCTCCTCCCAGGGCTGACGGCGCACCCCTCAACCGGCGCCGCCGGAGAGCGAGTCGCGATGATTTCGATTGTTCTCTATTTGTTCCTATCGGGATTTTGCTGTCAACCACCGGCTGAAGGAATCATCCACAATCGCCTGGCAAAGCGGCCAATGCCGCAACACTCGAGATGTCGTCCTCGCGAAAGTAAATTGCGCACGATGCTTGGACATCGGCGCTTTGCTAACGCTGCACGCGGATGCCGAGCATCACAACCGTCGCCGCCGAGTTGGCGCCGCTGACCGAACTGTCCAGCCAGTCGTGACGGACCTGCGCCTTGAGCTGGAAGGTGCGCGACAGCTTGTAGACCAGATCGCCTTCCACAAAATAGCGGCGGTCGAAGCGCGTGCCGTCATAGTCCGATGTCCCGGTGCCGATTTTCGCCGTGCCGATCAGCCAGCGGCGGAACGCATGATCCACCTGCAGCGAATAATCGCGGGAGATCACGCCGGAAACGCCGGGCAGCGTGGTCTCGTCGATGGATGACGTCGCGGCGAGCGTCACCGTGGTCAGGCCCGATGCGGTCCAGATCAGCGAGGCGCTGGTGAGCAGGCCCTTCATGTCGGTGAGCCGCGGGTCCTGATAGGTGCGCAGCGAATAGCCGACCGCTGCTTCGCCGGTCAGCAGCCGCGAGAACTCGAACGTGGTGCCGGCCTTCACATAGCCGCCGTTGGAATCGCGCAGATATCCCGAGCGATCGGCCTTCACATCATGCAGGCGCGTATCAGCCTGCACTTCGCCGAACGGTTTGACGCCCGGCATCAGATCGTAGCTGACACGCGCGAGCCCGCCGAACTGATTGAAGTTGCGGTCGTCGTTGGTGAAGGTCGAGCCGTCGGTCAACTTCGATTGCTGATAGGTCGTGCGATCGGCTAGGCCCGCGACCGAAACCTGCAGGCGGTTGAAATCGTGCTCAATGCCTGCGGTGCCCCCGACACTCGTCGCCAGTGGATATTTCGCAAGGCCCGCCTGAATGTTCGGCGAGCCGGGATTGTCGGTGAAAACCCGCATCCGCAGTTCGGTGTTGATGCGGGTGTCGCGTGTGGCGTCGATGCGGCCGCTGATCTTGCCGTTGAAGCTCGGCGTGTCGATATTCGTCGGCACCGGTGAAGCGACGGGCACCGGCGGATTGCAGTTGCAATCGAGGCTTGGCGGAAACGTGGTGCCGTAGCCGGTGAACGAGCCGCGCAGATCGGCGATCAGCGAATGCCGCTCCCAGTCCGACGCAATCAGAAGCTCGGGCGCGACCGTGTAGAATGCCGAGCCCTTCGGCTGGTTCATGCGGCCGGGATTGGTGTTGTAACCGCCCCAGAGTTCGACAGCGGCCTTGGTGAGAAACGTGCCAGTGTGAAAGCCGACATTCGCAAACGGATCGTCGTCAGGCTTCAGGCGGCGGCGCGGCGGCTGGCCGGGCGCCGTTCCTGCGACCGACGGTGACACCGGCGCGGCAACCTTGGGCTTGGGCAGCGCAGGCGGCGGATTGCCCGGACCGACGACCTTCGGCTTGGGCGCGCCGGGATAGAGCTTCGGCTTCTTGCGTGTGCGATTGAGCGAGTCGAAGCCGCTGTCCGATGCGCCGGAAGCGGGCACAATGCCGTAGGTCGGTATCGCACCGACGCGGGACGACGCGCGTGGTTCGCGCCGCAAGCCGTCATCGTCGGGCGCGGCTTGCGCGGTCCGGCGCAGCAGCGACTGCTCGCGCGGCGCAAAGCCGCCCTGTGTCGGGTTCAGCATGTTCGGCGTCAGGGTCTGCGCGGAAACAGGCTGGCAAAGGAGCAGCAGCGCGCACGCCGGCAGCGCGCGCCATCCAGACGCACGCCAGCGATGGTCCAGAACCTGGACCAAGACCCGGACAGGCTGCTGCGAGCCGTACACGTTTCACTCATTTCCCGGCTCCGGAACATTCCTGGAGCCGCGCCGAAAACCGAACAAATTCAGACAATTGCGGTGGACAAGCCGCCGCGCGGCGCGGGTAAAACGCCGTTAACAGAGTTAAAACAATTATGGTTAACGGGGGGTTAGGCGGCCCGGAGCGCGTCGCGTCAGCGGAGACGATGTGCTAGGTAATCGTCCCGGAGCCGACGCGCGCAGCGCGCCCTCCCCGCTCACTTGGAACCTGACATGGCCTCTTCAACATCGCGGACAGCGACGCCTTCCGCGACCCGCGCCGCATCAGCCGCGGTCGAGTCCGCGCTGCGCACCCTCGATGCGGAAGCCAGCGGCATCACCGCGCTGGTGAACGCCCTGCAATCCGACCTCGGCGGCGCGTTCGACGCGGCGGTCGATCTGGTGCGCAATGCCAAGGGCCGGCTGATCGTCACCGGGCTCGGCAAGTCCGGCCACATCGGCAAGAAGATGGCGGCGTCGTTCGCCTCCACCGGCACGCCCTCATTCTTCGTCCATGCCGCCGAGGCCAGCCATGGCGACCTCGGCATGATCACCACCGACGACGTCATCCTGGCGCTGTCGTGGTCCGGCGAGACCGCCGAACTGAAGAACCTCATCAACTATTCGCGCCGTTTCCGCATCGGTTTGATCGCAATGACCTCGGAGGCGAACTCCACCCTTGGTGCCGCCGCCGATGTGGTGCTGACGCTGCCGAAGGCGCGCGAAGCCTGCCCGCATAATCTCGCGCCGACCACATCCTCCGTAATGCAGCTTGCACTCGGCGATGCGCTGATGGTCGCCCTGCTGGAAAGCCGGGGATTCACCGCGCTGGATTTCGGCACGCTGCACCCTTCCGGCAAGCTCGGCGCGATGCTGAAATTCGTCCGCGACCTGATGCACACGGACACCGCGCTGCCGATCAAGCCGCTTGGCACCAAGATGTCCGACGCCTTGGTGGAAATGACCTCGAAAGGTTTTGGCTGCGTCGGTATCGTCGATGCGCGCGGCGACATTGTTGGCATCGTCACCGACGGCGACCTGCGCCGTCACATGCGGCCCGATCTGATGGCCGCGAGCGTCGATGAGGTGATGACCAGGAATCCGAAAACCATCGGCCCGGATCTGCTCGCCAGCGAGGCGCTGGAAATCCTCAACGCGTCGAAGATCACCGCGCTGATCGTCACCGATGGCAAGAAGCCGGTCGGCATCGTGCATCTGCACGACATCCTGCGCGCGGGCGTGGCGTAAAATCTCTTCCCGTCATTGCGAGCGAAGCGAAGCAATCCATCTTTTTGAACTGGCACGGAACTGGATTGCTTCGTCGCTATCGCTCCTCGCAATGACGCCAGGTGGGCTTAGACAGCTTCAACTTTCAGGCTCGCACCATCGGCACTGACGATCTTCACCCGGCTGCCCGACGGCGCATCGGGTCCCGACACGCGCCAGACCGTATCGTCGACCCGCACCGTCCCGACACCGCCGACAATCGGCTTTTCCAGCGTGAACACGCGCCCGACCAGTCCTTCCGCGCGCCTGTTGAGGAACGGATTGTCGGTCGGCTTGGCATTCCTGCCGGAGTAGTACCGCCACAGCGGCACCATGGCGATGGACAGCGCCGCGAACGCGATCACCTGCGCCTGCCACGACCACGCGATTCCGAACGACAGCACGCCCACGATCAGGGCTGCGAGGCCAAGCCACAGCATGAACACGCCCGGCGCGAAGGTCTCGATCGCCATCAGCACGACGCTGAGGATTAGCCAGTTCCATGTCCCGAGTTTGGCAAGAAGGTCCACCATCCGATGCGTCCTTATGTGGTCGAGCGCGGCGGCGTGGTGTTCGGCACCGTCGGCGGACGCCGCGGCGCGGATGCCGATCCGCCATCGCCGAAAGTCGCCTTGGCGATCTCGGCGATGCCGCCGAGCGAAGACAGAACGCCGGTGGCTTCGATCGGAAGCATGATGATCTTCTGGTTCGGCGACTCCGCGATCTGGCTGAACGCCTTGATGTACTTGTCGGCAATGAAATAGTTCAGCGCGGCGACATCCCCACTGGCGATGGAGTTGCTGACCATCTCGGTCGCCTTTGCCTCGGCCTCGGCCGATCGTTCGCGCGCCTCGGCGTCACGAAACGCAGCCTCGCGGCGGCCTTCCGCCTGCAGGATTTGCGCCTGCTTGGCACCTTCCGCGCGCAGGATTTCCGACTGGCGCTGACCCTCGGCCTGCAGAATGTCCGCGCGCTTGACGCGCTCGGCCTTCATCTGCCGGCCCATCGCCTCGACCAGATCGTGCGGCGGCACGATGTCCTTGATCTCAATGCGGTTGACCTTCACGCCCCACGGCGACACCGCGGCATCCACCACGCGGAGCAGACGCTCGTTGATCTCGTCGCGATGCGAGAGCACCTGATCGAGGTCCATCGAGCCCATGACCGAGCGGATGTTGGTCATGGTCAGCGTGACGATGGCCTGATTGAGGTTCGACACCTCGTAGCTCGCTTTGGCGGCATCGAACACCTGATAGAAGGTGACGCCGTCCACCGTCACAGTGGCGTTGTCCTTGGTGATGACTTCCTGCTGCGGGATTTCGATCACCTGCTCCATCATGTTGACCTTGCGGCCGACGCGGTCGAAATACGGAATGATGAGATTGAGGCCCGGCCCCAGCGTGCGGGTGTATTTTCCGAACCGTTCGATTGTCCAGTCATACCCCTGCGAGACGGTCTTGACGCCGGCGAACAGCGTGAGGATCACAAGCAGCAAAAGCGCAATCGCGAAAATATCGAAACCGGACATTGAAAACTCCCTGCGGATGAATGGACGCGAGGCTTGGGGCCAGTCTAGCACAGACACACGACAGCCGCTCTCGCTCTTGACTTATTCTTGGTCGGGCAAACAGGGAGTGAGGTTCGAACCCGGCCAAAAATCAGGCCGTCAGATCCAACCCTGCAATTCGCGCAGAACGATCTGGCGGATCACGTCCATGCCTTCATCGCTATCGTTCAGGCAGGGAATGGCGGAGAATTCCTCACCCCCGGCGTGGTGGAAGATCTCGGCATTTTCCATCACGATCTCTTCCAGAGTTTCAATACAGTCGGCCGAAAAGCCCGGGGTCACGACGGCAATGCGCCGCACGCCGTCCTTGGCCAACTGTTCGACCGTCGCGGCTGTGTAAGGTTTCAGCCATTGCTGATAGCCGAACCGCGACTGGAAGGTGAGCATCAGGCCCTTCTCGTCGAGACCCATGCGTGCGCGAAGCGCATTCACCGTGGCGACGCACTGCGCCTGATAGGGATCGCCCTTATCGATATAGGACTGCGGCATGCCGTGAAACGACGCCACGATGGTTTCCGGCTTGAACGGCAATGTCGCCAGATGACGCTCGATCGAAACCGCGAGCGCGTCTATGTAGACCTCATCGTCATAATACGGCGGCGTGAACCGGACCGTCGGCTGCGCACGCATATCCTTGAGCGCGGCCGCGACCTTGTCTACCACCGTCGCCGAGGTCGAGGCCGAATACTGCGGATAGAGCGGCATCACCAGAATGCGCTCACAGCCCTGCGCGGTCAGCGCGTCGATCCGCGACTTGATCGACGGATTGCCGTAACGCATGCCCCAGTCCACGATCACATGCGTCTGGTCCGAGATGGAGGCCGCCAGTTTCTCGGCCTGCGCGCGCGTGATCGTCTTGAGCGGCGACTCGTTCTTCTCGGTATTCCAGATTTTCAGATAGTCCTTGGCCTTCTTGGCCGGGCGAATCTGCAGCACGATACCGTTGAGGATGATCTGCCAGATCAATCCATTGTTCTCGATCACCCGCGGATCGGACAGGAACTCGCGCAAATAGACGCGCACGCCCTTCGCATCGGCCGTGTCGGGCGTGCCGAGATTGACCAGCAGGACACCGACGCGCGAAGGCGCCGGTTGCGCAGCGGGACGGTGGGCGTCGAGGGGAATGACGGCTGTCATGATGGGTGTGGCATCGCGCGTTGCCGAAATGTTGTCAAGGCGAGCGTGATCAGAAGCAGGTGACGCGCTCCGCGGCAATGTATCCCAGCAGAAGGCCGGTGCCGAACAGCAGCACCAGAGTCGCCGCGCCAAACTCGATCCCGCGCAGCAGCACGGCGCCGCTGCCATCGCGGCCGGCGGCGATACGGGCGGCAACTCCCTTCGCCGACACTGCGAGGATCGCGATGACGGACACCGTGATCGCGGTGCCCAGACCCATCAGCAGGGCTGCGGCGACGCCCGTCCAGAACAGGCCCTGCGCCAGCGCGAACACCAGCACCAGGATCGCGCCGGAACAGGGCCGGATGCCGACTGTCAGGATCGCGCTCAAGCCTCGCGACCAGCCGCCAGGACCGGCCAGTTCGCTCGGCTCCGGGCCATGCGAGTGGCCGCAATGTTCGTCATGAACATGACCGGCGTGGTCATGATGCGTGTGGCTGGAGTGATGATGATCGTGATCGTGATGGGCCGCGCGCGCATGTGAGTGACCTTGACCCGGACCGTGATCGTGACCGTGAGAATGATCGTGGTGACCGTGGTCATGTGCATGGCTGTGCGCATGACTTTGGACATGGGCCATGGCCGGCACCAGTTGCGGCGCGGAGCGGTAGGCCCCCAAGGCACGGACAAGACCCCGCCCCTTGGTCCAGACCAGCCGCGCGCCGAAGGCCGCGATCAGGCCGTAGCTCGCGATTTCGATCACGCGCTCGGCGCCGCACATAGTCTTCGCGGTGGCGTTCAGCAGCAGCGCGCCGATCCCGACAATCGCAATCGCCACCAGCGCTTGCATCAGCGCCGAGGCGAACGACAATACGATCCCGCGTTTCGCGGTTTCTTCATTGGCGACCAGATAGGACGAGATCACCGCCTTGCCATGACCGGGGCCTGCCGCATGAAACACGCCATAGGCGAACGAAATGCCGAGCAGCGCCCACACCGCACTGCCATCGGTTTTCGCCGCGCGAATGGTCTTCGACATCTGGAGATAGAATTCGGATTGCTTGGCGAGCAGCCAGCCGATAACGCCGCTCGCCTGCGGCTCGGCAGCCGCGCCCTTCGGAGCGCCGAAGGGATTTTGCGCGAGAGCTGCATGGATGGCACTATCGAGATAAAGCGCCGCAACCAGCATCAGCGCAACGACAGCAACTTTGCTCCAGACGTCATTCCGGCATGCGCCTTTTGGCGCAGACCCGGAATCCAGTCTTCTCGCTATGTCTCTGGAGTTCAGGTTCGCACGCGATGCGCGCCCCCCGGAATGGCGTTTTTCTGACATCAGGGGCAATCCACCGTGATCTTGTTGGCGAACATCGCGCCATAGTTCGAGTTGTCGCCGTTCAGGAACGTCTGTTCGTTCATGGTCTGCGCCTGCGCGCTGCCGTCGGTCGGACGCTGGAACGCCAGCTTGCAGTTGGGCGGGGCGCCGACCAGCGTCACCGGATCCTTTTCATGCAGCTTGAAGTCGATGAAATAGGACGGATCGAACACCTCGACCGCCAGCGCCTGCGTTTTGAACGGCGTCTTGAACGGCAAGGTGAAATGCAGCGTCAGCGCGGAATCCTTGTAGTCGAGATAGTAATCCACCGGATCGCTGAATTTCTCTTTTTTCTGGCTGCCTGCTGCGCCCGCCTTGGCGAAGGTGAAGAAGGCATATTCCTTCAGCGACTCCACATTGGTCTGCGCCAGCGGCTTCAACTCGTCTCGGGTGTAGACGCCCTTGGTCTTGCTCTCGATCCCTTGCAGGGCATAGGTCGAAAACATGTCATCGAAGGTCCATGCGTGGCGCACCCCGGTGATGGTGCCGTCCGGCGCATAGATCAATTGGCTTTTGGCCGTGATCCAGACATGCGGATGGGCCTGCGCAGCCACGCTTCCCAGCACGGTTGCGACAATCACGCCCAAGGTCTGAATGAGACGGCGTGTCATGATGCGCTATTCGACCTTATGCCGCTTCGGGTTCGTTGAGCAGGCCACGGCGGCGCAGCAGCGCGTCCGGCTCGGGCTTGCGCCCGCGGAAGGCGATGTAGGCGTCTTCCGGGTCGCGCGATCCGCCCGATGAGTAGATGTCGTCGAGCAGACGCTTGGCGACCGCCGGATCGAAAATGTTGTGCGCTTCCTCGAATGCGCCGAAGGCATCCGCGTCCATCACCTCGGACCACATGTAGCTGTAGTAACCCGACGCATAGTGATCGCCGGAGAAGATGTGGCCGAACTGGGTCGGACGATGGCGCAGCGCGATTTCGGCCGGCATGCCGATCTTGTCCAGTTCCTGCTTCTCGAAGGCGCGCACGTCGGTGATCGAGGCCGCCGGCTGGGTGTGGAATTCGAGGTCCATCAGCGCGGAAGAGACGAATTCCACTGTGGCGAAGCCCTGATTGAACTTGCGCGCGGCAATGAAACGCTTGAGCAGATCCTCCGGCAAAGGCTCGCCGGTCTGGTAGTGCCGCGCGAACTTTTGCAGCACCTGCGGCTGCTCCTGCCAGTGCTCATAAAGCTGCGAGGGCAGTTCGACGAAATCCGTGAACACGCTAGTGCCGGACAGCGACGGGTACATCACATTCGACAGCATGCCGTGCAACCCATGGCCAAATTCATGAAACAGGGTGCGGGCGTCATCCGGCGAGAGCAGCGACGGCTGGCCGTCGGTGCCCTTGGAGAAGTTGCAGACATTGATGACCAGCGGCGCGACATCGCCATCGAGCTTCTGCTGGTCGCGCAGCGAGGTCATCCACGCGCCGGAGCGCTTGGACGGACGCGCGAAGTAGTCGCCATAGAACAGCGCCTTGTGGTGACCCTTGGCGTCCTTGACCTCCCAGACCCGCACATCCGGATGCCAGACCGGGATGTCCTTGCGCTCGGTGAAAGTCACCCCGAACAATCGGGTCGCCACATCGAAGGCGGCGTCGATCATGTGGTCGAGTGCGAGATACGGCTTGATCGCAGCATCGTCGAAATTGGCCCTGCGCTGGCGTAGCTTTTCGGCGTAATACCGCCAGTCCCAGGCAGCGAGCCTGAAGTTGCCGCCCTCCTCCGCAATCAGCGCCTGCAGCGCGTCGCGGTCGGCCAGGGCGCGGGCGCGGGCCGGCTTCCAGACCCGTTCCAGCAGACCGCGCACGGCCTCCGGCGTCTTGGCCATGGAATCCTCCAGCCGGTAGGCGGCGAAGCTCGGATAGCCGAGGATCTTTGCCCGCTCCTCCCGCAGCTTCAGGATTTCGAGAATGGCCGCATTGTTGTCGTTGGCATTGCCGTTGTCGCCGCGGGCGGTGAAGGCCTTGAACACCTTCTCGCGCAGATCGCGGCGGGCGGAATCCTTCAAAAACGGCTCGACGAAGGAGCGTGACAGCGTCACCACCATCTTGCCCGGCATCCCGCGTTCCTCGGCCGCGGCTTTGGTGGCGGCGACAAAACTGTCCGGGAGACCCGCCAGATCGCCTTCGCCAAGCTCCATGGTCCACTCCTGCTCGTCGCCGAGCAGATGATGGCTGAAATCTGTCGAGAGGTGAGCCAGCCGCTCGTTGATCTCGGCGGTCCGCGCCTTGGCTGCCTCGGAGAGGCCCGCGCCGGCGCGGTGGAAGCCGGTCCAGGTCCGCTCCAGTAGCCGCGCCTGCTCGCCCGTCAGCTTGAGCGAAGACGCTTTGTCGCGCAGCTTGGAGACGCGGCCAAACAGCACAGCGTCCATGCTGATCGGATTCCAGTGCCGGGCCTGCTTCAGCGCCACCTCGGATTCGATCTTGAGAAGCTCCGGGTTGGAGTGTGCGCCCACGAGGTCATAGAAAACTGCCGAGACCCTGGAGAGCAGCTTGCCGGCCCGCTCCAGCGCGGTGACGGTGTTCTCGAAAGTCGGCTCCGCCGGATTGGCCTTGATCGCCTCGATCTCAGCCGTGTGCTCCGCGAACGCCTTGTCGAATGCGGCCGGAAAGTGCTCGGGGCGGATTTCGGCGAAAGGCGGCGTCTCGAACGGCGTCTGCCAGGGGGCCAGCAGCGGGTTTGCTCGGGAGGCAGCGGTCGATTTTGACATTGCGAGGCCTTATTTGCAGCGATTTTCAGGTGCTTCTCTATACCATCGGGTGGGGCTTTTTTGCGCCCTAACCCTTGATCGGGGGCGCGATTTCGCAGAGATTGCGGCCCGAAACGGGATCACAAAATCATGAACGCCAAGAAGCTCGAAGCCAACGCCCGCGAAATCGCGTGGCCCAGCGTCGTCACCGTCCTCAGCGCCGCCATTCTGATCGGCGCCGAGGTGTTCGGCGCCGCCTTCGCTGGCGGCTGGGCGCTCGCGATCCTGTTCGGCCTCAGCGACACCGCCGCGCACATCGTGCAGGCCGTGCTTTTCCTGATCGGCGTCGCGATCATGATCGCCTTCGTGCGCGGCGCGCAGCGCGTCGAGCCTTTCACCCGGAAGATTTAAGGTCGCACCCGGAAGATCTAAGATCCCGCTGCGCCACAGGCGCTTTTCGCACGCTGAAAACTTAACGCGCGTTCATCTTTCTCGCCGTTCGTTAACGCAAGCGCGACATTTCGATCACGTCATGGGGAAAGTTGTCTCGTGGCGCAAAAAATACTTGCGAACCAGACTCAAAACTCATATTTCCACGCTTGCCCAATTTCGCACGTGCCTGTGGTCGTGTGTCAGTCGGTAGGTATCCGGACAAGAGGCCGGACAGCCGCCAAGGGGACGAAGAACCGAGGGTCGCTTCAGTCGTGAGACTCAAGAGGCCAGCATCTCTCTCAAGGGATGCCGTTGAAGGTGACTTCTCTCCTTGCAACCGTGACTGGCAGCCGGAGGCGAACCGGCGCACCCCGCTCTCAACGGGGGACGCGACTTAAAGCAACGACGGATCGGGCTTTTTTGGTCTCTACCGGCATTCCACCGCCGGCGCGGGCTACTGAAAAGGCTTGTCCTTCATTGCCAGGTGTGCGGGCGGGAAAATCCCAACCAATCCACGGCAGCACAGTTTGGTTTGAGTTTTAGGCTCTGTCGCGTCTCCACAGTGCGGCACAGGTCTATCGCTCATCCGACATCATTTTTGGACGTCCCGTCGCTGGGCGTTTGGGAGGGTGCTATGACCGATCGTATCCAGGAATTCCTGCGCAACCGCCGCAGCGAGGGCCTCGACACCGAGCCGTGCCTCGTCGTCGACCTCGAAGTCGTGCGCGACAACTATCAGACCTTCGCGAAGGCGCTGCCGGACTCCCGCGTGTTCTACGCGGTGAAGGCCAACCCGTCGCCGGAAGTGCTGTCGCTGCTGGCGTCGCTCGGCTCGTGCTTCGACACCGCGACCGTCGCGGAGATCGAAATGGCGCTCGCCGCCGGCGCAACCCCGGACCGCATCTCCTATGGCAACACGATCAAGAAGGAGCGCGACATCGCGCGCGCCTTCGCGCTAGGCATCCGCCTGTTCGCGGTGGACTGCGCCGCCGAAGTCGAGAAGATCTCCCGTGCCGCTCCCGGCGCGAAGGTCTTCTGCCGCATCCTGTACGACTGCGCCGGCGCCGAGTGGCCGCTGTCGCGGAAGTTCGGCTGCGACCCGGAGATGGCTGTCGACGTTCTCGACCTCGCCAAGAAGCTGGGCCTCGAGCCGGTGGGCATTTCGTTCCACGTCGGTTCGCAGCAGCGCAAGGTGAAGGCGTGGGATCGTGCGCTGGCGATGGCCTCGACGGTGTTCCGTGACTGTGCCGAGCGTGGAATCAACCTGTCCCTGGTCAACATGGGCGGCGGATTCCCGACGAAGTACCTCAAGGACGTTCCTCCGGTCGTGCAATACGGCCGGTCGATCTTCCGCGCGCTTCGCAAGCACTTCGGCAACCAGATCCCGGAGACCATCATCGAGCCGGGCCGCGGCATGGTCGGCAATGCGGGCATCATCGAGACCGAAGTCGTTCTGATCTCGAAGAAGAGCGACGACGATGAGAACCGCTGGGTCTACCTCGACATCGGCAAGTTCGGCGGCCTCGCCGAGACGATGGACGAGTCGATCCGCTACCAGATCCGCACGCCGCATGACGGCGCGGACATGGCGCCTTGCATTCTCGCCGGCCCGACCTGCGACTCCGCAGACGTGCTGTACGAGAAGGCGCCGTACCCGCTGCCCGTCACGCTCGAGATCGGCGACAAGCTGCTGATCGAAGGCACCGGTGCGTATACGTCGACGTACTCGTCGGTTGCCTTCAACGGCATCCCGCCGCTGAAGACGTATCACATCTGAACAGCCTCCTCTGAGGCTTGAACAACCGGACGCCGGCTCGCCAGCGTCCATCCCGTCACATCGCTGTTTGCTGACAACACTCCGCGGCGCTTTCGCCGTCCGGAGTGGGGACTGACGTGCCATGACTGCTGTTTGGAAAAAGACCACCGCCCTCACCCCCGATGCCGCTCCGTTCGCGATCCGTGCGGAACGAGCCTCGGACGTCGTTGCGCGTGAAGCGCTGCTGGATGCGAGCTTCGGCGAAGGCCGGCACGCGCGCACTTGTCAGCGCCTGCGCGACGGACGCATGCCCGCCGAAGGCCTCGCCTTCTCGGCGGTGCGTGACGGCCGCGTGGTCGGCACCGTGCGGTTGTGGCACGTCAGCGCGGGAGGCCTCCCCGCGCTGGTGCTCGGCCCGCTGGCCGTGGATGCATCGTGCCGCTCGCTCGGCGTCGGCGCGGCGCTGATGGAGCGCGCACTGGCTGCGGCCAGGGCGCGCGGCCATGGCGCGGTGATCCTGCGCGGCGACGCGGCCTATTACCGCCGGTTCGGCTTTTCGGCGGACAAGACCGGCGAGCTCGCGCTGCCCGGCCCGTTCGAGCGCGAGCGGCTACTGGCGGTCGAACTGCGGGAAGGCGCGCTGGATGACGCCTTCGGCATGATCGTCGCCACCGGCGACAAGGCCCGCCGTCCGCGGGCCCGCGCCGCTGGAAAAGCTCGACAGGTTTTCGTCCGGGCCGCTTGATTTGAGCGTCAGGACACGGCATTGCGGGGCCTGAAACAAGCCCCGCAATTTCGTTGTCACAAGGAAAAGACCGATGTCCCGCCGCCTGATTTCATCCGGATCGCCGTTCGAGAAGATCGCCGGCTACAGCCGCGCCGTGGTCGAAGGCGATATGTGCTTTGTCGCCGGAACCACCGGCTACGATCCCGTGACCAAGGTTCTGCCGGACGACGTCGCCGAGCAGACCCGCAACTGCTTCAAGGTGATCGCCAGCGCGCTGAAGGAAGGCGGCTTCGAGATGGCCGACCTCGTGCGCGCGACCTACTACGTCACCGACGCCAACGATTTTGACGCTGTGTTCGCCGTGTGTGGCGAAACCCTCGGCGACATCCGCCCGGCGGCGACGATCGTTGCCGTCTCCGCGCTCTACAAGCCGGAGATGAAAGTCGAGATCGAAGTCACCGCCAAGCGCCGGGGCTGATAATGCGCTGCGGTTCATAGAGCGTCGCCCTTCAATACCGCACCGCAGCCCGATACCGGTCTCCTCGGCAATCAGACTCTGGCATCTTGCGACCAATGTCTGGGATACCAGAGCTTGTGAGCCGTCCCGAGACGCTTCATACTCCCCCGCAAGCTGGCTGACGCCGGGCGACCCCAAATCGTCCGGCGGCAAGACACGGCATCGTAGAGGGAGAGAACATGACCAAGACTATTCCGGCCATTGTGGCCGCATTTGCGCTTGTTGCCACGTCCACCGTCGCATCCGCCCAGGTTGTGCTGAAGGCTTCGCACCAGTTCCCCGGCGGCAAGGGCGACGCCCGCGACGAAATGGTTCAGATCCTCGCGCGCGAGGTCAACGCCGCCAATGTCGGCCTCGAAATCAAGGTCTTCCCCGGCGCAAGTCTGGTGAAAGCCGCAGAGCAATGGCGCGCCATGCAACGCGGCCAGATCGATATCTCGTCGTTCCCGCTGGACTATGCTTCGGGATCAGAACCCCAGTTCGGCGCGACCCTGATGCCGGGACTGGTCAAGAGCCACGAACACGCACTGCGCATCAACAAGTCGCAGTTCATGAAAGACATCAAGGACGTCATCAACAAGGCCGGCGTCGTCGTGCTCGCCGATGCATGGCTTGCCGGTGCCTTCGGCGGCAAGGACAAATGCATTCTCGAACCCGACGATGCCAAGGGCCTCAAGGTCCGATCGGCAGGAGCGACGTTCTCCGAAATGTGGGCGGGTGCAGGCGCCTCGATCGTTTCGGTGCCCTCTAACGAAGTCTACAACGCCCTGCAGACCGGCGTCGCCAACGGCACGGATACATCGACCGGCAGCTTCGCGTCCTTTCGTCTGTATGAACAGCTGAAGTGCGTGACCGCGCCCGGCGACAACGCCCTGTGGTTCATGTACGAGCCGCTGCTGATGTCCAAGGCCTCGTTCGACAAGCTCAATGATGCCCAGAAGAAGGCCGTTATGGCGGCCGCCAAAAAGGCGGAAGACTATTTCGCGGGCGAATCGAAGAAGCTCGACGAAAAGATGATCGACGCCTTCAAGAAAGCCAATGTTCAGGTCGTGACCATGACCGCCGAACAGGCGGACAAATGGCGCAAGATCGCCGCAGCCACATCGTTCAAGACCTTCAGCGACAAGGTGCCCGGCGGGAAAAAGCTCATCGACGAAGCGCTCGCCGTCAAGTAGGCGGCGGCCGTGGATATCTTCCTTAATGGCGTCCGGCGGCTGTCGCAGGTCAGCGGGGTCGTCTCGACCCTGCTGATCCTGATTTCCGCGCTCGTGGTCTGCCAGATGATCTTCGTCAGGTCGGTGCTGGGCGAATCCTCGATCTGGCAGACCGAGTTCGTCACCTTTGCCCTGATCGCGGCGACCTTCATCGGCGCGCCGTACATCCTGATGACCCACGGTCATGTCAATGTCGACCTGCTACCGCTGGTGCTGCCGCAGCGCTGGCGCGTGATTCTCGCTTTCTTTGCATCGCTGGTCGCGCTGGCTTTCTGTCTGGTGCTGTTCGTCAACAGCATCGACTGGTGGTACGAGGCCTGGACCACCGACAAGCACACCAGTTCAATCTGGCGGGCGCGGCTCTGGATCGCCTATCTGCCCGTCCCCGTCGGCATGGCGCTGCTCTGCCTTCAGTACATCGCCGATATCCTCGCGCTCGCCACCGGCCGCGCGATGCCGTTCGGCCTCAAACCCGAGGACCGGCTGTGAGTCCCCTTGTCATCGGCCTCCTCATCTGCGCCATCACCTTCTGCGTGCTCGCCACCGGCATTCCCATCGCATTCGGAATTGGCGCCGTCGCGCTGGCTTTCATGATCATCTTCGATGGCATGCGCAGCATCAACTTCCTGACCGAAACGCTGTTCGCCGGCCTCAACGATTTCACTCTCGTCTCGATCCCGATGTTCATCATCATGGGAGCGGCGATTGCGTCATCGCGCGCCGGCAGCGACCTGTACGAGGCGCTATCGCGCTGGACCCACAAGGTGCCCGGCTCGCTCGTCGCATCGAATCTCGGCGCCTGCGCAATCTTCGCCGCGCTGACCGGCTCGTCTCCGGCGACCTGCGCCGCAATCGGCAAGATGGGAATTCCCGAAATGCGGCGGCGCGGTTACGACGCCGACCTCGCCACCGGCTCGATCGCGGCGGGAGGCACGCTCGGTATTCTGATTCCGCCGAGTCTCACCATGATCCTCTACGGCATCGCGTCCGAGACGTCGATCGGCCGGCTGTTCATTGCGGGCATCATTCCCGGATTGCTGCTCACCGCGCTTTTCATCGCGTGGGCGATCTTCCTGAGCTGGAAGCGCGGCACGCGGCTGATCGACCACGACCGCATCTATACGCTCAAGGAAAAGCTCGAACTGATGCCGAAGCTGCTCCCGCTGATCGCGGTGATCATCGGCGTGATCTATTCGCTCTATGGCGGCATCGCCACACCGTCCGAAGCTGCCGGCGTCGGCGCGGTTCTGTGTATCGTCATGGTGATGGCGATCTACCGGATGTGGCGTCCGGCGCAGGTCTGGCAGATCCTGCGCGACGGCATGCGCGAATCCGGCATGCTGCTGTTCATTATCGGCACCTCGATCCTGTTCGGCTACATGATGTCGAGCCTCTATGTGACGCAGTCCGTCGCGGAATGGATCGCCAGTCTCGACATCAACCGCTGGGTGCTGATGTTCTACATCAACGTGCTGCTGCTGGTGGCCGGATGCTTCCTGCCGCCCGCGGCGATCATCCTGATGGCGACGCCAATCCTTGCACCCATCATTCACAATGCCGGCTTCGATCCGGTGTGGTTCGGCGTTATTCTCACCATCAACATGGAATTGGGATTGATCACGCCGCCGGTCGGCCTCAACCTGTTCGTGATCAACGGCATCGTTCCCGACGTGCGGCTGCCGACGATCCTGAAGGGCGCTTTCCCGTTCATGCTGCTGATGGTGCTGGCGATCATCCTGATCAGCATATTTCCGGGCCTTGCGACTTGGCTGCCTGATCGCGTCATGTGATGGCCGCAACCCCGGGACCGTGGGCGGCCGGTTGACTTTCCGGCTGCCTGTCCTAGCTTAAGGCCATCATGTCGAACGCCCGCAACAACTGCTTGTTGAATCGCGCAGGCCGCCTTCAAACTGGAAGGTAGCCCGGACGGCTGCGCGTGCGCGCCGTACCGGGATTTGACGTCCTTTACCCCGAAAATCAGTCCGTGACGGAACCCGCGCCATGCGCGGGCCTGTTGCGTTGTGCATCCCGAGCCAAATGATGGAGACATTCATGGCGACCTATCTGCAGCCCGCGCTGCCGCCGATTTCCCTGCGCATGTGCGACGCCGATCGTCTGCGCAACATTGCCGAGGCCGCCTCGGACAAGTATCCGCAGACCACCGATTTCCTGGCGCGGGAAATCGAGCGCGCCGACATCGTGCCTGACGCGCGGCTGTTGCCCGGACTTGTCACCATGGACTCGGACGTGACCTTCCGCGACGACATCAGCATGCAGGAGCGGTCCGTCACGCTGGTGTATCCGGAGGCCGCCGATGTGGACGCCGGAAAAATCTCGATCCTGACCCCGATTGGCGCGGCCCTGATCGGCCTGTCGGTGGGACAGACCATCGAATTCCAGACGCCCGGCGGCCGCTGGCGCTCGCTGACCGTGCTGAAAGTGAAGCAGCCTCGCTAACCAGCCGTTTCAAGACGGTTTTGTGAAAATCCGCTGGTAAACCGTCGTTGCCGCCACGCCAGAGTTGCCGTAGGTCTTGCGGCAGCATTTTTCCCTGTGATCCGGAGTTTTGATTTTGAGCAAGTTCCCCGTTTACGCGCGCATCAGCGGCCCGATTGTCATGGTCGGCTTCGGCTCCATCGGCAAGGGCACCCTGCCGATGATCGAGCGGCACCTCGACTACGACAAGTCGCGCATCACGGTGATTGATCCCAAGGATGAAGGCCGCAAGGCCCATTGCGAGAAGCACAATGTGCGCTTCATCCAGCAGGCCGTGACCAAAGACAATTATCGCGAACTGCTGACGCCGCTGCTCACCGAGGGCGGCGGTCAGGGATTCTGCGTCAATCTGTCGGTCGACACCGGCTCCACCGACATCATGGAGCTCTGCAACGAACTCGGCGCGCTCTATATCGACACGGTCAACGAGCCGTGGCTCGGCTTCTATTTCGATGCATCGAAGGGGCCTGAGGCACGCTCCAACTACGCGCTGCGCGAAAACACGCTGGCCGCCAAGCGGGCGCGCCCTCCGGGCTCGACCACCGCTGTCTCCTGCTGTGGCGCCAATCCCGGCATGGTCTCGTTCTTCGTAAAGCAGGCGCTGCTGAACGTCGCCTCCGACCTCAAGCTCAACGCGCCACGGCCGAAGACCAAAGCGGAATGGGCGGACCTGATGCGTCAGGCCGGCATCAAGGGTATTCACATCGCCGAGCGCGACACCCAGCGCTCGAAGAAGCCGAAAGAGCCAGACGTGTTCGTCAACACGTGGTCGGTGGAAGGCTTTCTGTCGGAAGGCGTGCAACCGTCCGAACTCGGCTGGGGTACCCATGAAAAGTGGATGCCTGAAAATGCACACACCCACGAAGCCGGCTGTGGTGCTGCGATCTATCTGATGCAGCCCGGCGCCAACACGCGCGTGCGCACCTGGTGCCCGACTCGCGGCGCGCAATACGGCTTCCTCGTCACACACAACGAGTCGATTTCGATCTCCGACTATTTCACGGTGCGCGACGCATCGGGCACGGTTATGTATCGACCGACTTGCCACTATGCCTATCATCCAGCGGATGATGCGGTGCTCTCGTTGCACGAAATGTTCGGCCGCGCGGCCAAGATGCAGGAGAAGCATCACATCTTGGATGAAAACGAGATCGTCGACGGCATCGACGAGCTTGGCGTGCTGCTGTTCGGGCACGACAACAACGCCTACTGGTACGGCTCGCAGCTCTCCATCGAGGAGACGCGCAAGCTCGCGCCCTATCAGAACGCCACCGGCCTGCAGGTGACCTCCGCCGTGCTCGGCGGCATGGTGTGGGCGCTGGAAAATCCGAACGAAGGCATCGTCGAAGCCGACGAGATGGATTTCGACCGTCTGCTTGAAATCCAGATGCCGTATCTCGGGCCGGTGAAGGGCTACTACACCGACTGGACGCCGCTGACCGATCGCCCGGGTCTCTTCCCGGAAGACATCGACACCAGCGATCCCTGGCAGTTCAAGAACGTGCTGGTGCGGTAAGGACCGAACAGCAAGCGTGTCATACGCGGGCTTGACCCGCGTATCCGTCTTATCAAAACAGCATTTGACGTAAGAGTTAGATTGCCGGGTCAAGCCCGGCAATGACGGTCTGTGTTGGGTGCGCCGTTTGCGCTTTGCACTACTTCGCCAGATAGTCGAACACGACCGACCCGAGCCCTAGCGTCAGGTCGGTCTTGTAGTGAAGCGCAGAGACCACCTCGCGCACCGGCAGGCGCGCCACATCGGCGAGGGCATGGGGAAACAAACCCAGCGCGCCTGGGCCGGTCCATGCCTCTTTCAGCGTGACATCTTCCAGATAGTAGCGCACCAGTTCGCAGATGCGCGGTGTGCCATCGACATGCGGAATGATTTTCAGCATGAAGTTCGGCACACCCAGCGCTTTCAGCAGCGAGTCATGATCGACCGCGCGATGCTTGTAGCCCATGGTCGCGCTCGCACAGAGCACCGAGCCATAATGCAACGTGCCGACGAGCACGTCTGTCTCGACCGCAAGTTTCGGTGAAGCAAGTTTTTTGGGAAATCCCCACAGCTCGCGTCCGCCTGCGATCGGAGCATCGTCGTCCAGATACATCGAATGGACGTAGCCGCCTTCTTCGCCGTTAAAACGAACGGGTATCACTTGCCCGGTTTCGGTGTAGTCGCCAAAACCGGTGGAGTCGGGCATCCGGATGAACTCGTATTTTACCAGATCACCAGTTACCTCGAGCGGTTCAGGCACAATAGCCCGCAACGCCTCTGGATCGGTGCGATAGGTGATGACGAAAAACTCGCGATCGAAGAAACGATAGGGTCCGGGCGGAAAAGAGGGATTGGTAAGCGGCATGGCGTAGGCCGTGCGCCTGACGTCATCGATTTTCATCTTGGATGCCCCATAGCTGTGCGTCGCATTTGTCGCGACGCGTTACTATGAAGGCCGACCTGATGACTTGCGAGACGTTAAAAGCGGCAGAATGCTCATTAACGCGTGAACTTAGTTCTTGATCGGTTCGCCCGTTTTCTCGGCCGGCGCGGGTGGTAGCGCCGGCTTTGCGCCGGCCTTCTGTGCGTCGGCGTCTGGACGAGCCGGTTCTGGCGCAGGTGTCGTCGGCCGCGTGCCGCCGGGCTTCGATTCCGCCGGACCATCCATCTTGCCTGCCGGCGGCGGAGGCGATTGATCCGATGGCTGTGTCGTTTGCGCCAGATGAATGTCGCCGCGCGAGGCGAACTGCATCAGCGAAATTCCGGACAGAACCAGACCGCCTGCAATCAGGATCGCTGACAGAAGGAGATCTGTCCGATTCACCTTTCGCTGTTCGTCCGGAGTCATCTCGGCACCCGTTTGGTCACTGCGTTCCAGCGAACCAACGGGCGGCCCCAGCGATGGTTCCGGAATTTGCCCGCAACCCCTATGTCGCACGCAATGAATAGCAAGGAAAAATCTGGAACCCGGATGCGCGGACGCCGCCGGATCAGTCTTTCGTGCTCACATCCCATGTCGCATGGCGCACGCCCGGACGCCGCGCGAGTTCTGCCGTCACCGCATCGAGCTCCTTCGCATCGACCGCGGTGCTGACCAGCGTGGCGACGATCTCCAGCACGTCCTCACCACGTTCGATCACGTTGACACCGCTGACCGGATAGCTCGCCGCTTCCAGTTTTTCGACCAGAACATCGCGTACCGCGTCGAGGGATGCCGCATCCACCGTGAGTCTGATCTCATAAGTGGCTTCCGACGCGCGCTCGTCCAGCGGGCTGCGGTTGATAGCGTTGACCAGCGGCCGCAGCAGCGTGTTTCCGGCCAGCACGAAGGCCGTCAGCGTCACCGCCTGCGCCAGCATGTCGGCGCCCGCGCAACATCCCACAGCGGCAGAACCCCACAACGTCGCCGCCGTATTCAGGCCGCGGACATTCATGCCTTCCTTCATGATGACGCCGGCGCCGAGAAAGCCGATACCCGACACCACATAGGCGATCACGCGCACCGCCCCGTCGGCGCCGGCAAGCTGCATCGCCAGATCGACAAAAGCTGCGGCACTCACCGCGACAAGTACATTGGTCCGCAGACCTGCTGTACGCAAACGGTATTGCCGCTCGGCCCCGATCAGGGTGCCGAGCACAAACGCCGCCGTCAGACTGACAAGCGTGTCGAGGAAATCATAGGTCTGGAATGTCGTCAGAAACCGCATGACGACTGCTTATCCATTAGAGGGTGAGCAGTCCAGCGTCGCCATCCTCGGTTGCGAACGCGAGCAGCGATCCCTTCGCATTCCATGCCAGCGCGGCTATCGGCTCGCCGGCATTTCTGCGCACGAGAATTTCAGCGCCATCCTCGATCCGCACCATCAGGATGGTGCCGTCGCTGTAACCCGCCGCAAAGACTTCTTCCTTCGGATTGCAGGCGACCACCGTCGCCTTGGCCTGCAGCGGGGCGAGCATCAAAGGCTCCTTGCCCATCGGTCCGTCCTTGCTGGCGAACGGCCAGAGGATCACGCTGTCCGACCCGGAAGTGGCGAGGAATTTTCCGCCCGCGCTCCACGACATCGAGCGCACACGGGCGGGATAGCCGGTCATCCGCATGTGACGAGAGTCAGCCAGCCGCCAGCCATGCAGCGCGGATTCATGCATCGAGGTGACGAGAAAGCGGTTATCGGCGCTGAAGGTGACGCCGAGATGCGACCCCTTCCACTCCAGAAACTCGGGCTTCGCGCCCATATTGGGAAACCACAGCGTCACGCCATTGTAATGCGCCACCGCGAGCCGCACGCCCTTCGGCGCAAAGGCCAGACCGCCGACCGTCGACGGCACATCGAGCGATTTCTCGCCACCTTTCGGATTGCGGACAAAGGCAGTCTTTCCGGCGGACCATGCCACTGCGCCATCTGCATGCAGAGCGACATTGTCGATCCAGCGGCGCTTGGCATCGGTCGCGAGCATTTCGGCATTCGCCTTCGCGTCCAGCGCTACCAGCTTGCCGTCATCGCCGCCCATGACGATGCGCTGGCCGTCGGACGCCGAGCATAGGATGCCGCCGCCATGCACGGCGATGGTATTCGTCTCGCCGCCGGTTGCCAGCGTGATACTTTCTTCTGTGCCGACGAACGCGGCGACATCGCCGAGGAAATGCACGGCGGACGCCGGCGCGCTCAACGCAACCTTGGTGACGCGATCGGTGACGGAGACGATGGAAGCCTCTTCCGGAGGCAGGCCGAACTTCGACATCACGCGATGGTCTTCTCAAAGCCCTCGCGGATCGCCTGTTCGGGCAACTCGCGGCCGATGAACACGACGCGGCTTTCGCGCTTCTCGTCGTTGCGCCATTCCCGCTGGTGGTCACCCTCCAGCATCATGTGAACGCCCTGGAACACGTAGCGATCATCGTCGCCCTTGAACGACAGAATGCCCTTCGAGCGCAAGATCTTCTCGCCGTCCTTGGCGACCAGCTCCTGCAGCCACGGCATGAACTTGGTCGGATCGATCGGCTTCTCGGTGCGCAGCGACAGGGACTGCATATCCTCGTCGTGATAGTGCTTCATGCCGCCGTGGGAATGACCGTGGTCGTGGTGATGATGGTCATGGCCGTGATGATCATGATGGTGATGATCGTGGTCATGGCCGCCGTCATCGAGAAACTCCGGCTCGATTTCGAGAATACGGTCGAGATCGAAGGCGCCGCGCTCCAGCACATCGGACAGCGCAACCTGCGCGCGCTGGGTCTTGTGCAGCGTCGCGTAGGGATTGATGGCGCGGATGCGGGCCTCGACCTCGGCGAGTTCCGGCTTGGTCACAAGATCGGTCTTGTTCAGCACGATGACATCGGCGAAGGCGATCTGGTTCTTGGCTTCGGGCGCGTCCTTGAGGCGGTCACTCAGCCACTTGGCGTCGGCCACGGTGACAACCGCGTCGAGCGCGGTCTTCTCGCGCACGTCTTCGTCGACGAAGAAGGTCTGCGCCACGGGAGCAGGATCGGCGAGACCCGTGGTCTCCAGAATAATCGCATCGAACTTGCCCTTGCGCTTCATCAGGCCGTCGATGATGCGCACGAGATCGCCGCGCACGGTGCAGCAGACACAGCCGTTGTTCATCTCGAACACTTCCTCGTCCGCGCCGACGATCAGATCGTTGTCGATGCCGATCTCGCCGAATTCGTTGACGATCACCGCATATTTCTTGCCGTGGTTCTCGGACAGGATGCGGTTCAGAAGCGTGGTCTTTCCGGCACCGAGGTAGCCGGTCAGAACGGTCACGGGAATCTTGGCGGACGAAACAGAGGACATCGGGCGCTCCAGAAACGGACCCCATCCTGAGGAGCGCGCTCCTGCGCGCGTCTCGAAGGATGAGACCGGAAGGGGTGGTCCGCCTCTCCTTCGAGACGCCCGCCTGCGGCGGGCTCCTCAGGATGAGGCGGAGACGGCGCTATCCTTGCGACAGCGCGCTGGTCAGGGCCTTTATATTGTGCCGGACCATATCAATGTAAGTGGGGGCAGGCCCCTTTTCGCCGGTCAGACTGTCCGAATAGAGCGTTCCGCCGATATTGGCCCCGGTCTCGGCGGCGATCCGCCGCATCAGGCGCGGATCGCTGACATTTTCCAGAAAAACAGCCGGAATTTTCTGCTTTCTGATCTGGGTGATGATGGCAGCAATGTCCCTGGCGCTGGGCTCGGATTCGGTCGAAACACCCTGCGGCGCGATGAATTTGATCCCATAGGCGGCGGCGAAATAGCCGAAGGCATCGTGAGTCGAGATCACGCTGCGGCGTTCGGGCGGAATTTTCGCCACCATCTCGCGAACGTCGCGATCCAGCGTGTCGAGCTTTGACAGGTAGGCGGCAGCATTGGCTTTGTATCCCTCCGCACCCGCCGGATCGGCGGCGATCAGGGCATCCCGGATATTGGCGATGTAAATCTTGGCATTCGGCACCGATTGCCATGCATGGGGATCGGCGTCCGATGGATCATGGCTGTGTCCGTCCTCGATCTTCCGCGCTGCAATGTTCTTGGTCGCAACCACCGTCACGGCTTTGCCGCCCGACGACTTGATCAAGCGCGGCAGCCAGCCTTCGAGACCAAGACCGTTAATGATCACCAGCTTGGCGTCGGTGATTTTCTTCGCGTCGGACGGTGTCGGCGTATAGACATGGGTGTCGCTGTTGGGGCCGACCAGCGTCGTGACGTTGACGCGATCGCCGCCGACGTTCTTGGCAAAGTCGCCGAGGATCGAGAATGTCGCGACCACATTGAGAGGGCCGCCGTCCGCCTGTTGTGCGGAAACGGGAGCGGCCGCCAAAGCCAGCGCAGCGATCATGATACTGACAAATCGAAGCACGGTTTTTCCTCACGCTTCGAGATGACGGCCCGGAAACAGCTGACGCACCAGACCGCTGACGCTGCCGAACAGTACCGAGACGATATACAGCATCGCACAGACCAGAATGATCGCCGGTCCCGACGGCACCTTGGTGTGGAACGACAGCAGCAGGCCTGCAAACCCGGACAGTGCAGCACTTGCGACAGCGATGCCGATCATGCCGGTAATGTCGCGCGACCAGAACCGGGCGATGCCAGCGGGCAGGATCATCAGTCCCACGGCGAGCAGAGTGCCCAGCGCGTGAAAGCCGTTGACCAGATTGATGACAACGAGCGCGAGAAACGCCAGATGCGCGGGCGCGCCTGCCCGGCTGACGGTGCGCAAAAAGACCGGATCGACGCATTCGATCACCAGCGGGCGATAGATCACCGCCAGCACCAGCAGCGTAATGGTGGCATTGAACGCAATCACCAGCAGGGTCTGGTCGTCCATCGCCAGAATGTTGCCGAACAGCACATGCAGCAGGTCGATGTTGGTGCCTTTCACTGACACGATGGTGACGCCGAGCGCCAGCGACACCAGATAGAACGCCGCCAGCGAGGCGTCTTCCTTCAGTTCGGTGCTGCGTGCGACGAGCCCGGACAGCAGCGCGACGGTAAAGCCCGCGATCAAACCGCCGAAGGTCATCGCGAACAGGTTGAGGCCCGAGAGCAGGAATCCCACCGCCGCGCCCGGCAAAATCGCGTGAGCCATGGCGTCGCCGACAAGGCTCATCCGCCGCAGCATCAGGAACACCCCGATCGGCGCGCCGCCCAGCGACAGCGCAATCACGCCGGCCAGCGCGCGCCGCATGAATTCGAATTCGGTGAAGGGCGCGATCAGCGCATCATAAATCATGATCGCCTCACGCCGCCTGCGATGGTGTGTCAATGCATGGCGCAGCGCCGTCATCGAAGGCTTCGCACATATGCCGCGCAGCGAGCAGGTTTTCGGCCGTCAGCACATCCGCCGTTTTGCCCCACGCCACCTTTGAGCGCGCCAGCAGCAGCGTCTCGGGGAAATTCGCGCGCACCAATTCCATGTCGTGCAGCGCCGCCAGCACCGTGCGCTTTTCGTCATGCCAGCGCCGCACCAGCGCAATCAGATCCGCCGTGGTTTTCGCGTCGATGGCATTAAACGGCTCGTCGAGCACGATGACGCGCGCGTCTTGCAGCAACACGCGGGCGAACAGCATGCGCTGCATCTGTCCGCCGGACAGGGTGCCGATGGGCCGGTTTTCAAATCCACTCAGTCCGACGGCGGCCAGCGCCTCGGTAATCCGTGCCTGCTCCGCCTTGCCAAGCCCGCCGAAAATGCCGCGGCGGCGCCATAGCCCGGTGCCGACGAAATCGTAGACCGAAATCGGAAAGCTGCGGTCGATGTCGGCGGTTTGCGGCAGGTAGGCGATGTCGCGGGCCTTGAGATGGCCGAGGCCAATGACGCCGGACAGCGGCTTGAGAATGCCGACAATGCCGCGAAACAGCGTGGACTTGCCCGCGCCGTTCGGGCCGACCACTGCCACAAGCGCGCCCGGTGTAACCTCACCGCTGAGATGATGCACGGCGGGATGCCGGTCATAGCCGAGCGTGACGTCGCGGAATGTCAGTTGCGCGGACATGCTCACCTCATGGCCAGCAGCACGACGGCCCACAGCGCTGCGCTGATCGCGGCGGCAGCGGCCAGCCGCCCGCCGAGCGTCATCCGCAGGATCGACCAGTGCAGCGGCTGGGCCGGATGCGGCGCGGCCGGGTCATGGCTGTGTACATGATGACTGTGCCCGTGATGGCCGTGGGAAGGGTCGTGAGTGTGGGTATGCCCGTGCGACTGGGCCATGGTCAGCTTTCCAAACCGGATCAGCGAGCGGTCCGGAAACCCCTCAATTCCAAGAAATGTTATATTATAACATAGCCCGCGTCCACGGTGCCGCAAGGCGGCCCGGACTTATGGTTTCCCGATAAGCATCACCAGGGCGGCAGCCAGAAACGGGAATGGAACCGACACCGCGCACCGGAACCAGACAAAACGGGCCGGCATGAAGGGGATTTCCCACAAGATCACCCGCTGGAATGCGAACAGGGCCCACGCGACCACATAGGCGACCACCTGCGGGGTTCCACCGCCGCTCTTGAGCGCAACCGCCCCGATGGAAAAACCAACCACCGGCCCTCCTGGGGTCGCTGCACCGGCCACCACAGCGGTGGCGACCCCGAGCCATCCGGTGTCCGGCCCAAGGCCGCCGACGATCACCTCGGAAGGAATGATGGCGGCGATGAAGCCCGAGCCGATCACGCCAAGCGCAATGCGCGGCACGATGCCGATGAAATCCATCCCGCCGTTGCGCAACGCCGAGGTCAGCACGGTCTTGTCCTGACGCCACGCAATGATGCTGACGCCGGCCAGCGAGCCCCAGAGCAGGATGTCGATGATCAGCGCGGTCACAGCTTGATCCTGTGACGGACGCGGACATAGACGAAGCGGCCTAGAGCGCCCGCGAGGATCGGCATCGGCAGTGAGATCACGATGCGCCAGAGCGTGAAGTCCGCGCCCATGATCGGCATTTCCCACGCCACCGCGCGGCCGTAGCCGATCAGCGTCCAGCTCACCACCATGGCGATGGTCGCGCCGAAATCGGCGCCGACCGCCAGCAAGGCACTGGCGACGGGATAGGCGGTGAACGGCCCGCCGGGCAGGATGGCGCCGAACGCCGTTCCGATCAGCAGGCCCTTGAGGCCGGATTCCGGACCGAGCGATTTCGACACCTTGTCGTGGGGCAGCACCGCGGCGATCAATCCGCCGAGCAGGCAGCCTGCCAGAACGCGCGGCATGATTTCGCCAAACAGCGAGACGTCGTGGAACAGGATTGCCCAGACACCGTCGATCCCGTCGCGCCGCCAAACCAGCGCGCCGCTGACCACGACCAGCACCGCGATCACGAATGTGGACCAGCCGAACGGCTTGCCCTTTTTCCGCGGCGCGCTCGCCTCAAGGCCCTCCCCGTTATCGGGAGGTTCGGTTTTCACGGACGGTTCGGGCAAGGACGGGATCTTGTTTTTGATTTTTATGCAAAATGCCGCACCAGGGCGAGACCGGCAAAAAGTCCCGCGATGGACAGCGCCACCGATCCCAGCACGTAGAACAGCGCCATCCCGATCTGACCGCGCTCGTAGAGCGTCACAGCATCCAGCGAGAATGCCGAAAACGTGGTGTAGCCACCGAGAATGCCGGTCATGACGAACAGCCGCCACGGCTGCGAGGCCTCACCCTTGAAGGCGAGATAACCTGCGATGATGCCCATCACCAGCGATCCGGTAATGTTCACCACGAACGTGCCATAGGGAAAGTTGAGGCCGCAGGCGCGGGCGCAACCGACATTGACTGTATGACGAAGCGAAGCGCCGAGACCGCCGCCAAGAAAAACCAGAAGATAGTTCATGAAGGCTCACGCCCCGACGTTGCAGAAAAAAGGGGCCGCGAATGCGGCCCCCGATTGAATGCGCCGATCACGCCTTTTCGAACAGGGATTCGACGTATTCCCAGTTCACGAGATGATCGACAAACGCCTTGAGATAATCCGGACGGCGGTTGCGGTAGTCGATGTAGTAGGAATGCTCCCACACATCGACGCCGAGGATCGGCGTTGCGCCATGCACCAGCGGGTTCTCGCCGTTCGGCGTCTTCGACACTTCGAGCTTGCCATTCTTGACCGATAGCCACGCCCAGCCCGAGCCGAACTGACCGGCACCTGCGGCGGCGAAGTCGGTCTTGAACTTTTCGAGACCGCCGAGATCCTCGTCGATCTTCTTGGCGAGCTTGCCGGGCAGCTTGTCACCGCCGCCGTTGGGCTTCATCCAGTTCCAGAAATGGTTGTGATTGTAGTCCTGACCGGCATTGTTGAAGATCGGCGCGTTCTTGCCGAACGATCCCTTCACGATGTCTTCAAGGGACTTGCCTTCAAACTCGGTGCCCTTGATCAGGTTGTTCAGATTGGTCACGTAAGTCTGGTGATGCTTGTCGTGGTGGTACTCGAGCGTCTCCTTCGACATGTACGGCTGGAGCGCGTCGTAAGCATAAGGCAGGTTCGGGAGCGTGAAGGTCATGGGTCTACTTCCGGAAATTGTGGGTGACGAGATGTCAACGCGGCGCACTATAGAAGGTTTCCCGGCAAGGGAAACAGCCATGCGGCCTCAATAGACATATAGCCCCGCCTCGCCTGTGGCGGGGCAGCAATTTGGGAGTATTTTTCAGGCTGTTCTCAGGCCGCTTTCGGCAGCGCACCTGCGAGTTCGTCCTTGGCCTTCGGCGGACGCACATTCATCAGCATCTGGAATGAGCCTGCGATCAATCCGATGATGACGGCAGCCTTCCAGGCCATGTCGTAGCTGCCGAGGTGATCGAAGATCAGCCCGCTGCCCCATGCACCAATGAAGGACCCCACCTGATGACTGAAGAAGGCAATGCCGGTCAGGGTCGCCATGTACCGCAGGCCGAACAGTTGCGCGACCAGACCATTGACCAGCGGAATAACGCCGAGCCAGAGCGATCCCATCACCGCCGCGAAGATCAGCGTCGATGTCGGCGTGGCGGGCAGAATGAAATACACCGCGATCGCCAGCGAACGCACGATATAGACGCCGCCCAGCAACAACTGCTTGGGATACCGGCCGCCGAGCCAGCCGAATGCATACGATCCGAACACGTTGAACAGTCCGACCAGCGCCAGCGCGGTTGCGCCGAGCGACGGATCGAGGCCGCAGATCGCAAGATAGTTCGGCAGATGTGTCGTGATGAAGACAAGCTGCAGGCCGCAGACGAAGAACGCCAGCGCCATGATGACATAGCCGGAGTGCCCGAGCGCGGACTGGAGCACCGCACCGAGCGACTGATTCACGTCATCGGCCTTGTCGATTTCGATCTTGTCGGCGCCGCCCGCGCCGAAGGCCGACGGCAGCATCACGCAGGCAAGGCCGATGAAGCCAACCAGCGCGATCTGCCAACCTGCGGTCGAAATCAGCGCCTGCGCCATCGGCGAGGCGATGACGAGGCCGATCGAACCGGCGGCGGAAATCGCGCCCATGGTGACGCTGCGCTTGGCGGCGGACACCGCGCGCGCCGAGACCGTCATGCTCATGCTCGACGCCGTGCAGGACAGCGCGATGCCGACGCAGATACCCATGCCGAAGGTCAGAGCCAGCGCCGAGGTTGCGAAGATCATGGTGACGAGGCCGAGAACGTAGACCAGAACGCCGGCCAGCATCACGTAACGGGATCCATAGCGATCCGCGAATACCCCGACGAAGGGCTGCGTAATGCCCCACACGATGTTCTGGATAGCGGTCGCCAGCGAGAAGTCGGCACTGGTGATCTGGGTGTCGTGCAGGATCGAGGGCTGGAAAAGCCCGAAGCTCTGCCGCATACCCATGGACAGGCTCAACATCACGGACGCGCCGATCAAGATCGACCACTTCTGATAGGGAGAGAGCTGGGCGGCCTGCATTGTAGAAAAATCTCCTGAGATGACGTCCATCATCGCATCGGAATCGGTATTTTACCATCTGCGCGGAGAACAGGGCTGATGTGCGCGGCGGATAGCAGAAACGGCAAGCAAGAAAATGAGCATCGAGATTGATATTGCGACCGGAGATTCCAGTTGGCCGGCTGTCAAACCGCTGCTCGCGTCGGTCTGGCCGCCCGAGGCCGTCAAGGCCGCGCCATGGGGCCACATCGTCTTCGCCCATGCCGACCTGCGGGTCATGATCGACCTCGACGGCGAGGTCGTCTGCCATGTGGGCATCTATCGCCGCGCCGGCACATGGAATGGCCGCAAAGTCATCATCGGCGGGATAGGCGGCGTGGCGACACGGGAGGACTGCCGGCGGCGGGGTTACGCAGGGCTGGCCATCAGCGCGGCGCTCCATACCCTGACCGAAGAGCGCGCCACCGACTTCGGCATGCTGTTCTGCGAGCCGCACAACAGTGCATTCTATGAAAAACTCGGCTGGCAGAGCTTCAACGGCACCGTCTATGCCGAGCAGCCCTCGTCCGGGCGCGCGACATTCGACGCCATGATCCCTTACGTCTTCAGGATCAAGCGCCTGCTGCGCGAGGGCACCATCGACCTTTGCGGCCTGCCGTGGTGATCTGGGCGAAACAAGAAACCGACCTCGGAGGACATGCCATGACTGACGCACAGACCGATCCGCGCAAGCTGCCGAAAGACGCTCATCCCGCCGTTGCCGCCTCCAACGCCGCCATGCGCGTAGCGCTGCCGTTCGAGGACCGTCAGGATTACGAGGACGCCAGCCGCGGCTTCATCGACACGCTTCCCGACGCCACCGTCACCAATGCGCAGGACCGCGTTGTCTGGACGCTCAAGCCTTACGGCTTCCTTTCACCGGCGGAAGCGCCGCCCACCGTCAATCCAAGCCTGTGGCGGCAGTCGCAGCTCAACATGAACCACGGCCTGTTCGAGGTCCGCGACCGCGTCTATCAGGTGCGCGGCCTCGACATCGCGAACATGACTTTGATCGAAGGCGACACCGGTGTCATCGTGGTCGATACGCTGACATCCACCGAAGGCGCGCGCGCCGGACTTGAACTCTATTTCAAGCATCGCGGACGCAAGCCGGTGAGCGCGGTGATTTACACCCACACGCATACCGATCACTGGGGCGGTGCGCGCGGTGTTCTCAGCGACGAGGACATCACCAGCGGACGCGTTCCGATCATCGCGCCCAACCTGTTCATGGAATTCGCCGTTTCCGAAAACGTGATCGCCGGCAATGCGATGCTGCGGCGGGCGCAGTATCAGTTCGGGCCGTTCATTCCGCGCGGCGCGCGCGGCCAGGTCGATTGCGGCCTCGGCAAGTCGATGGCCGCCGGCACGGTCGCGCTGGTGGCGCCGACCGATCTTGTGATGGCGACCGGCGACACACGGACGATCGACGGCCTCGAATTCGTGTTCCAGATGGCGCCGGAGAGCGAGGCACCCGCCGAATTCCATTTCTATCTGCCGCAGTTGAAGGTTCTCAACATGGCGGAGAATGCCTCGCATAACTTCCACAACCTGCTGCCCTTCCGGGGTTCGGAAGTCCGCAATGCGCTGGCCTGGTCCGGCTATCTGAATGAAGCACTGCAGATGTGGGGCGATGACGCCGAAATTCTGGTCGGCCAGCATCACTGGCCGGTCTGGAGCAACGCGCGCGTGCAGACTCATCTGAAACAGCAGCGCGACCTCTACAAGTTCGCGCACGACCAGACGCTGCGCATGATCAATCACGGCATGACAGCGTCCGAGATTGCCGAGACGATCCAACTGCCGAAGAGCCTCGAAGGCGCGTGGCACACGCGCGGCTACTACGGCCACATCCGTCACAACGTGAAGGCGATCTATCAGCGCACGCTCGGCTGGTACGATTCCAATCCGGCCAACCTCGATCCGCTTCCGCCTGTCGCGCTCGGTAAGAAACTCGTTGCCTATATGGGCGGCGCGGAGCGCGTGCTGGCGAAAGCAAAGGAGGACTTGGTCGCCGGCGAATTCCGGATCGTCGCGGAAGTTCTCAATCATTTGGTGTTCGCCGAACCGGACAACGAAGCCGCACGGCTGCTGCTGGCCGACACCTATGAACAGCTTGGCTACGCCAGCGAAAGCGCGACCTGGCGCAACGCCTATCTGTTCGGCGCGCAGGAGCTGCGCCACGGCATGCCCAAGGTGCCGAGCCGCAGTCCGATTTCAAACGACACGGTGCGCGCGCTGCACACCGGCCAGTTGTTCGAATATCTTGGCGTGCGCCTCAACGGCCCGAAAGCCGAAGGCAAGACCATCGTGCTGAACTGGGAGTTCACCGGCAGCGGCGAGCGCTTCGTGCTCAATCTGGAGAACTGCGCGCTCACCCATACCAGCGGGCGTCACGCGGCCCATGCCGACGCGACCATCGCGCTCGACCGCACGACCTTCAACGAACTGGTGCTGCAGACATCGACCTTGGCCGATGCCGTGACGGCCGGAAAAGCCCGCGTCAGCGGAAATGCGTCGCGCTTCGACGAGTTGATGGCGCTGATGGATAACTTCGAGCGCATGTTCGAGATCGTCGAGCCGCGGACGCGGCGCAATTCCTGACAGCGCTGCGGCATCTCTGCCGCCCTGGCCGCTGGTATAACGATTGTCTCGTATACCAGTTTGCGCTAGACACCGGAGGCTCCTGCCAACGGGAGCCATTTCCCCTGTCATTTCAAGGGTCTTGCTGGTGCCTCCGTCTGGCCCGGTGCGGATTTTGATGTGATGGACATGTCCGGCCGTAGGCCGGAGCATTAAAACCATTTTGTGGACGAGTGAGCATGGCGCGCAACATTCTGATTCTCGGAGCCTCCTACGGCTCGCTGCTTGGCACGAAACTTCTGATGGCCGGTCACAACGTGACCCTGGTGTGCCGCAGGAACACTGCCGATCTCATCAACCGCGATGGCACTGAAGTGCGCATCAAGCTGCGCGACGAGCCGACCCATCGCTCGATCTTCTCGCGCACCCTGCCCGGCAAGCTGGACGCCACCTCGCCCGACAAGGTCGATCTGTCGCGCTACGACATGGTCGCTCTGGCGATGCAGGAGCCGCAGTACACCAACCACACCATCCGCGTTCTGATGATCAAGATCGCGGCGGCGAATCTGCCCTGCCTCTCGATCATGAACATGCCGCCGCTGCCGTATCTCAAGCGCATTCCGGCGCTGGCGAACATGGACCTCGAAGAGGCCTACACCAACGCGCAGGTCTGGGAACGCTTCAAGCCGGGCCTGGTGACGCTGTGCTCGCCCGATCCGCAGGCCTTCCGTCCGCCGGAAGAAGGCGCCAACGTGCTTCATGTCGGCCTGCCGACCAACTTCAAGGCAGCGACCTTCGAGGACGAAGCCCATAACAAGCTGCTGCGCGAACTGGAAGCCGACATCGACGCTGTGAAGCTCGACGGTCAGGACGTGCCGGTGAAGCTGAAGGTGTTCGACTCGCTGTTCGTTCCGCTGGCGAAGTGGTCGATGCTGCTCACCGGAAACTATCGCTGCATCACCCCGACCGATCCGCGCCCGATCCGCGATGCCGTGCATGGCGACCTGAACCTGTCGAAGTCGATCTACAATCACGTCGACGCCATCGCGCGCAAGCTCGGCGCGGAAGCGGAAGACCAGGTGCCGTTCGAAAAGTATGCCAAGGCCGCAGAAAGCCTGCTCAAGCCCTCGTCGGCGGCGCGTGCGGTCGCGAGCGGCGCTCCCTTTATCGAGCGCGTCGATCTGCTGGTGAAGCTGATCTCGCATCAGATCGACATGCCGAATGCCGAGATCGACCGCACCGTGCAGGTGGTCGATCAGAAACTGAGCGAGAAGATTGTTGTTGGTGGCGGCGGCTAGTCGCCTGCCGTTTAAAACACCAATCCCCAAAAAGCCCTTCCAGATACATCATCTGGAAGGGCTTTTCTTTTGTCGTCCCGGCAATGATGCAACCCTGCCCGCACCTATCAAGCGGCGCGTGGGTGCGTTATGACTTTCGCCGACCAAACATCGAGAAAACATTCACGGGAGAAACTTTGTATGAAACATCATGCTTACGTGCCGCGCGCGACCAGCTACGGACTCAATCCGGGCGATGAACTCAACGATCTGCGAATGTCGGATCAGGTCCGCCCGCTGTTCGAGCACGTCAAGAAGTTCATCCGCGAAACTGTCGATCCTATGCTGGTCGAATACACCAAGCACGGCGAAGGCAAGAAGGATCGCTGGAGCTTCACGCAGGGTCAACTCGATGTTCTTGGAAAAGCCAAGGCGAAGGCCAAGGAAGAAGGTCTTTGGAACTTCTTCCTGCCGGACAGCGAAACCGGTGAAGGCCTGAAGAACCTCGACTACGCTTACATTGCGGTCGAGCTTGCGAAGAACCCGCTGGCCTCCGAAACCATGAACTGCTCCGCGCCGGACACCGGCAACATGGAAGTGCTGGAGCGCGTCGGCACCAAGGAGCAGAAGGAAAAGTGGTTGAAGCCGCTGCTGAACGGCGAAATCCGTTCGGCCTATGCCATGACCGAGCCTGCCGTCGCGTCGTCGGACGCCAAGAACATCACCACCACCGCGAAGCTCGACGGCAACGAGTGGGTCATCAACGGCGAGAAGTACTACATCTCCGGTCTTGGCGATCCGCGCTGCAAGATTATGATCGCGATGGTGAAGACCAATCCCGATGCGCCGCGCGGCAAGCAGCAGTCGCAGATTCTGGTGCCCGTCGACACGCCCGGCGTCGAGGTCATCGGCCCGATGCATGTGTTCGGTGCCGACCATGCGCCGCGCGGGCACATGCACATGCGCTTCAACAATGTCCGCGTGCCGAAGGAAAACATCCTGCTCGGCGAAGGCCGCGGCTTCGAGATTTCGCAGGTCCGCCTCGGGCCGGGCCGCATTCATCACTGCATGCGCACCATCGGCAAGGCGGAGAAGGCGCTCGACCTGATGGTAGCGCGCGGCCTGACCCGCGAAGCCTTCGGCAAGCCGCTCGCCCATCTCGGCGGGAATCTGCAGATCATCGCGCAGGCCCGCTGCGAGATCGAAGCCATGCGCCTGATGGTGCTCAAGGCCGCGAAAGCAATGGACGTGCTGGGCAACAAGGAAGCGCGCGTCTGGGTCAGCATGGTCAAGGCCATGGTACCGGAGCGCACCTGCAAGATCATCGACCAGGCGATCCAGATCCACGGCGCCACCGGCATCTCCGAATGGACGCCGCTTGCCGACATGTACGCCGACGTGCGCCATCTTCGCTTCGCCGACGGCCCAGATGAGGTGCACTGGATGGTGGTCGGCCGCCACGAACTCAGCATGGCGTGAGCCGCCTGATCGGAACTTCGATGAAAAACAAAAAGCCGCCCGAAAGGGCGGCTTTTTAGCTGATAATTCAGCAACTTGGTTGCGGGGGCTGGATTTGAACCAACGACCTTCAGGTTATGAGCCTGACGAGCTACCGGGCTGCTCCACCCCGCGATAAACCGGTGCAAGCCTTCTTGGGCAGACGGACGACAAGTCAACGCCAAAGGCGTCGTTCCAACCCGTCCGGAGGCGAGAGAAGGCAACCAGGGCAAAGCCCGTGGTGCGAGGGGTATGTACCAACGCCACCCCGCTTTGGAAAGGCCTGCGGGCGATCTTTTTCACGATTTTATGACGCCCCGCCAAAGGCCTGATCCCGGGGCATTTTTGCCGCCGGACTTGCCAAGCAGGCTTTGAGCGATCAGCCTTCAGCCAACAAAATGTCGGACCTCTGGAACCGGCTCCAACAGGCTCAGGGAAGCGCGAGGAAACGCATGAACCAGATTGTGAGGAATCCTGCCACGGGCGGCATCGAGGATGTGTTCCACCGTGCCGTCGCCCTGTCGCGGGCCGCTGAACCCACGCTTGCCGAGCGGCGCGACCGGCTTGCCCGGCTCCGCGCGCTGGTGGCCGCAAACGAGACCCGGTTCGCGGACGCGATTTCCGCCGATTTCGGCAACCGCTCGACGACCGAGACCCTGATCGCCGAAACGCTGTTCGTGCTCGCGGAAATCAAGCATGCGACCAAACATCTCGACCGCTGGATGGCGCCAAAACATGTCGCGACCGAGCTGCAGTACTTTCCCGCGAAGAACACGTTGATCCCGCAACCGCTCGGCGTGGTCGGCATCATCGCGCCCTGGAATTACCCGCTGCAATTGACGCTCGCGCCTGCGGTCGCGGCGATTGCCGCCGGCAACCGCGTCATGATCAAGCCCAGCGAACTGGTGCCGCAATTCTCGGCGCTGCTGCAAGAGCTGATCGCGGAAAAATTCGACGACACCGAACTGACGGTCACCGGAATCGACGGTGACATTTCCGAGCGCTTCGCGGCGCTGCCGTTCGATCATCTGATCTTCACCGGCTCGACCCGTGTCGGGCGGCTGGTGGCCGAGACCGCGGGCCGTAACCTGACCCCGGTGACATTGGAGCTTGGCGGCAAGTCCCCCGCCATCATCGACCGTTCCGCCAATATTGCGGAGGCCGCCGAGCGCATCGTTTACGGCAAGCTGATGAATGCCGGGCAGACCTGCATCGCGCCCGACTATGTGCTGATCGCGCCGAACGCCATGGACGAGTTCGTCGCCAGGGCCAACAGCGTGGTCGCGCGCATGTTCGGCACCAGCCCCGACAACAAGGACTACACCTCTGTCGTGTCGGACAAACATTATGCCCGGCTCGAAGGTCTGGTGCAGGATGCCGCCGCCCATGGCGCGACCATCGTTCAGCCCGCGAAGCCCGACGATCCGGCCTGGAAATCGAAACGCAAATTTCCGCCGACCTTCGTCCGCGGCGCCACTACCGACATGAAGGTGATGCAGGAGGAAATTTTCGGACCCATCCTGCCGGTGTTTGCCTGCGAGAGCACCGATGCGGCCATCGCGCATATCAACGCCAATGACCGTCCGCTGGCGCTCTACTGGTTCGGCAAGGACAATGCCGCGCGCGATCGTGTTCTGGCGCGCACCGTCTCCGGCGGGGTCACCATCAATGATTGCCTGTTTCATTTCGTGCAGGCCAATCAGCCGATGGGCGGCGTCGGCGCGTCCGGCATCGGCGCCTATCATGGCGAATGGGGTTTCCGCACCCTGAGCAAGATGAAGCCGGTGTTCTACCGCTCGCCGCTCAATCGCCTCGCCGACCTTTATCCGCCTTACGGCAGCAAGATCGCGCGTCTGATCAAGCTGCTGCGTTTCATGTCGTAATCATTCTGGAATCCGACCGGCCTCAAAGCCGGCGTCAAAAATACTGCCTAGAAAAGTTGGGGGGACATGAGGATGACGGACACGTTCGATTACGTGGTGGTGGGCGCGGGCTCCGGTGGCTGCGCAGTCGCAAGCCGGCTGTCGGAAGATCCCAATGTCTCTGTCGCCCTGCTGGAAGCCGGCGGCAAGGACGACAACTGGGTCGTCACCACGCCCGGCGCGCTGATCCTGATGGTGTCAGGCCCGGTCAACAACTGGTCGTTCGAGACCGTGCCGCAGCCCGGCCTCAACGGCCGCAAGGGCTATCAGCCGCGCGGCAAGGGCCTCGGCGGATCGTCCGCCATCAATGCGATGTGCTACATCCGCGGCCACAAGGCCGATTACGACCGCTGGGCCGCCATGGGCAACATCGGCTGGTCCTATGAGGATGTGCTGCCTTACTTCAAGCGCTCCGAAGACAACAGCGAGCTTGACGGCTTTTATCACGGCAAGGGCGGCCCGCTCAGTGTCACGAAGCTGCAGACCGACAATCCCGTGCAGGATATTTATCTGCAGGCCGCACGCGAAGCGCAGTTTCGCATCAACGAGGATTTCAACGGCGCGGAACAGGAAGGTCTCGGCGTCTATCAGGTGACGCAGAAGAACGGCGAGCGCTGGAGCGCCGCACGCGGCTACATCCATCCATTCATGGAGAGCCGCAAGAACCTCCACGTCATCACCGGTGCGCACGCAACCCGCATCCTGTTCGATGGCAAGCGCGCGACCGGCATCGAATATCGTCAGGGCAAGGAGACGAAGCAGGTCAAGGCACGGCAGGAAATCGTGCTTGGCCTCGGCGCATTCCAGACACCGCAACTGCTGATGCTGTCCGGCATCGGCGACAGGGATGACCTCGCCAAACATGGCATCGCCCCGGTTCATCACCTGCCCGGCGTCGGCAAGAACCTGCACGACCATCCCGATTTCGTGTTCGGCTTCCGCTCCGACAATCCGAACTTCACCGGCCTGACCTTCCCGGGCATCCGGCGCATCATCAAGTCGATCTTCCAGTACCGGCGCGAGCGCCGCGGCCCGATGACCTCGAACATCGCCGAATGCGGCGGGTTTCTGAAAACCCGGCCCGATCTGGATTTGCCGGACATCCAGTTGCACTTCTGCATGGCGGTGGTGAACAACCATGGCCGCACGCCGTTTTTCGGCAGCGGCTTCTCCTGCCATGTCTGCCTGCTACGCCCGAAAAGCCGAGGCAGCGTCTGGCTGCAGAGCGCCGATCCGATGCAGCCGCCCGCGATCGATCCGAATTTCTTCGGCGATCCCGCCGATCTCGAAGCGATGGTCGCCGGGTTCAGAACCACCAGGCGCCTGCTCGATGCGCCTGCGCTGAAAGCGATCCAGACCTCGGACGCCTTTACCGCCGGCGTGGAAACCGACGAGCAGATTCGCGACGCCCTGCGCGCGCGGACGGATACGGTCTATCACCCGGTGGGCACCTGCAAGATGGGCGTCAATGATCCGATGGCCGTGGTCGACCCGAGCCTGAAGGTCTACGGGGTCGAGGGCCTGCGCATCGCGGATGCCTCGATCATGCCCGACATCATCGGCGGCAATACCAACGCACCGACCATCATGATCGGCGAGAAGGCCGCCGACATGATCAGGGCAGAGATGCGCGTTCACTGATTGCGCCCCCACCCGCAATGAGGCAAGACGCTTACCGTAGAACGGCAAAGGTCCGATGATTGGCCTCGACCCGGCAATAAAGACAACGAAAAGGAACGATCCATGGATCTCGGAATTTCAGGACGGCATGCGATTGTCTGCGCGGCAAGCAAGGGACTGGGCCGCGCCTGCGCCATCGCGCTCGCCAATGAAGGCGTTCATGTCACCATCACCGCGCGCGGTGCCGAAGCACTGGGCAAGACCGCGGCGCATATCCGCAAGCTCAATCCCAACGTGACGGTGACGGAAGTCGTCGGCGATATCACCACGCCGGAAGGCCGCGAGGCCGCGCTGAAAGCCTGCCCCAATCCGGACATCCTGATCAACAATGCCGGCGGCCCGCCCCCCGGCGATTTCCGCAACTGGACCCGCGACGACTGGATCAAGGCCATCGACGCCAACATGCTCACCCCGATCGAGCTGATCAAGGCAACGGTCGACGGCATGATGGCGCGCAAGTTCGGCCGCATCGTCAACATCACCTCCGCCGCCGTGAAGGCCCCGATCGACATTCTGGGCCTGTCGAATGGCGCGCGCTCCGGCCTCACCGGCTTTGTCGCCGGCCTCGCCCGCAAGACGGTGATCAACAACGTCACCATCAACGGACTGCTGCCCGGCCCGTTCGATACCGACCGCGTGCGCGGCCCGATGCTGGAAGCCGCCGCAAAGGCGCAAGGCATTTCGCCGGACGAAGTGCTCAAGCAGCGGATGAAAGCCAACCCCGCGGGCCGCTTCGGCGATCCTGAAGAATTCGGCCTCGCCTGCGCGTTTCTCTGCGGCGCCAAGTCCGGTTTCATCACCGGACAGAACCTGCTGATGGACGGCGGCGCCTATCCCGGCACGATGTAAAACGCCGGACGCACGATCATCACACATGCTCCCTCGGGTGAAACACCCGAGGGCAAGAACAAGTGACCGGGAGTTGACGACATGCAGTGGACCGTGGGCCGGGTCAAAATCACCAATGTCGTGGAGATTGGCGCGACCGGCGGCACGCGGTTTATTCTTCCGCAGGCGACGCCCCAGGAAGCGCAGAACATGCCATGGCTGGTGCCGCACTATGCCAATGCGGAGGGCCGCCTGCGGCTCAACGTCCAGTCCTGGATCGTGGAAACACCGACGCACAAGATCATTGTCGATACCTGCATCGGCAACGACAAGGCGGGCCGTTCTGTGCCCGCATGGAACGGACTGAACAAGCCGTTCCTGAATGATCTCGCCGCTGCAGGGTATCCGCCCGAGACCATCGACACGGTGCTCTGCACGCACCTGCATGTGGATCATGTCGGCTGGAATACGAAACTCGTGGACGGCAAGTGGGCGCCGACATTCGCCAATGCCCGCTATCTGTTCGGCAAGACCGAATACGAGCACTGGGCCGCGCATAGTCCGGAGGGCGAACACCAGGCGGTGTTCGAGGACTCGGTGCAGCCGATTGTCGATGCCGGACGCGCCGACCTGATCGGCAGCGATCACCGCATCGGTGACGAAGTCACCCTGATCGCGACCCCCGGACACACACCCGGCCACATGAGCATTCTGGTCACATCCGATGGCCAGCAGGCGTTGCTGACTGGTGACGTTGCCCATCACCCTTGTCAGATGGCGCATCTGGACTGGTCATCGACTGCGGATTCCGATCCGGTGCAATCCATCGAGTCCCGGAAAATGCTGTTTTCACGTTTCGCGGATACGCCGACCCTGGTGTTTGGCGGCCACTACGACCCCGGACACATTGTGCGCGACGGCGACGCTTTCCGGCTGATCGCGGCTGCGAAATGAGCGCGCTGCACAACGCCGGGAAAGGTTGAATTTCCCCTCGCCCTGTCGCATGAAACATCCGACGAATGAAACATCTGGCAAGAACGAAAAGGAACTATCCATGAAACTGGTTCGTTACGGCGCCGCCGGTCAGGAAAAGCCCGGACTGCTCGACCGCTCCGGCCGCATTCGCGACCTGTCCGCGCTGGTCAAGGACATCGACGGCGACGCGCTCTCGCCCGCCGCGCTTGCCAAGATCGCCGCTGTCGATCCGGCTTCACTGCCGCTTGTGGATGGCGATCCGCGCCTCGGCGCACCTGTCACCGGCATCACCAAGTTCGTCGCCATCGGTCTGAACTATGCCGACCACGCCGCCGAAGCCGGCATGCCCATCCCGTCCGAGCCGATCGTCTTCATGAAGGCCAACACCAGCCTGTGCGGCCCGAACGACAATGTCGAGAAGCCGCGCGGCTCAACCAAGCTGGACTGGGAAGTTGAACTCGCCATCATCATCGGCACCAGGGCCAAGTATGTCACCGAGGCCGATGCGCTGAAGCATGTCGCGGGCTATGCGGTCTGCAACGACGTATCGGAGCGTAACTTCCAGATCGAGCGCGGCGGACAATGGACCAAGGGCAAGTCGCACGACACCTTCGGCCCGGTCGGCCCGTGGCTGGTGACCGCCGATGAAATCGCGGACGTCCACAAGCTCGGCATGTGGCTCGATGTCAATGGCACGCGCTGCCAGACCGGCTCGACCGCGACCATGATTTTCAATGTGCCGAAGATCATCGCCTATGTCTCCGGTCTGATGACGCTGTATCCCGGCGATATCATCACCACCGGCACGCCGCCCGGCGTCGGCATGGGCATGAAGCCGCCGAAATTCCTCAACGCCGGCGACGTCGTCACCCTCGGCATCGACGGCCTCGGCGCGCAGCGTCAGGAAATCGTCGCGGCCTGAGCTGTCTCCATTTCGGGCTCCGGCGTTCGCGCCGGAGCCTGTTTTTCAATTTACTCATGACAGGAACGCTCCATGAAACTTGCCTATTCCCCGGCGTCGCCGTTCGCACGCAAGATCCGTATCGCGGCCATGGAGCTTGGCCTGTTCGACAAGATCGAATTCATCTCTCCGATCAAGGCGATCCCGGTCACCGAGAACGAAGAGTATGCGCGCAACGTTTCGCCGTTGCGGAAAATTCCCGCGCTGATCCTCGACAGCGGCCAGGTGATCGTGGATTCCTATGTGATCGCCGAGTATCTCGACGAACTCGCCGGCGGCAAGCTGATCCCCGCATCCGGGCCCGCGAAGTGGCAGGCCAAGACCGACCATTCCATCCTGCAGGGGATGCTCGATGCGCTGCTGCTGTGCCGCTACGAGCGGATGCTGCGGCCGAAGGAGCTTCTCTGGGACGGATGGGCGGACGACCAGTTCAAGCGCGCATGGGACGGCCTCGCCCGCTACGAGGCGCATCCCGATGTTCTGACCCGCCCGCTGGATATCGTGCAGATCGGTATTGTCTGCGTGCTCGGCTATCTCGATTTCCGCTTTCCCGATTGCGGCTGGCGCAAGACGTTTCCGAAGCTCGACGCCTTCCACGAAAAGATGATGCAACGCGAGTCAGTGAAGACCACGCTTCCGCCGCCGGCCTGATCGGACAATGAGCAATCGCGCAGACGACAGCGATTTCAGGGCCTGGCACGCGGTCGCCGATCTCTATCACGCCTATTTCACCGGCCTCGTCATGTCATTGGTGACACGCCGCAACGCCGCCGATGCGGCAGAATTCATGTTTCGGGTGTTTCGCCGCCAGCATCACGAGCGCTTTCTCGCCGGGATCGAGAAGTTCGGCCTGACCAATGCGCCGCATGCGGTCGCCGCCGCGCAATATCACTATCTCAGCAACCAGATCGGCGGCGTGAACGTTGAATACATGCGCGAGTCCGACCGCAAGGCCTGGATCCGCTATCCGCCGCCGCGCTGGGTCTGGCGCGGCACCGCGATCTGCGCGATTCCGGGCGAGGTGTCCGCCGGAATGCTGCGCGGCTGGCACGCCCACAACGGCGTGTCGTTCAAAAATCCGCGCATGGGATTCGTCTGCACCAAACAAACCGTCGACGGCCAGAACGGGCTTGAAGGCTTCTATTACGAATACGACCGCGATCTGCTGCCCGAGGAGCGCCTCGTCTTCGCGCGGCATCTCGAGGCGCCGCTGTTCGATCCCGCAGCCGCGCCGAAGCTCGCCAGCGACACCTGGCCGCGCGCACGGCTGGAAAAGGCCTATCGCAATTATGCGATGGAATACGTGCGCTCCTCGCTGCCGGTGATCGTCAACCAGTTCAGCCCGTCCGATGCGGGCCATCTTCTGTATCTGACCGGCAAGCTGGTCGGCATGCAGTTCTATCCCGACATCGCCGCGAGTTTTCCCGCAGCCCATGACTCCGGCCCGCAGGGCTTCGGTGCATTCCTGCTCGAATTTCTACGCGCCGAAGGCGACGATGCCGACTTCGCCCATGCGCAGGGACAGGTGACAATCTCACAAAAGCAATGGGGCCTGATCGCGGGCGTGCCCGACTATCATCCGATGTGCCTGCAGGCGCTGCGCGGCTTGATCGAAGGCCTGATGACGGCGCACGACCGGCGACTGGTGCTGGATTTCACCGCCGAGAACGACCGCGCGCCCGGCCCGCTGCGCTGGATCATCACGCAGAAACCGCTCGCGCCAACCGACGACGGGCGCTTTCCGGCGTAAGGCCTCTACCACTCCAGCGCGGCGCGATCCCATTTGCCCGCGTTGGCGGCGGCATCGTAGGTGCTCTGAAGAAAATCCAGCACCATCGCATCTGGATCAGGAGACAGCCGGACGGTTTCGTAATCCAGAATGAATTCGCCAAGCGCCCGGTCGAACGTCGCCTGCGGCGGCCGCAAGGGCGCATCGGCAAATCCCGGCGGCGCTGGATAGGCGTAAGAGTAAAACGCCGCCTTGCCGAAGCCGCCATTGCCGGGCCAGAAACCGCAACTCGACACTTCATGCGAGTAGGCTTCGCGCGCGACCCAGTCGCCGAGATTGGGCATGCCGCCGGGATGCGGCGGCGCTGTCCGCCCCGAAAAGCGCGTGACGGCCAGATCGAAACTGCCCCAGAAGAAATGCACGGGGCTGACCTTGCCGATGAAGCCGGCGCGAAACTGCTTCATGATACGGTCGGCCTGCACCAGCACGCGCCAGAATCGCTGGGCGGCATCCGCGTCGTAGGATTTATGCTGATGGTCCCGTTCAAAGGGAATCGCATCGGCCACTTCGACCGGCATGGTCCAGATCTTCACCTCGATGCCAAGATCGCGCAGCGTCTGCATGATTCTGTCATAGAAGTCCGCAACCGGCATTGGCGCGAGCGCGAATTCCCTGTGCTGCGGGTCGCTGGTCCGGATCACAAGGGCATGGTGACAGAAATCGAAATCGATCTGAAAGCTGCGCGATTGATAAGGCATCGCAGACGTCGTCAGCCCGGTCGCGGTCACATAAAGCGGAACCTGCCACCACTGGTTCAGCATCGGCTCTTGAGCGAGGCGGATCTTGCCGACAATCTGGGTCCACATGTGCAGGGTCGTGCAGGTGTCCTGCCAGCCGATATAGGGCAACGCCGGCCATGCCGCGATGGACCCTGCTCCGGATGATTCGATCGGCGCCATGACACATCTCCACCCTCATTCCGGGGGATAGCCTAGCCAAAACCAGAGGCTCCCGAAAGAAAAACGCCGCCCCGAAGGGCGGCGTGGATGAACTTTGGCTTGAGAAAATGTGACGATTACTCGTCTTCCTGAAACAGCGGGCCGAGCTTGTCGAAATACTTCGTCACCAGCGTCACATTGCCGGGAAATTTCACCGGCTCGAGCGATTTCAGCGCGCCGTTCATATCCTCAAGAATCGCCTTCTTCTCCTTCGCGGGAATCTTCGCATCCGCCTGCACCGCAGCGATCTGCTTCTTCAGCATCTCGGGCGGTTCGGTAAAGGCCTTGGTCTTCGGGTCTATCCCCGACATCACCAGCGAAACATTGTCGTACACCGCGCCGTAATCGCTGAAATCGGCAAAACCGTTTTTCTTGGCGATGCCTTCGAGCTGGGCCTGCAGCTTGGGATCAGGCTTGTCCGCCGCGCCCTGCGGCAGCTTGTCGGTGACCGCGTCCATTTCCTTCTGGGCGGCGATCAGCGATTCGATCTGCTTTTCGGTCAGTTCGATCTGCTTGAGCGGCGGCGGAGGCTCGGGCGCCGCGGCCTGCTTGGGCGCAGGCGCTTGCTTCGCCGGCGGAGCCGCTTGCGGCTTGGCCTGAGCGAAGGCCGAGCCGCTCGCCGCGATGGCACCAAGCAGAAAGGCCGCGGCCACGGTCAGGGCGGCAAAGGGAGTACGAACGGCAAGGCGCATGGATATCTCCTGAAGGCTGAGGCAGATCAAAAAGCAGTCGCGGGGAATCGGGGTGCGGTTCAAGGCAATGCAGAATGATTGTCGCAGATCGTGACAAAAACAAAGCAACAGCGCGTGTTTCCGTCCGAGACAACAGTCCCGCGGATGGCGTGCGATCGCTTCGGCGCGTGCGGATCCATGTCTCAAAACGAAAAACGCCGCCTCCCGAAGGAGGCGGCGTTTTGTGTATCGAACATCGTATGAGGAGAATTTCTGTCCTTTGCAGGCCTGGCAGCGACCTACTCTCCCAGGGCTTAAGCCATAGTACCATTGGCGCTGAAGAGTTTAACGGCCGAGTTCGGAATGGGATCGGGTTGAGGCTCTTCGCTAAAACCACCAGGCCGGCGAAGGACAGAAATACGAAGCAATCTCGTCATCACACACAGAGTGTGTGTGGACATTGAAAATGAGAGCAATCAAGCCAATCGAACGATTAGTACCGGTAAGCTACATGCATTACTGCACTTCCACACCCGGCCTATCAACGTGGTCGTCTTCCACGGTTCTCAAGGGAATTCTCGTTTTGAGGTGGGTTTCCCGCTTAGATGCCTTCAGCGGTTATCCCGTCCGTACATAGCTATGCTGCACTGCCGCTGGCGCGACAACAGCTCCACCAGAGGTACGTTCATCCCGGTCCTCTCGTACTAGGGACAAATCCTCTCAAAATTCCAACACCCACGGCAGATAGGGACCGAACTGTCTCACGACGTTCTGAACCCAGCTCACGTACCACTTTAAACGGCGAACAGCCGTACCCTTGGGACCTTCTCCAGCCCCAGGATGTGATGAGCCGACATCGAGGTGCCAAACGACGCCGTCGATATGGACTCTTGGGCGTCATCAGCCTGTTATCCCCGGCGTACCTTTTATCCGTTGAGCGATGGCCCATCCACGCGGGACCACCGGATCACTATGACCGACTTTCGTCTCTGCTCGACTTGTTGGTCTCGCAGTCAGGCAGGCTTATGCCATTATACTCGACGAACGATTTCCGACCGTTCTGAGCCTACCATCGCACGCCTCCGTTACTCTTTGGGAGGCGACCGCCCCAGTCAAACTGCCCACCATGCGCTGTCCCGGTTCCGGATAACGGAACGCGGTTAGATACCCATAACCATTAGGGTGGTATTTCACATTGCGACTCCACTCAGGCTGGCGCCCAAGCTTCAAAGTCTACCACCTATTCTACACAAACAGTCACGAATACCAGCGCAAAGCTACAGTAAAGGTGCACGGGGTCTTTCCGTCTGACCGCAGGAACCCCGCATCTTCACGGGGAATTCAATTTCACTGAGTCTATGTTGGAGACAGCGGGGAAGTCATTACGCCATTCGTGCAGGTCGGAACTTACCCGACAAGGAATTTCGCTACCTTAGGACCGTTATAGTTACGGCCGCCGTTTACCGGGGCTTCAATTCAGAGCTTGCACTCCTCCTTTTAACCTTCCGGCACCGGGCAGGCGTCAGACCCTATACGTCATCTTGCGATTTCGCAGAGCCCTGTGTTTTTGCTAAACAGTTGCCACCCCCTGGTCTGTGCCACCCCTGACTGCTTGCGCAGGCAGAGGTCCCCCTTATCCCGAAGTTACGGAGGTAAATTGCCGAGTTCCTTCAACATAGTTCTCTCAAGCGCCTTGGTATACTCTACCAGTCCACCTGTGTCGGTTTCGGGTACGGTCTGATGTGGAGGCTATTTCCTGGAACCCCGTCGAGGCCCGACCAATCCAATAAGGTCGAACAACATAAGGGATTCGTCACCATCCACTGGCTCACGAATATTCACGTGATTCCCATCGACTACGCCTTTCGGCCTCGCCTTAGGGACCGGCTAACCCTGCGAAGATTAACTTTACGCAGGAACCCTTGGACTTTCGGCGACAGTGTCTTTCACACTGTTTGTCGTTACTCATGCCAGCATTCGCACTTCTGATACCTCCAGGCGCCCTCACGGGTCACCCTTCGCAGGCTTACAGAACGCTCCGCTACCGCGTACGCTTGCGCGCACACCCTAAGCTTCGGCTCGTGGCTTGAGCCCCGTTACATTTTCGGCGCAGAAACCCTTATTTAGACCAGTGAGCTGTTACGCTTTCTTTAAAGGATGGCTGCTTCTAAGCCAACCTCCTGGTTGTTTTGGGATTTCCACATCCTTTCCCACTTAGCCACGAATTAGGGGCCTTAGCTGTAGGTCCGGGTTGTTTCCCTCTCCACGACGGACGTTAGCACCCGCCGTGTGACTCCCGGATAGTACTCTCAGGTATTCGGAGTTTGGTTGGGTTTGGTAAGACGGTAAGTCCCCCTAGCCCATCCAGTGCTCTACCCCCTGAGGTATTCATCCGAGGCGATACCTAAATATCTTTCGCGGAGAACCAGCTATTTCCCAGTTTGATTGGCCTTTCACCCCTAACCACAAGTCATCGGAGCCTTTTTCAACAGGCACCCGTTCGGTCCTCCAGTGAGTGTTACCTCACCTTCAACCTGCTCATGGCTAGATCACTAGGTTTCGGGTCTAATACAACGAACTTGGCGCCCTATTAAGACTCGCTTTCGCTACGCCTACACCTATCGGTTTAAGCTTGCTCGTTAAATTAAGTCGCTGGCCCATAATACAAAAGGTACGACGTCACCCAGAACAAGTCTTGGGCTCCGTCTGTTTGTAGGTGTCCGGTTTCAGGTCTATTTCACTCCCCTCGTCGGGGTGCTTTTCACCTTTCCCTCACGGTACTGGTTCACTATCGGTCGATGAGGAGTACTTAGGCTTGGAGGGTGGTCCCCCCATGTTCAGACAGGATTTCACGTGTCCCGCCTTACTCGAGCATCAATGTTCGCATTACTTGTACGGGGCTATCACCCTCTAAGGCTCTGCTTTCCTGACAGATTCCAATTGTCTCACATTGATGACTGGCCTGGTCCGCGTTCGCTCGCCACTACTAGCGGAGTCTCGGTTGATGTCCTTTCCTCCAGGTACTTAGATGTTTCAGTTCCCTGGGTTCGCTTGAAACCTCCTATGTATTCAGAAGTCTCATACCTTCACTTGATAACCGAAAATCCAAATCCACACCGACTTGCGTCGTTGTGAACTTAGAGTTTCGGCTATCGAAGGTGGGTTTCCCCATTCGGAAATCCGTGGATCAAAGCTCCTTCGCAGCTCCCCACGGCTTATCGCAGCGTAGCACGTCCTTCGTCGCCTCTCATCGCCAAGGCATCCACCGAACACCCTTAAGGCACTTGATTGCTCTCATTATCAATATCCACACACTCGGCAGAATGTTGGCTCCACACTTGCTGAAGATCCGAAGATCATCAGCGCGCCCCCTCGATAGAGGCTGCATGAAGCTGGATATGATTAGAAAGACCAGATTGCTTCGTAAGATCGAACCGACGGCAATGCGGTCAAGCGTTGCCGACAAGGACCGTTTTACAACCTGAACATCTCACGATGGCCAAGCGCCGAAAACAGTCTGGAGATACGCGCAAGGTCTCGCCGGCGAAAAGCAAAACAAGTTTTGCAAAACGCTTTGTGGCGATCCTGCTCGGATCGATCTCCTCTTTACGATGTCAGAAATCACGCAGGCAGATGTCTTGGTGAAGACCTTCTGCATGCGAAGTGATGTATCGCGGACATTGAAACGAGCGCTACCCGTATGGAGCGCACCGTGAACACTGCAACCAAACCGTCACCCCAACCAGACTTCTGGTGGAGGCAGACGGGATCGAACCGACGACCTCATGCTTGCAAAGCACGCGCTCTCCCAGCTGAGCTATGCCCCCGTTCCAGAAGACGAATGCTCGAAGCAACGAAGAGACGCATGACGCAATCAAAGTGGTGGGCCTGGGAAGACTTGAACTTCCGACCTCACGCTTATCAAGCGCGCGCTCTAACCAACTGAGCTACAAGCCCTAACGACCATGTCCATTGAAGGATATGAGGCTCAAGCTGGCACGACGTTGCAAGCAACGTCGACGCTTCAGCGCCGCCCCTGGCGCGTGTTCGTCCGCGAAGAAAGAGAAACGAAGACGGCGGTGTCCCGCCAATGCAGCTCAGCGATTGATCCAATCACTGGCCACTGATGTTTCTAAAACGATCCGATAGTCGCCGAAGCAGACTGAAGGACCATCCTTAGAAAGGAGGTGATCCAGCCGCAGGTTCCCCTACGGCTACCTTGTTACGACTTCACCCCAGTCGCTGACCCTACCGTGGCCGGCTGCCTCCCTTGCGGGTTAGCGCACCGTCTTCAGGTAAAACCAACTCCCATGGTGTGACGGGCGGTGTGTACAAGGCCCGGGAACGTATTCACCGTGGCATGCTGATCCACGATTACTAGCGATTCCAACTTCATGGGCTCGAGTTGCAGAGCCCAATCCGAACTGAGACGGCTTTTTGAGATTTGCTAGGGGTCGCCCCTTTGCATCCCATTGTCACCGCCATTGTAGCACGTGTGTAGCCCAGCCCGTAAGGGCCATGAGGACTTGACGTCATCCCCACCTTCCTCGCGGCTTATCACCGGCAGTCTCCTTAGAGTGCTCAACTAAATGGTAGCAACTAAGGACGGGGGTTGCGCTCGTTGCGGGACTTAACCCAACATCTCACGACACGAGCTGACGACAGCCATGCAGCACCTGTGCTCCAGGCTCCGAAGAGAAGGTCACATCTCTGCGACCGGTCCTGGACATGTCAAGGGCTGGTAAGGTTCTGCGCGTTGCGTCGAATTAAACCACATGCTCCACCGCTTGTGCGGGCCCCCGTCAATTCCTTTGAGTTTTAATCTTGCGACCGTACTCCCCAGGCGGAATGCTTAAAGCGTTAGCTGCGCCACTGAAAAGTAAACTTTCCAACGGCTGGCATTCATCGTTTACGGCGTGGACTACCAGGGTATCTAATCCTGTTTGCTCCCCACGCTTTCGTGCCTCAGCGTCAGTATCGGGCCAGTGAGCCGCCTTCGCCACTGGTGTTCTTGCGAATATCTACGAATTTCACCTCTACACTCGCAGTTCCACTCACCTCTCCCGAACTCAAGATCCTCAGTATCAAAGGCAGTTCTGGAGTTGAGCTCCAGGCTTTCACCTCTGACTTAAAGACCCGCCTACGCACCCTTTACGCCCAGTGATTCCGAGCAACGCTAGCCCCCTTCGTATTACCGCGGCTGCTGGCACGAAGTTAGCCGGGGCTTATTCTTGCGGTACCGTCATTATCTTCCCGCACAAAAGAGCTTTACAACCCTAGGGCCTTCATCACTCACGCGGCATGGCTGGATCAGGGTTGCCCCCATTGTCCAATATTCCCCACTGCTGCCTCCCGTAGGAGTTTGGGCCGTGTCTCAGTCCCAATGTGGCTGATCATCCTCTCAGACCAGCTACTGATCGTCGCCTTGGTGAGCCGTTACCTCACCAACTAGCTAATCAGACGCGGGCCGATCTTTCGGCGATAAATCTTTCCCCGTAAGGGCTTATCCGGTATTAGCACAAGTTTCCCTGTGTTGTTCCGAACCAAAAGGTACGTTCCCACGCGTTACTCACCCGTCTGCCACTGACGTATTGCTACGCCCGTTCGACTTGCATGTGTTAAGCCTGCCGCCAGCGTTCGCTCTGAGCCAGGATCAAACTCTCAAGTTGGACTTGAAACTTTAAACCGGCTGATCACAACGTTTGACGAGGTCCCACCATTGTCGGCCGAAGCCAACCTGCTGTCTGCGATTCACATCGCTGACAACGATGGTGTAACCTTTGAAACGTGTACCGCCGAAGTCTTTCGTCCGGTCCCGACCTGAAAGCCGAAGCTCTCAAACCCGAGACCCGCAAGGACTCCGCCGTCCACGTTTCTCTTTCTTCATCTTTACTTGTCAAACAGCCCGAAACCCGAGGGTTTCACTCGCCCATGGCTGGGCGAAAATCTCGTGTGTCTCTACTTAATAGAGACCCCGCTACCCATCCGACGCCGAATGACAACCGACAACTATCGGCTGTTTGTTCACTCACCGTGGAGAGGAGCTTGACAGGCGCGGAAGCTAGCCTGGGCTGTGTGCCCCGGCGCCGCCGCGCTCAGTGGTCGGGTTATAGGCCCGGCCATCAGAGCTTGTCAACGCCAATGTCAAAAAATCGTCGCAACGCACCCAAAAAAATTCGACTGCCAAGAACCCCTGATTTATCAGGCCTTCGCGCCGTACTTGAGCCACATTCCTGCGACGTCCTGCACAGGAAATATGCCTCGGCCGGTCGAATACAAGTATAGTTTCGATGTCCGGGACGAAGATTCGGCGGCTGATTGGGGGCCGCCGCCAGATTAAGGGATCGTCATCTTCGGAAGTTGTGCGGAACCGGTGCTCGACGACTCGCTGTTTCTTTGGCTTGCGACGAATACCGGTGACTGAAAGTCAGCCAGAGGCTATTGGCTCTTAACCGCCCGGGGCGATCCCGCCGGGCACGACGAGCCGGATGACGTCACACTGGCTGATCTTGAGGCGGCCGTTCTTGAAGTGGCGTTCGTGAAGCGCTGAAGACCTGACAACGAAGACAAGACCTGAAGGCAAAAAACTTTGACAGGCGTTGGGGGGACACAGGCTTTGGGGGGACTTCGGTTTTGAGCCACGGGACGTCACGCGGGGGCCATTACGGGCGTGTCGGGATCATTGATCTCGGTCACGAGCCTCCGCTGTCCGTCGATGGTTCGGAAGCCGCGGTCATTGATCGCCGCCGGGTCTCCGTTCAGTGGTTCAGCGGCACAATTCTCACCGGTCTGTGCGGCGCGGCTTTGATCGGCGGCGCCGTTTTCGCATCTCTCGACGGCGAAATGACCTTCGCCAAGGTGCCCGAGCGGGTGGAAGCCACGCTGCGCGGCGCGTTCGGCGCCAATGACAAGGGCGCGGTCGCCCGAAAGAGCGATCGCCTTCCGCCTCCGAGCGAATCGGCCGCCGCCCGTCAGGTCATTCGCGTTTCGACAGCGGTGCGTGCCGGCGGACGCGACGTGATGCGGGTTCGCCCGTTCGTGCGGATCGCAGGCAATCTGTCCCTCACGACCAGCGATCTCTCAGCCAAGGTCCCCGCCTTTAACGCCCAGCGTCTGCTGACCGATGTCAGCACCTCGGCGGCTTCGGACAGCGACGATTCGCAAAATCCCAATGCCGCCGAGCCGGATGCCGAAGTCTCGTTTGTCACGCGCGACCTCGCCTCGGTGCTGCCGCGCGCGAAAATCGCGGCCAGCGTGGCCATCGACGAGGTTTTGATGCGGGTGCGCGACGCCTCGAGCTGGCGCGGCAACAGCGCAGTCAAATACGCATCCAACACGCCGTCCGACCTGCGGATGGCCTATGCCGCGGAAGGCACGCCGGATCTTTACGCCGGCTTCGAGGCCCGCGTGGTCCCGGAAAACGTCACCCTGCTGCCGAAGACCAAGGACCAGATCACCGGCGGCAATCCCTCCAGCGAAAAGATTCACGTCGTCAAGAAGGGCGACACCGTCCAGTCGGTTCTGCGCGACCTCGGTGCGACACCCGGCGAGGCGCTGGCGATCGCCAACAATCTCGGCGCGCGCGGCCGCGACGGCGGGCTGAGGGAAGGCCAGAAGCTGCGCATCATGATGGCCGGCACCGGTCCGGGCTTGCAGCGCCAGCAGCCGGTCCGCGTCATTGTCGCCAACGAAACCACCATCGAGGCGGTGGCTGCATTGTCCGATCTCGGCAAATACGTCGCGGTCGATCCGGCGAGCTTCAACAGCGTCACGGAAACCGCCGCTAACAGCCGCGACGATGATGACGACGAGGATGACGGCACCGGTGTCCGGCTCTATCAGAGCATCTATGAGACCGCGCTGCGCAACAAGGTTCCGGCCACCGTCATCGAGGACATGATCCGGATCTACTCCTACGACGTCGACTTCCAGCGCAGGGTTCAGGCCGGCGATTCGTTCGAGGTCTTCTTTGCCGGCGACGACGAAACCACCGGCACCGTCGAGAAGAACGACGTCCTCTACGCCGCCCTCACCGTCGGCGGCGAAACCAAGAAATACTATCGCTTCCAGGCGCCCGATGACTCGATCGTCGATTACTACGACGAGACCGGCAAGAGCGCGAAGAAGTTCCTGGTCCGCAAACCCGTCAACAACGCGATCATGCGCTCGGGCTTCGGTGGACGCCGCCATCCGATCCTCGGCTACACCAAGATGCATACCGGTGTGGACTGGGCCGCGCCTTACGGCACGCCGATCTTCGCCTCCGGCAACGGCGTGATCGAAAAGGCCGGCTGGGAAGGCGGCTACGGCAAGTACATCCGCATCAAGCATCCCAACGGATATGAAACCGCCTATGGCCACATGACCGCTTTCGCCAAGGGCATGGAGCCCGGCAAGCGCGTGCGGCAGGGCCAAGTGATCGGCTTCGTCGGATCGACCGGCCTCTCCACCGGAGCGCATGTCCACTACGAAATTCTGGTCAACGGCCGTTTTGTCGATCCGATGCGCATCAAGCTGCCGCGCGGACGCTCGCTTGAAGGGCCGATGCTGGCGAGCTTTGAAGCCGAACGTGACCGGCTTGACGCGATGATCAACAATCGTCCGGGCGGCACGCGTCCGCAGCCGCAAGCCGCCAAGAGCCAGAAGACGGCTCAGGCCAGCGACCGCTAAAATTCAAGACAAACATCCCGGCGTTTAAAACAAACGACGCAGCGAGTGGTTGTGCGCGTGCGTCGCAATGTCGGTTTTCATTGCCAAGCGGCGCGCTGCGACAAATACTTTCCGGCATAAAAATCATTCTGCCGGGAGGTTTTGAATATGAAACATCGTTTCGTCGCACGCGCGACTCTTGCAGCTACGCTCACGCTCGGCGCAGCCACCGCGGCCTTCGCGCAAGCCTATGAGGTGACGAAACTTGTGCCCGGCTCGGCTTTTCACGGCGTGCATGGCCTTGGCATCGACAAGAGCGGACGTCTGTTCGCCGGCAGCGTCGCGGGCGCGGCGCTTTACGAAGTGGATCGCGCAGCAGGCACCGCGAAGATTGCGATCTCCACCGCCGACGGCGGCATGGCCGACGACATCGCGTTTGCGCCCGACGGGACCATGGCGTGGACCGGCTTTCTCACCGGCGATCTTTATGCCCGCAAGGGCGATGGCCCGATCAAAAAGCTCGCCTCGGGTCTCCCCGGCATCAATTCCCTCGCCTTCCGCAAGGACGGCCGGCTCTATGCCACGCAGGTTTTCCTCGGCGACGCGCTCTATGAAATCGACGTCGAAGGCGTGAAGCCGCCGCGCAAGATCATGGAAAAGATGGGCGGGCTGAACGGATTCGAATTCGGCCCCGACGGCCTGCTTTACGGTCCGCTCTGGTTCAAGGGACAAGTGGTGAAGGTCGATGTCGACAAGGGCGATCTCGCCGTCGTCGCCGAAGGCTTCAAGGTCCCGGCCGCCGTCAACTTCGATTCCAAGGGCAATCTCTGGGTGGTGGATACCGCGCTCGGACAATTGGTGAAGGTCGATCCGAAAACCGGTGCCAAGAAGGTCGCGGCTCAGCTCAAGCCGGCGCTCGACAATCTCGCCATCGACAGCAACGACCGCATCTTCGTCTCCAACATGGCCGATAACGGCATTCAGGAGGTCGATCCAGAGACCGGCACCGCCAAGCAGGTCATTATCGGCCAGCTTTCATTGCCCGGCGGCATCGGTGTCGTCAGCGACGGAGCCAAGGACACGGTCTACGTCGCCGACGTCTTCGCCTACCGCACCGTTGACGGCGCCACCGGCAAGGTCAGCGAACCTGCGCGCATGCACGCCGCGGACGTGACGCTGGAATATCCGATGAGCGCCACGGCGAAGGGCGATTTCGTCGTGCTGTCGAGCTGGTTCACTGGCACGGTGCAACTGATCGACCGCAAGAGCGGCAAGACCATCGAGATGCTGCACGGCTTCAAGGCCCCCCATGATGCGGTGCGCCTCGGTGACGGCAGCATTCTGGTCAACGAACTCGGCACTAAATCGCTGGTCCGCGCCAGCGGCGAACATGGCAAGGACCGCAAGACGGTGGCGGGCGATCTTGCCGGTCCTGTCGGACTTGTCGCCGCGAACGACAGCACCGTCTATCTGACCGAGGCCTTCGCCGGGCTGGTGTCGAAGGTCGATCTTGCGAGCGGCAACAAAACCGTTGTTGCCAAAGACCTGAAAGGCCCGGAAGGCATCGCGCTTGCGCCTGACGGCAAACTGATCGTCGCCGAGGTCGGCGCGAAGCGTGTGATTTCGGTCGATCCGGCAAACGGCACAGTCACCGAAATCGCCGGCAACCTGCCGATCGGCCTTGCAGGGGCGGCAGGAACGCTGCCGACGAACATTCCAACCGGAGTCGGCGTTGGCGCAGCGGGGACGATCTATGTGTCGTCCGATATCGAGAACGCGATCTATACGCTGAAGAAGAAGTAGGCGGCACAGAGACGATAAAAAAAGAGCCGGGTGCAGCACCCGGCTCTTTCGTTTCGGTTCAGCTCGTTCTTGTCAATTCAGCTTGCTTTTCGGCACCGGCGGCGTCTCGGTGTCGATCCGGGCAAGCTGACCGTTGAAGGTCAGACCTTCGTCCTTCGCGGACACCACGACGTTCTCGCCGTCGTGGATGCGGCCGGACAGGATCATTTCCGCGAGCGGGTCCTGAACCGCGCGCTGGATCGCACGCTTGAGCGGACGCGCGCCGTAAGCCGGGTCCCACCCTTTTGCCGCCAGCCACTCACGCGCCTTCTCATCGAGCGTCAGCGTAATCTTGCGATCCGCCAGCAGCTTGAGCAGCCGCCGCATCTGGATGTCGACTATACGGCCCATTTCGGTCCGCTGCAGCCGGTGGAACAGGATGATCTCATCCACGCGGTTGAGGAACTCCGGACGGAAGCTCGCCCGCACCACGGCCATCACCTGCTCGCGCACCGCTGATGTATCCTCGCCCTCAGCCTGGCTGACGAGGAACTCGGACCCGAGATTGGAGGTCATGATGATCAGTGTGTTGCGGAAATCGACGGTGCGGCCCTGACCGTCGGTCAGGCGGCCGTCATCGAGCACCTGCAGCAGCACGTTGAACACATCGGGATGCGCCTTTTCGATCTCGTCGAACAGCACGACCTGATACGGCCTGCGCCGCACCGCCTCGGTGAGCACGCCGCCCTCGTCATAGCCGACATAGCCCGGAGGCGCGCCGATCAGCCGTGCGACGGAGTGCTTCTCCATGAACTCGGACATGTCGAGGCGCACCATCGCAGTCTCGTCGTCGAACAGATATTCGGCGAGCGCCTTGGTGAGCTCGGTCTTGCCGACGCCGGTGGGGCCCAGGAACATGAAGGATCCGATCGGACGGTTCGGATCCTGCAGTCCGGCGCGCGAACGCCGCACCGCGGTCGAGACCGCGCCGACGGCTTCGGCCTGACCGATCACGCGCTCCGCAAGCTGCAGCTCCATCTTGAGCAGCTTCTCGCGTTCGCCTTCCAGCATCTTGTCGACCGGAATGCCGGTCCAGCGTGACACGACCTGCGCGACATGGCTTGACGTTACGGCTTCTTCCAGCACGACATTGCCGGCCTTCTCGCTCTCTTCCAGCGCCTTCAGCTTCTTTTCCAGTTCGGGAATCCGGCCATAGGCCAGTTCGCCCGCCTTCTGGAATTCGCCGCGCCGCTGCGCGTCGGCCAGTTCCTGGCGCGCCTGTTCGAGTTCGCTCTTGACCTTCTGGGCATTGGACAGCTTGTCACGCTCCGACTGCCACTTCGCAGTCAGCGCAGCGCCCTTCTCCTCAAGGTCGGCCAACTCCTTCTCGAGCCGCTGCAAGCGATCCTTCGACGCCGAATCGGTTTCCTTCTTCAGCGCCTCCTGCTCGATCTTCAACCGCACGATTTCGCGGTCGATGTTGTCGAGTTCTTCCGGCTTGGAATCGATCTGCATCTTCAGCCGCGCCGCGGCCTCGTCGATCAGGTCGATGGCCTTATCGGGGAGGAAACGGTCGGTGATGTAGCGGTTCGACAGCGTGGCGGCGGAGACGATCGCGGAATCCGTGATGCGGACACCGTGATGAAGTTCATACTTCTCCTTCAGGCCGCGCAGGATCGACACCGCGTCCTCCACCGTCGGCTCGGACACGAACACCGGCTGGAAGCGGCGGGCCAATGCAGCGTCCTTCTCGACATGCTTGCGATATTCATCAAGCGTGGTCGCGCCGATGCAATGCAGTTCGCCGCGCGCCAGCGCCGGCTTGAGCAGATTGGACGCATCCATCGCGCCGTCAGCCTTGCCCGCGCCGACCAGCGTGTGCATTTCGTCGATGAACAGGATGATCTGGCCGTCGGAACTGGTGACCTCCGAGAGCACGGCTTTCAGCCGCTCCTCGAACTCGCCGCGATATTTCGCGCCGGCAATCAGCGCGCCCATATCGAGCGACAGCACCTTCTTGTCCTTGAGGCTCTCCGGTACGTCACCGTTGATGATGCGCAGCGCGAGGCCTTCGACGATGGCGGTCTTGCCGACGCCGGGTTCGCCGATCAGGACGGGATTGTTCTTGGTGCGGCGTGACAACACCTGAATCGTGCGGCGGATTTCCTCGTCGCGCCCGATCACCGGATCGAGCTTGCCGTCATGCGCCGCCTCGGTCAGGTCGCGGGCATATTTCTTCAGCGCGTCATAGGCGTTTTCCGCCGACGCGCTGTCGGCGGTACGGCCCTTGCGGAGCGCATTGATCGCCGCATTGAGGTTCTGCGGGGTGACGCCGCCCTTGGCGAGCAGCGCGCCTGCATCGCTTTCCTTGTCGGCGGCAAGCGCCTGCAGCAGGCGCTCGACGGTCACGAAACTGTCGCCGGCCTTCTCGGCAGCCTGTTCGGCAGCGTCGAAGGCACGCGCCGTCGCCGGAGCAAGGTAAACCTGTCCTGCTCCCGCGCCTGAAACCTTCGGCATCTTGTTCAGCGCATCCTCGGTTGCCTTCAGGATCGCGCGCGAATTGCCGCCGGACCGATCGATCAGACCGCCAGCCAAACCTTCGCTGTCGTCGAGAAGCACTTTGAGGATATGCAAGGGCGTGAATTGCTGATGGCCCTCACGCATGGCCAGTGTCTGTGCCGACTGGATGAATCCCTTCACGCGGTCGGTATATTTTTCAATGTTCATTCGGGTTTCCCTCAGCCTGCTACATGTCCGCCCCGAAGGCACGGATGTTAGCATCTTCAATGGGGTTCCGCCGCCGGCATTGACGTTCCTCAACCCGGGACGGGGACCGGCGTTGCACCGGCTTGAGCCACATGTGGGAACTTGGCTGCGCCAGCGAAAGAGGCAGGGCTGAAAATTTGGCAGATGTAGCGGGAAACGGCGAATCCGCATAAGGAGTTGGGCATGTCAGACCCCGCCGCAACGCTCCAGAGCATCTATCGCTATCCCGTCAAAGGCCTGTCGCCGGAACTGCTCCGGCAGACCACCCTGGAGGTAGGCGGAACCCTGCCCGCCGACCGGCGCTATGCGATCGAGAACGGCCCCATCGGATTCGATCCGGCGGACCCGAAGTATTTTCCGAAAATCCGCTTCCTGATGCTGATGCGGAACGAGCGTCTCGCCGGGCTGCAGACCCGGTTTGATGACGCCAGCAATGTCCTGACCATCCGCCACAACAATGCGGAGGCGGCGCGGGGCGACCTGGAAACCGCAGAAGGGCGCGCCTCCATTGAAAGATTCTTCGCGGACAACTTTGCCAGCGAACTGCGGGGGCCGCCGAAAATCCTCGCCGCACCGGGCCACAGTTTCTCGGATGTCGCGGCCAAGGTGGTGTCGATCATCAATCTGGCCAGCGTGGCCAGCATCGAGACCATGGTCGGACAGCCGGTCAATCCGCTACGCTTTCGCGGCAATCTTTATGTCAGCGGCTGGCCCGCCTGGCACGAATTCGATCTGCTGGGACAGGAACTGACCATCGGCACCGCACGGCTGAAGGTGGTTAAGCGGATCGTCCGCTGCGCCGCCGTGAATGTCGATCCGGACACTGCCGAACGCGATCTGAACATTCCGCAGGCCCTGATGCAGATGTTCGATCATGCCGATTGCGGCGTCTATGCCGAGGTGATCGCCGGCGGCGATATTGCCACCGGCGATGCGGTACAGACTTAGCTCGACGGCATCACGTAGGCGTAGATGCGCCCGCGCGAATAGGTCGCCTCGGCGACACGGTGGCCGTGATTGCCGGAGATCACAATAGGGTTGCCCTTGGCGTCAATGCCGCTGACAACGCCGACATGACCGCCACGGCGGCCGCGCGACATCACCGCGATGGCGCCGACCTGCGGGCCGGAAATGCGATGGCCGTAGCTCGCGAACGAGCGGGCCATATCCGAACCGGTGCCCTTATGGCCCGAACGCTCGAGAACCATGTTCATGAAACGCGCGCACCAGAGACTGGCGCGGCCGGTCGGGTTGCCACTGCCGATGTAACGGCGCGCTTCAGCGACCACGTTCGATCCGCCAAAGCCACCAAAGCCGCCAAACCCCTGCGAGGCTGACGTGTCCGCAGCCGCTGCCGCAGCGTAACGGCCACGCCGCGCATGATGCCGATGCCGATGGCCATAATGCTTCTTGGCGTGATGTTTGGAATGGTGAACATGATGGTGGTGGCTTGCGCCGTGGCGCGGCCTCGCCGAGGCCGGCGTCGCCAGTGCAACAACAGCCACCGAACACAGCGCCAGCGCGGCGCCTCGAAGTGGCAGGCTAAGTTTACGCGATACAGTCATCCAATAAGTCCCTCGTAACATCCAGATCCCCCATCGCCCCGCGGGCGGAGCGATATGCCGCAGTGCACAAAACGGTTGGATGTGACGAGAGCAAGACGGGAAAAGGCGCGCGCGGAGTCATTTCGCGGCGATCGCGGGACCATTTCATGGCGAGAATGCGGACATACACGGCCGCATTGCAGCCGTAGACGTTAAGCCCGTTTGATCAAGTCAGGTGTCGCGGCGCTTGAGCAGGAACACGCCCTGCTCGCCGAACATATTCCAGAACCACCACGGCGCATTGAGCCGCAGCGGCCGGCCATAAAGATCGAGCGCCACTGCACGCTCCATCTTCACGTTGATCTCGTCGCACAACTGCACGAAGTCCTTGATGGTGCAGAAATGGATGTTCGGCGTGTCGTACCAAGTGGCCGGAAGGTTTTCCGTGCGCGGCATCTGACCCTTGATCAAGAGTTGCAGCCGCATTTTCCAGTGACCGAAATTCGGAAACGAGACGATGGCGCTGCGCCCGATCCGCAAGAGATTTTCGAGCACCACGCGGGGCTGACGTGTCGCCTGCAGGGTCTGCGACAGAATTACATAGTCGAACGAGTCGTCCGGATAGTTGACGAGATCGGTATCGGCGTCGCCCTGCACCACGGCGAGGCCCTTGGCGACGCAGCGGTTGACGCCTTCGCGCGACAGCTCAATGCCGCGACCGTCGACGCCGCGCGTCTCCAGAAGACGCAGCAGATCGCCCTCGCCGCAGCCGACATCGAGCACCTTGGAGCCGGGCTCGACCATCTCCGCGACCAATAGATGATCCGCGCGATAGCCGTTTTCGGTGACGGGAAGAACTGCCGTCGGGCGAAACGCCTGATCCTGAAGTGCCATGTTAGCTGCTCGCTGAATTCAGGCCGTGAGCCGACGCCGCCGACTCCAGAAACGCGCGGGAGATTTCGATGAACTCGGGCACATCGAGCAGAAAGGCGTCGTGCCCCCTGTCGGTCTCGATTTCGGCAAACGACACCCGCGCGCTGCCGGCGTTGAGCGCATGGACGATGGCGCGCGATTCCGAGGTCGGGAACAGCCAGTCGCTGGTGAAGGACACCACGCAGAAGCGCGTGCGCGTGCCGCGCCACGCTTCCGCCAGCACGCCATCATGATCGGCGGCGATGTCGAAGTAGTCCATCGCGCGGGTCAGATAGAGATAGCTGTTGGCGTCGAACCGTTCGACAAAGGACGAGCCCTGATGTCGCAGATAGCTTTCTACCTCGAAATCCGCATCGAACGAAAAGGTCGGCAGTTCGCGGTCCTGCAGGCGGCGGCCGAACTTGCGATGCAGCGCCGCGTCGGAGAGATACGTGATGTGCGCGGCCATCCGCGCAACACCAAGCCCGCGATGCGGATGAGTGCCGTCCTCGAAATAACGCCCGCCCCGCCAGTCCGGATCGGCCATCACCGCCTGACGGCCAAGCTCATGGAAGGCAATGTTCTGCGCCGAGTGCCGCGTGCTACATGCCACTGCCAGCGCGGAGAATACGCGCTCCGGATAGGCCGTGGTCCATTGCAGGACCTGCATGCCGCCCATCGAACCGCCGACCACGGCGAACAGCTTGTCGATGCCGAGATGATCGAGCAGCATGGCCTGCGCGCGCACCATGTCGGGAATGGTGATGACCGGAAAATCCAGGCCCCAGAGTTTGCCGGTCGCGGGATTGGTCGATGACGGGCCGGTCGAGCCCATGCAGCCGCCGACCACATTGGAGCAGACAACGTAATAGCGGTCGGTGTCGATCGGCTTGGCGGGGCCGACCAGCGTCTGCCACCATCCGGGCTTGCCGGTGACCGGATGCACGTTGGCCACATGCTGATCGCCCGTCAGCGCGTGGCAGATCAGGATCGCGTTGGAGCGATCGGCGTTCAGCGTGCCGTAAGCCTGATAGGCGATCTGAAACGGGGCGAGATCAATGCCGCAGTCGAGATGCAGCGGCATGTCGGCGCCGAACTGCGCGACCAATGACGACGGATGATCCGCCTCGTGTGCGCGTTCAGTGGACGTCGTATCGCCCTTCAGCGGTTTGACATTAACCATCTTGTTTCTGGCCTCCTCAGCGGGTCGCGAGGACCAACGTCGGAAATCAGGCACAAAAAACCCGGCCTGAAACGAGGTTCGGCCGGGATCACTTACATCCCCGGCCTGTTTAGCGAGTTGTTTAACGTGGCTGCAAGCCGGCCGGCTCAAATGACCACGGAATGGCTAAGTTACTAGTCACGAACGGCCTTTTCGTCAAGCTGCAGCGCAAAAGCGCAAGGCGCCCCTGCTCGGGTTGAAGGGCGGAATTGCCAATGTTTTCTTTGCTTTCAGGCTCTCTCCTGCCTATCAATGCGGCCAACCAATCCCGTTTTCGATGATTTCCAGAAGCCCTGCGCGCCGCAAGCCGCGTTCGGCACCAAGTTCGGCCCAAGTTGAAACGATGACCCAGCAACCGCCATCCCTGCAGGACCTGCGCCGCGAAATCGATTCCATCGACGAGCAGGTGCATGAGCTGCTGATGAAGCGCGGCGACATCATCGACCGCCTGATCTCGGTGAAGAAGACCCAGGAAGTCGGCTCGGCCTTCCGGCCTGCGCGCGAGGCCGACATGATGCGCCGCCTGGTGCAGCGTCATCGCGGCATCCTGCCGCTCGACACGGTGGAGAGCATCTGGCGCGTCATCATCTCGACGTTCACTTACGTGCAGGCGCCGTTCTCCGTGCATGCCGATCTCTCGACCGGCGAATCCGCGATGCGGGATTCGGCGCGGTTTCATTTCGGCTTTACTGTTCCCTTCATTCCGCACTTCAATGCCGAAGCTGCGGTCGAGGCCGTCGCCAAATCCAAAGGCGATCTTGCGCTGATCTCGGCGGCGAGCAGCCGCTCGCCATGGTGGCTGGCACTGGAGCCTGCGGGCGCACCGAAGATCATCGCGCGCCTGCCGTTCGTCGAACGCGCCGATCATCCCGCAGCTTTGCCCGTGTTCGTGATCTCGCGCGTCGCCGCCGACGCCATGGTCACCGAGGTCGAGATGTGGAGCGTCCGCGTCTCTGGCTGGAGCGCGGATGTGGCGCGCGCGCTCTCCCCTTTTTCCGAGATCATCGCCGTTCCCGACACCGCATCCGACGGCGCTGCCCTGCTGATCTCGGTTCCGGGCACGGATGGCCTGACCAAAATCACCGCCGCGCTGGTGGCCGCGGGGGCCTCGGTGCGCTCATCGGCCCTCGTCGGGAGCCATGCAACGCGCTATACGGTCCCGCCGGCTGCCGCAGCCAGCTAGTCTTTCTTTCGGAGTTACCTTGATGTCTCGTCCAGTGCCGAAGCCGGGCATTCTCGATATCGCACCCTATACGCCGGGCAAGAGCGGCGCGGGGCTGACCGGCCGCGTGTTCAAGCTCTCCGCCAACGAGACGCCGCTTGGCCCGTCGCCGAAGGCCATTGCCGCCTACAAGGCTGCCGCCGATCATCTGGAAGACTATCCGGAAGGCACTTCGCGCGAACTGCGCGAAACCATTGGGCGCACCTACGGCCTCGATCCCGACCGCATCATCTGCGGCGCGGGCTCGGATGAACTTTTGAACTATCTCGCGCACACTTATCTTGGCCAGGGCGACGAGGCGATCCACACCACCCACGGCTTTCTCGTGTACCCGATCGCCACCATGGGCAACGGAGCGATCAACGTGATCGCACCGGAGAAGAACTATACCGCCGACGTCGACGCCATCCTCGGCGCGGTGACGCCGCGCACCAAGATGGTCTGGCTCGCCAATCCGAACAATCCGACCGGCACCTACGTGCCGTTCGACGAGGTCAAGCGCCTGCGCGCCGGTCTACCGGCGCATGTCCTGCTGGTGATCGACGCGGCGTATTCGGAATACGTCTCGAAGAACGATTATGAGGCCGGCATCGAGATGGTCGCCACCACCGACAACACGGTGATGACCCGCACCTTCTCGAAGATTCACGGCCTTGCCGCACTGCGCGTCGGCTGGATGTACGGCCCTGCCAACATCATCGACGCCGTCAACCGCATTCGCGGTCCGTTCAACGTCTCGACGCCCGCTTCCGACGCCGCCATTGCGTCGCTGGAAGATACTGAGCACCAGAACAAGTCGCGGATGCATAACGACACCTGGCGCACCTGGCTGACCGAGGAAATCGGCAAGCTCGGCCTCGAGGTGACGCCCAGCGTTGCGAACTTCGTGCTGATCCATTTCCCGCAAACCGCGGGCAAGACCGCGGACGAGGCCGATGCGTTTCTCACCAGGCGCGGGCTGATCCTGCGCGCGCTGAAGAACTACAAGCTGCCGCATGCGTTGCGCATGACCGTCGGCACCGAGGAAGCCAATCGCCTCGTGGTCGCGGCGCTGGCCGAATTCATGGGGCAGAAGTGAGCGCCTCGCCGATGTTCAAGCGGGTTGCGCTGATCGGCTTCGGCCTGATTGGCGGCTCGATTGCGCGCGCGGCCCGCGCTCAGGGGCTTGCCGGCGAAATCGTGGCCACTGCGCGCTCGCCCGCGACCCGCAAGCGTGTGCAGGAACTCGGCATCGTCGATCGCGTGGTGGAGACGAACGCCGAGGCTGTGAAGGACGCTGACCTCGTTATCCTGTCGATTCCGGTCGGCGCCTGCGGCCCCGTCGCGGAGGAGATCGCGCCGCATCTGATGCCGGGCGCCATCGTCTCCGATGTCGGCTCCGTCAAAGGCATGGTGCTGCGGGACATGGCCGCACATCTGCCCAAGACCGTGCATTTCATTCCGGCACATCCTGTCGCGGGCACCGAGCATTCCGGACCCGATTCAGGCTTCGCCGAACTGTTCATCAACCGCTGGTGCATTCTCACCCCGCCGCCGGACGCCGATCCCGCCGCGGTCGAGAAGCTCGCGGCGTTCTGGCGCGCGATCGGCGCCAATGTCGAGACCATGGCGGCGGATCATCATGATCTGGTGCTTGCCGTCACCAGCCATCTGCCGCATCTGATCGCCTACACCATCGTCGGCACCGCCGATGAATTGGAAGACGTGACGCAGGCCGAAGTGCTGAAGTTCTCGGCTGGCGGCTTTCGCGACTTCACCCGTATCGCGGCGTCCGATCCAACCATGTGGCGCGACGTATTCCTTGCCAACAAGGACGCGGTGCTGGAAATGCTCGGCGCGTTTCAGGAAGACCTGTCGAAGCTCACCCGCGCGATCAGGCGCGGCGACGGCGAGGCGCTGTTCGATCATTTCACCCGAACCCGCGCGATCCGCCGCGGCATTGTCAATCTCGGGCAGGAAACCGCCGATCCCGACTTCGGCCGCAAGCACGCGAACCTGCCGAAGCCTGACGGAAAGTGACGCTCAGAACAGTGGCGCGGTCTGCGCGATCCGCAGCGGGCCGATGGAAATCACGCCCTCTGTGAACTTCAGCGGGAACGCGCGTGCGGGCTTGCCTTCCAGCGTCGAGGCTTGGCCGAGCATGTTGATGCCCGCGACAACGCCCGCATTGGCATTCTTCCGCGCCAGATTGCCGAGCCCGGGAATCATCCGGTCAAGCGCGCCGATCACCTTGTTGACATCCTGCGCGCTGACGCCCGGCGCGATGCGATCCACCGTCGACTGCGGCACGCCGTCCATCAAGAGCTTGTCGATGCCGAGTTGCGCAACAATGCGCTCCATGCCCGCCACTGTCATGGTCAGTTCGCCGTCGAGATACCCGGTCGGCGTGAGGCCGAGGGAGCCCGCTGCGACCGCGATGGTCTCGCCCTGCTGCACGCGCGACTGGGTGAAATCGAGACGACCCCCCGCCGCCTGAATTTCGCGAAAGCGCTCGGGCCATGGCTTCGGCGCAAAATCCTTCAGGCCGCGCAAAAGCGCGCGGATATCCGCATCGAACGGTTCGGCGAGGATCGGATGCAGCCCCTGCAGGCTTCCGGCATTGATCTGCAGCGCCGTCTCCACCACCGGGTTGCTCGACAGCGAGCCTTCCAGCAGGCGCGTGTGCAGTTCGAGATGCTTGGCACGCAGCAGCGGCGACTGCGTCGTGCCGTTCATGCGATCGACCGCCGGATCGTCGAACACCAGCGACACGCGCTGCGGCGTCGGAAGACCGGACGCGCTGGCGCGGCCGGTGGTCCATCCCGCGACGAACGACGGCGATTCGCTACCCGCGTTCACCGTGGCCGGGCCGGTGAATTCGGCGATGATTTTGGCCGGATCGTAAACCTGCGCGACCACCAGAATATCCTTCAGCCGCGCGGTAAGTTGCGTCCGGTCCGCGGTCTGCGAGGTCAGCGTCACCACCGGATCGCCGCAACGGACCTCAAGACGGAACGGGAAACCCGCGACAGAGCGGTTGGCGCAATCATAGGCGCGGCCGGACCTGGCCTCGCGCGTGCGCCACTCGTCGAATTTCTCGTCGACATGCGAGGCCGCATAGAACCAGAACCCGCTCCATGCCACCGCGACGACAAGAACAAGCACGGGCATTACAAAAACGGGCCAGAGACGGCGGCGAGGTGCGATGGGCGATGTCGGCATGGCAGAAGCTAGATCACTGGAATCGGGCAATTGAAAGATTGCACCTTTCTCGCAAATTTCCTTGAAGTCCAGATAGTTGCACGCGGGTTGCCGGGCTGATAGGCGTGGGCCTTCAGGTAAGCTCGCCATGGCCGCAAAAATCCTTTCAGAATCGGAGTTTCCCGAGGGCGACCTCTGGGTGTTCGGCTATGGATCGCTGATCTGGAAACCGGGCTTCACCTTCCTGGAGCAGAAGCCGGCGCGGCTGATCGGCGAGCATCGCTCGCTCTGCATCTACTCGATGGTCCATCGCGGCACACCGGAAAAGCCGGGACTTGTGCTCGGTCTCGACCGCGGCGGCGCATGTCAGGGCGTTGCATTCCGCGTCGCCGCCACCGAGAGAAAGAACACTGTCGCCTATCTGCGGGAACGCGAGCAGGTCACCGGGGTCTATCGCGAGGTGATGCGTTCGGTCTGGCTTGAGGGCGATGCGCGCCAGCGTGTCCGTGCCCTCGCCTATGTCGCGGACAGAAGCCACGAACAGTATGCAGGCCGCCTCACCATGGATGAACAGCTAAAGCTGGTGCGGCAGGGACACGGTGCCTACGGGCCGAACGACGAGTATGTCATCGCAACGGTGACGGCGCTGGAAGCCCAGGGCGTCCGCGATGCGCCGCTGCATCGCCTCGCCGCCCTTCTGCACGGCGAGGCCGCGCTGCACCGTCACGCCTGATCGGCGGCGGAGGCTGCAATCGGCGCGGAAAAGCCGATCAGCCGGACCTGCTCTTCGCGCCCGGCTTTTTCCAGCCGGTTCGACGCTTCCTCGATGACGGCCTGCAGGCGCGGCCCAAATTCATCGCGCGGAAGGCCCGGCGGAATTGGATCCAGAAATTCCATCACAAGCGTTCCCGGATAGCGCAGGAATGTCCGGCGCGGCCAGAACAAACCGGAATTCAGCGCAACGGGAATGCAGGACACACCGGCTGCGCCATACATCAGGCTGACGCCGTTTCTGTAAGCCGGTGGCGCTCCGACCGGGCGGCGCGTTCCTTCCGGAAAGATCAGGAGCTGACGGCCGCGCCGGATTTCTTCAGCAGCGCGCTTCGTGGTCTCGATCAGCGTCCGGCCGCCGGCGCTGCGGTTGACACCGATCATGCCGGCCTTGAGCAGATACCAGCCGAACAGCGGCAGCCAGGTTAATTCGCGCTTGAGAATGTAGAGCGGCTCGTCGAAGAACTGCAGCAGCGCGAAGGTTTCCCACGCCGACTGGTGCTTGGCGGCAACGATCAGCGGACCTTTCGGGATTTTCTCGACGCCACGATACTCGACCTTGGTGTTGCAGATGATCCGCATCCACCAGATGCTAGTCTTGCCCCAGTTGGTCGCAATCCAGATGATGCCCTTGCGCGGCATGAAGTAGGTCGGCAAGCCGAGCAAAACCCAGAACGCAAGGTTCAGATAGAAAACGATATTGTAGAGCAGCGACCGCAGAAAGACCGAAACCATGTATCAATCCGATTTAATTGGCGGATGCGGTGGCCGGCTTCGGTGGCGGTGATGCCTGCATGCCGGTTTCCGGCATACCGCCCTGCCCCACGCCGCCAAAGGCCACCCGCGCCTGCGCAAAAACATACTTCGCATATTCCGATAGCAGGAGCCGCAATGCCGCGCCACTCGTCCACCATGGCTCCTCGCGCCACTTTTCGCCGACCACGGCGAACGGAACAAGCTCGATATCGGGCATGGAATGGGACAGTTCGACGATCGCGCGGGGCATGTGATAGTTCGACGTCACCACGATCAGCGAGTGGAATCCCCTCTCCGTGGCCCAGCGCCGCGTCTCTGTCGCGTTGCTGCGGGTGTTGACCGCGGAATAATCGAGGTCGACGCAGCAGGCGAACAGGCGCTTGCTGTCCGGCAGCGTGCGCTGGATATCGCTGTAGCCGTTGGTCGGATGCACACCGGAAATCAAGAGCCGCTTGCCATAACCCGCGGAGAGCAATTCGAGCGCGTCCGAAATCCGCGACGATCCGCCGGTCAGGACCACGATGCCATCGGCATTACGCGACGGCCGCTCCTCGGCAGGCGGCACGCGCGACAGAAAATCGACAAAACCAAGACCGACGAACAGCAGCAGGCCGCAGAAAACCAGCATCGCGACACGGTGGCGCAGCCGCCCGTGCGTGCGTCCAGTCCTGTAACTCTGTGAGGCTTCGGACAATCCCAACTCGCTCAGGCGCATGTCACGGGTGCTGTTGACGGGTGCTGCGCGTTCACCCGCCAGTCTATTGCAAAATCCGGCGCGGCTGTGGCCTGAAACACCGCCAACACCATGTTTTGACGAGGTTCTAGCCCATACCCGCCCGCACGCAAATGCCTTCAGTCAATCTCCTCAAGGGTCGCGAACAGCGTCCGCCGCGAGGCCCAGGCCGTGACGGCGGCGATCATCAGGGTCTGGGCCGCCAGCACCAGATAACCTGACGCCGGCAACGCGAAGGTGCCGAGCAGCGCGGCAAACTGATCGCCGACCGGCGTGCCGGAAAACCAGCTTGCGATGGATTCCGAAAAGCCGAAGGTCAGCATCGCCGCCAGACCGCCGATCAGGCCGCCTTCAAGGCCGAGCCGCAGAAAATGGCGCAGGAAACGGTTGGCGATGTAGCGATCCTGCGCGCCGACGAAATGCAGCACCTCGACAATCGGACGGTTGGCGGCCATCGCGCCGCGCGTCGCGAACGACACCGAAATCACCGTCGCGATGATCACCAGAATGAGAATGCCGGTGCCTGCCAAAACGATAGCGCCGGTCATCGAACGCATCCGCTCGATCCAGGCGCGATGATCGTCGATGGTTGCCGACGGCGCGGCCTGCGACACACTGCGGCGCAGCGCCGCCAGATCAGGAGATGCGCCCGGCGCGACGCGCACCACGATCACACGCGGGACCGGCAGGTCGTTCAGGGAAAGTCCGGCGCCGAGCCACGGCTCCAGCAGCTTCGCGGATTCATCCTTGGTGTAGGGCCGCACCTCAAGAATGCCGGGCTGCGCCTGCGTCACATCCACCACACTGCGGATATCCCGCTCGATATCGCGTCCCGGCGACGGCCGCACTTGAATCGTCAGTTCGCTGGAGACATCGGACTGCCACTCGGCTGCGGACGCCCGCACCAGCAGCACCGCGCCGGTCGTCATCGAGGCCAGATAGGTCATGATCGCGACGACGGCGATCAGCGCACGCCCCGCGATCGACCCGCGCGGCACGATCGGCGACATGTTGCGCGCATGCGCCGCCACTTCCGATGTGCTGTCGCCGAGATCCATCATGATCTTGCGCTCAGTCATAGATGTGCAGCCGCGACTCGTGGAGCACCATGCGCCGCGCCTCGTACTGATCCATCAGCGCGATATCGTGGGTCGCGATGATGACGGCGGTTCCGGACTTGTTGAGCTGGATGAAAAGACTGAGCAGCCGCCGCGCCAGTGACGGATCGACATTGCCGGTCGGCTCGTCCGCCAGCAGCAATTGCGGGCGGGCGATCACCGCGCGCGCGATCGCCGCGCGCTGCTTTTCACCGCCGGAGAGAATGGGCGGCAGCGCGTCCATACGCTTGCCGAGGCCGACCCAGTTGAGCAGGTCGATGACTTCCTTGCGGTAGCTGGATTCGCTGCGGCCCATCACGCGGAACGGCAGCGCGACGTTCTCATAGGTCGTCATGTGGTCGAGCAGCCGGAAATCCTGCAGCACGATTCCGATGCGCGAGCGCAATTCGGCGCGCCCGTCCTTGTCGAGCAGCGAGACGTCCTTGTTGAACAGGTTGACCAGTCCCCGCGTCGGCCGCAGCGACAGGAACAGCATCCGCAGCAGCGACGTCTTGCCGGCGCCGGAGGGTCCGGTGAGGAACTGGAACGAACGCGCGGGGATCTGGAAGGTCAGGTCACGCAGGACCTCCGGGCCAAGCCCGTAGCGCAAACCGACATTTTCGAACCGGACCAATCTCAGCTCCGTTCGACATGACCGATGGAGACGCCGCCTAGTGGCCCAACCGCGGAAGCGGACGCCGTAAACGCTTTTGAGGCCGTTATGGTTTCCGATTCGTTAACGGACGCAGGATAGCTTCTGGCTGCGTCTGTTCCTGGTCACTCCGGCGATTCGTCCATGCATATCGTTTGCCCCCATTGTACGACATCTTACGCGGTCGATCCGGCCAATTTCGGGTCAGGCGGGCGGAAAGTCCGCTGCGCGCGCTGTCAGGAAATCTGGCTGGCAGTGCCGCAAGAGCTGGTTTCTTCCGATGTCGAGGACGGCCGTCCGCAAAGCGGCTTCGGATCACCCACCGGCGCGGCCGACGACTGGCGTGACGAAACTACCCCTCACATCGAAAGCCCGTCGATCTCCGCGGGATGGCCGGAACCGGACACCGCCGGACCTGCGAGCGAGGCCGATGGAACCTGGACGACGCTGGCGCGGCAGGATGCGATGATCGAAGCGGCACCGGCCAAAGCCACCCGGTTCGGGAAGCTCAAGGCCTCGGCGGTTCCTTCTCTCCAGTTCGGAACGTGGTCAAACGCCCTGCCCCGTGCCTTCAACATGTCCACCGTCGCGGTGGTGTTGAGCGCGATGGTGTTCAGCCTGATGATCTGGCGCACCGATGTGGTGCGTGCCATGCCGCAGACCGCCGCTTTCTTCAAGCTGACCGGCATGGGCGTGAACCTGCGCGGTCTCGCGTTCGAGGATCTCAAGATCAGCACAGAGACCGTGAACAACAAGCCGGTGCTGCTGATCGAGGGCGCGATCGTCGATATCACCCGCAAGCCGGTCGAGATTCCGCGGCTGCGGTTCATCGTGCGCGACGCCAGGGGCGCGGACATCTACGCATGGAACGCCGTGCTGGAACAACCGGTGCTCAATCCCGGCGAGAAAGCCTGGTTCAAGACGCGCCTTGCATCCCCGCCGGCCGAAGGCCGCGAAATTGCCGTCAGGTTCTTCCACAAGCTGGACATCGCGTCCGGAGGAACCTGAATGCCGCGCATCCTGATTGCCGACGACGAAGAGTCGATGCGCCTGCTCGTCGCGCGCGCGATTGCCTTGGACGGTCATGACGTCGTCACAGCGGAAGACGGCGCAGAGGCGCTGGACATCCTCACCCGCGACAATGGCGCATTCGATCTTCTGCTCACCGACATCAAGATGCCGGTGATGGATGGCATCGCGCTGGCGCTCGCGGCAGCGCGCGATTTTCCGCGGGTGATTATTCTGCTGATGACCGGCTTTGCCGATCAGCGCGAGCGGGCCTCGGGGCTGGACGCCATCGTCCACGATGTCATCACCAAGCCGTTTGCCGTCGCCGATATCCGCACTGCGGTCGCCGACGCGCTGGCATCACGCAAGGCCTGAGACATTTTAGTTCACGTTATTCCGCCAGTTGCGGCGCGGCCTTGCCGGAACGCAATGTCAGCCGCGTCAGAATGAAAGCGGCGACCGCACAGACCGCGATGGTCGCCACCATCGGCAGCGCCGTGCCGTTGAAGAACGCGCTGGCTGCAGCGATCATCACTGCCCCCGTGATCATCTGCAGCGTGCCGCCGAGCGCCGATGCCATGCCCGCAATCGGACCATGGTCCTCCAGCGACAGAACCATGGTGGACGGGATGACAAGGCCAAGCCAGGCATTGGCGATGAACAGCATCACCACGAGCACCGCCAGGCTGTCGACACCGGCCGCGGTGATCGCAAACAGCGCCAGTGTCGCGACCGTGAAACAGCTCACCGCTACCGAGACCACCCGCGCGATGCCGAAGCGTTCGGCGAGGTAGCCGCTGAATTGCGATGCGCCGATGAAGCTGATGGCGTTAACGGAAAAGGTGAGGCCATACTGCGTCGGAGTCAGGCCGAAATGGCCGATATAGATGAAGGACGAACTGGCAAGGAAGGCGAAGAAGCTCGCCATGCCGAAGCCGCCGATGAAGGTCAGGCCAAGAAAGCGCCAGTCACGGAACAGTTCTCCGAAACCTTCGAGCACACTGCGGACACTGACCTCGACCCGTTCTTCCGGCGGACGGGTTTCATGCAACACGAAGGCGACCAGCAGAACCGACAGGACGGACGCAAGCGTGACCGCGACAAATACCGCGCGCCAGCCGAACGGCACGATCAGGCCGCTGCCGACCAGCGGTGCAAGGATCGGGGAGACGCTGAACACCAGCATGACCAGCGACATCAGCCGTGTCGCATCGGCGCCGGTGTGCAGATCGCGAATGATCGCGCGCGGAATCACCATCACCGACGCCGCGCCGAGGCCCTGCACGAAGCGGAAGACAATCAGCCATGTGATGCTGGGCGCAAGACCGCAGCCGACGCTGCCGAGCGCGAACAGCACAATCCCGAAATAGAGCGGCGGCTTGCGGCCCACCATGTCGGAGACCGGGCCATAGACGATCTGGCAGACACCGAAGGCGACGAAGAACGCCATCAGCGTCATCTGCGTCGCGGCGGTGGACGCCTGCAGGTCCGTCGCAATCGCCGGCAGCGCCGGCAGATACATATCGATGGCGAACGGCCCGATCGCGGACAGAAGACCGAGAACGATCGCGTTCCTGACAAAGCTGGATGACATCGAACTGGACGGCATGACGTGAGATATCCTCGATATTCTGGGCGATTGTATGGGCCGTCGCGCGGTCAGGCGGCGTGCGGCCTGCGGGAAGCGGTTGTGATCCGCCGGGAAAAATGGTCAATGCCAGATCGGACGCTTGAGGCATCAATCAAGAAACGGAACGGGATATGACCAAGGGACAGGTAAAAGTTGCGCTGGTGACCGGTGCGGCACGGGGTATCGGCCTTGCGGCCGCGAAGCGGTTTCTCGCCGAGGGCTGGCATGTGGCGCTTCTCGATATCGAGAAGGAGTTGCTGGCCCAGACTTTCAAAGCGCTCAATGCGCCCGATACGACGGTGGCGATTCACTGCGACGTCTCCGACGCCGGTGCGGTCGATGCCGCGTTCCGGCAGGTCATTGCACATTTCGGCCGGCTCGATGCGCTGGTCAACAATGCCGGCATTGCGATCTTCAAGCCGCTGCTCGAAACTACACAGGCCGACTGGGACCGCGTGCTGGCGGTCAATCTGACCGGGCCGTTTCTTTGCACCCAGGCCGCCGCGCCGCTGATGCGCGAGACTGGCGGCGGCGCCATTGTGAACATCACGTCGATTTCGGCGCTTCGCGCCTCGACCCTGCGCACCGCCTACGGCACCAGCAAGGCAGGCCTCGCCCATCTGACCAAGCAGTTCGCGGTCGAATTGGCCGGACTCGGTATTCGCGTCAATGCCGTAGCGCCGGGCCCGGTCGATACCGCCATGGCGAAAGCGGTTCACACACCGGCGATCCGCGCCGATTATCATGACACTATTCCGCTTAACCGCTACGGCCTCGAGGAAGAGCTCGCCGAGGCGATCTTCTTCCTGTGCAGCGACCGCGCCAGCTACATCACCGGCCAGATGCTGTGCGTCGACGGCGGTTTCGAGGCGACAGGCATCGGCCTGCCGACCTTGCGCGGCGAAGGCCGCAACGGCTGACGGCAACAAGCAGCGGTCAGCAGGCCGCTGCGCCGCCCTGATGATCCGCCGGTCTGTGCTGTGCGGCTTTGCGTGCATTGCCCGCCTCTACCCGTGACTGTCCCATGCTGTCGATCAGCGGCTGAATTTGTTCGCGGTAACGAACAAACAGGCTCGATGCGATCCAGCTTTCGTAGTGATCCTCGGTCTCGAACACCCCGATCATCAGCGCCGAGCTTCCATCGACATCGCGATAGACCCGGCCGCCGTGGAATCCGGACACCTCGTCGGCGAAACGATCCCGCGCGGCTTCCAGAAGATCGGCAAGTTGATCCAGCTTGCCGGGCTTCGGCGTGAAGCTGTTGATGAGAACAAACGGCCGCGGCGTGCTGCCGGGTGACTGGGTCCGATCGTGATGACTGCTCATCGTTGGTTCCTGACTGTTTAGGTGGCTTGCCGGTTCCGCGAATGCTTGCGGCGACATTCAAGCCAGCCTACAACCTCAAGTTAACTTGAGGTCAAGCGATGACGGTTGGAAACGATAGAAAGCCGGCGGCGATCCCCCGCGAACTGACTGTCGGCGATGTCGCGCGCCGCTCCGGCGTCACGGTATCGGCCCTTCACTTCTATGAATCGAAGGGACTGATCGCGAGCTCGCGCAACAAAGGCAACCAGCGCCGCTATTCCCGCGCCGTGCTGCGCCGGATCGCCGTCATCAAGGTGGCGCAGAGCACCGGTGTGCCGCTTGCTGCGATCCGCGACGCGCTGAAGACGCTGCCGGCGACCCGCGCGCCCACTGCGCGGGACTGGGCGCGGCTCTCCGCAAGCTGGCGCAAGGACCTCGACGAGCGCATCGCCAGGCTGACCCGGCTGCGCGACCATCTCGGCGGCTGCATCGGATGCGGCTGCCTGTCGCTCAAGACCTGCCCGCTGCGCAATCCGGGCGACAGGGCCGCGGCGCAAGGTCCCGGCGCAAGAATGTTCGATCGCTAGCGCGGACACCGCATCGCTCCGTTATTTCTCAGCGACGGCTTTCATGCTGACCAGCCCCTGCTGGAACTGGCCGCCGACCATGCGATCCATGTTCATGAACATGTGGATGATCTTCGCCATGAACGGTACCGGGCCATGCATTGCCCAGGTGACGTTTGTCGTGACATTGGCCGCGCTGCCTTTCGGCTGCATGGTGAACTCGGCCATGTTGTGCGCCTCGAACGGGCTGAAGAAATCCAGCTTGATCACCACCTTCGACGGCGGCGCCGTGTCGAGGATTTCCATGCGGCCGTGGCCGATATTCTTGTTGCCGCGCCATTCGTAAATGGAGCCCTTGCCGTTCGGCGCGCCGCTGAAGGTGCGCTGCATGTCGGGATCGACGTGCTCGTAGGGCGACCACGAGCCCCAGTTCCGATAATCGTTGATCAGCGGAAAAATCTTGTCCGCAGGCGCATTGATATCAATCGAGCGCTGCACCCGGAACGTATCGGGCCGCATTGCCGCCAGACCGACGACAATGGCGATCAGGATGGCCAGAGCGATCGCGATATACATCAGGGTCGTCATGTTTCATCTCCATCGGTACGGCGTCAGCGCCGCCAGGGAAAAATCAGGCGCAACCGTTCGTCGCGAAGATAAAGTCCGCCCCAGAGCAGGATTCCGAGATAGACGCCGAACAAGGTATGCGTGAACAACGGGCTTCCGGCCCGCACATGCACGTAGATCGCGCCGCCGAGATAGCCGGTCAGCAGGATGGCGCCGAGCACGGACGTTTTCGGATAGGCATAGAGCAGCGCGCCGATCAGCGTCAGCATGCCGAGCGTGAACGCAAGATTCGCCGGGATACCAAGCTGCCGCGAGGTCTCGATGACGACGTCGAGCGGAATCAGCTTGATCGCGCCATCGAACAGCAGGAACACCACGACCAGGCCGCTGAGAATGCGGCCGGTCCAGAGTGCGGTCGTTGAAATCGGAACGAGTTCGTTCATGGCGACGGTTCCGGTACTCAAGCCTGCAGCGTTGCGAGATAGGCCGCGAGTCGATCCCATGTTCCGCCCCAACCCTGCGTCATGCTGTCGAAGTTGCCCTCGAAGGTCGCGCGCTCCTCGCTCGATCCATTGAGCGCAACCACACGATTGACCAGCTTCGTCTTGCCGCCCTGATCAATGAACGTCGCCGTGCCCAGCATTTCGATCGGCCATGTCGGTGCCATCGGATGGCGGGTCAATCCGGCATCCTTGTCGGAGAATGAACTGACAAAAACGAGCCGCTCCGGTTTGACGATCTCGCGGAACACCCACTTGCCCCACATCTCGCTGCCGTCCGGCGCCTGCATGCCGTAGAGGAAGATTCCGCCGGGCTTGAGGTCGAGCTTGCCGACGATCATCTTAAAGCCTTTCGGGCCCCACCAGCGCATCAGATGATCGCGCTCGGTGAACACTTTCCAGACCAGATCGCGCGGCGCATCGAACAGGCGCTCGATGACGAACTCCTTGCTGTACGTTTCCGCAAGCGCGGCAGATTGCGACGAAGCCATCTGTCTTCTCCGAGGATTGTTGTTCTGTGATGAACGAACGATCAGGCCGCCGGCGCGGGCTGTGGATGCGCCAGGCTCCAGCCGTGGCCGAACGGATCGCGCACCTGCGCATAGCGTGCGCCCCAGAACGCATCCCACGGCGCGAGGATCGACACCGCGCCGGCGTCAATCGCGCGCTTGTAGGCTTCATCGCAATTCGGCACTTCAAGATGAAGCAGGAAAGTCGAGGCGCCAAGTTTCTTCGGCGATTCGGTTTTCCCGTCGCCGTGCGAGCAGTATTCGGGAAAGTAATCCATCAGGAACACGGTTGCGTCGTTCACCGTCATCTGGGCGTGCATCAGGCGCTTGCCGTCTTCCGCCGGCATCCGCATGATTTCGGTGGCGCCGAAAGCCCTGTTGTAGAATTCAAGCGCATCGGCCGCGCCTTCGACCACGAGATGCGGAACAAGCGGGGGAAGCTGGGGTGTCTGATCGGCCATTGTGAAACTCCTGACGCGGGTTTGGGTGGTCTGACGTGAATGTCTATTTCTTCAAGGAAGAAGTCCGCTTCGGTGATTTGCGTTTCACCGGCTTGCGCCGCTTGACCGGCGCTTCAAGCGCTTCTGTCGCCTGCAGTTCGCCGAGATAGGCTTCGAGCCGGTCGAGCCCCGCTTCCCAGAAACGGCGATAGCTCTCCAGCCAATCGTCAACATCCTTCAGCGCGGCGGGTTCGATCTTGCACGGACGCCATTGCGCCGCGCGGCCGCGCGTGACGAGACCCGCATGCTCCAGCACTTTGAGATGTTTCGAGACCGCCGGCATGCTCATGGCGAACGGCTCGGCAAGCTCCGTCACCGACGTCTCGCCCAGCACCAGCCGCGCGAGAATGGCGCGGCGGGTGGGATCGGCAAGAGCGGCGAACTTGATGCTGAGGGGGTCCATTCCGGCTTCCATATAACCATTCGGTTAAATAACCTTTTGGTTAAGTACAGCCGTTATCCGGGATAGTCAAGCCGTCATTGCGAAGAACGAAGCGGCGGACCAATCCGCCCTCTACGGAACGAGGGATGGATTCGCTCGCAATGACGAAAACAAGACGTGAATGGCCGGAAAAAATCCGGCCATGACCAATGAAGATCGGGGAAAGCTCAATAATCCTTGAGCAGGCGCTCGATATAGTCGAGTTCGATCTGCGGCCGGTTTGGGTCGGCGAGACGGCGGCGCAGTTCTTCCAGAATGCGTCGTACACGCTGCACGTCGATCTCGCCGGGAATTTTCACGGTGAGATCGTCGCTCCACTCGCGGCCATTGAGCGGACGGCCCAATGGATCGGTAGTGTTGCCACTGTTCTGCTGGCGGCCGGCGCGGTTGCCCGGGCCGTCATCCTGCCCTTCGCCCTGCTGCATCGACTGCGCGAGATTCTGCGCCCCTTTGCGCAGGGCTTCGAGCGCGCGGCCTTGCGATCCCACCGCACCGTCGGCATTGCCTTCGCCAAGCTGGTTGCCGGCATCGCCCATGGCGGAATCGGCATCGCCGAGCGAATCGCCGTCGTCCTCACCGCCCTGCCCCTGCTGGCCGCGCTGGCCCTGACCCGGCTGCCCCTTGTCGCCACGCTGGCCGGGCATCATGCCGTTCTTCTTCATGTCGTCGAGCAGCTTGCCGAGACGATCGCGCAGGGCCTGCTGGTCCTGACGCAGACCATCCATCTGGCTCTGGTCGCCCTGCTCCCCGCGGCTGCGGTCGCGCCGGGAGTCCTGCCCTTGCTTGAAGGTCTTGTCGCGCAACTGCTGCTGCTTGCGGATCATGTCGCCGAGTTCGTTCAGCGCCTGCTCCATGTCGCCGTCGCCACCCTGTCCCGGCTGCGCCATCTGCAGGTTTTCCAGCATCTGCTGCATCTGGTCGAGCAGCGCACGCGCCGCATCCTTGTCGCCGGAGCGCGACAGGCGCTCCATCCGGTCGATCATGTTCTTGAGGTCTTGCTGGCGCATCACCCGGGCGTTGGGATCCAGCGGACGCGCCAGTTGCTGCGGATTGTTGCGGAGCTGTTCGGCGAGCTGACGCATGAAGTTATCCAGCGCTGCGCGCAGATTGTCAGTGAGCTTCTTGATTTCCTCGTCGCTCGCACCGCGCTCCAGCGCTTCCTTGAGTGCATCCTGGGCAGCCCGAAGCGCCTTCTCGACATCGGTGATGTTGCCGTCCTCGATCGCGACCGCGAGCGCCCACAGGCTGTCCACCACACCGCGCATCGCATCGCGCGTGTTGGCGCGGACAAGCTGTCCCGAAACGCTGCGAAGACCGAGATAGTGTCCAAGCTCCGGCACAAAGGCTTCCGGCGCGATCATCAGCGCCTCGAGCGCGATCAGCACCAGCGGCTTCTGGTTGGCATCGAGCGCAAGATTGCGGCGCTGCTCGATCAAGGCGCGGGCCAGCGGCTTGACGAACAGCCGCTCCGGCAGGCGCATCTCGAACGGCTCGCTGCGGCCCTCATTGCCCGCTTCATCCTTTGCCGTCAGGGTCAGCGTGACATCGGCACCGGCATAGGGATTCTCGCTCAGGTCCTTCACTGTCTGGCCGACGCCGTTGCGGGTGCGCGCATTCGGCAAGCCGAGCGTGATCGACGGCGGATCGAACAACGGTTGCGGCTGCGCGCTGTCGTCATCTGCTTTGGGCGCGCGCGGTGTGAACTGCGCATGCGCTTCGGTGACGCCGTAATCGTCCTCAAGTTTGTACGACAGCAGCAGCGCGCCCTTGGCCTGCCGCTCCGGATCCTTCGCCAGCGAAATGCTGGGCGCGCGATCCGGCGTCGCATGGAACGTCCATTGCGGCTGACCCGACGGGGCGCGAACATGCGCGGCGCCATCGCCGGCGATGGTAAAGTGCCGTTCGCTGGTGCCCTGCGGCGCATTGCCGGTGACAGGGACCTCCGTCACGCCGCCATCCACCGCGACGTCAAGCCGGCCGCCGCTGGACCGCACGATCAGCGTGCTTCCCGCAGGCACGGACACCGGAGCAGCATCTGACGGCGGCGCATCCTTGTTGGCGGATGCCGACAGGATGATCGGCGGACGGCTGGTGTAAGACGGTGGCGTCACCCAGGCATCGACACGAACATTGGCGGCGGAGAACGCACCATCCCAATCGAACGCCGCGACCACCCGCGCGAAGCGGTCGCTGCCCGCGGCGACATAGGTCGCGACCATCAGCACCACGACCAGCGCGCGCAGCGCCCATGGATCATGCAGCGCGAGGCGCGGCGACGGCAGACCGGCGCGGATGCGCTTGATCGACGCGAGCGTGCGCGCACGCTGCTCCTGCCAGAGCGCCTGTGTGAGCGGATCCTGCGAGGTGAGCGTATCGGTCAGCGCGGTGGCGGGACGATGCGCAATACCGGTTCCACGGTCGAGACGGCGCAGCGCGTCCTCACGCGTCGGCCAGCGAAACCGGATCGCCGGCGCCAGCGCGGCAATCGCCAGCAACCCAAACAGCACGGATGCGACAATGCGTCCGGTCAGCGGAAACGTGATCCACAAGCCGGCCCATGATGCCGCCAGGAACAGGCCCGCAACCGTCAGAATGCGCGCGATATGCGGCCAGCCGCGCTCCCATGCGACCGCAAGCCGCGCACGCCGCAAGGCCTGCGCAAGCTCGGCTTTCCGCGCCTCCTCGGCGGTCCGCGGACGCTCCAACGGGTCTGGGCTCGATCCGATCAACGGGTTCTCCGGCTACGGTTCAGTGCAGCTTACCACGGCGGCGGCAATGAGGCATGGCCCCGATGCCGCATACCCACATGCAAGCGCTCTGCCGCGACCGAAGGCGATCTCTCACGAAAGCGTGAGAGAGCCGAAAATCTCGAATCAGGAACAGGCGGGATGGCTTGCCGCCCGTTACGCAGCTACAGCCACGGCGCGACGCGATCCATCGCAATCAGGGCTTCGGCCTCGATGCGCGGACGCACGACGGCATACTGATCGCCGTTCACCAGCACCTCGGGCACCAGCGCGCGGGTGTTGTAGGTACCGGACTGCACGGCGCCATAGGCCCCCGCCGTCATGATGGCGAGCAGATCGCCCTCCTTCGGCTCCGGCAGGTTGCGCCCGAGCGCGAGATAATCGCCGGTCTCGCACACCGGACCCACCACATCCGCCACCAGCACCGGCGCGTCCGGCGCCGCCGCACGCACCGGCATGATCTGGTGATACGCCTCATAGAGTGTCGGGCGAATCAGGTCATTCATCGCGGCGTCGATGATGACGAAGTTGCGCGCATCGCCGTGCTTCACATAGATCACGCGCGACACCAGGATGCCGGCATTGCCCACAATCATGCGGCCCGGCTCGAACATCAGCGTGCAGCCGAGATTGTGCGTCACGCGCTTGACCATCTCGGCATAGGCGACAGGCTCAGGCGGCGCGGCGCGATCCTCGTAATAGGGCACACCGAGGCCGCCGCCGAAATCGACATGCGAAATGGTGTGGCCATCGCCGCGCAGCACGGTGACGAATTCGGCGAGCAGGCGGAAAGCCGCCTCCATCGGGCCGAGATCGGTGATCTGACTGCCGATATGCATGTCGACGCCGGTGACCTCGATGCCCGGCAGTTTCGCGGCGCGGGCATAGACCTCACGCGCCCGCGCAATCGGAATGCCGAATTTGTTCTCCGACTTGCCGGTGGAAATCTTCGCGTGCGTGCCGGAATCGACATCCGGATTGACGCGGATCGAGATGCGCGCGGTGCGGCCCATGGCGGATGCGATCCGCGACAGGGCCTCAAGCTCCGGCTCGGATTCGACATTGATGCACAGAATGTCGTGCGACACCGCGAGGCGCAGTTCGTCCGCCGTCTTGCCGACGCCGGAAAACAGAATCTTGTTCGCCGGAATTCCCGCCGCCAGCGCCCGCATCAGTTCGCCGCCCGACACCACATCCGCGCCGGCGCCGAGCTTGGCCAGCGTGCGCAAGACCGACTGGTTGGAATTCGCCTTCATCGCGTAGCAGACCAGATGCGGCGTGCCGGCGAATGCGCCGGAGAAGACGCGGTAGTGACGTTCCAGCGTCGCGGTCGAATAGCAATAAAACGGCGTCCCCACCTCGTCCGCGAGGCGGGCCAAGCTCACGTCTTCGGCGTGCAGCACGCCGTTGCGATACTGGAAATGATTCATGCCTGGCGATCCGGTTCTGACATTCGTATCACGATTTTCCGCAGGCACCCTTTACGAATGTCAGAACCAAGGATCGCTGGAGTTGTTATGATTTACTAGTGTCGTTTCGTATCTGACGTTCGCAGGGAAAGCACTGCAGGCTGCAACGAATGTCAGATACGAGACTCTCGTCTCAGTCCAAAATCGCGTCGAGCGGGATGCGCTTTTTCTCGCCGCGCGGCGCGACCGCGACGCTCTTGCTGCCCGACGGCGTGTAAACCTGGCTCTGCAGGTTGCCTGCGGAATTCCGGTCGGCGGTGTCGGCAGTGTCAGCGGCGCCCCTGTTCAGTTTCTGCTCTTCAGCCGCACCGGGCGGAAGATCGAGGCCGGCCTTGCGGCCGCACCCGGCCAGCGCACAGGACGCGACAATCAGCCCGACGGCGGTCAGCTTCGAGAAGTAGCGATTCGAACGAGCAGTCACGCAGCAGTGTCCCGTGTCCCTGAAATTGCGCGTCACCATACAAAGAAGGTGCCGCTCTGGCGAGGGCTGGATTGAACGAAAATTTCCGGGGTCAGCCCGAATTTTGCTCTTTTTCCAGCCGCTTGAGCCATTCCTGGGCCTGCGCCCGCACGTTTGCCGGGGCGGTGCCGCCATAACTGGTGCGGCTATCCACCGAGGCCTGCACCGACAGCACGTCGAACACGCCTTCAGTGATTTTCGGTTCAATGGCCTGCATGTCGCCGAGCGGGACCTTGTGCAGGGCGATACCCTGCTCCGACGCCTTCGCAACAATCCGCCCGGTGACATGATGCGCCTCGCGGAACGGCATCTTGAGCGTGCGCACCAGCCAGTCAGCGAGATCGGTCGCAGTGGCGTAGCCCTCGCCGGCTGCCACCTTCATGCGTGCCTCTTCCGGCACCAGGTCGAGCGTCATGCCGGTCATGGCGCGGATCGCAAGCGACAGCGCGGCGAAGGCTTCCATCGCGCCTTCCTTGTCTTCCTGCATGTCCTTTTGATAGGCCAGCGGAAGCCCCTTCATCACGATCAGCAAGGCATTCAGCGAGCCGATCACGCGGCCGGTCTTGGCGCGCACCAGTTCGGCGGCATCGGGATTGCGCTTCTGCGGCATGATCGACGAGCCCGTGGTGAACTTGTCGGACAGGCGCACCAGTCCCACCAGCGGCGAGGTCCAGATCACGATCTCCTCGGCGAAGCGCGACAGATGCACGGCAGCGATCGCGGAGGCGGACAGTGCCTCGAGCACGAAGTCACGATCCGACACAGCGTCCAGTGAATTGGCCATCGGCCGGTCGAAGCCGAGCGTCCGAGCCGTCGCGTGGCGATCAATCGGGAACGAGGTCCCGGCCAGCGCCGCAGCGCCGAGCGGACTCTCATTGAGCCGCTTGCGCGCATCGGCAAAGCGGCCACGGTCGCGCGACGCCATTTCCGTGTAAGCCAGCAGATGGTGACCGAATGTCACGGGCTGCGCGGTCTGCAGATGGGTGAAACCGGGCATCACGGTATCGGCGTGCTCGATGGCGCGATCCACCAGCGCCCGCTGGAACGCCGCCAGCGCGCGGTCGATGTCGTCGATGACATCGCGCACATAGAGACGGAAATCCGTTGCGACCTGATCGTTGCGCGAACGCGCGGTGTGCAGGCGGCCTGCGGCCGGCCCGATCAGTTCGCCGAGACGGCTCTCGACATTCATATGGATATCTTCAAGCGCGCGCTTGAACGAGAACGCGCCCTTGCCGATCTCTGACAAAATCGTGTCTAGACCGCTGGTGATGTTTTTTGCATCGTTGGCGGTGATGATGCCCTGAGCCGCGAGCATCGCGGCGTGAGCCTTGGACGCAGCGATATCCTGGGCGTAAAGGTGCTGATCCACGTCGATCGAGACGTTGATCTCCTCCATGATCGCATCGGGACTTTCCCCGAAGCGGCCGCCCCACATCTTGTTGCTCATTGTCCGCCACTCACCGTCTGCTACTCACGCGTTCCTGCTCAGAAATCCAGCCGTCACCGAAAGTCCTCCGTCAAATTGCCATAACCGTTGCGGAAACGGCGTTTTGACGACGTCAACCGAGACAAGACCATGCCCGAAACCAAGCCCAAGACCGATCCTGTAACTTCCGGTTTGCCCCGCACGAATGCGGTTCGCATCCGGATCGCCGCCATTGCCGCCGTTCTGGCGGCCACGGCCGGGGTGGGTGGGGTATACGGGATCGGCGGGTTCATGCGCAATGCACAGGCGCAGGCTCAGTGTGCCCCTGCGGTCGATCTGGCCAGGAAAATCTCTCCCTTGGTGAAGGGCGAGGTCGCCGCATTAACCATGGCCACCGCTCCGCTCCAGATCCCGGACCTCGCCTTCCAGGACGCGGAAGGCAAAACCCGGAAACTCTCGGAATGGAAGGGGCGCACGGTCCTGGTCAATCTTTGGGCGACCTGGTGTGTCCCCTGCCGCAAGGAAATGCCCGCCCTGGACAAGCTGCAGCAAACGCTCGGGGACAAGGACTTCGAGGTCGTCGCCATCAATATCGACACCCGCGACGCCGACAAGCCGAAAGCCTTCCTGAAGGATGCCGGCTTGACCAAACTCGCCTACTTCCATGACCAGAAGGCCAAGGTTTTCCAGGACCTGAAGAGCGCAGGCCGGGCGCTCGGGATGCCGACGTCGGTGCTGGTCGATGGCGCAGGCTGCGAGATTGGAACCATCGCAGGGCCTGCCGAGTGGGCCAGCGAAGACGCCGTCAACCTGATCAAGGCCGCCACCGCGAAATAACGCCGCAGGTCCATCCGGGACTGCCCTCTTGACGGGATCGTTCGCGCCTCTATACTTAACCAAATGGTTTACTATTCGTCCGATCACCTGAACCGTGTGTTTGCTGCGGTCGCCGACCCGACCCGGCGGGCCCTGCTGGCCGAACTCGAAGGCCGCGGCGACATCACCGTCAGCGAGCTCGCAAAGCCGTTCGCGATGTCGCTGCCGGCCGTGATGAAGCATCTCGATGTGCTTTCTGACGCCGGGCTGATCACAAAGACCAAAACCGGCCGCACGGTGACGTGCCGCCTCACCGCGGCGCCGATGGAGCAGGCAATGGAATGGCTCGGCCGCTACCAGCGCTTCTGGACCGCGCAACTCGATCGCCTCGCCGCTTTTGTGGAGAAGGACCTATGCTCACCCAGCCCAGCCTCACCCTCGCCCGACGACTCAAAGCTCCCGCTGCGAAAGTCTTCGAAGCGTGGACGGATCCCGCCAAAATCGTCCAGTGGTTCGGACCCGGACACACCATAGGCGACAGCGTGCGGGCCGACATGGACGTGCGTGTCGGCGGCCACTTCAAGATCAACTTCAGCACCGACGACGGCCAGTCGCATCAGGTCGGCGGCAAGTATCTCGAAGTGACGCCCTATCAGCGTCTCGTCTTCAGTTGGGCATGGCACTCGACACCGGAGCGTGTCTCGCAGGTCACCGTGGTGCTGCGCGAGGAAGGCGATGTCACGCTGCTCACGCTGACTCATGACAAGTTCTTCGATGAGGCGGCGCGGGACGGCCACAAGCGCGGCTGGACCGGAACCCTCGACAAGCTCGAGAAGTTCTTTGCCTGAGATCAACGACACCACCGGCACAACGCCGGTGGCAAAACATGAAAAACACCAAGGAGTCTGAAATGCAGTATGTCGACGGATTTGTGTTGCCGGTCCCGAAGAAGAACCTGAAGGCCTACACCGCGCTGGCCAAGCTGGCCTGCAAGGTCTGGCTTGAACACGGCGCGCTCGACTATCGCGAATGCGTCGCCGAAGACGTCAAACCCGGCAAGCTGACGTCGTTTCCGCAGAGCGTGAAACTGAAGACTGGCGAGACGGTGGTGTTTTCCTGGATCACCTACAAGTCGCGCAAGCATCGCGACAAGGTCATGGAAAAAGTGATGAAGGACCCGCGGCTCGGCGCAATGATGGACCCGAAGAAAATGCCGTTCGACACCAAGCGCATGTTCTTCGGCGGCTTCGACACCATCGTGACGGCCTGACCGCGCGATCCTTCCGTTCAGAAACAAAGGGAGCAACTCCATGCAAACCATCGTGCCCTGCCTGTTCTTCGACGGCAAAGCCGAGGACGCCGTCAATTTCTACAAGTCCGTTTTCAAGTCCGCCAAGGTCGGCCACATCTCCCGCTATGGCGAAAACATGCCGATGCCGAAGGGCTCGGTCATGACGGCAGAACTCGAAATCGAGGGCCAGAAATTTCTGGCGCTGAACGGACCGCCGATGTTCTCCTTCACGCCGGCCATCTCGTTCATGGTGAATTGCGAGACCCAGCAGGAGATCGACCATTATTGGGACAAGCTCTCTGCGGGCGGCGGCGAGACGCAGCAGTGCGGCTGGCTCAAGGACAGGTTCGGCATCTCCTGGCAGATCGTTCCGAAAGACATGCCGCATCTGATGGGCAGTGCGTCGCCCGCACAATCGCAAAAGATGATGGAAGCCGTCATGCAAATGACCAAGCTCGACATCGCAACCCTTAAACAGGCCTATGACAAGGCAGCCTGAACCGGCGCGATCCTGCAAGTCTCGCCGCTGGAATGGCCTTGCGGTCATTCCAGCGATGGAACCTGCAACCAATTTCTATACGCGGGCGTTCAACGTGGCGTGGGCTCACGCCGAAGCGACCGCGGAGCAAGGGAGACAGGCCATGTTGAAGACAAGCAAGGCATTCAGCGGCTTCTCGGCCAACGATATCGGGAAGGCGAAAGAGTTCTACGGCCGCACACTCGGCCTCGACCTCTCGGAGGAGCACGGCATCCTGAGCCTCCATCTCGGCGGCGGCGCCGATGTGCTGATCTACCCGAAAGCCACTCACACGCCGGCGACGTTCACCGTCCTCAACTTTCCGGTCGAAAATGTGGATCGGGCCGTCGATGAACTTGGAAAGCGCGGCGTGCGTTTTGAAATCTATGAAGACCCGGCGTTCAAGACCGATGCCAAAGGCATTTCGCGCAACAATGGCGGGCCAACCATCGCCTGGTTCAAGGATCCCGCAGGCAACATCCTGTCGGTGATAGATGCCAAGGGCATGATGTAGGCGGATCGCCGCGATCGGCGCACAGCAACGAGGAAACCGCCATGACGGCGCACGGACATTTCCACTGGAATGAACTGGTGACACCTGACGCGGAACGCGCCATGCAATTCTACAAAAAGACCATCGGCTGGACCTTCGAGCCGATGCCGATGGAAGACGGCGCGACCTATTGGGTTGCCTATGCCGACGGCGAAATGGCGGCGGGAATCTTTCCGACCGACCGCCCCGAATTCGAGGGCGTGCCCGAAGGCTGGATGTCCTATCTCGCGGTCGACGATGTCGATGCGCGGGTCAAGGCAGCCGTCGCAGCCGGCGCGCAACTGATGCGTCCGATTTTCGACGTGCCGTATGTGGGACGTATCGCGATCCTGACCGAACCCGGCGGCGCCGGCATCGGATGGATCACCCCGGTCGACGATTAGACCGAAATATCGAGATTGCCGCCGACACCCGGCGCATTGTTCGCGGCGGGCTGGAGCAGTTGCAGCACCGATTTTTCCGAATCGATATTCTGCTTCATCACGCTGGTGGCGATCTGCTGCTGCGTGTTGGCAGCCTGCATGGCCATCATGCTGCTGACGATGCTCATCACGTCCATGGAAACGCACTCTCTCCGCTTGACGGCCGCGAACCTAAATGGAGAGGGTTAACAAAAGCTGACGACCGTTCGCGTCAGCGTGTCGGCACCGGCTTGTCGCCGCGATAGTCATAGAAGCCGCGCTGCGACTTGCGGCCGAGCCATCCGGCTTCGACATACTTCACCAGCAGCGGACACGGGCGATACTTGGAATCCGCCAGTCCCTCGTGAAGCACCTGCATGATCGACAGACAGGTATCGAGTCCGATGAAGTCCGCCAGTTCCAGCGGCCCCATCGGATGATGCGCGCCGAGCTTCATCGCCGCGTCGATGGCTTCGACATTTCCGACGCCCTCGTACAGCGTATAGATCGCCTCGTTGATCATCGGCAGCAGGATGCGATTGACGATGAAGGCCGGGAAGTCTTCCGAAACGGCGATCTGCTTGCCCATCGCGGTGACGAAGCCGCGCGCGGCATCGAAGGTCGCATCGTCGGTGGCGATGCCGCGGATCAGTTCGACCAGTTCCATGACCGGGACCGGATTCATGAAATGAATGCCGATGAACTTCTCCGGACGGTCGGTCGAGGCCGCAAGGCGGGTGATCGAGATCGACGACGAGTTCGAGGCGATGATCGCATCCGGCCGCAGCACGGGGCACAGATCATGGAAAATCTTGCGCTTGACGTCTTCCTTCTCCACGGCGGTCTCGATCACCAGATCGCAGTTCGCGAAGCCGTCGAGATTATCCGTGGACGAAATCCTGGCGATCGCCTGCTTGTGGGCATCCTCGGTGATGGTCTTCTTGGCCACCTGCCGCGTCAGGTTGCCGTTGATGGTGGCCATCGCGGACTTCACGCGATCGGCTGAAACATCATAGAGCACCACGTTGAACCCGGCGAGCGCGGCAACATGCGCGATGCCGTTGCCCATTTGCCCTGACCCAATCACACCAACCGTCTTGATCGCTGCCATTCGCTTTTCGATCTCTGTCGCTCTTGCCCCGCAGGATACGGCAACCATGCCGTACCCTTTGATAGGAAGTCAAACACCGGCCAGCGGAATTTCCGCCGGCCGGTGCATGAACAAGGCCGGGCGCAAAGCGCCCGGGTTTCGATTTTAGACCGCAGCCGTCAGTTCCGGGACGGCCTGATAGAGATCGGCGACAAGGCCGTAATCCGCGACCTGGAAGATCGGCGCGTCCTCGTCCTTGTTGATCGCAACGATCACCTTGGAGTCCTTCATGCCGGCCAGATGCTGGATCGCGCCGGAAATACCGATCGCGATGTACAGCTCGGGCGCCACCACCTTGCCGGTCTGGCCGACCTGCCAGTCGTTCGGCGCGTAGCCCGCGTCGACCGCGGCGCGCGATGCGCCGACACCGGCGCCCAGCTTGTCCGCCAGCGGCTCGATATACTTGGTGAAGTTCTCGCGGCTCTGCATCGCGCGGCCACCGGAGACGATGATCTTCGCCGAGGTCAGTTCCGGACGATCGCTCTTGGCGACTTCCTCGCCGACAAAGCTCGACAGCGCCGGATCGGCCGCGGCCGCCGCGTTGTCGACCGATGCGCTGCCGCCGTCGCCGGTGGCACCGAAGGTCGAGGTGCGGACGGTGATGACCTTCTTGGCGTCCTTCGACTTCACGGTCTGGATCGCGTTGCCGGCATAGATCGGGCGCTCAAACGTATCGGGCGACACCACCTTGATGATCTCGGAGATCTGCGCGACGTCGAGCAGCGCTGCAACGCGCGGCAGCGTGTTCTTGTAGCGGGTGGTCGCCGGCGCAACGATGGCATCATAGGGACCGGCCAGCGAAACGATCAGCGCGGCCAGCGGCTCGGCCAGATCGTGTGCATAGGCCGCGTTGTCGGCCAGCAGCACCTTGCGAACGCCCTTGAGCTTGGCGGCGGCTTCCGCCGCGCCCTTGGCGCCTTCGCCCGCTACCAGCACGTCCACGTCGCCGCCAAGAGCAGCGGCAGCGGTCAGCGCCTTGTTCGTGGCGTCCTTGATGGATGCGTTATCGTGTTCAGCAATCAGCAACGTGGCCATCAGAGCGCCCCCGCTTCCTTGAGTTTCGACACCAGCTCAGCGACGTCCTTGACCTTGACGCCAGCCTTGCGGCCTGGAGGCTCGGTGGTCTTGAGAACTTCGAGGCGCGGCGAGAGGTCGATGCCGAAGCTGTCGGCAGCCTTCTCGTCGATCGGCTTCTTCTTCGCCTTCATGATGTTGGGAAGGCTCGCATAGCGCGGCTCGTTGAGGCGCAGGTCGGTGGTGACAATCGCAGGGCCCTTGACCTTGACCGTCTGCAGGCCGCCGTCGACTTCGCGCGTGACCTTGAAATCCGATCCGTCGACTTCAAGCTTGGAGGCGAAGGTCGCCTGCGCCCAGCCGAGCAATGCTGCGAGCATCTGGCCGGTCTGGTTGCTGTCGTCGTCGATCGCCTGCTTGCCGAGAATGATCAGGCCGGGCTTCTCGTCTTCGGCAATCTTCTGCAGAATCTTCGCGACGCCGAGCGGTTCAACAGTCGCATCGGTCTTCACGAGGATGCCGCGGTCTGCGCCCATGGCGAGGCCGGTGCGGATCGTCTCCGACGCCTGTGCGGGGCCGATCGACACGACGACCACCTCGGTCGCCTTGCCCGCTTCCTTGAGGCGCAGAGCTTCCTCGACAGCGATTTCGTCGAACGGATTCATCGACATCTTGACGTTCGCGAGTTCAACACCCGTCCCGTCGCTCTTGACGCGAATTTTGACGTTGTAGTCAACGACGCGCTTAACCGGCACCAGAACCTTCATCGGTTCCCCTTCGTCCTGAAATGATTGATCACATCCACATTAATGCGGCTGGCGGCGGAACCTAATAGTCCCGCCAATCCGGGTCAACGCGCGAAAAATGGAAAACGAGGAAGGTATACCTAATATCACCGCTCAACGGTTCTGACCGGGCACCCAGAGAACATCCCCGGCCCCGTTGTCATTGACCGACCGGCCGGCCACGAAAAGAAAATCCGACAAGCGGTTGAGATACTGGATCGCGGCGTCGCTCACCGGCTCCTCCGGCTGGGATGCCAGTTCCACCACCAGGCGTTCCGCCCGGCGGCAAACCGTTCGCGCCAGATGCAGATGCGCCGCCGCCGGTGTTCCGCCAGGCAAAATAAACGAGGTTAGCGGCGCGAGGTGGGCATTGAGTGCGTCGATATCCTGCTCAAGGCGCTCCACCTGTGTGGTCAGCACGCGCAGCCGCTCGGCTTTCCCGTCCCGCTGCGGCACCGCCAGATCGGCGCCAAGATCGAACAGATCGTTCTGTATCCGCCCGAGCATGGCATCAATCGCAGGTGCCGGCGCCAAGTGAAGCCGCGCCACGCCGATCGCGGCGTTGGTCTCATCGACGGTTCCATAGGCGCTGACGCGCAGATCATATTTCGGACGGCGCTCGCCGCTGCCGAGCGCCGTGGTGCCGTCATCGCCGGTGCGCGTGTAAATCCGGTTGAGAATGACCATGGCGTTGATCCGTTGTCGCGGTTGGCGCGTCAGCTCCGGCCGAGCGCCCAGACGGCGAGCATGGCGATGACAATGGCGATGAACTGAAACAACACGCGCAGCCGCATCAGCTTCTGCGAGGTGTTCGGCGAGCCGCCGCGCATCATGTTGAACAGGCCGAGCATCAGCACGATGGTGACCGCGGCCAATGCGATCGGAAGGGCGATACTTGAAAGGAACGATGTCATGAGGGGTACATAACACCGCGGGCGGCCTCATGCCACCCGCCGGAAAAGGCGGGACAGAACCTTTTCGCGTTTCAGCCGTACATGACTTTGGGTGACCGGCACGGTAAATCATGGGTGTGATGGATCAGGGTGAATCGTGAGGCTGATCAAGGGCACGTTCAATATCGCACTCGATGCGTTCTATACGTTCCTGGCCGATGACGGCTGGGCGATTGCCAGCCACATTGCACTTTCGGCGCTGATGGCGCTGTTTCCCTTCCTGATCGTCATCACCTCGCTGGCCGGGTTCTTCGGCTCGAAGGAGCTGGCGGACCAGGCCGCGGAAATGATCCTGGAAACCTGGCCGTCGCAGGTCGCCGATGCCCTCTCCGGTGAAGTTCACAATGTCCTGACCCAGTCTCACAGCGGCGTGCTGACCATCGGTGTCGTGCTCGCGCTGTACTTCGCCTCGAACGGCGTCGAGAGCCTGCGCGTCGGCCTGAACCGCGCCTATGGCGTGATCGAACAGCGGCGCTGGTACTGGCTGCGGCTGGAATCCATCGGCTACACGATGGTTGCCGCCGTCACCTCGCTGGCGATGGCCTTCCTGATCGTGCTCGGTCCCTTGCTCATTGAAGCCGCACGACGTCTCATTCCGCTGCGAATCGAACCGAACGAAGACCTGTTCAACGTCCTGCGCTTCGGCCTCACCATCATCGCGCTGATCGTGGCATTGGTGATCCTGCACAAATGGCTGCCCGCCGGCTCGCGCCGGATGCGCGAGATCATGCCGGGCATCGTGGTCACCATGGTCGGCTCGCTGGTCTCCGGCGTGGTGTTCGGCCAGTATCTCGCGCGCTTCGCCAGCAATTACGTGACGACCTATGCAGGTCTCGCCTCGGTGATGATCGCGCTGGTGTTCCTGTATTTCATCGCCGCGATTTTCGTCTACGGCGGCGAACTGAATGCGTCGATCGCCAAGTGGCAGAAAACTAGTGCCGCACCGCCCGGAGAAGCGCCGCCGCCAGCGCACGCGGGCTGACCGGCTTGGTGAGGAATCCATCGGCGCCAGCCGCGCGCGATGGCTCCTCGTCTTCTGCACGTCCCGATACGCCGATGATCGCGATCCGTCCGCACGCTCCTTCCAGCGCGCGGATGCGCCGTATCGCCTCGATCCCGTCGATGCCGGGAAGCACCATGTCCATCAGCACCGCGTCGAACCCGCCCTGCGCAATCCGTTCCGGCGCCGTCTCGCCACGCCCGATGAATTCGGCCTGATGACCGAGTTCGGTGAGAATGGCGTTGAGCACCACGCGCCCGAACGGATTGTCCTCGATGCTCAGAATGCGCAGGCCCTGCGGGACTGACGCCGGCATCTCCACGCCTGGCGGCGGCTTCAGTCCGTCAGCCGATTTTAACGCCACTGTCAGGACAAACGTAGTTCCGCCGCCGCCGCGCTGGCTGGCGGTGATGTCGCCCCCCATCGCGCGCGCAAGCTGCTTCACCGACGACAGCCCCAGACCGGCGCCACCGAAGCGGGAGGCGATGCTGACATTGGCCTGCGAGAACGGCTTGAACAGCCGCCTGATCTCCGCAAGCGACAGACCGATGCCGCTGTCGGACACGGCAAAAAACACGCGAAGCCGCCCGCCCGCACCGGCCTTCACCGACACGTCCAGCGCGACATTGCCCTGCTGCGTGAACTTGACCGCATTGTCGATCAGGTTTTCCAGAGCGGCGCGCAAGCGAACCGGATCGCCGATCACAAAGGCGGGCAGGTCGTCGGCGATGCTCACCTGAGATTGCAGGCCTTTCGCGGACGCCCGTCCGGCCAGCGAATCTCCCAGCGTTCGCGACAGCGTCCGCAGATCGAAAAAGTCCTGACGCACCGCAAGCCCGGTGCTGCCGCTGCGTGCGGCATCGACGAACAGCGTCGCCAGCGCCGCAAGATGCTCCGCACCAGCCTTGATGGTGTCGACCCAGCGCTTTTCGCGCTCGCCGAGTTCTGAGGTCGCCAGCAGCGAACTGATCGCCAGAATGCCGGTCAGCGGGGTGCGGACTTCATGCGCGAAGGCAGCAAGCGCGGCTTCGACGATCCGGGGGTCCGCCTCGGGCCGTTTGGCCGGAGGCGTCCTGGATGGTTTGCGGGCAGGCTTTTTTGCCATAGCCCTCTTCTTGGGAGCAGGCTTCTTGGGAGCAGCCTTTTTCGCCATGGGAGGCTGCTGCGCAGGCGCTTTCGCGCCGCGCTTGACGCGCGTCTTCAGGCTCCGCTTGACGCGCGATGTCGCCGCCATGATTCCCCCATCCACATCCAACATGGCATGCCGGGGGCGCGGGAGTCACGCCATGGCGGGTTCAGCCGCTTGCAATACCAACAAGGCGCCGCACCTGATCCGGGGCCATCCCCCCGGCGCGCAAGTCCCGCAGTGCTGTCGACCGTGTGGATTTCGACAGCTTCTGCCCCGCCTCGTCCAGCACGAGGGCATGATGGCGATAAACCGGCTGCGGCAGTCCGAGTAGCTCCTGCAGCAAACGATGCACATCGGTGGCCCTGAACAAGTCCTGCCCGCGCACAACATGGGTCACACCCTGCAGGGCATCGTCGATCACCACCGAGAGGTGATAGCTCGTGGGCGTGTCCTTGCGGGCGAGGATGACATCGCCCCATTGCTCGGGCCGCGCGGGAACATCGCCGGTTTCGCCGTCCGGACCTTGCCCCTCCTCGATCCACGAGCGCGGACCGATGCGGGCCATGGCTTCAGCCATGTCGAGCCGCAACGCATAGGGCGCACCGGCAGCGATCTTTCGCTCGCGCTCATCCGCTGAAAGATGCCGGCCAGTTCCCGGATAGAGCGGCGCGCCATCGGGATCGCGCGGCCACGAGGCTGATTTTTCCTTCTCCGCAACCACGCGGGCGATTTCGGCACGGGTCTCGAACGCCGGGTAGATCAGGCCGTCGCGCATCAGGCGCTCAACGGCCTCGCGGTAAAGCGGCAGATGCTCTGACTGCCGCCGCACAGGCTGCTCCCATGCGATCCCGAGCCACGCGAGATCGTCATAAATCGCCTGTTCGTATTCGGGCCTGCAGCGCGTGGTATCAATATCTTCGATGCGCAGCAGCATCCGTCCCCCGGTTCGTTGCGCGAGATCGAAATTCAGCAACGCCGAGCGTGCATGCCCGAGATGGAGAAATCCATTCGGGCTTGGCGCAAAACGGAAAACGGGTGGCGGCATGGCTCAAACCTGTCTGACGCATCATGGAATTGCACTCGCGTCCGATTCCATTCATGCTCACAAATCCAATGACAGTCCATCTCGACACGCAAGCGGACCTCGATGACGCCGTTCACGCGCTGGTCCGCATCGACCCGCGTCTCGGCCCGGTGCTCGAGACCGCGGGCATGCCGTCGCTGCGCCGGCGCGAACCGGGATTCGCCGGTCTTGCGGCCATCGTCTGCGGCCAGCAGTTGTCGACCAAGGCCGCCGCGGCAATCTGGGGCCGAGTCAGCACGACCTTCGATCCGTTTCATCATGACGCGGTAAAGAAGGCGCGTGCCGACCGGCTCGGGCGTCTTGGCCTGTCGGCTGCGAAGATCAAATCGCTGAAATTCATCGCGCGTGAGTTGAGCGAGGAGCGGCTCAACCTCGACGTGCTCGCGGAGGAAGATGCCGACGCCGCGCACGCGACGCTGACACGTCTGCACGGCATCGGCCCGTGGACCGCGGACATCTATCTGCTGTTCTGTCTCGGTCATGGCGACGCATGGCCTGCGGGCGATCTTGCGATTCAGGAAGCGATGCGGATCGGGCTCGGCCTGAAATCGCGACCGACGGTGAAAGAGATGCAGCCGCTTGCAGAAGCGTGGCGGCCGTTGCGCGGCGCGGCAGCGCATTTGTGGTGGTCGTACTATCACGCGATCAAGAAACGCGAGGGCGTGATCGCAGGCGCCGCGACAGCGTCGCCCAAACCGCCTGCGAAAAAGAAAGTCGCGAAGAAAAAGCCCGCACAACCGAAATCCGTTTCAAACACCAAAGGCGTTTTAAACAAATCCCGCGTCGCAAAATCGTCAGCGAAGACGGCCAAGACTGCGTTACCAAAGACAGCAGCGAAAAAAGCGGGAGCACGGAAATGACATCCTTCACTCAGTTTGTCGTCGGACGCAACGATCTCGGCACGTGCAGGGTGATGGAGGTGCCGATGCCTGGGATCACGCAACTGCCGGAAGATGGCCTGCTGGTGAAGGTCGATCGCTTCGCGTTCACAGCCAACAACATCACCTATGCGATGCTCGGCGAGCAGTTGAAATACTGGCACCTGTTTCCCGCGCCCGAAGGTTTCGGCAACATTCCGGTCTGGGGTTTCGGGCGTGTCATCGAATCGCGCCATCCGGATATCGCCAGTGGCGAAGTCATCTTCGGCTATCTGCCGATGGCGACGCATCTGGTGATCGAGGCCGCCGACGTGAAGAAAGGCGGCTTCCGCGACGCTGCCGCGCACCGGCAGGGCGTGTCGCCGGTTTACAACGCCTATGCGCGCGTCACCGGCGATCCCGCCTTCGAGGGACGTCAGGGCGACTATCAGGCGTTGCTGCGCCCGCTGTTCATGCTCTCATTTTTGGTCGACGATTTTCTCGCCGACAAGGACTTCTTCGGCGCGCAAAGCGTGATCCTCTCCAGTGCGTCGAGCAAGACCGCGTTCGGCCTTGCGTGGCTGCTGCACACCCATCGCAAGCCGGTGCGTGTGATCGGGCTCACGTCGGGGAGCAACAAGGACTTCGTGACGTCGCTCGGCTGCTACGACGAGGTCGTCACCTACGACCAGATTGAAGCGATGCCGCAGCAAGCGGTCGCCTTTGTCGACATGGCGGGCAATCCCGACCTGCGCACCCGCCTGCACAAGCACTTCGGTGACCGGATGGTCTATAGCGGGCGGGTCGGTCTCACCCATCAAGACGCCGCGCCGGACGATGAGTCGCTGCCGGGTGCGAAACCGACATGGTTCTTCGCACCGGACCAGATTCGCAAGCGCGCCAAGGAATGGGGTCCGGGTGGAATCGACCAGCGATTCGGCGCGGTCTGGTCGGGTTTCACCGCCGCCATGGGGCCGAAGCTCGATGTGGTGGAAAGCCGGGGTTCCGATGCGGTTCAGCAGGTCTATCTCGACACGCTGAAAGGCCGCGTAAAACCGGCACAGGCGCACATGTTGTCGATGGCCGACTGAGGTACAGCGGTCACCGGCAGGTGAGCCGAAACGCTCTTCACAATCCCGTCACGCTGCCTGTAGTATGTCATCCCAAGCTGCTTCGCAGCCAATTGGGGTTGGGGCCAGGAGCGTTACTTGAACGCACATGTGTCACAAGGCGGTTGGCCGGTGCTCGTGCTGAATGCGGACTTCCGGCCGCTGAGTTACTATCCACTCTCGCTCTGGTCCTGGCAGGATGCTGTCAAGGCCGTGTTCCTCGACCGTGTCAATATCGTCGCCAATTACGATCACGCGGTTCATAGCCCCTCCTTTGAGATGAAGCTGCCGAGCGTCGTTTCGCTCAAGTCGTTCGTGCAGCCGACCACGCATCCCGCCTTCACGCGGTTCAACGTGTTCCTGCGCGACCGGTTCTCCTGTCAGTATTGCGGCTCGCCCGAGGACCTGACCTTCGATCACATCATCCCGCGCTCGCGCGGCGGCCAGACCACATGGGAAAACGTCGTGGCGGCGTGCTCGCCGTGCAACCTGCGCAAGGGCAACATGACTATGGCGCAGGCGAAGATGCATCCGCGCCAAACGCCGTTCGCGCCGACCGTGCATCAGCTTCATCGCAACGGCCGGCTGTTCCCGCCGAACTACCTGCACGAAAGCTGGCTCGACTATCTTTACTGGGACACCGAACTCGATCCGTAACAATTCGCGTTCAGGCGTTTTCGTAAAACGGATAGTCGGTGTAACCGGTCTCCGCGCCGCCATAGAAGGTCGCGCGGTTGTAAGGTGTGAGCGGCGCCTTTTGCTTCAGCCGATGCGGCAGATCCGGATTCGAGATGAAGTGCCGCCCGAATGCGATGGCGTCCGCCTTGCCCGATGCAACAGCGTCTTCCGCAGCTTCCCGGGTAAATCCGCCCGCGGTGATCAGAACGCCGGGCCATAGCGGCCGGAACAGGTCCATCGCCGACGGCACGTTCTGATGATTGACGTCGGCACGCCCTGCGCCGCTGCTGCGGGGCTCGATGAAATGCAGATAGGCAAGACCGCGCGTGCCCAGCGCCTTTACCACATGGCCATAGAGCGGCATCGGATCGGCTTCGCCGGTGTCGTTGGCGACTCCGTAAGGCGACAGGCGCACGGCTACGCGATCGGCACCCCACACCCCAATGGCGGCGTCGGTCACCTCCAGCAGCAGCCGTGCGCGATTTTCAATCGAGCCGCCGTACTGATCTGTCCGCTGGTTGATGCGCGATTGCAAAAATTGCTCCAGCAGATAGCCGTTGGCGCCATGAATCTCGACGCCGTCGAATCCCGCCTCCAGTGCGTTGCGAGCCCCTTCGCGGAAGCTCTCGACGATGCCTGCGATCTCGCTCGTTTCGAGTGCGCGCGGAGTCTCATAGGGCACCTGCTTGCCGTCCGCCGTCATGGCGGTGAAATTGCCCGAGATGGGAACGGCAGATGGCGCGACCGGAAGCGCGCCGCCGGGTTGGAATGACGAATGCGACACGCGCCCGACATGCCAGAGCTGCAGGAAGATGATTCCGCCCTTGGCGTGAACGGCGTCGGTGATCGCGCGCCAGCCTTCAATCTGTTCGCGCGAATAGATGCCCGGTGTTCTGGGATTTCCGCGTCCGGTCTGAACCACCGGCGAGGCCTCCGCGATGATCAGCCCACCTTTGGTGGCACGCTGGGAATAATACTCCACGTTCAGCCCATGCGGCGCGTTGTCGGCCTGCGCGGCCCGCATCCGGGTCAACGGCGCCATGACCACACGGTGATTGAGCTGATAGGGCCCGACCTTGAGCGGCGAATAGAGCGAAGCAGACATTGATCAAAGCCTCCGGATCGGCGTCAGGAATTCGAGGCGCACCAGATCACGCCCGCCTCCCTGTTTGAAGGCAAAGCGCACGCATGGCAGCTCTACGCGCGGCTATGCGGCAGCCATCCGCGCGGCGCGCTTGATCGCCTGCGGCGGCTGGCCGAAGGCCCGCAGGAAAGCCCGCCGCATCCGCTCCGGATCGGAGAATCCGGTTTCCCGCGCGATCACCTCGACGGGATGCTCGGCCTCTTCCATCAGGATGCGCGCGGCCTCGACACGCAGGTTCTCCACGGCCTTGGCCGGCGATTGTCCGGTTTCTGCGCGGAAGGCGCGGCTGAACTGCCGGGGACTGAGCCTGGCCGCCTCCGCAAGAATCTCCACCGACAGTTCGCGCTTCAAATTCTTCTTCGCGAAGGCGAGCGCGTCCTGAATGCGGTCGGATTTCGGCTGCAGTTCCAGCAGCGCCGAAAACTGCGACTGCCCGCCGGTTCTGCGGTGATACACCACCATCTTGCGAGCGACATCGCGGGCGATGTCGACGCCAAGATCGTCCTCAACCATCGCAAGGCAGAGGTCGATGCACGACGTCATGCCCGCGGACGTCCAGATCGGCCCGTCGACGATGTAAATCTTGTCTTCCTGCAATTTGATCTTCGGAAACCGCGCCTGCATGTCGCGTGCAAAGGCCCAGTGCGTGGTCGCGCGGCGGCCATCGAGCAGACCCGCCTCGGCCAGCACAAAGGCGCCGGTGCAGATGCTTGCTGTGCGGCGCGCTGTTTGGCTTGCCGCGTTCATATAGTCGAGCAGGCCCTGAGAAGGCGCGAGCGGCGCGATCCAACCGCTGACAATGACGGTGTCGAAACGTGCCTCGCCAAACGGCCTCGTCTCGACCGACACGCCCGACGAACTGATGACCCCGCCGCCTGTTTCAGACAACAGCTCGATCGCGTAAGCCGGCGCCTTGCCGAGCGTATTGGCGACCTCGAAAACCGTCACGGCGACCAGATCGAGAATCTGGAAGCCGGGAAACACAACGAGACCGATCCGTTTCATGACGACACCCGATTTTCGTCAATGTCCTGAAACGAGGTTTATATGACATTTAAGACATGACGGCAACCACCTAGTTTCTCCATGCAGACGGGGCTCCGCCCGCCTTACCGAACCAAGGAGAAACGACCATGTCTCAAAGCACGACCAAAGGCGTTGCCCTCGTCACCGGGTCTTCATCCGGCATCGGCGCCATTTACGCCGACCGCCTCGCCCGCCGCGGCTATGACCTGATCCTTGTCGCGCGCGACAAGGCCAAGCTGGATGCGCTTGCGGCCAGGCTGACGAAGGAAACCGGCCGCAAGGTCGAGGTGCTCCCAGCCGACCTGAACGCAAAGGCCGATGTCCGCCGCATCGAGGAGCGTCTGAAGACGGATCCAGCTATTACTGCACTGGTCAACAATGCCGGTGTCGGCTCCGCCGCTCCCCTGCTCACCTCCAAGGCCGACGACATGGATGCGATGATCCAGCTCAACGTCGTCGCGCTGACGCGGCTGGCGCTCGCGGCGGCGCCGGCCTTCGTTGCCCGCAAGACCGGACTCATCATTAACATTGCCTCCATTGTGGCGCTGGACACCGACGTACTGAACGGCACCTACAGCGGCACCAAGGCGTATGTGGTGAATTTTACCCAGGCGCTGCACAAGGAGTTCAAGGACAGCGGCGTCCGCGTGCAGGCCGTGCTCCCGGGCGCGACGGCAACGAACTTCTGGGATGTCGCCGGTGTGCCGGTCGCGCATCTTCCGCAGGGCATTGTGATGCAGGCGGACGAGATGGTGGATGCTTCGCTCGCCGGACTCGATCTCGGCGAACTCATCACCATTCCATCGCTGCCTGACGTGAAGGAATGGGAAAACTACGATGCGGCCCGGAAAGCGCTCACGCCGAAGTTGTCGCGGGCGCAAGCTGCCGACCGCTACAAGAAGAAGAGCGCTGCATAGCTTTCCGGTTCATTTGAATGAAACAAGGCCCTCGCTCACCGGCGAGGGCCTTGTCATCGCAACAACACGGTGACCGCGAGCGGCACCAGCAACGACGTCACCAGCGCGTTCAAGCCCATCGCAATGCCGGCAAACACGCCGGCGACCTCATCGACCTGAAACGCCCGGGCGGTGCCGATGCCATGCGACGCGAGCCCGACGGCAAAGCCCCGCGCGCGGAAATCCGTAATGCCCAACCGGTTCATCGTTGGTGTGACCACGATCGCGCCCATGACGCCAGTCAGTACCGTCGCGATCACCGTGATCGCCGGATTGGCCCCCAGCGTTTCGCTGATGCCCATGGCGACGCCGGCGGTGACGGATTTCGGCGCCAGCGCCAGCACGATCTCTCGCGGCAACCCGGCGGCTTCCGCGAACAGCATTACCGAGACTATCGCCGTGGCCGAGCCGACCAGCAGCGCCGCAAGCATCGGCAGGATAGCCGCCGCGACGCGGGCCCGGTTCTCATAGAGCGGCACGGCCAGCGCCACGGTCGCGGGCCCGAGCAGGAAATGCACGAACTGCGCGCCGCCAAAATAGGTCGTGTAGCTGGTGCCGGTGAGATACAGGAATAGGCCGATAACCCAGATCGAATGCAGCACCGGATTCATTAGCGGATTGCGATGCGTCGCCAGCGACAGGGCATCCGCTGCCGCATAGACCGCAAGCGTGATCGACAACCACAGCAGCGGTGTCTGGGATAGATAGACCCACAAGGCGAAGGGATTGTCCGTCATGATGGACGCTTCCCGGCCAGAAGACGATTGATGACGAGAAACGTGCCCGCCGTCACCAGCAGCGTCACCACCACCGAAGCCGCAAGGACCAGCGCGATCGTGACACCCCGCTGCGCCAGCAGATCGAGATTCTGCACCACGCCCACGCCGGCGGGCACGAACAGCAGGGACAGATGCGCCAGCATCCCTTTTGCCGTGCCTTCCACGGCATTGTCCCGCAGCGGCCCGCGCGCCAGCCCGGAGACGCGGTCGCGCAGCATCAGCAGCGCGAACAGAAGCGCCATGCCGATGACCGGCCCCGGCAACGGCCAGCGCAGCCCGCGCACGATCACTTCACCGATCAACTGACAGATCAGGATAACACTCAGGCTTGCGATCATGCGGCACTCCGGAACGACGCCGCATATCACGCGCGCCGGCACGGAGCTGTCAATCGCATCCCTTGCATGACCCGCACGTTATTGCTGCGTGCGCCGGTACAAGTTAGCGACGCTCTTCCAGATCGCATCCTTGAGTTCGTTCGCCGCGGGGCCGGACAGGACAACAGGCGGCTTGTTACGCCGCGCGCAGCCTTCCACCAGCCGCATCATCCACACCTCGCCGTCGGTGTAGTATGGGTCGCCCTCGCCGTTGCGGCCATTCAGCGTCGGACCGACACCAGCCACCGTGTATCGCGCCTCGATCATCCCCGCCGCCTGCAGATCGGTTTCGATCAGTTGCCGCTCCGCGTCGACATCGGGCGCGATATGATGTGTCACCGCGCCGGTGTAGTGGCTGAACCCGACGCCACGATCGAAGGTCGCCGCGCCGAGCCAGACCGGACGCTTCTCCTCTCCATCCTTCAATACCATCCACAGGCGGATGTGATGCCGCTGGTCGGCGCTCTTTCCGACCGGCTTTTCAAAGGCGAAATCCTCGCGGCGGCCGTCGTAATACAGCGGACTGACCGGCGCGCGTGGATAGGGCCTGTCCAGCAGCACGCTGCCCGAGATTTCCAGTGACGAGCGCAAGGTGATCGGATCGGCGGGCGTCCATCCCGCCTCGCGCATGGCGCAAAGGACATCGCTGGACGAGCCGACCAGTCCGACATTGATCGGGTCGGCGGGAATGCCCTGCGCGGTGACCGTGACCATCGGCAGGCCGTCGAGCTTTTTCTGATGTTCGTAATGCCGCCAGAATGACGGCAGCAGGATATAGGCAATGGCCCCGTAAACCACGAGGAAGAAGCCCAGCACAATCAGCGTGCGCTTCATGTTGCGCGACCATCGCCGGCGCGCGGGGCCAGCCGGACTCATGCCCGGCTGCTCAACGTCCGCACCGGTGTCAGCCCTTCAGGCGCTTGGTGCATTCGCTGTAATACCCGCCGCCCTTCTGGATCCATTTCAGCCCGCCATTGGCATTGGTGGCTTTGTTGGCGTTGTACTGATCGACGCAGGTGTGCATCCGCGCCTTGCCCGCAGTCTCCTTTGAATACTTCGGCGAAATCGCGGTTGGATACACGGCGGCGCCCGCGGCGGCCGGAGCGGCCGCCGGCTTCGGCGCTTCAGCGGCCTTCGGAGCTTCCTTCGCCGCCTTGGCGGATTCCTTGGGCGCAGCCTTCGGCGCTTCCTTGGGAGCCGCCGCCGCGGCCGGCGAGGCATCGGCGCCGCATTGCGCTTTTCGGAAATCATTCCACTTCTGATCGCCCAGCGTGCCGGCGGCCTTCGCGGCCTGATACTTCGCGCTGCATTCCTGGGCAGTCAGCGCCTGCGCAGGCATCGCGGCGAATGTGGCTGCGCCAGCCAGCAGCGCCGCACACAACAGATTGGCTCGGATTGTCATCGAACTCTCCTGATAGGGGATATCGAACGCAGCACATCCTAGCTCACGCCGGGTTGCTTTCAACGCGCCGCTCTCATGCCGATCAAAAAATAATGAGCGGCTCGCGCCGCCCGTTCACCCACGGTTCATGCTCCCGGGCAAAGGCTCGCGCTCTCTGCAACATGAGGTTCAGCCCATGACGACCCTTACTTCTCGCCTTCTGGTCACCGCCGCAACATCCTTGATGCTTGCCGGATCGGCGCTCGCGCAAACGACTACTCCCGCAACGCCGGCGACACCGAGCGCCAAGTCCGCACCTGCCAGCGCGCCTGCCAAGACCGCCCCCACCAAGGCGGAAACACCGAAAGCCGCCAAGCCCGAACGCACGGCTGTTTCGCTCGAATGCTCGAAGCAGGCAGACGCAAAGGGCCTGCACGGCAAGGAACGCAAGAAATTCCGCTCCGAGTGCAAGAAGACCGCCGGCAAGGCGAACTGACGCGCAACGAAGGGCAGGCCCTACCGGCCTGCCCTTTCTCCCGCCACGCATGGACAATGTGCGAGCCATGCTCGCGCATCGTTTGCGGCTCCTAGCGGGATTTGGGATAACGGCTTGGCCGCTTCCCGAATCCCGCCGCAATGACATCTGTCCGCCAAAAACTGTCCCACGCCTTTCGCAACATCACCGCGCGGGACATCCTGCATACGTTTGAAACGCTGCTGATCGGTCTCGCCGGCGGCGCGTTTTTCCAATGGCTGCAACTGCCCGGCGGCCTGATTTCGGGCGCGATGATCGCCGTAGGTGCCGCAGCGATTGCAGGGCGCCCGATGGGTCTGCCGCCGCTGATGGCCCATATCGTCCTCATGACGCTCGGCCTGTCGCTCGGCTCGATGGTCTCGCCGCAAATGCTGACCAACATGGCGTCTTACCCGATCAGCATCGCGATCCTCGCCGCCTCCACCTTCTGCGCCACCATGGGCAGCAGTTACTATCTGCAGCGCATTCATCGCTGGGACCGGACGTCCGCGCTGCTCGCAGGCAGTCCCGGCGCACTGTCGCAAATCATCATGCTGGCCAACGAACGGCGCGCCGATGTCGCGGGCATCGCGGTGGTGCAGACCATGCGGGTGATTATCCTGACGGCAGCGCTGCCGCTGATCCTCGCCGCCGCCGGACTGGCGCAGCATTCCGGTTCATCCATCCATGCCGCTCCGGCGACACCGCTGGCGCTCGCGCTGCTCGTGGCAGGATGCGTCGCCACCGCGCTGGCGCTGCGTCTTTTGAAATTTCCCGCAAGCTGGATGTTCGGCGCCATGCTTGGCTCCAGCATCCTGCATGGCGCAGGCACGATCGAGGGCGGCCTGCCCGCCTGGGCCTATGCCGCCGCGCTGATCGGAATCGGAGCGCTGATCGGGACGCGGTTCGCGCGGATTTCAGCCCGCACGCTGCTCAGTCACATGGCTGCGGCGCTCGGATCGTTCAGCGTTGCGATCGTGATCTCGGCGATCTTTGTCGCAATCGTCGCAATGACGACCAGCGCGCGGTTCGGCGATATCGTGGTGGCTTTCTCACCGGGCGCGATGGACGCCATGCTGGCGCTGGCGCTCACGCTGCATATCGACCCGATCTTTGTGGGCGCGCATCATCTGTCGCGCTTCGTGTTCGTCTCGATCGCGACACCGGGCATCGTTCATCTGTTCGGGCAGCCGCAGGTCGATGCCGACGACTAAAGCTCTGCGTTATCGCGCTTTCGCGATACCCCGGGCAGCGACCGCCGCCAGCGCGAGCGAGATCAGCACGTTGTAGCCAGCGAGCGACAATCCGAGAAAGCGCCACTGCACTTCATCACAACGGATCACCTTCACCTTGTTGAGACCGTCGAGCAGGTTGCCGGTGTTGCCGAAATCGACGATGGGACCGCTGCAGTCGGTCGGCCCCTGCCAGAAGCCCCATTCCACGCCGGCGTGATAGACGCCGAGCCCCGCATTGGCGAGCAATGCCAGCGCAAGGATGACGAGGCCGGTGACAAGCAAGCGGCGCGACGCCCCGCGCGAGGCGGCGAACGCTACCAGCGCCGCCAGCGGAATGGCCAAGTAATAGGCGTAGCGCTGCTCGAGACACAGCGGGCAGGGCCGGATATCGAGCACGAGCTGGAAGAACCAGGCGCCGGCGAGGGTCAGCGCGGCCACCACAGCGATCACGGCACCCGCGACACATACGGCATCTGTCGAGGTATTCGCGTGTCCGGAACTGACGATCATGCCGCTTGTCACGAGTAAAATCTCCTGTTCGGCAAGGGTCCTACCCTGCCGGGTGCGTGGTGTCGATGCATGGCCAATCACAGGCGGTTGACCGCATCATCGCGCGAGCTATATTCCGCCCGCTTCAGACCGTTCGCCCCCGGGGCGGCGGTCCTGCAGGCCCCTGTGGCGGAATTGGTAGACGCGCTCGACTCAAAATCGAGTTCCGCAAGGAGTGCTGGTTCGATTCCGGCCAGGGGCACCAGACCTCCGTTTCAGAGTGTCTGCTCGCGTATCTGCTAGATTATATTTAAAAGAAATCCCATATATTAGAATTACATAGAGGTCTCCCGGTGTCTTCCGGCGCTTCTTCCTATCGACGTGAAAAGTAGATAGATTTGTGGGTATTTTAAAATTTGTTGAACCTCGAGCCAGTCAATGTCCGCTTTGAAAGATGTCGATTTTCGCCACGCCGAAATCCGAGAGAAGCCATACAAAATCTTCGATGGCGGCGGATTGCATCTTTACGTGACTCCGCAAGGATCGCGCTTATGGCGACTTGCCTATCGCTTCAACCGAAAGCAGAAACTTCTCTCGTTGGGCGCGTATCCGGTGGTGTCGCTCGCAGACGCGCGACAAGCACGAATTCAAGCCAAGCGGTTTCTATCTCAAGGTCAGGACCCCTCGGAAGTTCGACGAGAAGAGCGAGAAACAAAGAGAATTGCTGCGAGCAACGATTTCAGTTCGATAGCGAAGGAATGTCTTCAGAAATGGAAGGCTGAAGGCCAGGCCGAAGCAACGCTCGTCAAGAAGGAATGGTTGCTCGATTTTGTCATCAGGGACCTGGGGCACCGCCCCATCGCAGAGATCACCGCAAGAGAATTGCTTGCTGTTCTGAAGAAGATCGAGTCCACAGGCCGTTACGAAACAGCATCCCGAGTAAGAAGTACGGTGGGCGCAGTATTTCGATACGCCATCGCTTCAGCCCGTGCGGAAAGGGACGTGTCAGCCGACCTGCGCGATGCATTAACCACTCCAAAGGTGCGTCATCATCCAGGCATCACAGATCCGCATGCAATCGGCGGCTTACTTAGAGCGATCGACGGGTTTGACGGACATTCAGTGACGCGTATCGCGCTCAAGCTCGCGCCACTTCTTTTTCTGCGCCCAGGCGAATTGCGAAGCCTCGAATGGTCAGAGATCGACGTTTCTGCAAAATTGATCCGGGTAAGCGCAAACAAAACCAAGCTGCGAAGAGACCATATCTGCCCGCTTTCACGACAGGCAATGAAACTTATTGAAGAAATACGCGAGATCAGCGGTGAGTCTCGATACCTTTTCCCCTCTCTGCGCTCGTGGCACCGACCAATGTCAGAAAATACGCTCAACGGCGCGCTTCGTCGCTTGGGGTATTCCGGAGATGAGATGACTGCCCATGGCTTTCGATCTATGGCTTCAACCCGGCTCAACGAGAGCGGAAAATTCGCGCCCGATGTAATCGAGCGGCAACTTGCTCACATTGAGCAGAATGAAGTTCGACGCGCATATAACGCTGCACAACACATGCCCGAGCGCGTTCTAATGATGCAGTACTGGGCCGATTATTTGGACGATCTTCGTCAACAAGACCTTCGGAAAAAATGAATCAAAAACAGAAAAAGCTGCTCGCCGATCAGGAGGCGGTTACCGGGCTTCGTCGAGATCTCAATGGTCTTGCGCGAACACGCACGTCTTCAAATCAAAAATCGCCGGGACTAATCGAGGAAATTCTGCCTGCCCTCACCGCACTCAGTTGTTTCTTGTCCGACATACGTCTTTCCCCAGCCGCAGCGCTTCCCTTCGAATACCTGCTTTCTGCGGTGAAGTCCGCTCAGGTCGGAAATCCGCATCCACTATTCAAAATCTCAAATCGCAAAGCCGCATCGCGGGACCTCGAGATTGATGCTTTGCGCGAGCACATCGTCCATCTCGTGGTGGTTACGACTTCCCCAGATAAGGACGTACCGACACGTTACGACGCGGGTATTCAAGAGGTCTATGGAGTCCTCAGAAATGAGATCGAGAGTATCAAGATGCACTCGCGGTCTCGCAACAGAAAGACCGCGACGCCCCAAAAGCCATGGCAAGCTGTACGGCGCTGGCTTGAGGAAAGCATCCCAACTTCGGAGGAGATCAGACAAATCGGGGAATCAGTTGATCGACCATTGAGCAGACCTGAATCGCAAAGGATTGCAAGCCCACTTCCCAAGGATAAGCAGCGGTCAGGTGATGATCGCCGGAAAGCTCGTCGAGCAGTTTTGTGGCTTGGCACGCTCGAAGATCGAAAAGCGTATCGTTCCCTCTCACTAAGACGCCGAGAGAAGTGGTTTAAGGACCAGGTCGAGTTTATCCGGGAGGAGTTCGACGCGGTCCTGTCTGCTCGTTAAGAACTGGTGCAGGAATTTCATACATCTCTGCATTAGGATACCTCACGGCGCCAGCATAGCTCCCAGGGTGCGGCCACGTGGTCGCTTAACCGAAGGAGAAATGACTGATGCTTGAGGATAGTTTCGAGACTAGTGACCCGAGGCGGGACCCCGATCCTGACACGGCCTTGATCACCACGCCGCCGTTGCAGAAAAAAGCCTACCGGATCTCCGAGTTCTGCAAAGTTTTCGGCGTAAGCCGAAGTCACGTTTACAATGAGATAAAGGCGGGTCGACTCAAGTCTCGAAAGAAGCGGGGCTGCCGACTCATTGGTGTGCACGACGCAGATGATTGGTTTCACCGCGAGTAGAACTTCGGCTGTCTGACAAGCCCCGTGGGCAATTCGCCCACGGGCTCGCTCTAATAAGCCGGGTTATTCACACCCACACCTACACCCACACCAGTTCAAAGGAACGTTCATTGCGAACGAGCGATACCGCATGCCTGATTCAAACCCAACCTCACTGTCCATTTTGAAACTCGACAAGCTCTCGGTTACGAGGCCAGAGTCTGATTCCGTTGAAGTCCAGAGCAACGTTCGTTCGTTCCAGGACCACTGCACCAAGCTGGGCATCCCCTATGCCTCCACTTCCCGTTACGCGGTTCAAGCTGCCGTCCCGATTCGAACTGGCTCTGGCATCGAGAAGTGCACCATTCAGCTTGGTGCCTGGGAAAAGGGAACGAACGCCTACCGCATCGAGTGCAACCCGGCGAAACTCGGGCCCGTAGGCCGTGAGGAGCTCGACACATTATTACTGTCCATCGCGGGCGTGGATTTCCGCGAGTTCGTCGCGACCGGCAAGGTCACCCGCGCCGATGTGGCCGTGGACTTGCCTGACATCCTCGCCGACGACGTAATCGTCCGCAGCTCGCACATGCGCAAGCACGGCATCTACTCCAGCCAGCTTGGCGTGCCCGAGACCGTCTATATCGGCAAAGACAACATCGCAGTCTATGACAAGGGAACCCAGGCGAACGATGGAATCACGCGCCTCCGTGTCGAGCGTCGTTTGAAGCCGAACTGCCTTGGCCATGATCTTCCGAACATCGCGAATCCATTCGAGAAGATCCGTGTCACCCCGACATCGGTTCTGAAGCCAATGTTACCGGATATGGCGGACGCCCTCTTGGACAGCATGCGTGTGCGCGGCATCAAGCGCGTCATTGCGAACTTCGCCCGTCAGGATCGCCTGCGCATCGAACGTGTTGTTGATGACGAAGCCAACAATCTGTTGCCCGCATCGCTCTGGGACTCTTGGCCATCATGTCTCGCTGACGCAGGCATCGCGAACCCGGTGACCGAACACGCCGCACAGGACACTCTCCCATGAGCCTTCCTGAAAATATTTCGGAGTGAAGAAACACCCAGAAACACCGGTGGACATAGTGGCCGATCGCTCGGACTTGCGCGTGACCGGCACCGCACCATGTTCGCTTCACGACCTTCGCGAAGCTTTACGCGTGGGCATAACACCGAACAAGAACGGCATTTAACTCATGAAATTTTACGGAACTCATTCTGACCTCAAGGACATTGTTGCTGGCCTCGGCATTCCTGGCACGTGGAGCGGCACGAACCCCCACGAATACATTTTGATCGACAAGTCAGCCAAGCTTCGCTGGTGGCCTTCGACCGGAACGATTTTCATCGACGGCAAGCAAGCCGAGCGCGACGCCTTCAGGGAAATCGTCTCGGCAGTAATTCCGTCGGTCGCAGCGGCATTGAAGGCGAATGCGCCGAAAGGTCCCGCGCATGAAGAATAAGAACACAACAAAAGCGCCAGGCGGCATCAAGCGGGCGAAGGCTCTCGCGAAAGCGGCCAGAAAGGTCGTCAAGGTAGTAGGTGCGAAGAAGAAGTCGGTGACAACGAAGGCTCTAACCGTTCGCGATTCGCTCGTCGGCGATGTGACCGCTGACTATCTCTACAAGAAGTACGTCTTGGAACCTCGCGTCGACTTCACCACTGCGGGCATTCCCGGCGCCATTTTATATGCCGCCGACGCAGCGAAGCTTGGAGAGCGCAAGGTCGTGCTGATCGGACCGGAGGACATCGGCCTCGACATCGCAGCCGAAAAACTGGCCGACCGGCTAAAGGTGAGTTCTTATATTCTCAAGCGCAACGCAGACGACGCAGCGCACAAACGCTGGGCCGAAAAGCTCGACGCGGCAGAAGGATTCGTGGCCGTTTGCCATCTCGAACGCCACGCGGCAGTCGATGCTTGCAGCGGTGCGAAGACTTACAGAATCGACCTTCAGCGAGATGATCACCGCAAGGCGGTACATCAGTCTATGGAACTCTTCGCTGAGCATTTGCTGCGAGCTGAGAACATCCCGTTCATACGCGGCGAGGTGCAGAGCATGATTGGCCCTGTCTTCCCTTCGCTGACCGCTGTTCTCACAATTCTCGCGAGTTATATAACGCGTAAGCGCCAGGAGGCGGCGGATTCCAACGTCTCGGCAAAGACGCGTGACGATGCCGCATCGGCAGACGACGGGTCGCCTCCTGCCGAAGTTGCGAAGCCGACACGCAACTCCAATGAAACCGGCGAGCTGCTTTCACTGATCAGCGAAACTTTCGACCGCCATGCAGTTTTGCAGAAAGGCTACAGTTCCATTTTGGCCCTTGTGGTGCTGCATTTCTGGGCGTTCGAGGCGGCCCAGACATCGCCGATACCGGTGCTCCAATCATTCGTGCCTGAATGCGGAAAGTCGACGGTTCTTGAACTCATCACGAAGCTGAGCCCACGCCCAAAGCCTACGTTCGGCTTAACGGGACCGACGTTATTTGAGCTCGCAAATGCAGGCCACACGTTGCTTTTCGACGAGGGCGACATGTTCTTGAGCAACAAGAACGACCTGATTGCGCTCTTCAATGTCGGCTTTAAGCGTAACGGCCCACTCATTCGCCGCGCTGGCGGTAAGGAGTATCGCGCTTGGTGTCCGAAGGTCATAGCAAAAATCGGCAAGATAGAGCCGGAAGCCCTTGCCACCCGTTGCATCGTTTTCCGCATGCACCGAAAGCTTGCCGAAGAAATCTGCGAACCTTTGCGCAACAAGCACGACGTCGAGTTGAAGGCTCTCGCCCAGCGCTGTGAAGCCTGGGCTCGCGAGGCCGTCGAGCGCTTGCGTGGCGCTGAGCCGCAAATGCCGCCGGGATTCACATCCCGCCGTGCAGACAAATGGGAGCCCATTCTCGCCATTGCAGAAGATGCCGGTCAGGAGTGGACCCAACATGTCCACGCAGTGGCGCAAGCGATCGAGGCGATCGACAAAGAAGAGCCGTCGATCCAGGAACTGCTGATTATCGACATCAAGCGCGTTTTCGATATCACGGGCTTGGATGCTATGGGATCGGCCGGTTTGGTCGGCTTTCTCAAACAAATGGCGGAACGTCCCTGGAGCGAGTGGGGATCGAATGGCCAACGCCGTCTTGCCGAGCTTCTGAGGAACGAACACGGAATCCACGTCAAGAACGTCCGGACGCCGCTCCAAACCAAGGGCTACGAGCGTGCCCAGTTCAAGGAATTGTTCAAACGCTATGGACAGAAACCCGATCAGTGGTGGGATGGCTGGTAACAGGAGGCGCGAGTGATGTTTCAAAACGATCAGTGGGCCGTGACCGTACATGGCCTCGAATCGCGCCCGCCTCTGCCGCCGTACCGCATCTTGGCAAGCGAGCTTCTGTCGACCCGTGATGATGGCGACGGCCGTTATTACGAGTGGCCAGTCGACATCGCGCTCAAGACATGGGTCGAAATTGACAGCTTCCTTGAAGCGTTCATCCAGGCGGTCTTGGCGCACCATGAGCTGTTGCCGGAAGAATACGACACCGTTCTAGCGCGAACACTGGCAAAAGCGCGTTCGCAAGCGCTAGGGCAGCCCTTTGTTCAACGCAGCCCCTCATCGAAGGGTACGTTCCCGTAGTCATAATTTGGGACGGGTGGGACGGCTGGGACGGCTCTACAGCGCCCTTCTGCCCCCGGCCCCCCGTCCTGGGCAAGTTTGGCGCATGACGGCTTCCAAGGTCCGGAAAATGCCGCCGCCGCTTGCCCGGATGAAGAACTCTACCTGAAGGTTGACGATCGAACCTTCGTTGTCGGCTGCCAGGCGAAAGTCGCCCCGATAACGTGGCGAATGCACGCCGAGAAACCGGGACATGCACGGGATGCCCTTCGTCGTCCAGTGCAGCACGTCTGGCGTCCAGCACCGCCTCGGCCTGTTCCAGCGCAATGGCGTACCGGGCCTTCCGGACCCCTTGCCGAGCCAATAGCAGCCCCAGACGACGGTAGCCGAAGCGGCGCCGTTGCGAGGCCAATTCCTTCAACCTGCCTTTACGCATTGTCCGTCTCCTCGGTGGAGAACAGAACCCTAACTCAAAACCGGGGGCATTTCAGGGGAGCAGGTCACGGCGAGTATCCATACGAAGAGCGGCACAAAATTAATCCTCATGTCCGCCCTGGATCAGCACGCACGCGTGGCTTTCGCGGAAACAAATACGGCCCAGCTTCACCGGTACGGCAGTTCACGATGCAACAGTGCGCTGAATATGAACTCAAGATGCGTGAAGAGGGTCGCTTGAAATAGAACCAATCAGAGCGGCGATGCTTGGTTTGATTTTGACTCTGGTGGATAGGGTCTGAATTCAAAATTGACGCCACGATCGCCGCTCGCTCGCCATTTAAACAAGGGGGACTGGATCGTGATCAATTTCGAAAGCGCCGCTTTTCGTTTAGCTCGATTCTTCCAAAGATGTCCTGGTGTCGGGACACGAGTGGAATAACGTCACCCATCTGAACCGCAAAGAGCTTCGGTGAAATTCCGCTGATAGTCACGTCGACTGTTCCAGATTGCACCGCTTGTTCGGCCACGGAGTAATGTTTCGGAAGGAATGACTTGATCTGCTCTGCAGTCGCGTTTTCAACCTGCATTCCAAGGGAAAGGAGGCCGAACCATCTACCCGAGACAAACTGGGTCGCGCGAAGATTAGATAGAGCTTTTTGCAAGCAGTAATTCGGGATACTGGCGATCGCGTTAATCATTAACGGTTCCGCCTCTGTCACCTCACGGTATACTTCACTCGCTCGGAAAGTGACTCGATGTTGCTTCAAAATTGCTACCAATTCAGCCGATTTAGGATTTTCGGCGAAGAAGGCTTGAATCATTCGCTCTGTCGTCGATTTTACGACAGCCTGAACGCGATAGTTTTTGGTTTTGTTTTTCCCAGAGCCATTACAAACAAGGCTATCCGGATAGCCAATCATCGAAGCCTTTGGCGCGATGATCGCTCCGACTTGTGGCGCATCGGCATCATTTGTCCTGCAAGAGGTGCGGTCGCATGAGGCGTCGAAATAGCGAGCTAAAAATATTGAATCTCCTGCTTCTGCAGCAGCGCTGCTGGTCGGAAGATCGCCTGCAAAGGATTCCAGCGGTAGAAGGAAGGCAAAAGTAAGAGAAAAAAGAAAGCGGAATGCTTTTATGAACGCGGACATTATCCTTCGTTCTCTCATCATAGACGCGTTCACCGGTCGACTAACCTTTCATTTGCTACAGCCTATATGCGGAAAGCGGCTTTGTTTCGACGGCAAATATTACACTGCGTCCATCGAATGACGACCTAATCGACTTTTGCACCTTGTCTTTCCAGTTGCCTCCCAATGCAACACCAATCGCATCGTCGAGCCGAACGAACGACCGAACGCGACCAACATATACCTTCTGAATCACAACCGCTGAGTTCGGCGATTCAATCGGATCGCACGTCCTTGCCACCGTTCGGAGCGATCTCAAGGCAGCTGCCATTTGTTCCGGACTGCCTTCATATGTTCGTATACGATCAATATTAAATTCGACGTGTCGGATATAAGCGATCACGTTGTCGGGGAGCTCCGTTAGCCCTCCCTGATTCCGGAACTGCTGAAGCGCAATCTGATCTGCAAACGGCAAACCCACTGCGCCGCCAAAGCTGTAGACGAGTTTTACGGGCGCCAATCGAGACCTAAGCACAGAGCGACGAAGTGCAAATGACTCCTGCATGCACTGTTCGCGCGCTTCGCCTATTAAGCCAGCCGACTCCGAGATTGGATTCGGTGACTCGTTTATGCTCGGAATTATTACCGAACCAGGCGGGTATCGGTAAGCGGCTTGTAGATAAAAGGGAGACTTTGGTGGCGGCAAAAACCCTTTAGGCTCCAAAACCTGTAACGGGGCGCTTTTATCAACCAGGAAAACTGCGTTACGAAAAGTCGGCGCTGCCGCACAGCCGCTGAGTTGAAATGCGACAAATACTACCAATAGAGCGCGGTTATGCATAATTCACACTCATTTCATGGTTGCTTTTTCAGCCAGTCCTGATTCTTCTTGGTTGTTTTAGCGTCCAAAAAGTTGGCTCCAATAATCATTACGTCGCTGGTTCGATAGATTACGTTTTGAACGCAAATTTTGTCCTGCGCGGGAGGCTGGGCTGGCTTAGCGTCGTTCGCGGCTTTCACGGCCGCAGGTGTCGCCTTGGCTTTATTCTGCGGTTCGTCTTTCGACTTGGCGACGTCCGCAGCGGAGGGCGCTTTCACAGCTATCTTGTCGGCACCCAATTGTAAGTTTACTTCAAGTCCCGCTGGCAGGATCGGTACAACGCCGGCAGGTAACTTGATGTTGGCTTCTACGCCATTGCTATTCGCTGGCACTGGTGCAGTGACTCCGCCAGCCCCACCGGTATTAGCGCTTGCAACAGGATTTGGGCTGCTGGCGCCTGCTGCTCCGCCGGGGGGACTGCAGTCAGCCGAGGCACCTTTTACGTCTCTAAGCCATCTTGCATTCAAACCCACCACGAGATTGGCGAACTTTAAGTCAAGGACATTCAGGGAAAGATTTTTCTTTGCTTGAAGAGAAATCGTAATTAGGCCGTAGCAACTGCGAACAATCTGACGAGCTGCTGGGTCCGTTAATGCCGAGCATGCATTCCCCGATTCCTTGCGCATATTCAGCAATGCTGTCCTGAGCTTCTGCTCCGAAAGATCGTATGTCTCAGCACTAATATAGATCCCCACTTCTTCGAGATCTTCCGCATTGAAATCGATCAAATTGAGCCACGTTCCCATAGTGAGTTTCAATTGGGCTGCAATTTCATTCTTGAAAACGATTGTTTGGACACCTCCTACAATCTTGCTTTTGTTCTTGGGGTCAGAGAGGTCAATGAACGGAATTTTGGTATTGTCCGTCAATTGACAAAGCTGTCCTTTCACCGAGAGATCGTATGAGTACCCATCGCCCAGACCTTTTGGGACAGTGATGGTTCCGGCAACTCCCGGTCCAGGAGAACCGGCAAGATCCCGCTGCGGTGAAGGTGGCCCTAGTAGAAAGCACCCAAATGAGGATGACGAAAGGGCGGCGCCGACAGGGTTCTTAGAATTCGCGACATCTCGTGCCTCGGTAAGCGGATCAGCAAAGCACGGGCTGATAACTAAGGCGGACAGCAAAATAATCGCTCGTCTAAACATATGAACAATCCCCCAAAAGCTTAAGTATCACAGAGGGAATGTCGAACTTCAATAGGGCGCTTGCGGCTGCGTGAATTCATCGGGCGGGACTGGCGATCGCCCACTTCAAGATTCCACCATTGAGTCCGTAAAGCTGACAATAATGGGGGCAGCGAATACGCTGAAGGTGGCTGGTGAGTGGGGGCGCAATCCTATTTGACGCCACGATCGCCGCCCGCTCGCCGCTTAAGCGGGTGAGAGTTGAATCGACCTTCTAAATATCAAAAGTCCCGCTTGCGGACTCCAGCGTTCTCCGGCCCAGCCGCCTCCCGCAGAGATGATAAGGCAGCACGGCAAGCGAAGTTGACATTATCGGAGTATCCCGATGCACCGAATGTACGAGCTAACTCGGCGAGTTCAGCGATCGCTTGACCCTTCTCGTTGCCAGCCTTCCAAGCCGTGTCTTTGTCTTCTTTGGAAAGAACGCTGCTATCTTCGATTTTCCTCATCGCTTTCTTTGCAACTGCCACATCGTCTTCGCTGATTATTCGGATCACGTAGTCTTTGCGCATGTCGTAGCAGGTCTTGACCGTTAGATAATTGGTATAAGCCTCTCGCAGATCGGCGGCCTTATCGACAACTGGCGTGTTGGCGGTCTGGGCTTCTTGGCTCTTCAGCCTTTCGCGCGCTATGTCGTTACCTGCTTCAGCCGCCTTATGTAGCCAAACTATTGCTTCCTTCTCGTCTTTCGAAACGACCAGACCGTCTGCATACATATTGCTAAGGGCGAGCATGCTGTTGGCATTACCTTGATTTGCCGCCTTCACGAACCATGCATGGGCTCGGGCATCGTCCTTCTTGGTGCTCTCCCCTTTTAGTAACTCAAGTCCGAGCGCATACTGCGCATCGGCATGTCCTTGATCAGCGGATTTTTGTAGCCATGGAATAGCGGCCTTGGGATCGCGCTGCGTTCCCTGTCCGAACGTCAACATATAGGCTACGCCGAATTGACCGACCGGGTCATTTTCTTCAGCGGCCTTCATCATGAGCGAGAAGGCTTTCGCATCGTCCCTTTCGATTCCGGTTCGCGCAAGGTACTTCCGGGCGAGGTCAATCAACCCTATCGTATCGGCCTGGTCTGTTGCCCTTTGAAGCAACCTCCTTGCCAGTTCCTGGTCCTTCGTAACGCCTAAGCCTTGCTCGTAGAGGATCCCAAGTACCGTTTGCGCGGGGGCATAGCCTTTATCGGCCGATTTCTTGAACCAGGATGCCGCTATTGCAGGATTCTTGGCGAAACTTCCCTTCCCCTCGAGATGAATGAGGCCGATCAGATACGCCGCTGCTACAGCTCCTTGCTTTTCAGCTTTGGCATACGCATCCATTGCAGCTTCCGCGCTTCCAGCTTTCTCGTATGCCCTTCCTAACTGCACAGAGTAACGCGGCTCGTTTGGATAGGTCTGAACAGCCCAATCGCATGCTGGCATTGCCGCATTGGCATCGATATCTTCAAACCGGACCATCTTCCTTCCTCCGTCCGAGTCTGCTGATGCTAACTCATCACATCGGAATCCAACGTCGGCTGGGTTCGCGCTGACCGTCGCAAGGACAGACATCTGCAATAGCGCCGCAACTACGAATCTCATGTCTATGCTCTCCCTAATTGAAATTTGCCGACGACTGATCAGGAGAGGTCTTGGCTCGCTAGCTTCGTGGTGGGACATGAGAAGCTTCGTTGCGCTTCTGGGTTCAAGAAGATGCGGACCGCGCTATATGTCCTAGCCCCGCCGAAATAGGTGCATTGCGTCCCGAAGGCTCGGTCGCTGCTTACGTCGCGGCGATATATGAGAAACGTTTGATCGGAGATCAGAAGCGCGCCCCAGATTATTGCGATTGCCAATATCAATCCAAACACGCTCGGATATTTTCTGTAGAGCCGCAACAAAGTCCCCTCCCAAATCAGAAACACCAACTCGTCGCCGAGTGGACCCAATATAAGATATCTCAAGTCGGTCTTAAAGCCGAGTTTTGACTTAGCAAAATTTCTTCTCCCAAACCCGGCTAGCTTTTTGAGATAGCTACAAATTCGGTTTTAAGGCCGTGGGTCATGAGACCACAATGCGGTTGGCTGGGCTATGGAAATCCGCCAACTATTTGCTGCTAATTTGCGCCGGATTCGGCAGGAAAAGGGACTTTCCCAAGAGGAATTGGCCTATGAGGCAGAAGTTGACCGCGCGCATGTGAGCAAAATCGAACGCAGTCTGACTTATGTGGGCCTTGAGATCGTGGAAAAATTTTCAAAGGTCCTGGGACAGTCGCCCGACGCATTTCTGAAGCCGATATCGCAGAGACCCGGCAAGAAGCGCCCCTAGCTTGGCGCACCTTTGTTGGAAACATCGAAAATTTCCAACTCGGTTGCTCTCTCCAATCGCGTAGTAGGCCCAAGCTGAAACAGTTTCATCGCTCTCAACTACAGCGGACTCGTTTCCTTTGTATACGCAGAAGTATTTCCCTATCGGCTTGCCCGATTCACTCGCAACTTGAAATAGCGAAACGTCGCCGTTTTCCGATGAAGGAATAGAGTCCTTCACAAGAATAAGAGGCTCTGTGCGTCTATCGTTTGCAATTCGGATGATGGTCGGAGAGATTTGTTCAAAGTCAGAACTACTGACGCGTGCCCACACATGCTTGGCGGTGATGGCCCAACCATCGGGCGAAATAAGAAACGCTGACCCCCTAACCGACGTTATCTTGCTGGTTGATTTCTCGATGACATCGTACTCGATAAACATCGTGCGCTCACGAAAGTAATCCGCGAGCTTTGAAGCGCGGTCCTTATGATAGAGAATTGACGGAATTGTCTGCGAGTGCGCTTGATCTAGCAATTGCGCTAAAAGGCATAACAGGCTAGCAGTACGCAAGATCGACGTTTGCTCTTCCGCGCGTGGTCTTGGTTTAGTTAAATAGCCCTTGCCTGCTCCAAGAAGTTGTTGAATAGTTGGGTGTATTTTTTTGCCGCAATCAATTTAGAACTCGTTGATCAGGCGTCAAATGCCTCAAGAAGACGACATTTCGACAATTGGCGTTTTAACTATTTTACCAAAGGTCGAGCTTGCGGCCACGCTTTTAGCATTTGGCCGCTCACCAGATGATCCCCCTGATATTCGTCGCGACGAATGTCGTTATTGGATAGTTTTTCTGAACAATAGTGATGGAAGGAAACTTCGCATCGTAATTTCTTGCGTCGGCAATTCTGGCAACACAGAAGTTGTTGGCCCAACCGAATCAATGATCAGACACTTTAAACCGGAAAGCATGTTGCTGATCGGCGTCGCATGTGGAATTCGTGAGTTCTCATTGGGAGACGTTGTTACAAGCGCCGGAATTTGGGCTTATGAATATGTTAAGACTACCAAAGATGGTGTGTTGGATCGAAGCAGGTTGCAACAAACCTCTCCACATATTTTACGCGACGTAAGCTTCTATACTGCACACTTAAAGTGGATCGAACAATTGGTTGAGCTTCAATCGAAGATTCCGCCAAAAATGGCTCCTAGAAAAACACTTGGCGAGCCCCGATTACATGAAAATATTTTAGTAGCCTCTGGCGAGAAGGTTTTGGCGAATGGAGAGCTCAAAAAACTTCACACAAAGTACAACTTGATCCGTGCGGGAGAGATGGAAGGGTACGGTTTCGTTAAAGGATGCAATTCGGTCCGCCCCATCACGCCCTGCATGGTGATCCGGGGTATCTCTGACTACGGAGATCGAGATAAAGACGGCGGTCTCGGTGATGATGCGCCTTTAAAGGACGAATTCCATTACGTTTCCGCTCTAGCAGCCGCAACATTTGCTCGTTCTTTTTTAGAAACCGCATATTCGGCGAGAGAGGAACCTTCTGGCACTAAAACCGAAGAAAAATTGCCGAAGGCAGAGGAAACAAAGTCGGCACCCGCTTCGCAAATAGCTCGTTGGCCAAATCGCAAGACGATATTGAATGCCATAAATCTCGATTTAGAGCAGTGGGCATCGATGTCCTTTCCAGAGGATCCCTTTCTGACAAGAATAAGATTTTGGCGAATTTTGCAGAGTTTGCTTTCTGTTTATACGGAGCAGCTTAGGGTCTTTAAGCTTCCAGTTCTCGGTACAAATATAATGTTTTTGCGCCGGCAAAATGGGGCATCTTCTTCGTGGACGATGACGCTTCGTGAAGCGGATTTATATTGGGGAAATGACGCGATATGGATGTGTATAGTACTTGAAAATGCTGAAAAAGTTTTTGTCAGAAGTCATGAATTTTCAAAATACTACTGCTTCCTTGCGAACGATGAAATCAAAGCAACCACGAAAAGGCGACTAGGCTTAAATGGCCGCACACTTCAAGAGCTATTCCTATTAAATGGAACGGATTCGTTTTCATTCCCTAGCTATCTCACGATCGAGCGCCATGCCGAAGAATACAATAAGCTCCGAACGAAGAATTCCGTTTTTGATCGTAAAACCGGATATGGCATCCGCATTACTGAAAACTACGCGGCCCTATATGACGCAAAATCGAAGGATGGATATCAACGAGGTTTAAGCATTACCAAAGCGTCTACTGTGAATGCTATCGTAAATATCCCGGTCTTTGCCCCTGATAAGTTCGGCAACGTTCGCTATGTGTTAGGTTTAGTGAACGCCGATTTTTACGAGCCCATCGAAAGCTCGGAAGATCTCGACCATTTCTTAGTCGAAATACAGATGTCGTTTAATCGAGCATTCCGACTTTACATTGAGCGCTGCGGCCAGCCGATGGAAGATGTTTCCTTTCCGCTGTGAGGTTTTGGCTTTTTGAGTTTAACACAACTATGGGCGTTCTTACTGACCACGTACTTCATCGAACAATCTTGATCGACGCAGTAACGTCGTTTTACCGAAACGATTATGCGCACAATTTCTCTAATAATCTTCGCGCATATAAAAGCTTTAATGAGCCGCGGCCATTTGTGGATGAATTTGCCGATCTTCTGGTGGGCCGTCTTAACGTCTTTGCGGAGAACGCAGCACCTTTTTCAATTTGTTACGTGCCTGCGAAACTAGGGTTTGAACAAAAGCCGTACCATCTAATCGATCTAGCTGATGCGATTTCGAGCAAAGTACCGCTGCTTTCCTCTGGTCCGATGCGCGCGGCTTTAAGTTTCGTTCGGCAAGTGGACCCTGTTAAAGGCATAGATTGTAATCAAAGGGATGCAGCAATAGCTGGTTCAATGAAAGCGAACACGATTGTCGCGGGCAAAGTCATCGTCGTCATCGATGACATTCGCGCATCCGGCGCTACCCTTAGAGAGTGTGCAAGGGCTTTGTTCGCGGCAGGAGCCGCAGAAGTGGCTTCTATTGTTGTTGCGCAGCGCGTTGATTTATAAGGTAGCGATAATACTTTAAATCTTCGCTTAGGAAGCATCATGAAACTAAATGATATAGGCGAGTACAACCTTCATAAGTGGTTGAGCAAAACACTTCTTCGATCAGATTTGGATCCCGTTGGCGTTGGAGATGATTGTGCAATTCTTGACCTTGGAACGTCTGACTATCTCCTGTTGACTACAGATAGAGTGGCGCCGTCGGCATATCTACGATCAATGGATTACGCTGGCAGACTTTGCGTAGTTCAATGCTTTTCGGACGTGATTGCAAAAGGTGGACGACCGGTTGGCATTCTGTTGAATACTTATATGTCCGAAAACTGCGATTTAAATCAGTGGCAGAGCTTGATTTTAGCGACTCAGGACCACGCGCGAAAGTTTGGGGCTTTTCTAATCGGTGGCGATACTAAACAAGCAAGAGAAGAGACAATTGTCGGAACCGCAATCGGATTGGTTGAGAAAGATTTTCTCCTTAGTCGCAAGACTGCTCGTCCGGGCGATGTAATTGCCTTGTCCTCAAAGAGGAAAAAGAAAATCGGAGTGGCGTGGAGTTATTTCATCGCTGACCATTACAAACTCGTTTTAAGTGACGAGGTAATGAGTGATCTTAAATCAAGTTTTTTAGAAGATAACTTGTTGTTGCCGTTCGATGAAACCCGCGCGGCCGCTTCAAGTGGGGCCGTTAACGCATGTGTCGATACTAGTGACGGCCTTGGCGGTGCGATCCATCTGCTAACTGATGGCGCAGGGTTCGGTGCAGAAATAATTTACGAAAAGGCTTTGGCTTTGTTGGACGATAGAATTTCTCTGGTTTCTAATGAATTGAAAGTAGATCCGTTGTGTTTTGCTTTCACCCCAGGATTTGTGTGGGAAAACCTTTTTGCGATTGAAGCCGAGAAATTCGAAGCGGTTCGTAATTTGGTGATTGCGACTGGTGGTGACCTCATAAACATCGGACGTATAACTGAATCTAAGGGAACTACGATGCGTTTCGCCGATGGCGAAAAACGAAACTTGAGACTTTTCTATAATGAAAACTTTACGGGCGGTGATTGGCTTGATCGACTGCCAACGCGATGGCAAGAACACAATCTTTTTGAGTAAATACTACCGATTGTTAGGCGCAGCTTGTGGTTTGACGAATTATTCTTACCCTTTTATTTGCTGGTAAAAATTAACTGATGATACTTGACCCGTTTTATAACGAGTCCCATCCGACTAACCGCGATCCTTCTCTTCAAGCTTAAAATATAAACGCTGGTTGTAGTTTTAAGCGGCATTACGCCTTGGGCCTGGGATGTACTTATAAAGGGTTGCGTCTGAGACACCTACCTGCCTCGCAACCTCTACAATTGTCAGTCTGCCATCTGCAATTAGCGCCTTCGCCGCAATCAATTGCTGTGATGACATCGCTCTTGGCCTGCCGCCCACTCGACCTCTAGCTTTTGCAGCAATTAATCCTGCAGACGTACGCTCGCGAATGATACTTCGCTCGAATTCGGTGAGTGCCCCAAAGATGTGAAACACGAGTTTCCCCGATGGCGAGGTTGTATCAATGCTTTCAGTCAACGATTTGAAGCCCACTTTCATTTCATCAAGACGTTCCACTGTAGATATGAGCTGCTTAATTGAACGAGCCAGTCTGTCGAGTTTCCAAACGACTAGGGTATCGCCTTCACGCAGATAGTCCAAAGCGGCAGCAAGTTGAGGTCGGTCGGCATTTGCGCCCGATGCGGTCTCGATAAAAATTCTTGAGCAGCCCAACTGTTGAAGTGCATCTATTTGCATAGCGGGCGTCTGGTCTCCGGTCGAAACACGGGCATATCCGATAAGGCTCATGATGCTCTCCGATAAAAGTAGGCACCATAACATCCGATAGGACTCTTTTCCAGATAGTGTTTTAGGAGACCATTTCACCTGTGAAATCGCGATCTGCTCACGGGTGAGCTAGTCTCTGAAAAACGAAGATTTCTTTGATATGCCTGCAGCAAATCAAACGCTTGCGATATCTTATCCGATTTGTTCAACTTATCGCTCAGCAAGCACGATGAGAAATTAACTTGGCACTAGAATTTATTCCGACGCGCACCGATCAAGGGCAGTTTCCTGGGATACAGGCTGCAATCACGCGGCTGCAACAGGACGGGCCCGCCCTTGGTATTGACGGTGGCGTTCTCTACTATGGTTGGCCTAAATTTCAGGACTATGAAGCTGTAGGCCATCCCGTTGATATAGCCCTAGTGAGTCATAAGACGGGTCTTTTGCTCATCCGGTATCTGTCAAACGCCAATCAAGGCACTGCAACGGCAGCCGATGAGAGCATCGCCCAGGCAGCTGCAACGGCAGAAGCGCAGATGTTAAAAAGCGCGTTGCTTCGTGGCAAGGATCGCCGTCTGAAGTTCAGCGTAGTGCCCATCCTCTACGCTCCAGGCTTTCAGAGTTGGCCCGATGCGCGGTCGGAGATAATTACATCAGAAGCTGGCTTACTGGGATTCGTTCAATCTTTTCAAAATCAGGGTTTGGCGTCAGATGAGCTCGACGAAGCTCGCTCGATCTTAGAAGGCGCGAAGGCGTTAACTCGCAGCGTCCGTCGTCGGGTAGATGATCCGGGATCCAAGCCGGCAGCAGTAGCACTTGCTCGACTCGAAGAGGAAATAGCAAAGTTTGATTCACAACAGAGGTATGTCGCATTAACAACATTGCCTTGCCCTCAGAGAATTCGAGGCTTAGCTGGCTCTGGCAAAACCGTAATCCTTGCGATGAAAGCCGCTCTCGCACACATAGAAAATCCCAACGCAAAGATTCTTGTCACATACTACACGAGAAGCTTGCGAGACCACCTGACCAGATTGATCACAAGGTTCTTTCGTCACTTCGCCGAAGGGGAACCAAATTGGAAGAACATCGATATTCAACATGGTTGGGGCCAACAGAATCTGCCCGGTGTATATCGAGAGGCGAGCTTGCGCGCTGGCCTTTCGCCAATTCCTTTCGGTGAGGTCAAGCAACTAGCCGACCCATTTGATCACGTATGTAAGACGCTGGTAAACTCTGGTCGAGTGCAGCCGCATTACGATCTGGTCCTCATTGACGAAGGACAGGATTTCCCTGAGGGATTTTATCAACTCTGCTTTTTCTTAGCCAAAGGTCATCGTGATCAGAAACAGATCATCTGGGCTTATGACGAGCTTCAGAATATTTTCAATGTGCATGTCCGGACTCCTGAGGAGTTATTCGGGGACGACGAGGACAGCCAGCCTAGAATATCCCTTCGACGATCTGTTCCGCCTACAGCGGAGACAAACGACTTCGTTCTTCCTAAATGCTACAGAAACCAGCGCGATATACTTGTTTTAGCTCACGCAACCGGTTTTGGACTATATGGCCAGCCTGTACAGATGTTACAAGACGAAGAGCACTGGAAGGACGTTGGTTACGATGTTCTGCGCGGCACTTTTCGTCCGGGTACAGAAACAATCGTAAGGCGACCCGATCACAACAGCCCGGCCAAGCTACATACTTCTAACGAGCAGCCTCTCGTTGAAGTTAAGTCATTCGACAGCGTTGCTGAAGAGGTCAGATATTGCGCAGAGCAATTTCGACAGTTTCTGGCTGCGGGGCTAGAACCTCATGACCTTATGGCGATTGCAATCGATGATCGCGCAGCTCGAATGTATCTTTCTCAGCTATCGTTAGCACTTGCTGAGCAAGGCGTAGAATCCAATAACATTATCGCGGATCGTTTCAGTGAGCCGCCTTTTCTGATAGAGGGGAAAGTAACACTGTCCACTGTCTATCGTGCCAAAGGAAACGAAGCAGCTGTCGTTGCTATTTTGGGCTGTGACGCAGTTCCCTTAAAGTCTCGCACGGGTCGGAATCGCCTCTTCACAGCATTTACTCGCACGAAGGGGTGGCTTCGGGTGACCGGCGTGAAGCAAGGGTTTGATAAGCTTCTTGGCGAGATGGATCAGGCCCTGAAGCTTGCTCCCGAACTTCGCTTCATAATGCCTGACCCTAAACAAATCGACATGATCCAACGCGACCTAGCGGAGCGTGACGCGCGCATGATGCGGGCACGCGAGGAAATGAACAAGTTGAAGGGTGAGCTAGGCCTGACAGACGAAGACCTTCGAAACCTCTTGGCTTCAAGGCGCAAGAAATGAATAGCGCGGACTTTGCGCGAAAAATTAGAGCTTCCTGGGATTTGCTCTATGGCGAAGCCGGTTTAGCGCGAACCGTATCCAATTTGACGTCGTTGCCGGTCGACCAAGAATTTAACAGAACAGCGCTTTCGAGAACCGCTACATATCGAGATATCTATTTAGCCGCGTTATCTCGTTCTTATTATAACATCATACTCAATGACTATTCGATGTTTCAGTATAGCTGGATGGGCGAGCAGTCATGGCGACTAGCTTATCTCCCAAATCCGTGGATAGCCGGCGTTCATGAAGCCGAGGATGCCGTTGAACAGTGGGAGGCGCTGGAAGAAATCGGCGGAATGGAGCCAGAACATGTAGATCACTTAATTGCAGACATGCCCTATGCTTCTGCGATTCCCTCTATCCGTTTTGAATATGCAACTCACCAGTATAGAGAGCTTTCACATCCCGCCGCGCATATGCATATCGGTCGACACGCTGAGAATCGCTGGCCGTATGCTCGACTCCTTAATCCACTGACTTTCACGATGATGATCGTAAAAATGTATTATGTCGATCGATGGGCGGCTTTAAGCTCGTACTATGGACACGCGCCCGCATTGTGCCTCGATATGACGTTCATCGATGAACTATCCCGCTCCACCGTGGTCCACGATTTTAGCGAGAACGAAAAACGCTCTCTACATTTCGCTGCGTTTTAGATTCCGTGTGCGGACGCCATTTCTTCGGTATGTGATCGCGCCAATCGGCATTATACTTGGTCGTCCTCAACATCTATTTGATGGAGGACATGATGACTTCTCTGAAATCCCTGAACTTCACTGCCCTGCCCAAGACCGAATCCGATCCCAAGATGGAACGTCGGGCTCGGACAATTACGCGACTTGAAGAGCAGAAGGCGCTTCTCAGCAATCCAAGTTACGTCCGGAAAGTGCGGTCGTTCGCAACGGTCGAGGGCGTTCGCAAGTCTGTCGAAAGCGATCAGCGCGTCTTGCCCTGGTGGCGCAAAAACGTCGACGGCTCATATCTATTCGCCATCCGTTCAGGTTCGAAGGCAATCGAATTCGAGAAGGGCAAGGCAGCCATTGCGGTGCCATCACTCGATAAGCTTCCCGCCGTGATCGACACTCTGATAGCCGCGACGCGATCTGGTGAACTCGATGCGCAATTGGCCCAGGCGTCCCGAACGCCGCCGACCCGCAAGAAGGCAAACTGAACTGACCAGTGACGGGGGCCCAAATTTTGGCCCCTGTCACCACAAGTGGCAGGAAGACTTACTAAAGCGCGCCTCAGGGGGCATTTCGAATTTTTAGATCTCGTCAGCAAGCTTTCTAAGGCCAACTTTCGCGTGATTGGCAGTCGGCACCATCAACGTCATGTTATTAGCTTTAAAATGTATTACGAACGTTTCCATTCTTGTGCCCGCTATCTCTTGTCTTTGAATTGCAGTTATCTTCCCGACCCCGTGCTCCGGATAAACTACATATTCGTCGACAAAAAATCCGTGGCTTTCCGATAGAACAACATTATCCTCATCGTCCTCCAAAGATTCCAGCTCTTCCGCTGTAAACTCACGGGGCTTTCGAGCAAGAATATCCCGCAGCTTTGCTGCAGGTACGCGAAGCTCAGCCTCCTCCTCTTCCAACTCAATTACAAATCGATGTCCTTCTCCGTTGACTCCTTCGTATCGCTCCAAATCCACTATTCGTGCGAGAGCATTGAGGGGCTTAAAATATAACATCTCACCTATCGAGAATCCGTGCAGATCGGGGACAGCCCCTGCAGGACCACTCGCCGCCTGAGGTTCATCCGCAACCTTCACGTGCGAATTTGATCGCGTGAGATCTAAATGAGGATCGATCGGTACAGTAGCAGCATGGTGACCAACAGGTGATTGAGTATTTGCAGGCAACCGCTTGCCCAATTCCTGCAAAAATCCGATCGCTATAGACCAAGGCCCGCGTTCGGATAGCACTCGGAACTCGCTGTCTATTCCAACACGCATCCATAGCGTTCGATGATAGATCGCGCGATCTTCAAAGACCATCCAGACGACTATAAATTCCTCAAGCTTTTCCTCGCGAGTTTTGAACTGAAACCAATGTCTGACAAAATTCCGCTCACTCGGAATCGCAACAAAATGCTGGAGTTTCATTGCGAGTATCGGATTTAGAGTTTCTTCCATTTGTCTGCGGTGACTTTTTCCGAAGACATTGTCGAAGATTCCCATGAGACAGCACCCCGCACGACTGACCGGTTGGAATTCGAGAAGGCTAATCGAGGTTAGCAACAATCAAATCGAGAAACTCTCTGGATGGACGCCGACCATCGAACCGCTCGATCCGTTCGAGGCCATACTCTCTGACAGCGCCTTTGAATGCGCGCCTAAACCGCCGATCAAGTCTGAAGGGGGGCCTCGGACATCTACGGGGTGCATTTGCCTGAACAGCTTGAAAAGGATGATCGGGCTCGTAGTCCGTGTAAGAGGGATTTGTTTTCACGATAAAGTCAACATGCAGCCAATCCAGGCTACGCAAACTCGGCGACTCAAACGATAGGACCCAATCGCCGCGCTCTAACTTGCCGTCCGCGACATTTAGAAAATCATATGGATTTATTCCGAAGCGCTTTCGAGATATTTGCTTAGATTCCTCTGCGAACCTAGCTTCCTCAGACCACCAACAGATTTTCCACTGATTGAGGCCGCGCTTTCGCCACTCTCTGAAATCCGGTGCGCTCTCCCAAGATACATTTGAGGATTCACTTGGTAAGCGCTCCGTATCCTTCGTCAGTTTCTCCAGATGCTTTTTCGTGATCGTCTTCGGCCTCGCGTAGCGCAGCAACCTATTGATATCGACCTTTCCAGGCTCAATGAATACCCCAGCCTCCTTCTGAGAGTATCTGCCAAGAGCCGCACCGGAAGCGTTTGCGGAGCAAATCACGCATCCTCGCTCGCGAGACCAGTATACCTTCATGTGCAGTCTTTCAGACCTAAAAATCTTTGCTTTCCTGTCGTGCAGACGAGACAGAACTAGAGCATCCGTCGCTCCTGGCTTGAGGCAGCAAACAACTTTGAGTTTATTCGGGTCTGGCAGGAACGCCTCCGCATCTGTCCCGATATAGGCGACTAGAATGACGCGCTCATCGGAAGGAGATGGGTTCGCTAACAACGCTAGAATCTTCTGATGCAGATCATTTGATGAATAGAGAACCCTCATATCTCACCCAACAGGCGCAAATCCTGAAAATCTCACAAGCAATCTATCGATCCTAACTCCCGCGTGTACCCGTGACAATTACATTGCGGGTCAAACATCATCGAACAGCCTAACTTGTCGGAAATCGCGTCCGCAAACGCTCAGCACAATATCTCGCGTACTCTTGACTATCACAACCTTGCGCCTCGCTCATATACGGAATGCTCACCGGTGAGCAGCAAAGATATTGCCGCTTCTACCCCTTCAAGCTTAATTTCTAGCGGAAGCCATGCGGATGATCGTGGCAACTTCACAGCATTCTCGACCCGCCGTTGCTCGCGTAAGCGTCCAATTAATGCTTTCAACCGACGCGCAAAAAGCCTCTCGCTCTCAGCGAAAGCCATCGATGATCGATCGCTTTGGCGAAGCTCGAAGATATCCCGAGCTGACGGACGAACAAGAAGATCACCTGAAGCAAGCTTGATCGCATCAAACCCGGCGTCCGGCCACCCGACCACTCCACCAAACATATACCCATCCTGACTTCGATACTTCGATCCGGGTCGGCACCACGACGGCAGTTTCGCGTAGGCCAAAGTCCATTGCCGATCGAGCTTTGCAATTTCTGACTGAAGATATTCGCGACGTTGTATCAGGCGAAGTCGTTCGGGATCATCTATCGCGAGAGCATCGTTTACTGGCAAAGCGGCTGGTGCAACCAATGAGGCTGCGATGAATCTCCGGCGCGTCAGATTAGATGGCATCTGCGTCTCCTGATCGGACGCAAATCCCTATCCGTATTTTCTCGGCGGAATGTCAACGTAAGATTACGAGTTTTTCATCAGGCGAGTTTACCTACGAGCGCGAGCCGCCTTTCCAGAGCCTACCGGCTAAATAATGGGCTTTTTAATGGGCGAATTCACCGGTGAAATTGCCACTCAAAAATTCAGTATGTGATCGCGCCAAATCATCATACGTAAAGCGCGAGCGCACCGTCACGTCAGTATTTTTGTTATGCAAGCCGAGTTGAGGCGGCGACGCTTATATATAGAAGTGAACCACCGTCACATCGACGCTTCTAATTCATCATGTTTCGCATTCTGGACGATGATTGTGCTCGCCAGATGCGCTGAGAAGCGTCACCACCTACACAGCGCCAGCGATGCTGACGTTTGATGGCTGGTGACTGCTTATACGATGTAACGGTTCAAAGCGTTCGCACGAAACTATCGTGATGCGCTTCTTATCATGACCCCTAACAACCAATAACAAAGAGGTCATAATCTTGAGCAACTTCATCAATCCAGATGCTATCGCCTACGTAATCAAGTCGATCTATCGTGATCATGTCGGTTCAAACGAAGCAGCATTGAATCAAGCTATCGTCGACAACGTGTTCGCAGTCACGATGAAGTTTGAGTCAGTTTACTTTGACCCGAACGAATCAAAGCGAGATCCTGCAAACTACCTGACCAAGTATCGTGATTGGTTCACGAGGCTGGTTATCGAAGCATGCGGCAACAACATGCGCCGTAAGCGTTATCAGCAGCCAGTCAGTGTTTCGTACGTCGACTTTCCAGGCTCAAAAGGAATGATGTCGGCTCGCGAAGCCAGTGAGTTCTTGAAGTTCGGCTTGCTTCACGTTCATGCGGTTGTCGCGTTACGTCCAGAGGGGCAGGCTTTCAGAAGGCCGCTGCTCGTCGCCGGTTCAGCGCATCAACTTCGTCGCTTTGGGGAGGTCAAAGTGGAGCCGTTTGATCCAGGCAAAGGCTCGCTTGAAACGATGATCCAGTACTGCAGCAAGGGCGCAAAACTCATCGGCTCACAGCATCGCAGCAACTGTTACGAACTGCTTCCGCGCTGAACTTTCGTTCGATTGGAAGACCACCGCCAATGGGCTAGAAAGACGTCCATTGGTGTCTCTCCACATCCAGAAAAGATGTGGGTATGCTCGTTGGTATCGCGAATTTTTCATGATAAAATAACTCATAAAATCAATGCGATATGGATCGAATGCGATGACGGCCAGGGGCACCAAACCTTCTTGATGACGACCAAGCGATCGAAGACCGAGCTATCCAAGACCCAGCCATCGGCGAGGCATCTCCGGTGACGTCCCACCCGCCTCTGATTCTACATCGAACGCGCGCCTATCGACGTCCGCCCGAGACAGCTTCACGTCTCAAGTAATTCTGGAATGACAGCCAATGCCCCATCAGGCCAACGCTCCCACCGCAGGCGGCTTCCACGCCACCGGCGCAGACACCGCATTGCTTCAAGGTTTATACAAAGTTGAATTCGAGACGCCGCGCGGCAAGGCGCTGGGCGTCATCCATGCGGAGAATGGAAAGCTCCGGGGCGGAAGCTCGGCGTTCGCTTATGTCGGATCCTATACCCAGAACGGCCAGACGGTGACAGGAACGGTGTCCAGCCTTCGCCACACCCGCGATCAGAACTTGCCTTCGGTGTTCGGGCACGACGAGGTCCGCATCAGCTTCAACGGCACCGTCAAGGGCGAGTTCGCGATCTGCGAAGGCACCGCCGCGGAAGTTCCCAGCCTTGCGTTCAAGGCTGTCCTGACCCGGGTCGCCGATTGAGCGTTGCAAACGAAGGGGCATCTCAGCCGCACTTCATTTTGCCCTTGAACTGTTTTTCCTCGCCGGCCTGCGGCACCAGGAGAACATATTGCCCGGCATAGCTGTCCTTGTCGGCGTTATACGCGCCGATCAGGATCAGGCTGGCGACAGGTTCGTCTTTCTCGTTCGCAATGCCGAACCGGAGCCGCAGTTCCTTGCCGTAGATCCACTGCTGCTCGATGTGCTTGAGTTCGACGGCGCGTTTGGCGCGCAGCGCCTTATCGTCACCGACCTTGATTTCGATCGTCCCCTGATTGACCTGCACGATGCCGCCAGCGCCGCCGGTCAGGGCAAACAATTCAAAAGTCAGTTGCTTGTCGTTGATCGCGCAATCGAGATTGCCGGTCGCAAAGGCGCCTTGAGCGGCGAGCGGCAAGCCGAGCAGCGCAACCACCAGCGATAAAACGATGCGCGCGCTCATCGGCTCATCCCGCTAGCGCGGTTCGACCACAAGACACTGGATCGCTTCGCCGAAATACCCGTGCGTGTCGGCGAGGCGCGAGATGGCGACGCCGGCACCGTCAGCGCCCAGGGTCATCTTCGAGTTCAGCAGAATCCAGTCACCGACCGGCTCGCGCGCGAATGTCACAGTGAGGTCGGCGTTGATGAAACTCCAGGTCTTGAAGTCCAGTTCCGAGGACACGCCATTGGAGCAATCGGCGGCGAGCACAGCGCGCATCGCCTGCGACGTTACAGCACCATCAACCATCGGGCGGTTGGCGCGAAACCACACCGCGCCGGGACCGGGTTGAAGAAAGCCGCCGCGCACGGCACGCAGCGTCAGACCCTGAATGAACTTGCTGGAATTCCCGGCCTCATCGACTGCACCGGTCTCCGGCAGCGGAACATCGAGCGGCGCTGCGCCGATGGTCTTGTCCGGAAACGTCACGGGCTGGGTTCTGATCTTGAGAACGGTGGCGCGTGCGACCTCCACCCCTTCGGCCAGCAGGCGGACCATGCAGAGCTGAATCTTGCGGCCCTCGCGCAGCACCTCGGTCGCGATGGTGAGCGGCGCCACCGGCACCGGGCGCATCAGATCGACCGTCAGCCGTGCGATATGCATCGGCTGAGCCGTTGGAATGCGCTCGGCGGCCCACACGATCAGCGACGACGGCGCGCCGCCATGCTGCATGCTCGGATCCCATGGACCCGCGGCATGTTCGCTCGTGGCCACACGATTGCCGTCGACGCGAAAGACAGCTTCCATGATGCGCGCGGCTCCTTACTGGAGCGGCGCGTCGGCGGCCGCCTCGTATTCGCTCTTGAAGCGCGCCACCAGTTCGGCGACCGGCATCACCTTGTCGACGCTGCCGATGCCCTGTCCGCTGCCCCAGATTTCCTTCCAGGCCTTCGGCTTGTTGCGCTCGCCGTTCGCGTCGGTGCCGAAGTTCATCTTCGACGGATCGGAGACCGGCAGATTCTCCGGGTCCATGCCCGCTGCGACGATGGACGGCTTGAGATAATTGCCGTGAACGCCGGTGAACAGATTCGAGTAAACGATGTCGTCGGCGGACGAGGCCGCGATCATGTTCTTGTAGTTGTCCGGCGCGTTGGCTTCATTGGTGGCGATGAAGGCCGAGCCGATATAGGCGAAGTCGGCGCCCAGCACGCGCGCCGCGCGGATGGCGCGGCCGTTGCCCATCGCGCCCGACAGCGCGATCGGTCCGTCGAACCACTGCCGCGTCTCGGCAACGAAGGCGAACGGCGAAATCGCGCCGGCATGACCGCCTGCGCCGGCCGCGACCAGCACAAGACCGTCCGCGCCCTTCTCGACCGCCTTGTGCGCGAACTTCTGATTGATGACGTCGTGGAAGGTGATGCCGCCCCAGGCATGTACGGCCTGATTCAGTTCCTCACGCGCGCCCAGCGACGTAATCACCATCGGCACCTTGTGCTTCTCGCAGACCGCAAGATCCTGATCGAGACGGTTGTTGGACTTGTGAACGATCTGGTTGACCGCGAATGGCGCGGATGGACGATCCGGATGCGCCTTGTCGTGGGCCGCGAGTTCTTCCTTGATCCTATGCAGCCATTCGTCGAGCAGCGCCGCCGGGCGCGCGTTCAATGCCGGAAACGATCCGACCACGCCCGCCTTGCACTGGGCGATGACGAGATCCGGTCCCGACACGATGAACAGTGGCGACCCGATCGCCGGAATCGAAAGGCGACCTTTGAACAGGGCAGGCATCGACATCGAAACAATCCTCTTTCGCAGAATGAAACACGCGCGGGCATAAGGCCTCAGCACCCGCCACGGTCTTAGGGGCTACAGGGATTTCGCGAAAGAGGCCGTGTTGACTGGCCACGTTACTGGCACATCGCCCGGGTCACGAAATTTTCGGTCCGGCATGCGCCGTGGCCGGAAAAATAGGCTTTTGCCGAGCATTTCTGAGTGGATTCGATATCGACGCTGCTGCCCGCGCCGTAGCCTTTTTCCTTGCAGAGCTGCTCTGCCGCGAGTTTGCAATCCGGCGCGCCGTTGGCCGCCCGCGGACAAAGCGTGCGTCCGGTCGCCACCGTCTGGCCGGAGAGCGGCGCGATCCGTTTCAGGCCGTCTGTGGCGCCCCTGGCCGCATCCTTCGCGCCGGAGTTCAATCCATCGAGCACCTGGCCCGAACCCGACAGCGTCGATTTCAGTCCCGAGGCGGAATCCTTCAGCAGCTTGCCGATTTCCTCGACCAGTCCCGGATTGCCCTGATCTGTGGGCTGCGGCGCCGGCTGGACCGGCGGTGCGGGCTGCTGCGATGGCGCGACCTGAAGCTGCGGCTGGGCCTGCTGCGGCACAGCCGCTGTCGCCCACATCACCGTGACAGCCGCAACCATCAGGATTGTGCGTCCGCGCAGGTTTAAGAACACGTCGGCCAAGTGAGTGGACATGCGCCAGCGTATCCCGCCTGCGCGACGAGGAAAAGATTGATCGTGAGCGGATCCGCGACCGCGCTCTAGAACATCCGGAACGCGATGATGAAACCGATCACCAACGTGCCAGCCGCAATCGCAACCCACAGGCCGAGACGCTTTTCGATCACCTCGCGAATCCAGGTGCCGTACCGGTTCAGCAGGATCGCCACGATGAAGAACCGGCCGCCGCGCGCGATGATCGAAAAAACCACGAACAGCAGCAGATTGTAATTGGCGAAACCCGAGGTGATGGTCACGAGCTTGTAGGGGATCGGCGTCAGACCCTTTAGAAGGATGATCCACGCGCCGTATTCGGCATAGCCGGCACGGAACGCCTCGACCTTGTCGCCGTAGCCGTACAGATTGATCAGCCACTGCCCAACAGAGTCATATAGAAGCGCGCCGATAGCATAGCCGACCACACCGCCCGCGACCGACGTGACCGTGCAGACCAGCGCGTAAAGCCACGCCTTCTGCGGGCGCGCCAGCGACATCGGGATCAGCATCACATCCGGCGGGATCGGAAAGAACGAACTCTCCGCAAACGACACGGCCCCCATCAGCCAGAGGGCATAGGGCTTGTCGGCGGCGGCAATGCACCAGTCATACATTCGTCTCAGCATGGCGCGATGAACCACCGTCCGGGCGATTTGTCCATGTGTGAAAATGTGTAATTTGGCCGCTGATCAGCGGCGTTTTTTCAGGCGGCCGCTCTGGAGCGCGACAATTGGCCGCCGCGCAACACTCTCGGCGACCGGCGGGGGCGCGATGCCGGCAACCACCATGGCCCTGAGCTGATCGGGGGTCATCTTTGAACGGAGCTTGCCGCCGCCTGCTTTCGGAAGTTTCTCGGCGATGCCCTGGGCCCGTTCGCGGCGATCCATCTCCGCCCAGACATCCTCTGGACGAACACCGGCAGCCACCCAGAGTACGGACAGATTGTAGAGGAGATCGGCGCTTTCCCGGATCACCGCATCCGACTTGCCATTGACCGCGTCGATCACGACCTCGATGGCTTCCTCGGCGAGTTTCTTGGCCATTTTCGCAGGGCCGTGCTGAAACAGCCGTGCCGTCCGCGACGTCGCCGGATCGAGATCCTTGGCCGCGATAATTGCGTGATAAAGCCGTTCCAGCGAATCACTCATGGCCCAAACCTAGATCAAATCCCTCGCCAGTGCGTTAACGGCGGCTCCAACCGGCTGAAAATACGGCCGAAAAAGCACGTCGCCGGGATTGCTCCCGGCGACCGGCGCAGGCGAGCCCGCAACGCTCAGTAGTGGGGAACGGTGTAGAACGGCCCGCCACCATAATAGGCCGGGCCGCCATAGTAGCGCCGGCCATAGTACGGGCCGCCACCGTAGTAATAGTTGTCGCGGTAGTAATCGCGGCGGCGCTGTTCGGCGATGATCGCGCCCATGGTGCCGAGCGCCATGCCCATGAAGGCGGCGCCGGCGGCGTTGTTGTAGCCGCGGCGAACCGCCCGGCGGCGTGCGCGCGAACTAAAATCGGTGGCCTCGCTGACCTTGGCAGGCGCGGCGGAGGTGCTTTTCGCCGCGGACGCGGGCAGAGGCTGCGCCTGCGCGACCGGCGGGACAGCAACCGTCAAGACCAGCGCAGCAGCCGTCGCCAGAACCACGGCTCGGCTGAAGGACGAAGGCAAAGTCTTACGAATGAGCATTTCAATGTCCTCACGGGTCAACCCTGGCCTGAACCGGCCAGTGGAGGATAACCCTAATCATTACATTAGGTTCCCGAACCCGAATGCAAGCTGAACACTCAGCGGCAAAATTGCGGCAAACTGGCGCGGAACAGGCCGGATGGTGACGAAATCCGGATTGTGTGCTTGTCATCATCCCACCACAGCGACTACCGAAAAGCCGTTCAGCAGTTCGCAAGACAAGACCAAGAACGCGCCATGCCAGTCACCTCCCGCCAGTTTCTTCGCAGAGCTCTCCTGTCGCTGACGCTGCTGGGGTGGGCCTGCGCGGCCGGTGCGACTCCGGGACTGGCGGTCACCGCCCTGCATTTCTCGCTCGATCGTGCGATTGACGGCGTAGCCGCTCCCTTTGTGGTGGCATCGGCGCGCGGCCTGTTCCGCGCCGAAGATCTCAATGTCATCACGGGACAGGCCAATGGCTCGGCCGACGCCATCGCGCGCGTGGCCTCGGGCAGCAGCGACATGGCGCTCGCCGATATCAACGCGCTGATCCGGTATCGGGACAAGGAGGGCGCGGCGCCGGTGAAAGCGGTGTTCGTGCTCTACAACAAGGCGCCCTATGCGATCGTCGCGCGCAGGAGCCGTGGCATCGTCACGATGACGGATATCGAGGGCAAGACGCTCGGCCTTGTGGACGGCGATCCCGCCGCGCGGCTGTGGCCCGCGATGGGCCGCCGCAACAGCGTCAAGCCGGGCAAGCTCAAGGTGGACAAGATCAGTCCGGCGGTGCGCGAACCGATGCTGTCCGCAGGGCAACTGGATGCGGTCACCGGCTTTTCCTTTCTGTCTGCGATCAACCTGCGCGATCGCGGCGTGCCGGCAAACGATCTTGTCGTGCTGCATTTTTCGGACTTCGGCAGCGAAGTCTATGGACATGCGCTGATCGTCAACCCGAAGTTCGCCAGCGCCAATCCGGAAGCGGTCAAGGCCTTTATCCGCGCCACCGTCGCAGGCGTCCGCCTCACCATCAAGAATCCGGCGCACGCGGTTGACGATGTGCTCGCGCAGATGAATGGCGGCGTGCGCGACGTTGAACTGGCGCGGCTGCGCGCCGTGCTGAATGACAACATCGTTACCGACGAAGCCAAAAAGAACGGCCTTGGCGGCATCGACGGCGATCGCTTCGACGCGAGCATTGGCCAGATCGCGGACGACCACGAATTCCGCAAGCGGCCATCGGCCGGCGATATTTTCGACGACGCCTTCCTGCCGCCGGCCAGCGCGCGCAAGCTCAACTGAGCCGCGCTTATCGCTTCTGCAATTTCTTGATTACGCTTACGCCGCCGGCCTCGGTCACGGAATAGGTGACCTTGTCGCCCGCATGCACGGTATCCAGCGACGCGCGGTTCTGCACCTTGTGCTCCTGCGCAACACCCGCGGCGCTCGATCCGACCGTTCCGCTCTGCTCCGGCTGAATCGCGATGGTCCCCCAAATGCGGTCGATCTTTGTCACCAGTCCCGTCAATTCCTGCTGGGCAAAAGCCTGCGAATTGATGAGCGTGAGCGCAGCGGCGCCTGCCAGAACGATGTTCGCGCGTTTCATGGCGATCTCCGGTTTATGGATGTCACCGACAAACCGCGCTGATCCGAATGGTTCCGCGGGTGCGCCGCGGCGAAGTCGCGCGAGAATCAACGCGTGCATAACGGGACTGCGCCGCCTTCTCCCGCACTATCATACAGTTTCTGTCTGCATTGATGGTCCGTTATGCCGTTACTGCGCAATTATTGCATCTGGACAACGACCTTGCCCCTGGCGCGTCCCTGCGCGAGATAGGCCAGCGCTTCCTTCGTCTGTGCGAACGGAAACACCTTGTCGATCACCGGCCGGATGCGGCCCGCCTCGATCAGCTTGCCGATCTCCGCGAGCTGGCCGCCGTCCGGATGCACGAACAGGAACGAATACGCGACGCCGCGCTTCTTGCCCTGAGCGATGATCTTGCGGCTCAGCAATCCGAATACGAACCTGAAGAAGGCATTCATGCCGCGCGCCCGCGCGAAGGCTGAGTCCGGTGGACCGATCAGCGAGGCGATGGTGCTGTTGGGCTTTAGAATCCGGAGAGATTTCAAAAGCGCATCGCCCCTCACGGTGCCCAGCACGGCATCGTAGTCGCGCAGCACCGTCTCGAATTCCTGCTTCTTGTAATCGACGACCTCATCCGCGCCGAGACCCCGCACCCAATCCACGTTGCCGGTGCTGGTGGTGGTCCCGACCGTTGCGCCAAGGACTTTCGCGAGCTGGATCGCGAATGTGCCGATGCCGCCGGAGCCTGCGGGAATGAACACCTTCTGGCCCGGCTTGATCTTGATGCGGTCCTTTAGCGCCTGCCACGATGTCAGTCCGACCATCGGAATCGAGGACGCCTGAACGAAATCCAGATTTGCCGGTTTAAGTGCTGCGGCTTTCTCGGGCACGACAGCGAATTCGGCAAGCGAACCTGTGCCCTGATCGAAGATGCTTGCGAAAACAGCATCGCCCGGCTTGAAGCGGGTTACGCGATGCCCAACCTCCACCACGACACCGGCCAGATCGCTGCCGAGAGTCGCCGGCAGCTCGAACTTGAGCATCGGCTTGAAGGTACCTTTCGGAATCATGGTGTCGATCGGATTTAAACCGGCCGCGTGGACCTGAACGAGAATTTCGTCGGGCTTGGGAACGGGCCGTGACGTGTCGGCGAACCCGACCTGATCCGGCTTGCCGTAACGCCTGAAAACAAACGCCTTCATGTTTTTCTGAATCCCAATGGGTTTGGCTGTCACGACCGGCGCTTGCACCGGCCGCACACCGTTAAAATGCGTGCGCGGTTAAAATGCGCGGGCGGTGCGCGCAGGCCGCGACGCCTTTGGCACATCGAGCCGCAGGTCCTTTCGAAGCCCGGCGTCCACTGCGAAGGCGGGCGCAAATCTGCGAAGGAATTGCAGCCGCTTGGCGAGGGTGCCGGCTGCGTAACGAAGTTTCGGATGCGCGGCGCTGGCCGCCTTCAGGATGGTTTCGGCCACGACACTTGGCGGCTCGGCGGTTGCCATCACCTCGGTCACGCGCTTGGTCACGCCTTCGCGCGCCTCGCGATATTCCTCGAGCTTCGCATCCGGCTGCATCAGGTTCGCGTCGAATGGCGTCTTGGTGTAGGCGGGCTCGATGACCGAGACCCGGATGCCCCGCGTGCGCAACTCATGGTCGAGCGATTCCGAATAGCCTTCGACGGCGTGCTTGGTTGCGGCATAGAGCGCGCCATACGGCATCGGCACAAAGCCGAGCACCGAACCGATGTTGAGAATGCGGCCACTTCCCCGACGCCGCATGTGAGGAACGACGGCGCGCGTCATCCGGATTAGCCCGAAAAAATTGGTATCGAAAATCGCCCGGGCCTGATCGAGCGAACTCTCTTCGGCTCCGGCCGGCGCAACGCCGAAGCCAGCGTTGTTCACCAAGAGATCGATGCGGCCTTCGCGACGGATCACTTCGCTGACGGCGGCTGCCACGGAGTCATCGCTGGTGACGTCGAGGGACAGCATCTCGAACGGCCGCTGGCCTGCCTGTACGCCCCGCCTGCTGGTGCCGTAGACCCGGTAGCCCGCCTTGGCGAGCCGCTCTGCCGTTGCTTCGCCGATGCCAGATGAAGCGCCGGTCACCAGCGCAACCTTCGCATTGATATTATTCATCAATTTCTCCCGACGAAACCGCCGCCTCAATTAGATTACGAACGTAATTATTTGATATTAATGGCGGTCGCTACTATAATTGTCAAGACCGGTAAGAAAGGACCTGCGACGTGCGCGTTTCAAAGCAACAGGCGGCCAAAAACCGCGAACGTATTCTCAAGGCGGCCTCCGGCCTGATGCGAGAGCGCGGGATCGCCGGCGTCGGCGTCGACGCGCTGACAGAAGCCGCAGGGATGACTCACGGCAGCCTGTACAGCCAGTTCGGCTCCAAGGAACGGTTCGTCGAAGAAGCCGTGGCCTACGCCATATTGGCCAAGGCGCAGGAACTGCCCGAGGTGTTTACACTCGACGACTACAAGTCAGAGTATCTTTCGCCGACGCATCGCGACACACCGGCAACCGGCTGCATCCTGTCAGCCCTTTGTTCCGAAATGCCGCGCCAGAGCAAAGCTGTGCGAGAGCGCTTCACAGCCGGTGTGCGGGGCATGATCGATCTCCTGAGCAGCCGGATGACGGATGCGAAGAAACAGCGCCAGCGCGACAAGGCGCTCGCAGCAGCCGCCTCCATGGTCGGAGCGCTTGTGCTCGCCCGCGCCGTCAACGATCCCGAACTCTCGGACGACATTCTTCGTGCAACACGGGCGGAAATGGGCGGCTGACTGCTCACCGCAGTACAGGGCTGAGCTATCGCTAATTGATCGGATGCGTGGTGGTGAGGTCGGTTGGGGGGAAGGCAGGAGGCGCACTATATTCGGCTGCGATCCACGGGTAGAATGATGCTGTTCGCTGACGTCAGACCCGCAAGGCCATTCCATTGATCCGTCTTTACATTCGCGTTCTTGAACTGCTCGGCAAGGAATCCCGTCTCGGCTGGTTCCTTGCCGTGGCCAACCTCGCGCTGGCCGTGGCGCAATTCGCCGAGCCGGTCCTGTTCGGGCGCATCATCGACGTGCTGTCCGGCAAGCAGAGCACCGACACATTATTTGGCGCGATCACCTCGCCATGGCCGCTGCTCGGCGCATGGGTCGCGTTCGGACTGTTCACCATTATCTGCAGCGCCTTCGTCGCCCTGCAGGCGGACCGCCTGGCCCATCGCCAGCGCCAAGCCGTGCTCACTGGCTATTTCGAGCACATCATGCAACTGCCGCTAACCTTCCACACCGGGACCCATTCCGGCCGCCTGATGAAGGTGATGCTGCAAGGCACCGATGCGCTGTGGCGGCTGTGGCTGAGTTTCTTCCGCGAACATTTTGCGTCCATCGTCTCGCTGGTGGTGCTGCTGCCGCTGTCGCTCTACATCAACTGGCGGCTGGCAATCCTGCTGTTTATCCTGTGCGTCGTCTTCACCATCCTGACCACGCTCGTGGTCCGCAAAACCTACGGCCTGCAGATGGAGGTCGAGGAGCATTACGGCGATCTCGCTGCCCGCGCCTCCGACGCGCTCGGCAATGTCGCGCTGGTGCAAAGCTTCGTGCGGGTCGAGGCCGAAGTGCAGGGCCTGCGCGGCGTGGCCGACAAGCTGCTCTCGGCGCAATTGCCCGTCCTGTCATGGTGGGCGCTGGTCGCTGTGATGACCCGCGCCTCCACCACCATCACCATTCTCGCCATCTTCGTGGTCGGCATCATTCTCAACAGCAAGGGTCAGGCGAGCGTCGGCGAGATCGTGATGTTCGTCTCGTTCGCGACCATGCTGATCCAGAAACTCGAACAGGTGGTCAGCTTCATCAACAGCGTCTTCATGGAAGCGCCGCGCCTGCGCGAATTCTTCGACGTGCTCGATGCGGTCCCCGCCGTGCGCGACCGCCCCGACGCGATTGATCCCGGCCGCCTCACCGGCCTTGTGGAATTCAACGACGTTTCGTTCTCCTATGACGGCAAGCGGCCCGCGGTCGAAGACGTCTCGTTCACAGCGCTGCCGGGACAGACCTTCGCCCTGGTCGGCGAAACCGGCGCCGGCAAATCCACTGCCATCGCCCTGCTTCATCGCGCGTTCGATCCGCAATCCGGTTTCATCAGGATCGACGGCATGGACATTCGCGGCATGACGCTGGCGGCGCTGCGCCGGAACATCGGCGTGGTGTTTCAGGAAGCGCTACTGTTCAACCGCTCCATCGCCGAGAACCTGCGGGTCGGCAAGCCCGACGCGACCGAAGAGGAACTGCGCGCAGCCGCTGAAGGCGCGCAGGCGCTCGACTTCATCGAGCGCAGCGATCTCAAGTTCGACACCAATGCCGGCGAGCGCGGCCGCATGCTCTCCGGCGGCGAGCGCCAGCGCCTGTCGATCGCGCGCGCGCTGCTGAAGAATCCCCCGATCCTGATCCTCGATGAAGCGACCAGCGCGCTCGACGCGGTCACCGAAGCCAAGGTCAATGCGGCACTCGATACCGTCATGCAGGGCCGCACCACCTTTGTGATCGCCCACCGTCTGTCCACGATCCGGAATGCCACACGCATTCTGGTGTTCGACAAGGGCAAGGTGATCGAAAGCGGAACTTTCGATGAGCTGGTTGCCAGCGGCGGCTATTTCGCCAAACTTGCACGGGCGCAGTTCATGGTTCAGGACGAGGCGCGCGCGGCTGCATCTCCGGGCTGACGGCAGCCACAATAACGTGAGCCGGACATGCAATCGGCGAGATATCGGGTCATGGCCCATCATCATGTGGGCATCGCCGAATTTTGGCCCATTTCATGCTTGAATGAGCCTCGAAACCCCTGTTCGGAAACGCGCTGTCCGGTATAAGTAGTCAGCCTTATAGCACATCTGATTTGCCGCTCCGGATCGTTGTCCGGATTGTTCTTGGAAACCCGCATGCAACACGCCGAGGAGACCATGGTTTCATTCGCCGCAGGCATGCTCTCACTCTCCGGATCGCGGTAGTGGCAGCTCTCTTCGCTTCATTCCGTTTCACATCGTTGCTCGTGCTTACGGCAACGATGCTGTTTGTCGTGACCGCGCCACGTCCGGCGCAAGCTGAAGCGCTGCTGCTGATCGAGGCCGACACCGGCAAGGTGCTGCAGGCGGAGAACGCGACCTATCCGTGGTATCCGGCCTCCGTCACCAAGATCATGACGGCCTATGTCGCGCTGAAAGCGGTGAAGGACGGCCGCATGACGCTCGACACGCTGCTGACCGTGTCGCCGACCGCCGCCGCGCAATCGCCGTCGAAGATGGGCTTCAAGCCCGGCACGCAGGTGACGCTCGATAACGCGCTGAAGATGATGATGGTGAAGTCGGCGAACGACATCGCTGTTGTCATCGCCGAAGGCGTCGGCGGATCAATCGACGGCTTCTCCGCCGAAATGAACAAGACCGCGCAGCGGCTCGGCATGACGCAGACCAGTTACGTCAACCCGAACGGCCTGCCCGCCGAAGGACAGATCACCTCGGCGCGCGATCTCGGCATTCTGGCGCGCGCGATCATCCGCGATCTGCCGGAATACGAATATTTCATGCACATCCCGGCCATCAAGTTCGGCCGCCGGGTGACCGCGAATTTCAACAAGCTGATCGGCCGCTATCCCGGCGCTGACGGCATGAAGACCGGCTTCATCTGCGCATCCGGTTTCAATCTCGTCGCGACCGCGACCCGCAACAACAAGCGGCTGATCGCCGTCGTGCTTGGCGCGCAATCCTCTGCGCAGCGCGCGCTCAAGGCCGCGCAACTGCTCGAACGCGGCTTCAACGGCAACAAGCTGTCCTGGCTCAAGCCTTCGCTTGGCACCGTCGATGCACTGGCGCCGATCGACGCCTCGCCGCCCAACCTGCGCGACGAGATGTGCGGCCCGAGGCGCAAGCGGCCCGCCGCGGAAAACGAGGAAGACGATCCGGATGTGGTCGCCGACGGCAGCACCGACTCCGGCGTGTCGATGTTCACCGCCGGTCTGCAGGCTCCGACCATGAAAGTGTCCGACTTGCTGGCCATGCCGGCCGCGGCGGCGACGCCGGTGATTGTCTATACCGGTCCGGCCCGCACCGGCGCGGCCGTGTTCGAGGCCGACGCTGCGGAATCCGCGGCCCAGGCTGCGAATGTCGCCAAGCGCAAGAAGGGCGCGAAAGCCTCCAGGGTGGCCGCCAAGCCGGAGGCTGACGCTGCGAAGCCCGACAAGAAATCCGCCGCAAAGCCCGAGGCAAAGCCGGCGGCAGCCCAGAAGCCCAAGACCGCGGCCGCAGCGCCAAAGCCAGTCGCGACGCCGAAGTCGGACAAAAAGCCTGCAGCCGCAGCCAAGCCTGCTGCAAAGCCTGCGGCCGTAAAGCCCGCAACACCCACCCCCGCCGCGAAACCTGCCAATTCTGCGAAAGGTGGCGCAAAACCTGCCGCCCAGAAGAAAACCGACGCAGCCCCGCGCAGCTAGTTTGTGAAAATTGTGCTTTGCAAAAGCCTGCACGGACGGCAGCGGTAACCTACAAACTTTCTAAAGTGCGTCGTTAGCGCGCACAGGCTTGCTATGGCTGGCCGCTTCGCTCAATACTTCCCCCAATACCTGTCAAACCGCGCACCCCGCCTCAAGACGGGGGCCGCCAGGAAACATCTGAGGGGAGTCACCATGGAACGTATCTGGCTCAAGCAATATCCGGCTGGCGTGCCGGCCGACATCGACGTCAATCAATATCCGTCGCTGGTCGAACTGCTCGAGGAGAGCTTCAAGAAATTCGCCGACCGCAAGTCCTTCATCTGCATGGACAAGGCGATCACCTATCGCGACCTCGACGAGATGTCGGCGGCTCTCGGCGCCTATCTGCAGAGCAAGGGCCTCAAGAAGGGCGCGCGCGTCGCCATCATGATGCCGAACGTGCTGCAGAATCCGATCAGCACCGCCGCGGTCCTGCGCGCCGGCTACACCGTCGTGAACGTCAATCCACTCTACACGCCGCGCGAACTCGAACACCAGCTCAAGGACTCCGGCGCAGAAGCCATCCTGCTGCTGGAAAACTTCGCCACCACGCTGGAGAAGGTGCTGCCCAACACCAACGTCAAGACCGTCATTATCGGCTCGATGGGCGATCTGCTCGGCTTCAAGGGCGTGATCGTCAACTTCGTCGTGCGCAATGTGAAGAAGATGGTCCCGGCCTATTCGATCCCGAGCGCAGTGTCGTTCAATGACGCGCTGGCGCAGGGACGCAGGCTGAAGCTGAACAAGCCGGCGCTGACCGGCGACGACGTGGCGTTCCTGCAGTATACCGGCGGCACCACCGGCGTCTCCAAGGGCGCGACGCTGCTCCATCGCAACATTCTCGCCAACGTGCTGCAGAATGACGCCTGGCTGCAGCCGGCCCTGAAGAAGCCGCCGGTTGTCGATCAGCTCTTCATCGTCTGCGCGCTGCCGCTCTATCACATCTTCGCGCTGACCGCGTGTTACCTCCTCGCGGTGCGTGCCGGGGGCGTGAACCTCCTGATCCCGAATCCGCGCGACATGGCGGGCTTCGTCAAGGAACTGTCGAAGTATCAGGTCAACAGCTTCCCGGCGGTGAACACGCTCTACAACGGCCTGCTCAACACGCCCGGCTTCGACAAGCTCGACTTCTCCAAGCTGAAGAGCTGCTTCGGCGGCGGCATGGCCGTGCAGAAGCCGGTGGCCGACAAGTGGACGCAGGTGACCGGTGTCGCGCTGTCGGAAGGCTACGGCCTCTCCGAGACCTCGCCGACCCTGACCTGCAACCCCGCGGACACCGACAAGTTCTCCGGCTCGATCGGCATTCCGGTGCCTTCGACCTGGCTTTCGATCCGCGACGACGACGGCAACGAAGTGCCGCTCGGCGAAGCCGGTGAAATCTGCGCCAAGGGTCCGCAGGTGATGGCCGGCTACTGGAACCGCCCGGAAGAAACCGCGAAGGTGATGACCGCCGACGGCTATTTCCGCACCGGCGATATCGGCATCATGTCGCCGGACGGCTACACCAAGATCGTGGACCGCAAGAAGGACATGATCCTGGTTTCGGGCTTCAACGTCTATCCGAACGAAGTCGAGGAAGTGATCGCGAGCCATCCGGGCGTGCTGGAATGCGCCGTGATCGGCGTGCCGGATGCGAAGTCCACCGAAGCCGTGAAGGCCTTCGTGGTGAAAAAAGACCCCAACCTCACCGCGCAGGACGTTATCAAGTTCGCGTCCACCGAACTCACCGGCTACAAGGTGCCCAAGCACGTCGAATTCCGGACGGAATTGCCGAAGACCAATGTCGGCAAGATCCTGCGCCGCGAACTGCGCGACGAAAAGCCGAAAGCGGCGGCCGCTGCGGCGAGCTGATCGTTTCGAGAACCAACCTGCACAATGGCCGGGCCTCCGCCCGGCCATTGTCGTCTTTAAGGTCGTGCTCCATGAATTCCATCGTTACACCGCAAGACATTGTCACCTTCTGGCGCAATGCCGGATATGACCGCTGGTACGCCAAGGACGATGCGTTCGATCAGGAATTGCGCGACCGCTTTATGGGCACATGGGAAGCAGCACGCGACGGCAAGCTCACCGCGTGGCAGGACAGCGACGAGGGCGCGCTGGCGCTGCTGATCGTGCTCGACCAGTTTCCGCGCAACATGTTCCGAAACGATGCGCGCGCGTTCTCCACCGATGCGCTGGCGCGCAGCGTGGCTGCACGCGCCATTGCCGAAGGCCGCGACCAGCGGATCGAGCAAGGCATGCGCAGCTTCATGTACCTGCCGTTCGAGCATTCCGAAAACATGGCCGATCAGGAACGCAGCATCGCGCTGTTTGAGCCGCTCGGTGCCGACAGCCTGAAATGGGCGGTGCTGCACGCCGACATCATCCGCAAGTTCGGCCGCTTCCCTCACCGCAATGCCGTGCTGGGGCGCGCGACAACACCGGAAGAAGCGGCGTTTCTGGATGAGGGCGGGTTCAAGGGATAATCCCATCGTCGTCCCCGCGAAGGCGGGGACCCATAGCCACCGGCGGGATATGTTGTACCGAGAATGCTCTCCGAAACGATCTTTGATAGTCTGTATTCAGGGAGTATGGGTCCCCGCCTTCGCGGGGACGACCCTGAGTACAAGTTGCTGACGCCTGCGACGCCCGCTGTCGCCCGACCCAACCAAATCTTAACGAATCCTTGCTAAGGCGCATCGTGCCGCCATGTGGGCGGAGCAGGATGGAATGCCGTGGCGGTGGTGGAAGCTCAAAGCGCGTCGGAAACGAAACCCGCGAGCCTGATCGCGCGGCTGCGTGGCGTGCTGACCGGCACCTCCGAAGCCTCGCTGACCAAGCGGCTCGCCGGCACCGTCTTCCTGATCCGCGTATTGAGCGCGGGCCTTGCCTATTTCTCGCAGGTCCTGCTCGCGCGATGGATGGGCGGCTCGGATTACGGCATCTATGTCTATGTCTGGACCTGGGTGCTGCTGCTCGGCAGCGTGCTCGACTTCGGCATCGCTGTCTCCGCACAGAAGATCATTCCGGAATATCGCGCCAGCGGCGAGCTTTCGATGCTGCGCGGCTTTCTCTCCGGCAGCCGCTGGATGACATTTGCCGCCTCGAGCGCGGTGGCGCTGCTGCTCGCAGCCGTCGTGAAGCTCCTGTCGCCGTGGATCGACACGCACACCATCGTGCCGCTCTATATCGGCTGCCTCACCCTGCCCGCCTTCGTCGTCGCCAATACGCAGGACGGCCTCGCGCGCTCCCACGACTGGATGCGCCTCGGCTTGATGCCGCAATTCATCGTGCGGCAGACCCTGATTATCGGCTTCACCGCAGGCGCCGTGGTGCTCGGCATGAACCTCGGCGCCACCGCCGCGATGTTCGCCAGCGCCGCCGCGGTCTGGATCGCGATGATTGGCCAGTTGATCGTACTCAATCGCCGCCTCAATGCCAGCGTCGCGCCAGGTCCGAAGACTTATGAGATCCGCGCCTGGCTCAAGGTGTCGCTTCCGATCATGATGGTCGAAGGATTTTACCTGCTGCTGTCCTACACCGACGTGTTGGTGCTGCAGCAATTCCGTTCATCGGAAGAGGTTGGCGTCTACTTCGCCGTGGTGAAGACGCTGGCGCTGGTGTCGTTCATTCACTACGCGATGTCGGCGACCACCGCACATCGTTTCAGCGAATATCACGCCTCCGGCGACAAGGAGCGGCTCGAGGCCTACATCGCTCACGCCATCAAGTGGACGTTCTGGCCGTCGGTCGCGGCGACCGCCGTGCTGCTGGCGCTGGGCGAGCCGCTGCTCTGGCTGTTCGGCCCGCAATTCACCGCAGGTTACGGCATCATGTTCGTGGCGGCCATCGGCCTGATCGTGCGCTCGGCCATCGGCCCGGTGGAACGCCTGCTCAACATGCTCGGCCACCAGAACATGTGCGCGCTGGCCTATGCGCTGGCGTTCCTGGTCAACCTTGTGCTGTGCGTGCTGCTTGTGCCGCGCTTCGGCGGTTACGGCGCCGCCGCCGCAACCTCCATCGCACTGGTGTTCGAAACGATCCTGCTGTTCTGGATCACCCGCACCCGCCTCGGCTTCCACGTTCTGGCGTTCGGGAAGCGCAAGGACTGAGTTTCACTAAATCCTCCCTCTCCCCTTGTGGGAGAGGGTGGCAAGATTAAGCGAAGCGAAATCGAGGCGGGTGAGGGTTTTGGTCGAGACCCCTCACCCGCCCTCGTTTCACTCGGGCACCTCTCCCACAAGGGGAGAGGGGAAAATTACGCCGCCGTCCAGCCGCCGTCGATGGACAGGTTCGCGCCGGTGATCTGCGCCGCATCGTCGCCGCACAGAAACAGCGCCAGCGCCGCGACCTGCTCGACCGTCACGAATTCCTTGGTTGGCTGCGCATCGAGCAGCACGTCGTTGATGACCTGTTCCTTGGTCATGTTGCGCGCTTTCATGGTGTCGGGAATCTGCTTTTCCACCAGCGGCGTCCAGACATAGCCCGGCGAAATGCAGTTGCAGGTGATCTTGTGGGTCGCGACTTCGAGCGCGACCGTCTTGGTCAGGCCAGCGATGCCGTGCTTGGCCGACACGTAAGCCGACTTGAAGGGCGAAGCCACCAGCGAGTGCGCCGACGCCGTGTTGATGATGCGGCCCCAGCCGCGCTTCTTCATGCCCGGCACCGCGGCACGAATGGCATGGAACGCCGAGGACAGGTTGATCGCGATAATCGCATCCCACTTCTCGATCGGGAAATCCTCGATCGGCGAGACGAACTGGATGCCCGCATTATTGACAAGGATATCGACCGATCCAAAGGTCTTTTCGCCAAGCTCGATCATGCCGGCGATTTCGGCGGGCTTGGTCATGTCCGCGGGGGAATAGGCGGCCTTGACCTTGAAATCGGATTCGATCTTCGACCGCTCCTTTTCGATGTCTGCCGGCGTGCCGAACCCGTTGATCACGACATTGGCGCCAGCGCTGGCAAAAGCGCGCGCATAAGCAAGGCCGATGCCGCTGGTCGAGCCGGTCACAACCGCTGTCTTGCCGGAAAGAGTACCCATTTATTCGCTCCTGTTTACCGCTTGATATAGTCCGATCCGTTCTCGCACAGATCGTAGGTGACCATGGTTTCATCCGACTGCGGCCGGTTCAGCCATTCCGGATGAGTCATCGAGGCGTAGACATCGCGTTCGCCGGCCGTCCAGTGTTCGGTCATGCCGAGGCGGGAGAAATCGTAATCCTTGGACGATGTCTCGTGCAGCTTGCTGCGATAGATCAGGTGAACCACCGTGACGGTGTTTTCCTTCGCCGCTTCATTCAATGTGGCAACCAGCGGATCGTCCTTGAAACTCTCCGGCAGCTTCGCGATCAGTTCGCGCACTGCTTTCTTGGCGTCGTGGATCTTCTTGTTCATGTCGGTGTTCATGCGGGTGCGGCTGGAATAGCGGATGTCCTTTTCCCGCTCGGCCGCCTCGAGCACGGTGGCCGGAACTTCACCGCGCGCGCTGAACAGATCGACCTGGAAGATCAGCAGATCGTCGTCCCGTTCGTGCTCGAGCACGTAATCGAGCGGCGTGTTGGAAACGATGCCGCCGTCCCAGTAAAATTCACCTTCGATCTCGATCGGCGGAAAGCCCGGCGGCAACGCGCCCGAGGCCATGATGTGCTCGGGGCCGATTGTCTTGCCGCGCTTCCTGAACTCGTGATTGTCGAAATACTCGAAATTGCCGGTCCTGATGTTGACCGCGCCGACACTCAGGCGAACGCCGTCGTTGTTGATGCGGTCGAAATCCACCAGCCGCTCCAGCGTCGCACGCAGTGGCGAGGTGTCGTAATAGCTCTGCGACTGCGGCGTGCCCGCGGGCCAGACCGGCGCGGGCGGAAAACGCGGCGTGAAGAAACCCGGCACGCCGAAGGTCGCGATCAGCGCGGCGCTGGTTTCGTTGAAGACGGAGCGGACCTGATCGGTCCGGACCAGCGGCGCCCACGGCATCGGCGACGCCGACGACACCATCTCCCAGAATTCCTTCAGCTTGCCGACGCGCGCCTCGCGCGAATTGCCCGCGATGATCGCCGCATTGATCGCGCCGATGGAAATCCCGGCGATCCATTGCGGCTCGAAATCATGATGGCACAGCGCCTGATAGGCACCGGCCTGATAGGAGCCGAGCGCGCCGCCGCCCTGCAGCACCAGCACGCGCCGGGCCTTCGAGGGAATGGATGCATCCGATTTTGTCGAGGGAGAAAGCTGGTCCATGTCGGCTACTCACAGCATCGGCGGGGAACCGATGCTGCAGCACGGTGGCCTCACTTCGCAGCCGCGTCAATTGGCGAAAAGGAGCTAGTGGAGTGGATTTGACATTCGCGCATCACCGGCCGCGAGTTCACAATGCGAATGTCAAATCCAAAACTCCACTAGAAACCTATATTTGCTAGTGGTCCTTTGATTCCAACATTCGCAAAATGCTTGCTGAACCGGGATGCGAATGTTGGAATCGGACCACCAGATGTCACAGAAGGTTTATCCCGGCGCGCCTATCGTGCGTCCGGCGCGGCGAGAATCAGCGTCCAGAACACCTTGTACTTGGTGTTCGGGACATAGACCGCCGAAATGCCCATTTTTGTGACACCGCTGGCCAGCATATTGGCCTTGTGAGGCGGCGAGTCCCGCCAGCCCGAAAAAGCCTCCGCCAGTGTGTGATACCCGGCCGAAACGTTTTCGACCGCCTTGGTGGCATCGAAGCCCGAAGCCTTGATCCGCTTATCCAGCGTCCCCGCCACATTGTGATCGAGCTTGTTGCGGGCGCCCATCGCCTGGGACTGCGTCTCGGCGGCTTTCATCAACAACGGATCGACCTGCACCGCGCCAAGGCCATTGTTCTGCCGGTAGCCGGAAATCATCGAGGCCGCGACATTCGGATCGAGCTTCGCGCCCGCGCTGGCCATGCTGACATAGAAGGCCGGCTGCTCGGTGGACGGCCCGTTGTCGGAGGTACACCCCGTCAGTACTGCCAGCGCCAGAATGGCCCCCGCCACACGCATCATTTGAGTCCCCAACCGTTGGTCGGCGTTTGTTGCACACCAACCGTGGCTGAAAGGTGAACACGGGACCGGTTTTCAGGCTCAGGAGGCGGCCGGGAACAGCCGGTAGCGCCGGGGCTGAAGGCTGACCACATCGCCGGGTTTGAGATCGCGGTCGCGCGGGGCGTCGATTTCAATCAGCGTTTCGGTCGCGCCATTGTGCAGCACCACGTCGGCGCGCTGGGTCGGGCCGAACGCGCGCACATGCCTCACGTCGCCTTCCAGAAGGCCGCTGCCCGCCGGGACGATCGACACATCATGGCGGCGAATGAACAGATTCGACGGGCCCGACACCGCGTCGCGCGGCTCGAGGTTCAGCACCTTCTCGCCCAGCCGCACCTTGCCGTCCGACACCTGCACCGGGAGCACGATAGATTCACCGATGAAGCCATGAACGAAGGCGGTGGCCGGATTGTCGTAAACGTCACCGGGCGTGCCGATCTGCTCGATCTTACCTTTGTCCATCACCACCACGCGGTTGGCGACTTCGAGCGCCTCTTCCTGATCGTGGGTGACGAAAATCGAGGTCACATGAATCTCGTCGTGCAACTGGCGCAGCCAGCGGCGCAGTTCCTTGCGCACCTTGGCATCGAGCGCGCCGAACGGCTCGTCCAGCAGCAGGATGCGCGGCTCGATGGCAAGCGCGCGCGCCAGCGCAATACGCTGGCGCTGCCCCCCGGACAACTGGCTCGGATAGCGGTCCGCCAGCCAGTCGAGCTGCACGAGGTCGAGCAGTTCCTTCACGCGCTTCCTGATATGCGCTTCGTCCTTGCGGATCGCCCGCGGCTGCACCCGCAATCCGAACGCGACATTCTCGAACACACTCATGTGACGGAACAGCGCATAGTGCTGAAACACAAAGCCGACGTGACGCTCGCCGGCGCCGCGCGACAGCGCATCCTCGCCGTCGAAAATCACCGAACCTTCGTCGGGCCAGTCAAGCCCTGCGATGATCCGCAGCAGCGAGGTCTTGCCCGAGCCCGACGGCCCGAGCAGCGCCACCAGCTCGCCGGTCGCGACCTTGAGATCGACATGATCGAGCGCGGCGAAGGAGCCGTATCGCTTCACGATGTTACGGACTTCAATCGTCACTTGCGGACTGTCCTTCTTCGAGATGGCTTTCGAGGATCGTTTTCACGATCAGCGTGACGAGCGCCAGGAATGCGAGCAGCGACGCAATCGCGAACGAAGCCACAAACTGGTACTCATTATAGAGGATTTCGACGAGCAGCGGCATGGTGTTGGTCTCGCCGCGAATATGGCCGGAAACCACCGACACGGCACCAAATTCGCCCATGGCGCGGGCGTTGCAGAGCAGCACGCCGTAAAGAACGCCCCATTTGATATTGGGAATGGTCACCCGCACGAAGGTGCGCAGGCCCGAGGCGCCGAGCGAGATCGCCGCCTCTTCCTCCTGCGTTCCCTGCTCCTGCATCAGCGGGATCAATTCACGCGCGACGAACGGGAACGTCACAAAGGTCGTCGCCAGCGCGATGCCCGGGACCGCGAACAGGATCTGGATGCCATGAGACTGCAACCAGGTGCCGAAATAGCCCTGCGCGCCGAACAGCAGCACGAAGACCAGACCCGAAATCACCGGCGACACCGAGAACGGCAGGTCGATCAGCGTGATCAGGAACACCTTGCCGCGAAATTCAAACTTGGCGATCGCCCATGCTGCGATCACGCCGAACACGAGATTGAGGCCCACCGAAATCGCGGCGACCGTCAGCGTCAGCCGGATCGCGGACAGCGCTTCCGGATCGGAGAGCGCTGCGAGATAGGCTCCGATACCGCGCGAGAAGGCTTCGGAGAAAACAACCACCAGCGGCAGCACGACGAACACTGTCAAGAACAGGACGGCAATGGTGATGAGTGTCCAGCGCACCAGAAACGGCTCGGTGCGGATTTCATGCGCGGACGCGGATTTTGGCCTGTCGATCACCATGGCAATGATCAGACCTGGACCGCGACGCCACGCGTCTGCGCCCAGCGCTGAATGCGGTTGATGCTGAAGATGATGAGGAAGGAAACGACCAGCATGATCACAGCGATGGCGGTCGCGTCCGCATAACGGAATTCCGACAACCGGATCACGATCAGGAGCGGCGCGATTTCCGACACGTTCGGCAGATTACCCGCGATAAAGATGACAGAGCCGTATTCGCCTACGGCGCGAGCAAAGGCCAGCGCAAAGCCCGTGAGAATCGCGGGCGTCAGGCTCGGCAGGATCACGCGGCGGATGACATCCCAGCGCGATGCGCCGAGCGACGCCGCCGCTTCCTCCACCTCGATTTCAAGATCAATCAGCACCGGCTGCACTGTGCGAACCACGAACGGAAATCCGATGAAGATCATCGCAACGAAAATCCCGATCGGCGTGAAGGCGACCTTGATGCCCCATTCCGCCAGCGGCGCACCAAGCCAACCCTTCTGTGCAAACAGCGCCGTCAGCGCCACCCCTGCGACCGCCGTCGGCAACGCGAACGGGATATCGACGATAGCATCGAAGATGCGGCGGCCGGGGAACTTGTAGCGCACCAGCACCCAGACAATGATCATGCCCATCACGAGATTGACGAGCGCGGCCAGGAACGCGAGGCCGAATGAAATCTTTAGCGCATTCAGCGTGCGCCGGGCGGTGAGAATATCCCAGAACTGAAGCAGGCTAAGTTCGGACGTTTTGATGAAAAGGCCCGCGAGCGGAATCAGCACGATGATCGACAGCCATGTCAGCGTCAGTCCCATGGTGAGACCAAAGCCCGGCAATGCTCCTCGTCGTCCTGTCCCTCCGCTCACGATGCCCCCATCAATCCGCGTTCTGGATCAGTTCTTGTAGATCTGGTCGAAAACGCCGCCTTCGGCGAAGTGTTCCTTCTGGGCCTTGGTCCAGCCGCCAAACACATCGTCGATGGTGAAAAGCTCGACCTTCGCAAAGGAGTCGGCGTATTTCTCACCGACCGCGGCATCGCGCGGACGATAGAAATTCCGCGCCGCGATTTCCTGGCCTTCCTTGGTGTACCAGTATTTCAGGTAGGCCTCGGCGGCGGCGCGCGTCCCCTTCTTGTCGGAGACGCTATCGACCACCGCGACCGGCGGCTCGGCCAGGATCGACAGCGGCGGCGCCACGATCTCGAACTTGTCCTTGCCGAACTCCTTCACCGCAAGGAAGGCTTCGTTTTCCCATGCCAGCAGCACGTCGCCGACGCCGCGCTCGACGAACGTGACGGTCGAGCCGCGCGCGCCCGTATCGAGCACCGGGACATTCTTGTAGATGTCGGCGACGAACTTCCTGGCCTTGTCCTCGGAGCCGTATTTCTTCAGGCCGTAACCCCACGCCGCAAGATAATTCCAGCGCGCCCCGCCGGACGTCTTCGGATTCGGGGTGATCACCTGCACGCCGCTTTTCACCAGATCGTCCCAATCCTTGATGCCCTTCGGATTACCCTTGCGCACCAGAAACACGATGGTCGACGTATACGGCGACGAATTCTGCGGCAGCGTCTTCTGCCAATCCTTCTTCAGGAATCCCTTGTTGGCGATGGCGTCAATGTCGTAGGCCAGCGCCAGCGTCACTACGTCGGCTTGCAATCCGTCGATCACCGAGCGCGCCTGCGAGCCCGAGCCGCCATGCGACTGCTTGATCTCGATGCTCTTGCCGGTCTCCTTGCGATAGGCAGCGGAGAAGGCCTTGTTGAATTCCACGTAGAGTTCGCGGGTCGGATCGTACGACACGTTGAGCAGCGTCACGTCGGCAGCGAGCGCGGAGCCGGCCCACACCAGACTTCCGGCTACAAGCAAGCGGCCGACAAACAAATTGCGAACCATTTCAATCTCCATCCGGCATGACGACATTGTTGTCGTCAGGAGGCATGAAACTCTGGAATTCATGAGGCTCTGTCAACGAAACCGGATTTCATTCTTATCAGAATTGCGGAACGAACATTCCAAGAAATCACGAATTTCAGAAAGGCAGAATTTTACGGAGTTTTGGTGACGTGAATGCCGCACTCCGTCTTGCCTCTGTCGCGCCAGCGGCCCGCGCGCGCGTCCTCGCCGGGAAGCGTGCGGCTGGTGCAAGGCATACACCCGATCGAGGTGAATCCGGATGCGACCAAAGGATGCGGCGGCAGATCCATCGCCGCATACAAGGCCTTCAATTCGTCCTGCGAGACATTGGCGAGCGGATTGAATTTCAGCCGGGCGCCATCCGCCTCAACGACGGGAATGGACGCACGATCGCCGCCCTGAAACCGCTTGCGCCCGTTGATCCAGCCATCGAACGACGACAGCGCCCGCGCCAGCGGCTCGACCTTGCGGATGAAGCAGCAGCGGTCGGGATCGGAAAACCACAGGTCGCGATCCTTGTCCTCGCGGTCGAGTGTATCGTTCAACGGATGGATCGTGCGTACATCGGTCAGGCCGAGCAGCTTCGTTAGCGTGTCGCGATAGGCGAGCGTTTCCTCGAACAGCCAGCCGGTGTCGAGAAACACCACGGGAATCGCCGGATCGACCTCGGCTGCGAATTTCAACAGCGCAGCGGACTCCGTGCCGAACGACGACACCACGGCGAGCCGGTGACGGCCCACAGCCCTGACCGCAGCCGCGATAACGTCCGTCGGCGACGCCTTGGTGAGCGCGCGATCAAGCTCGGCGGCTTCGGCAACGATCAGCGCCGAAGAAACGTCCGGTGTTTGCGACAGAAACGAGGATGCAACCGTGGTCATGAACGCACTCCTTCCGGCAGATGCATCAGCCGGCGATGAAACGCGGTGACACGGCCGTCACCAGTCGGCTGGTAGAACACCGAGAAGCGGTGTGCGACCTCCGCAAACACCTGCGCGTCCTTCTCCTTCTTCACCTCGAAGGCGTCGAAGCCCGCGCGCAGCATGAAAAGGAACTGGTCGCGCAGAACTTGCCCGGTGGCGCGCAGCTCGCCCTTGAACGTGTGACGCTCACGCAGCAGCCTGGCCTGCGAATAGGCACGGCCGTCACGGAAGATCGGAAAGACCAGCGCGATCACCGCGAGGCGGCCCAGATACGGCAGCAACTCGTCGATGTCGCGGTTGTTGGGCCAGATCACGCCCGTCTTGCCGCCACGCGACAATGCAGCTTCCGGATCGTTTAGGAAGCGCTCCGCAGACACGAGCACCGCACCGCTGGACGGGAGTTCCGCATCGTCGGCAAGGTGAGTGAATTCGTCGGCGACGACAGTGTTGCCCTTAACGAGTGGCATAGACCCGCTCCTTGAAAGGCTCGACACCGAGGCGCTTCACGGTATCGACAAACAACTCGCCCGGTCGCTGGCGCAGCGCCAGATAGGCCTCGACGATATCCTCGATCACATCGGCGACCTGATCGAACGGCACTGCCGGACCGACCAGTTGTCCAAGTGTGGCACCTTCATCGGCTCGGCCGCCGATGGTGATCTGGTAGAATTCCTCGCCGTTCTTCTCGACACCGAGAATGCCGATGTGGCCAACGTGATGATGACCGCAGGCATTGATGCAGCCGGAAATATTGATGTGCAACCGGCCGATCAGGTTGGCCGTGTCGATATTGGCGAACCGCCGCGTGATCTCCTGCGCAATCGGAATCGAGCGCGCATTGGCGAGCGAGCAATAGTCGAGACCCGGGCAGGCGATAATGTCCGTGACCAGGTTCACATTCGGCGTCGCGACGCCGATCCTGTCGAGCGCGCGCCAAAGCGCCGGCAGATCGCGCTTGGCGACATGCGGCAGAGCCAGGTTCTGTTCGTGACCGACGCGAATTTCGCCGAACGAATACTTGTCCGCGAGATCGGCGATCTCGTCCATCTGTTCGGCCGTGGCATCACCCGGAGGCCCGCCGACCGGCTTCAACGACAGCGTAACGATGCCGTAGCCTGCCTGCTTGTGCGGGGCAACCGAGTTCCTGTACCAGGCCTCGAAGTTCGGATTCTGCAGCGCCTTGGTCAGTTCAGGCGGCGTATCCTCGAGCTTGGCATAATCGGGATAGAAAAAGCGCGAGCGGATATCCTCGATCTCGGCCTCATCGAGCGCCAGCGCGCCGTCGCGCATCTGCACCCATTCCTCCTCGACCTCTTGCTTGAACTTCTCGATGCCAAGCTCGTGGACCAGAATCTTGATGCGTGCCTTGTAGATGTTGTCGCGGCGACCGTATTGATTGTAGACGCGCAGGATCGCCTCGACATAGCTCAGAATGTCGCGGCGGCTGACGAATTCATTGATGGTCTTGGCGATGAACGGGGTGCGGCCCAGCCCGCCACCGACCATGACTTCAAAGCCAACCTCGCCCGCCGCATTCCTGTACAGCCGCAGACCGATGTCATGCACCTTGATCGCTGCGCGGTCATGATCGCTCGCGGTGATCGCGAACTTGAACTTGCGCGGCAGGAACGAGAATTCCGGATGCAGCGTCGAATACTGGCGCAGGATTTCCGCCCAGATGCGGGGATCCTCGACTTCGTCCGGGACGACGCCGGCCCATTGATCGGAGGTGACGTTGCGGATGCAGTTGCCGGAAGTCTGCATGCCGTGAATACCGACCTTGGCCAAGTGCTCCAGCGCATCGGGAATTTCGGCCAGCTTGATCCAGTTGTACTGGATATTCTGCCGCGTGGTGAAATGGCCATAGCCACGGTCATACTTGCGCGCGACATGGGCCAGCGCGCGAAGCTGCTTCGACGACAGGGTGCCGTAGGGAATCGCGATCCGCAGCATGTAGGCGTGCAATTGCAGATAAACGCCGTTCATCAGCCGCAGCGACTTGAATTCGTCCTCGGTCAGTTCGCCGGACAGCCGGCGCGCGACCTGATCGCGAAACTCCGAAACACGTTCGTTGACAATGGTCCGGTCGAGTTCGTCGTAAGCGTACATTGCACTTGCCTTGAATCTGTCGCGGCTCAGGCCGAGACGAGAAGATCAATCGTCACGCCCTGCTGACGGATTTTCTCGCGCAGGTTGCCGGGCTGAATCCCGTCCTCGCCGATTTCCACCGGCGCGATATAGGCGCCCACAGAGCCGACATCGTCGGCGACGGATTCGGCGAGCAGCGCCCGGGCGTCGTCGGCGTTGCGCACGATGGCCGCATCGCCGAGTTTTACCGACCAGTCGTGGGTCGAGGTCCGATAGATCACCGCGCCGTCGCGAGTCCGATTGGCGGTGACGATGGAGGGACCGGTGATCTTGATTTTCTGTTGCAGAGGTGAGGTCATTCGGCAGCCATTAACAGGTCGGAGATGAGGTCATCGGGGGTTGCTTGGACTTGTCCGTTCCGCCATGGAGCGGAGCGGGAAACGACGTCGCCAATGATCAGGATGGCGGGACCGGCCTTCACCTGATCGGCGAGCGAGGGCAGATCGCGAAGCGTGCCGACCACGGCTTGCGAATCGGTCCGCGTCACGCGCGCGAATACACCGACCGGCGTATCCGGCGAACGCCCCGCGGCGAGCAGGCCGTCGCGAATGGCCGGGGCCGCCGTCATGCCCATGTAGACAACGACGGTCATCCTGGTGTCGGTCAGCGCGGACCAGTCGACATTGCCGGCATCTTCCGCCTTGTGCGCGGTGAGGAAAGTGATCCGTAGCGCTTCCTTGCGATAAGTCAGCGGCACCTCGAATTGTGAAGCAGCGCCGAGGCCGGCGGTGATGCCCGGGATGACGGCGTAAGCGACGCCCGCCGCGCGCAGCGCCGCGATTTCTTCGCCGCCGCGCCCGAAGATAAAGGGATCGCCGCCCTTCAGCCGCACAGCACGCTTTCCGGACTGAGCGGCCTCGATCAGCAGGCGATGAATCTTGTCCTGTCCAATGCCGGGCTTGCCGACCCGGCGGCCCACCGGCACACGCGCGGCATCGCGGCGCGCACGGTCGAGAATTTCGGGCGACACCAGATCATCGTAGAAAACCACATCCGCGTCCTGCAACGCGCGCAGCGCCTTGACGGTGAGAAGATCCGGATCGCCGGGACCAGCTCCGACCAGCGTGACAATCCCCTCGCCGCCGCTCGCGGCGAACGCCACCGGATCGTGAAGGGCTGTCAGCTTGCGGTTGGCATCGCTGACGCGACCGGCCAGCACATCCGCGCCGATCGGGCCGTCAATCACGCGCTCCCAGAACAGCCGGCGCATCGCCACATCGGGAAGCCGAGCCTTGATCGCATCGCGCCAGCGGCCGGCGAAGGAGGCGAGATCGCCGATCCGCGCCGGCAGCATCGCCTCGATGCGCTCGCGCACCCGGCGCGCGACAACAGGTGAAGCGCCGCCGGTGCCGACGGCAACCACGACATCACCGCGATCGACAATCGCCGGGAAGATGAAGGTCGAGTGCGCCACTTCGTCCATCACGTTGACAGGAACGCCGAGCGTACGTGCGCGAGCAGCCATGGCGTGACCGGTCTCGCCCGCGCCCGCGCACAGAACCGCGATCACATTGGAAAGGTCGGCGGTGAGCGGATCGCCCTCGGCGCGCTCGACGCGAGACGCCGCGGCCGCATCAAGGCGCGAGACATCGTGACGGCCGTCGGTCGCGTACCAGCGCACGCGCGCATCCGCCGCCAGCAGCAGCCGCAGCTTGGCTTGCGCAAGCTCGCCCTGCCCGACCAGAACGACTGGTCCAGCTTGCAGGTCGAGAAAGACGGGCAGAAACCGCATGTGAAACTCCGCTCCCCAATTACGGGGTTGACTGAAATTATTTTCTATTTATGTATCTTGCAAGCGGCATAAATAGAAAATTATTTCTTCTACGCTGCGCCGCAAACTTAGAAATCTGTACCACGAACCCCGCGCTAAAGAGATGCATCTTCTCGTGTCACATCCGGACGGCGACCTGCCCCGCACGCGTGCTGTTGCATCCCGCGCTCACACCGGCCTGCGGGCACAGCCCGCGCCCGGGACGGAGTAATCCCATGGCCACTCCTTCGGCGACATCTCTGGCAGCGTCTTCCGCACCGAAGTCCGTTCTTGTGCCCGAGGCTGCGCTGGCGCCCGGCTCGCTTGTGTCCAGGCCCGCGCCGTCGATGGATCATCTCGACGAACTGGAAGCGCAAAGCATCTACATTTTCCGCGAAGCCTTCGCCCGGCTGAAGAAACTGGCGCTGCTCTGGTCGCTCGGCAAAGATTCCAATGTGATGATCTGGCTCGCGCGCAAGGCGTTCTTCGGCAAGGTGCCGTTCCCCGCGCTGCATGTCGACACGCAGAAGAAATTCCCCGAGATGTATGCCTTCCGCGATCAATACGCGAAGGAATGGGGCCTCGATCTGAAAGTGGATTACTGCCCGCCCATCGACGAAATTGATCCCACCTTGCCGCCCGCGGCCCGCTCCGCCGCACGCAAGACCGAAGGCCTCAAGCTCGCTCTTGCCAAATATGGCTTCGACGGCCTGATCGCCGGCATCCGCCGCGACGAGGAAGCGACCCGCGCCAAGGAGCGCGTGTTTTCACCGCGCGGTCTTGAAGGCGGCTGGGACGTGCGCGATCAGCCGCCCGAATTCTGGGATCACTTCAACGCATCGCCGCCGCAGGGCGCGCACCTGCGCATCCACCCGATCCTGCATTGGACCGAGGAAGACATCTGGGCCTACACCCAGCGCGAGAACATTCCGATCATTCCGCTCTATCTGTCGAACAACGGCAAGCGCTATCGCTCGCTGGGCGATCAGGACATCACCAATCCTGTCGTGTCGGACGCCTCGAACATCGAGGAGATCCTGGCCGAGCTGAAAGCCACGAAAATTCCGGAGCGCGCCGGCCGCGCGCTCGATCACGAAACCGAAGATGCCTTCGAGCGGCTGCGTGTCGCCGGTTACCTCTGACGTCATATGAGCGCCCCGATGAACATCGCTGTATCGAAAATCGAATCCGAGGCTTCCCTCGCTTCCGCGCCGAACGAGCTTACCCGCCCGCAGGTGCGCATCGTCATTGTCGGCCATGTCGACCACGGCAAATCGACGCTGGTCGGCCGCCTGTTGCACGAAACCGGCAGCCTGCCGGACGGCAAGCTGGAAATGCTGCAAGCGGTCAGCGCACGGCGCGGCATGCCGTTCGAGTGGTCGTTCCTTCTCGACGCGCTGCAGACCGAGCGCGACCAGGGCATCACCATCGACACCACGCAGATCCGTTTCCGCACGCCCTCGCGCGATGTGGTGCTGATCGACGCGCCCGGCCACGCCGAATTCCTGCGCAACATGATTACCGGCGCCTCGCAGGCGGACGGCGCGATCCTGATTATCGACGCGCTGGAAGGCGTGCGCGACCAGACCCGCCGTCATGGCTACCTGCTGCACCTGCTTGGCGTGAAGCAGGTTGCCGTGGTGGTCAACAAGATGGACCGCGTCGATTACAGCGCGGCGCGTTTTGCGGAAATCAGCGACGAAATCTCGGCACATCTCACCGGCCTCGGCGTCACGCCCACTGCGGTGATCCCGATCTCCGCGCGTGATGGCGACGGCGTCACCCAACGCACCGCGAATATCGGCTGGTATCAAGGCCCGACCGTGGTGGAGGCGATTGATCACCTGACCCCGGCCCGACCGCTCGACGAACTGGCGCTGCGCTTACCGGTGCAGGCGATCTACAAGTTCGACGACCGGCGCATTGTGGCGGGCCGCGTTGAATCTGGCGACATCGGCACCGGCGATGAAATCGTGATCATGCCGACCGGCAAGGTCGCGAAGGTCAAGTCGGTCGAGAGCTGGCCGCAGACGCCGCTTCATGTGCGGCAAGGCGCAGGCCGCTCGGTCGGCATTACGCTGGACCGCGAACTGTTTCTGGAGCGTGGCGACATCATCGCCCACGTCAAGGCCGCGCCGCGCGACACACGCCGCCTGCGCGCCCGCATTTTCTGGCTGCATGACGCACCGCTGAAAGCCGGCGCATCGGTTCTGGTGCGTCTCGGCACCATGGAAAGCCGCGCCACCATCGTCGCCATCGACAAGGCGGTCGATCCCGGCGAGCTTGAAAGCGTGGCCTCTGCCGCTATCGGCCGCAACCATGTCGGCGAGATCGACATCGCGCTGGCGAAGCCGGTTGCCACCGACCCCTACACTGAAAATCCGCGCACCGGCCGCTTGGTGATCGAGGTCAACGGCCGCATCGCGGGCGGCGGTCTGGTATTGAGCGTCGATTCCGGCCAGCGGGCCATTCCGGTCGATATCGTGCCGGTCGAATCCGCATTGCGTCCAGACGAGCGCTCGGCGCGTTACGGCCATGGCGGCGCGGTGATCTGGCTGACCGGCCTGCCCGGCTCCGGAAAATCCACACTGGCGCGCGCACTGGAGCGCAAGCTGTTCAGCCGTGGCGGCTCGCCGCTACTGCTCGATGGCGATACGCTGCGCGCCGGACTCAACGGCGATCTCGGCTTCTCGCCGAAGGATCGCGCCGAGAACATCCGCCGCCTGGCTGAGGTCGCGACCCATCTTGCACGCAACGGACACATTGCCATTGTCGCCGCTGTCTCGCCTTCAAGCGAAGACCGCGCACAGGCACGCCGTATCGCGGACGATCTGTTCCGTGAGGTCTATGTCGCGACTCCGGCGGAGGTGTGCGAAAGCCGCGATCCGAAGGGGCACTACGCCAAGGCACGCGCGGGCGACCTGCCGAGCTTTACCGGCATCGCCAACGACTATCAGCCTCCGGCCAATGCCGAACTCATCATCGACACCTCGGCACGTTCGGTCGCCGACGGCGCCGAAGCGATCGAGCGGCTGCTGGCCGAGACCGGCGTGCTGTTCGGCGATCTCAACGACCTCGCGGCCAATATCTGATGTCCGAGGCATAACCTCCAAGACTGCGGCCGTCATCACGGCCGCCTCGCCGCCTGTCTCGCACAGCGAAATTAGCCGCCAACCCAAGGCGTGTCCCGCAGCACACCGGTCGCGGCTGCCCAAAACAGCGGCGAGGACCTGGGCCCGTTCGGCCCGGGGAAGGGACTTCTCTTTTGCTTGGATTTGGCGTTAAAAGTGGCCAGTCTTTCCGCCTTAAGCGGTATCCAATCACCTCATCCTGAAGCCCAGGACGGCACCGTTTTCGCCGTGTTCCGCGAGATTTATCATGAAACGTATCGACGCCAGCGGTTTGAAGATCGCTCCTGTTCTGTCCGACTTCATTGCCAAGGAAGCGACCGCCGGCACCGGCATTGCACCGGATACCTTCTGGGCGGGCCTTGCCGGGATCGTCAAGGATCTGACGCCGCGCACCCGCGAACTGCTCGCGACCCGCGACACGCTACAGGCGAAGATCGACGACTGGCACAAGGCCAACAAGGGCAAGGCATTCGACATCAACGCCTACACCGCCTTCCTCAAGGAGATCGGTTATCTGCAGCCGGAGCCCGCGGCGAAGGATGTGCAGACCGCAAATGTCGACGAAGAACTCGCCACCATGTTCGGCCCGCAGCTTGTGGTGCCGCTGACCAATGCGCGCTACTCGCTGAACGCGGCGAACGCGCGCTGGGGCAGCCTGTATGATGCGTTCTACGGCACCGATGCAATCCCGCACGACCCAAGCGAAGGCGGCAAAGGCTACAACAAGGCGCGCGGCGACAAGGTGATCGCCAAGGCCAAGGCGTTCCTCGATCAGGCCGCACCGCTCGCCACCGGCAACCACAGCGACGTGACCGGCTATCACATCGAGAACGGCCAGCTCGCCGCCAAGCTCAAGAGCGGCAACGCCACCGCGCTGAAGAACAAGGCGCAGCTCGCCGGTTATCAGGGCGATGCCGCCGCGCCGACCTCGATCCTGCTGGTCAACAACGGCCTGCACATCGACGTGGTGATCGACCGCAACAGCGCAATCGGCAAGGACGATCCGGCCGGTGTCGCCGACATGATCCTTGAGTCTGCTGTCTCGACCATTCTGGACATGGAGGACTCGGTCGCCGCCGTCGACGCCGAGGACAAGGTTCTTGTCTATCGCAACGTGCTCGGCATCATGGACGGCTCGCTGTCCGCCGACTTTGAAAAGGGCGGCAAGACGCTGACCCGCGCGCTCAACGCGGACCGCACCTACACCACGGCGGATGGCAAGGGCACGCTGACCCTGCACGGCCGCAGCATGATGCTGATCCGCAATGTCGGCCATCACATGTTCACCGACGCCGTGCTCGACAGCAACGGTGAGGAAATTCCGGAAGGCATTCTCGATGCCGCCGTCACCGGCCTGCTTGCCATTCACGATCTGAAAGGCAAGGGCAAGCTGAAGAACAGCCGCAAGGGGTCGGTCTACATCGTCAAGCCGAAGATGCACGGCCCGGACGAAGTCGCGCTCACGGTCGACCTTTTCGGCCGTGTGGAAAAAATGCTCGGCCTCCCCGCCAACACGCTGAAGGTCGGCATCATGGACGAGGAACGCCGCACCACGGTGAACCTGCAGGCCTGTATCCAGAACGCCGCGCAGCGCATCTGCTTCATCAACACCGGCTTCCTCGACCGCACCGGCGACGAAATCCATACCTCGATGGAAGCGGGCCCGATGATCCGCAAGAACGACATGAAGGCGCAGCCCTGGATCAAGGCTTACGAGGACTGGAACGTCGACACCGGCCTCGCCAACGGCCTGCCGGGTCACGCCCAGGTCGGCAAGGGCATGTGGGCCGCTCCCGACAAGATGGCCGACATGCTGGCGCAGAAGATCGCGCATGTGCAGGCCGGTGCGTCCACCGCCTGGGTCCCCTCGCCCACCGCTGCGACGCTGCACGCGCTACACTATCATCAGGTCGATGTCGGAGCGCGGCAGAAGGAGCTGAAGAGCCGGGCGAAGGCGAAGCTGTCGGACATCCTCACCATTCCGGTTTCGCAGTCGAACTGGGCGCCGGACGATGTGAAGCAGGAAATCGACAACAACTGCCAGGGCATCCTCGGTTACGTGGTGCGCTGGATCGATCAGGGCGTCGGCTGTTCCAAGGTGCCGGACATTCACGATGTCGGCCTGATGGAAGACCGCGCCACGCTGCGCATCTCGGCGCAGCATCTGGCCAACTGGTTGCATCAGGGCGTCGTCACCAGGGATCAGGTGATGGAATCGCTCAAACGCATGGCGGCGATCGTCGACAAGCAGAACGCCGGTGACGCGCTCTACAAGCCGATGGCGCCGAAATTCGACGGCATCGCCTTCCAGGCGGCTTGTGACCTTGTGTTTAAGGGCCGCGAACAGCCGAACGGCTACACCGAGTTCATCCTGCACGCTCGCCGCAAGGAAGCGAAGGCCGCAGGCTGACCCACGGACTATTGATATGAAGACGAAAACCCCGGCGCCTGCGCCGGGGTTTTTGTTTGGGCGGTATCGCGGTGCGAACGCTTTTACGGTTTACGCAGTCTTAACGGGGCCACGCGAAAGATCGGTCCGGTGGCAGCTCCAGGCTGATTCACCTCGACGATTGACCCGCCCTTCCTGCGCGAATGCAGGCCCCCCGAAGGAAGAAGAACTCCATGCGTGCATCGCTTGCCACGAAGCTATCCTCAATCGCAGCCATCGGACTGGCCGCCGTCACCGGCATAAGTCTCTGGATCGCCGACGCCAGCACTGAATCCGAACGGCAGGCCGTCACGCGGCAGGCGGAATTCAAACAACTGGGCGCGGATCTTGCCGCCAGCTCCGACCTGCTGACCAACGAAGCGCGCCGCTACACCATTTTCGGCGACAAGAAGCACTACGATGCCTACTGGCGCGAGGTCAAAGAAACCAAGACCCGCGACCGCGTGGTTCAGCGCCTGACCCAGCTTGGCGCCCCGAAGGCCGAGCTCGATCTGATCGAAAAGGCCAAGGCCAACTCCGACGCACTCATCAAGACCGAGGAGGCGGCCATGGCCGCCGTCGCGAAAGGCGATCTCGAACAGGCCCGCAAACTGATGTTCGACGCCGACTACGATCGCAACAAGGCCGTGATCGTGCAGCCGCTGAATGAATTCCAGAGCCAGATGAACTCCCGCGCCCGGCTTGAGGCGGAAAGCGCTCAGGCCCGCGCGCGCTGGATGGGTCTTATCGCCCAGATCATGACCATCCTCTCGGCCGTCACATTCATCGCAATCCTGTATTTCGTTTTCGCGCGCCGCGTGGTCGCGCCGCTGACCGAGCTTGGCGCGGTCGTGACCCGTCTTGCGCAACAGGACTACGCCGCCGAAGTGCCGAACACCGAACGGCAGGATGAAATCGGCGACATGGCCCGCGCCGTGCAGGTCTTCAAGCAGAACGGCATCGAGCGCGAGCGCTTGGAAGCCGAACAGCTCAACGAGCGATCCGCCAGAGAGCGCCGTGCGGCACAGATGGAACGGCTGACCGGAGAGTTTGAAGCCAAGGTCGGGAATCTGGTGCAACTCCTGTCGACCGCCTCGAACGACATGCAGGTCACGGCCCAGTCGATGTCGGCAACCGCCGAGGAAACCAACCAGCAGTCCACCGCTGTCGCCTCCGCCGCTGAAACGGCCTCGCTTAATGTCGAATCCGTCGCCGCCGCAGCCGAAGAACTGTCGTCATCCATCGGCGAAATCAGCCGTCAGGTGACGCAATCGGCCACCATTGCCAACACCGCGGTCGCCGAAGCCAGACGGACCGACCAGACCGTGCAGGCGCTGGCCGAAGGCGCACAGAAAATCGGCGAGGTCGTCACCTTGATCCAGACGATCGCGTCGCAGACCAACCTGCTCGCCCTCAACGCCACCATCGAGGCCGCACGCGCGGGCGAAGCGGGCCGCGGCTTCGCCGTCGTGGCGACGGAAGTTAAAAGCCTCGCCACCCAGACCGCGAAGGCCACCGAGGAGATTTCCGCGCTGGTGGACGAGATTCAGGTTGCGACCCGCGATGCTGTCGGCGCGGTCCAGCACATCGGCACCACAATCGACGACATCAGCAAGATCGCGTCGGCCATCGCAGCGGCGGTGGAAGAACAATCCGTCGCCACCAAGGAAATCGCGCAGAACGTCCAGCTTGCCTCGGCCGGCACGGCGGGGGTCACCGCCAATATCGGCGGCGTCCGGCAGGCCGCGACGGACACCGGCTCCGCCGCGGAAAAAGTACTCGGGGCAGCCGGTCGGCTGTCGCAACAATCGGACGAACTGCGCAACGAGGTGCGCGTGTTCCTCGGCGGCGTGAAGGCGGCTTGATGCGGAACATTCACCGCATCTCGTCGTTATCGGGCATCACCACACAGGAGATCACCGATGGATTGGAACCGCGTTGAAGGCAACTGGAAGCAGTTCAAGGGCGCTGCGAAGGAAAAGTGGGGCAAGCTCACCGATGACGATCTCAATGTCATCGAAGGCCGCCGCGAACAGCTCGAAGGCAAGCTGCAGCAGCGCTATGGCTATGCCAAGGACCAGGTGAAGAAGGATGTCGACGACTGGTTCGGCACGCTGAAGTAAGCGACGCCTCGTTCAGACTGAAAAAGCCCCGGCATTGCCGGGGCTTTTGTTTGTCTCGCGCACTGTGCCAGTGTGAGTTGATCCAAACACCCTCCACCCGCTCATTCCCGCGATCTGATCCGGGTCCCCGCTTTCGCGGGGACGAGCGGAGGTCGATACGACTTCAGTAAACCGAAAAACTGACGCTTAAAACACAGCCAGATATTTCAGGATCGAAATGATGCCGATGATGATGACGATTGCGCGGACGATCTGCTTGGCGCGGCCGTCAATCGGCAGAAGATTCACCAGATAAAGAACGAGAATAACGACAAGAAACGTAATCAGAACGCTGATAAGCAAGGACATGACAACCCCTCATGCAATCGAAACAGGTGCGAGACCGTCGGCCCCGCATCCCGTACCTTCAACCCGCGGCATGAGGGTTGGTTCCATCCAGGGAACAGCAAGCCCGTGCTTACTGTGACGCCACCACCGGCAGCCGCTCGAATTTCGCGCGGATGGATTTCGGCGCTGGCGTAAAATTCAGCGCCGCGCTGCGGCGGCTGCTTCCGGCAATCATCAGACCGTTCGCACCGGCGACGATGTCACCCTTGCGCAGGGTTGGATCGTCCTCAATTTTCATTGAGGCCAGGCCACCGGTTTCCTTGCCATTGCAGGAGCAGCCGGCAACCAGTTCGGTGCGATAGCGGAATGCATTCGGAAGATCGGAATAGGACTTGCCTGTTTCGCTCGAGGCATGGTCGATCGAACCGCCGTGGAAGATTTTTGTCTCGGCCGCCGGACAGAAACTCCGGCAGGCTTCAGCCTTGCTTTGCCCTTCGGACGCGGTCACGGGAAAATAACGGCCATCGCAGGTCCGGACGCAATAGGTGGTCGATCCGTAACTGCCACCGTAAATGTTCACGCGCCGGCCGGACGGCTGCGACGAGTCTCCGAAATCGGGAGCCGCGAACGGCATCGGCGGTGGGCTCGAACGGACATTGTCGTTAAAAACGCCGCCGAAAAACGTGGAGAAGAAATCGCGGGCGTGCGCGGACGGCGTACCGGCCGCAATCGCGGCGCATGCGACCACGGCGATCGCCGCCGATCGACGAACCAACTTGAACTGACGCATGACACCCTCTTCCAGCTTGCGCATCCGGTACATCGCCTTCGCAACTTTTAGTTCAATTTAGTCCGCTCAATTTGATGTTTTGTGACGCGCTGATCCGCATTGGCTTGCTAACGTTAATGCGCGGCTTTGCATCGGCCTCGATCCGTCCGCTCTTGGGCAGCACCACGACCTTCGCGCCGATGGACACGCGGCTGGCCAGATCCTGCACGTCTTCATTGGTCAGACGGATGCAGCCGCTGGACACGAATTTTCCGATGGTCGACGGATCGTTGGTGCCGTGAATGCGATAGGCGCTGGACCCGAGATACATCGCCGCGGCGCCCAGCGGATTGCCCGGACCCCCGGCGACGAACCGCGGCAGATAGGGCTGGCGCGCGATCATCTCTGCGGGCGGATGCCAGTCGGGCCATGACGCCTTGCGGCTCACGGTCTGCACGCCAGACCATGTGAAGCCCTCGCGTCCGACACCCACGCCGTAGCGGATCGCGCGGCCCTGGCCGAGCACATAGTAAAGCACCGTATTGCCGGTATCGATCACGATGGTGCCCGGCGCCTCGCGGGTCGCATAGGAAACGACCTTGCGCTGCAGTCGCTCGGGCAGGACAGCAGCGCTGTCGCTTTCATCCTCAACCGCTCCGGGCGACGGCAGCGCGTTCTGATCCGACCAGAACGAGCCCTGCGCAGGCGCGGCGGCATATCCCGCATAGCCCATGGTCTGCGACAATGCGGGCGTTGCGAGGCCAGCGGGCAGCAAGATCGCCGCGACGGCAAATCCCCGGCGGGAATTGACGAAAATCTGAGCAATGGAATTCCGAAGCGTCTGAAGTCCATTCCGTGAAGGCTGCGTCGAATGGGTCATGGCCTGCCTCGATTCCTGCGAAAGGCATCGTGTGATGCGGACATCAGACGAACGCGCCGTCACGGCTTTTGGTTCCGGCGCTGTCTCTCGCAACGGATGTTTGTGCAGGCCAGCACGGGGCCGGTTCATACGCTGGCCGGGAACATTGGGTGCTGCTGCCGGTTACCGGAGCCGAAGGCCGGCTGGGGCCGGTTCAGAAAATTGAGGACTTCATCATGTCTCTTGGCACAATTCTGGTCATTCTTTTGATCCTTATCCTGCTCGGCGTCATTCCAAGCTGGGGTTACAGCGGCAACTGGGGTTACGGCCCTTCGGGTATTGTCGGCACCATACTGGTGATCGTGGTGATCCTGCTGCTGCTCGGTAGAATCTGACGTGCCCGACCTGCGCCGGAAGGTGCGCGAACCAAATCCTCCGGTGGCTTTGTCACCGGAGGAGGACGAAAATCCGCGGGCATGGAGCGTCGGTCACGCCGAAATCGTCTCGTTCTCGTTGCTTGCGCTGCTGCTTATCAGCCTCATGGCCGTGCTGTACGTCGCGCGGGCCTTTTTTCTTCCCGCTGTGACGGCATTGATCGTCGGCACCATGCTGTCGCCGGCGGCCAAATTTTTCGAACGACATGGAATTCCGCGCTCGGTTTCGGCCGTATTGATCGTGGCAGTGACCTGCGCCGGACTGGCTTTCATGGTTGCGCTGATCTCCGCGCCGGTGATGGACTGGACCACGCAGCTTCCGGAGCTTCAGGCTTCGCTGAAGGAAAAATTCCACATCTTCGACCGGCCAATCGCGCTCTGGCATCAGGTGCAGGGCATGTTCGGCGGCACACCGTCCGACGCGGGTTTTCCGCTGCCGAAAATCGAATGGGTTCAACCGACGCTCGAATTTCTGTCGCCGACATTTACCGAAATTCTTCTGTTCTTCGCAGTCCTGGTGCTCTTCATCGCAAGCTGGCCGGATCTGCGCCGCGCCCTCGTCCTGACATTTCCCGATCATGACTCACGGCTTCGCACACTGCGTATCCTCAATGCCATCGAAAGCAATCTCGGCGGCTACCTGCTCACCGTCACCATGATAAACATGGGCCTTGGCATCGCGACCGGACTGATCTGCGCGGTGACCGGCATGCCGAATCCCGCAGGCCTTGGCGCCCTGGCGGCGACGCTCAATTACATTCCGATCATCGGGCCCATCGTCACCTTCGTCGTGCTGGCCGCGGTCGGCATCATCACCGCCTCCACGCTTGCCGGCGGACTGATCGCCGCCTGCTGCTTCGCCCTCGCGGCCTTTATCGAGGGCCATTTCATCACTCCGGCCATTATCGGCCGGCGGCTCGCGCTGAACGCGCTGGCGGTCATCCTCGCGCTGGCATTCTGGACCTGGCTGTGGGGGCCGATGGGCGCGTTTCTGTCGTCGCCGATCCTGATTGTCGGCCTGGTCATCAAAGAGCACTTGATGCCGGTCAAGGACACCCGGCTGCCCGGCGACTAGTCATGGAACCTTCAGGGAAATCGTGCGTTTCCGCTGCAGGCAACGCGGCCATCCCAGGTTTTGCAGGAGTTTTTGATGTCGAGCACCGACGGTGAAGACGCGATGAGGCAGATGACCGACAAAGCCACCTATGAACGCCTTCAGAAGGATGTAGAAGCCGTGAAAAACGATATCTCCGCACTCGCCGACCAGATTTCCGATGTCATCGAAGCCTTCAAGGGCGATGCCCGCAAGCAGGCCCGGCGCACCTACAAGCAGGCCCGCGCCAACGTCGACTCCATGATGTCGGATGCCAGCCAGCGGGGCAGTGAAGCGCTTGAGGCAGCGCAGGATTATGCCGGGACGCTCGAGGAATCGCTCGAAGACGCCATCACCCAGCGTCCGCTGGCCGCCGTCGGCCTCGCCGTCGGATTGGGTTTTCTGATCGGCGTGACATGGCGCCGCTGACTTGCCGATTTCCGGCGCCATCGGCTTGCAAGCCGATGGCGGCTTTCGTTTGACCGATACTGATCGGATTTTTCGATGCTTCAGAAGTTTATGGATGACTTTCGCGAAAGCACGGGCAGCGCGCTGCGCCTGACGTCCCTGGCCATCGCCGTCGCAGTCCTGCTGTTCATCACGACATGCTTCCTGTGCGCTGCAGCTTTTGTCTTCGTGTTGGAAAAATACGGACTGCTGCAAGCATGCTTCGCGGGAGCAGGTGTGTTTTTCATCGCGACCATGCTGGCAGCCATCGCCTACATGGTACGCAAGCGCCAGATCAAAAAGCGGCCGGTCGAGGCCGCGAAATCCACGATGCAGGCCGCGCTCAGTGATCCCATGGTGCTGGCGGCCGGCCTTCAGATCGTGCGGACCATTGGATTGAAACGCATCATCCCAATCGTCGCGATTGGCGGCATCGCGCTTGGCGTGATGGCGAGCCGGCGGCAGGCTCAGGACGAGCCCGAGCCTGAGGAATAAACGAGCTGTCCGTATTCCGTGACACACATACGAAAAGAGCGCCTGACAGGCGCTCTTTTTTTTGCAGCAACACAGTGCGAGGTCAGGTGACGCACCGGCCCGGTGCAAGCTGCCTGGCAACCGCCGTCAACACGCTTACCACCGGCTCACAGGCGATAGGACGGCTCCCGGCCGACGATCCCTTGCCGACAGTGGACGTGGATGCTGGTGACTTGCGTGCGTCTGCCGCACCTCCTGATGGCATCCGCACCATGACGGAGGAGTCCTCCGCTCCCGGCACCCTGAACGAGAGCGTGACGCCGCCCACCGGCGTTACGGTCGCGGCACGATCGCCCTTTGCAGAACGATCGACATTGATTTTGACCGGCTCCGCACGGGGCGCCGCGAACTGCGCACCACCCTGCTGCATGGGACCGAGCAGATCGTTGCCGGCGGAAACTTCCAGATGCACCGCACCCAGTGCCAGCATGCCTGCCACCACTCCGAGAGTTCCAGAAGCCAGATTAGCCATCTGCCACCCCTACTTGTTTGTCATGCCGCCTTCGCGGCTCTGCAAATCAACGTGGCTGGCGCGGCTTTCGTTCCGGCGCGGTAACGGACGACGGCAAGAAAAATCCGGCGGCGTCAGGAACATTCTCGTGAAGCCCGCGTCGTATTAACAGCCGGTCAGTCCCCCTGCCCCTAATCGACCGGCTCACGGGGGTGTGGCCGTGGTGATGCCGGCCGCACCCCTTTTTTCTTTCAGATCGCAGAACCAAACAAAAAAGCCGGAGCCACCGGCTCCGGCTTGAAACTGCTGTCTGCAGCGCGGTCAGGACGCCGCAGCTTTCGGCCTGCTCCTGGAATTGCGCTGGAAAAACAGGGCCTGGCTGGCCACGGCTGACACCATGGCCGGCTGGAACGGCTTGGAAATCAGGAACGCCGGTTCAGGCCGTTCGCCAGTCAGGAAGCGCTCGGGATAAGCGGTGATAAACACCACCGGCACTTCAAACGACTTCAAAAGCTCGTTCACCGCATCGAGACCGGAACTGCCGTCGGCAAGCTGGATATCTGCCAGGATCAGACCCGGCTGCTTTGCCTTCGCCAGAGCAATGGCGTCGGTGTGTGTCCGCGCCACGCCGATCACGTTGTGACCGAGGTTCTTCACCAGGCTTTCGAGGTCCATGGCGATGAAGGTCTCGTCCTCGATGATCAGGACATCGGTCGCGATCTCCGCGGCCAGTTCGCGCCCGGCGGCATCCGTCAGTTCACGCACCTTCGCCACGTCAGTGTCGAGGATATGAGCCACTTCTTCTTCCGAGAAGCCTTCAAGCGACAGCAAGAGGAATGCCTGACGGGTCAGCGCGGTCAAATTCGACAACCGCTGTTCAGATCCCGCCGGGGCTGGCCCCTTGTCGGAGTCCTCGTTGAGTGAGACCGAATTCCATATCTGGGTGAACAGCCGGAACAGCCCGACCCGCGGCCCAAGCTTTTCTTCAAGCAGAGAGGGATCCTGAAGCAACGCTTCAAGCATCGCCGCCACATAGGCGTCGCCCGATGCCTGGCTTCCGGTGAGCGCACGGGCATAGCGGCGCAGCAGTGGCAGATGTTCAGCAACAAGCTGAGAACGAGACATACCCCCTCCAATCATCAATCTTCATCAGGATCATGCGGGCCGATGCGCACTCTGGCGACCCCGGTTCCCCGCTTCCAGCTATTTACGCCTTAAGCCAAGAAAAGTTCCTTGCCCCCGGAACTTTCTGCCTATCCCCTCGTTGACGACTGCATGACGATGGGGCTGAAAGGCTTCGACGAGATAAAAAACATAGCATAATCAGCTAGTTAATCTAGCTCCCACGTGGGACGACAACGGACCTCGCCAATGAAAGATTTGAAGCCTCCACAAGGTAAGGCGTCCACCGGATCCGGCAAGCAAGGTGGTCTCAATGCCGAAATCCAATCCCGTATCGGGCACCAGTTGCGTGCGATGTATGACGACGTCGTACGTCAGGGCGTGCCGGACCGTTTTGCCGATCTGATCCGTCAGCTCGATTCCCAGGAAGCTGCCGCGCAGATCACTGGAGACCCGACAAAAGATGGGAGGGACTAATGCCCCTCACGGATTCTCTTCGCGACGATATTCTTGCGACCGTGCCCAGCCTCCGCGCATTCGCAATCTCACTCAGTGGCAATGCGGACCGCGCCGACGATCTGGTGCAGGAAACCTTGCTGCGCGCGCTGGCGCACATTGATTCCTTTCAGCCGGGATCGAATTTGGCCGCCTGGCTTTTCACCATCTTGCGCAACCTTTTCCGTTCGGACTATCGCAAGCGCCGGCGTGAGGTCGAGGATGCCGAGGGCAATTACGCCAAGACGCTGAAGTCGCAGCCTGCACAGGGCTCGCATCTGGAGTTCGAGGAATTCCGGGTCGCGCTCGACAAGCTGCCGCAGGACCAGCGCGAGGCGCTGATCCTCGTGGGTGCGTCGGGGTTCTCCTATGAGGACGCGGCGGCGATCTGCGGATGCGCTGTCGGCACCATCAAGAGCCGCGTGAACCGCGCGCGCTCGAAACTGAGTGCGCTTCTCTACGTCGAGGGCGCCGAGGATTTCGGGCCCGACAACACCATTCGCGCCGTGATCGGCGGAGGTAGCGGCTAGCCGCTGTCTTACGAAGTGCGAACAGCGAAAAGGCGGCCACCCAGGTGGCCGCCTTTCTTATAGTAATTAGATGACGTGAACATTCAATTCAGGCCGCCAAAGGCCCAGATCAGAACCAGGATCGGAATCGGCACTCCGAGCAGCCACAACAACAAATAACGTCCCATATCGCTTTCCTTGCATCAGCCTGTGCGGCTCAATGCAGCCCCGGAAAAATTGTTCCTGACGTGGTCTCAGCGCTTCTTGACGGGCTTGCCGATGCGCTCGGTGCGATCCTTCTCGGTCTCGTCCACCACCGTTTCCATCGGCGCTGTCAGTTCATAGACATAGCTAACATCGGTGAAATAGCGCTTCGACGTGCCGCCGAGCGCTTCGGGCGCGACTCGATCCAGAAGGACAATTCCGAATTCGCTGTCAGCCCTTCGGGTGGCCGCGCTGGTGTTGAATTCCTCCCAGCGGAAATGAAACACGGAGTCCGGCGGCGCACTCACGCTCCAGGTCGCGACGATATGCGGATGCTTGCCGACCAGCGACAAGCCCTCATCGGCATGGGATGCAAGCTCGAAGAACAAAAGCGAAAGGCTTTGCGCGGCGCGCGCGCTGACGGTGACATCGGGCCCGCTCAACGCGATGCGGTCGGCATGGGGAATGGCGCGCGGCTCGAACAGGCCCCTGAGCTTGACGCCCTGCCACTGGCTTTCGCTGAGGAGCGACACGACATGGGACATGGCGTGGATGCGCCCGATCAGAAGATCGCGCGCAATGTCGATATCCGCGCCATGGCGCATGGTTCGGGTCACGATCGACTGGATCACCGCCAGAATGTTTTTCACGCGGTGGTTCAGTTCGTCGATCACCGCCGTCAGCCGGCGCTCAAAATCGATGCGGGTCTGGATTTCGCGGCTGAGACGCAGATTGTTGTAGGAGACATAGCCGAACAGGCCACACAGGATGAGCGTCAACGCCACGCCGATCAGCATGACGATACCGGCAAGCTCCTGCGCGCGGGTCGCGGCGTTGGTCTTGGCGTAATAAATCAGCGTCCAGTCGCGCGCTCCGAAGGTCACCACCCTCACCAGCGGCGGATTTTCCGCATCCGACTGCAGCCGGACCGGCGTCACATTGCCCTCCGCGTCCGCGACAAGATTGTCCGAAGCGTTCCGCGGGTCGCGCAGCGCCACCGAAAACAGCGACTGGTCGTCATTGGCGAGCATCAGCGGCGCAAGGCGGTAGGAAATCGTCAGGAAGCCCGCGACGCTGGTCCCGGTTTCGGTCCGGACCGGAGACGCCAGAACGATGCCCATCGGCCCGCCCACGCGCAGCAGTTCAAAGGGATTCGACGATACCGGCCTGTCCTCTTCCACGGCGCGCTTGAGCATGGGCGCGATGACCGGATGATTATCCAGAACACGCCCGGCAAAGGCCTTGGTCTCGTCGTTCTGCGGCTCGACGTCCATCACGATCGCCGCCGGGTCGGGCACCGTGGCCGGATTCAGCAATGTATCGTCGATATTCCGGAGCACCGGATTGGGGAAGCCGGCCACCTTCAGATCGTTTTGCGCCCGCGCGAATTCCGACCGGGAAACGCGCGCGACCCAGCTTGCGACAATAAAATCGGTCTTGAAGGCGTAGATCGAGGAGCGCAGCGGCTGCAGGGCAGTCGCCATATTGGCCGACGGAAACCGGAACAGGCCGACCGCGACACGCGCCAGCAGTTCCCGTTCGCTGAGGCGTTCCTGGACCAAGCTGGCATGGGTATCCACCGAGCGCGCCAGATCGATCCGGCCGATCGAGAGTTCCTGATCATAGACCTTCATGGCGACGAGACCGGAGATCACAACTCCGATAATCGCCATCAGTCCGATGATGAGGCCAAGACGAAGCACGCACTTACTCGAAAACGGCGGGTGATGAAAATGAAGCCCCGCCTGCGAACCTGCGGCGGGGGAAATCGGAACGGTACGCAACGTCCGAACTGGCGGTCATGATACTCTGTTTCTGCCCAGTTCGTCGGGGCAACAGCCGGCGCGGAATGCGCCGCGATTGGATTAATGTAAATGCCTTGAGATGGTTCCCGCGACCCGGAAAATATACCTGTCGGCGGTCATGGTAAACACGCGCGACCGCCAACGCCTATGGCGCGGTCATCGCCAGACTGGTTACCACCACCAGAATCCCAAGCAGGATCGCGCCCAGAAAGACGCCGCTATAATCCCTGCCCGGATAATCCCTGCCTGATGTGTCGAACGATGATTGCTTCATGCAGGACTAACACCCTCACCGGGCCTGCGTTCCTGCCTGCCTCCATAGAGAATCATACCGGGATGCCAGGTTCCGTCAGCCGGCCTTGCCACGCGCGGCAGCCGGACGCGCGCTCCGGAGCCCGCCCTTGGCTTCGATGAAGCTGATGATGCGATCCAGTCCCTGATTCTTTTTCAGGTTGGTCATCACGAACGGGCGTTCGCCGCGCATCCGCTTGGCATCGGTATCCATCTTCTCGAGGGACGCCCCGACATGCGGCGCGAGGTCAATCTTGTTGATGACGAGAAGATCCGAGCGCGTGATGCCGGGGCCGCCCTTGGAGGGAATCTTGTCACCCGCGGCAACGTCGATCACGTAAATGGTCAGGTCCGCCAGTTCGGGCGAGAAGGTCGCGGCGAGATTGTCGCCGCCGGATTCGATCAGCACCAGATCGAGATCGGGAAATTTCATCCGCATGTCGGCAACCGCGGCGAGATTCATCGAGGCATCCTCGCGGATCGCGGTGTGAGGACAGCCGCCGGTTTCGACGCCCGCGATGCGATCGGGCGTCAGCGAGCCGGAGCGGACCAGGAATTCCGCGTCCCATTTGGTATAGATATCGTTGGTGATCGCCGCGATGTCGTAGTGCTCGCGCATCGACTTGCAGAGCAAATCCATCAGCGCCGTCTTGCCCGATCCGACCGGGCCGCCGATGCCGACGCGAAGCGGGCCGTTCATGCTGGTGCTCATCACAAAACCTTTCTCAGGACCGGAACAGCCGGGTGTATTGCGTCTCGTGGCGCATGCTTGCGAGGTCGGCGCGGAACGTGGCGCTGCCAAGATCTTCAAGCGAGGCATCCAGCGATTTCTCCGCCGTCGCGGCGATAACAGGCTCCAGCGCCGCCAGCGTGCGCTGGCTGTCGGTCTGTCCCAGCGGAATGAGGCGGACGCCGGCAGAAATCCAGTTCGATGTCGTTGCGTGCAAGAACGCATGCAGCGTCGGTCCGACAGGAATCCGGTGCCCCGCTGCTGTCACGCCCACCGCGACCGGATAAGTCACCGGGCCGGTGACGTGTGACGCCAGAAGGTCGAGCGCGTCGCAATGCCAGGCCGAGCGTGCCATGTCGACAAAGGCCCGTCCCTGCGCGGTGGTTTCCAGATGCCGCTCCCGCGAGGGCACGAACGCCGCTGCAAGTTCCGCAACATCGGTCAGCGCTTTTCCGTCCCCATCGGCAGCCGCGCGATAGGCATGGCACAGCAGTGTTCCGTCGCAGAAACCGGCGCCGTCCAGCAGCATGGCTGCAAGCCAGTCCTGCAGCGTCATCGCGTCGGTGATATCGCCGGCCTCGACGGCCCACTCGATTCCACTGGAATAGGAAAAAGCGCCGACCGGGAACGACGGCGACAGCCAGGTCATCAGGCGGAACAGCGCAGCCGACTCATCGGCGTCGGCGTGAAGATCCAGCGGATCGCGATCAGTGCCCGTGGTCATGAGCATGGCTGTGACCGTGATGATGATCGTGGTCATGCTTGTCATGACCATGATCGTGGTGAGCATGATCGTGACCATGACGCGCGTGACCGTGATCATGATGGCCATGCCCGGCATGACCGCCACCGGCATAGGCGCCGCCTTCGGGATCGAACGGGGCTTCGATGACGATGACGCGCGCGCCAAGCCCGCGCACCATGTCCTCGATCACATGATCGCGGCGAATCCGCAGGCCCTTGCCGACGATCTGTGTCGGCAGATGACGGTTGCCGAGATGCCAGGCGATCCGCACCAGATGATGCAGATCGGCGCCGCGGATTTCCACCAGAGGCTCGGGCGCGGCGACCACTTCGATCAGCCGCCCGTCTTCCAGCACCAGCCCATCGCCGCCGCGCAGCGCGACAGCTTCTTCCAGGTCCAGCAGGAATTCCAGCCCGCGCGTGCCGGTCATCGCCATGCGGCGGCGATGCCGGTCGTCGAAGTCGAGCACCACCGTATCGGCGGCGGCCTCGGTCCAGCGAACCTGCGGGCGGACCTGCGTGGCGCGGATCATGATGTCAGCTTCTGCACTTCGCCGCCAATGATGACTTCGATATTGGTTGGCGATGCCTTGAACGGCCCCGAGAGAGCGCGCCACGCCTTCAGATGCGGCGTCAGGCGGTGCGCGGCGAGATGGTCGTGACTCTCCCAGCGCTCGACGAACACGAACGTATCCGGATCGGACACGCTGCCATGAAGATCGTAGGCGACACAGCCCGGCTCCTTGCGGGTCTCTGCGATGCAGTCCTTCGCACCGGCGACATAGGCCGCGCGGTGCTCAGGCTTCACCTTGGTCGTAGCGACGACGTAGATCATCGCACTTCCACATTTGCCGGCGTGATGACTTCGATCTTCGGAGGCGCAGCGAGGCACTTCACCACGACGCGGCCAAACGTCTTCATGTGTTCCATGGAGCGATGCGGCACCAGCGCCTCGGCGTTTTCCCACTGCTCGACGAACACGAGCTTGGTCGGATCGGTCACGCTCTCATGCAGATCGTAAGCGATATTGCCTGGCTCCTTGCGGGTTTCGGCAATGCAGGCTTTCGCCGCGGCAATCATGTCCGCGCGTGTCTCAGGCTTGATGGTCAGGGTCGCAACAACGTAAATCAAGATATCCTCCCGGCTGTTTCTTGAGGTCGGGGGACCCTAGTACATGAAATAGCGCTGCGCCATGGGCAACACCTCGGCGGGCGCGCAGGTCAGCAATTCGCCGTCGGCGCGCACCTCGTATGTCTCGGGATCGACCTCGATGTCCGGTGTGGCGCCGTTATGGATCATGCTTTTCTTGGAAATGCGGCTACGGGTGTTTGAAACAGCATAGAGCTTCTTGTCGATGCCGAGTTTCTTGCCCAGTCCCGAGGTGACAGCAGCCTTGGACGTAAACACGACCGACGACGCCGTCCGCGCCTTGCCGTAAGCGCCGAACATCGGCTGGTAGTGCACCGGCTGCGGAGTCGGGATCGAGGCGTTCGGATCGCCCATCGGCGCGGCCACGATCGACCCACCCTTGACGATGCAATCCGGCTTCACGCCGAAGAACGCCGGCGACCACAATACGAGGTCTGCCATCTTGCCCTTCTCGACCGAACCGATCAGCTTCGACACGCCATGGGCGATCGCCGGATTGATGGTGTATTTCGCGATATAGCGCTTCACGCGGAAGTTGTCGTTATCTTTGCCCTTGTCTTCCGGCAACGCGCCGCGCTGCTTCTTCATCTTGTCGGCGGTTTGCCAGGTGCGGATGATGACTTCGCCGAGGCGGCCCATCGCCTGCGAATCCGACGACAGCATCGAGAGCGCGCCGAGATCGTGAAGGATGTCCTCCGCCGCGATGGTCTCCTTGCGGATGCGGCTTTCGGCAAACGCCAGATCCTCCGCGATCGACGGATCGAGATGGTGGCAGACCATCAGCATGTCGAGATGCTCGTCGATGGTGTTGCGGGTGAACGGCCGCGTTGGATTGGTGGACGACGGCAGCACGTTCTTCAGGCCCGCGACCTTGATGATGTCCGGCGCATGTCCGCCGCCCGCGCCTTCGGTGTGGAAGGCATGAATGGTGCGGCCCTTGAACGCCTTGATCGTATCCTCGACAAAGCCGGACTCGTTCAGCGTGTCCGAGTGCAGCATCACCTGAATGTCGTGATCGTCGGCGACCGAGAGACAGTTGTCGATGGCCGCTGGCGTCGTGCCCCAGTCCTCATGCAGCTTCAGCGCGCAGGCGCCGGCCTTGATCATCTCGATCAACGCGGCGGGCCGCGAGGCGTTGCCCTTGCCGGAAATGCCGAGGTTGACCGGAAACGCATCGAACGACTGAATCATCCTGGCGATGTGCCATGGCCCCGGCGTGCAGGTCGTGGCGAAGGTGCCGTGCGACGGGCCGGTGCCGCCGCCGAGCATGGAGGTGACGCCGCTCATCAGTGCGTGCTCGATCTGCTGCGGACAGATGAAATGGATGTGCGAGTCAAAGCCGCCAGCGGTGAGAATCTTGCCTTCGCCTGCGATGATGTCGGTGCCGGGGCCGATCACGATGGTCACGCCGGGCTGGATATCCGGATTGCCCGCCTTGCCGATTGCCGAAATCAGGCCATCCTTGATGGCAACGTCCGCCTTGACGATGCCCCAGTGATCGACAATCAGCGCATTGGTGATGACCGTATCGGCCGCGCCCTGCCTGTTGGTGATCTGGCTTTGACCCATGCCATCGCGGATCACCTTGCCGCCGCCGAATTTCACCTCTTCGCCGTAGATGGTGAAATCTTTCTCCACCTCGATAATAAGATCGGTGTCGGCAAGCCGGACCTTGTCGCCCGTGGTGGGCCCGAACATGTCCGCATAGACGGAGCGGGAAATTTTGGTGGCCATTATAATGCCCCTGAATTGAAAATGATGCCGCTCACAGCTTGCCCATCACATCGCCGCGGAAACCGTAGATCGTCCGCTTGCCGGCGAGCGCGACGAGATGGACCTCGCGCGTCTGCCCCGGCTCGAAGCGCACGGCTGTCCCTGCCGCGATGTCGAGTCGCATGCCGCGCGCTTTCTTGCGGTCGAACTTGAGCGCGGGATTGGTCTCGAAGAAATGGTAATGCGAGCCAACCTGAATCGGCCGGTCGCCTGTATTGGCGACCGTCAGCGTCACCGTCTTGCGGCCGGCGTTGAGTTCGATGTCGCCGTCCTTGATGAAGAGTTCACCGGGGATCATGTAACGTCCTTATCGGATGGGTTCGTGAACGGTGACCAGCTTCGTTCCATCGGGAAACGTCGCCTCGACCTGAATGTCGTGAATCATCTCGGCGATGCCGTCCATGCATTGCTCGCGCGTGATGACTTCCGCCCCGGCCTTCATCAGATCGGCGACCGTGCGGCCGTCGCGCGCGCCCTCGATGATGAAGTCGGAGATGATCGCAATCGCTTCGGGATGGTTGAGTTTCACGCCGCGCTCGAGGCGCCGCCGCGCGACAATGGCGGCCATGGAAACCAGGAGCTTGTCTTTTTCGCGGGGAGACAAATTCATGCGGGCATTATCCGGTGTCTGAAGTCCAGTTGAGCGGAGTTTCGTTAAACCAGAACTAGTTGAGCCACAGCCTTGGCAGGCCCGACGGACTCACACGTTCCAGCACTTTCATCATATCGGCGCGGAGCTTTGCCGCATCTTGTGCGCAGAAGCGCGCCATTGCAAATCCGTTCCACGCGGAGATGCCGACGTCCGTACCGAATGCATCCGATGCTTCGCGAACACGCTCAACAATGGCCTCATCGCCCGGCACGATCAGCGCCGTGCCGACGGCGACACCGCCGTTGGCGACCGCGCGGCGCGCCAGCTTTTCCGCGATATCGCCGGTGAGCCGCACCGTTTCCGCGAATGCCAGCTTGCCGCCAACCCGCATCCGCCAGCGGTCGGTGAAACTCCCTCGCGCCATGACCTCGCCCATGGCGGCGCGGCCAAACACCACGATTTCACAGAGCAGCAGCGATGCCGAGGACGACAGATCAATGTCAATCCGGCGCGCGACGCGGGCCTGATCGAACACGATGGTTTCCTGCGGCAGCCATGCCAGGCGCGCATCATGTCCTGCGCGTAGCGCGATATTCACCTGCGCCTCCGGTCCATGCGAGCGATAGACCTTCTCGGCCGCAGCCGTCGTGACCGTCAGATGCGCACCGTCTTCCGCGGCGATGTCGATATCGAAGCGGTCGCCACCGGCAACGCCGCCTGCCGTGTTCACGAACACCGCTGACAGGCCCTGCTGCTCGGGCGAGGGAAATCGCACGCGGAGCGAGCCCGACTCATGAAGCTGGCGCCGCCGCGTCGCGCCATCCTTCAGATGGACGTCAAATTTGACAGCGCCAACCGCCCGGTTGGCCGCGAAGGTCTCCGCCGACGATATGATTCCGCTTTGCATCCGCCCCGGCCGATGGTTGTCCCGTCAGAGCGCCATTTGCCGGCTGATCTCGGCGGGATCGAGATTGCTGCGGTCGCAGGTATATTTCACCGCGCCGCGATCCATCACCGCGAAATTGTCGCCGAGCTCGCAGGCAAAGTCGAGATATTGTTCGACCAGCACGATCGCCATCGTGCCCAGGCTGCGCAGATAGGAAATGGCGCGGCCGATATCCTTGATGATCGACGGCTGGATGCCTTCGGTCGGCTCGTCGAGCAGCAGCAGTTTTGGCCGCATCACCAGCGCGCGGCCGATGGCCAACTGCTGTTGCTGACCGCCCGAAAGATCGCCGCCGCGCCGCCCCAGCATGGTGTTCAGCACCGGAAACAGCGAGAACACGTCATCCGGAATGGTGCGGTCATCGCGCTTGAGGGGACCGAAACCGGTCTTGAGGTTTTCCTCCACCGTCAGCAGCGGAAAGATCTCGCGGCCCTGCGGCACAAAGCCGATCCCCTTGCGCGCGCGCTCATAAGGCTTCAGGGGACCGAGGTCGGCACCGTCGAAGGTGATCGAACCATCCCTGATCGGATATTGCCCGACCATGGCGCGAAGCAGGCTCGTCTTGCCGACGCCGTTACGGCCGAGCACACAGGTCACCTTGCCCGGCTCCGCGGTCAGCGAGACGCCGCGCAAGGCCTGCGCCGCGCCGTAGTAGAGAGTGATGTTGTTGACGCTCAGCATGACATTTTCTTTCTGCGCATGATCTTGCCCGAAAACCGGTACCCACTTTTCGGGATCATGCGTTAGCGCCCCAGATACACTTCGATGACGCGCTCGTTCGACGAAACCTGATCGAGCGTGCCTTCCGCCAGAACCGAGCCTTCATGCAGACAGGTGACGCGAACCCCGAGCTCGCGCACGAATGTCATGTCGTGCTCGACAACCACCACCGTCTTTTCCTTGTTGATCTCTTTCAGCAGTTCGGCGGTCTGATGCGTCTCCACATCGGTCATGCCCGCCACCGGCTCGTCGACCAGCAAGAGTTTGGGGTCCTGTGCCAGCAACATGCCGATCTCCAACCACTGCTTCTGGCCGTGCGACAGCGCGCCCGCGAGACGGTTTCGGGAATCCTTCAACCGGATGGTTTCCAGCACACGCTCGATCCGCTCGCTTTCGTCCGGTGTTTCGCGCCAGAACAGCGTACCGCGCACCTTGTGATCGACGTTCAGCGCCAGCAGGAGATTGTCCTCGATCGTCTGGCTCTCGAACACCGTCGGCTTCTGGAATTTTCGGCCGATGCCGAGTTCGGCAATCTGCGTTTCGTCCAGCCGGGTCAGATCGACCTTGCCGTCGAACAGAACATCACCCTCGTCCGGCCTGGTCTTGCCGGTGATGATGTCCATCATCGTGGTCTTGCCGGCCCCGTTGGGGCCGATGATGGCGCGCATCTCTCCGGGTGCAATGGTCAGCGACAGGTTGTTGATGGCATGAAAGCCGTCGAACGACACATGCACACCGTCGAGATAGAGCATGGCGGAGGTGGCGCGGGTATCCATGACGTTCATGTGCCTTACTCCGCGAGACCGGGTTTAAGGCCCGGCTTGGTCACGCCGTCTTCCGCCGCGGCGCTGGCTTCATCCGCCGCAAGCTGATCCCGCCGCCCGGCCCACCAGTCCTTGACCGTGCCGACAATGCCCTTCGGCAGCAGCAGCGTCACCAGAATGAACAGCGCGCCCAGCATGAACAGCCAGTAGGGCGCCAGAACGCCGGAGGTGAAGACGGTCTTGGCGTAGTTCACGACCACCGCACCGAGCGCCGCGCCGATCAGCGTTCCGCGTCCGCCGACGGCCACCCAGATCACGGCTTCAATCGAGTTACCCGGCGCGAACTCGCCCGGATTGATGATGCCGACCTGCGGCACATACAGCGCACCGGCGACCCCGGCCATGCAGGCCGACAGGGTGAACACGAACAGTTTGTAGTTCTCGACACGATAGCCGAGGAAGCGTGTGCGCGATTCCGCGTCGCGGATCGCGATCAGCACCTTGCCGAGCTTCGAGGTCACGATGGCGCGGCAGATCAGGAACGCCACAGCGAGCGCCAGACATGACAGCACGAACAAAGCGGCGCGCGTGCCCTGCGCCTGCACGTTGAAGCCGAGGATGTCCTTGAAATCGGTCAGGCCGTTGTTGCCGCCAAAGCCAAAGTCATTGCGGAAGAACGCCAGCAGCAGCGCATAAGTCATCGCCTGAGTGATGATCGACAGATAGACGCCGGTCACGCGCGACCGGAAGGCGAGCCAGCCGAAGCAGAAGGCCAGCAGACCCGGCACCAGCAGCACCATCAGCGCCGCAAACCAGAACATGTCGAAGCCGTACCAATACCATGGCAGCGCCTTGTAGTTCAGGAACACCATGAAGTCCGGCAGCACCGGGTTGCCATAGACACCCCGCGCGCCGATCTGGCGCATCAGGTACATGCCCATCGCATAACCGCCGAGCGCGAAGAAAGCGCCGTGACCGAGCGAGAGGATTCCGCAATAGCCCCAGATCAGGTCGATCGAAAGCGCTAGAATGGCGTAGCAGAGATACTTGCCGAACAGCGCCATCAGGTAGGTCGGCACCTGAAGCGGCGACGATTCAGGCAGTAACAGGTTCGACAACGGCACGAGAATGCCGACCGCGACGACGATCAGAAGAAAGGCAGTCGCGCCCTTGTTCAGTGAACGGGTGAGAATGTGCGGAGTCATGCTTCCACCGACCGGCCCTTGAGCGCGAACAGGCCGCGCGGCCGCTTCTGAATGAAGAGGATGATCAGCACGAGGATCGCGATCTTGCCGAGGACCGCGCCGGCCACAGGTTCAAGGAATTTGTTGGCGATGCCAAGCGTCATGGCGCCGACCAGCGTGCCCCACAGATTGCCGACGCCGCCGAACACCACGACCATGAAACTGTCTATGATGTAGCTCTGGCCGAGATTGGGGCTGACATTGTCGATCTGCGACAGCGCCACGCCTGCGATGCCCGCGATGCCGGAGCCGAGACCGAAGGTCAGCGCGTCGACGCGCGAGGTGGCGATGCCCATGGACGCGGCCATGCGCCGGTTCTGGGTCACCGCGCGCATTTCTAACCCCAGCGCGGTGAAGCGCAGCATGCCGAGCAGCAGGAAGAACACCACCATCGTGAAGACCACGATCCAGAGTCGGTTGTAGGTGATGGTCATCTGGCCGATCTCGAATGCGCCGCTCATCCAGGACGGATTGCCGACCTCGCGATTGGTCGGGCCGAACATGGTGCGCACCGCCTGCTGCAACACCAGCGACAGGCCCCAGGTCGCGAGCAGGGTTTCCAGCGGACGGCCGTAAAGGAAGCGGATGATGCTGCGCTCGATGATGACTCCGATCAGACCCGCGACCAGGAATGCGAGCGGCACCGCGATCAGCAGCGAGTAGTCGAACAGGCCGGGATAGCGGGTGCGGATCACCTCCTGCACCATGAAAGTCACGTAAGCGCCAATCATGACCATTTCGCCATGCGCCATGTTGATGACGCCCATCACGCCGAAGGTGATGGCAAGACCGATGGCCGCAAGCAGCAGCACCGAGCCGAGCGAGAGGCCGTACCATGCGTTCTGCGCGGCTGCCCAGATCGCCAGCTTGCTCTGGATCGAACTGATGGCCGCGGCGGTTCCGCGTCCCAGCGCCGACGACGGATCGAACGACAGGCCGGTCAGCATCGCCAGCGCCTCCTGATCGCCGCGGTCGCGGATCACTTGCACGGCATCGAGCTTGGCGGCTTCGGATTCTTTCGGGTCGAACAGAATGATCGCAGCCCTGGCTTCGGCGAAGGCGCGCCGTGCGCCGCTATTGGTTTCCTTCTGCAGCGCCGAGTCGATCACCGGCAGGAAAGCGGCGTCATGGCTCTTAAAGACGGATTGCGCGGCCTGGATGCGCTTTCCCGGATCGGGCGACAGCAGCGTCAGCCCGCCGAGCGCGGCCTCGACGCCCCTGCGCAGCCGGTTGTTAAGACGAACAGCCACCGCGCCGGACGGCGCAGCCGCCGCTTCGCCAGTCGCGGCATTGAAGGTCTTGCCGCTCTTGTCGGTATAGAAAACTTTCTTGCTCTGCGGGTCGGCCAGCAGCCGGCCATCCGAAAGCGCGTCGATGATCGGAAGCGCGAGCGGATTGCCGCTGGTCGCGAGCACACCGACGGCCGCTTCGGTATCGGAAAATGAATCGTTGGCCAATTGCGCAACCGCATCTTCAAAGGGCCCGGCGAGAACCGGCAGGCTTGAAGCGGCCACAAGCATCAGCGCAATGACTGCCGCGCGGCAGCGATGAAGGAATGAAGAAAACACGTGACAACCCCGGCAGAGGTGGGAGGAAGGCGGCGACTGCCGCCGCCTTCCGATTGTTCAAGTCAAGACGCAGGACAGATCAGGAGCCCTGACCGCCGCACTTGTTGGTCTTGGTGTTGAAGTTGCCGCACTTCTTGCCAACCCAGTCACCGATCAGGTCCTTGGAGCCTTCGAGCTCCTTCGACCATGCATCGCCTGCAACAAGGCCCGGGGTCTTCCACACCACGTCGAACTGGCCGTCGGCCTTGATCTCACCGATGAACACCGGCTTGGTGATGTGGTGGTTCGGCAGCATTTCCGAGACACCGCCCGTGAGGTTCGCGGTCTTGGTGCCCGGAAGCGCGTCGATCACCTTGTCAGGATCGACCGACTTGGCCTTCTCGACAGCCTTCACCCACATGTTGAAGCCGATCACATGCGCTTCCATCGGATCGTTGGTCACGCGCTTCGGATTCTTGGTGTAGGCCTGCCAGGACTTGATGAAAGCCTCGTTCTCCGGAGTCTTGATCGACTCGAAGTAGTTCCAGGCGGCGAGATGGCCGACCAGCGGCTTGGTGTCGATGCCGGCAAGTTCTTCTTCGCCGACCGAGAACGCAACGACCGGAATGTCGGTCGCCTTGATGCCCTGGTTGCCGAGCTCCTTGTAGAACGGCACGTTGGCGTCGCCGTTGATGGTCGAAACCACCGCCGTCTTCTTGCCCGCCGAGCCGAACTTCTTGATGTCGGCGACGATCGTCTGCCAATCAGAGTGACCGAACGGCGTGTAGTTGATCATGATGTCTTCCTGCTTGACGCCCTTCGACTTCAAGTAGGCTTCCAGAATCTTGTTGGTGGTGCGCGGATAGACGTAGTCGGTGCCGGCCAGCACCCAGCGCTTCACCTTTTCTTCCTTCATCAGATAGTCGACGGCAGGAATCGCCTGCTGGTTTGGCGCCGCACCCGTGTAGAACACGTTACGCTCGCTCTCCTCGCCTTCGTACTGCACCGGATAGAACAGGATCGAGTTCAGTTCCTTGAACACCGGCAGCACCGACTTGCGCGAGACTGAGGTCCAGCAGCCGAACACCACGGACACCTTGTCCTTGGTGATCAGCTCGCGCGCCTTCTCGGCGAACAGCGGCCAGTTCGACGCCGGATCGACGACGACGGCCTCAAGCTTCTTCCCGAGAACGCCACCCTTCTTGTTCTGCTCATCAATGAGAAAGAGGATCGTATCCTTCAGCGTGGTTTCGCTGATGGCCATGGTTCCGGAAAGCGAATGAAGGACGCCGACCTTGATGGTGTCCTGCGCCTTCGCCCCGCCGATCGAGGCGAGGCCCAAAAAAAGACCCGCAGTTGCGGCCAGCCATTTACGGCGGCTGAAGGGTGCAACTGCAGTGGTGTTGAAATGCCTAGTCATGCGATGTCATCTCCCTGACGCAGACGTGAAACGCTTCGCGCCGGCTCACCGGCCGGCGGCGTTAAGGGAATCGCAAGAACTATGCCATGGAGGGAATTTGCCTAATTATCTGATTTATCTATGGTAATTTCTCCAGTCGCCCAAAGTGTATTTTTGCTGCCTTATTCGTGGGCAATCGCGATGATGTCGCATTCGCCATTTGCATAAATAATGATCAATTCTTCGCATCTGTATAAAAATCGAGCAGCTGTGGCCCATACCGCGCGTGTCCCGACGACGAAAAGAGCCGCTCCGGCAGCAACGGGGGCCGATTTACCTTGAAAGCGCCGTGTTCCTGCTCCATATCAGCGCCACGACCTTGAGAATCATCGGGTCCTTGCGAGCCGCGTGTACGGATTCCGTAAAACGGTTTCTGGCTTGCCCCTTCAGCTAACAGAGCCGACGCCCCAGACACGCGGGTGTCTCCGACACCCGCCCGCACCCGGCATCCTGCCGGGCGTGCGTTGCGACTCATAGAAAGATACCCTTTTGACCTCGTTTCAGGATTTCGGCCTCGCCGATCCCATCTCGCGTGCGCTTAAAGAAGAAAATTACGTCACGCCCACCCCAATCCAGACCCAGACCATTCCCATCGCGATCACCGGTCGCGACGTCATTGGTATCGCCCAGACCGGTACCGGCAAGACCGCGTCCTTCGCGCTGCCGATCCTGCATCGCCTGCTCGAGAATCGCATCAAGCCGCAGCCGAAGACCTGCCGCGTGCTGGTCCTCAGCCCGACCCGCGAATTGTCCGGCCAGATCCTCGACAGCTTCAACGCCTATGGCCGGCATATGCGCCTGACCTCGGCGCTGGCCATCGGCGGCGTGCCGATGGGCCGTCAGGTCCGCTCCGTCATGCAGGGCGTCGAAGTCATGGTGGCGACGCCGGGCCGTCTGCTCGACATGGTTCAGGGCAACGCGCTCAAGCTCAATCAGGTCGAATTCCTCGTCCTCGACGAAGCCGACCGCATGCTCGACATGGGCTTTATCAACGACATCCGCAAAATCGTCGCCAAGCTGCCGATCAAGCGCCAGACCCTGTTCTTCTCGGCCACCATGCCGAAGGACATCGCCGATCTCGCCGACCAGATGCTGAACGATCCGGCGCGTGTCGCCGTGACGCCGGTGTCCTCGACGGTCGAGCGCATCACCCAGAAGGTGCTGCAGGTCGATCATTCGGCCAAGCCCGCCATTCTGGCCCAGCTTCTCAAGAACGAACCGGTCAACCGCGCGCTGGTGTTTACCCGCACCAAGCATGGCGCCGACAAGGTCGTGAAAGGCCTTGTTAAAGCGGGGATTCCGGCTGAAGCGATCCACGGCAACAAGTCCCAGAACCACCGCGAGCGCGTGCTGGCGGCATTCCGGACCGGCGATATCCGCACCCTGGTGGCCACCGACATTGCCGCGCGCGGCATTGACGTCGACGGCATCAGCCATGTCATCAACTTCGACCTGACCAACGTGCCGGAAACCTATGTCCACCGCATCGGCCGCACGGCCCGCGCAGGAGCGGACGGCACCGCGATTTCGCTTGTGGCAGGCGCAGAGGAACTTGGCTACCTGCGCGACATCGAGCGGCTGATCAAGGTCACCCTGCCGAAGGAAGACCGCCGCACCCCCGGACAGCATCAGCAGCGCCCGGCTCCGGCCGCCCAGCAGCGGCAAGGGCGGTCATCTCACGGCCATGGCCATAACGGCCAGGGTGCCCGCGCCAACGAAGGCGCCCCCGGCTCGAAGGGTCCTCGCCGCCGCAGGCGTCCCGGTGGCGGTAACGGCATGGTCCAGACCAACCGTCACGAGAGCGGACGTCACGAAAATACCCGCCAGAATACGCGCAATGAGCAGCCACGGACTTCTCATGGCAACGGTGGCGATGGTATTCAGGGCGTCGCATTTCTTCACCGGGAAAGCCGGCCTGCGAAGGCGCAAGGCCACAAGCCTCATCAGCGCCCGCAGCGTTCGTAGCTTTTGATGGACAACTCAATTTAGAAATCTGGAGACCTTATGGCGAAAGAAGAACTGATCCAGTTTGAAGGACTGGTGACCGAAATCCTTCCCGATGCGCGCTATCGCGTCCAGCTCGATGCCGGACACGAGATCGTTGCCTACACCGCAGGCAAGATGAAGAAGAACCGGATCAAGACACTGGCAGGCGACCGGGTGACCATTGAGATGTCACCCTACGACCTGGAAAAGGGCCGCCTGATTTTCCGGCACAAGGACGAACGTCCGGCTGGCGCCGGCGGCCCTCCCCGCGGCGCACCGCCGCGCGGCGGACAGTTTCGCCGCCGGTAAGCCCTCGTCCGGTCAGCCCAAAACAGGATCGCGCACGCCCTGCGCGATCTCGCATAATCCAGGCACGTCGCGCGGGTATCAGAATCCGCGCACGTCAGGATTGTTTTAAGGCCCATTTTCACCTACAGTCCGATGATCGATCTTCGGCCGGACGACCTAGCTATCCACCGGTACAGCCGGTTTAGACGCTGACGACCTCATCCAAATTTCGATCTCACCGGCTCACTCGTGGGCCATGAAATATCTATCTTGAGAAGGACTACCTGCGTGAGCATGGGAACTGTGAAGTGGTTCAACGCGACTAAGGGCTACGGTTTCATTCAGCCGGATGACGGCGGAAACGACGTGTTCGTTCACATCAGCGCTGTCGAACGCGCTGGCCTCGGAACGCTGCGTGAAGGCCAGAAGATCTCCTACGAGATCGTTGCCGATCGCCGTTCGGGCAAGTCGTCGGCCGACAATCTTCGCGCCGCCGGCTAACTGAAATTTTCGCAGCTCACGCTGCGGGACATTTCAAGGACATGAATACGGAAAAGGCCGCGCACATCACGCGGCCTTTTTTGTTGAGCGATGGATTGGCGAGACCGGTGCGGCGCGTGTTGTTGCCGCCGAGGACGCTGCGATCACGGCGTGCAGGTCGTGGAGGAGGCGTAATAAACACAGTCCGACTGGCGTGGCCGCGTGTAGGTTTCGTCAGACAGCGGAATAATGGCGGTTCCCATCAGATAGCCGGTGATCGGCGTATACTTGTAGCTCACCTCGCTCCAGATCAGGTAGGTATTCGGGACAAGAAGATTGGCCGGGACGGTCGTGATGACCGCATTCTTGTTATAACCCTGCGTGACCGTGGCTGTGTTGTTGGTGACGGTTGCGCTGTAGCTCCAGGCGACCTTGACATTCTTCGATCCATCGACGGCGAGTTGCGTCACTTTCTGCGTCATTGTCGCCGCTGTGACGCTGTAAGGCGCCATGATGGCGCCGCCCAGACCGAAGAAATTTTTCAGGTCGGTCTGCGACACGTTTGTTCCCTGCGAAACAAGGTCCGACAGCGAGCGCGCGGTCAATGTCACCTTGCGATCGACGGCAACGCCGCTCGATGTGTCGATCATGCCGAACAGCAAAACCAGCATTAACGGCACGATGAATGCGAACTCGACGGCGGCCAGACCGCGATTGTCCCGCGAGAAGCGGATCATCATGCGCCGGCTGCGGTCCACGATTTTTAAGACGATGGTCATATCGGAAGCCATTGATCAGGAGCCATTCGGTTCGACACGGAACGCGGCCGACGCTGCCAGCAACCGCTTGTTGTTCGTGCTGCCGGAACTGAAAAGATTGGCGATGTTATAGCCGAGTCCGGTGACGATCAGCGGCCACTCATAGAAGACGCGAACCAGAACGGTGTCGCCCGATTGAGGCAGCGTGTATGCAGGCTGGCCGGTGAACGCGCCGCCCGTAATCGGCGTAGCCAGATCGGACGACGGGATCGTCACGCCGGGTGCGTAGGTTTTTACGACGACCGTCAGGTTTGCATTGTTGGTCCCGCAACTGAACAGCACTTTCACCCGGTTGCAGACGTCGGTCGCGAACTGAGCCTGCGTCATGTTGTTGTTGAGCGCCTGATTTGTGTACAGCAGGCGCGCGGAATCATTCGTCCCGGTCTCCAGAACCTGCGCTGCGAAAAATACCAGTGCCGTTTCCATGATGGCGAAAAGCAGCATGAAAAACAGCGGAGCTATCAACGCGAATTCAATGGCCGCGGAGCCGCGCCGGTTGCGCCGGAAGCGGCGCAGGGCCTTGTTGATGGTGTTCAGGGATGGCGCAGGCGCACGCATCGGAGGGTCCTCGGCGGAAGTAACTACCGCCAAGAATAGACGACAGAGATTGTCGAATGCTTGCGAGGGTTCGCGACAACATCCGGCGCGGCGTTAACCGATTGTTAACCGCCGCGGGTTTTGCGAACCGGCCTCACTGTTTCGCGCCGGCGGCGCTCGCCTGGGCGTTGAGGACGTTGGTCTGGCCGAGGGTCGCGTCGAAATAGGCCCGGGCATCGCCAAGTGTGACGCGGCGCTCGCAGACCGGCGTGCAACTGTAGGATTCCCGTTCCAGCCCGCGATAGACCGTCACCCTCTTGTCCATCGGACCCTCCACCTGGATCGGACGGTTCGCCAGAACGGCCCCGCTCCGGTCCATGGCGATCATGTTCGTGGAGCCATAGCCCTTGCCCGTCACCACGACCATTCCGCCGGACTGCAGGCTGACATCCGCGATCAGCGGGTTGCCGACCACAATCGTCGCGACTTTCTCGGGGAGTTTGATCACTTTCGCCTGGTCGACAATGACGGCGACCATGTCGTCGGTGCCTGCGACCGCCACCATCGGGCCCATCAGGAAACCGGCAACAACAATCCGCAGCGCGGCCAATCGTTTGGCGCGGCGACGCAAAATCTGGATCGACATACTCTACTCCGGGGCGTGTACAAGCCGGCAAAAGCGATACGCAGCGGTGCCGGCGCCCGACATGGCAAATCTGCCGTTAATTGATGAATGAACTGCAAACGGACCGAAACTCTCGAGGCGGCTTCACCCCGTCCGCTTGGCATCCCGTCAGGAATTCCGAAAATTTGCGGCGTCGCGTTAGCAGGGAACTTACCGATTTGAAAGGCTTCGAGCCCGGTTCCGGCTTTCGGTGATCGCGTTAACTTCTTTTGGGTCATTCATTCCTAGGTTCCTAGCCGGTCACGGAACTCATTCCGCGAAGACCCTGGACCCACAGCATGTGCGCAAACGGAGAACTTAGATGACCAAACTCGTTGCTCGCTTCGTCAAGGACGAATCCGGCGCTACCGCGATTGAGTACGGCCTGATCGCCGCCGGCATCGCGCTGGCCATCATCGCTGCGGTGAACGGCCTCGGCGGCACCCTCAATACCAAATTCGGCACCATCAGTTCGCAGATCAACTGACGCAACGGGCGATCTTGACCGTGTGCAAGGCTCCGGGAAACCGGAGCCTTTTACTTTTTCCTTCGGCATCACTCCTTGCCGCGCTCCCGTACATTCGCGGACAGCACAACCGGAGAACCACAGCCACAACCTTCACGACCATAGACGTCACGGTGGAACCCGGCAGGCTTCCGTGTTCAAGCGCGTTAAAGCAGCATTTACCGTCAGCAAGAACAGCACGATACCCCGGCATTTCTGCAATCGAATTAACTGCGCTGCAATTCCTCCTGCGTAGGTTCACGGCATGGTCACGGTGGTTTCCGCCCCCGCAACGGCCAGAGTTCTACAGCCACGTGTACACAAATGGAGTTACAGATGTCCAAGCTCGTTGCTCGCTTCGTCAAGGACGAATCCGGCGCCACCGCGATTGAATACGGCCTGATCGCCGCCGGCATTTCGCTCGCCATCATCGCTGCGGTGAACGGCCTCGGCGGCACCCTGAACACCAAGTTCGGCACTATCAGCTCGCAGATTCACTGAGCCATTTCGGCTCGTTTAAAAAAGGCTTCGGGAAACCGAAGCCTTTTTTGTTTTTCCGGCTGAGCGTACCGCGTCATGAAGCCATTTCCCGCCGACCCTCGCCAGAATCCGAAGCCTGCGGCGTCGCTGTTCGCATCGCTGTCTGGCCCCGAGCCTGTCCGGCTTGTCTGCGCGGCACTCTCGCTCGCTCTGCTCGCTGTCCTGTTCCGGATCGTCAGCATCTGGTAGCCGCCATTCGAGGATTGTTCACTTCTGCCGGTTAGCCTGCGGCGTCGATCCGTTAACGTTCTTTATCTTGGCAAGACCTTGGCAAGCCCATGATCCTCGACCTCGCGCGCGTTTTCCTGTTTCCGGCCCTGATGGCCTTCGCCGCGGCAAGCGATCTCTTCACGATGACCATTCCCAACCGCGTCTCGCTGTTGCTGGTGGCGGGATTCTTCGTGCTCGCCGGCCTCGGCGGCATGCCGCTGGCCAGTATCGGCATGCATGTGGGCGCCGGCCTGACTGTGCTGGTAATCGCTTTCACCTGCTTTGCCTTTGGGTGGATCGGCGGCGGCGACGCCAAGGTGGCCGCGGCCGCGGGACTCTGGTTCGGCTTTCCTCCGCTCGCCAGCTACCTGGTCTATGCTTCGCTGTTCGGCGGCGCGCTGACCCTCCTGATGCTTCAGTTCCGTCGGTGGCCGCTGCCCTACGCGCTGGTTTCCCAGGAATGGCTGCAGCGGCTGCACCACAAGGACAGCGGCATTCCCTACGGCATCGCGCTCGCCCTCGGCGCGCTCATGATCTATCCCGAAACCGAATGGATGAAGGCGGTCGACCTCACGCGCTTCATCGGTCACTGAACGATCGCAACCTCTCATTAACGCGATTTAGATACGCCTCATTAACCATGCTTTGACGTTTAGCTGGTCAAATCCGACCACAGCGACGGGTCCGTCCGTCGCGGCGTGATGTGGAAAGTGAAGCGTATGAATACCGCGCGGATTGTCGTCCTGACCATTGCTGTCTGCGCCGGTGGCGCCGCCGCCTACCTTGCGAGCGGTTCCGGCCCCAAGCCGGTGGAAACAGCAGCTCCCGTGATGATGGACACGACCGACGTTCTCGTCGCCCGTTCGGATATCGCGCTGGGCCAGACGGTCACGCCGGACGATATCCAGTGGCAGTCCTGGCCCTCATCCGCGACAAGCTCAAGTCTGATCCGCAAGACCGAACGCGCCGAGGCCATGAGCCAGATCGTCGGTTCCATTGCGCGCTCGCCCTTCCTTGCCGGTGAACCGATCCGCGAAACCAAGCTGGTGAAGGCCAACGGCTCCGGCTTCATGGCCGCGATCCTGCCCACCGGCATGCGCGCGATCTCAACCGAAATTTCCCCGGAAACCGGCGCGGGCGGCTTCATCCTGCCGAACGACAAGGTCGACGTTATCCTGACCAAGCGGGACAAGAATGCCGACCGGCCCGGCGGCGCCGACGCCATCAACTCCGAAACCATTCTCACCAATGTCCGCGTTCTCGCCATCGACCAGACAGTCGGCGACAAGGACGGACAGAAGGTCGTGGTCGGCAAGACCGCGACACTCGAATTGAAGCCGGATCAGGCAGAGTCGCTGGCGCGCGCACGGCAGGCGGGAACGCTGTCGCTCGCGCTGCGCAGCCTTGTCGACGCCAACAACCATGATGTGGCTACCGACGACAGCATGAAGCGCGACAGCGTCAACGTCGTTCGCTACGGCGTTCCCACAACCATGACGACACGGAAGTGATCGAGAGGACCGAGACGATGAGGCCAGAGGGACATCAGGCACCTGTACGGACCTTCATGGTGCGTGCCCTGTCGTATGCGGCCATCTGCGCACTGACGCTGAATCCGGTCCTGGCGCCCGCGATCGCAAGCGACTATCGCGCAGCCGCGGCATCGGCCGGCGGCCAGCTCAACGCACGCTTCCTGCCGCTCGGCATCGGCAAATCCGTCGTCATCGACCTGCCGCGCGATGTGAAGGACGTGCTGGTGGCCGATCCGAAGATCGCCAATGCCGTCGTCCGTTCGGCGCAGCGCGCCTACATCATCGGCGCCGCTGTCGGCCAGACCAACATCATCTTCTTCGATTCATCGGGCCAGCAGATCGCTGCCTACGATATCGCGGTTACGCGCGATCTCAACGGAGTCCGCGCGGCGCTGAAACAGGCCTTCCCGATGTCCGATATCCGCATTGAAGGCGTCGGCGACGGCGTCATGCTGTCCGGCTGGGCGGCAAATCCCGCTGAAGCCCAGCAGGCGCAGGAAATGGCGTCTCGCCTGGCGGGAAGCCCCGACAAGGTCGTGAACAGCATCGCGGTACGCGGCCGGGATCAGGTGATGCTGAAGGTGACCGTCGCCGAAGTTCAGCGCGACATCATCAAGCAGCTCGGCATCGATCTCAGCGCGAAGCTGAACTACGGCACCGCGGTCGTGAACTTCAACAACACCAACCCGTTCACCGCCTTCGGCCGTCCGCTGGTCGCCGGCAACAGCCTCGCGGGCTCGTTCGGCTCGACCGGCGGCGTGCCTGCCGTGACGGCGACAATGCGTGCGATGGAAAGCGCCGGTGTCGTCCGCACCCTGGCGGAGCCGAACCTGACGGCGATTTCCGGTGAATCCGCGACCTTCGTCGCCGGCGGCGAGTTTCCGCTACCCAAGGGCTACACCTGCGACCCGGTCTCCCGCGCCTGTACCACCCAGATCGACTTCAAGAAGTTCGGTATCACCCTGAACTTTACGCCCATCGTGCTCGCCGAAGGCCGCATCAGCCTGCGCGTGCTGACCGAAGTGTCCGAACTGTCGCCGGACAATGCCATCACCCTCGACCAGAACGGAAGCACCCTGACCATTCCGTCGGTCAAGACCCGCCGCGCCGAAACCACGCTGGAAATTCCGTCGGGCGGCTCGATGGCGATGGCTGGCCTCATTCAGGAACAGACCAAGCAATCCATCAACGGACTGCCCGGTCTGTCGCAGTTGCCAGTGCTCGGAACGCTGTTCCGCAGCCGCGACTACGTTAACCGCAACACCGAGCTCATGGTTCTTGTGACGCCTTACATCGTCCGCGCGGTCGCGCAGAAGGACCTGTCGCGCCCTGACGATGGCTTCGCCGATGCGGCTGATCCGCAGTCGGACCTGCTCGGCAATATCAACCGCATCTATGGCGTTCCCGGGCGTGTCGAGCCGGGCCGCAAATATCGCGGCACCTACGGCTTCATCACCGATTGAGATGGGACAAGGACGACAGCAATGACGACGCGAGGACCCAATCTCAAGCGCACCCTGCGCATCGCAGCCGCCCTTCTCGGGGCGTCTGCCGCGTTAGGGGCCTGCACCCATACCGATCAGGACACTGTCACGGGCAGTATTCCGAACGACTATCGCCTGCGTCATCCGATCGTGGTGCAGGAAGCCAACCGCACCACGGAAGTCTTCGTCGGCACGGGCCGCGGCGGCCTCACGGCCGCGCAGCGCTCAGACATCGCGGGGCTTGCGGAGACATGGCTGCGCGAAGGTACCGGCGGGATCATTATCGACATGCCCGTGAATACGCCGAATGCACGCGTCGCGGCGGACTCGCTGCGCGAGATTCGCGGCATTCTGGCTGCGGCAGGCGTTCCGCCGCACGGTGTCACCATCAGGAATTACCGGCCGACCGATCCGCGCCAGTTCGCAACCATCCGCGTCAACTATCCGCGAATCACGGCGGATGCCGGCCCCTGCGGCGTATGGCCGGAAGATCTCGGCCCATCCATCAAGAACAAGGGCTATCTGGAGAACCGGCCCTACTACAATCTCGGCTGCGCCAGCCAGCGCAATCTCGCGGCGATGGTCGACAATCCGTCCGACCTTGTGCAGCCGCGCGCCGAAACACCGGCCTATACGCCACGCCGCAACGTCGCCTTCGACAAATATCGCAAGGGCAACACCACGACCACGACCTATCCTGAAGCCGACAAGGCCAAACTGAGCGAAGTGGGCAAATGATCAGTTACGCGCGTCAAGATCAGGAAGACGGAACGGCCTCCACCGCCGCCGAGGAGCATATCGCTCCGGCGCCGCGCGTGTCCGTTCAGGCCTTCTGCGAAACGGTCGAAACGGCCGCGGCCGTCCAGTCCGCGGGCGAGGATCGCCGGCTCGACAAGGCGCATCTCAAGATTCAGATGGGCGGCATGACGGCGGCCATCGAAGCCTACCGGACTGCGCCCACGCCGAACGTCATCCTGCTTGAAACCGAGGGACGCAACGACGTTCTCTCCGGCCTCGACCAGCTTGCCACGGTCTGCGACGCAGGAACCCGTGTGATCGTCGTCGGGCGCGTCAACGACGTCGTGCTGTACCGCGAACTCGTCCGGCGCGGCATCAGCGACTATCTGATCGCGCCGGTCGCGCCGCTCGACATCGTCCGCGCGGTGTGCGGCCTGTTTTCGGTGCCCGAGGCCAAGGCGGTCGGGCGGATCATCGCGATTGTCGGCGCCAAGGGCGGCGTCGGCGCGTCCACCGTGGCCCATAATGTGGCCTGGGCGATCGCTCGCGATCTCGCGCTGGATTCGGTGGTCGCCGATCTCGACCTCGCCTTTGGAACGGCAGGCCTCGACTACAATCAGGACCCTCCGCAGGGTATCGCGGATGCCGTGTTCTCTCCGGATCGCATTGATACCGCCTTCGTCGATCGCCTGTTGTCCAAGTGCACCGACCATCTCAGCCTGCTCGCCGCCCCGGCGACGCTGGATCGCGTCTACGACTTCGGCTCGGAGGCCTTCGATTCGATTTTCGATACGCTGCGCACGACCATGCCCTGCATTGTGCTGGACGTTCCGCATCAATGGTCCGGATGGACCAAGCGCGCACTGGTGGGCGCCGACGATATCCTGATCGTCGCAAACCCCGACCTTGCGAATCTGCGCAACACCAAGAACATGTTCGATACGCTAAAGGCTGCGCGCCCCAACGATCGCCCGCCGCTCTACTGCATCAATCAGGCGGGCATTCCAAAGCGTCCCGAAATCTCGACCAGCGAATTCGCGAAAGCCATCGAAAGCCAGCCGATCGTGACCATTCCGTTCGAGCCGCAGATTTTCGGCGCGGCGGCGAACAATGGTCAGATGATCGCTGAAATCGCGGCCAACCACCGCACCACTGAAATGTTCCTGCAGATTGCGCAGCGCCTGACCGGCCGCGGCGAAGCCAAAAAGCCGCGCAATTCGTTTCTGGCGCCATTGCTCGGAAAGTTGCGGGCCAAATAATTGATCGTGTGGAGTTGTCGTCGTGTTTGGTAAGCGTAGCGGATCAGAAGCCGATGTCCGGACCGCACCGATCCCGGATCGTGTGCAGGAGACGGCGCCTGCGGCTGCGCGCGCAGCGCCGGCAAATGTCGCCTCGCCTCCGCTCGCGCCTGCGCGGGCTCCGGTCCCGGCGCCGGTGGAAGCCCGGCGTTCGGATTCCTACTATCAGACCAAGGCGACCATCTTCGGCGCCCTGATCGAGGCCATCGACCTCGCCCAGCTCTCCAAGCTCGACGTCGAATCGGCGCGCGAGGAAATCCGCGACATCGTCAACGAGATCATCGCGATCAAGAACATCGTGATGTCGATCGCCGAGCAGGAAGAACTGCTCGACGACATCTGCAACGACGTTCTCGGCTATGGCCCGCTGGAGCCGCTGCTGGCGCGCGACGATATCGCCGACATCATGGTCAATGGCGCCGGCACCGTCTTTATCGAAGTCGGCGGCAAGATTCAGAAGACCGGCATCCGGTTTCGCGACAACCAGCAATTGCTCAACATCTGCCAGCGTATCGTCAGCCAGGTCGGACGCCGCGTCGACGAATCCTCGCCGATCTGCGACGCGCGCCTCGCCGACGGCTCCCGCGTCAACGCCATCGTGCCGCCGCTGGCGATCGACGGGCCCGCGCTGACCATCCGCAAATTCAAGAAGGACAAGCTGACTCTCGATCAGCTCGTCAAGTTCGGCGCGATCTCGCCTGAGGGCGCGCAGATCCTGCAGATCATCGGTCGTGTCCGCTGCAACGTGCTGATTTCGGGCGGTACCGGCTCGGGCAAAACCACGCTGCTAAATTGCATGACCAACTATATCGACGAGGACGAACGCATCATCACCTGTGAAGACGCCGCAGAACTTCAACTGCAGCAGCCGCATGTGGTCCGTCTCGAAACACGCCCGCCCAACATCGAAGGCGAAGGCCAGATCACCATGCGCGATCTGGTGAAGAACTGCCTGCGTATGCGCCCTGAACGCATCATCGTCGGCGAAGTCCGCGGACCCGAGGCATTCGACCTGCTGCAGGCGATGAACACGGGTCACGACGGCTCGATGGGCACGCTCCACGCCAACAATCCCCGCGAAGCGCTGTCCCGCGTGGAGTCCATGATCACCATGGGCGGCTACTCGCTGCCATCGCGGACCATTCGCGAGATGATCTGCGCGTCCATCGACGTGATTGTTCAGGCCGCGCGTCTTCGCGACGGCTCCCGCCGCATCACCCACATCACCGAAATCATGGGGATGGAAGGCGATACGATCATCACGCAGGACATCTTCCTCTATGACATGATGGGCGAGGATCTGAACGGAAACATCCTCGGCCGCCATCGCTCGACCGGCATCGGCCGTCCGCGATTCTGGGAACGCGCACGTTATTACGGCGAGGAGAAGCGGCTGGCTGCCTCGCTCGATGCCGCCGAAGTGGCCAGCGTGTAAAGGCGCGGCCATGAACATACAGACGCTGGCACTGGCGTTCCTCACCATGGTGACGGTGGGCGGGCTCGCGTGGGTTTTCATTTACCCGTTGCTGTCCGGAGAAAAGAAAGCCGAGAAACGCCGCGCCTCGTTCGCGCAGGCCCAGCCAGCGCTCCGCGTCGACGACCGCGTGCGCGCGCGCCGCGTTCAGGTCGAGGAATCCATGAAGGAGATGGAGCAGCGGCTGGCGCAGTCCCAGAAGCTGACGATCGAAGCCCGGATCTCGCAAGCCGGCCTCGCATGGACCAAGCAACAGTTCATGATCGGCTCCGGCGTTTTCGGCGCGGTGATCATGGCCGTGTCCTTCTTCGGAGGCGTGCCGCTGCTGCCCGCGTTCGGCTTCGCGTTCGCGGCGGCTTTCGGATTGCCGCGATGGTTGCTCGGCTTCCTCAAGAAGCGCCGCGAGGCGAAGTTTCTCGATGCCCTGCCCGATGCTGTCGACGTGATCGTTCGCGGCATCAAGGCCGGCCTGCCGCTGTTTGAATCGCTCAAGGTCGTCGCGGCGGATTCGCCGGAACCGCTGCGGAGCGAATTCAACGCCATCATCGAAACCCAGACCATCGGCATGCCGCTCGGCGAGGCCTGTCAGCGTCTTTACGAGCGCATGCCGCTGCCGGAAGCCAATTTCTTCGGCATTGTGATCGCGATCCAGAGCAAGTCGGGCGGCAATCTTTCCGAAGCGCTCGGCAATCTCTCGAAGGTGCTGCGCGACCGCCGGAAGATGGCTGCGAAAATTCAGGCAATGTCGATGGAAGCAAAGGCCTCCGCGGGCATCATCGGCGCGCTTCCGCCCATCGTGATGATCATGGTCTACATCATGGTGCCAGAATACATCTCGCTGCTTTGGACTCATCCGACCGGACGGCTGATGCTGGCCGGCTGCGCGATGTGGATGGGAATGGGCATTCTGGTCATGAAGAAAATGATCAACTTCGACTTCTGACGAGGCACCATGCTGGTCGATCTTCTCATCGAGAAATTTCACGACATCCGGTTCATGACCATGCTGCTGTCGGCGATCGCCGCCGCGGCAACCGCCTATGCGCTGGTGTCCCCGATGTTCGCCGGCGAAGGCCTCAACAAGCGCATGAAGGCGGTCGCCAGCGAGCGCGAGCGCATGCGTCAGCGCGAGCGCGAGCGGCTCAACCGCAACGAGAAGGTCTCGCTGCGCCAGGCTCCCAAGCAACTGGTGCAGAGGGTTGTCGATGATTTCAATCTCGGCAAATGGGTGGCCCAGGAAGAAGCACGCGAGAAACTTGTCATGGCCGGTTATCGCGGCCAGGCGCCCTATATCACATTCCTGTTCTTCCGGCTGGTGATGCCGATTGTATTCCTGGTCGGCGCGGTCCTCTATGTGTTCGTGCTGTCGAACATGCAGCAGCCGACTCCGATGAAGATCGGTATGTGTCTGGGCGCAACATGGCTCGGCATGCAGGCTCCGATGCTGTTCCTGAAGAATGCCATCACCAAGCGGCAACTTTCGATCAAGCGCGCGTTTCCGGATGCACTCGACCTTCTGCTGATCTGCATCGAATCCGGCATGTCGATCGAGGCCGCGTTCCGCCGGGTCGGCCAGGAAATCGGCAGCCAATCGATCCCGCTGGCGGAAGAATTCTCGCTAACCACGGCGGAACTGTCCTATCTGCAGGACCGCAAGATGGCCTACGAGAACCTTGCCAAGCGCACCGGCACCGAAGGCGTGAAGTCGGTCTGTCTGGCCCTGCAGCAGTCGGAACGCTACGGTACGCCGCTCGGCCAGACGCTGCGCGTGATGGCGCAGGAAAACCGCGACATGCGCATGAACGAGGCCGAAAAGAAGGCCGCCGCGCTGCCCCCGAAGCTCACGGTGCCGATGATCGTGTTTTTCCTGCCGGTGCTGTTCGTGGTCATTCTCGGGCCCACCGGCATCAAGGTCTCCGAATACATGAAGTAGCGCGGCGGCGGTGCGCCGCCGCTGGCTTGCTTGCTTCTACGATTCGGTTTTCTTCGCTTTATCAGCGATCGGAATTGAACGCAGCGGTTTTCTGCTGCCGCCCGTCGCGACTGAGCATCTGCCGTAGATAGGCGACATTGGCTTCCGCCTCGGCGGCGGGCAAATCAGCCTTCACGATGGACTCGGCTTCGGCGAAGCGGCCCTGCAGGCCGACCACCAGCGCGAGGTTCTGACGCACTCGGCTGTCTGTCGAGCCGCGGTTATAGGCCCGGCGCAGGACCGACTCGGCCTTCGGCAGATCCTTGGACAGAACGTAGGACAGCCCGAGATTGGACAGCACCGACGGCTCCTCGGGAGCGATCTTCAGTGCGCTCGCATAGTAGCGGCGGGCTTCCTCGTGCTTGCCCATCTGATCGAGCGTGGTGCCCTGCACCGAAAGGATGCGCCAGTCAGGATTGGCAGGCGAGTGCGCACTGCCAAGCGTATCGAAGGCCTGCTTGAAGTTTCCATTGTCGGCCAGCGCACGTCCATAGGCGGCGAGCAACGCCTTGTTTCCGGGATTGGCGATGGTGGCCTGTTCCATAACGGCGACGGCCTGCTGACGTTGGCCGTTCTGACGCAGGGCCTGCCCGTATTGAAGCGCTGCATCGGCGTCGCGCGGATTGGCGCGGTAGCGCTCGCCAAGAACGTGGATCGCGTCAGCCGACGCTTGACCGGGAACGGCTTCTGCCCGCGCATTGAGCGATCCGGTGACCTCCGGCGAACGTGCGGTCTGGCAACCTGCCAGCCCCGTGACGAGCAGCGCCGCGACGGCAGCGGAGCCGAGAAACCGGGCAAACGGAGACGGATTACGCATGACGCATGGACTCGCTATCGAGGGGAGGCGAAGCCGGATATCGCAGCAATAGAGCGTTAACCCTAATGCATGGTTAACCTGTAGCCTTTCCCTGCCCCATCCGGTCCGAGAACTCACCGAAATCTCACGTCAAAACATGGCTTCGGCCCCGCTGCACGGCATCGCGGCGCTGCTATAGTGCCGCTCACCGCCTTCCCGCTCCCCAGGACGATCATGCACACTGCTTTCACGAGTTCCCCCGATACCCGCCCCGTTCCGATTACCTTTGCCGCCAAGTCCACCTGGGATTCGATCCGCGCCACCCTTCCGGCAGGTGCCCAGCGGTTCGCGACGGCCAATGCTTTCGCAGCCAAGCCCGGCCAGTATCTGGCGCTGCCTGCGGATGACGGATCGCTTGCACATGTCCTGTTCGGGATCGAGGATCAGGCCAGTGAATGGCGCGATCTGTTCAGGCCCGGCCAATTGCCCGGTCTGCTGCCGGCGGGCACCTACAGCTTTGCCAATGCGCCGCATGACACGCGGCTCGCCACACTGGCCTTCGCGCTCGGAAGTTATCGGTTCAATCGCTATCGCAAGAACGACGCGCCCGGCGCGAAACTCGTTCCGCCTGAAGGCCTGGACATGGCCGAGATCACCCGCATGGCGGAAGCGGCAGCAATGGCGCGCGATTTAATCAATACGCCCGCGAACGACATGGGCCCGGATGAATTGGCGCAGGCCGCGCAGACGCTCGCAGAAAAGTTCGGCGCCAAATATAGCGCCATCGTCGGCGACGACCTGCTGAAGCAGAACTTTCCGCTGATCCACGCCGTCGGCATGGCATCTACCCGCGCGCCGCGCTTGATCGATATCATCTGGGGCGATGCATCGCATCCGAAAATCACGCTGGTCGGCAAGGGCGTCTGCTTCGATACCGGCGGCCTCGATCTGAAGCCATCGAGCGGCATGCTGATCATGAAGAAGGACATGGGCGGCGCAGCGAATGTGCTCGCGCTGGCGCAGATGATTATGGATGCGAAGCTCAAGGTGCGGTTGCGCGTGCTGATCCCGGCCGTGGAAAATTCGGTCGCGGGCAACGCCTTCCGGCCGCTCGACATTTTTCCCTCGCGCAAGGGCGTCAATGTCGAGATCGGCAACACTGACGCTGAAGGCCGTCTCGTGCTGGCCGACGCACTGGCCCTGGCAGATGAGGAGAAGCCCGATCTGCTGATTGATCTCGGCACACTGACCGGTGCTGCGCGCGTGGCGCTGGGACCGGATCTGCCGCCCTATTACACCAACGACGAGACACTCGCCGCCGACGTCGCGCGCCACGCACGCGACGAGAACGATCCATTGTGGCGAATGCCGCTGTGGATGCCCTATGATTCCTGGCTGGATTCCAAGACCGCGAATCTCAACAACGCGCCCGGCGGCACATTCGCAGGCTCGATCACCTGCGCGCTGTTCCTCAAGCGCTTTGTCGAGAGTGCCAAAAGCTGGCTTCATGTCGATATCTATGGCTGGACGCCGAGCGCGAAGCCCGCGCGGCCCGAAGGCGGTGAATGTCAGGCCGCGCGTGCAATCTACAAACTCCTGAGCGAGCGCTATGGCTGATACGGCTTTCGATCCCAGTCTGGATCCACGGCTGACGCCGGCGCGGCCCGATCTCGCCGCAAAACATCTTGAAGGCAAGGTGACCGCCGCACGGTTTGCCGACGGCATCGAGTTCGAGATTTTCGACCCCGTCGCGCCGGTCCGCCGCGCGCCGTCACACGCGGCCGCGCTCGACACCGAAGCGCTGAAGGGCGAGCGGGTCATGATCTATGAACGGGACGCGGAAGGATGGGCCTGGGGCCAGCTCAAGTCCGACGGCTATGTCGGGTGGCTTCCCGACATCGCGCTGGTACAGCCACGCACAATTCCAACGCACAAGGTCACCGCGCTTCGCACATTTGCGTTTCCAGGACCGTCGATCAAGCTGCCTCCAACAGAGATTTTGCCGCTTGGCGCGCAGATCGAGATCGTGAAAATCGACGGCGCGTTCGCTATCACCAGCCAGCGGCACTATCTGCCCGCGCAGCATGTCGCGCCGCTCGGCACCCGCGAACCGGACTTTGTTGCGGTCGCGGAACGCTTTATCGGCACGCCCTATCTGTGGGGAGGCCGCACAAGTCTCGGGATTGATTGCTCCGGTCTCGTTCAGACGTCGCTCGCGGCCACCGGCATCAAGGCTCCCCGCGACAGCGACATGCAGGAAGCTGCCTTGGGGACAGCGCTCCCGCCATCGCAATGGCATGATCTCAAGCGCGGCGACCTGATTTTCTGGAAGGGACATGTGGCGATCGCGCGCGACGCGAGCACCATTGTCCACGCCAATGCGCATCATATGGCCACCGCCATCGAGCCGATACAGGTGGCCATCGCACGGATCAGGGCGGCGGGAAGCGAGTTGACGAGCGTGAAGCGGCTGACAATGTCGTCCTGAGAGATGGCTCCGACGTCATTGCGAGCGAAGCGAAGCAATCCACTCTTTGCAACTCACGACAAGATGGATCGCTTCGTCGCTCCGCTCCTCGCAATGACGAGGAAAGAGTAGAAAAACTACATCTCCGGTGCGATGGTCGGTGCGGCCTCGATGTTGAAGGCCGCCGCGAACAGGGCCCGCGTGTAATCGGTCTTCGGATTCTTGAACAGGTCCGCCGCCGCGCCCTGCTCCACCACCTTGCCATTGCGCATCACGATCAGGTTGCTGGCGAGCGAGGCCACCACCCGCAGATCGTGCGAAATGAACATGTAGGTCAGATCGCGTTTGCGCTGCAGGTCCCGCAACAGATCGACCATCTGCGCCTGAAACAGCATGTCGAGCGCGCTGGTCGGCTCATCGAGCACGACAAAGCTCGGCTCCAGCACGACCGCGCGGGCGATGCTGATGCGCTGGCGCTGACCGCCGGAAAATTCATGCGGATAGCGAAAGCGCGTCGCCGGATCGAGACCGACGTCGGTCAGGGCCTTGACCACCCGCGCCTCGCGCTCATCGGCATTCAGCGAGGGCTGATGCACACCGAGACCTTCGGTGATGATGTCACCCACCGACATGCGCGGACTGAGGGCGCCGAACGGGTCCTGAAACACGATCTGCATGTCGCGGCGGACCGGACGCATCTCCTTGAACTTCAGGCCCTGAATATCCTTGCCGAGAAACACAATCGGCCCGTTCGACGAAATCAGGCGCAGCAAAGCGAGGCCCAATGTTGTCTTGCCCGAGCCCGACTCGCCGACGACGCCGAGGGTTTCGCCCTGACGGACAGAGATGCTGACGCCATCGACTGCCTTGATGTGGCCGACAGTCTTGCGCAGCAGCCCGCGCCTGATCGGAAACCAGACCTTGAGATCGTCCGAAGACATCACCACCGGCGCATCGGGCCGCGGCGGCGCGGGGTCCGGCTTCGGCTCCGCCGCGAGCAGCGCCTTGGTATAGGGGTGCCTGGCTGCGGTGAACACCTGCTCTACGGGCCCCTGCTCGACGATCTTGCCGTTGTTCATCACACAGACGGTGTCGGCGATGCGCCGCACGATGCCGAGATCGTGGGTGATGAACAACATGCTCATGCCGAGCCGCGCGCGGATTTCCGCGAGCAGCTTGAGAATCTGTGCCTGCACGGTCACGTCCAGCGCCGTGGTCGGCTCATCCGCGATCAAAAGGTCCGGCTCGTTCGCCAGCGCCATGGCGATCATCACGCGCTGGCGCTGGCCGCCGGATAACTGGTGCGGATAGCTGGCGAGCCGGGTCTCGGGTTCGGGAATCCCGACCTGCGTCAGCAATTCCAGCGTCCGCTCGCGCGCCTTGGCGCCGCGCACGCCGGTATGAAGCTGGATCACTTCGGCAATCTGCGCTTCGATGGTGTGCAGCGGATTGAGCGAGGTCATCGGCTCCTGAAAGATGATCGAGATATCGTTGCCGCGAATGCCGCGAATCTCGTTCTCGCTCATGCCGAGCAGGTCCTGCCCCTTGAAGCGGATGCTCCCGGTTGGATGGTGCGCCGTCGGATAGGGCAACAGCTTCAGCACCGATAGCGCGCTGACCGATTTTCCTGAGCCGGATTCGCCGACCAGCGCGACGCACTGCCCGCGCTCAATCGAAAACGAGATCTTGTCAACCGCGATGTTTTCCGACCCGCCCTGACGGAAGGCCACCGAAAGGTCCCGCACATCGAGCAAAGGCTGGTTGATCGAGTCCAACATGTTCTTACCTGAACGTCTTGCGCGGATCGAAGGCATCGCGCACGCCCTCGCCGATAAAAATCAGGAGCGACAGCATGATCGCCACCGCGAAGAAGCCGGTGAAACCGAGCCACGGCGCCTGCACATTGGCCTTGCCCTGCGACAGCAACTCGCCCAGCGAAGGCGAGCCCGGCGGCAGGCCGAAGCCGAGGAAATCCAGCGCCGTCAACGTCATCACCGAAGACGAGACGATGAACGGCAGGAACGTCATGGTCGCCACCATCGCATTCGGCAGCAGATGCCGGAACATGATGGTGGCATTCGAGACGCCGAGCGCACGCGCCGCTTGAATGTATTCAAAATTACGCCCGCGCAGGAATTCCGCGCGGACAAGGCCGACCAGCGACACCCACGAGAACAATAGCAGGATGCCGAGCAGCACGAAGAATCCGGGCACCAGCACCGACGACAGGATCAGCAGCAGATAGAGCGAGGGAATCGCGGTCCACACCTCGATGAAGCGCTGGAACAAAAGATCGACCCAGCCGCCGAAATAGCCCTGGATTCCGCCGGCCGCGATGCCGATCACCGACGACACGATCGTCAGCGCTAGCCCGAACAGCACGGAAATGCGGAAGCCATAGATCAGGCGCGCGACCACGTCGCGGCCCTGATCGTCGGTGCCGAGCCAGTTGTATTCAAGGTCGCGGCAGCCGCGCAGACCTTTCTTCTCCACGACGGCCTTGCACTGCGCCTCCGTCAGCATCCATGTCGGCGGCGACGGCGCCGGTGTCGGCAGATCGAGATTGTGCGTGCCGTAGGAATAACGGATCAGCGGCCAGAGCACCGTCCCGTTCTTCTCCTTGATCAGCTTCTGCAGATAGGGATCGCGGTAGTCCGCCGCTGTCTCGAAGTCGCCGCCGAACGCGGTTTCCGGATAGGTCACGAAGGCCGGGAAATACAGCTTGCCGTCGAACTTGATCAGGAACGGGCGGTCGTTGGCGATCAATTCGGCGAACAGCGAAATGAAAAACAGCAGGCCGAAAATCCAGAACGACCAGTAGCCCCGCCGGTTGGACTTGAAATTGCGCCAGCGGCGCTGATTGAGCGGCGAGACACCGAGCGGGTGACGCGAAGGCGGCACGGCCTCTCCGATCGGGGACTGGACTGTTTCTTCAACGGATGAGGCGGGCACGGCAGTCATACCTCGCGCGCCTCAAAGTCGATGCGCGGATCAATCCACATATAGGCGAGATCCGAGATCAGGTTCACCACAAGACCGACCAGCGAGAAGATGAACAGCGTGCCGAACACCACCGGATAATCGCGGTTGAGCACGCTTTCAAAGCCAAGAAGACCGAGACCGTCGAGCGAGAAAATGGTTTCGATCAGGAGCGAACCGGAAAAGAAGGCGTGAATGAACGCGCTCGGAAAACCGGCAATCACGATCAGCATGGCGTTGCGAAAGATATGCCCGTAAAGCACCTGCGGTTCGCTGCACCCCTTGGCGCGGGCGGTCATGACATATTGCTTGCGGATTTCATCGAGGAACGAGTTCTTGGTCAGCAGCGTCATGGTGGCGAAGGCACCGAGCGCCATCGAGACCAGCGGCAGGGTGATATGCCAGAAGTAATCGGTGATCTTCTGATACCACGGCATCTGCGACCAGCCGTCCGAGGTCAGGCCTCGCAGCGGGAAAATGTCGAAGAACGATCCGCCCGCGAACAGGATGATGAGGAGGATCGCAAACAGAAAGCCGGGAATTGCGAACCCGATGATGATGATGCCCGATGTCCAGGTGTCGAACTTCGATCCGTCACGCACCGCCTTGCGGATGCCGAGCGGAATCGAGATCAGATAGGTCAAGAGCGTCATCCAGATGCCGAGCGACATCGACACCGGCAGCTTTTCCTTGATGAGCTGAATCACGCTGACATCGCGAAAATAGCTCTTGCCGAAATCGAACCGCGCGAAATTCCAGACCATCAGCGCGAAGCGTTCCGGCGCGGGCTTGTCGAACCCGAACTGCTTTTCAAGGCTCTTGACGAAATCGGGATCGAGGCCCTGCGCGCCGCGATACTTCGAAGACACGGCGTCGGCAGATGCCCCCGCCTGCGGCCGCGAGGCGAAATCGCCGCCAGATGAGCCGGAAATGCGCGAGCTTGCGCCGGTGTCGGAGCCGGACAATTGCGCGATCACCCGCTCCACGGGCCCGCCCGGCGCGAACTGCACCACGACGAAAGACACGAACAGGATGCCCAGCAATGTGGGAATCATCAGCAGGATGCGGCGTGCGATATACGCGGTCATGGATTATTTCGCCTGCCCGGGTTTCGTTGCACCATGCCCGGCCTGCTCCGGCTTCCTAGCTTTCACCTCGTCGCTCCACCACAGATCCGGCGTACCCACGCCGCTGGCGTAACGCGGAATGTTCGCCGGATGCCCGAACACATCCCAGTAGGCAATGCGATGGCTGGCGGAATACCATTGCGGCACCCAATAGCGCCCCGCGCGGAACACACGATCGAACGCCCGGCAGGCGATACGCAATTCATCGCGGTTTTCCGCGGCGATGATCCGCTCGATCAGCGCGTCTATGGCAGGGCTCTTGATGCCGGACAGATTTTGCGAACCTTTCACATCCGCGACCTGCGACGAGAAGAACGTCCGCATCGCGTCCCCCGGCGTCGATGACATGCTGAAGCGCTGGATCGCGGTGTCGAAATCGAAATCGTCGACACGGGCGCGGAACTGCACCGGATCGACCAGCCGCACGCTGGCCTCGATCCCGAGCACGCCGAGATTCTTGATGTAGGGCGCGTGATGCGCCTGGAAGGCAGGCTCGTCCAGCAGGAACTCGATGCGGAAGACCTCGCCGTTCGGCAGCCGCCGCTTGCCGTCCTTGATCGGATAACCCGCATCCAGCAGTAACTGCGAGGCCTTGCGCAGCAGCGCGCGGTCCTGCCCCGATCCGTCGGTGACCGGCGGCACAAACGGCGCGCCGAACACTTCATCCGGCACCTGCCCGCGGAACGGCTCCAGCAGCTTCAATTCTTCCGGTGGCGGCGGGCCTTCGGCCATCAGGTCGGAATTCTGGAACGGCGAAACGGTGCGCGCATAGGCGCCGTACATGATGGTCTTGTTGGTCCACTCGAAATCGAAGGCGTTGATCAAGGCCTCGCGCACGCGCGGATCCTTGAACTGCGCACGGCGCATATTGAGAAACCAGCCTTGTGCGCCGGATGGCGTCTCGTCCGGCAGCTTCTCCTGTTTGACGCGGCCATCCTTGATCGCGGGAAAATCATAGCGCGTATTCCAGATGCGCGCGGTGAATTCCTCGCGGTAGAGATAGTTGCGGCCGGTGAAACCCTCGAACGCCACATCGCGGTCACGATAGAATTCGTAGCGCACGATGTCGAAGTTGAAGGCACCGCGCGACACCGGCAGGTCTTTCGCCCACCAGTCCTTGACGCGCTCGTATTCGATATAGCGTCCGGCCTCGAAGCGGCCGACCTTGTAAGGCCCGGAGCCGAGCGGGATGTCGAGAGTCGATTCCTCGAATGGCTTCTTGTCGTAATAGGCTTTGGAAAAGATCGGCAGCCCGGCGACATAGAGCGGCACGTCGCGGCCCCGCTTGGGCGCGAAGGTCACTGTCACCGCCGCGTCGTCGCCGGCTTCCGCCTTCAGCATGTCACGCAACTGCTGCTGGATAATCGGATGGCCCTTTTCCTTGAGCACGGACAGCGAAAACGCCACATCCTTCGCGGTGATCTTCGTACCGTCGTGAAACTTTGCTTCCGGCCGCAGCGTGAAGCGATAGGTCAGCTTGTCCGGCGATATCCGGACCGAACGTGCGACCAGGCCATACATCGCATCCGGCTCATCGCCCGCACGCACCATCAGCGACGCGAACGTCTGATCCATGCCGAACGCGCCGTCCCCCTTCAGAATGAAGCTGTTCAGCGAATTGAAGGTCTGGAACGAGGTGTTGTAGGACCGCAGCGAGGGCACGGTGGAGAACACCCCGCCTTTCGGCGCGCTGACATTGACGTAATCGAAATTCTTGAAGTCGGCTGGATATTTCAGATCGCCGAACGCCGACATGCCGTGGGATTCGGGCGCTCCGTCGACGGACGATTGAGCCATGACGCCGCGCGACGTCCACGCCGCAGCCATGGCGCTGCCGCCAAGCACGAGAACGCGCCGCCGCGAGAGCCCGGTCAAGAACGCCTGCCGATCTTGTCAGCCTTCTCCTTGTCGTACCACCAGAGCGATGGCAGACCGGAACGGCCGTATTTCGGAAGCGGCGCGTGGCTGAAGCGATCCCACCGGGCGTAACGCATGAAGCCATAGGTGAACTGCGGCACGACGTAATAGTGCCAGAGCAGCACGCGATCGAGCGCCTTGGTCGCGGCGACCAGCGTCTCGCGATCGGCCGCATAGATGATCTTGTCGATCAGCTTGTCGATCACCGGATTCTTGATGCCGATAGTGTTGCGCGAGCCGGGAATGTCCGCCGCCTGCGAGCCCCAGAAATCGCGCTGCTCGTTGCCGGGCGAGAGCGACTGGCCCCAGACATCCGAGATGATGTCGTAATCGAAATTGCGCACCCGGTTCTGATACTGCGCATCGTCCACAGTGCGCACGTTCACAGTGATGCCGAGCCGCTCCAGCGACGGCTTGTAGAACAGCACGATGCGCTCGAACGAGGGATTGTCGAGCAGGAATTCGACTACGACCGGCGAGCCGTCCTTCCTGACCAGCTTGCCCTCGCGCACTTCATAGCCCGCTTCGCGCAGAAGCCGCGTCGCATTGCGAAGGTTGTCGCGCACCTTCTCCGGATCGCCACCGACCGGATTCTCATAGGGCTTGGCGATTACCTCCGGCGGGATGTCGCCGTAGACTTCTTTCAGGATCTCGAATTCCCTCTGCACCGGCACGCCGGAGCTGGCGAGTTCGGTGCCCTCGAAGTAGCTGTTGATGCGCTTGTACTTGCCGTAAAAAAGTTGCTTGTTCATCTCCTCGAAGTCGAACGCGTAGTTGAACGCGCGGCGCACGCGCTTGTCGGCGAACAACTCGCGACGGATGTTGAAGGCGAAGCCCTGCATGCGGCCGGAGTCGTTGATCGGGAATTCCTCCAGCACCACACGCTTTTCCTTCACCGCGGGAAAGTCGTAGGCAGTGGCCCAGCTCTTGGCCGACGACTCGACAGTCCAGTCCGCCTGATCGGCCTTGAACGCTTCGAGCGACACCGTGGTGTCGCGGAAAAACTCGAACCGCATCTCGTCGAAATTCTGCTGGCCGATACGTACCGGCGTGTTCGCGCCCCAGTAATTCTTCACCCGCTCCATGGTCACGGAGCGGCCGGCGACGAAATCCTTCACCGCATACGGCCCCGAGCCCAGCGGCTTCTCCAGCGTGGTCGCGCCGATGTCACGCTTGCGGCCTTCGCTGTCGGTGCCCTCCCACCAGTGCTTCGGCAGGACGATGAGTTCGCCCACGATGCTCGGTAGTTCGCGATTGCCCGGCGCGTCGAAGGTGAACTTGATCTCGTGCGAACCTGTCTTTTCCGCCTTCACCACATGCTTGTAGTAGGACGAATACATCGGGCTGTATTTCTTCAGCACCTCCAGCGAGAACAGCACGTCTTCCGGCGTCACCGGCTTGCCGTCGTGCCAGCGTGCTTCCTTGCGCAGGCGATAGGTGACCCACGAAAAATCATCGGGATGCATCGCCGCTTCGGCCAGCAGGCCGTATTTGGTGCTGGCCTCATCGAGCGACTGTGTCATCAGGGGTTCGTAGATCAGCATGACAGCCGGGGCGATGCTGCCCTTCACGCCTGCAACCGCGAAATTGAAGTTGTCGAAGGTGCCGATGGAAATCTGCCGCGCGGTGCCGCCCTTCGGCGCATCCGGATTGACGTAGTCGAAATGCTTGAAGCCGGCGGGATATTTGATATCGCCGAACAGCGACAGCGCGTGCTTCCATTCCGGTGCTTGTGTCTGCGCGCCTGCGGACGCAATGACATCCAGCCCTGTCGCCTTCAGCATCGGAACCGTGGCGACAAACGCACCGCTTTGAAGAAGGCCGCGCCGGGAAATGCTCAAATCGAATGTTCCTATGGCTGGGCGAAAAGGACTGCCCTTGCAACGTCTTGGCCGATTATGTCGGTTTTTGGATATGACGCCAGCCTGTTGCCGCAGCTTCTTTGCGGCGAAATGTCCGGCGCGAAAAGAACAGCAATTGCAACGCAAAACGGCCAGGCAAGCCTGGCCGTTTTCGGGATTAAATTTCGGTCATCACAACCGGATCGCTGGCCGCCAGCTCACTTGCTCGCGGTCGGCAGTGGCACCGGGGTGTCTGCCAGCGTACGCAGGTAGGCAATCAGGTCGGCGCGCTCGCTGTCCTTGCTGATACCGGCGAAGCCCATCGCGGTGCCGGGAATGAAGCCCTTCGGGCTGGTGATGAACTTGTTGATGGCCTCATAGGTCCACTTGCCGCCCTTGCCCTTCATTGCGGCGGAGAAGTTGAAGCCGTTACGGCCGTGGCCGATCTCGTCCTCGATCACGCCATAGAGGTTTGGACCCACCTTGTTCGGGCCGTTCTTCTCGAAGGTGTGACAGGCGGCGCACTTCTTGGAAGCAGCAGCGCCCTTTTCGACCGAGGCGGTCTGGAGCAGCTTTTCGATCGGCTCGGCCGGCGCGGCAGCTGCGGCCGCTCCACCGGTGCCTTCGGCTTCCTTCACTGCGATCTCGAAGCCGGGCTTTTCCAGCTTCTTCGGCGAGAAAATCGCGTTTGCGGCCATGTTGGTCGCCAGCAGAACGAGGCAGGTGCCAAGCACTGCGCCCATGATCTTGTTGAGTTCGAAGGAGTCCATTTTGGATCAGGCTCCGGGGCCGTTGGGTCGATGTCTGCGGCCGGGAAATGGCCATGAAATTTACTACCGGCAGCCGTCGTGCGGCGCAATACTGGCAGCGGGATCGAGATAACGGTTTGCCTGCCTTCTGGCAACCCGTATAAACGCGCGACCCTTTGAAAACGCCCGTTATTTCCTCACAAATCTGGCTGTCCGAGCCGCCTGCTTCCGATGACAAAAACCCGCGCTCTGGTGCTGATTCCCGCCCGCATGGCCGCAACGCGCCTGCCGGGCAAGCCGCTGCTGGACATCGGCGGTCTGCCGATGATCGTCCAGGTCGTTCGCCGGGCGGAAGCAGCCCGAATCGGACGGGTGGTGGTGGCCACCGACTCGGCGGACATCGCGGCTGCCGTGACCAGCCATGGCGGCGAAGCGGTCATGACCCGCGCCGACCATCCGTCCGGCTCCGACCGGATTTTCGAGGCGCTTCAGACCCTCGACGGCGCTGGCGAGATCGACACCATCATCAATGTGCAGGGCGATCTGCCCACCATCGACCCGGATGCGGTCCGGGCCGTGCTATCGCCCTTCGACGATCCGCAGGTCGACATCGCCACCCTCGCCGCCGTCATCACGAAGGACGAGGAACAGACCAATCCCAATGTGGTGAAAGTGGTCGGATCGCCGCTCGGCGTCACCCGGCTGCGGGCGCTGTATTTCACCCGCGCAACCGCGCCTTACGGTGACGGCCCGCGCTATCATCATATCGGCCTCTATGCCTATCGGCGCAGCGCGCTGGCGCGGTTCGTGGCCTTGCCGCCCTCGCCGCTGGAGCTCCGCGAAAAGCTCGAACAGTTGCGCGCGCTGGAAGCCGGCATGCGGATCGACGTGACCGTGGTTGACACGGTGCCGCTGGGCGTCGATACGCCTCATGACCTTGAGACCGCACGGCGGATGTTACGATGACCCAACCGATGAAAATCGCCTTCCAGGGCGAACCCGGCGCCAACTCGCACATCGCGATCCAGGAAGCGTTCCCTGACGCGATCCCGCTGCCCTGCGCCACCTTCGAGGACGCGCTGGCGGCGATCTCGTCCGGCGAAGCGGCGCTCGGCATGATCCCGATCGAGAACTCGCTGGCCGGGCGCGTCGCCGACATCCACCACCTGTTGCCGCAGTCGGGCCTCTTCATTGTCGGGGAATGGTTTCTGCCGATCCGCCATCAGTTGATGGGACCGCGCGGCGCCAGGCTCGGCGATATCAAGACGGTGGAGAGTCATGTCCACGCCATCGGCCAGTGCCGCAACATCATCCGCAAGCTCGGCATCAAGGCGATCGTCGCCGGCGACACCGCAGGCGCCGCGCGCCTGATTGCAGAACGCGGCGACAAGCATTGCGCCGCCATCGCCTCGCGCCTCGCGGCGGACATTTACGGCCTCGACATTCTCGCCGAAGACATCGAGGATGAAGCTCACAATACCACGCGCTTCGTGATTTTAGCGCGCGAACAGCTCTGGGCCGAACAGGGTTCGGGCGCGCTCGTGACGACATTCGTCTTCCGCGTCCGCAACCTCCCTGCCGCGCTCTACAAGGCGCTCGGCGGCTTCGCCACCAACGGCGTCAATATGACCAAGCTGGAAAGCTACATGGTGGAAGGCAACTTCTTCGCCACGCAGTTCTATGCCGATGTCGACGGCCATCCCGACGACCGCAATCTCGCCTTTGCGCTGGAAGAACTGAAGTTCTTCTCGAAGGAATTGCGCATTGTCGGCGTCTATCCGGCGCATCCGTTCCGCGTGGCGTTTACGGAAAAGGCGGCGGAGTAGAACGATCCCAAGCCTTTCGTCATGGCCGGGCTTGTCCCGGCAATGACAAACTTCAAGTTCAGCGCTTTTATAAAGAGACTCTTACGCCGCCGCCTGCTTGCCGAGGCCGAACGCATCGGCCAGCAAGGTGTAAGAACGCTTGCGGGCCTCATGATCGTAGGTCGCCGTGATCACCATCACCTCATCCGCCTTGCAGGTCTCGATCAGCGGCGCGATCTTGTCCATTACCGTTTGCGGTGAGCCGACGAACAGCCGGGAGCGGTTGCGCGCAATGCTGGCGCGATCCGCATCGGAATACGGATAGGTCTGCGCCTCCTCGATGCTCGGCAACGGGCGATATTGTCCACGATCGCGCAGAAGACGATTTAGATCGGCGGACATCGCAATCCTGTTCGCTTCCTCATCGGTCTCGGCCATGATCACCGCAATCGCCAGAATGGCGTAAGGCGTCTCGCGCCAGCGTGACGGCTTGAAATGCGCACGATAGTGAATCATCGAATCGGCGGCGTCATGCGAGGCGAAGTGATGCGCGAACGCGAAACCCATGCCGACCTGGGCGGCAAGCTGCGCGCTGTAGTCGCTCGACCCGAGCAGCCAGATCGGCGGCAGCGGCGCATCGTCCGGCATCGCAAAGACGTTGTTGTAAGGATGACCTTCGGGAAAGTTGCGCGTCTCCCACAGGGTCAGTTCGATCAGCCGCTCGATGAAATCGTCGCCGCCGCGCTGATCGAATCGCTGGCGCAGCGCGTGCATCGTGGTCTGGTCGGTGCCAGGGGCGCGGCCGATGCCAAGATCGATGCGGCCGGGAAACAGCGCTTCCAGCATCTTGAACCGCTCGGCCACCATGATCGGCGCATGGTTCGGCAGCATCACGCCGCCGGAGCCGACGCGGATCCGCTGCGTTGCCGCTGCGATCTGCCCGATCATGATTTCCGGCGCAGGCGATGCGACCGAGGCGAGGCTGTGATGCTCGGCCAGCCAGTAGCGCGTGTAGCCAAGCCGGTCGGCATGTTGCGCGAGGTCGATGCTGTTGCGCAGCGATTGCGAAGGCGGGGTGCCGGTGGTGACGACCGAAAGGTCGAGAACGGAAAGCGGGGTCATGACAGCCAAGCTAGTGGCTCTCCGGCAGCGGTCAAACCGCTGGCGCGCATGTCACCTCAGCCAGGCATGGCCAGATTGGTGTGGGCAAACAGTCAAGATAGTAAATGTGATTGGCAGTTTATGCCCACCGTAAAATGCGGAAAATCACTCTAAAATCGAAGAAATACCGCCATTTTCAACAATTTTTGAGCAAACTAGGGCCAGAAACGCCATGCTTCCATCCCCCTGCAGCCAAATCAATTGGCTGTATTGGGCAATTTCCCATCCCCATTTTGCACAGGTTGGGCTGTCGGATGTCCCCGTTTTCGCTTATTTTGTCCGGAACGGCGAAACGGTGACGAAGTCCGGCCCATAAGGCCGAATGAAGGCGCACCATGGCGCGAAGCGGCAAACCGGTCTGCCCCGCGCATCGCCACAAAAATTTGGAGCCACGAAGCGTGACGAGCGACACAGCCGCCCCTGCCGAACCACACGGACACAAGCGTCCGGCGATTTCGTTCGAGTTCTTTCCGCCGAAGACCGAGGACATGGAGCGTGGCTTGTGGGAGGTCATCAACCGGCTGGCGCCGCTGACACCTAACTTCGTCTCGGTGACCTATGGCGCGGGCGGATCGACCCGCGAGCGCACGCACGCGACCATCGCGCGCATTCTCGCCGAGACCAAGCTGACGCCAGCCGCGCACCTCACCTGTGTCGCCGCGTCGAAGGCCGACATTGATGACGTGGTGGCGCGCTATCACGATGTCGGCGTCCGTCACATCGTCGCGCTGCGCGGCGATCCGACCAGCGGCATCGGCACGCAGTATACCGCGCACCCCGACGGCTATCAGCAGTCGTCCGATCTCGTCGCCGCGATCAAGCGCAATCATCCCGACATGGAAGTCAGCGTGTCGGCCTATCCGGAAAAACATCCGGAGAGCGCCAGCCTCGATGCCGATATCGACGCGCTGAAGGCCAAGGTCGATGCCGGCGCGACGCGCGCCATCACCCAGTTCTTCTTCGACAACGATCTCTACTACCATTATCTCGACCGCGTGCGCGCGGCCGGCATCACCATTCCCATCGTGCCGGGCATCCTGCCGGTGCAGAACTTCAAGCTGGCGAAGAATTTCGCGACCCGTGCGGGCGCGACCATTCCGGACTGGCTGGAAGCCAAGTTTGAGGGCCTCGATGACGACGCCGATACGCGGCGCCTCGTGGCTGCCACCGTCGCAGCCGGTCAGGTGCAGAAGCTGGCCAAGCAGGGCGTCGAGAATTTCCACTTCTACACAATGAACCGCGCCGATCTCGTGTTCGCGATCAGCCACCTGCTCGGCATTCGCCCGGCCGGCGCGCAGAAGGCGGCGTGATTTGTTGTCAGGCTGCGCAGTTTCTTCCCCCTCTCCCCTTGGGGGAGAGGGTTGGGGTGAGGGGGTTCGGAAGCATCGCGAGACAACGATGACCGACAACACGTCACTTGCCCGAAGACTGCGGCGGCAACAAACCGATGCCGAACGCGTCCTGTGGCTGCGCCTCCGCGATCGGCGGCTGAACGGTTGGAAATTCAAACGGCAGGTACAGATCGACAAGTTCATCGCCGATTTCTACTGCGCCGAAGCAAAGCTAGTTATCGAACTCGATGGTGGGCAGCATGCGGTGCAAACGACTCAGGACGCAGAGCGCACGCAAATCCTGCAAGCGATGGGCTATCTCGTTCTCCGCTTCTGGAACAATCACGTTCTGACCAACATCGAAGGCGTGCTCGGCGAAATTCTTCAAACACTTTCGCCATTCGCATCCGTACCCCCTCACCCCAACCCTCTCCCCGACGGGGAGAGGGAGTAATATCGAGTCCGCTCATGTCATCCCGCCCCATATCCCCCATCGCTGAAAAGTTCCGCGCGCTTGCCCGCGAGAAAATCCTCGTGCTCGACGGCGCGATGGGCACCATGATCCAGGGCCTGCAGTTCGATGAAGCCGCGTTTCGCGGCGAGCGCTTCAACGACTTTCATCGCGACGTCAAGGGCAACAACGATCTTCTGATCCTGACGCAGGCGCAGGCCATCGAGGATATTCACTACGCCTACCTGAAGGCGGGCGCCGACATTGTCGCGACCAACACCTTCTCCTCCACCTCCATCGCGCAGGCCGACTACGACATGTCGGACCTCGCCTATGAGATGAACCGCGAGGGCGCGCGTCTTGCGCGCAACGCAGCGAAGCGCGCGGAAGCCGACGACGGCAAGCCGCGCTTTGTCGCCGGCGCGCTCGGCCCGACCAACCGCACAGCTTCGATTTCGCCGGACGTCGCCAATCCCGGCTATCGCGCGGTGACGTTCGACGATCTGCGGATTTCCTATAGCGAACAGATCAACGGGCTGCTGGATGGCGGCGCGGATCTGCTGCTGGTCGAAACCATCTTCGATACGCTGAACGCCAAGGCGGCGCTTTACGCCATTGCCGAGATCACGGAGGCACGCGGCATCCATGTACCGGTCATGGTGTCGGGCACCATCACAGACAAATCAGGCCGCCTGCTGTCCGGCCAGTTGCCGGAAGCGTTCTGGTATTCGGTCCAGCACGCCAATCCGATTACCATCGGCTTTAACTGCGCGCTCGGCGCGGAAGATCTGCGCGCGCATATCGCCGATATCGGCCGTGTCGCGGACACGCTTGTGTGCGCCTATCCAAACGCGGGCTTGCCGAACGAGTTCGGCCAATATGACGAGACGCCAGAGTATATGGCGCGCCTTGTCGGTGAATTCGCGCAGGCCGGTCTGGTCAACGTGGTCGGCGGCTGCTGCGGCACCACGCCCGCGCACATCAAGGCAATTGCGGACGCCTGCGCGCCGCATGAGCCGCGCATCGTTCCCGAAATTCCGCCGCTGCTGCGGCTCTCCGGCCTCGAGCCGTTCAATCTGACGTCCGACATTCCGTTTGTGAACGTCGGCGAGCGCACCAACGTCACCGGCTCGGCGCGTTTCCGCAAGCTGATCAAGAACGGCGACTACACCGCCGCGCTGCAGGTCGCCCGCGATCAGGTCGAGAACGGCGCGCAGGTGATCGACATCAACATGGATGAGGGCCTGCTCGATTCCAAGCAGGCGATGATCGACTATCTCAATCTTGTCGCCTCCGAGCCGGACATCGCCCGCGTGCCGGTGATGATTGACTCGTCGAAATTCGACGTGATCGAGGCCGGCCTGAAATGCGTTCAGGGTAAGCCTATCGTCAACTCGATTTCCATGAAGGAAGGCGAGGAAAAATTCCTGCACGAAGCCGCCATCGCGCGCCGTCACGGCGCGGCTGTGGTGGTCATGGCGTTCGACGAAGTCGGACAGGCCGATACGTTCGAGCGCAAAATCGAAATCTGCAAACGCGCCTATGACCTGCTGATCGAAAAGCTCGACTTCCCGCCTCAGGACATCATCTTCGATCCGAACATCTTCGCCATCGCCACTGGCCTTGAAGAGCATAACAATTACGGCGTCGATTTCATCGAAGCCACGCGCTGGATCCGCCAGAACCTGCCCCATGCGCATATTTCCGGCGGCGTCTCCAACCTGTCGTTCTCGTTCCGCGGCAACGAACCGGTGCGCGAGGCGATGCACTCGGTGTTCCTGTATCACGCCATCAAGGCGGGCATGGACATGGGCATCGTCAACGCCGGGCAGATGGTGATCTATGACGACATCGACGCCGAACTGCGTCAGGTCTGCGAAGACACAATTCTGAACCGCGATCCCGGCGCGTCCGAGCGGCTGCTTGAACTTGCGGAAAAATTCCGCGGCCAGGAAAAGCAGGAAAAGGTTCAGGATCTCGCTTGGCGTGAATGGCCGGTCGAAAAGCGCCTGAGTCATGCGCTGGTCAACGGCATCACCGAATATATCGACGCCGACACCGAAGCTGCGCGCCTGACCGTCGAGCGCCCGCTCAACGTGATCGAAGGTCCGCTGATGGACGGCATGAACATCGTCGGCGACCTGTTCGGCGCCGGCAAGATGTTCCTGCCGCAGGTGGTGAAGTCCGCGCGCGTGATGAAACAGGCAGTCGCCTATCTGATGCCATTCATGGAAGAGGAAAAAGCGCGCAATCAGGCCGCTGGCATTGCCGGTGACGGGCGCAACTCCGCCGGCAAGATCGTGCTCGCCACGGTGAAGGGCGATGTCCACGACATCGGCAAGAACATTGTCGGCATTGTGCTCCAGTGCAACAACTTCGAGGTGGTCGACCTCGGCGTCATGGTGCCTGCCTCCAAGATCATCGAGACTGCGAAGGCCGAGAACGCCGACATCATCGGCCTCTCCGGCCTGATCACGCCGTCGCTGGACGAGATGGTGTTCCTCGCCTCCGAGCTTGAGCGGCAGGGCCTCGATTTGCCGCTGCTGATCGGCGGCGCGACCACCAGCCGCGTGCATACCGCCGTGAAGATCGACCCGGCCTATCGGCGCGGCCCGGTGGTGCATGTCAACGACGCCAGCCGTGCCGTCGGCGTCGCCTCCTCGCTGCTCTCGCCCGAGAGGAAGGCGGAGTATGCCCGCGAGGTTCGCGCCGATTATGCGAAGATTTCAGCCGCGCATTTCAGGGCGCAGCAGAACAAGAACCGGCTGTCGCTAGCGGCGGCGCGCGCCAACGCGCACACAATCGACTGGAGCAAGACCCAGCCGAAAAAGCCCGCGTTCATTGGTCTCAAGAGCTTCAGCGATTATTCGCTGAAGGAACTGGCCGATTACATCGACTGGACGCCGTTCTTCCAGACATGGGAACTGGCGGGACGCTTCCCGGCCATCCTCGACGATCCCAAGGTCGGCGAAGCGGCGCGCGCGCTTTATGACGACGCGCGCAAGATGCTGGACCGGATCATTGAAGAAAACTGGTTCAAGGCCAACGCCACCATCGGCTTCTGGCCCGCGAATGCCGAGGGCGACGACATCGTGCTCTACAGCGATGAAGCGCGCACCAGGCCGATAACCACGCTGCACACGCTGCGCCAGCAACTCGAAAAGCGCGAAGGCCGTCACAACGCCGCGCTGTCCGACTTCATCGCGCCGGTGTCCAGCGGCGTGCCGGACTATATCGGCATGTTTGTGGTGACGGCGGGCATCGGAGAGGACGTGATCGCAGACCGCTTCAAGAACTCGAACGACGACTATTCATCCATCCTCGTGAAGGCGCTGGCGGACCGTCTGGCGGAAGCCTTCGCCGAGCGGATGCACGAGCGCGTGCGCAAGGAATTCTGGGGCTATGCGCCGGATGAAGATCTGTCCTCGGACGAGATGATCCGCGAAGAGTATCAGGGTATTCGCCCCGCGCCGGGCTATCCGGCGCAGCCCGATCACACCGAGAAGGCGACGCTGTTCAAGCTGCTCGATGCCGAGCGCACCGCGGGCGTGACGCTGACCGAGAGTTTCGCGATGTGGCCGGGCTCGTCGGTCTCGGGCCTCTATTTCAGCCATCCGGAAAGCTACTACTTCGGCGTCGGCAAGATCGAGCGCGATCAGGTTGAGGACTATGCCGAGCGCAAGGGCATGACCCCGGAGGAAATCGAGCGCTGGCTGGCGCCGATCCTCAACTACATTCCTTCGCGCGACGCACGGCCCGACGCTGACGAGCCGGATGTGGTGGACCTGCCGCTGGCGAAACATCCGCCGGGCTGCGCCTGCGCGATGCATCTGCGCATGAACGGAAAGCCGGTTGCGGACGCGGTTGCGCGTTAATGCCGAGTTGAGTGCAAGAAGGCGTCGCTGACTGTGCCAAGACGATGCCACATATGTGGCAGCTCACATCATCTCACAGCGATTTCGTTTCACGCGCGTGTGACATCAATCATGATGGAACACGGAACTGCTCTCCGGATGAGACGTTGGTGCGGCGCCAACTCACATAAAGGAGCCAACATGAAAAAGGTGAGCCTTTTCGCCGCCGCTGCGGCTGTCACCGCTCTTGCCGCCTCGCCGGTATTTGCAAAGGATTCGATGGAGCCGCGCTCCACGACGCATGTCAAAAGCTACAAGCACAACATGAAGCGGATGAAGACCAGTTCGCGCATGTATCGTCATCGCGATGCGGCCTATCTGCGCAGCGCCTCCCAAGGCTGGGGCGACCGCGCCAACTGGAACGGACGCGGTGACTGGAACAATCGCGGATGGGACAATCGCAGCAGCGGCTTCTGGCCGGCCGATGTGGTCGGCGGCGCAATCGGCACCGCGGGCGCGATTGCGACGGGCGCTGTGAATACCGCAGGCGCCATCGCCACCGCGCCGTTCGGCGGACCGTATCGTGACGGCTACGCCTATCGTGACACCTACGCCTATGGCGGGCCGGAATATGCCGCAGGTTACAACTATGACGGCGTGGCGATCGCCTACTCGCCGAATTACGCGGCGCGGAACGGATTTGTCTGTCAGCCAGGCACGATGTTCAAGAACAAGGCCGGCCAGATGCAGCTTTGCCAGTAAGGCTTCAATACGGATGAATCGGAATGGCCGGGGTTCGCTCCGGCCATTTTATTTGCGCCCGCTCCCGCGCGCGTTCAGTTCGGCGGCGCGAGCGGCTGCACGATCTCCTGAAACGGGGGCAGCGCCTCGCACGTTTCGGCATGCCGATCCAGCGCCGGATAGCGCGCCGCCTCGAACAGGCCGGCATGGGCTTCGCGGGTGAAGCGCACGACACAGGCCACCGCGATATCGGCGTGGGTGAGCTGATCGCCGAACCAGTAGCGGGTCTTGATCTGGCTGCGCTCGCTTTCAAGAACCGCAAGAACACCGGCGATCTGCGCCCGGCATCGCTCCACCCAGCGTTTCGATTCCTCGCCGCGCAGCACCCGCTCATAGAGCAGGCTCACCGACTTGTCGGCAAGGCCGGTGGCCAGTGCGCAGACATGCAGAACCTCGCGCCGCACATGGCCGCAATCGGGGATCAGCGCCCGTGACGGACCGGCCAATTCATCGAGATAATCGAGGATCGCCGTGCTTTCGATCAGCACCTCGCCGTCGTCGAGCACCAGCGTCGGCACCCGCATCAGCGGATTGTAGAGCGCGATTTTCTCGGCGTCGCCAAAGGTGGACCACGGCGTCTGCTCGAACGGAATGCCATAGAAACGCAGCGCCAGCGCGACACGGCGCACAAAAGGGGAATCATACTGGCCGATCAGATTCATTGGATGATCTCCGGAACGACACGGCGATTACACCCGGCAACGCACCCGGCTGGCAAGCATGTTCTGCTTTCAAAAACCGAACTCAGTCTTCGCCGGGATCGGATGCGAGTACGCCCTTCACCGCCTGCGACCAGCCTTTCAGTTTGCGCGTGCGGGTGGCGTCCGACATGTTCGGCTTGAAGCGCCGCTCCAGCCGCCAGGAGTCCGCAAAACGCGCGGGCTCGGGATAGATGCCAGCGCCAAGGCCCGCGAGATAGGCTGCTCCTAACGCCGTTGTTTCCTGAATCATCGGGCGATCCACCGGCGCGTCGAGCAGATCGGCGAGCCGCTGCATGGTCCAGTCCGACGCGGTCATGCCGCCATCGACACGCAAGACCGTGTTGGCCTGCTTCGCCTCGGGCCAGTCGGCGCGCATCGCGGCCCACAGGTCGTAGGTCTGGTAGCAGACGCTTTCCAGCACGGCATGGGCCAGTTCCGCCGGGCCGGTATTGCGCGTCAGCCCGAACAGCGCGCCGCGCACCCGCGGATTCCAGTATGGCGCGCCGAGGCCGACAAACGCCGGCACCAGATAGACCGACTGCATGGTGTCGTTTTCATCCGCCAGCGGTCCCGTCTCGCTCGCATGCTTGATCAGGCCAAGCCCGTCGCGCAGCCATTGCACGGCCGAGCCCGCGACAAAGATCGAGCCTTCCAGCGCATAGGTGCGCTGGCCGTTCAACTGATAGGCCACCGTGGTGAGCAGCTTGTTGGTGGACGAGACAGCCGTGGTGCCGGTGTTGAGCAGCGCGAAGCAGCCGGTGCCGTAGGTGGACTTCATCATGCCCGGCGTGAAGCAGGCCTGCCCGATGGTCGCGGCCTGCTGATCGCCGGCGATGCCGCGCACCGCGATCGAACCGCCGAGCAGTTCGGGCACAGTGGTGCCGTAGCTGGCGGAGGAATCGCGCACGTCCGGCAGCATCGAGCGCGGAACGCGCAGCAGCTTCAGGAGATCGTCGTCCCATTGGCCGGTGTGGATATTGAACAGCAGCGTGCGCGAGGCATTGGTGGCGTCGGTGGCGTGGACCTTGCCGCCGGTCAGCCGCCAGAGCAGATACGAATCCACCGTGCCGAACATCAATTCGCCGCGCTCGGCGCGTTCGCGCGCGCCCGGGACCTGATCCAAGATCCACGCCACCTTGGTGCCGGAGAAATACGGGTCGATGATCAAACCGGTGCGCGATGTGACCAGCGGCTCATGACCGTCGGCTTTCAGCTTGGCGCAAATCTCCGCCGTGCGCCGGTCCTGCCAGACAATGGCGCGATGCACGGCGCGCCCGGTGGCGCGGTCCCACACCACCGTGGTCTCGCGCTGGTTGGTGATGCCGATGGCGGCGATGTCGGCGGCCTGAACGCCGGCCTTGCTCATGACCTCGCGGCAGGTCGCAAGCGTCGAGGTCCAGATGTCCTCCGGCTCATGCTCGACCCATCCGGAGGCCGGAAAATGCTGCTGGAATTCCTGCTGGGCCTGCGCCGCAATGGAAATATCGGATCGAAACACAATGGCGCGCGACGATGTCGTGCCCTGGTCGATCGCAAGAATGTGGGACGCCATGCCGTTTCCTCGAATGCTTTTCGTTTCATGATGGAAACGCAAACAAAGCGATTACGCGGGCGGGCGTCAAGAAGTGCGAACAAGCAACCCGCATGACGCGCTCCCTCTCCCCGCTCGCGGGGAGAGGGTTGGGGTGAGGGGCAAAAGTGCTGCGACCGAGAAAAAGGCCCTCACCCGGATCGCAAAAGCGATCCGACCTCTCTCCGCGGGCGGGGAGAGGTGAAGACGAAGCGCTTTTGGATGGCTCACACAGCCGCGGTGGTCACGCCGCCGTCGATGACGATGGTCTGGCCGGTCATGAAGGTCGAGGCGTCGGAGGCAAGATAGACCACCGCGCCCGCGATCTCGTGCGGCTCGCCGATCCGGCGCAGCGGCGTGGTCGCGGTGCGGCGCTTCAGGTTCTCCTGGTCCTCCCACAGCGCGCGGGCGAAATCGGTTTTTACCAAACCCGGCGCGATGCAGTTGACCCGCACATTCTTCGGACCCCACTCGCCGGCAAGGCTGCGCGCCAGCGAGAAGTCGGCGGCTTTGGAAATGCCGTAGGCGCCGATCACGGTCGATCCGCGCAAGCCGCCGATCGAGGAAATGATGACCACCGAGCCGCCGCCGCGCTCGGCCATGTGCGGCATCGCCTGCTTGCAGAGCCAGATGTTGCTCTTGATGTTGGCGCCCATGATCTTGTCGAACGCTTCGTCCGTGATGTCGAGCAGCGGGCCGTAATAGGGATTCACCGCTGCGTTACAAATGAGACTGTCGATTTTGCCGTAATGCTTGATGGTGCCGGCGATCAGCGCGTCCACTTCCTCGCGCCGGGAAATGTTGCAGGGAATGACATGGGCATCGCCACCCGCCTTGCGGATGCCCTCCGCGACAGCCTCGCAGGCATCGGCCTTGCGGCTGGAGATCACCACCTTCGCGCCCAACTGTGCCAGCATTTCCGCGGAGGCGCGGCCGATGCCGCGGCTCGAACCGGTGACGACAGCGACTTTTCCGGTGAGATCGAAGGGAGAAGTTGGCATGGCGTTCCTTGATTTTTGTTGTTTTGGAAGATGTCACGCAAAGCCTCCCTCTCCCCGCAAGCGGAGAGAGGGTCGGGGTGAGGGGCGGAAACTTGCGCAATCGGAGAGTAGGCCCCTCACCCGGATCGCAAGAGCGATCCGACCTCTCCCCGCAAATGGGGAGAGGTGTAAGAGACAATCAGACCAGCGAGCCGGCCGAAGCGACGCGGCGCAGGTGGTAGTCGGTGTCGCCGAAGGTGTTCTCGATCACTGACAGCCGCTTGAAGTAGTGGCCGATGGCCGCTTCCATGGTCATGCCGATGCCGCCATGAAGCTGGATCGCCTGCTGGCCGACGAACTTCGACGACTTGCCGACCTGAACCTTGGACGCCGCAACCGCAGACGCGCGCTCGTCGTCCGGCAATTCGGTCGCCATCGCCGCGAACAGCGCCATGCTGCGCGCCTGCTCCAGGTTCACGAACATCTCGGCGGCGCGGTGCTGCAGCGACTGGAAGGTGCCGATGGCCACGCCGAACTGCTTGCGGGTCTTGAGGTATTCGACGGTCATCTTGAGCGACTCTTCCATCGCGCCGATGGCTTCGGAGCACATCGCGATGCGAGCCTCGTCCACCACACGCTCGACCAGCGCGAGGCCCTTGGCCGGATCGCCGAGCAGAGCGTCCTTGCCGACTTCGACGCCCTCGAACCGGATGTCGGCGGCGCGCATGCTGTCCTGCGTGGCGTAGCCCTTGACGGTCACGCCCTTGGCGTTGGCCGGCACAAGGAACACGCCGATGCCGTCACGGTCGCGCTGACCGCCGGAGGTGCGCGCGGTCACGATCAGCGTGTTGGCGCTGTCGCCGTGAAGAACCACGAACTTCTCGCCATCGATGACCCAGCCGTCGCCCTTCTTCTTGGCGGTGGTGGAGACATCCGCGAGATTGTAGCGCGAGTTCTTCTCGAGCTGCGCGAAGGCCAGCGTCTTGCTGCCGTCGATGATCGAGGGAATATGCGCGGCCTTCTGCTCGTCGGATGCGCCGTGGCGCAGGAAGCCGCCGCCGATCACCACCGTGGTCAGATAAGGCTCGAGCACCAGCGAGCGGCCGAGCGATTCCATCACGATAGCGGTTTCCACCGCGCCCGCGCCAAAGCCGCCGTCGTTCTCGGAGAACGGCAGGCCGAGCAGGCCTTGCTCCGCCAGCTTGCCCCAGACCTGACGGCTCCAGCCGTCCTTTTCCGCGGCATACTTCTTGCGCTGCTCGAAGTCATACGAGTCAGCCAGCAGCCCGTCGACGCTGTCTTTCAGGAGCCGCTGCTCCTCGGAGAGATCGAAATCCATAGTGTGTTCCTCGAATAAACCAAAACATCGTCATTGCGAGGAGCGAAGCGACGAAGCAATCCAGCTTGGATAAACTAAAGATGGATTGCTTCGCTTCGCTCGCAATGACGGAACGTGAGAGCGTTGCAAGCCCCCTCCCCGCAAACGCGGGGAGAAGTGGGCGTCACTAAAGTCCCAGCACCGCCTTCGCGATGATGCCGCGCTGGATCTCGTTGGAACCGCCGTAGATCGAGACCTTGCGGTAGTTGAAGTAGTGTGGAGCGGTGTGCGACTCCCAGCCTGCTTCCTCGTTGCCGATGCCTTCTTCCGGCAGGTACGGCACCGCGAAGGGACCCGCGACCTCGACCAGCAGTTCGGAAATGGTCTGCTGAATCTCCGAGCCCTTGATCTTGAGGATCGAGGAGGCCGGGTCCGGCTTGCCCTTGCCGTTCTTGGTCTCGTTGGCGATGACGCGCATCACCGACAGTTCGAGCGCCTTGAGTTCGATCTCGGTGGCGGCGAGCTTCTCGCGGAAACGGTCGTCCTCGATCAGCGGCTTGCCGTTGGCTTCGACCGTCTGGGCCAGTTCACGCACGCGGCGGATGCGCTCCTTGGACATGCCGACGCGGGCGATGTTGGTGCGTTCGTTGCCGAGCAGGAACTTCGCATAGTCCCAGCCCTTGTTTTCCTGACCGACCAGATTAGCGACCGGCACCTCGACGTCGTCGAAGAACACTTCGTTGACTTCGTGACCGCCGTCGATGGTCTGGATCGGACGCACGGTGATGCCGCGCGACTTCATGTCGATCAGGATGAACGAAATGCCTTCCTGCTTCTTCGCATCCGGATTGGTGCGGCAGAGGCAGAAGATCCAGTCAGCGTGCTGACCGAGCGTGGTCCAGGTCTTCTGGCCGTTGATGACGTAGACGTCGCCCTTGCGCTTTGCGGTGGTCTTGAGCGAGGCGAGGTCGGAGCCGGAGCCGGGCTCGGAGAAGCCCTGGCACCACCAGTCGTCGAGATTGGCGATGCGCGGCAGGTAATACTTCTTCTGCTCGTCGTTGCCGAAGGTGTAGATCACCGGGCCGACCATGTTGACGCCGAACGCCAGCGGTGACGGCGCAGGAGTGGCCTGCAGCTCTTCAAGGAAGATGTGCTGCTTGGCCGGCGACCAGCCGGTGCCGCCGTATTCCTTCGGCCAGTGCGGAACGCCCCATCCCTTCTTGTTGAGGATGCGGGTCCAGGTGATGATGTCGTCCTTGCTCGGATGACCGCCGTCGATCAGCTTCTTGTGCAACGCGGGCGGGATGTTTTCGCGGAAGAACTTGCGCACTTCTTCGCGGAAAGCATTTTCTTCCTGGGTGAAATTGAGATCCACGGGGGTCCTCCTGGGAGTCTGACTGGAAATAACAGTCCGGGATTTCAGCCTCTTGTTCTATTCGCCGATTGTAGACCGACAGAACCGGGAGGCAATTCGGCAGTTGGATTTTGACTGCCTTTCGCGCCGGACGCGCGGTGCCGGTTGCCCGCTTCTCAGGTGAAAAGAGGACAACCGGCTGCGTGATGCTTACTGCAGGATTTCAAACAGGCCGGCAGCGCCCTGACCACCACCGATGCACATGGTGACCACGCCGTACTTGGCCTTGCGGCGACGGCCTTCGATGAGGACATGACCCGCGAGACGCGCGCCGGTCATGCCGTAAGGATGGCCAACCGCAACCGAACCGCCGCTGACGTTGAGCTTTTCGGGATCGATGCCGAGCTTGTCGCGGCAATAGAGCACTTGCACGGCGAACGCTTCGTTCAACTCCCACATATCAATGTCGTCGATCTTGAGACCATGACGCTGAAGCAGACGCGGAATCGCAAACACCGGACCGATGCCCATTTCATCCGGCTCACAACCGGCGGCGACGAAGCCGCGGAAGATGCCGAGCGGCTTGAGGCCACGCTTGGCGGCTTCCTTGTCGCTCATGATGACGGTGGCGCTGGCGCCGTCCGACAACTGGCTGGCGTTGCCCGCGGTGATGGAGCCGCCTTCGCGCACCGGCTTCAGGCTTGCGAGGCCTTCCGCGGTGGTCTCCGGACGCGGACCTTCATCCTGCGACAGGGTGATGTCCTTGTAGGAGACTTCCTTGGTGTTCTTGTCGACAACCGCCATCTTGGTCGAGATCGGAGCGATTTCGTCCTTGAAGCGGCCGCCCTGCTGCGCGGCTGCGGTGCGGCGCTGGCTTTCCAGCGAGTACTCGTCCTGCTTCTCGCGCGAAATGCCGTAACGCTTGGCCACCACTTCGGCGGTGTCGAGCATCGCCATGTAGACGTCGCCCTTGATCGCCTTCAACGCGGGATCGACCGCGTGGAACAGGTTCATGTGCTCGTTCTGCACGAGGCTGATGGACTCGCCGCCGCCGCCGACCGCGATCTGAACGCCGTCATGAATCACCGAACGCGCGGCGAGCGCGATGGCCTGCAGGCCCGAGGCGCACTGGCGGTCAATGGTAGTGCCGCCGACCGTGACCGGAAGCCCTGCGCGCAGCGCGGCCTTGCGGGCGATGTTGCCGGCAGTGGCGCCCTGCTGCATGGCAGCGCCCATCACCACATCCTCGATCTCCGCAGGATCGACACCGGCGCGCTTGACCGCCTGCTCGATAGCGTGGCCGAGCAGCGTCGCGCCTTCGGTGTTGTTGAGCGCGCCGCGATAGGCCTTGCCGATCGGCGTGCGGGCGGTGGAGACGATAACGGCTTCGGTCATGAGCGACCTCCTGTTGCAAGTTTGGGTTGTGGCGTATTCTGACGTTGCTGGTTGCGGAGTTCGTGGCGGGACAGCTTGCCCACGCTGGTGCGTGGCAATTCTTTAAGGAACTCGACCGCCACTGGCAATTCGTGCTTGCCGAGCTTTCCGGTCAGGAAAGCGCGTAAATCCTCGATGGTGAAAGGCTCCGCTCCGGCGCGCAGCGTGATGAAAGCCTTGGAGGCTTCGCCGCGATAATCATCCGGAATGCCGATGACGATGACTTCCTGCACCGACGGATGGGTGTAGATCGCCTGCTCGATCATCTGCGGATAGACGTTGAAGCCGCCGGAGATGATCATGTCCTTCTTGCGGTCGACCAGATAGAAATAGCCGTCGCTGTCCATGTAACCGATATCGCCGGTGAGGAAGCGGTCGCCGACAAAGGCCTCCGCAGTTTCCGCCTCGCGATTCCAGTAGCCTTTGGTGACGTTCGGGCCGCGGATGCGGATTTCGCCGGTCTCGCCGACCGGCATCACCTGCTTCGGATCGTCCAGCGACACCACATCCATCTCGATGCCGGGCAGCATCAGGCCGATGGAGCCCGGCTTCTCCGGGCCCTCCGGCGGATGGCCGGTGCCGGGCGAACAGGTCTCGGTCATGCCCCAGCCGCTCTTCAAGGCGAGCTTGGTCTTGCGCTCGAACACCTTGGCGACCTCGACCGGCAGCGGCGCGCCACCCGAACCGGCGAAGGCCAGTGACGACAGGTCGCGCTTGTCGAGATCGGGCAGGCTGGCGATGGCGATCCACATGGTCGGCACGCCGGGGAACGCTGTGGCGCGCTTGACCTCGATATCGCGCATCACCGCGTCGAGGTCGAACCGCTGATGCAGCGAGATCAGGTCGCCGTTCTTCAGCGTGCGCAGCAGGACGACGGTGAGCGCGTAAATGTGAAACAGCGGCAGAACGAGAATGACGCGCTCGATGGTGTTGCGCGCCGCTTTCTGGTTCGCGCCCCACACGTCATAGATCGAGACCGCCGAGGTGAGATTGCCGTGGGTGAGCATCGCGCCCTTGGGCAATCCGGTGGTGCCGCCCGTATATTGCAGGAGTGCAATATCGTCGGCGTCGATCTGCGGCCAGGCCGCGGGCGGCTGCGCGCCGCGGGCGAAGTCCTTGAAGGTCACGATCGCCGGGTTGGACGGGATCGCGGTTTGCGGATTGCCGACATCGCCCCAGGTCTGGTCCTCGCAGACAATGAGTTTGTCGAGCAGACCCTTTTCAAGGAATTTCAGCGCGGTCGGCAGCAGGGTCGCGAGGCTGCTGGTGACCAGAATGCGCGCGCCGGAGTCTTTCAGCTTGTGGGTGAGTGCGATCTCGCCATCGAGCGGCGAAAGATGCACCACACGCGCGCCGGCCTTCAGCGCGCCGAAGAAATTCACCGGATGATCCGGTGTATTCCCGAGAAACAGCGCAATCGACGATCCCTTGCCGTAACCGGCACGAAGAAACGCCGATGCCGCGACGTCCGCCATGTCCTTCAACTGGACAAAACTGATCGGGCGGTCGCGGAATTCAATCGCGGGACGCGGACCGAAGTCCGCCGCCGCCTTCGACAACAGATCCGGCAAGGTGCCGCGCGGGATCGGTGAATCCCAGCGCACACCCTGCGGATAGTACTGTTCGCCCGGATGGGTCATCCGCGAGCCCTCGATCAGCCCTTGGCGAGGGACGCGAATGTCTTGCCTTCGTCAGCCAGACGCTTGAGCAGCGGTGCAGGCTCCAGCGACGGATCGTTGGTCTGCTTGGCGTAGAACGACAAGCGATCCGCGATCTTCTTGAGGCCGACCTGATCGGCATAGAACATCGGGCCGCCGCGATAGATCGGCCAGCCGTAGCCATAGAGCCAGACCACGTCGATGTCACTCGGGCGCGCCGCGATCTTCTCTTCAAGGATGCGCGCACCCTCGTTGATCATTGGGTACACCATGCGCTCCAGAATTTCCTCGTCGGAGATCTCGCGGCGCTTGAGACCGAGCTTGGCGAGCGTCTCGTCGATCAGCTTCTCGACCTCCGGATCGGGCAGCGGCGAGCGCGAACCCTGCTCGTACTTGTAGTAGCCCTTGCCGGTCTTCTGGCCGAAACGGCCCGCCTCGCACAGCGCGTCGGCGATTTCCGACTTGATGCCGCGATCCTTGCGCGAGCGCCAGCCGATATCGAGACCCGCGAGGTCGCCCATGGCGAACGGACCCATCGGCATGCCGAACTTGGTGACGACGGCGTCGACCTGCTGCGGCAGCGCGCCCTCGAACAGGAACTTCTCCGACTGCTTGGAGCGGGCCGCGAGCATGCGGTTGCCGACGAAGCCGTCGCAGACACCGACCACCACCGGCACCTTCGCGATTTTCTTGGCGATGTTCACCGCCGTGACCAGCGCGTCCGGCGCAGTCTTCGCGCCGCGCACGATTTCGCACAGCTTCATGACGTTGGCCGGCGAGAAGAAGTGCATGCCGAGCACGTCCTGCGGACGCTTGGTGACATCTGCGATCTTGTTGATGTCCAGATAGGAGGTGTTCGACGCCAGCACCGCACCGGGCTTGGCGAACTGGTCGAGTTTGGTGAAGACCTCCTTCTTGATCTCCATGGTCTCGAACACCGCCTCGATGATGAGGTCAGCATCCTTGACGTTTTCAAGACCGACGGCCCCCTTGATCAGGCCCATGCGCTTCGCCGGCGCGTCCGCCGGAATGCCGCCGCGCGCCGCGGTGGCTTCGTAATTCTTCTGCATGATGCCGAGGCCGCGCTTCAGCGGCTCGTCGGCCATTTCAATGATCGTGACCGGAATGCCGGCATTGGCAAACGACATTGCGATGCCGCCGCCCATGGTGCCGGCGCCGATCACGGCAACCTGCTTGACCTCGCGGCCCTTGGTGCCATCCGGCACGCCGTCGATCTTGGCGGCCGCGCGTTCGGCAAAGAACGCATAACGCTGCGCCTTGGACTGATCGCCATTCATCAGCTTGAGGAAAAGTTCGCGCTCGGTCTTCAGCGCCTGATCGAACGGCTGATCGAGGGAATGGCTGACCGCCTCCGCCGCCGTCACCGGCGCTTCGAGACCGCGACTGCGTTTATTTGCCGCAGCCGCCGCGTTGGTGAAGATCGACCTGTCTGCTTTTGCGGCAGCCAGCTTGGAATCGTCATCGCGCAGGCGGCGCAGCGGACGCTTCTCCGCAACGATCTTGCGCGCGAAAGACTCGCCGCCGACGGCCGGAGGCGCATCGACGATCTCCTCGATGAGGCCGTTCTTCAGCGCGTCCTGCGCGCTGATCGGCTCGCCGCCGACAATCATCTTCACAGCGAGTTCCGGACCGACCGCACGCGGCAGGCGCTGCGTGCCGCCGCCGCCCGGCAGGAGGCCGAGTTTCACTTCGGGCAGGCCGAGCTTGGCGTCCTTGACGGCAACGCGATAGTGACAGCCGAGCGCAAGCTCGAGGCCGCCGCCAAGGGCGGTGCCGTGAATCGCGGCGACCACCGGCTTGGTGGAATTTTCGATAACCTCGATCACTTCATGGAGGCTCGGCGACTGCGGCGGCTTGCCGAACTCTGTAATGTCGGCGCCTGCGACGAAGGTGCGTCCGGCGCATGCAATGACGATAGCCTTCACAGAGTCATCGGCCTGGGCGCTCTTCACGCCTTCGGCAAGGCCCTTGCGCACAGCCGCACTGAGTGCATTCACCGGGGGGCTGTCGATCGTGACAATTGCAATTGCGTCATGACGTTCCACCTTGACCACTTCGCTCACACAACTCTCCTTGCAGCGCTGATTTTTTAAGCATTTTCGCAGTGCGGAATTATATTCCACATCTTGACACGGAGGGATATTTTGAAGCACGTCCTTTGTCAACGAAGACCACATATGCGGTTTTTTACGAATGAAGCGGCCACCGAAAAAACCTGCGACTGATCGCAGTTTTGTTATCGCGCTTTCGCGTGGTCTCGATGTCTTGCGCGCATTTCGTCCAAGCGACGGTCTTCTGGGGAATCAGGAAATCGCGGCGCGCACCAATTTACCCAAGCCGACAATCTCGCGTCTCACCTACACGCTGACCAAGCTCGGCTATCTAACGCCCGTTCCGCGGTTTGAAAAATACCAGCTTGCACCGGCTGCGATGGCGCTGGGTTATTCCGCGCTTGCCAACATGGGCATTCGTCATCTCTCCGATCCGTATCGCGACCAGTTGATGCGCGAAACCGGCGGCGCGGTGGCGATCGGCGCGCGCGACCGTCTCAGCATGATCTATTTCGGACAGAGCCGCAGCGAACTGACCGTGGGCGTGCTGCTCGATGTCGGCTCCAAGGTGCCGATTGCGACAACGGCGATGGGCCGCGCCTATCTGTGGGCATTGCCCGAAGACGAGCGCGCGGAACTGATGCATGAGATCAAGGATCATTCCGGATCGAACTGGCCGAAAATCCGCGACGGCATCGAACGCGCGGGTGAATGCGTCGCCAAACACGGCTTCGCCATGTCGGCCGGCGAGTGGCATAACGACATTCACGCCGTCGGCGTCGCATTGAAACTGAATGACGGAACCGGACCCTATGCCTTCAATTGTGGCGCTCCGGCCTTCAAGTTCAGCGAAGTTCTTTTAAAGAACGATATCGGTCCACGCCTTGTCGCGATGGTGAGAAACATCGAAGTCGCCATGACTGGCACGATCGGACGTGGCATGCCGGGCAAAGATCCGGCTATCAAAAAGGTCAAAACAAACGGGGGGAAGGCACAGCGCGTCGCAGAGGGCATCAGGTAGCGCACCGAACTGCATGCAGAGGCATCTTCTTCCTGCTGCGGACGCACTTGCGCGAAATCCGTTCATAGTTCTATAAAAGAACTATGAGTGGGTGGCCATCGGCGACGATGGAAGAGTTCTGACAAGTTGCAGTCCGGATGCGCTCGCACATTGCGCGCGGCCTGCAAAACAAAGAAACTGCAAACAGACACGACCACCAGAAAAAAATGCAATCACCAGGAGGACAAGGTGCACGTATCAATGAGGGGAACAGATAACCGCGGCTGCCGCGGTATCATGCAGGGTATGGGCGCGGCCCGGCCTTGCCGGAACATCAGCGTATGATGCAGGCACAGGCGCAGGGGCAAGCCCCCTTGCTCACCGTGCGCGACGTTTCTGTCGTGTTCGGTGGCATCGTTGCGTTGAATGGCGTGTCGTTCGATATGAAGAAGGGCCAGGTTCTCGGCCTGATCGGACCGAACGGCGCCGGCAAGACGACGCTGTTTAACTGCCTGAGCCGGCTCTATCAGCCGAGCCAGGGCGAGATTCTGATGGAGGGCACCAGTATCCTCCAGTATCAGCCGCAGAAGATCGCAGATGTCGGCATCGGCCGCACGTTCCAGAACGTCGCGCTGTTCCCCCGCCTCACCGTGCGGGACAACATCCGCATCGGCGGACACTGCCGCACGAAAAGCGACTTCGTCAGCGACGCGCTGAAGCTGCCGTGGGTCCGCGAACAGGAGCGCAAGCTCGACGCGACGGTCCACGAAATCCTCGATTATCTCGATCTGCACGACGTCGCCGATCGTGAAGTGGCGGGCCTGCCGTTCGGCACGCAGAAGCGCGTCGAGCTTGGCCGGGCGCTTGCCGCCGAGCCGAAGATCCTGCTGCTCGACGAGCCCGCGGGCGGCCTCAACCACGAGGAAGTCTACGTTCTCGGCGACCTGATCTGCCGCATCCGCGACCAGCGCAACATCACGGTTCTGCTCGTCGAACATCACATGGGATTGGTGATGAAGATCGCCGATCACGTCGTCGCGCTGAACTTCGGCAAGAAGCTCGCCGAAGGCACGCCATCTCAGGTGCAGTCCGACCCGGACGTCATCAAGGCCTATCTGGGGAGCAAGGACCAATGAGCACCATGCTGGCAATCAAGGATCTGCGCGCCTATTACGGCCAGATCCAGGCCCTTCATGGGCTTGAATTCTCGCTCGACGAGGGCAGCGTCACCACGCTGCTCGGCGCCAACGGCGCCGGCAAGACCACGACGCTGCGCGCGATCTGCAACATGATCCGCTCCACCGGCAACATCGAGTTTGAAGGCAAGCCGCTGACCGGCGTGTCCACCGAAAACGTGGTCCGGCTCGGCATCGCGCACGTTCCGCAGGGCCGCGGCACCTTCACCAACATGACGGTGGAGGAAAACCTGCAGCTCGGCGCGATCTCGCGCAAGGATGTGAAAAACATCCCGGACGACATCGAACGCATGTATGCGCACTTCCCGGTGCTCAAGCAGCGTCACACCCAGCAGGCCGGAACGCTCTCCGGCGGCGAACAGCAGATGCTCGCGGTCGCCCGCGCGCTGATGCTGCGTCCCCGCCTGATGCTGCTGGACGAACCGTCGTTCGGCCTCGCGCCGCTGATTGTGCGTGACCTGTTCGGCATTCTTGGCAAGATCAACCGTGAAGAGAAGGTGACGATCCTGGTGGTCGAGCAGAACGCCCAGCTCGCGCTCGAAATCGCGCAGCAGGCCTATGTGATCGAAACCGGACGCATCGTGATGTCGGGACCCGCGAAAGATATCGCGAACAACGAAGACATCCGCAAATCCTATCTCGGATACTGAGGACACAGCCATGGAACTGTTTACCAACCAAGTCCTGGCTGGCATTGCCACAGGCGCGATCTACGCCTGCATGGCGCTGGCCGTGGTCATGATCTATCAGGCCATCGACCATCTGAACTTCGCCCAGGGCGAAATGGCGATGTTCTCCACCTTCATCGCCTGGCAGCTCATGCAGTGGGGCCTGCCGTTCTGGCCGGCCTTCCTGCTGACGCTCGTGATTTCGTTCGCAGGCGGCATCATCCTCGAACGCGCGCTGTTCAAGCCGCTGACCAATGCACCGGTGCTGGTGCATGTCGCCGGCTTCATCGCGCTGTTCGCCATTCTCAACAGCGTCGCGGGCCTGACCTGGGACTTCACCATCAAGCAGTTCCCCTCGCCGTTCGGCTCGTCGGGCTTCCTCGGCAGCCAGCTCATCTCCACCCACCAGGCGGGCATGATTGGCGTCACGCTGGTGCTGCTGCTGCTGCTCTACATCTTCTTCCGCTTTACGCGGGTGGGTCTGGCGATGCGGGCGGCGGCGTCGCTGCCTGAATCGGCGCGCCTCGTCGGCATCAACACGAGCTGGATGATCGCGCTCGGCTGGGGCATGGCCTCGTCCATCGGCGCCATCGCCGGTCTTCTGATCGCTCCGGTGGTGTTCCTCGAGCCCAACATGATGGGCGGCATCCTGCTGTACGGCTTCGCGGCAGCGGTGCTCGGCGGCCTCACCTCGCCGTTCGGCGCGGTGGTCGGCGGCTTCCTGGTCGGCGTGTTCGAGAACCTGGTCGGCACCTACATTCCGGGCGTCGGCAACGAGCTGAAACTGCCCATCGCGCTGGCACTGATCATCATCGTGCTTGTCATCAAACCGTCCGGTCTGTTCGGCCGCAAAATCGTGCAGCGAGTTTAATCATGAGCACCGTTCAGGACTCCGTTACACAGACCGCAGCCGTCTCCGCCCCGGCGAAGAAGTCGATGACAGTCAGCTCCATTGCGACGCTGATTGTCCTTGCGGCACTCATTGTCACACCGCTGTTCGTGAAGAACTTCGTCATCTTTCAGATGACCATGGTGCTGATCTACGCCATCGCCATCCTGGCGCTCAACCTGCTCACCGGGGGCAGCGGCCAGTTCTCGCTCGGCCAGAGCGCGTTCTATGCCGTCGGCGCCTACACCGCCGGCATCATGATGGAACATCTGGGCGTCAACTACGCCCTGACCATTCCGGCCGCCGGCATCGTCTGCTTCATCTTCGGGTTTCTGTTCGGATTCCCGGCGCTGCGGCTGTCGGGGGTCTACCTCGCGCTCGCGACCTTCGCGCTTGCGGTGGCGATGCCGCAAATCCTGAAGCTCAACGTGTTCGAGCACTGGACCGGCGGCGTGCAGGGCCTCGTCATCACCAAGCCGGACGCGCCGTTCGGCCTGCCGATGTCGCAGGACATGTGGCTGTACTACTTCACGCTGTTCATCTCGGGGGTCATCTACCTCCTGGCCGTCAACCTGCTGCGAAGCCGGTCCGGACGCGCACTGATGGCGATCCGCGACAATCCCATCGCCGCCTCGGCGATGGGCGTCGACCTGCCATTGTACAAAACATTGGCATTCGGCGTGTCCGCCGCTTTCACCGGCATCGCCGGTGCGCTCGGGGCCATCGTGGTGCAGTTCGTCGCGCCCGACAGCTTCACCATCCAGCTCGCGATCGCGATTTTCGTGGGCATGGTGGTCGGCGGGGTCGGCTGGCTGCCGGGTTCCCTGGTCGGATCGGCGTTCATCGTGTTCGTGCCGAACGTGGCCGAACACATCTCCAAGGGCCTGTCAGGCGCGGTGTTCGGCGTGTTCCTGTTCGCCGTCATCTTCCTGCTGCCCCACGGCGCCCGGCAGGTGGCCTACATGGTCGAACACCTGTTCAAAAAGGGTAAGCCTTAAAGTCGGGTAACCTTCAACCAGATCGGGGCTTGTATCCGTCCGGTTTGTTTGAGAAGGGTATTTCCGGAACGACCGTTTCCGGATCACGCGGAGGGTCTGATTCAGTCTGAATCAGACCCTTTCGTTTTGCCACGATTTTGCCTCCTGGCATGATTTGTCTCCGGAAACCGGTTCCACGAAGCGGTATCAGGGAGAAACCAGAATGCTTTCCAAATTCAGGCTCAACGTAACTGCGGTGACGGCGATGGCTGCGCTCGCAATGACGAGCGGCCACGCGCTCGCGCAGAAGAAGTACGACACCGGCGCAAGCGACACCGAAATCAAGATCGGCAACATCATGCCGTATAGCGGCCCTGCCTCGGCGTATGGCGTCATCGGGAAGATGGAAGAAGCCTACTTCAAGATGATCAACGAGCAGGGCGGCATCAACGGCCGCAAGATAAACTTCATCACCTATGACGACGGCTATTCCCCGCCGAAGGCCGTCGAACAGGCCCGCAAGCTGGTCGAGAGCGACGAAGTCCTGCTGGTGTTCGGCCCGCTCGGCACCCCGTCCAATTCCGCGATCCAGAAGTACCTGAACGCCAAGAAGGTGCCGCAGCTGTTCGTCGCCACCGGCGCCACCAAGTTCGGCGAGCCGAAGGAATTTCCGTGGACCATGGGCTGGCAGCCGGCCTACCAGAGCGAAAGCCGCGTCTACGCGAAGTATCTTCTGACCAACAAGCCGGATGCGAAGATCGCGGTGATGTATCAGAACGACGACTTCGGCAAGGACATGCTCAAGGGCCTGAAGGACGGCCTCGGCGCGAAGGCTTCGCAGATCGTCGCCGAAGACAGCTATGAGGTGTCGGAGCCAACCATCGACTCGCACATCATCAAGCTGAAGGCGTCGGGCGCCGACGTGTTCGTCAGCTTCACCACGCCGAAGTTCGCCGCCCAGGCAATCAAGAAGGTCGCCGAGCTTGGCTGGAAGCCGACCTACATCCAGAGCAATGTCGGCGCCTCCGTCGGCAGCGTGCTCAAGCCGGCCGGTTTCGAGAACGCGCAGGGCATCCTCTCGGCGGCCTATGCCAAGGACGGCGCGGACCCGCAGTGGGACAACGATGAAGGCATGAAGAAGTTTTACGCCTTCCTCGCCAAGTATGCGCCCGACATGAACAAGACCGACGGCTCGGTCGTCTATGGCTACGGCCAGGCGCAGACCATGGTGCAGGTGCTCAAGCAGGCAGGCGACAACCTGACCCGCGAGAACATCATGAAGCAGGCGGCGAGCCTGAAGGACTTCGTACCCGACACCCTGCTGCCGGGCGTGAAGATCAACACCAGCCCGACCGACTTCTATCCGATTGATCAACTCCAGATCATGCAGTTCAAGGGTGAGAAGTACGAACTGCAGGGACCGATCATCACCGGCGGCATGGGCGGAAGCTGATCTTTCGCCCTGCGAAAGATTACAGTTTGGAAAGGTTATGACTCGACCGGACTGCTCATTAAATCAGCCCTCCGCGACCCTGTCGCGGAGGGCTTTTCATTGAACCGTTCCGTCAACGGGTATTGAATGTCCGTGGGCCGCCAAGAGCCCCGACAGAAAAACAAGAAGAAGAGGACACACACACGACCAAGGAGAAGACTCCAATGACAAAGACTGCGATCCACTCACGACTTGCCATTGCTTCGGCTGCGATGGCGATGGTCCTGGCGACCAGTACAGGCGCGTTCGCCCAGAAGAAATACGGCCCCGGCGTCACCGATACCGAAATCAAGATCGGCAACATCATGCCCTACAGCGGACCGGCCTCCGCGTACGGCGTCATCGGCAAGACGGAGCAGGCCTACTTCAACAAGATCAACGCGGAAGGCGGTATCAACGGCCGCAAGATCAACTTCATCTCCTACGACGACGGCTACTCGCCGCCGAAAGCCGTGGAGCAGGCCCGCAAGCTGGTCGAGAGCGATGAAGTGCTGCTGATCTTCAACTCGCTCGGCACGCCGTCCAATTCGGCCATCCACAAATACATGAACTCCAAGAAGGTCCCGCAACTGTTCGTCGCCACCGGCGCGACCAAGTGGAACGACCCGAAGGA
>NZ_KB375281.1:3667767-3669335 GCF_000336555.1 Afipia clevelandensis ATCC 49720 | reverse complement strand
CCAATTCGGCCATCCACAAATACATGAACTCCAAGAAGGTCCCGCAACTGTTCGTCGCCACCGGCGCGACCAAGTGGAACGACCCGAAGGAGTTTCCCTGGACCATGGGCTGGCAGCCCAACTACCAGAGCGAAGGCCGCATCTACGCCAAATACATTCTGAAGGAAAAGCCGAACGGCAAGATCGGCATCCTCTATCAAAACGACGACTACGGCAAAGACTACGTCAAGGGCATCAAGGATGGCCTCGGCGCGAAGGCTGCCTCGATGATTATCGCGGAGGAATCCTACGAGACCGCCGAGCCGAGCATTGATACCCATGTGGTCACGCTGAAGGCGAAGGGTGCGGATGTTTTCATCAGCGTCACCACGCCGAAGTTCGCCGCCCAGTCGATCAAGAAGGTCGCCGAACTGCAGTGGAAGCCGCTGTTCATCCTGAACAATGTCGGCGCCTCCACCGGCACCGTGATGAAGCCGGCCGGGTTCGACAACTCGCAGGGCATCATCTCGGCGGCCTATGCCAAGGACGCGACCGATCCGCAGTGGAAGGACGATGCGGGCATCAAGAGCTTCGATGCCTTCCTCACCAAATACTTCCCCGACGGCAACCGCGCCGACGGTTCGGTGATGGTAGGCTACGATGTCGCGCAGACTCTGGTTCATGTTCTCAAGGCCTGCGGTGACAACCTCACCCGCGAGAACGTCATGAAGCAGGCCGCCAGCATCCGCGGCCTCAAACTCGACGGCCTGCTGCCGGGCGTCACGATCAACACCAGCGCCACCGACTTCGCTCCGATCAGCCAGTTGCAACTGATGAAGTTCCAGGGCGATCGCTGGGTGCTGTTCGGCGATGTGATGAGCGGCGACGTCGGCGGTTAACGGCCTTCGCACTGCAATAGGCGAGTCCTGGTCGCAAATATCGCGACCTTGTTTCGCCTGATGAAACTGGGAAGCCCTCCACGCCCTGGCGCGGAGGGCTTTTCGTTGAACGGCGCAGGCAAACCGTATTCAATGCTCACGGGCCGCCAAGAGCCCCGATTCAAGAAACGACCAATAAGGACACAAACAACGATCCAGGGAGGACCGTATGAAGACGACGACTCAACTTGCGACAATCGCGGCAACACTCGCGATGCTTGCTGCAACCGGCAGCAGCGCCTTCGCCCAGAAGAAATACGATACCGGCGCATCCGACACCGAAATCAAGATCGGCAACATCATGCCCTACAGCGGACCGGCCTCCGCTTACGGTGCGATCGGAAAATCCGAACAGGCCTACTTCAACAAGATCAACGCCGAAGGCGGCATCAACGGCCGCAAGATCAATTTCATCTCGTATGACGACGGCTACTCGCCGCCGAAGGCCGTGGAGCAGGCCCGCAAGCTGGTGGAAAGCGACGAAGTCCTGATCGTTTACGGGCCGCTCGGCACGCCATCGAACTCGGCGATCCAGAAATACCTGAACGCCAAGAAAGTCCCGCAACTGTTCGTCGCCACCGGCGCGACCAAGTGGAACGACCCGAAGGATTTCCCCTGGACCATGGGCTGGCAGCCCAACTACCAGAGCGA
>NZ_KB375281.1:3261847-3667439 GCF_000336555.1 Afipia clevelandensis ATCC 49720 | reverse complement strand
CCCGCAACTGTTCGTCGCCACCGGCGCGACCAAGTGGAACGACCCGAAGGATTTCCCCTGGACCATGGGCTGGCAGCCCAACTACCAGAGCGAAGGCCGCATCTACGCGAACTACCTTCTGAAGGAGAAGCCGAACGCCAAGATCGGCATTCTGTATCAGAACGACGATTACGGTAAGGACTATCTCAAGGGCATCAAGGACGGCCTCGGCAAGAAGGGCGCGTCCATGATTATCGCGGAAGAGTCCTACGAGACCAGTGTGCCGACCATCGACTCGCAGGTCGTCGCCCTGAAGTCGAAAGGCGCGGATGTCTTCATCAGCATCACCACGCCGAAGTTCGCCGCGCAGTCGATCAAGAAGGTGGCCGAGCTTGAATGGAAGCCGCTGTTCATCCTCAACAACGTCTCGGCGTCGGTCGGCTCCGTCATCAAGCCCGCCGGATTTGAAAATTCCCAGAACATCATCTCGGCGGCCTACGCCAAGGATCCCACCGATCCGCAGTGGAAGGACGACAAGGGAATGAAGAACTACGATGCCTTCCTGCAGAAGTACGCGCCCGATCTGAACCGCGCCGACGGCTCGGTGATCTACGGCTACAATTCAGCCCAGACCCTCGTCCATGTGCTGAAGGCGTGCGGCGACAATCTCACCCGCGCGAACATCATGAAACAGGCCGCCAGCATGAAGAACCTCGAGCTGGAGGGCCTGCTGCCGGGCGTCAAGATCAACACCAGCGCCACCGACTTCGCCCCGATCAGCCAGATGCAGCTTATGCGCTTCAAGGGCCAGACCTGGGAGCGGTTCGGCGATATCCTGAGTGGCGATGTCGGCGGCTAGTTCGCCCCCGGGAACACCAGTTACCCCCTGCGACACACGCTCGCAGGGGTTTCCATTTCAATGCCGTTTGTTGAAACACCGAGGCAAACGGTATTGAATACAAGAGAAGCCGGCAAAGGCTTCCAAAGGCGACTGCCTCAACAAAACTCAAAAAATCAGGTTAGGGAAACACAAGAAATGGCTCTTAAAAAACTCAACGGGATGTTGCTGCTCGCAACCGCCGCGGTCTTCGCCGCATCGACGGGCAGCGCGTTCGCGCAAAAGAAATACGATACCGGCGCCACCGATACCGAAATCAAGATCGGCAACATCATGCCTTACAGCGGACCGGCCTCCGCCTACGGCATCATCGGCAAGACCCAGGCAGCCTATTTCAACAAGATCAATGCGGAAGGCGGGATCAACGGCCGCAAGATCAATTTTATTTCCTATGACGATGGTTATTCACCGCCCAAGGCCGTGGAGCAGGCCCGCAAGCTGGTGGAGAGCGATGAAGTCCTGCTGATCTTCAACTCGCTCGGCACGCCGTCGAATTCGGCGATCCAGAAATACATGAACGCCAAGAAGGTGCCGCAACTGTTCGTCGCCACCGGCGCAACCAAATGGAACGATCCGAAGAACTTCCCCTGGACGATGGGCTGGCAGCCCAACTACCAGAGCGAAGGCGTGATCTATGCGAAGTACCTGATGAAGGAAAAGCCGAACGGCAAGATCGGCATCCTCTATCAGAACGACGATTTCGGCAAAGACGTGCTGAAGGGCCTGAAGGACGGCCTCGGCGCCAAGGGCGCGTCGATGATCGTGGCGGAGGAGCCTTACGAAACCTCGGTCCCGACCGTCGATTCGCAGATCGTCGCGCTGAAGTCGAAGGGCGCCGATGTGTTCGTCAGCATCACCACACCGAAGTTCGGCGCGCAGTCGATCAAGAAGGTGGCCGAGCTCGGCTGGAAGCCGCTGTTCATCCTGAACAACGTCGCCTCCTCCACCGGTTCGGTGATCAAGCCCGCCGGCTTTGAGAACGCACAGGGCGTGATCTCCGCGACCTACGGCAAGGACCCGACCGACCCGCAGTGGAAGGACGATCCGGGCGTGAAGAACTTCGATGCGTTCCTCGCGAAGTACTTCCCGGAAGCCAACCGCGCCGACTCGTCGGTCGCCTTCGGCTACAGCTCGGCGCAGACCATGGTTCATGTGCTGAAGATGTGCGGTGACAATCTCACCCGCGCGAACGTGATGAAGCAGGCTGCCAGTATCAAGGACCTTCAGCTTGAAATGGGCCTGCCCGGAATCAAGCTGAACACCAGCGCCACCGACTTCGCACCGATCAGCCAGTTGCAACTGATGAAGTTCACCGGCGAGCGCTGGCAGTTGTTCGGCCCGATCATCAGCGGCGACGTCGGCGGCTGATCCTCGCCAGGGAGCCGGATTTTCCAGATCGGAAATCCGGTTTGCCCGCTCTGCACGGGCACTTCTGACAACATTTCCGCCCTCCGCAATAACCTTGCGGAGGGCCTTTTAACGTGCGGCCGATCATGCCATGTCTTGAAACCCTTGTTTCCAGGCGATGATCCGATGACCGACAAACGTCCCCTGCTGCGCGCCATTTTCGATGCCGCGGTTGCCGCAGCGCATCCGGATCGCATTCTCGCTGAACACCTGCCGCCAGCCCCGCGCGGCCGCATCATCTGCCTCGCGGCCGGCAAGGCCGCCGGCGCGCTGGCTTATGCCGCCGAGCGGCATTACCTCAACGAAACCCGGCTCGATCCTGCGAAGCTGACGGGCCTTGCCACCACGCGCCACGGTTACGGCAGGCCGACACAGCGCATCGAGATTGTCGAGGCCGGTCATCCCGTGCCCGATGAAGCCGGCCTGAAAGCCGCCAGCCGAACTCTTGAACTGGCGAAGACCGCGACCAATGACGATCTCGTTCTGGTGCTGCTGTCCGGCGGCGGCTCGGCCAACTGGATCGCGCCTGCGGAGGGCGTGTCGTTCGCGCAGAAGCAGGCCATGAACAAAAGTCTCCTGCGATCGGGCGCGCCGATCGGCGAGATGAACACCGTCCGCAAGCATCTGTCGCGCATCAAGGGCGGCAGGCTCGCCCGCGCGGCGGCCCCGGCGAAACTTCTGACACTGGCGATTTCGGACGTGCCGTTCGACGATCCGGCGACCATCGCCTCCGGGCCGACGGTGCCGGATACGACCACGCTGGCGGATGCGCGCGAGATCGTCGCGCGCTATGGCATCAAGGCGGACGACACCGTGATTGCCGCATTGAGCGATCCCGCCAATGAAAGCTGCAAGCCCGGCGACGCGGCGTTCGCGAACTCCGAATTCCGGATTATCGCGCGGCCGCAGGAGTCGCTCGATGCGGCTGTCGCGGTGGCGCGCGATGCAGGCTATGAGGTGATCGCGCTCGGCGCCGATCTCGAAGGTGAGGCGCGCGATGTCGCCGCGGCCCATGCGCAGATCGCGCTGAAGGCGCGCGCCGAGGGACAGAAACTCGCCATTCTGTCCGGCGGCGAACTCACCGTCACCGTGCGCGGCAACGGACGCGGGGGCCCTAATCAGGAATACGTGCTCGCGCTCGCCAGCCTGTTCGCGGACACACCGGACATTGCGGTGCTCGCGGGCGACACCGACGGCGCCGACGGCGGTGCGGGACATCCCACCGATCCGGCTGGTGCGATCCTCGACCAGCGCACGTTCGCGAAAATGCGCGAACTCAAGCTCGATCCGAAGGCCTATCTCGACAACAACGATGCCACCGCGTTCTTCACGGCCACCGGCGACCTGCTCAACACCGGCCCGACGCTGACCAATGTCAACGACATCCGCATCATTCTGGTGGATACGTAACGCTCGTCATTGCGAGCCAACGGGTCCGGCTTCGCCGGCCCGATGACAGGCTCCGCGAAGCAATCCATTGCTTCTGAAAAGATGGATTGCTTCGTCGCTGCGCTCCTCGCCATGACGCTGTGGGATGCGCTCCCTCGCCCCGCTCTTGCGGGGAGAGGGTTGGGGTGAGGGGCAATTCCTCGATGGCTTTCATGAAGTGGCCCCTCACCCGGATTGTTTCACAATCCGACCTCTCCCCGAAGACGGGGAGAGGTGAAGAAAGGAGCAATGCCCCTAAAACTCCTGCGCGATCTTGCTGAGCATCGTCAGCAGCAGATCGCGGTTCTCGTTGCCGAGCAATTCCCGCAACCGCGCCTCATGACGAGTCTCGATCAGCTTGCGCGCCCGCAACAGAACCGCGCGGCCCTTCTCGGTCAATCGCAGGATATGCGAGCGGCGGTCGTTGCTGGAGCGGCTGCGCACACAGAGGTCGCGGCTCTCAAGCTCATCCAGCAGCGCCACGAAATTCGGCCGCAGGATACCGAGAGTCGAGGCGATCTCGGTCTGGTTTCGGCCGGGATTGGCTTCCACCAGCATCAGCACGGAAAACTGCGCCGGGGTGAGTTGCAGCGGCGCGACGCAGCCGATGAAATCCTCGAAAATCCGCAGTTGCGCCCGCTTCAGCGAATAGCCGAGGAACCCGGACAGATCGCCGATCCTGACGGCAGGAGGCTGCGGCGCGGGCGGGAATACCTTACGCGCCGGCCGCTTGCGGGCCTTCGCTGCACCTGCGCTCACGCTCCGTGAAACAGCCATCGTGCGTTTCCTCGTCGGCCTGTTATAAGGGCGCCTCGAGCGGCCCGACGCCCGTCGGGCTTGAGATTATAGTCGATAATCGTTATGAAACATATCAAATAGCGATGGCGGAATTCAACCGCCGCTGTTTGGTGCCGCCGGACCCTTGCATCCGCGCGTGCGCGCTGCGTGAGGGGACGCTTTGGACAGTACGATTCTTCTGTTCCTGCTGCAGGACGGAATCACGAGCGGCGCGATCTATGCGCTGCTCGGTCTTGCGCTCGTTCTCGTCTTCGCGGTGACGCGGGTCATCCTGATTCCGCAGGGCGAGTTCGTCACCTTCGGCGCGCTGACCTACGCCGTGCTTGCCACCGGAAATGTCCCGGGCACCACCCTGCTCGCGCTCGGCATGGGCGTCGTGGCTTTCGCTTTCGACATGATCGCCGGACGCAACACGATGAACGCCCGCAAGTTCATGCGTTCGCTGGCGCTCAACATCGTGCTGCCGCTGGCGATATGGGGCCTCGCAATGGCGCTGGCCGGGCGTCAGAACGGCGTCGCCCTCAACTTTATTCTAGCCATCGTCATTGTCGCGCCGATCGGCCTTTATCTCTACCGCATCGCCTATCAGCCGATCGCCCATGCCTCGGTGCTGGTGCTGCTGATCGCATCGGTCGGCGTGCATCTCGCCCTGCAGGGACTCGGCCTTGCCTTCTTCGGCGCGGAAGGCCTGCGGGCGCCGGCGATCTCCAGCGCTGCTTTCACCGTCGGCCCGCTGCGCTTCACCGGGCAGAGCATCGCCATCTACGTCATCACCATCCTGCTGATCGTCGGCCTGTGGCTGCTGTTCGGCTACACGCTTTACGGCAAGGCGCTGCGCGCCACCGCGGTGAACCGTCTCGGCGCGCGCATTGTCGGCATCCGCACCACGCTGTCGGGTCAGGTCGCATTCCTGCTCGCTGCGATCATCGGCACGATTTCGGGAATCCTGATCGTGCCGATCACGACGATCTATTACGACACCGGCTTCCTGATCGGCCTGAAAGGCTTTGTCGCCGCCATTATCGGCGGCCTCGTCAGCTATCCGCTCACCGCCGCCGCGGCCCTCGTGGTCGGCATCGTCGAAGCGTTCTCGTCGTTCTACGCCAGCAACTTCAAGGAGGTCATTGTCTTTACGCTGCTGCTGCCGGTTCTGATCCTGCGCTCTCTGGCTTCGCCGGAAGTCGACGAGGAGGAAGACTGATGGCACGGCGCTGGGGCATGATCATCTTTACGCTGGTGATGGCGGCGATCCCGTTCATTCCCGGCATGCCGCCGTTCTGGATCGTGCTGCTCGACAATATCGGGCTGGCCGCGCTGGTGGCGATGGGCCTTGTGCTGCTGACGGGCGTCGGCGGACTGACATCGTTCGGCCAGGCCGCGTTCTGCGGCTTCGGCGCTTACACCACCGCGATCCTCACCACGTCTTACGGACTGTCGCCGTGGCTGACCCTGCCGCTGTCGCTGATCGTCAGCGGCGTCGCCGCCGTCATTCTCGGCCTCATCACCGTGCGCCTCTCCGGCCACTATCTGCCGCTCGGCACCATCGCCTGGGGCATCAGCCTGTTCTATCTGTTCAGCAAGCTCGAGATCGTCGGGCGCAACGACGGCATTTCCGGCATTCCGCCGCTCGCCATCGGCTCGCTGCAGTTCACCGATCCGGGAAATATCTATTTCGCGATCTGGATCGCGGTGATCCTTTGTGCGGTGCTGACGCTCAATCTGCTGGATTCCCGCACCGGGCGCGCGATCCGCGCCCTGCGCCGCGGCCATATCGCGGCGGAAGCCTTCGGTGTCGAGACCGCGCGCGCCAAGCTGCTGGTCTTCATTTACGCCGCGGTGCTCGCAGGCCTGTCCGGCTGGCTCTATGCGCATTTCCAGCGTGCGGTGAATCCGACGCCGTTCGGCCTGAACGCCGGGATCGAGTATCTGTTCATCGCCGTGGTCGGCGGCGCGGGTTATGTCTGGGGCGCGGTGCTCGGCGCCAGCATCGTGGTCGTGCTCAAGGAGATCCTGCAGAGCTACCTGCCGGTGGTGTTCCACGGATCGGCACAGCTTGAAATCGTGATTTTCGGCATCCTGCTGGTGGCGCTGCTGCAGGCCGCGCCGGGCGGCATCTGGCCGCGCCTCGCCGCGCTGCTGAAACTGTCGCCGCGCCTTCCCGATCCGCAAGGCGCGGACGCGCTGCCGCCGCGCGCGAAATCCGTGACGGATTCCGCGACGCTGCTCGACGTGCAGGCTGCGCGCAAGCAGTTCGGCGGTGTGATCGCCGTGAACGACGTGTCGTTCGATGTCAAGACCGGCGAAATCGTCGCGCTGATCGGACCGAACGGCGCGGGCAAGAGCACGACCTTTAACCTGATCACCGGTGTGCTGCGCTCATCGGGCGGCACGATCTCGGTTCTCGGCCGCACTGTCGATAACGCGCCGCCGCAGGATATCGCCCGGCTCGGCGTCGCCCGCACCTTCCAGCACGTCAAGCTCGTGCCCGACATGACCGTGCTGGAGAATGTCGCCATTGGCGCCCATCTGCGCGGCCAGTCCGGCGCCATCGCCAGCATGCTGCGGCTTGATCGCAAGGACGAAGCCGCGCTGCTCGCGGAAGCCGCGAAACAGATCGCACGGGTTGGTCTCGCCGATCAGATGCACCAGTTGGCGGGCAGCCTGTCGCTCGGCCAGCAGCGCATCGTGGAGATCGCCCGGGCGCTCTGCGTCGATCCGGTGCTGCTGCTGCTGGACGAGCCGGCCGCCGGCCTGCGGCATATGGAGAAGCAGAAGCTCGCCGCGCTGCTGCGCCAGTTGCGGGCCGAGGGCATGTCGGTGCTTCTGGTCGAACACGACATGGGCTTTGTGATGGACATCGCGGACCGTATTGTGGTGCTGGAGTTCGGCACCAAGATCGCCGAGGGCACACCCGCCGCGATCCGCGCCAACCCCGATGTCATCAAGGCCTATCTGGGGACGGCGTCATGACAAAGCTGCTGTCCGTCGAGAACGCGCACATTTCCTATGGCAAGGTGGAGGCTGTGCGCGGCGCAACGCTCGATGTCGGGGCCAACGAGATTGTCACCATCGTCGGCGCCAACGGCGCGGGCAAGACCACGCTGCTCAACGCCATCATGGGAATCCTGCCGCTCAACGGCAGCGTCATCTTCATGGATCAGCAGATCGCGCGCTTCGAGATCGAGGATCGCGTTGCCGCCGGCCTGTGCATCGTGCCGGAGCATCGCGAACTGTTCGGCACCATGACGGTCGAGGAAAACCTGCAGCTCGGCGGCTTCCGCGTGCCCCGCGCCACCGCCGTGCGTGAGCAGGAACGGGTTTACGCGCTGTTTCCCCGCCTCAAGGAGCGCCGCACCCAGCTTGCCGGCACGCTGTCCGGCGGCGAGCAGCAGATGCTGGCCATGGGCCGCGCGCTGATGAGCCAGCCGCGTTTGCTGATGCTGGACGAGCCGTCGCTCGGCCTTGCGCCGCTGATCGTGGCAGATATTTTCCGCACCATCGGCGAACTTCGACAGGCCGGCGTCTCGGTGCTGCTGGTCGAGCAGAACGCCCGCGCCGCGCTGGACATCGCCGACCGCGCCTATGTGATGGAGCTTGGCGAATTCGTCATGAGCGGGTCGGCCAGGGACATCAGCGGCGACGAGCGCGTGGTGGCCAGCTATCTCGGATTCCAGCCGGGCGGATAGAGCGGGCCGCCCCCCTAACAATCTTCTGCATTCTGACCGATACTCGCTTCCGCAACATCTCGTGCGGGGGCACTTCAATCATGGACGCGCGGTCACAGCGCAAGCTGCGGTTTCTGGCGGCAATTCTCGCGACCGGAGCACTTGGCGGAATCATCTTTGTGGTCGCGCACTCCGGATTTGTGCCGCTGCAGATTTTGGTCGGCATCATATACGGTGTCCTGATCAGCGGCGCGATCGGCCTATTCGAGCTTCTCGCGTCATCGGGGCCGCTGCGCGACTGGCTGGGAAGCCTGCCGTTCACTGTCAGCCTTGCGGTTCGCAGCGCATTCTATGCCGCCGTCATCATCCCGGTGCAGTATTTCGACCTCGGCGTTCTGATCGCCGGCCTGACCCCGGACCCCAATCAGGACACCTGGACCCCGATCCTGTTCTCGGCGGTGTTCGCCGTTGCGCTCAACCTGCTGTTTGCGATCACCAACATCATCGGCCCCCGCGCCTTTTTTCATCTGATTACCGGGCGCTATCACGCCCCGGTCGAGGAAAGCCGGTTCGTTCTGTTTGTCGATATTGCCGGCTCGACAACCCTTGCCGAACGCTTCGGCAGCCTTGGAATTCACCGCTTTCTCGACAAGACCTTCCGGAGCCTCACCGGACCGATCATCGATTTCCGGGGCGAGGTGCTGAACTATGTCGGCGACGAAATCATCGTCACCTGGTCGGCAGCGTCCGGCGCGGTGGACGCCCGTCCGCTGCGCTGCTTTCTGGCCATGCGCGAGACCCTGCAGAAACTTCAGGGCAAGTTTGAGCAGGAATTCGGCGTTGCGCCGCGCATTCGCGGCAGCCTGCATTTCGGTCCGGTGATTGTCGGCGAAATCGGCGACATCAAGCGCGCGATCGTGTTCAACGGCGATGTGATGAACACCGCGGCGCGGCTCGAAGAACTCAGCCGCAACGTGGACGGTGGATTTGTCGCCTCGCGCGCCGCGATCGAGCAGTTCAAATCCCCGCCTCCGGTGGCGCTGCAGGATCTTGGCGTCCGGGAGATTCGCGGCAGAACCGGCAGCGTTGCGGTGATGGGCCTCGCCTAAACCGCAAAAAGCAAAATGCCCGGCACGAAGCCGGGCATTTCGAGGGTTCATCTGTGCAGATGGTTACTTCACGACTTCGTACTTGCCGTTCTTCACGGTGAGAAGAATGCGCGAGCGGTCGTCGGTGCCGAAACGATTGGTCTCGGTGAAGTTGTAGACGCCCTGGCTGGCGGCGATTTCCTTCTCCGAGAGCAGTGCCTTGCGGATCGCCTCGTGGAATTCCGGCGTGCCGGGCTTCGCGGTCTTGAGAGCCACCGGCACGACGCGCTTGAGAACCTCGAAGGCGTCATACATATGTCCGGCGAACTGGCTGCGGGTGTTGGCGCCGTACTTCTTCTCGTAGGCGGTGTTCAGCGCCATGCCCGGCTTCTTGGTCAGCGCGCTGTCGGGCTGGCCTTCCGGAGCCATCACCGGACCCGCGGCCATGATGACGCCTTCCGCCGAGGGACCGGCAATGCGGATGAAGTCCATCGCCGCGGCGCCATGGGTCTGGTAGATCAGGCCCTTGTAACCGCGCTCGCGCAGCGCCGACTGCGGCAGCGCCGCGCCGGTGCCCGAGGCGCCGATGAGGATCGCGTCCGGATTGGCCGCGACCAGCTTCAGCACCTGACCGGCCACCGACGTATCGGGGCGCGCATAGCGCTCTTCCGCCACGACGGTGATGCCGCCCATGGCGCCGGTCTGGGTCTTCAGGTCGTTCAGCCAGAGATCGCCGTAGGAATCGGAGAAGCCGATATAGCCGACGGTTTTGACATTGTGCTTCTTCATGTGCTCGTAGAGCACCTTGCCCATGATCGGCACCGGCTGCGGCATCACGGCGGTCCACTTCTCGCGGGCCGGGGTGATCGGCAGCGGCGCGAGGCTGAGTTGCGGCACGCCGACTTCATTGGCGACGGTCGAAATCGCGATCGACGGCGGCGTGGTCGAGGAGCCGATGATGATGTCGGCCTTGGACTCGGTCACGAAACGGCGGGCATTGGTGGTGGCTGCGGTCGGATCGCCGGCGTCGTCGAGCAGGATTGTCTTGATCTTGGCGCCGCCGATCTCGGTCGGCACGAATTCGAGCGCGTTCTTCTCAGGAATACCCAGCGCAGCGGCCGGGCCGGTGGTGCTGATGCTGATGCCGATGGTGATGTCCTGCGCGGCGGCAAGAGTCACCGGCAGCGTCACGGAGGCCGCCATCATGATGGCGGTCCAGGTTAGCTTTTTCATCAAGTCCTCCCTCAAATACTCTTTTCAAGTTTCGTTCGATTGCGGCGGGCGCGCACCTTGCAGTGCAACATATCGCCCGGATTGGCCGCCATTCAGAGCGAAGTTATCGGTCATTTGCAATGCCCGCCGCCTTTGCCATTGGTATGACGGTTAAGGTGCGCGGGCACTGGCCGGGCTTTTCGTCGAACCGCTGTCGCGACCGACTTTCGGCCAATGGTCGATAGCCTTTTTCTGTATTGTTATCTGGTATAATCAATTTCTCGCGGCGGGCAAAACCTATTCGCAAGCAGATGGAGTGAAGCACGTTGCGGACACAGGTGGCCATCATCGGCGGAGGACCGGCGGGCTTGCTGCTCGGTCAATTGCTGCACCGCTACGGCATCGACAACGTCATTTTCGAGCGCAAGGACCGGGACTACATTCTCGGGCGGATCCGAGCCGGCGTGCTTGAACAGGGCACCGTCGGTCTGCTGGACGAGGTGGGTGTCTCGGCGCGGCTGCATCACGACGGCCTTGTGCATCACGGCATCGAACTCGCCTTCGGCGGCGCGCGCCATCGCATCGACATGACCAAGGCCACCGGTAAAACGGTAACTGTCTATGGCCAGACCGAAGTGACGCGCGACCTGATGGACGCGCGCCTCGCAGCAGGACTGACCACGGTCTATGACGCCGACAATGTCAGCCTGCATGATTTCGGCGGCGAGCGGCCGCGGGTGCGCTATGAGAAGGACGGCACGACCCAAGAAGTCGCCTGCGACTTCATCGCCGGCTGCGACGGCTTTCACGGCGTCAGCCGCCAGAGCGTGAAGCCGGAAGCGTTGACGACGTTCGAGCGGGTCTATCCATTCGGATGGCTCGGTCTCTTGTCCGAAACGCCGCCGGTGTCGCCGGAACTGATCTACACCAGTCACGAGCGTGGCTTCGCCCTGTGCTCGATGCGCTCGACCCATCGCAGCCGTTACTATCTGCAATGTCCGCTGGACGAGCATGTCGACAACTGGCCGGACGAGAAATTCTGGGACGAGTTGAAATGGCGGCTCGACCCGGAAGCCGCAGCGACGCTGGTCACCGGCCCCTCGATCGAAAAAAGCATCGCGCCGCTCCGCAGCTTCGTCGCGGAGCCGATGCGGTTCGGTCGGCTGTTTCTGGCCGGCGACGCCGCGCATATCGTGCCGCCCACCGGCGCCAAGGGCCTGAACCTCGCCGCCAGCGACGTGCATTATTTGTCAACAGCGCTGCGCGAATTCTATGCGGACAAATCCGCCGCCGGCATTGACGACTACTCACGCCGCGCGCTGGCGCGGGTCTGGAAGGCCGAGCGCTTCTCGTGGTGGATGACCTCGATGCTGCACCGTTTCCCCGGCACCGATGAATTCAGCGCACGCATCCAGCGCGCGGAGTTGTCGTATCTGATCGAGTCCGATGCTGCGAAGACATCGCTGTCGGAGAATTACGTCGGGCTGCCGTATTAGACCGTCTGCGACATTCGCACGCCATCCCCATTCTCGTCATTGCGAGCGAAGCGAAGCAATCCATAGCAACAAGAACAGGCTGGACTGCTTCGTCGCTTCGCTCCTCGCAATGACGGAGTGAGCGGCAAGCTGTTTCAAACGTCCGGTGTCACGTCGTTTCAAACTTGATTTCGCATGATTGCGCGCAGAGGCCGCTTTATGATGCGCATTAATCGACACGCACATCATCGGGACGAAACGCAATGACACCGCCTGAACCGTCAACTGCCGGCGTGCCCGAAGGCTTCGCACGCCATCCGCGCCGCAGTCCGCTCACCGAACCGTGGGAGCCGATCTATTTCAAGGCGACACCGGAGGCTTATATTCTCGGGCTCCGCCTTGCACAGGCGCACACCAATTCGCGCGGGCTCATTCACGGCGGACTGATCGCAGCATTGGCCGACAACGCGATGGGATTGAGTTGCAGCGTCAAGGGCGGCCTCTCCGGCATCGTCACCATCAATCTGTCGGTGGATTATCTCGGCTCCGCGAAAATCGGCCAGTGGCTCGTGTTTGAAACCACCTTCACCAAGGTCGGCGGCTCGATCTGTTTCGCGCAGTGCTTCGTCACCGCCGACGGGGAGCCGTGCGCGCGGGCCAACGCGACGTTCAAGATCCCCAACAAGAAATCATGACACTACTTCGTTCCGAACCGCCAGTCGGTCTTCGCCACCACGAGATCGATGAACGCCCGGACCTTCGCCGAGAGCAATCGCGATGTCGGATACACCAGATGGATCGGCATCGTCGGCAGTTCATACTTTGCCAGCACGATCTTGAGCCGTCCTGCCTTGAGTGACTCCGCGACCTGATACGCCAGCACACTGATCAGGCCGCCGCCCTGCTCGGCATGGAGCACGGCGGCATCGGTACTGTTGGTGGCAAAGCGCGACGTATTCGGCACCCGGATTTCGCGCCCGTCTTCGATAAAGCGCCATTCCATAAGGGCACTGCTGCCAGAAAACTGGATGACCTCATGATCGGCGAGGTCCGACAGTTTCTGCGGCGTGCCGCGCGCCTTGAGATAACGCGGCGATGCGACCACGACCCGCCGCATGTCCCCCACCGCCCGCGCGATCACACTGGAATCCGCCAGATGGCCGATGCGCACGGCAAGGTCGATGCCCTCTTCCACCAGATTGACCGTCCGGTCCGAGAGCCGCAGTTCGGCGCTGACGTCGGGATATTGTTTCAGATAGGCCGACATCACCGGGCCGACATGAAGCCGCCCGAACATCAGTGGCGCCGAGACGATCAGCCGGCCTGACGGTTTGCTGCGTTCGGCCTGAACCGAATCTTCCGCTTCCTCAAGATCGCCGAGAATCCGCCGCGCCCGCTCCAGGTAACGCGCGCCGACATCGGTCAGCGTCACCGAGCGCGTGGTGCGCTGGAGCAGCCGCGCGCCGAGATGATTTTCGAGACTGGCGATCAGCCGCGTCACCGCGGAAGCCGACAGCCCGAGCTTGCGTGCTGCGGGGGCGAACCCCTGAAGGTCTGCCACCGCAACAAAGGCGCGCATGGCGTCGATCCGGTCCATCGCATTATTTCATATTGCGCAATTATGAACTGTCAATAGCGATAATTATTTCGAGAACGGCAGCACCCAAATCCGGAGTATTCTCCATGATCCTCGGAGGTCAGCCATGACAACCACCCAGACCTATTCAAGCGATGTCGCCTTCACGCCTGCCGTGAAAGCGATCCAGAGCCGCAAAGGCTCGCGCCAGGGCTACGCGCATATGGAGGAAGACCGCGGCGGCTTTCGTACCGAGATCGACGAAGCGCTGGCCGCCTTCATCGGCGAGCAGACCAGTTTCTTCCTCGCAACAGCGACCGCTGACGGCCAGCCCTATATCCAGCATCGCGGCGGGCCTGCGGGCTTCATCAAGATTCTGGACAAGAGCACGCTGGCCTTCGCCGACTACAAGGGCAACCGGCAATACATCACGCAGGGCAATCTCAGCGAGAACCCCAAGGCCTATATATTCCTGATCGACTATGTGAACCGCCGCCGGATCAAGATCTGGGGCGAGGCGCGCGTGGTGGAGGATGATCCGGCGTTGACCGCGGCCTTGATGCCGAAGGACTACAAGGCCCGGCCCGAGCAGGCGATCGTTTTCAAGGTTGCCGCCTGGGACAGCAACTGCCCGCAGCATATCCCGATGAAATTCGACGCCGCCGATGTCGCGGCGGCGGTCGCTGCGCGCGATGCGCGTATCGCGGAGCTGGAGGCGGAGGTGGCGTCGTTGAAGCAGAAGTCAGCGAGTTAGCGTTCGTCATTGCGAGCGAAGCGAAGCAATCCACTCTTCGGAAGAGGAAATATGGATTGCTTCGTCGCTCCGCTCCTCGCAATGACGACCGGTTTCATGCCGCGGCCGCCATCCGCTGCCAGGGATGTTCGGGATAGTACTGCATCATCATGCGGTCCACATAGGCCGTGAGATTGGCAAATTGCAGCGCGCGCTCGCGCAATGGCGAATTGAAGAACGGTGTCATCAGGCCAGCAAGCGAGGCGAAGGCGATGGCATCCGTGCCGCAGGGCCGGTCACCCATCAGATACGGCTTCCAGCCCAGCAGCATCGACAGCGCGGACAGCGAGCGCGTGCCAAGTCCGACGATCTCCTCCGGCGTATGGCGGCCAAGACCGGCCAGCCGCATGCTCTCGCCAACCCTGCGCAAGACATCCGCGCGCAGCGCATCGCGGACGGCCTCGGGCGCGCCGTCGAAAAAGTGCGCCGGGCCTTTTGCGAAATTCTCCGGGATCATCCAGCGCGTATAGGTGAATGCCCAGGTGAAATGGTTTTCAATCATCCGCTCGATCGCCCAGGCCTCGGCGCGCTGGCGCTCGTCCAGATCGGCGTCGAGATCGAACCCGTGCTTCAGCTCCAGATGGCGCCGGATGAAGGTGGAATCCGCGATCATTTCGCCATCGTCGATGTAAGGGAGCTGTCCCTTTGGCGAACTGTCCGGCACGGCGGGCTGCTTGACATAGTCCAGCCCCGCCATCCTGAGCTGGACCTCGGTCTTGGTGACATAGGGGCTGATTTCCGGGAGGCCGAAGCCGGGGCCAAAACCGTACAGGGTGATCATCGGGGCATCCTTCTGCGTTGAAAAGATGCCCGTTTCTAGTTACCCCCTGCTGCCACCCTACTGTCAGCAGCAAGCGGACAACGAGACGAAAACGATGCGGCGCGCCGACCGGCTGTTTCAGATCATCCAGGTGCTCCGGCGCACCCGCAAGCCGCTGACCGCCGAGGCCATCGCCGGCGAGCTGGAAACCTCCAAACGCACGGTCTACCGCGACATCGCCACCCTGATCGGCCAGCGGGTCCCGATCCGGGGTGAGGCCGGCACCGGCTATGTGCTGGAAAAGGGCTTTGACATGCCCCCGCTAATGCTGACGCCCGACGAGGTCGAGGCGGCGGTGCTTGGCGCGCAATGGGTGGCCGGGCGGGCCGACCCGGTTCTGGCCAAGGCGGCGCAGGACCTCATCGCAAAAATTGTCGATACCATTCCCGAGCGGCTGCAGCCGCTGGCGCTGGAGCCCGCCAGCCGGATCCGTCCGAGATGGGACGCGGCGCCCGACACCACCGACATGACGACACTGCGCGCGCATATCTATGCCAGCAAGAAAATCCGGCTGCACTATCGCGACGAACAGGGCCGCGACACCGAACGCACCATCTGGCCGATCGCCATCGGCTACCTTGAAACGGTGCTGCATCTCGCAGGCTGGTGCGAACTGCGGCAGGATTTTCGCAGCTTCCGTATCGACCGGATCGTGCAGGCCCTGTTTCTGGACGAGAAATATCCCGAGCGGCGCGCCGCGCTGCGCGTGAAGTGGCTGAAGGTGATGCAGGAGCGGCGTATGCAGGAGCGGGGATGCCATGACGGCGAGCGATAGTCCCTGCCAGAGCTGCGGCGCTTGCTGCTCCTATTCGAGCAACTGGCCGCGTTTCACCACGGAAGACGACGCCGCGCTCGATCTCATTCCGGCAAAGTTCGTCAACGACCGCCTCTCCGGCATGCGTTGCGACGGCGACCGCTGCACCGCGCTGACCGGAAAAATCGGGGCCTTCACAGCATGCGGCATTTACGAAGTGCGCCCTGAGGTTTGCCGGACATGCCTGCCGGGCGATCCTGAGTGCCTGATGGCGCGGCGGCGTTTCAACCTTGGGGAACTTCCGCCGGGTTCCATCGCCGGGAGCCAATAACGCGGAACGAATCCGCCGCGCCGGGCGTCTTACGTTCAACGGGTTTGAACGAGGGAGCAGATCCATGCGCGAGACGGAAATTCACGATTACGCCCGGCAGTTGCTGGAAATGCACGGCCCTCAGGCCATCGCGAAGGTGGCGCAGCGCGCGGTAGAGTGCGAGGAACACGGCCAGACCGAGCGGGCCAAGGAATGGCGGCATGTCGAGGATGCGCTGAAGATGATGCGCGGCCCGCATCAAAGCTGACGACTGGCAGCCAACGTTAGACTCACCGGGCGACGCAACGTACATCGCCCGTCAGAGAAATAAATCCCGTGATCCTCAGGCAGGAACCGCGGTGAGGTTTTCTGCGGCCGGCTCTTCATCGTCGATCTCGTCGACAAGCGGCGCTAGCGTGCTGAGTGGCTTGGTCGAGAGCGTAATGCTGCGGCGGCTGCTGGCTGCGGATATCGACTGCGGCGATGGCGCTTCCCGGGACATTGCGAACAAGGTCGAGCCGACGATGCCGCCCTGCTCCACCAGATCGCGCTCCGTGCAGGTCGCGGCGATGGCGAGGCTCATGCCGTGCAGATGCGCGCGTTTGTAGCAGAACAGCGCCAGCATCGCTCTGACATCGGCAGAGACCGATTCCACAAGTTGAGGAAGGCCATGTTCGCTCGCGCGGTACAGGCTTCCGAGCATTTCGTCGCCGACCGGGCAGACATCGTTCTCAAAGGCTTCGCGGCTGGATAACATTGTCATCTCCCCAGCACATGATCCGCCAGTATGGGCGGGTTGGCGGAAAAATCATGCGCCACTCATGTGCGGAAGATGCAATGCAAAATCCTAACGCAGGGTTAACCACCTGCCCGGTTTCGCGCGCTCATTCATCTCATGTTAGGAGATGGAACCGGCGGAGCGGGCTTCGACCCAGGCCGGGATGATTCGGTCAGCGAGAGGGAGACCGGAGTGCCAGATACCCCTGCCAGCCGGCAGCTTGCCGGCCAATGCTTTTGCGGTGGCGTGCATTACACGGTTGCCGACGAATTCCGCTACGCGATGAACTGTCATTGCTCGAACTGCCGGCGGGCGACGGGTTCAGCCTTCAAGCCGATTGCCGGGATAGAGCACCACAAACTCGCCGTGACAAAAGGAAGCGAGTGTCTTCTGATCGTCGGCGACGCCACCGGTCACGATGCGCATTGCAAGACCTGTGGTTCATTTCTCTATTCCGTGGTGCGCGGCGGAGAATACGTCCATATCGCGATGGGTAGCCTTGTGGATGCACCCGCGATTCGCCCGAGCGCGCATATCTTCGTCGGCTCGAAGGCGCCATGGTTCACCATTACTGACGACCTGCCTCAATATGAGAAACATGTGACGGCGTGAGGCTTAAACCTTGTTGTCCCTGATCCAGCCCGCAATGGCGCGGCCAATCGCGGGACCGGAATCCTCCTGAATGAAATGGCTGCCAGGCACGGTGACCTCGGTCTGGTTCTTCCAGCCACGGCAGAACTCCCGCACCTTGCCGATCAGGATCGCGCCGGGCTCGGCATTGACGAACAGTTTCGGAACGTCATTTTCCGCCATCCATCTCGCGTAAGCATCGACAATGGCAACGACATCAGCAGGCTCGCCCGCAATCGGAATCTGGCGCGGCCAGGTCAGCGTCGGCCAACGATCCTCGGACTTCAAAAACGGCTTGCGGTATTCCGTCATCTCCGCTTCGGTCAGCTTGCGCAGCACCGAACCCGGCAGCACGCGCTCGATGAACAGATTGCGCTCGATGATCATCTGCTCGCCCTTGTCGGAGCGGAAGCCCTGGAACACCGGCGTCGCCGCCTCGCTCCATTCCTCCCAGCCCGCCACCGGCCGCACGATGCCTTCCATATAGACGATGCCGCGCACGCGATCGCGATGCTGGTTGGCCCAGTCGAAACCGAGTGCCGAACCCCAGTCGTGGATCACCAGCAGAATTTTTTCTTTTGGCCCGATCACCGCGTCGATGAACGCCCAGAGATGATCGCGATGGGTGGTGAAGCGATAGGTGTCAGGCTTGACGTCCGGCAGCTTCTCCGAATCGCCCATGCCGATCAGGTCCGGTGCGATGAGGCGGCCCTGCCCTTCAAGCTCCGGCATGACATCGCGCCACAGATAGGACGAGGTGGGATTGCCGTGCAGGAACAGGATCGGCGCGCCGTCGCCCCTCTCGTGATATGCCATGCGATGGCCGAGGACATCGATAAACTTTTTCGACAGCGGCTGTTCAGTCATGGTTATCGCTCTCCGCAAAGGCCCGCCAACATATGCGGCGTCATTGCGAGCGAAGCGAAGCAATCCATCTTGAACATAGGGTGGATTGCTTCGCCGCTACGCTCCTCGCAATGACGTTCCGCCGTTCAGCACGATGGGTTATCCGATAAAGTTCGCCGCTTCCGGGATGCTCGCGCGATTGGTCCGGTAGCTGTTGGCCAGATGCGCCGTATCGGCGTAGCCGAACGAAATGCCGCACACCACGCGGCGGTCGTCACCCACACCGAGATGCTTGCGCACCACATCCGCATGCCCGGCCAGCGCCGCCTGCGGGATGGTGGCAACGCCGACAGCTTGCGCCGCCAGCATGAAGTTGCTGACATAGCCGCCGCAGTCGATGGCACCATAGGTACCGAGCGCTTCGTCGCTGGTGATGATCGCCACATGGGGCGCGCCGAAGAAACGGAAGTTCTCCAGCATCTGTTTGTTGTAACCAGCCTTGTCGCCGCGCGGAATGCCGAGCGCATTGTAAAGCTGGAAGCCGCTTTCGCGGCGGCGATCCAGATAGACACCCTTGTATTCGCGGGGGAAGTCGAAATCGGTGACTGGCGGCGCGCGCTCGCTTGCGGCCTTGTACATGGCTTCGCCGAACGCCTTCAAGGCATCGCCGGAGAAGATCGTCACCTGCCATGGCTGGCTGTTGCACCACGACGCGGTTTTCTGCGCCGCCGACAACACACGCTCGATCACCGCGCGCGGCACCGGCTCGGGCTTGAACGCGCGGCAGGAATACCGCGCGGCCAGAAGTTTCTCCACGACGCCGATGTCGCCGTTGTCAGACGGTGCGGACATGACGATCAGCGCCCCTTGGTCGGGATCGCGTTGAACGGCACGTCCTTGTCGACGCGGATGTCCCCCGGCAGACCGAGCACGCGCTCCGCGATGATATTGCGCAGGATTTCGTCGGTGCCGCCCGCGATGCGGTCCGACGGCGAACGCAACAGGATCGACTGGAACTGGCCGCCGACAGACGGGCTGTCCGCATCGGTCAGCACGCCCGAGGCGCCCTGAAGATCCATCGCGAAGGTCGCGATGTCCTGTAGCATGGTGCCGGCGACGAGTTTGCCGATGGAGTTTTCCGGACCCGGACGCTCGCCGCGCGACAGCGCCGAGATCGAACGATAGCTGGTGTATTTCAGTCCGCTGGCCTTCACCGCCCAGTTCGCGAGCTTCGAGCGCACGTTCTTATCGTCGATGGCTGGACCATCCTCGAGCATCAGGTCGTTGCAGAAGGCGAACAGTTCGGGGAAGCCGGTGGACTGGCGCGCGCCGATCGACATGCGCTCGTTCATCAGCGTCGTGAGCGAGACATTCCAGCCGTCACCGACCTTGCCCAGCCGTTGCGAGTCCGGAATCTTCACATCGACGAAATAGACTTCGTTGAATTCCGACTGGCCGTTGGCCTGCTTGATCGGCTTCACCGTGACGCCCGGCGATTTCATGTCCAGCCAGAACATGGTCAGGCCCTTGTGCTTGGGCTGGGTCGGATCGGTACGCGTAATCACGATGCCGTAGTCGGAGAAGTGCGCGCCGGTGGTCCAGACTTTCTGGCCGTTGATGATCCAGTCGTCGCCCTTCTTCTCGGCGCGGGTGCGCAGACCGGCGACGTCAGAGCCGGCGGACGGTTCGGAGAACAACTGGCACCAGACATGCTCACCCGAGGCGAGCGGCGGAAGATATTTCTGCTTGTCGGCATCGCTGCCGAACGCCATCAGCGTCGGGCCGCACATGCCCTGACCGATCAGGAACACGCCTTCGAGTTTGCCGTAAAAACCTTCTTCCTGCTGCCAGATCACGCGCTCGATGGGAGACGCGCCGCGGCCGCCGAATTCCTTCGGCCAGTGCAGGCAGGCCCAGCCGGCTTCAGCCTTCTTCTTCTGCCACTTCTTGGATTCTTCCAGGATGTCATGGTTCTTCAGCTTGATGCGGCCGACGGTCGGCTGTGACAGTTCGGCTTCCAGTTCCTTCGGCGCATTGGCCTGAATCCAGGCGCGGGCCTCGGCGCGGAACGCGGCTTCCTGCGGGGTGTCATCGAAATTCATGTGAATGATCCTTGTTAAGACGCGTTCTTGAAGCGCAGGCGGTCGATCAACTGGTTCTCCCAGTAGGTCGCGCTTCCGAGGGTAAGCGCGAGCACATTGGCGCGCCGGTAATAGAGATGGCAGTCGAATTCCCAGGTGAAGCCCATGCCGCCATGCACCTGAATATTGTTCTTGGCGCAGTGCTGGAACGCCTGTGTTGCGCTGATCCGCGCGGTCGCCGCCGCTTCCGGCAACTCCGCCGCGTCGGTCGAAAGCGCCCATGCGCCATAGTAGCAATTGGAGCGCGCCAGCGTCGCCGACACATACATGTCCGCGAGGATGTGCTTCACCGCCTGGAACGATCCGATCGGGCGCCCGAAGGCGATGCGGTCGAGAGCGTAGTCGCGGCCCATTTCCAGCGCGCGGTCGGCGCCGCCAACCTGCTCGAAAGCCGTCAGCACCGCGGCGCGGTCCAGCACGCGGGTCAGGATGCTCCAGCCTTCGCCTACCGCGCCCAGCGGTTCGGCCTTGGCGCGGTCGAAGGTGATCCCGGCCTGGCCGTGCGCCTGATCGAGATTGGACAGCGCCTTGCGCGTCACGCCCTCGCCGTTGAGATCGACAATGAACAGGCCGATATCGGCTTCGCGACCGGTCGATCCGGTGCGCGCGGCAACGACGGCGAAATCGGCAATCGCGCCGTCAGCCACCGGCATCTTGGTGCCCGAGATCGCGCCCTGCGCGGCCGAAACCTTGATCGCCTTGTGCGAGGGATTGCCGACGCCCTCGAACAGCGCCAGCGTGCCGATGGCTTCGCCGGAGGCGATCTTCGGCAACCACTTCGCCTTCTGCGCATCGCTGCCCGCCAGCATCAGCGCCTCGGCGGCAAGATAGATCGTGGACGAGAACGGCACCGGCGCGAGCGAGCGGCCGATCTCCTCGGCAATGACGCAAAGCTCAAGATGTCCCGCGCCCGCGCCGCCGAATTCCTCCGGGATCGCGACACCGAGAAAGCCCATCTCGGCAAGACCCTTCCACAACGCCTTGTCATAGGGCGCCTTGCCTTCCAGCACGGCGCGCACTGCCTTCGGCGGCGAATGTTCCGCAAGATACCGCCGCGCCTGATCGCGCAACTGCTTCTGGTCTTCCGAGAATTCAAAGTTCATAGATCACGCCTTTTCTCGTTCACGTTCATTCACATCACGGTCGTCATTGCGAGGAGCGAAGCGACGAAGCAATCCAGCTTGCTATCTTAAAAAATGGATTGCTTCGCTTCGCTCGCAATGACGGTCAAAATCAATTTCAATCCAGCACAATCACGTCCGGCCCCGGCTGGTCTGCATAAAGCTGCTCCACCAGCGCGGCGCGGCGCTCGAGGCCCGCGCGCTGGTTGATATATCCCTTGTCGGTGAGTTCGTTGCCGTCGATGGACGGCGGCTCCACCATCAGCATCGCACGCGCGATTTTCATGCTGCTGACGCCGTTGACCGCCTTGTTGTGCGCCATCAAGCCGTCGCGGAAGTGCGCGCGCACTTTCGGATGGTTCACCACCGTCTCCAGCGATGCCTCCATGTCGCCGATCAGGCGGCGGCAGGCATCGAGGTTCGGCCAGGCCAGCAACCCGATGAAGGGACGATCCTGTCCCGCGACCAATGCATCCTGAACGACAGGCGAAGCAGCGGCAATCGCATCGGTGCGCAGCGAGCCGACCAGAACGAACGTGCCGGTGGTCAGCTTGAAGTCCTCCACCACACGGCCGGAGAAGATCAGGCCCTTTGACGGATCTTCCGGATCGACGAATACGCCCGCATCGCCGATGCAATAGAAACCTTCTTCGTCGAACGCTTTTTCCGTCAGTTCAGGCTGGCCGTAATAACCCGGCGTGACGTTGACGCCGCGCAGGCGCAATTCGTACTGCGCTCCCGCAGGCACCATCTTCAGTTCGACGCCGGGGAACGGCAGGCCGATCAGGCCGACGCGCTCGGTGTCCCAGTAAGTGCCGGTCGATGTCGGCGCGGTCTCGGTCGAGCCCCAGCCGGTGTAGAACACAATGCGCTCACCGGTGGCGCGCACTGCCAGCGCCTGCACGCGCTCATAGAGATCGTCAGGCAGGCGCGCGCCGCCATAGGCGATCAGGCCGAGATTCTTGAAAAAATTCCGGCACAGCGCATCGTCCTTTTCCATCGCCGCCGCCAGCGCCGCATAGCCCGCCGGGACGTTGGCGTAATAGGTCGGCGAGATTTCGCACAGATTGCGCAATGTCTCCTCGATCATGCCGGGCAGCGGACGGCCATCGTCGATGTAAAGCGTGCCGCCCTCCACCAGCACCGGATTGAACAGCGCGTTGCCGCCCATGGTGTGATTCCACGGCATCCAGTCGAGATAGATCGCCTCCGACGGACCGGGCGGACGCGGACGCACCTGCATCATCATCCTGGCATTGGCGCACATCATCTTCTGGGTGTTGATGACGGCTTTCGGCATTCCGGTCGAGCCGGAGGTGAACAGCAGCTTGCCGACGGTGTCCGGCGTGATTTTCGCAATCGAGGCCTCGACCGCCGGGGTGACTTTGTTCGCGGCGAGATCGGCATAGGCAACGCTCTTGATATTCGCGGGCGCACGATCAACGTGAATGACCGTGATGCCATTCAGATCGAGCGCGGCCAGCGCCTTCTCGAAGGCCGGGCCATCCTGCACCATCACAACGGCAGGCTTCACCAGATTGAAAAGATACTTCAGCTTGGCGTGATCCTGACTCATCAGCGAATAGGCCGGCGAGACCGGGGCCGCCGGAATCCGCGCCTGCATCGCGGCCTGCGTCATCAGCGCGTGTTCGAGCGAGTTGCCGCTGAGAATCGCAATCGGCCGGCCTTCCGGCACATTCATGTCGAGCAGCGCCTGCGTCAGCGCATCGACAGTCCGCTTGGCTTCGCCATAGGACACCTTGCGCCACTGCCGCTCGGGACCGCGGCGCTGCGCCAGCCAGGTGTGATCGGGACGCTCCAAAGCCCACTTCGCCAGCGAGGCCGGAATATGCGGCCCATAGGCATCGAGCGGTGTGCGAGACTTGATCACGATCACGCCATCGTCGCGGCGCTCCACCGCGATGTCGCGCGGCAGCCACTCGATCTTCCGGAATGGAGGCTTCGCAAGTCCTGCCGACGAATGCACGTTCACCTGGTTTCTCCCGTTGCGGCCTCTTGCGGGCCTTCTGTTTGGTGCGCAACTCAAGCGTTGCGGTAGACCGGCTTCCTCTTCTCCAGAAAGGCGCGCACGCCTTCCTTGAAATCCTCGGACCGCGAGGTGAGAACCTGATTGCGGTCCTCCATCGCGATCACCGCTTCAATGGAAGACGCATCGACGCTCATATTGAGGCACTCTTTGGAGAGCCGCAGACCGAGCGGCGATGCCGCCAGCATGGATTCGACATAAGGCGCGGCAGCCGCATCAAGCTCGCCGTCCTCAACGACCTCCGACACGAGACCGACCGCATGCGCGCGCTCCGCATGAATGAAGCGTCCGGTCAGGATCAGTTCAGATGCCACCGACACGCCGACAAGACGCGGCAGGAAATAACTGGTGCCGATGTCGCAGCCGCCGAGGCCGAGCCGGATGAAGGCGCAGTTCATCCGCGCCGATTTCGCGGCAATGCGGATATCCGCAGCAAGCGCCAGCGCGAACCCGCCGCCGGAGGCCGCGCCCTGAACCAGCGCGATGATCGGCTGCGGGCAGCGCCGCATCAGCATCACGATGTCTGCAATGGAGCGCTGGTGATCCAGCGCGTCGGCGACGCTCGGCGGCGGCGCATTGGGCGGCCGCCGGCTCATCGCTTCCTTCAGATCGAGTCCGGCGCAGAACGCCCGCCCCGAACCTTTCAGCACCACGATCCGGGTGCGCGAATTGCGCGCCAGATCTCCGAAATACTGATTGAGCGCGTCGATCATCTGATCGTCGAGCGCGTTCAGGCTGTCCGGGCGATTGAGTGTCACCCAGTCCACACCGTCGATGTGCTCGACAATCAGAGGCGTTGCGGTCATCGCGCTACCGGGGCGCCATGCGGATCGCGCCGTCGAGGCGGATCGTTTCGCCGTTCAGCATCGGATTCTCCACAATGGCGACGGCGAGTTGCGCGTATTCGCCCGGATCGCCGAGGCGGGCCGGATGCGGCACCTGCGCGCCGAGGCTCTTGCGGGCCTCTTCGGACAGGCCCATCAGCAGCGGGGTCAGGAACAGGCCCGGCGCGATGGTCATGACGCGGATGTTGAGCGAGGCGAGATCGCGCGCCACCGGCAGGGTGAGGCCGACAATGCCGCCCTTCGAGGCCGAATAGGCCGCCTGGCCGATCTGGCCGTCGAACGCGGCGACGCTGGCGGTGTTGATGAACACGCCGCGCTCCTCACCGATGGTCGGCGCGGACTGCATGCGCTCGGCCACAAGACGGATGCAGTTGAAAGTGCCGATCAGGTTGACCTTGATGATGCGCGTGAAGTGATCGAGCGGATAGGCGCCGTTCTTGCTGACGGTCTTCACCGCGCCGCCGATGCCGGCGCAGTTCACCAGCACGCGGATGGTGCCGTGAGCGGCTTCCGCCTTGGCAATCGCCTCCTTGACCGGCGCTTCCTCGGAAATATCGCCGACCAGCGCGAGGCCGTTGATCTCCTTGGCGACCGCTTCGGCGCCATCCTTGTTCATGTCGATCACGGCAACCTTGGCGCCCTTCGCGGCCATCGCGCGCGCTGTCGCCGCGCCGAGACCCGAACCGCCGCCGGTGATGAGAACCGAAACATCCTTGAGCTGCATACGTGGTTTTCCTGCTTTGGAGTGAAATGCTGTTTAAGTCGTGATGACGTCAGGAGGCCTTCGCGGCGGCCGGTTGCGACCACTGCGAAAGTATGTCGGCGGCATCGACCGGCGGCACCGCCGGGGATCCCTGAATGTTGGATGGCGTGCGCGAAAAACGCGGCGCAGGCGCAGGCTGCACATGGCCATCGACGGTGACGAAGGTCTTGCGCGCGGCGAGGTGCGGATGGTTCGGCGCATCGAACAGTCCACGCACGGCGGCGGCGCAGGCGTCGGAGCCTTCGAGAAGCGCCGCCCATTCATCGCGCGTTCTGGTCTTGAACAGCGCCGTCATCTTCTCATGCAGGTTGGGCCAGCCGGCCTTGTCCATCTGGGCGTCGTAGCAATCCTCGCTCAGGCCGGCGAGCTGGCGCAGTTCGGCATAGAACTGCGGCTCCAGTGCGCCGATGGCCATGAAGCCGCCGTCCTTGCACTGATAGGTGCGGTAGAACGGCGCGCCGCCGTCGAGCAGATTGGTGCGCGGCTGATCGGTCCAGCGTCCGGTCGCCTTCATGCTGTGGAACATGGTGAGCATGCTGGAGACGCCGTCGCACATCGCGGCATCGACCACCTGCCCCTTGCCCGAGGTGCGCGCCTCGATCACCGCCGCGAGCACGCCGACAACGAGATAAAGCGCGCCGCCGCCATAGTCGCCGACCAGGTTGAGCGGCGAAACGGTTTCGCCATTGGCCGCGCGGAACGAATCCAGCGCCCCGGTGATGGCGATGTAATTGATGTCATGCCCCGCGGCCTGCGCCAGCGGGCCTTCCTGGCCCCAGCCGGTCATGCGGCCATACACCAGCTTCGGATTGCGCTTGAGCACGACATCCGGGCCGAGGCCGAGACGCTCCATCACCTGCGGACGAAACCCCTCGATCAGCACATCGGCTGCGCCGATCAGGTCGAGCGCCTTGGCGATATCGGCCGGGTTCTTCAGATCGAGCTCGATGACACGGCGGCCGCGATTGACGAAGTCGCGAACATCGCGCTTGCCTTGCCGTGGCCGCGCGATCGACACCACATCCGCACCCATGTCGGACAGCAGCATCGAGGCGAACGGGCCAGGCCCGATGCCGGCGAATTCAACGACGCGCACACCGCGCAAGGGTCCCGTTGCAGCCGAACGCTCCGTCATACGCTTCTCCCAGACTCAACGTCTTCTTGTTATCGGCGCGTCCATTTTGCTTCGAGGCCGGACGCGCTTGTTATTCTAGTGCAGTGTTATCATGCCTTGGCCGCCGGTAATCTCTCCGTATCCGAAGGCATGGCAGCCTTGTCGGTCAGCAAGCCGCCGAGGAACAGCGTGGTCATATGCCTGATGTACTGACGCCGTACCTCATCGGTGATTCCGGCATTGCCGAGAAACCGCGCGTTCATTTGACGGCCATAGAACAGATTGTCGCAGGCGCCATTCAGGCTGATGTAAAACAGCGCCGGATCGACCTTGCGGAATTCGCCCGCCGCGACGCCCTGCTCAAGCAGGCCGCGCACAAAACCGAACAGCGGGTCGATAAAAAAGCGATGGACTTCCCTGGACGTCGCCTCGCTGCCCTGATGTAGCAGCAGATGGATCAACCGGCTCAGATAGGGCACGCGGTAATAGGCATTGATGATGCCCGCGATGTGCCGGCGCATTTTCTCCGTGGGCGAGATCGGCTGATCGAGCACGAAGGCGAGATTTTTCATCTCGGCGGCAGCATCGCGCGCCAGAAGAGCCAGCAAGAGGCCGTCCTTGTTGCCGAAATGATATTTCACCAGCGCCGCGTTCACGCCGGACTTCTGTGCGATCTCGCTCAAGGAGACATCCGTGGTGTTGCGCTCGATCATCAGATCGCCCGCCGCCACGAGAAGTTTCGCGGCGGTCGCGTTCATCGGCGCCGCTTCCTTTTCAGGAACCGGCTTCGACGGGGAACGGCGCGGCGCTTTGGCGGTCGTGGCTGGCATACAGGTCTCGGAAAACGGGAGCCCACAGCTAACCCGATGATCGGCCCGCGCTCAAGAGTTAATTGACCGATTGACTAAATCTCGCACCGCGCCTTTAATCGCGCCCAACCGATAACAATCCAACAGGGAGCACCCCCATGGCTGAAGCCTATATCGTCGCCACTGCCCGGACCGCCGGAGGCCGCAAGGGCGGCCGTCTTGCCGGCTGGCATCCGGTCGATCTCGCAGCCTCGGTGCTGGATTCGCTGGTCGACCGCACCGGTGTCGATCCGGCCCAGATCGAAGACGTCATCATGGGCTGCGTCATGCAGGCCGGTGAGCAGTCGAACAATGTCGCCCGCAACGCCGTGATGGCGTCCAAGCTGCCGGAAAGCGTGCCCGGCACATCGGTCGACCGCCAGTGCGGTTCGTCGCAGCAGGCGCTGCACTTCGCCGCGCAGGCGGTGATGGCAGGCTCGATGGACATCGTGATCGCCGCCGGCGTCGAAGGCATGACCCGCGTGCCGATGGGCCTTCCCGCCACGCTGGCGGCCAAGAACGGCTTCGGCAACTATTACAGCCCGAACATCCAGGCAAAATATCCGAACATCCAGTTCAGCCAGTTCACCGGCGCTGAAATGATGGCGGAAAAGTACGGTCTTTCAAAGGATGACCTCGACAAGTACTCCTACGAAAGCCATCAGCGCGCGATTGCCGCGACCCAGGCCGGCGCCTTCAAGGACGAGATCGTTCCGCTCACCATCACCCGCGCCGACGGCTCCACCGACATTCACAACATTGACGAAGGCATCCGCTTCGACGCGACCATCGACGGCATTCGCGGCGTCAAGACGATTGCCGAAGGCGGCAAGCTGACCGCCGCCAGCGCCAGCCAGATCTGCGACGGCGCCTCCGGCGTCATGGTGGTGAACGAGAAGGGCCTGAAGTCGCTCGGCATCGCGCCGCTGGCGCGCATCCACCACATGACCATGATCGGCGGCGACCCCGTTATCATGCTGGAAGCCCCGTTGCCCGCAACCCAGCGCGCCCTGCAAAAGGCCGGCATGAAGGTCGACGACATCGACCTGTTCGAGGTCAACGAAGCCTTCGCGTCGGTGCCGACCGCCTGGCTCAAGACCACCGGCGCAGATCCCGCGCGGCTCAACGTCAACGGCGGCGCGATCGCGCTCGGCCATCCGCTCGGCGGAAGCGGCACCAAGCTGATGACCACGCTGGTCAATGCACTCAAGCAGCGCAACAAGCGCTACGGCCTGCAGACCATGTGCGAAGGCGGCGGCATGGCCAACGTCACCATCGTCGAACGCCTGTAAGAAAACAGCGACTTTGAAGGGCGGGTTGATCACCCGCCCTTTTTCATGCCGGCAAAGCATTCGCCGCGCATTTCAAGGCTCAGACGAGCGGCACAAGCCGCCGGAGCATCGTGACCAGAGGGAACGCCCAGGGAGCGCCAAGGGAACACCATGTCTCATCCATCGATTCACGCCCAGTCGACGCCGGACAAGATAGCCTACCAAATGGCGGGCAGCGGCGAGGCGATCACCTATCGCGAACTCGACCGCCGCTCCAATCAGGGCGCGCAACTGTTCCGGTCGCTCGGCCTGAAGAAGGGCGACCACATCGCCCTGCTGATGGAAAACAACATCGCGTTCATGGAAATCTGCTGGGCAGCACAACGCAGCGGGCTCTATTACACCGCGATCAGCCGCTATCTGACGCCGGACGAAATCGCCTACATTGTCAAGGATTGCGGCGCGAAGATCGTCATCACCACACCGAAATGCATGCCCTCGATTGCGCCGCTCATCGGCAATGCCTCTAGCAAAACACAATTTTTCATCACCGGACCGGCGCCAGACGGCTTCAAATCGTGGGACGACGCGCTCGCGGCGCAGCCAGCCACGCCGATCGCCGACGAGGCCGCCGGTTACGACATGCTGTATTCGTCCGGCACCACGGGCCGGCCCAAGGGCATCAAGCGCCCGCTGACCGAGCCGTCCATCCTGGTGCCCAATCCGCTGCTCAAGCTGCTGTGCTCGACCATGTGCGGCATGAACGAAACCAGCGTTTATCTGTCGCCGGCGCCGCTCTACCACGCGGCTCCGCTGCGCTTCAACATGATGTGCGGCGCGCTCGGCGGCACGTCGGTGATCATGGAATCGTTCGATGCGGAAGAATTTTTAGCGCTGGTCGAGAAACACAAGGTGACGCAGTCGCAACTCGTGCCGACCATGTTCGTGCGGATGCTGAAGCTGCCGGACGATGTGCGCGCCAAATACGACACCTCGACACTGAAGGGCGCGGTTCATGCCGCTGCCCCCTGCCCCGCTGACGTCAAGGCCAAAATGATCGACTGGTGGGGGCCGATCCTGATCGAGTACTACGCCGGTTCCGAAGGCAACGGCGTCACGGTGTCGACATCGAAGGACTGGCTGGCCCATCGCGGCACCGTCGGCCGCGCCGTGGTCGGCGAGATCAAGATTCTCGACGACGACGGCACTGAGTTGCCCGTCGGTGAAACCGGCACCGTGTATTTCGCCGGAGGCCCGCAATTCGCCTATCACAACGACACCGACAAGACGCAGCGCGCCTATAACGACCGCGGCTGGTCCACCCTCGGCGATGTCGGCTATCTCGACAATGACGGCTTCCTCTATCTCACCGACCGCAAGGCCTACATGATCATCTCCGGCGGCGTGAATATCTACCCGCAGGAGACCGAGGACGTGTTGATCTCCCACCCTGCAGTGGCCGATGTCGCGGTGTTCGGCGTTCCGAACGAGGAAATGGGCGAAGAGGTCAAGGCCGTGGTGCAGCCGCACGACATGTCACGCGCCGGCAAGGAGCTTGAGGCCGAGCTGATTTTATTTTGCCGCAAGCATCTGTCGCCGATCAAATGCCCGAAGAGCGTGGATTTCGAAGCCGAACTGCCGCGCACCCCCACCGGCAAGCTGGTGAAACGGCATCTGCGCGACAAGTACTGGGCGAAGGTGAAGAAGACACCGGCGCAGGCGTGAAAACGGCGCGACGCACCAACACACAATCGTCATTGCCGGGCTCGACCCGGCAATCCATCGCAAGAGTTTTCTCGAAAAGGATGGATGCGCGGGTCTAGCCCGCGCATGACGCTCGGTGTATGGGAGTGGCTGCGCGCTCACTCCTCCTTCAGCCACTGCTCGACGAGCATGACATCGGGCGGCTGAAGATATCTGGTGGTCCACATGTCCACCGCCCACTCGATCCGGCTTTCCTTCTCGGCAATCACGGCGGTGTTGTGCGGCAACTGCATCGCAAAGATGTTGCCGCGATAGCGCGGATTGCCGACAGTGTGATGCCTGAGCAGTCCCCACTCCTGCAGCACCAGCAGCAGGCTTGAGACATTGCGGGTCGAATCCCAGCAATCGTAGTTATTGGCATCGGCGCGGTTGCGGATATCGGCGCGCGCCACCCGCGTCGTCGTGCCGATCACCGGCCCCATCCGCTTGTCGAACCACTGCACCGCTTTCTGGATCGCAGCGCGCTCCGCGACGGCCGACGCCTTGCCCGACGCCATGATCTGGGTCAGCGTCTTCTGGTCCGCTGCGTTGAAATCAAGCTCGACCCGGCGGCGGCAGACAAAACCGTAACAGACCGTCATGGTCTGCGCCGTGGGCGGACTGGTCGAGACCGACGTATAAAGCTCGCTTTGCTGCGGCGTGAGCTGCATCGCCGACAGCGGCTGTGCCGCAAAAGCAAAGCCAAGAACAAAGCCAGTAACAAGCGCTACGGTTGAAACGGCACGAAACATGGAGGGAAACTGAACCAACGCACAATCCTGCAAAATCTGCCCGGCAGAACTATCTCCGGATTTGACCGGCAATCAACAGCGCGAATACCACACCTGAGAAGATTCAGCGGCGGCAGTTCCGCTATACCGGCAGTGGCGCATCGCGCTTGACCTCCTCCATCACCGCATAGGTGCGCGTCTCGCGCACCCCCGGCAATGCCAGCAATGTCTCGCCGAGAAACCGGCGATAGGCCGTCATGTCCGGCAAACGCGCCTTGACCAGATAATCGAACCCGCCGGCCACCATGTGACATTCCAGCACTTCAGGCGCGAGCTGCACCGCTTCGGCGAAGCGCGCGAACACATCGGGCGTCGTCTTGTCGAGCAGCACCTCGACAAAGACGAGCAGGCCCAGCCCCAGGCGATGCGGATTGAGCCGCGCGCCATAGCCCTCGATGAAGCCGTCGCGCTGCAGCCGTTTCAGCCGCTCGCCGATCGAGGTCGGCGACAGCCCGATCCGCTCCGCAAGCTCGACATTGGCGATCCGCCCGTCGGCTTGCAGGATATCGAGGATTTTCCGGTCTGTTTTGTCAATTTCGCTCATGTTTCCAGCTAATACATTATATTTCCGCATTATGTAAGGTAAAATTGCTAAATATCCTATCGAACCACGGCGCAGACCGGCGCTAGGATGGCGCATTCTCAAGAGGACGCCATGCCAGACCCCGCCAACCCGCTTCCGCCGTTTTCAGCGCCGTACTCGCCCGACGACAGCGAGATCGCGGCAACCCTGCTGGCGCTGCCCTCGCTCTCCGCCGAACAGAATGCCCGGATCGATGCGACCGCCACCCGCCTGATCGAGGCGGTGCGCAGCGCTGATGGCGGCTTCGGCGGCGTGGAGGAGATGCTGCGGGAATTTTCGCTTTCGACCAAGGAAGGCCTCGCGCTGATGGTGATGGCCGAAGCGCTGCTCCGCGTGCCGGATACCGCGACTGCGGACCGCTTCATCGAAGACAAACTCGGCCAGGGCGATTTCGCACATCACCAGACAAGATCCAGCGCGCTGCTGGTCAATGCTTCAGCCTGGGCGCTCGGTCTGTCCGCGCGCGTGATCCACCCCGGCGAAACGCCGCAAGGCACGCTCGGCCTGATCGCCAAGCGCATCGGCCTGCCTGCGGTGCGGGCCGCAACCCGCCAGGCCATGCGGCTGATGGGCAATCACTTCGTGCTCGGCGAAACCATCGAATCGGCACTGGACCGCGCGGCGGACCATGACGCGCCTCACCATCACCACCGCTATTCGTTCGACATGCTTGGCGAAGGCGCACGCACGGCGGACGACGCCGCACGCTATTTCGAGTCCTATGCCGCTGCGATCGCCGCCATCGGCGCGTCAGCAGGCGACCGGAAGCCAGAAGATCGGCCGGGGATTTCGATCAAGCTCTCCGCGCTGCATCCGCGCTATGACGCACTGAGCCGGACGCGCGTGATGAGCGAGCTTGTGCCGCGCGTGCTCGATCTCGCCCGCCGCGCCAAAGCGCACGGCATGAACTTCACCGTCGACGCGGAGGAAGCCGACCGCCTCGAACTCTCGCTCGACGTGATCGGCGCGGTGTTGGCCGATCCGTCACTTCACGGCTGGGACGGTTTCGGCCTTGCGGTGCAGGCCTATCAGAAGCGCGCCGGAGCGGTGATCGACCATGTTCACGCCCTCGCAGAACGCATGGATCGCCGCGTCACCGTGCGCCTTGTGAAGGGCGCCTACTGGGACACCGAGATCAAGCGTGCGCAGGAACGCGGGCTGGATGGCTATCCGGTGTTCACGCGCAAGGCGATGACCGACCTCAACTACATCGCCTGCGCGCGCAAGCTGCTCGCCTTGCGCCAACGCATCTTCCCGCAGTTCGCCACACACAATGCGCTGTCGGTGGCGACTGTTGCCGAACTTGCTGGCGACGGTGGCGGCTTTGAATTCCAGCGCCTGCATGGCATGGGCGACGCGCTCTATACGCGGTTCCAAGAGGACAAGCCGTCATTCGCCTGCCGCACCTATGCGCCGGTCGGCAGCCATCGCGACCTGCTGGCCTATCTGGTGCGGCGGCTTCTGGAGAACGGTGCGAACTCGTCCTTCGTCGCGCTCGCGGCGGATGATAGCATTCCCGTCGCGGCATTGCTCGAACGGCCACAACAAATCATCCGCACGCCGGATCGGGCGCACAATACGCGCCTCCCCTTGCCGCGCGACATGTATCTTCCGCGCATCAATTCGCGCGGCGTCGAATTCGGCGACAGGGCGGCGCTCGACGGCTTGGTCGCCGCGATCCACGGGCAGTCCGCACCACAAGCCCATGTGAAAGCCGCAACGGCCGAAGCGGCATCAATGGCCGTAGCGCTGGCGCGCACCGGCTTCGCATTCTGGAGCCGGACGCCGGCGGACGCGCGCGCCAATGCGCTCGAGCGCGCAGCCGATCTGTTGGAACGGCGGATGCCGCGCTTCATCGCACTGCTGCAATCGGAAGGCGGCAAGACCATTGACGACGCGGTCTCGGAAGTGCGTGAGGCGGTGGATTTCTGCCGTTACTATGCCAGCGAAGGCCGCAGGCTGTTCGCGCAGGGCCAGCCGCTGTCGGGCCCGACCGGCGAGAGCAACACGCTGCGCCTGCGCGGACGCGGCGCGATGGTCGCGATCTCGCCGTGGAATTTCCCGCTGGCGATTTTCATGGGGCAAGTGGCCGCCTGCCTGATGGCGGGAAACACCGTGATCGCCAAGCCCGCCGAACAGACGCCCTCGATCGCAGCGGAAGCCGTCGCGTTGTTGCATGAAGCGGGCATCCCGGACTCCGCGCTGCATCTGGTGCAGGGCGACGGCGCCATTGGCGCGGCGCTGGTCGCACATCCCGAGATCGCGGGCGTGGTATTTACCGGCTCCACAGAGGTCGCACGTTCGATCAATCGCACGCTGGCGGCGAAGAACGGCCCGATCGTTCCGCTGATCGCGGAGACCGGCGGCATCAATGTCATGATCGTGGATGCAACGGCGCTGCCGGAACAGGTCGCGGACGATGTGGTGATGTCGGCATTCCGCTCCGCCGGTCAGCGATGCTCGGCGCTCCGTCTGCTGTTCGTGCAGGAGGATGTCGCGGACCGCATGATCGAAATGATCGCGGGGGCGGCGCGCGAACTGAAGGTCGGCGCTCCATGTGACCCGGCCACCCAGATCGGCCCCGTGATCGACGCCGAGGCCAAGGCGCGGCTCGATGCGCATATTGCGCATATGACGACGGCCGCGCGGGTTCATCTTGCAGGCGAGGCGCCTGTCTCCGGCAATTTCGTCGCGCCGCATATCTTTGAACTTGCCAGCGCCGATCAGCTCACCGAAGAAGTGTTCGGCCCGATCCTGCATGTGGTGCGTTACAAGGCCGCCGACCTTGAGCGCGTGCTGCAATCCATCGCGGCCAGCGGCTATGGCTTGACGCTCGGGATTCATTCGCGGATCGACGAGACCATTGAAAGCATCGTGGAGCGGCTCGCAACCGGCAACATCTATGTCAACCACAACATGATCGGTGCCGTGGTCGGCGTGCAGCCGTTCGGCGGACATGGCCTCTCCGGCACCGGACCCAAGGCGGGAGGGCCGCATTATCTGCCGCGCCTTGCCACCGAGCAGACGGTGACGATCAACACCGCGGCCGCGGGCGGCAATGTCGGGCTGATGACGGAGGAATAAGGGCGCAAATTTGCCCTATCGTCTTTGCGAGCGAAGCGAACCAATCCATCCTGATTCGCGGAAGAGTGGATTGCTTCGTCGCTGATGCTCCTCGCCATGACGGAACAAGCGACTACAATACCACCGGCTTGTCGGGCAATTCATTGCGCGGCGCGCCACCGGGCGGAAAGTGCTTCGCCAGGATTTGCGTTACGGCGGTGACGCCCTTGAGCACCCCGCCCTCGAAATTGCCGGCGCGGAATTCCGTTTCCATCAGGCGACAGATATTCTCCCACTCCGCCTGCGAGACCCTGTCATTGAAGCCGCGGTCGGCGACGATCTCCACGTCACGGTCCGCGAGCAGCAGATAAATCAGCACACCGTTGCTTTGCTGGGTATCCCAGACGCGCAGGTTCGCGAACACGTCGATGGCGCGGGCGCGCGCCGATTGGTTCCTGAACAGCGGCGCGCCATCGAGCGCGCCTTCCACCGCAAAGCGGATCTGGCCACTGTGCGCCGTCTCGCTGGCCCTGATCGCCTTCTCGATATTGGCGAGCGCCTGACGCGGAAACGCGCGCCGGACCCGCCAGCGGTTGAGAAGAAGATGCTTGCCGATGCGCCTGATGCCCATATGCGTTCTCTCGGCTACCAGCTACCCGACGCGCCGCCGCCGCCGAAGCTGCCGCCGCCTCCGCTGAACCCGCCACCTGAACTGCTCGAACCGCCCGAGCTGAATCCGCCGCCATAGCCGCCACGGCCACCGCCGCCCGAACTCAGGATCGCGTCCCCGATCAGCGTGATGAAGAAGGCGATCGCTCCGCCGATCGCCGCGATCGACAAGGTGCCGAGAAAAAACCAGATAAAGGCCGCGACACCGCCGCCCGCGATGATCGAACCCAGCAGCCGTCCGAAGATCGCGCGGAAAATGCCGCCGCCCACCAGCGTGATGATCAGAAGAAACGGAAAGTACTCGCCGATAAAGCCGAGATCCGGCACCTCGCCTTCCGGCTCCGGCGCGGGCAGCGGCTCGCCGTCGATCACTTTCAGAATGCGGTCCGCGCCGTCGGCAACGCCGCCCGCGAAATCGCCGCTGCGGAATTTCGGCGTGATGATCTCGTCGATGATCCGCTTGGCGGTCGCGTCATTCAGCGCGCCTTCGAGGCCATAGCCGACCTCGATGCGCAGCTTGCGGTCGTTCTTGGCGACGATCAGCAGTACGCCGTCATCGACCTTCTTGCGCCCGAGCTTCCATTGCTCGACCACCCGCAGCGAATACTGCTCGATGGTTTCAGGCTGAGTGGTCGGTACGATCAGGACCGCAACCTGGCTGCCCTTGCGGTCCTCGAAGGCCTTCAGCTTCTGGTCGAGCGCCGCTGACTGATCTGCCGACAATGTTCCGGTCAGGTCGACCACGCGCCCTGTCAGCGGCGGCACCGCGACGTCCGCCCGCGCGACAAGCGCCGCGCCGGCAAATACCCAGCATAGCGTGAACGCGAGAATGACCGTCCTGACCGCCTTCATTGCGCGCGACCGCTATTCCTTCACTTTGCGGGAGCGGGCGTCGCGGGCGCCGGCGCAGCCGGTGCGTTGAAATCGACCTTCGGCGCAGTGGAAATCGACTTCTCGTTCTCCACCGTGAAGTTGGCCTTTTCCTTGTAGCCGAACGCCATCGCGGTCAGGTTGTTCGGGAAGGTGCGGATGCCGACGTTATAATCCTGCACCGCCTTGATATAGCGGTTGCGCGCCACTGTGATGCGGTTCTCGGTGCCTTCAAGCTGCGCCACCAGATCGCGGAACAACTGGTCGGATTTCAACTGCGGATAGTTCTCAGTCGTGACGAGAAGGCGCGACAGCGCGCCGCTGAGTTCGCCCTGTGCGGCCTGGAATTTCTGGAACGCCGCCGGATCGTTCAGCACTTCCGGCGTCACCTGGATGGTGCCGACCTTGGCGCGGGCATTGGTCACGCCGATCAGCACGTCCTTTTCCTGCTGTGCAAAACCTTTGACGGAATTCACCAGATTGGGAACGAGATCGGCGCGGCGCTGATACTGGTTCACCACCTCGGACCATGCCGACTTTACCGACTCGTCGTTCTGCTGGATCGCGTTGTAGCCGCAATTGGTGAGGCTCAGGGAAGCGAGAGCTGCGAGGACAGTCAAAATCTTGCGCATGAATGATCTCCAGAAATGAACCCGCACGCGACCATAAGGCGGCGATGTGACGGTCAGCATACACGCTACGTGCGGCGCGGTCATTGCTATGGCCACGCTCTTTTAGCGGCTTTGGTGTTGAATGCCGGATGAATGCATGCGAGGGCGCGGATACCGAGGGAGACCGAAACCCCACCCGGCATGACAGCGTTGCGCGAGGTTTTGCTGGAAAAGCCGCCCGGAAGCTGACTAAGTTCTTTTTCAAAACCAACCCGGGACAGCGACCATGACCGCCACCGCGACCGCATCGGACACCATCATCGACACCGGAACCGAGGAATTGCTTTGCATGGTGCGCGAGCGCGTCGCGGTCATCACGCTCAACCGCCCGCAGGCGCGCAACTCGCTTTCCGACAATCTGACGCCTGCCTTGCGTCGCATGATCAAGCAATGCGGCGAAGACCCGAATGTCGGCGCGCTTCTCATCACCGGTGCGGGCGATGCGTTCTGCGCAGGTGGGGACGTGAAAGGCATGGGCGGCAAGCCCGGCAGCAGCAACGCGCCCGAACTGACCTTCGATCAGAAGGTGGCGCGGCTGCAGGAACGCCAGCGCACGCTCACCGGCGCGCTGGTCAATGTGCGCAAGCCGACCATCGCGGCACTGCCCGGCCCGGCGGCCGGCGCCGGACTCTCGCTGGCGCTGGCCTGCGATCTGCGCATCGCGGCGGAGTCGGCGTTCGTCACTACGGCCTATGTGAAGATCGGCCTCAGCGGCGACTACGGCATGTCCTGGCTGTTGACGCGGCTTGTCGGCACATCGCGCGCGCGCGAAATGATGTTCTTCGCCGAGAAGGTCGATGCAAAGCGATGCGAGGCGCTCGGCATCGTCAACCGCGTCGTTCCGGACGACAAGCTCCGCGAGGAGGCCTTCGCCTGGGCGAAAAAGCTCGCAGAGGGACCAACCACCGCGCTGCGTTTCCTGAAGGACAATCTCGACGAAGTGCTGATGAACGACTTCCTGACCTCGCTCGATCACGAAGCCGAACGGATGGTCAGGTCTGCAGGCACGGCCGACCACAAGGAAGCGGTGAAGGCCTTTGTCGAGAAGCGCAAGCCGGTGTTCGCAAAAGGCTAGACGGTAATTGGATCGTCATTGCGAGGAGCGTCAGCGACGAAGCAATCCATGTTCATCTTTGCTGATCCAAAGATGGATTGCTTCGCTTCGCTCGCAATGACGGTGAATAGCGGTCGAGTTTCCAGGAGTTCTCTACACGCCCTCGAACTGCAATCGCGCGAGGCGAGCATAAAGCCCGTTCGCCGCGACCAGCGAGGCATGCGTGCCCTGCTCAACGATGCGGCCGTTCTCCATCACCAGAATGCGGTCGCAGGACAGCACCGTAGCGAGGCGATGCGCGATCACCAGGGTCGTACGCTGCTTCATCAGTTCTTCCAGCGCGGTCTGCACCAGCGTTTCGCTCTCGGCGTCGAGCGCTGACGTGGCTTCATCCAGCAGCAACAGCGGCGCGTCGCGCAGGATCGCACGCGCGATCGCGATGCGCTGACGCTGGCCGCCGGACAGCGTCACGCCACGCTCGCCGAGTTGCGTATCGAAGCCGAGCGGCAAACGCGAGATGAACTCGGTGGCATGAGCGAGATCGGCGGCACGCGCGACCTCGGCATCGCTGGCATCGGGACGTCCGAAGCGGATGTTCTCGCGGGCGCTGGTGGCAAACACCGCCGAGTCCTGCGGCACCAGCGCGATGCGTGAGCGCACGGCGGATGGATCGGCCTCCCGGACCGGCACGCCATCGACCGAGATGGTGCCGGATGCCGGATCGTAGAACCGCAGCAGCAGATGAAACAGCGTGCTCTTGCCCGCGCCGGACGGGCCGACCACCGCGACCTTCTCGCCGGCCTTCACTGCGAACGACACACCATCGACGGCGAGATGATCGGGCCGCGTCGGATAGGAGAACCGCACATTGTCGAATGCGACGTCGCCGCGCGGCGGCACCGGCATCGCGCGCGGATGGGCAGGCGCAGCAATGTCCGGCTTGATGCGCAGGATTTCAAACAACCGCTCCGATGCGCCCGAAGCCTGGGAAATTTCGCCCCAGACCTGACTGAGTTCGCCGAGCGCGCCCGCCGCGAATGCCGCATAGAGAATGAACTGGCCGAGACGGCCCGCGCTGATCTGATGGGTCAGCACGTCATGCGAACCGATCCACAAGATCGCCACGACGCTGGCGAAGATCAGGAAGATCACGGTCGCGGTGAGATAGGCGCGTGCGCGGGTCGAATTGCGGGCCGCGACATAGGCGCGCTCGACCTCGCCGCCGAAACGAGTCTCGGCAAGACGCTCATTGGTAAAGGCCTGCAGCGTGCGGATCGCGCCGATCAGTTCGGACGCATAGGACGAGGCTTCCGCCAGCGTGTCCTGCGCGCCGCGCGACAATTTCTGCACCCGGCGGCCGAATGCCACCAGCGGCAGCACGATCAGCGGAATCACAGCGAGCACGATGCCCGACAGTTTCGGACTGGTGACCACCATCATCGCGGACGCGCCGATGAACAGCACGAGGTTGCGCAGCGCGATCGACACCGACGCGCCGACCGCGGACTTGATCTGCGTGGTGTCGGCGGTCAGGCGCGACACCAGTTCGCCGCTATGGGCGGTGTCGAAGAACGACGGCGACAGCGAGGTCAGATGATTGAACACATCGCGGCGCAAATCCGCGACGATGCGTTCGCCGAGCGTAATGACGAGGTAGTAACGCGATGCGCTGGCAGCCGCGAGCACAGCAACCACTGCGATCATCACCGCGAAGTAGCTGTTGATGAGGGCGATGCCTTCGGGACTGAAACCGAAATCAATCATGCGGCGCACGGCAAGCGGCACCACCAACGTCGCGGCGGAAGCCACGATCAAGGCTACCAGCGCGGCAAAGGCCTGACCGCGATAGCGCGCGACATAAGGCGCGAGCGCCATGAGCGGGCGCAGCTTCACGCCGCGCGATTTCTTCTGGAGCGTCTCCGGAGGTGGTGCTGCGGGCGTGGAGGCTTCTGTCACAGACGCGGCCTCGCGCGCCGGTGCGGATGTCAGTTCCCTGTCTTCAACGCGCTCCACTGCACTCATTTTTCGCCGGCCGCCTCATGGTTTCGGCCTTCCAATAGGCCTCCAATAAGAGGCTGGCAAATGACCTCGCTGCTTGTTTTGGGGCCATTCCTGCGATATAGAGCGCCCAAATTCGTCCCGAACATCATTGATCTGTGGGCGCGCGGCGCCAGAGGATTTGCCATGAAAGCCGAAATTCACCCGGATTATCATACAATTAAGGTCGTCATGACCGACGGGACCGAGTACCTGACCCGCTCGACCTACGGCAAGGAAGGCGACACGCTGAACCTCGACATTGACTCAAAGTCGCACCCGGCCTGGACCGGCGGCACCCAGCAGATCCTCGATCGCGGCGGCCGCGTTTCCCGCTTCCAGAAGAAGTTTTCGGGCTTCCTCAAGAAGGATTGATCCTTCTCGCAAGTCTGGTTTGGATACAAAAACGCCCCCGCTTTCGCAGGGGCGTTTTTCGTTGGGGCAATCAACTCTCGGATGTCGTCCCCGCGAAGGCGGGGACCCATAACCACCAGCTCCTCCATTGGTCGCGGTGGCGGGCCTCTCGTCGAAGCAACAATATTAGGGAGTATGGTCCCCGCCTTCGCGGGGACGACACAATGAAAATAATTATCTCTCGAACGCGGCCTTGAGCATGTTCATCTGCGGCACCAGCGGATTGCCGATCGACAGATGTTCCGGCGCGGGTGCATGGATCGTCACATCGAGACGGCGCACCTTCGCTTGCAACGCCATCGAGCGCGCCACCAGATCCTGCAGGCGCTCCGGCAGTTTCTCGATCACATCGTCGGCACCGGGATCCGCCGCGGTCAGCTTGACCTTGGTCTTTTCGCGATTGGCCTGATGCAGCGTCATCTCGCCTTCCTTCACCGCGCGATGCAGCAGCAGCCACGAGGCAAGCTGCATCAGCCGCGTGGTGAGCCGCATGCTTTCGGTGGCATAGCTGAGACTGACGGACCGCTCGAGCGCCTTGGCTTCGGTGCGGCCCGGGCCGTCGAGATAGGCGGCGGTCTCTTCGACGAGATCCATGCCTTCCCTGAACAAAGTCCCGAAGGCGGGTGAGTTGGTGATCCTCTCGCTTAGAAGAACGAGATCGGCTGCGCCCTGGTCGGACATGGTTAACGCCTCACGCGGTTACGCTGATTTTTTTATGATGAACAAATCATTGCGCGCCCGAGGCCGTGAGTCCAGCCACACCGCGGAACAATGAGGAGATATGGTTTCCAGCCGTCTGCCGCCCGCGCCGAAACAGACCCCGCCAAAGTCTAACGGCAGGGCAATCGAGGACCGGGCAAAAAAAGAGCCGCCGGAAACCGGCGGCTTTTGAAAGTTGATAACAGGGAGGCGTCAAACAGAGTGACAGGAGCCACTCGGTGTCCAAACAAGGACAAGCTCAGTCATAAACGCGAAAGATTAATACGCCGTAAATTAACGATTCCCTTTACGGTTCCTTTGCTATTGCGCGGAACCTGCGTTCACGGGCCCGTGTGCATTTACGATTTGAAGAAGGAATTGGCGGCGTCGCGGCTGGCGCGCTTTTTCACAGCGTCCGCCTTCAGGCGTTCGATTTCCGCCGCCAGTGCTGCGATGCGCTCTTCGATATCGTCGAAGGACAGCGCCGACAGATCCTGCCCCAGTTCATGGGTGATTTTCTTCCTCGGCTTGTCGTCGTCCTCGCCCGCCATGCTTTCCTCCTGCCGCTGACCCGATTATAGGTCTGTTCCATCTGCATCTTTTATCGTCAGCCCCACCGCCGCAAGGACACATCATGGACAAGCTGCCCGCACAAATGACCGCCATCGCCATTTCCAAGCCCGGCGGCCCCGAGGTGCTGGTGCCCGAACAGCGGCCGGTGCCGAAACCCGGCCCGAATGAAATCCTGATCAAGGTCGCGGCCGCCGGTGTGAACCGTCCCGACGTTTTGCAGCGGCTTGGCCTTTATCCGGTTCCTCCCGGCGCCAGCGATCTTCCGGGCCTCGAAATTTCCGGCGAAGTGGTCGCGCTCGGTGAAGGCGTCACCAAGCGCAAGATCGGCGACAAGGTGATGTCGCTGGTCGCAGGAGGCGGCTATGCCGAATACTGCATCACCCACGAGAGCCACGCGATGTCGGTGCCGAAAGGCCTGTCGATGACCGACGCCGGCGCGATTGCCGAAACGCTGATGACGGTCTGGCATAACGTGTTCGAGCGCGGCGGTCTCAAGCCCGGCGAAACGCTGCTGATCCACGGCGGCTCGTCCGGCATCGGCACCATGGCGATCCAGATGGCGAAAGCCCATGGCGCAAAGGTGTTCGTCACTGTCGGCGGTCAGGACAAGGTGGATGCGTGCCTCAAGCTCGGCGCGGATGCGGCGATCAACTACAAGACCGAGGACTTCGTTGCCCGCACCAAGGAACTGACCGGCGGCAAGGGCGTCGATGTCATCCTCGACATGGTCGGCGGCGATTATATCGACCGCAACTATGAAGCTGCCGCCGTCGAAGGCCGCATTGTCCAGATTGCGTTCCTCGGCGGCTCGAAGGCGACGCCGAATTTCGCCAAGCTGATGATGAAGCGCCTGCATCATACCGGCTCGACGCTGCGGCCCCGCTCGGTGGCCGACAAGGCCGCCATGGTCGCCGCCATCGAGGCCAATGCCATGCCCTGGCTGAACGATGGCCGCGTCAAACCGCTGATGGACAGCTCATTCCCGCTGAAAGAGGCCTCAAAAGCCCATGCACGGATGGAATCCAGCCAACATATTGGCAAAATTGTGCTCGTGGTTTAGGGCTCGGGAACTCATCGAAACCCTTTGATTTGCTTCATATTCGTGGCATTTATCGCGTTCCTGCGACGGGCCGTTCGCGGCCCGTCACCTTCCACGCGGAGAGCTGACTTTGCGCTCGATCAGAGACTTCGCGCTGCACCTGTTCCCTATGCGAAGTTCGCTTCGTGCCGCAGCGCTCTCATGTCTGCTGAGTTTGATCCTTTCTGCCGCAGTCCAGCCGGCACATGCGCTTGATGCGATCAGCGTGCGCAGCGACGCGCCTGCGATCGACCTCACCGGTGTGCTCGAGTTCCAGCGCAGCGACACCGACCGCATCCAGGTTTCCACCGCGCCCGGTACCGACGGCATTGTCCGCCGCATCGAGGTGCGCGCGCGTGAAGGCGGCCAGAACTGGATCGTGTTCGCGCTGACCAACAATACCGACGACCAGCTCGACCGCCTGATTGTCGTGCCGCATTACCGCATCGTGTCCTCGGGCCTGTTGTGGCCGGACCTCGGCCTCTCACGCATCGCGTCGATCACGCCATCGACCGGCGACCGCCCCGAACGGCAGGACAACGCCACCGCCGACGTGTTCCGCATCACGCTCGATCCGGGCGCGGTGGTCACCTATGTTGCCGAACTGCGCACCGACAAAATTCCGCAGCTCTATCTGTGGGAACCGGAAGCCTACAAGGACAAGGTCAACTCGTTCACGCTGTATCAGGGCATCGTCATCGGCATTTCGGGCCTGCTGGCGCTGGTGCTGACCATCCTGTTCGTGGTCAAGGGCTCGATCATGTTCCCTGCCGCCGCGGCGCTGGCGTGGGCGGTTCTGGTTTACATCGGCGTCGATTTCGGATTCTGGGGCAAGGTGTTCGACATGTCCGCCGGCGCGGAGCGCGTCTGGCGCGCGGCGGGCGAAGCGATGCTGGCAGCAACGCTGCTGGTGTTCCTGTTTGCCTATTTGAATCTCTCACGATGGCATGTGCGATACTCGCATATCACGATGGGCTGGCTGGTGTTCCTCGGTGCGCTGGTCGCGCTGGCGTTGTTCGATCCTGCGGTGGCATCCGGCATTGCGCGCATTTCGCTGGCGCTGATTGCGGTGTTCGGCTTCGCGCTGATCGTCTATCTCTCCACGCACGGTTTCGACCGCGCGGTGCTGCTGATCCCGACATGGTTCCTGCTTGTGGTCTGGGTGATCGCGGCGGGCATGACCATCGCCGGCGGCGTGACAAACGATATCGTTGGCCCGGCCCTGCTCGGCGGCCTTGTGCTGATCGTCATGCTGATCGGCTTCACGGTGATGCAGCACGCCTTCGCCGGCGGCGGCGCGACAAACGGTGTCGTCTCGGATGTCGAGCGCCGCGCATTGGCGCTGACCGGCTCGGGCGACCTGATCTGGGACTGGGACGTTTCCGCCGACAAGGTCTTCACCAGCCCCGAGACCGAAGGCCTTCTCGGCCTCAAGCGCGGCACGCTTGAAGGCCCCGCCGCGAAGTGGCTCGAAGTTCTGCATCCACTCGACCAGGACCGTTTCCGCGCCGCGCTCGACAGCGTGCTCGATCAGCGCCGCGGCCGTCTGGTGCAGGACTTCCGGCTGCGCACGCCGGACGGGCACTTCATGTGGTTCGCGCTGAAGGCGCGGCCCGTGGTCGGCTCCGACGGCGAAGTCTCCCGCGTGGTCGGCACGCTCACCGACGTGACCGAAACCAAGAATTCGGAAGAGCGCCTGCTGCACGACTCGGTCCATGACAACCTGACCGGCCTGCCGAACCGTCAGCTTTTCATCGACCGCCTCAGCGCCCTGTCGGCCTTCGCGAAGAGCGCGCCGAACCTGCGTCCGACCGTGATGGTGATCGACCTCGACCGCTTCAAGCAGGTCAACGATTCCGTCGGCATCGCCGTCGGGGACTCGATCCTGCTGACGCTGGCGCGTCGTCTTGCCCGCATTCTCAAGCCGCAGGACACGTTGGCCCGTCTCGCCGGCGACCAGTTCGGCCTCATTCTGACCTCCGAGTATGAACCGGCGCGCATCACCGCCTTCGCCGAAACCATCCGCAAGACCATCCGCGCGCCGATCGCCTTCGATGGCCGCGAGATTTTCCTCACCGCATCCATCGGCCTTGCCTTGAGCGATCCGCAGACCCCGCTGTCCGACGAGATCATCAAGGATGCAGAACTGGCGATGTATCACTCCAAGCGCATCGGCGGCGACCGCATCGACGTCTACAAGCCCGCGATGCGCGCCCGCAAGACCGACCGCCTCGCGCTGGAAGCCGAACTGCGCCGCGCCATCGAGCGCGAGGAAATCACGATCCTGTATCAGCCCATCGTGCGGCTGGAAGATCGCTCCATCGCGGGTTTCGAGGCGCTGGCGCGCTGGGATCATCCCAAGCTCGGCCGGATGTCGCCGTCGGAATTCATCTCCATCGCCGAAGAGATCGGCCTGATCGTCGAGCTTGGCCTGTTCGTGATGGACACCACCGCCAAGCAACTTGCGGTCTGGCAACGCACGGTACGTTCGCGCGAACCGATCTTCGCCAGCGTCAATGTGTCGTCGCGGCAGTTGCTGCGTCACGACCTGATCCATGACGTGCGCGGCGTGCTCTCGCGCTCGGCGGTTGCACGCGGCTCGCTCAAGCTCGAACTGACGGAATCGCTGGTGATGGAAAATCCGGAACATGCGGCGCAGATGCTGCACCGGATCAAGGAGCTTGGTGTCGGGCTGTCGCTTGACGACTTCGGCACCGGCCATTCCTCGCTGGCCTATCTGCAACGCTTCCCGTTCGACACCATCAAGATCGACCAGTCCTTCGTGCGCACCTCGAGCCGCGGTGCACGGCCGGTGCTTCTGAAATCCATTGTCGCTCTGGCGCACGATCTCAACATGGCGGTCGTGGCCGAAGGCGCGGAGACGGATTCGGACGCGGTGGAGCTGTTCCAGCTCGGCTGCGAATATGCGCAGGGCTTTGCGTTCGGCGAACCGATCGATGCCGACGCCACCATCCGACTTCTCACCGGCGAGAAGGTGCCGCAGCCGCGCAACCGGCGGCAAAGCGCGCGCAATCTTCTGAAGCCTGCCGCAACGGCCACCGCGCCCACCACCGCTCCGGGCCCGGAAACGGCGTAAGGGGTCGGCCCGCCTCGTCATTGCGAGCGAAGCGAAGCAATCTACTTTTATGCGCAGTATATGGATTGCTTCGTCGCTGCGCTCCTCGCATGACAAAGCAACAATATCTAGGCGTGTCCGGCTTCGTTGGAGAGCATCGCCAGTTCGATGCCGATCTTCTCCAGCGCGCGTTCGTACTTGCCCTCGGCGTCCATCCCGAACACCAGATCGGGATCGGCGGGACAATGCAGCCAGCCATTGTGCTGGATTTCATCCTCAAGCTGGCCCGGCGCCCAGCCGGCGTAACCCAGCGCCAGCAGAGCATGCTTCGGGCCGGACCCGGCGGCGATGGCTTTCAGGATATCGAGCGTCGCGGTGAGGCAGATACCGTCATCAATAGGCAGCGTCGCATCCTTGATGAAGAAATCGCTCGAATGCAGCACGAAGCCGCGGCCGGTATCGACCGGCCCGCCTTTCAGGACCTTCATGTCCTCGGCGCTGCCAGGCAGCTTGATCTGGTCAGCCTTGTTGATGATGTCGAGTTGCACCAGCAGTTGCGGGAAATCAATGCTGCCAGCAGGACGATTGACGATAATGCCCATGGCGCCTTCGGAGGAATGCGCGCACATGTAGATCACCGATCGCGCGAAGCGCTCATCGTCCATCACCGGCATGGCAATCAGCAACTGACCGTCGAGATACCCAGCGCCAGACGTCTCGCCTTCGGCCAGGATGGGGCCGCCAGCAGGCTTTCCGGTCTTCTTGCGCGTGGTGCTCATTCGCAAACGACTCTCATGCTGTTGAACCATCCTGATATCGGGTGCCGGTTCTGTCAATCAACCCGCCGCGACCATCCGCCGAGCCGCGTTTGGCCGCGAAAAAGACCGGATCACGGGCAATTCAATGGTTCACAGGGATACCACCCTGTAAGGACGTTTCATGACACTGATAGTTCCCGTTCGCGCGGCTTCCACCGCAGCCCTTGCGACCTTCGCCTGCCTTGCGCCGCTGCGCGCGAACGCGCAGGACGCATCGCCGTGGATCAAGGACACATACTCCTCGGTGCGCCTGATAGCAGGTTCACGCAGCGGCAACGTGCTGCTCGGCGGCATCGGCTTCCAGTTGCAGCCCGGCTGGAAGACCTACTGGCGCACACCGGGAGATTCCGGCGTGCCGCCGCGCATCGATTTCACCAAATCCGACAACGTCGAAACCGTCAAAATTCTCTGGCCCCTGCCAACGAAATTCCCCGACGGCGCCGGCGGCATCTCGTTCGGCTACAAGAACCAGGTGACGCTGCCGCTGCGGATCATCGCAAAGAGTCCTGACAAGCCGGTGACGCTGCGCGCCGCGATCAGTTACGCAGTGTGCGAAAAACTCTGCATCCCGGTCGAGGCGCAGGCCGAGCTTGCCTTTGTCAGCGTGGCCTCGACCGAAGACGGCGCGATTTCCGCCGCGCTCGACACCGTGCCGAAACCTGCAAAAATCGGCGACACCGCACCGGTTTCCGTTCGCGATGTCCGTCGCGAGGGCAATGTGGTGCATGTCGATGTCGCCCTGCAGGACGACAAGGCGTCCGCTGGAAAAGAGAAAGAAAGAGACGTCCAGCTTTTTGTCGAAGGCCCGACGCCGGACTGGGCTTTGCCGGTGCCGAAGCTTGTCAAACGCGAGCCGGGCCTCCAGCACTTCACGTTTGAACTCGATGGCTTGCCGCCCGGCGCGAGCGCCGACGGCGCCGCGCTGAAGCTGACGGTTGCCGGATCGGGCAGCGCATACGAGGTCAACGCCAAGCTGCCATAAGCCTCGGGATCGCACCGCAGCAAGCAATACACGCGGCTCCCATCCGCAAAACGTGCTCCCCCCTTCGGAGAAACCGCGCTATGACAGCGCATCGATCCCACGGAGAGACCCGATGACCATCAAAGTTGGCGACAAGCTGCCCGAGTCCAAGTTTCGCGTCATGACCGCGGAAGGCCCGCAGGTCAAAACCACCGACGATATTTTCAAGGGCAAGAAGGTCGCGCTGTTCGCGGTGCCCGGCGCCTATACCGGCACCTGCCACAAGATGCACATGCCCAGCATTTTCCTGAACGCCTACGCACTTAAGGACAAGGGCGTCGACACCATCGCCATCGTCTCGGTCAACGATGCGTTCGTGATGAATGCCTGGAAGCGCGACACCGACCAGCGCGATGAAGGCGTGTTTCTCGCCGACGGCAATGCCGAATTCGCAAAGGCGATCGGCATGGAGCTCGACGCTTCCGGCAACGGCCTCGGCATCCGCTCCAAGCGTTACTCAATGCTGGTGGACGACGGCACGGTGAAGATTCTCAATCTTGAAGCGAACCCCGGCAAGGTCGAAGTATCCGGCGGCGACACGCTGCTGTCGCAGCTTTGAGGCAAATGTCTCTCTGAGAGAGCCGAAACATACGAGATGTCGTCCCCGCGAAAGCGGGGACCCATACTCCCTAAGCAGGCTGTTAGCGTCTTTGCTTCAATAACCATCGGTGATTATGGGTCCCCGCTTTCGCGGGGACAACGCAAAGAAAAAATAGACACACCGCTGAGTGGCTAGCCTTCAGCGATTCTCCGCCAGCCCGTCGCGCGCCAGTTGATCGGCGCGCTCGTTCTCGGCATGGCCGGCATGGCCCTTGATCCAGTGCCAGCGCACGTCGTGTTCTTTCAGCGCCGCATCGAGCCGCTGCCACAGATCGGCATTCTTCACCGGCTTCTTGTCGGCTGTCTTCCAGCCGTTGCGCTTCCAGTTGTGAATCCACTGCGTGATGCCCTGACGGACATACTGGCTGTCGGTGGTAAGATCGACCAGCGCCGGCTTCTTCAGGGCTTCAAGCGCCGAGATCGCCGCCATCAATTCCATGCGGTTGTTGGTCGAGGGATTTTCGCCGCCCTTCAATTCCTTCTCGACATCGCCGAAGCGCAGGATCGCGCCCCAGCCGCCCGGCCCCGGATTTCTGGAGCAGGCGCCGTCGGTGAAGATCGTCACATGCGGAAGTTTTGCGCCGCTCACGCCACGAACCCGGACTGTTCGACGCCGTAATCGCTCATGCTCTTCACGCCCTGATGAAAGCGCAGCTTGCGGACATATTCGAGCGGGTCCTTCGGCTTCACCAGCGCGCCGGGCGGGACGTTGAGCCAGTCCACCAGCCGAGTCAGCAGGAAGCGCATCGCAGCGCCCCGCGCCAGCAGCGGCAGCGCGTCCTGTTCGGCGGCGGTCAACTTGCGCTCGCGGTTATAGGCATTGAGGAACGCGCGCGCCTTGGTGACATTGAAGGAATGATCGATCTCGAAGCACCAGGCGTTGAGACAGATCGCGACGTCATAGGCGAGCATGTCGTTGCAGGCGAAATAGAAGTCGATCAGTCCCGACAGCTTGTCGCCGAGAAAGAACACGTTGTCAGGAAACAAGTCAGCATGGATCACGCCTTTCGGCAGATCGCTCGGCCAATGCTGTTCGAGATGATCGAGTTCGGTGCCAAGCAGCGCGCGCAAGCCATGATGGACATCGTTGGCGCGGTCTGCGGCCTGATCGAACAGCGGCCGCCAGCCTTTCACCGACAATGCATTGGGCCGCGACATATTGAAATCGGCGCCAGCCAGATGCATTTTCGCCAGCGCCGCGCCGACGCCCGCGCAATGCGTCGCACTCGGGCGGCGCGGCCACATGCCTTCAAGGAAGGTGATGATCGCGGCCGGACGACCGGCCAGCGTGCCCAGCGCCTCGCCGCTCTTGTTCAACACCGGCTGCGGACAGGTGATGTTGTGGGACGCCAGATGGCCCATCAATCCGAGAAAGAACGGCAGGTCGTTTTTCGCGACGCGCTTTTCGTACAGCGTCAGGATGTAGGAGCCGCCGCTGGTGTGAACCAGATAGTTGGAGTTCTCCACGCCTTCGGCAATGCCCTTGTAGGAGAGCAATTCACCGATCCCGTAGGGGTTTAAAAAATCCGCAAGCTCTTCGGCGGTGACGTCGGTGTAAACCGCCATCTGGTGTCTCGATTCCGCTAGGTTCAGGATTGGAGACTTCTAGACGAATCCGGGACAAAACGACAGAACTTCCGCCCTGCCGATTACTCCGCAGCCGCATCGCTCCGCAGCGGACGCGGCAGCGGGAAGAATTCGTTTTCCATCGCAGCCGACACTGTTTCGACCTTCAGATGATAGTGGGCCGCGAACGCATCCATGATTTCCTCGACGATCACTTCCGGCGCGGACGCGCCCGCCGTGATGCCGAGCGACGTGATGCCCTTGAACTTCGACCAGTCGAGTTCGGAGGCGCGCTGCACCAGCACGGAGACCTTGCAGCCTTCGCGCTCGGCGACTTCGCGCAGGCGCTGCGAGTTCGACGAATTCGGCGAGCCGACCACGATCATGGCTTCGACCTGCGGCGCGACCTTCTTCACCGCGAGCTGGCGGTTGGTGGTGGCGTAGCAGATGTCTTCCTTGTGCGGCCCGTCGATATCCGGGAAGCGCTCCTTGAGCACCGCGACGATTTCCTTGGTGTCGTCGATTGACAGCGTGGTCTGGGTGACAAAGGCGAGCTTGGAGGCGTCCTTCGGCTGGAAGGTCCGCGCCGCGTCCATGGTCTCGATCAGCACCACCGCGCCCTTCGGCAACTGGCCGAGGGTGCCGACCACTTCGGGATGACCCGCATGACCGATCAGGATGATTTCGCGGCCGCGCTTGAAGTGGATCGCCGCCTCGCGGTGAACCTTGGTCACCAGCGGGCAGGTCGCGTCCAGGGTGAAGAAATTGCGCTTGTCGGCCTCGGCCGGAATGGCCTTGGGCACGCCATGGGCGGAAAACACCACCGGCGCGTCGGTTTCCGGAATTTCATTGAGTTCCGCGACGAAAATGGCCCCTTTTTCGCGCAGGCTTTCCACCACATAGCGGTTATGCACGATTTCGTGACGGACATAGACCGGGGCGCCATAGAGCTTCAGGGCGCGTTCCACCGTGTCGATAGCCCGCACCACACCGGCACAAAAGCCCCGGGGGGAACAAAGCACGACGGAGAGCTGCGGTTTTTGAGCGTCAGGGGTCATTTTTCAGCCGGAATCAAGCGTTTTGGGAGCTTCGGGAAAGGACTTGGGGCCGCCATCCCGGTTCTGTCAAGGGCGATCCAAACCATTGCACGGCCCGCCCTCCGCGGACTATATAGGGACGAATTCCCGTCATCACCGATGACCAGACGGCTTTACCCCTCAAAAAATTGGCGGGCGAAGCGCAAAGGAGATTTGCCATGAGCAATGCACCGCTGATGCCGAAGGCGACGGCCGTTTGGCTGGTCGATAATACCGCCCTGACCTTCGATCAGGTGGCCGAATTCACCAAGATGCACCCGCTCGAAATCCGCGCGATTGCCGACGGCGACGCCGCGCAGGGCATCAAGGGCATGGACCCCATCTCCACCGGCCAGTTGACCCGCGAGGAAATCGAAAAGGGCGAAGCCGATCCGGACTATCGCCTCAAACTCGGCGAATCCAAGGTGATCCTGCCGGAAGCGAAGAAGAAAAAGGGCCCGCGCTACACCCCGGTTTCGCGCCGCCACGAGCGCCCGAGCGCGATCCTGTGGCTGGTCCGCAACCATCCCGAGTTGAAGGACAGCCAGATCATGCGTCTGGTCGGCACCACCAAGACCACTATCGCCAGCGTCCGCGAGCGCACCCACTGGAACGCCGCCGGCCTGACCCCGATGGACCCGGTCACCCTCGGCCTCTGCTCCCAGATCGAGCTTGATTTTGAGGTGCAGCGCGCGGCCAAGGAAAAGCCGGCAGCCCAGCAGTATGGCGGCGCCACCCTGCTCCCGGCCTCGGAAACCACCCGCAAGGAGGAGGAGCACGAGCGCTCGCCGGCCTCCGACAAGCAGCGCGACGATCTCGAGGTGGACGCGGTGTTCGCCAAGCTCAAGACCATCGGCGGCAAGAAGGCCGAGGACGAATAACCATTTTGGAGGATGCGCCGGACGGCGCGTAGCCTGATCCACAGATCAATGGTAAAGGGGTGTGATGCGCCATCGCTTCACGCCCCTTTTTCTTGCCCTTCTGGCCGCAGCGACCCTGAGCGGAGCGCCTGCGCACGCCGACAAAATCGTCGATCCCAAAACCGTCGCGCCCGAGTTCCGCGAGGCCGCCGAAAAGCGCCACGCCGAACAGATGAAGCTGATCGAATGCAACAATGCCGCGAAGGTCGCGAAAGTCCCGCGGCGCGACCTGGCGCAATACGTTGCCCAGTGTTTTGACAAGTAGACGGCTTGAGCCGGTCTACTTCCCCTTTGCGCCGCCCTGCTTCGCCGCCTTCCGCGCATCGGCGATGGCGAGCTTGAACTGCTCCGCCGTCAGGCCGCCGGGAATGCGGAACGTCCCGACAATGAAGACAGGCGTGCCGCGAAAGCCGAACGCTTGCGCCTGCTCGCTGTTACGCTTGAGCAGCGCGTCGATCTTCGCCTTGTTCGCCGCGAGGTCCGCCTTGGCTTTGGTCACATCGACGCCGGCCTGCGCCAGCGTCTCGTCGATCACAGCTTCGGTGAGGCGGCCGACCTTGACGATCAGCGCGCGGTGCGCGGCCTCATACTTGTTCTGATACTTCGTGGCCAGCACAAGCCGGGCCGCATAGCCCGACGGATCACCGAGGATCGGCCAGTCCTTCAGCACCAGCCGCACATTGCCGTCGTCCTTCAGCACCTGATCCAGCACCGGCGAGATTTTCTTGCAGTAGGGGCACTGGTAATCGAAGAACTCGACAATGGTGATGTCGCCCTTGGGATTGCCGAGCGCGGGAATCTCCGGATCGCGCAGCACCGCATCCTTGCTCAGGATGTCCGGGGCCGTGCTTTGCCCCTGTGCCGGCGCGGTCTGCGCGGAGTCGAGCACCGGCGCCATCGTCGCAAGGACCATGACCACGAGACCGATGGTGTACCGTGCAGCAAGTTTCATGGGATCATCAGCCTTCAAATCTGCGAGCGTAAAGACCGCTACGCCTTCTTGAGAAATTCCGTGCGCAGAACGAGGCCCTTGATCTTGTCGGTGCGGCCTTCGATCTCGTCCTCATTGCCGGTGAGACGGATGTTCTTCACCACGGTGCCGCGCTTCAGTCCGCTGGACGAACCCTTGACCTTCAGGTCCTTGATGACGACGACGGTGTCGCCGTCCTTCAGTTCGTTGCCGTTGCTGTCCCTGACCGCCATCGCATATCCATCACAGAACACGGCATCCGCGCCGCATTCCGATAGCCTTAGCGCGGATTGTTGAGCATGTCTTCCGCCAGATTGCGGTGAGAGCGCTCGATCCGCGAGTTGCTGCCCGCCGCCCGGCTGCTCTGGACGTCGCGATCCTTGCGGCAGGCCACATAGGCGGACGATCCCGGCTCGCCTCCGTTGGCGCGGCAATAGGCGTCGTCGTCCACGGTGGCCTGCGGCGAGGTGTTGCGCTCGAATTGCGCGCAGGCCGACAGCAACAGCGCGGCAACGGCGAAAGCAAGCAGGCTGGAAAATTTTGCAGTTGATGCGTTCATCTGATGTCCTTTGGAGCCGCAGCACAGCGGGCCTTTCAGGTTTTGTCATGGCCAGGCACAGCCGTTCGAGGAACGGCGTCGCTTCCGCTTGCCTATGTCCGGCCATCCCGATGGGGCTGGCACCGTACTCAACCAATCGGGATCACCGGGTCAAGCCCGGTGATGACGACCGTGGCTGGGTCTTGAGCCTATCCAAGCTCGATTTCGCCATCGACCGTGAAAGATAGCGCAACTCCGTCGATGGTGAGCACCATTTTGGCGGGCAGCTTTTCGCCACCTTTCAGCTTGCCGGAAGCGACCGCATCACGCACCGCCTTTTCGATCTGGCGCTGCGAGGTCACGCCGACCTGCTTGAGAAACTTGCGCACGCTGGTGTTGAAGACGTCCTCGTTCATTGTCGTCTCCTCTGTCAGGCCCGGCCGCTGAGGGCCGCCTTGATTTCCTCCAGCACCATCGGGTCCTCGATGGTCGCGGGCATGGTCCATGGCTCGCCGTCGGCGATCTTCTTGATGGTCCCGCGCAGGATCTTGCCGGAGCGCGTCTTCGGCAGCCGCGCCACGGTGATCGCGAGCTTGAACGCGGCCACGGGTCCGATCTTCTCGCGCACCAGCGCGACGATTTCCTTTTCGATCTCCGCCACAGGCCGGGTCACACCGGCCTTCAGCACCAGGAAGCCGCACGGCACCTCGCCCTTCACCGCGTCCTTGATGCCGAGCACCGCGCATTCGGCGACATCCGGATGCGAGGCCAGCACCTCCTCCATGCCGCCGGTGGAGAGACGATGGCCCGCGACATTGATGATGTCATCGGTGCGGCCCATCACGAAGACATAGCCGTCCTCATCCTTGTAGCCGGCGTCGGAGGTCTTGTAGTAGCCGGGGAATTCCGTGAAGTACGCTTCCTTGCAGCGCTCGTCCTGCTGCCAAAGCGTCGGCAGGTTGGCGGGCGGCAGCGGCAGCTTGATGACGATGGAGCCCATGGTGTTCGGCGGCAGCGGCTTGGCTGCTTCATCGACCACGTCCACCTGATAGCCCGGCATCGGCACTGTCGGCGAGCCATGCTTGACCGGCAATGTCCCAAGCCCCACCGGATTGCCGGCGATGCACCAGCCGGTTTCCGTCTGCCACCAGTGATCGATCACCGGCACCTTCAACTGCTGCTCGGCCCACTCCACCGTTGGCGGATCGGCCCGTTCGCCGGCGAGAAACAGCGTGCGGAATTTCGTCAGGTCATACTTGCGAATGAACTCGCCGTTCGGATCATCCTTCTTGATGGCGCGGAATGCAGTGGGCGCTGTGAAAAATGCCACCGCGCCATGCTGCGAGATCACGCGCCAGAACGCGCCGGCGTCGGGCGTGCCGACCGGCTTGCCCTCGTACATGATCGAGGTCGCGCCATGAAAAAGCGGTCCGTAAATGATGTAGCTGTGACCGACCACCCAGCCGATATCGGAGCCGCACCACCATACCTCGCCCGGCTTCACACCATAGAGATTGAACATGGACCATTTCAGCGCGACGAGGTGCCCGCCATTGTCGCGCACCACGCCCTTCGGCTTTCCGGTCGTGCCTGATGTGTAAAGAATGTACAGCGGATCGGTCGCCAGCACCGGCACGCAGGCAGCAAGCTTCTTCGCCTTGATCGCCGCCTCGCGCAGCTCGCCCCAGTCGTGATCGCGGCCCTTGATCAGATCGCAGGCCTGCTGCGGACGCTGCAGGATGATGCAGGCCTGCGGCTTCACGCTGGAGAGATTAATCGCCTCGTCCAGCAGCGGCTTGTATTGAACGATGCGGCCCGGCTCCAAGCCGCAGCTTGCGGAGAGAATGAGTTTCGGCTCGGCATCCTCGATGCGGGTGGCCAGTTCCTTCGCTGCAAAGCCGCCGAACACCACGGAGTGAATGGCGCCGATGCGGGCGCAGGCCAGCATCGCCACCATCGCCTGCGGCACCATGGGCATATAAAGAATGACGCGGTCGCCCTTCACCACGCCGAAATCCTGCATCACGGCGGCCAGTGTCTGCACCTCGTGCAGCAATTCCGCATAAGTGAACTTCGTAACGGTGTTGGTCAGCGGCGAGTCATGAATCAGCGCAAGCTGGCTGGCGCGGCCGCCCGCGACATGACGATCCAGCGCGTTGTAGCAGGTGTTTACCACACCCCCCGCGAACCAGCGGCCATAAAGGCCCATGGACGGATCGAAGACTTTCTTCGCCGGTTCGATCCAGTCGATCTCGCGCGCGGCCTCGGCCCAGAATCCCTCCGGATCGCGCAATGAGCGCGCATGGATTTCGGCGTAGCGGCTGTTGGAAATGGCGGTCATGGGTCTGCTTTGAACTCCGTCATCATGGCCGCGTTGATCCCGGCCATCCACGTCTTGCGTTGGAGCCTAGAAGACGTGGATGCCCGGAACAAGTCCGGTCAGAATGAACAAAAAATTCCCGTTGTTGCGCCTATCGGCCGGTGTCTTTGCCCTTCAGCGGCATCCGCGCGCCGAGGCGCTCGATCTCCCGGGCCAGATCCTTGCGATGCGCAACTGCAACGTCGAGGGTCGGATCGAGCCTGATCGCCGTTGTGAAGTCGGCCAGCGCGCGCGGGCGGTGCCCCTGCGCACGCAGCGCCATGCCGCGGTTGTTGTAGGCCAGCGCCAGCTTGCCATCGAGTTCGATCGCCTTGTTGTAATCCGCAATCGCCGGGTCGAGTTCGTCCTTAAGCTGCCGGGCGATGCCGCGATTGAGATAAAACGCGGCGGCGGGCCGCAACCGGATGGCTTCGTTGTAGTCCGCGATGGCGCGGTCATACGCATTGTTGTGCGCATAGACCTGGCCACGGCTGTCATAGAGATCGGCGGAAGCAGGATCGCGACGAAGGGCTTCGGTGAGATCGTCGATCGCAAGATCGAAGCGCCGGATTCGTCTGAAGACCGCGGCGCGGTCGGTATAGGTCTTCATCACGCCGGGATCAAGACGGACGGATTCGGTGTAATCGCGGATCGCAAGACGCGGCTCGTGCATGGAGGCGAAGGCCGCAGCGCGCAGCGCGAACAGGCGTGCGCTGTTCGGATCGAGCCTGATCGCCTCGTCGTAGCTGTCGATGGCCTTGTCGAACTGCTTTGCCTCGACAAGCGCTCCCGCACGCGCGATCAGAACCGCAACATGCTCCGCGGCTATCGCGCTGTTGGTCATCGGCGCGGCGTCGCCGATCTTCACATTCGCCGGCATGTCGCAGGCCCGCATCGTGGTCACGGGACCGGCAGGCATTCCGAGAATGCCGGACAGCGTCTGGCAGACGCCGCCGCTGCAGAGCCGCCACTCTCCCGCCATTCCGGAATTTCCGAGCGCGACCTCGGGAAGGACCGGCAGTTTCGGCGTCCAGTGAAACCAGCCATTGGCCAGCCGCGCCTCCGGCGGCGGCTCCATCCCCGCGCCCGAACCCTTGACCCGCGCTTCCACGATTTCGAGACCCTGCGGCGTGACGCGCCAGTCTTCCTGCCACTCGATCTTCTCCACCGAATGGGTCCATGACAGCATGAACGACGCCACCGCAAGCGACTTGACGACGCCTGCGCTGGCGAGACAGAGACCCACGGTTACCTCACGCGATCAGGTCATGCGCTGGCAGCGACCTGCGCCGGCTTTTTGCGCCACTGCCAGATCACAGCGGCAATCGCGAGCGCAAAGCCGAGTTCGTCGCTGTAGGTGAATTCGCCGAGCAGCAACAGCGCGGCGATAAAGCACGCAATCCGCTCGGCAACACTCATGCGCGTAAACAGGTAGCCGATGGCAACCATGCCGAACAGGCCGATGGCGACCAGCGCCTTGACAAAGGCGTAAGCCACCGCGCCATAGAAGCCGAGCGAGGCCTGCATCGGGTCGCCAGGCTGCAGCATCAGCGCCGGCGAATAAACCGCGATGAACGGGATGACGTACCCGGCCAATGCGATCCGCATCGCCTCCCAGCCGATCTTGTCCGGATTTTCCTTGGCGATGGGCGCCGCGGCCAGTGCGGCCAGCGCCACCGGCGGCGATAGATCGGCCATGATGCCGTAGTAGAACGCGAACATATGGCTGATGATCAGCGGCACACCCAGCTTGGCGAGTGCCGGCGCGGCCAATGCGGCGACGATGATATAGGTCGGAATGGTGGGGATGCCGGTGCCGAGCACGATCGACAGCAGCATGGTCATGATCAGCGCAAGGAACAGGCTCTTTTCGCCAAGCCCGATCACCCAGCTTCCGAAAATGGTGCCGACACCGGTCTGCGTCATCATGCCGATGATGGTGCCGACGATGGCGCAGGCCATGCCGACGGTGAGCGCGGACTTGGCGCTGTCCGCCAGCGAGTCGCGGCAGGCCGTCAGTGTCGCGCGGCCGCCGCGGGTCAGCGCAGCGATCAGCACCAGCGCGCCGACAATGGCCGCGACATAGCGGATATCCACCGAGGTGCCGTTGCGGAACAACGATCCGGCGATCAGCGCGAGGCCGATCCAGAACACGTAACGCAGCGCCACGCTCGAAAAGCCGAGCACGATGCTCGCGCCGAGAATCAGCGCGACCGTCAGCGCAAGGCCCATCGAACCGGCGTAAAGCGGGGTGAAGCCCTCGAACAGCATGAACACCAGCGCAGCCAGCGGCAGCACGAGATACCAGCCCTTGGTCAGCGCCTTCAGCGCACTCGGAATCTCGTCCTTCTTCATGCCGGTGAGGCCGTACTTGCCGGCTTCCAGATGCACCATCCAGAATGCGGACGCGAAGTAGAGGACCGCCGGAATGACAGCGGCTTTGACGATCACCGAGTAATCGACGCCGAGAGTCTCGGCCATGATGAAGGCGACCGCGCCCATCACAGGCGGCATGATCTGCCCGCCCATCGAGGCAGTGGCCTCGACACCGGCCGCGAAGGCGCGGCGATAGCCGAACTTGATCATTAGCGGAATCGTGAACTGGCCGACGGTGACGACGTTGGCGACACCCGAACCGGAAATCGTGCCCATCATGCCCGATGCGACCACGGCCACCTTCGCCGGACCGCCGCGCGTGCCGCCGAACAGGCCGAGCGAGACGTCAGTGAACAGCTTGATCATGCCCGCGCGTTCGAGGAACGAGCCGAACAGGATGAACAGGAAGATATAGGTCGCCGAAACATAGATCGGCACGCCATAAAAACCTTCGGTGCCGTAGGACAGATGCGTCACGATCTGATCGAAATCGTAGCCACGATGGTTCAGCGGCGACGGCAGATACTGGCCGAAGAACCAGTACAGCAGACACGCGCCGCACATCAGCGGCAGCGCCAGGCCCATCATCCGGCGCACGCCCTCGAAGATCAGGATGCCGAGCACCGTGCCGACCACGAGATCGAGCCGGGTCGGATCGCCGTCGCGCTGAATCAGTTCCGCATAGAAAATGTACTGATAGAGACCGCAGAAAAATCCAACTCCGCCGATGATCCAGCCGATCGCGCGCTGGAAATTCGTCTTCGCGGTGAAATTGGCGATCAGACCGAAGGTCAGCAGCAGCAGGAAGCCGACATGGATGCCGCGCACCGCCTGGCTGGGGAGAAAATTCCACGCCGCGATGATCAACTGGAACACCGCAAAACAGATGCCGATCAGATAGGCGAGATGGCCCCACCAGCCGGGGCCGAAGCCCTCCGGAAAGCCGTGCTCGAAATTATCGAGTTCGACTTTGACCTTTTCCTCGGTGCCGTGCTCGTAGATCATGTCCCAGTCCCCGCGCGCCTTGCAGCGCTTAAAGCCCCAACGCCTAGTCCGTCATAGCCGGCAAAGACGTGGATGCCCGGGACAAGCCCGGGCATCATGTCTTCTTTATCCGGCAAGTCTTCCGGCCTTACTTGATCAGGCCCTTTTCCTTGTAATAGCGGATCGCGCCCGGATGCAGCGGCGCCGGACTGCCGGTGGCCGCGGTTTCCAGCTTGATGTCCTTGCCGGCGACATGGGCATTCGCAAGTTCCGGCAGCGACTCGAAGATCAGCTTGGTCATTTGATATGCGAGGTCGTCGGAGACCGCCGAACTGGTGACGAGATAGTTCACCACGGCGGCGGTCGGAACGTCGGCCTTCTGACCGGTATAGGTGTTGGCCGGGATGGTGACCGACACGAACGGAGGTCCGATCTTGTCAACGACAGCCTTCGGCACCGAGACCACGTTGATTTCGGTTGAGCTGGACAGATCCTTCAGCGACGCGACGCCAAGGCCCGCCGACTGCAGCGTGGCGTTGAGCTGACGGTTCTTCATCAGGTCGACCGACTCGGCGAACGGCAGGTATTCGACCTTGCCGAGATCCTTGTAGCTCAGACCCGCCGCTTTCAGGATCGCGCGCGCGTTGAGTTCGGTGCCCGACTTCGGCGCGCCGACCGACAGCGTCTTGCCCTTGAGATCGGCGAGCGTCTTGATGCCGCTGTCGGCGGTCGCGACGATCTGGATGTAGTTCGGATAGATCGCGCCGATGGTGCGCAGCTTATCCAGCTTCTTCTTGAAGCCCGCTTCCTCATCGCCGTCGACTGCGGCCTTCAGCGAGTCACCGAGGGTGAAGGCGAGTTCACCGCGGCCCTGCTCGATCAGATTGAGATTCTCGACCGAGGCCTTGGTGGCCTGCACCTGGGTTTTAACGCCGGAAATCTTTTCGCCGTAGATTTTTCCGATCGCCACACCGAGCGGATAATAGACGCCCGACGTTCCGCCGGTGAGAATGTTGATGAACTGCTGGGCATGAGCGGCTGGCGCGGCCAGCGCAGTGGCGGACAGGACGGCGGCGGCAAACAGGGTCTTCTTCATTCGCTGATCCTTTTTAAAATTTCGCGCGAAATTGGACGGATGAGCGCACGCGGTCAACCCGTGACATGGGCAAGAACGCAATAAGACCGGCATGACCGGCCCTAGACATTGGTCTAGGACGCGCGATCCGCTTTTGCTGCGCTGCGAGAAGGAACCGTCGTGCGCGGGTAATAACGCCGCTGCAGGCTCCTCGCCTCACGCCTGCAGGCACGGCTCACATGGCCAAGCCCTGATGGATGCTTTAGAACGCTGACAGCACCGGCCAATCCGGTGACAACAACAAGGCCCGCACAGCGGGCGGGATGGAGACTGCAAAAATATGACCAAGCGACCGACTTCCGTACAGCCTGTTTCAGGATCGCATATCACTCGCCGCCGCATTCTGGCGGGCGGCGCCGCGCTGGCGGCCACACCGTTCCTGAGCCAGACCTCCAAAGCCTCCGCATGGCCGGATCGTCCCGTTAAATTCGTCGTGCCTTTCGCAGCCGGCGGCACCACCGACATTCTCGGCCGCCTGGTGGCGCAGAAGCTCTCGGAAGAGTACGGCCAGCAGTTCATCGTCGAAAACAAGCCCGGCGCGGGCGGCAATATCGCCGCCGATTTCGTCGCGAAGTCCGATCCGGACGGATATACGTTCATTGTCGGCACGCCCGGTACCCATGCGATCAACAAGTATGTTCAGAAGAACATGCCCTACGATCCGATCAAGGACATCCAGCCGGTCACCATTATCGCGCGGGTGCCGAACCTTATGTCGGTCACCCCGTCGGTGGAGGCGAAGTCGGTCGCCGAATTCATCGCGCTGGCGAAGTCGAAGCCGGGACAATTGTTCTACGGCACGCCCGGCCTTGGCAGCACGGCGCACCTGTCCACCGAACTGTTCAAGTCGATGACCGGCATCGACATCGTGCATGTGCCTTACAAGGGCAGCGCACCGGCCCTGACCGACCTCGTGGCCGGCCGCGTCCATGTCATGATCGACAATCTTCCGGCGGTGCTGCCGTTCGCTGAAGCCGGCAACGTGCGTCCGCTGGCAGTGAGCACCGCGGAGAAATGGCCGCTGCTGCCGAACATTCCGCCGATCGCTGACACCGTGAAGGGGTACGACGCCGCGTCGTGGTTCACTGTCGCCGCCCCGGCCAAGGTGTCGAAGGATATCGTGATGAAGCTCAATGCCAGCATCATCAAGTATATCAAGTCTCCGGAGGGCATCGAGCGCATCCGCAAGCTGGGCGGCGAGCCGATTGGCAACACGCCTGAAGAGATGCAGGCCTTTGTCATCGCCGAGACCGAAAAGTGGGGCAAGGTCGCCCAATTCGCCAAGATCCAGCCTCAGTAACCGCCACGCCCGGGTGCAGCGTCCCCGCTGCATCCGGGACCATTCCGTCCGGCCATGCTAGCATCGAGTCCATGGCGCAACCGATTCCCGCGAGCGATGTCAGGTCCAGGCTCTGGCCGATTTTGACCAGCGCCATCCTCGCCGTCCTGATCGCGGCCGCCGCGATCCTTTTCTCCTACAAGGTAGAGCCGCCGCCGGACAACGCGCGGGTTGTCGTCGACGAGCAACGGCTAACCTATGCCAGCACGCCCTGCGTCGTGTTCAACAAGCTGGACCGCGAACTGATCGCCAACCGTTCGGAAGTCAACGATCCCGCCAAGCCGCTTCAGCTCTTTTCCTATGCCAGCGAGAAAACCATCGCCGACATCAAGGCGGATGGAAAATGGTCCCGCGACGCCGCGTGCGACTACATCACCGGCTTCGACCAGATCATCACGCGCTGGATGCGCCTGACCGGATATCGCTCGCGCTGGACCGCCGACGGACAGTGGCGCTGGTAGCAAATCCCTTTTCAATGCACTCCGATTGTAACACAGTCGCGGCTGCCGTTGCGGCCGCTCCGCCCGCTTTCCGTGAATCGTCCAGAGGCCTTTGTGAGCACGACGACCGATAAATCCGCCAAAAGCTCGCTTTTCTCGGCCGACGGAATCACCGCGCCGCTGCGCCATGCCGTGTTCCGGAGAATCTGGACGGCCAGCCTGCTCACCAATCTCGGGCTGATGATCAACGGCGTCGGCGCCGCATGGGCCATGACCCAGATGACCTCCTCGGCCGGCATGGTGGCGCTGGTGCAGACCGCACTGATGATGCCGATCATGCTCCTCTCGCTGGCCGCCGGCGCCATCGCCGACATGTACGACCGCCGCATCGTCGGCCTGATTGCGCTGTCGCTCGGGCTCATCGGCGGGGTCACGCTGGCGACTCTCGCCTACGTCAATGCCATCACGCCTAACAGCCTGCTGCTGTTCTGCTTCATGATCGGCAGCGGCATGGCACTGTTCGGCCCGTCATGGCAGGCCTCGGTCAGCGAACAGGTTCCGCCCGAGACGCTGCCCTCGGCGGTGGCGCTGAACGGCATCAGCTACAATATCGCGCGCAGCTTTGGCCCGGCGCTGGGCGGCATCATCGTGGCCGCTGCGGGCGCGGTGGCCGCGTTCGTGTCCAACGTGCTGCTCTATATTCCGCTGATTATCGTGCTTTATCTCTGGCAGCGCACGCTGGAGCCGTCGCGGCTGCCGCCGGAGCGGCTGCGCCGCGCCGTGGTCTCCGGCGTGCGTTACATCATCCATTCGCCCTCGATCCGGATTGTGCTGTATCGCACGCTGGTGACCGGCATCGCGGGCGGCTCGGTGCTCGCGCTGCTGCCGCTGGTATCGCGCGACACCCTTCACGGCAGCGCGCAAACCTACGGCATCATGCTCGGCTGTTTCGGCATCGGCGGCGTGCTCGGCGCGCTCAACATTTCCAGCGTCCGCGCCCGCCTGAGCAGCGAAGCCGCCGTCCGGCTTTGCGCGCTGACCATGGGGCTGGCGATCTGTATCCTCGCCCTGAGCCGCTGGCCGGTGCTCACCGGGGCCGGACTGGTGGTGGCCGGCTCATCCTGGATGATCGCGGTGACGCTGTTCAATATCGGCGTGCAACTCTCGACGCCGCGCTGGGTCGCGGGGCGTGCGCTGGCAGCCTATCAGGCCGCAATCGCCGGCGGCGTCGCAATCGGGAGTTGGCTGTGGGGCTATGTCGCCAACATCGTCGGGCTCAACAACGCCTTGCTCATCGCGGGCGCAGCGATGTTTGTATCGCCGGTCCTTGCGATCTGGTTCCGCATGCCGTCCACGGAAGGGACGAATAACGACGCGGTCGATGCGCTGGAAGAGCCGGAAGTCAACCTCGCCATCACGCCGCGTAGCGGACCCATCGTGGTCGAGATCGAATATCGCGTGAACCAGCAGCAGGCACGCGCCTTCTACACCACGATGCTGCAGCTTCAGGCGATCCGTCAGCGCAACGGTGCCTATGACTGGTCGATCGCCCGCGACATCACCGATCCGGAACTGTGGATCGAGCGTTATCACTGCCCGACCTGGCTCGATTATCTGCGCCAGCGCAATCGCTCGACCCAGTCGGAGCGGGAAATCCAGCTCAAGGCGATCGAATTCCACCTTGGGCCGGAGCCGATCAAGATTCACCGCATGCTGGAGCGGCCGCTGGGATCGGTGCGCTGGAAGGATGAAACGCCGGATCGCGCCAAGGGCGGAAATGTGGAAATCGAACCATCAGCCAGCAGCGTGTGATCGCACGCCGCACTCGTTCGGATTCAGGAGGCTGCGGGATCGTCCGACGACAACGAAAAATTTTCGTGCCAGCGATTTGCGCGCTCGAACATGCGCCAGTGAATGGCCTCGGTCTCCGCGAACTTTTCGGGGCTCAACCACGGCTTCAGCGCCTTGAGTGTCTTTTCCCATTCGGCGCGATCCGGCTTCGGAACATCGCCAAACAGCTTCGACGACTCACGCGACACAATGCCTTTCGGCGAAACAAGTTTGTTCATGATCGTCGCCCCGCACGCGAACGCCACAGTCACCCAAGCGTCACATTTGAGACGATCTCGTAACGTGAAGCGAGAATGATTCGAAAGAGCAGCCGAAACGCCTGTTGATAACTCGATTCGGTCAGTCCTACTGACAGATTGAGTCCGCGATGAGTCAAAGCGGACTTGCAAGCGGTGCGGACATGTTTTTCAACGCCCGTTCCAGGGGTGGAATTCGCCCGGGACGGCGCAAGAACTTCCAATGGCCAGCATGCCACGTATGATTCCGCCAGTTGAGTCGCACCGCATGGGCGGCATGACGACTTAAACATCAAAAGCCGCGATACAATTGCGGACAATTTCTGGAACAGGCGCAAGACGATGATTGATTTCACCGCACTGATGGCAAGCATGACCGCGGAGGCCGACACCAGTTCCGTCACCGCGACGGAAGACTGGCTGCAAGGGCGAACCATCTATGGCGGCCTGACCGCAGCCTTCTGTCTGGAAAGCGTGGCGCAGCATTTCTCCGACCTGCCGCCGTTACGCTCCGCGCAGTTCAGCTTTGTCGGTCCGGCCGCCGGCACCGTGATGATCCGCCCGACGCTGCTGCGGAAAGGCAAGTCCACCGTGTTCGTCGGCGTCGAACTGTTCGGCGAAGGCGGCCTCGCGACACGCGCGACGCTCTGCTACGGCACGGCGCGCACCTCCGCTGTTGCCTATGGTAGTCTCGCGGCGCCCAGCGTGCCGGAACCCGAAGCTTGCCCACCGTTCTTCCGCAAGATTCCGGGACTGAACTTCATCCAGCACTTTGAAGGCCGTTTCGCCGGCGGGCATCCGCCGTTCAGCCAAAGCCAGAATCCGAACTTCTCGATCTGGCTGCGTCATCAGGACCCGGCGAAGCCGGCGACAATGTCGGCGCTGGTCGCGCTCACCGACGCGCCGCCGCCCGCAGCGCTGGTGCTGTTTGAACGGCCGGGACCGATCAGCACCATGACGTGGGCCGTCGATCTGCTCACCGACATGCCGGAGACCCAGGACGGCTGGTGGCTGCTGCAAACCAAGGCGGAGAATGTCGTCGGCGGCTATTCCAGCCAGGCGACCACGCTGTGGAATTCCGCCCGCCAGCCCATTCTGGTCAGCCGGCAGAACGTCGCGGTGTTCATGTGAGGCCCCGTTCACGCGCGGTCACAGGCCTTGCGGCTGCGGCATGTGCCGCAGCGTGGTTTTCTGCCGCCATCGCCCAGACGCCGCAGCAGATGGCGGACTATCGCCGCAAGCTCGCCGAGTATAACGCCGTGCGCGAGCCGTTTGAGGAAGCCGCCTCTGCCTACTGGAGCACGATCAGCGAGAAGCGGCGCGCGCGCTTCGCCAAACGCCGCAACGGCGAGACTATCGTTGCCGAGGACTACGTCCTGACCCAGCCGCCTGTCTATAGCGGCCCACCGAAGCCGCGCGATCCCACGCCGCCGGAAAAACAGCCGAAACCGCGCGCACCGCTGCCCGTGGTGGCAGATTTCCTCGCCCAGGCGCAGCAGCATTTCAATTTCTCGCCGCGCAAGCCAGTCAACGAGATCGACTACAAGCGCGCCTATGCGCGGGTGGCGGCGAGCTTCGGCCTGACGCGCGATCAGGCGGTGCGGGTCTACAGCTTTGAATCCGGCGGCAACGGCAAGTACGATGTGCAGGCCGGGCTGGAAGGCACTCGCCCCGGAGCCCGTGCGATCTCCACCGCGCTCGGCTACAACCAGCTTCTGACCACCAACACCATCAGCATCCTCGCGGAACACGGCGGCCTTGTGGTCAAGGCCATGCACGACAAGGCGCATCAAGCCAGCGGCGCGCAGAAAGCCGACCTGCAGCGCAAGGCCGCCATCGTCCAGCAGATGGTCGCGTTCTGCAAAACCGTACCGAACCAGTGGAGCGCGCATGAAAAACTCGGCGTCACGCCGCGCGGCATCGGGGTCCATGCGCTCAATCTCGACATGGATGTCGGCCCGGTGCTGCAGACGCTCAAGCTGATGGACTCGGTGACCTTCGCCAAGCGCAAGGGCCACAACGCGCCGCTCACCGCCGCCGAGCTTGAAATGATGAACCTGACTGGCGACGGCAACGGTTTCGACATGGTGTCGATGCCGCAGTCACTGCGCGTGATCGTTCCGACCTCGAATTTCTTCCAGCGCAACGGCTATGAGCGCAATCCGGTGGCGATCCGCAACAACACTGTCGCAAGGTTGCTCGCTGCGACCGACGCGCGGATGGACAATCAGGTCAACCTGCAGGGCGCGAAGGATCTCGCCGCGGCGTTCTGAAACCTAGACTCCGTCCAGCACGATCATGGTCGGTTTCTGCGGCAAGGTATCGCGCGAAACGGTGAACGACCGCTCGGGACGGATGTCTATCTCGAACTGCCCGTTCATCCGCGCCAGAAATTCACTGAGCGGCGTCGCGAAGCGGTGCATCGGCAGCACGATGGAGGAACGCAGCCGCCGCGTGATTTCGGATACGCCATCGAGCGACATCGTGAACGTGCCGTCGATCGGCACCATCACGATGTCGAGACGGCCGATCGCCGCGTAGTGCGTCTCGTCCAGCGGATGATGCAGATGACCGAGATGGCCGACGCACAGGCCCGCGACCTCGAAGATGAAGATCGAGTTGCCGTCCTTCTGCAGCGCTTCGGAATCGAACCGGAAGGCGCGGATGTCGGTGGTGACGTTCCGGATCAGCACGTCGCCGATCATTCTGGAATGCCGCGCCGGCTGGCCACCCTCACCCCAACCGTGCAGAACATGGGCGATGCCGGGATCTGGATTGAGCGTGTAGTGCGTTGTATGCGCCCGGTTCATCGTCACCACGTTGGGCGATTTTCCGGCAGTATAGGCGCCGCTGAAATCGGTGGCGATAGTCACACCGCCCGGCGTCTCAATGATGTAGGTCGAGTGCCCCGCATAGGTGATCGTCACCTCGCCTCTGCCGGCCGCCACCCGCGACAGGCTGGCATACCTCACCCGCGGCAACGACTGCGCCATCGCGAGGCACTCGCTCGGCAGCGGCTTGTCCTGCGCGGCTGCATGGATCGGCAGGACGAGAGCAATGAAAGCGAGGATCAGGCGCAATCGCATCGAGGGCTCCTGTCGAACGACAAGCGGAAGTCAACCCAGCCGGGACGGGCTCAGTATACACGAGCGCCGCCGGCTGATTGCGATGCCGGCCTGACGGCGTATTGTCGCTAATTGGGGAGTTGAAGCACCAAGCCAGCCCGGGGGCGGCCGCATCTGTCTTGACGGAGGTCAGCATGCGAACATTCCTGATGAGAACCGCAGCAACCGCACTCTTGATAACGCCAGTCCATGCCCAGCCGCCTGACAATGCCGACCCGCGGCTGGCGCCGTGGTTCAAAAGCCTGAAGCAGCCGGGAACCGGCGCGGAATGTTGCTCCATTTCGGATTGCCGCACGGCTGAGGTGCGGCGGGACAGCCGGGGCTATGAGGTCAAGATCGACCACAGGTGGCATATCTCGTCGGCATTCTGGCTCCGCATTCCAGCGGAGCGGATCCTCGATGAGCGCGACAACCCTACCGGCGGAGCGGTCCTCTGCTACACGCCCGAGGCAGGAATCCTCTGCTTCGTTCCGCCGCCGGAAAGCTAGGATATCACGGTGCCAAACCGGGCCGATGCATCGCGATCAGCGGGCGCGTTTTCACGTCACGCCGCGCGAGATATCCGATATCTGACCGATGGGATGTGGGAGAAATGGTGCCCAGGGGCGGGATCGAACCACCGACACTGCGATTTTCAGTCGCATGCTCTACCAACTGAGCTACCTGGGCGCCGCCTCGAACGCTGCCAAGACAGCTTGGAGGGAGCGCCGGTTTATAGAGAGCCAGAACCGCCCTGTCCAGCCACCGGCGCAATTTCCCCACGCCCCATGACTGCCGCCGGCGCGCGACAAAATTTCATCGGATTCAAGGGCTTCCGAAGCCTCGGAAAAAGGGCCGAACGACCTATTTCGGCTCGTCCATGTCGTCCTCGTCGTCGGTTTCCCGCGCCGGGATGGCATAGGAGCCCGACAGCCAGCGGTTGAGGTCCACCTCGCGGCAGCGCTCAGAGCAGAACGGCCGCGAGGCCTCCACCGGCGGCTTGCCGCAGATCGGGCACGGTTTCACGCGGGCCGCAGATTTTTCGCCATCAACTCGCATTCAGCCAGCCGAACCGGATCGGGAAACCCTCTCCGCCGAGCAGCGCCGTGGTCTCATAAAGCGGCAATCCGACAACATTGGTGTAGGAGCCGACCAGCTTCACCACGAACGAGCCGGCGATGCCTTGCACGGCATAGCCGCCTGCCTTGCCGCGCCATTCGCCGGAGCCGATATAGGCCTGGATATCATCCTCGCTCAGGCGCTTGAAACGCACGCGGGTCTCCACCAGACGCTGACGGAAGCTCTCTTTCGGCGTGACAAGGCAGATCGCCGTGTAAACCCGATGGTTGCGGCCCGACAGTAGCCGAAGACACTGCGAGGCTTCATCCACCAGTTCCGCCTTTGGCAGGATCCGGCGGCCCACCGCAACCACCGTGTCGGCGGCGAGAATGTAGGAGCCGCGCAATTCGTCATCGAGCTGGACCGATTTGAGCGCAGCCTCGGCCTTGGCGCGCGCGAGGCGGTTGGCGCAGGCGCGCGGCAGTTCACCGCGTTTCGGCGTCTCGTCGACATCGGCGGGGCGCAGCGCATCGGGCTCGATGCCGGCCTGATTGAGCAGGCTGAGGCGGCGGGGCGAGCCGGAAGCAAGCACGAATTTGGTACGGCCTAACATGCGGGATTGATCAATGTCGCTGAGGGGTCAATGGGCGCGGAAACTATCCGAAGGGGGCGGCGGCGACAACAGCGCGGCGGCGCGCCGGAGGCCGATTTCGGGCGATTTGTCCTACTCGTTCTTGATGGCGGCTGGTCCGAAACGCTCGCGGATGCGCTTCTGCAGACTGTCCCGGACGTTGCGATAGGCATCGAGTTGCAATTCGCGGCGGCCCTCGACGCCGACCGGGTCCGGCGTCGGCCAGTATTCGACATCGGTGGCCGAGGTCGCGGTGAGTTGCAGCGCCTTGTGATGCGCTTCCGGAGACAACGTCACGATCAGATCGAAGTTCAGGCCTTCCCAGTCCTCCAGATCCTCGACGGTCCATGGCTTGTGGTTGGACATGTCGAGGCCGATCTCCTTCATCACCGCGACGGCGAACGGATCGAGGTCCGCCTTGCTGACGCCCGCCGATTGCACATACAGCCCGCGCGGCACGAGATGCCGCAACAGGCAAGCCGCCGTCGGAGATCGAACGCTGTTCTGCCCGCACATGAACAGGACGGCCTGCGGAGAACGCGCCATGCCTCAGGCTTTCCCGCGAGGTTTACACACGATGCACGCCGCAATCACGCCCCGCCCCCTTCGCCCTTCCAGTGCAGCACTGAAATCAGGGTGAACAGGCGGCGCGAGGTCTCGAAATCGACCCGCACCTTGCCCTCCAGGCGCTCCATCAGGGTGCGCGAGCCTTCGTCATGGATACCCTTGCGGCCCATGTCGATGGCTTCGATCTTGTCCGGCGTCGCGGTGCGGATCGCCTGATAGTAGCTGTCGCAGATCATGAAATAGTCCTTCACGATCCGGCGGAACGGCGTCAGCGACAACAGATGCACCACACAGGGCGTGCCGTCGGCGCGCTTGATGTCGAACATCAGGCGGTTGCCGGTGATGCCGATATGCAGCGTGAACGGCCCGGTATGGTCGCCCTCCGGCGCGAACAGGTTCTGCTCGACAAGATCGTAGATCGCAATCGCGCGCTCGTGCTCGATATCCGGACCGGACCGCCCGATGGATTCCTCATCGAGCGTCACCGCGACCACGCGGTTGTTGGCGTCCTTGTCTGGCGCGGGCTTGCTCATGTCAGATTCAGCCGCAACCCGACCGAGCGCGCATGCGCTTCAAGTCCTTCCGCCTTGCCCAGCGTCATCGCCGCCGGCCCCAGCGCACGGAGCTGATCCGGCCCGCACTTGAGGATCGAGGTGCGCTTCATAAAATCCAGCACGCCGAGGCCGGACGAGAACCGCGCCGAACGCGCCGTCGGCAGCACATGGTTCGAGCCGCCGACATAATCGCCGATCGCTTCCGGCGTATGGCCGCCGAGAAAGATCGCGCCGGCGTTACGAATCTTCGCACTCAAAGATTCGGGATCGGCGGTGATGATTTCGAGATGTTCGGCGGCGATGGCATCCGCCAGCGCGACGGATTCGTCGAGCGACCTGACCAGAATGATCGCGCCGAAATCGTTCCACGAGGCGCGCGCGATCTCTCCGCGCGGCAGCGTGGTCAGTTGTGCTTCGACGGCGCGGGCGACGTCGTTCGCCAGCGTTTCGTCGTCGGTGATCAGAATCGATTGCGAGTCCGCGCCGTGCTCGGCCTGCGCCAGAAGATCAGCCGCGATCCAGTCCGGATTCCCGGTACGGTCCGCGATCACCAGCACTTCGGAGGGACCTGCGATCATGTCAATGCCGACCTTGCCGAACACCAGCCGCTTGGCCGCCGCGACATAGGCATTGCCGGGGCCGACGATCTTGGCCACCGGCTTGACGGTCGCAGTGCCATACGCGAGTGCGGCCACCGCCTGCGCGCCGCCGACACGATAGATTTCGGAAACGCCGCTCAGACGCGCAGCGGCCAGCACCAGCGGATTGAGGATTTTCCCGTCCGGCGTCGGCACGACCATCACCACGCGCGGCACTCCGGCAACGATCGCCGGCACAACATTCATGAGGACCGACGAGGGATAGGCCGCGGTTCCGCCCGGCACGTAAAGGCCGACGGCTTCGACCGCGCTCCAGCGCCAGCCGAGTTCAACACCGGCCGCATCGGTAAAGCGCTCGTCCTTCGGCATCTGCCGCTTGTGAAATGCCTCGATCCGGTCGCGCGCGAACTTCAGCGCATCGAGCGTCGCAGCGTCACATGCCTTCACGGCCTCGTCGATCTCGGCGGGCGTAAAGCGCAGGCCATCGGCCGCGACAGAGAACCGGTCGAACGTCCGGGTGGCCTCGATCACAGCGGCATCACCGCGCCGACGCACGTCATCGACGATGGCGCGAACGGCGTTTTCGACATCGGCCGAAACCTCTCGCTTCGTTGCGAGAAATGCGTTGAAGCGCTCGGCAAAATCAGCGGTATGGCTGGTGAGGCGGATCGGCATTACAGGGTCCGGCAGGCTCGCGCATGATCCCAAAATCACGCGCTCATTCAATCATTTAACGATGCGATCCCGGCTGGCATGCCGGGTCACCGCCAACCCATAACATTGTCAGGGAAAAACCGCGAGCGGGGACCGCGCGGATTGGTTGCTAAATGTCTGTGCCCGCTGGCAGATTGCGCCGCTCCGGCGGAGCCGGATCGGCCTGCGATGTATCAGGTCCAAGATCGGCGAGTTCGCATTCAAGACACTCGACCTCAAGCCGCAGCACACCGCCGCTGGCGAACAGCAGCAGCACCTCGCCGCCCGGTTTCTTGCCCCGGTAAAACTCAATTCCGAGCAGGGTCAGCGGAAGATCGGACGCGCTCATGTCGATCGCACGCGAACGGCAGGACAGCACGCGATCAAAGCGCAGCGCCGAGATCAGCCGCCGGGGCACGCAGTCACCGGCAATGATGTCCTCGCAGTCGATCCGGCGCATCGCGATGACGAGGCGGTTCTCGGCCTGACGCCAGAGGATGTCCGCAGCGACCACCGCGGCGTCCTGAACGTGGGCGGAAATCACCGCAAGATCGTCATCATCCAGCGCCACGAGCCTGCGCCGGGATGCCTTGTTTTCACTCGCCTCGCTCTGGGACATGGTGTCCACCGGCTCCATCCAGAAAAAGTTTATCCGCTGATCCGCTCGATCGTCGCGCCGCAGGCCGAGAGCTTTTCCTCCAGCCGCTCGAAGCCACGGTCGAGATGATAGACCCGATTGACGGTGGTTTCGCCTTCCGCCGCCAGCGCGGCAATCACCAGAGAGACGGATGCGCGCAGGTCGGTCGCCATCACTGGCGCACCCTTGAGTTTGGCTGTGCCATCGATGATGGCGGTTTCGCCGTCCAGCGAAATCCGTGCGCCGAACCGCGCCAGCTCCTGCACATGCATGAAGCGGTTTTCAAAGATCGTCTCGGTGATGTGCGACGAACCCTTGGCGCGGGTCATCAGCGCCATGAGCTGCGCCTGCAGATCGGTCGGGAAACCGGGGAATGGCGCGGTCGAGACCGTGACCGGATTGATGCCGGCGCCGTTGCGCGCAACGCGAATGCCTTCATTGTTAGGCGTGATGGTCGCGCCGGCCTCGGTCAGCACGTCGAGCGCCGACTGCAAGAGTTCTGGACGCGCACCCGCGAGCTGGACATCGCCGCCGGTCATGGCCACTGCCATGGCATAGGTGCCGGTCTCGATGCGGTCCGGCAGCACGGTATGGCGCGCGCCGTGGAGCTTGCTCACGCCCTCGATGACAATGCGCGGCGAGCCCGCACCGGACACCTTCGCGCCCATCTTGTTGAGACAATCGGCGACGTCCACGATCTCGGGTTCGCACGCGGCGTTATTGATCACCGTCGTGCCTTTGGCGAGGGTTGCCGCCATCAGCGCAACGTGGGTGCCGCTGACGGTGACCTTCGGGAAATTGATCTCCGCGCCGACAAGGCCGCCGGGCGCCTTTGCGATCACATAGCCGCCGTCGATCTGCAGTTGCGCGCCGAGCTTTTCCAGCGCGTCGATCAGAAGATCGACCGGGCGGGTGCCGATGGCGCAACCGCCGGGCAGCGAGACCTTGGCCTCATGCATGCGCGCGAGCAGCGGCGCGATCACCCAGAAGCTCGCGCGCATCTTCGAGACCAGTTCATAGGGCGCGGTGGTGTCGATGATGTTGGCCGCGGAAATGTGCAGGGTCTGGCCCTGATACTCATGGTCGCCAGGGCGCTTGCCCGCCGCCATGATGTCGAGGCCGTGATTGCCGAGAATGCGCTGCAACTGCGCGACATCGGCGAGGCGCGGCACGTTATCCAGAATCAGGGTTTCGTCAGTCAGCAGACTGGCGATCATCAGCGGCAGGGCCGCGTTCTTCGCACCGGAAATCGGAATCGTGCCATTGAGCTTGTTGCCGCCGACAATGCGAATGCGATCCATGCCAAACCTGCCCTGTTGAGATAACCGGCTTTTAGCGCGTTTCACGGGGAGTGGAAACCGCGCGGCCGGGGTGCCCGAAACCCGGAACTTCCGCTTAATTACCTGAAATATCGCTCGAATTGTGTCACGGACACCGCCGGCCGCCCGGTTCGGCCAAATCTCAGGCCCCTAGCTTGTGGATGTCTTCCATTTCCAGAACCGGCTTTGAATAGCCATGTTTGGCGACACTGAGCATGGCGCGGCCCACTTCTTCGGTCGTAGTGACATGGTTCGGCGCGACCCGATGCAGGAAACTCAAAAGCGGCGCGGTCGCCACATAAATTCCCTGCACCCAGCCGGTTTTTGAACGGACCCCATAAAGCGGCTGGATCGCACCGGGCCGAAACATGTAGGCGGCCTTGAACGGCAGCCTGAGCAGGTCGTTCTCGGTCTTGCCTTTCACACGCGCCCACATCACGCGGCCCCGTTCGGTGCTGTCCGCGCCGGCCCCGGTGACATAGGTAAAGGTCATGCTGGGATTGATCCGCGCCAGCGTGCGCGCCGCCGCCAGCGTGATGTCATAGGTCAGACGGCGATAACGCTCCTCGTCCATGCCGATCGACGACACGCCGAGACAGAAGAAGCAGGCGTCGTAACCTGTCAGGTCGTTCTCGATGGCGGAGAAGTCGAGAAAATCCGAATGCGTAATCTCGCGCAGCTTCGGGTCGTGCTGGCCAGTGACACTGCGGCCCACGGTCAGCACCTGCGTCACATCGGGATCGCGCAGACATTCGATCAGCACGCCCTGCCCGACCATGCCGGTCGCGCCGAAGACAATGACTTTCATCGGCGCTCCCGTCGCCTTGTCGTCAGGCCGTCTTGAACCGTTTGATGCCGAGCACGATCAGGAAGATGAAGAACACCAGCACGATACCCTGCGTGATCGCAAATGGCGGCTCGGCGCCGGTCGGCGCGTATACGTTCAGCAAGGCGACTTTCTGGAACGATTGCGCGATCAGAACGAACACGTTGAACCAGAGCGCCAGCATCGCGGTGACGACATAGACCGTGCGCCAGATGCCGGCGAGGCCCTTGCCGTAAAGCGCGTAGACCGCGATCGCCAGCAGCACCAGCGAGATGATCGCGACGATGTGCGAGGGCAACAGCTTGGTGAACGGAAACAGGAAGCCGGTGGCGCTGGTGAGGATGGTCAGGATCAGAAACCACAGCGTCCAGCGCGGAAGCCGGTTCGATGAGAGGATGCCGCCCGCCACGACAAACCCGAGGCCGATGGCAATCATGCTGATGATGAGATGGAAAACCGTAAATGTCATGATGCGCCCCTGTTTAGAATTGCTTTAACGCTACATCATCCGCATGGCTGTGCAACAGAAGTTCCATTTCCGCACGCGCCGCTGCAGCGAATTTTGCAAGATTTTGCCGATGCCCATCAGCGATTGAGAAAGTCCACCAGCCTCGGAATCACCTGGCCCGGCGCTTCTTCCATCAGCCAATGGCCCGAACCCTTGATGATGACGCCTTCGACATTCGTGGCGACGAGTTTGCCCTGCTCGATCAGAAAGGCGCCGCCTGCCTTTTCTCCGGATAAGACAAGCATCGGCATCGGCAGTTTTGTCTTGGCCAAACCTGCGAAATCGTCGGCGTCCTTCTCGAAGGCGCGGAAGACCTCCATCCCGGCCTTCATATGACCGGGTCGGGCATAGGCTTTGGCATAAAACTTCCGGTCCTTCTGCGAGATCGACTTCGCGGGGTCTGCGGCAAAGTCGTTCCAGAAGTGCTCGAGATAGATGCGCTCGCGGCCCTGAACCAGTGCCAGCGGCGTTTTGCCGTAGAAATGGAAGTGCCAGAGATCGCGCAGCAGCCAGACGCTCTTCCAGTCGCCGACGCCCGGCAGGAAGGCGTCCATCAAGACAATGCGGTCGACCTCCGCGGGATATTGCGCCGCATAGGCATAGGCAACCATCAGGCCGATGTCGTGGCCGACGATCTTGACCTTGCTGTATCCGAGGCTTTTCACCAGCGCGTGGATATCCTGCGCCATTTCCTTCTTGGTGTAGCCGCTCTCGGGCGCATCGGATTTGCCGAAGCCGCGCAGATCGGGCGCGATGACCGTGTGCGTGTTGACGAGGCCGGGAAACAGCGGCCGCCACATATGACTGGTTTCGGCATAGCCATGAAGCAGAACGACAGGATCGCCTTTGCCGGCGATCAGATAGTTCAGCTTTACGCCGTTGACCTGTGCGGAGCGGCTTTGCGGCGCCGATTGCGCGGCAGCGCTGTCGGGCGCGGAAATAAACAGTGAAACCGCCAACAACCCGGCACAGGCTGCATCGCGAACAATCCGAAAAAAATGACGCATCGGAAATCTCCTGAATATATGCGCCACAATGGCAGACCGCGTCCGGTTAGCCGAGGGTATCAGGCAAATCGGGCCGCCATTCTTTAGTCGTAACGCGGGATCGGGCCGTTATGCGGTGTCTTGCGCGACGACAGGTCGAACATGACCTGATCCACATAACACCAGCCCCAGCCTTCCGGCGGATCGTAGCCCTCGATCACCGGATGCTGCGTGGCGTGAAAATGTTTGGTGGCATGTTTGTTCGGCGAAGAGTCGCAGCAGCCGACATGGCCGCAGGTCCGGCAGATCCGCAAATGCAGCCACACGTCGCCGGTCTTCAGGCATTCCTCACAGCCGAGCGCACTCGGCGTCACGTCATTGATCTGTGCAATGTGCTTGCATGGCATGGTCAAGCCCTTTCAGCCTCAAGCGGCTTATCGCTGAGAAAGCCGTGCAATGCCGCCACCACCTGCGCGCCCTCGCCGATGGCACCGCCGACACGCTTGACCGAACCGGCGCGCACATCGCCGACAGCGTAAACTCCCGGCACGGACGTCTCGAGACCGGATACCGGCTTGCCCTCTTCGCATTGCGAACCTGTCACCACAAAGCCGTTGCGATCAAGCTCGACGCCGCAGCCATCGAGCCACGATGTTGCGGGCTCGGCGCCGACGAACAGGAAGACGTTGCGGATGTCCTCAAGCGTCTCGATCCCGGTCTTGCGGTTGCGCCAGCGCACCTGCTCAAGCCCGCCGTCGCCGCCGTCCAGCGCGACGATCTCGGTATGGATCAGCAGTTCGATGTTCGGCGTCGCCATGATGCGGTCGATCAGATAACGCGACATGCTGTCAGCAAGACCGCCGCTGCGGATCATCATGCGCACCCGCTTGGCATGGCCCGACAGAAACACCGCGGCTTGCCCCGCGGAATTGCCGCCGCCCACCAGGACAATGTCCTGCTGCGCGCAGAGCCGCCCTTCGATCGGCGAGGCCCAGTACCAGACCCCACGCCCTTCAAACCTGTCGAGATTTTCGATAGCCGGCCGGCGGTAGCGCGCGCCGCTGGCGACCACGATGGATTTCGCTTTCAGCAGATGACCGCATTCGGTGGCGATACCGAACGCACCGTCTTTCTTGGTGCAGTCAAGCGATCTGGCCTCGACCGGGATCATCATGTCGGCGCCGAATTTCTGCGCCTGATTGTAGGCCCGCCCGGCCAGCGCCTGCCCCGAAATCCCGGTGGGAAATCCAAGATAGTTCTCGATCCGTGCGCTGGCTCCGGCCTGACCGCCGAAATGCCGCGCGTCCACCACGGCAACGGACAGGCCTTCGGACGCGGCATACACCGCGGTCGCAAGCCCGGCGGGACCACCGCCGACAATGGCCACATCGTAGAGCTTGTCCTTGATCGCGCCGCCGATCATGCCCATCGCGTAAGCGAGTTCGGTCTCGCCGGGATTGCGCAGCACGGTGCCGTCCGGACACACCACCAGCGGCAGGTCGCGCGGCGATGGCGAATAGCGCGCAACAAGATCGGCCGCGTCCTTGTCAACGGCGGGATCGAGGACGTGATAGGGATTGCCGTTGCGCGACAGAAATCCCTGCAGGCGCACCAGATCGGCCAGCGTTGGCGAGCCGATCAGCACCGGCCCGCCGACTCCGCCCTGAATCAGATTCACACGGCGCAGGATCAGCGCCCGCATGATGCGCTCGCCGAGATCCGCTTCCGCGACGAGCAGCGCGCGCAGCTTGTCCGGGGGAATCAGCAAGACCTCGACATCGCCCTCGGCGGTGCCGTCCACCAGCGCACGGCGGCCGGAGAGCTGCCCGATCTCGGCAAGAAACTGGCCCGGTCCCTGATCTATCACCGGCGTGACATGGCCCATGCCGTCGCGCTGGGTGATCGCAACATGCCCCGAGAGGATCACAAACATGCCGGGACCGACCTTGCCGCTCTCGAACAGCAACGCGCCATCCTTGTACTGGCGCACCTCGCCGAAGCGGCGCATGCGGTCGATCTCGGCATCCGTCAGTTTCGGGAACGTCTGCTCGAAGCGCGGGAATGTCGCGCGCGCAGTGTCGGCTTGCTCCGCGCCGGTCGCGGTCGCTGCCGCCTGATCGGTCGCCATCGTGATGTTCCTTGCATTCGGCAGAAGGGCGCGATCCCCTATCCGGGATCACAAACGATAATGTCAGATCGTGTCGGCGTTGCGAAGATTCAAGCGACTTCTGTAACTGAAGATCAGCGCTCCCCGTCGCGCCGGCCTGTGCTCAATTCTTCATCGCGCTGGCGTGCGTCGTCGTCCGGCGTCACGATCGCCGCTCCGGCGCGGCCGCGCGCCTGCGACTTGCGCCGTTTCAGATTGTCGCGCAAGGCGGATTTCAGCCGCGCCTCGCGCGCCGACTTTGCATCGCTCTTTCCGGGCGTATCCGTCATATCAGCGCCGCTCGCATCCCGTCTTGACCGTCATGACCGATGGCGGTCAGTTGCCATTCTACCGGATACGATGCGCCATATCACAGAGGAATGCATGACGGGACATATCGGGTCGCTCGCCCCGGCGGCGCAGGACACGCTCCGCGACTGGCACCGCTTTGTCGAAACCAAACGCGAGGACGCGCTGCCACCGCTGTTCGCGGACACCACCGTCTTCCGCTCGCCCTTCGTACATCTGCCGATCCTCGGCCGGCCTGCAAGCGTCCTGATCCTCGGCGCGGTCGTGCAGATTTTCGAGAACTTCCGCTATCACCGCACCTTCGTCGCCGGAGCCCACGATGTCGCGCTGGAGTTCAGCGCCAATATCGGCGAACTGCAGTTGAAAGGCGTCGACCTAGTGAAATTCGATGCGAGCGGCAAGATCATCGAATTCGAAGTGATGATCCGGCCCTTCAGGGCGCTGGAAGCCCTCAGCAGCCTGTTGAGCGCCCGGATCGGCCCCGAACTGGCGAAATACAAGACCAAAACCTGAGTTCCGGCCGCGGGGTTTGGAAGAATGGGCGCTCGGCGCTTGCGCCATCGGTGGCCTTATGGCAAAGGAACGCGCGCCTTCAGAGGCCTTTTGCCTGATTCACGTACACGGTACGGTTCCGGCTCTTTAATGTGTCTGGCGTTCGCTGCCGTAGCTCAGTGGTAGAGCACTCCATTGGTAATGGAGAGGTCGACAGTTCAATCCTGTCTGGCAGCACCAGCCCTTCTGCTGAAATATCAACACTTTAACCGCATCCGCCGGGACGACCCCGGAGCGATCCTGAAACATCCGCCTCATCCGTCTGCGCCAGCCTGGCTACGCGCTGACGGGGGCTCGGATCGCGGACCTTTATGCGGTGCCGGTAAGCAGTCCTTTATCCGGCAGCGGTACTTTGTGCGCTCCACGCGAGCCGTCAAATATGTCTGCAAATGATCTCAAGGCGGCTTCGAGAGTGCAGGTCCTCGACCTGCTCCGCCTCGTCGCCGTTGTCGGCGTGATTTTCTATCACTACGGCTTTCGAGGCCCGCCATCCCAGGGTGGGACGCAGGTGGCGCTTCCGTGGATGGCGAGCTTTTCCCAATACGGCTTTCTCGGCGTCCCGATTTTCTTCGTCATCAGCGGCTTCGTGATCGCGTATTCCGCGGAAGGTCGAACGGCGACGGGCTTTGCAATTGCTCGCTTCAGCCGGATCTATCCCACCTTTCTGTTCTGCATGACGCTGACGTTTCTCGCGCTGCTGACGATGGGGCCGCCGAACTTCACCACCTCGTTCGCGCAGTGGTGCGCCAACCTTTTCATTGCCGCACCCATGTTCCGTCAGCCCTACATGGACGGGGCCTACTGGTCGCTGGTGGTTGAAGTGGTGTTCTATGCCTGGGTCGCGGTGCTGATGGCGTTCAAGGTGTTTCCGCGCCGCCTCGATCTGATCATCCTGATCTGGCTCGGCCTCACCTTCGCGAACGAACTCACCATCGACGCGCCGATCTTCGAGCGGCTGTTCCTCGCCGACGACAGCGGCTTCTTCGCGGTTGGACTTGTGATCTACGAATTCTATCGCGGCCGACGCGATCTCAAGCTGTACACCATTTTCGCGTTGTCGGTCGGCACAGCCGTGTTTCAGTGCCTGCACAGAGCCACACACATCGACTCGCCTGCAGGCGTGTCGTTCGAGTCCGGAGTGATCGTGGCGATCTGCCTGATATCCATTGCGATCATATTCCTTGCAACTCGCCTGCGGCAGCTTCCCCTGCCGGCCGGTCTTGTCATGGCGATCGGCGGCATCACCTACCCGCTCTATCTGCTGCATATGCAGCTCGGCTACGTCGTCCTGAGTGCCATCCAGCCCGCTTCGGTCATATGGGCTGTTGCCGCAATCATCGCGGGAGTGCTGCTGCTGTCATGGATCGTCTGGCGTTTCGTCGAGCGTCCGGCGCAACGCTGGACAAAGACCGTGCTGACCGCGGAAGCAGAACGCCGGGGCTTGCCGGTGTCCGCGTCGCAAGTCGCGCAGCCGACCGACGTCGCGCGGTCGCTGGCGTGAGCGAGAATCTCGTTTAGCCGGACTGTTCGATGCGATGCAGAGCAGACCTGCAACGGCGTCCCGTTACCGATGAGCGCAAAACATCATCAGTTTCAGATGCTTGAGTTTTGCTCCGGTGACGGCATGAATCGCAAAAATTGCTGAAATTTCACCGAAGGCGCTGAAACTTCGCGAAAATTTTAACCAGCCAACCCGATACTGCGCCCGCACGTAGAACTACGGAATCCGGGGGGATTTGGGGCAATGGCTTTGCGGTTCAACTTCAAGAAAAATCTGTTTCGTTTCAAACTGCCGCGCATCAGGCTCGGTGTCCGCGGCAGCCTGTTCCTGGCATTCGCCGCCATCGCCGCCATGGCGATCGTCATCAGCGGCAGCGCCAGCGTGCTGCTCGGCAGGCTCGGCGGCATGATGACCGATCTCAGCGGTCAGAACATTCCGCGGCTGGCCGCCAGCCTCGAACTCTCCGCGCATAGCGCAAGCCTCTCGACACAAGGTCAGGCACTGCTCGCCTCCGGCAGCGAGGCCATACTGGAAGAACGCAGCAAGCAGATGCGCGAAACGCAGCAGACCGCTGCGGCCAAGCTCGCCGAGATTTCCCGCCTTGGCGCCGACAAGACCGTCATCGACGCCATGAGCGAGATCAGCAAGAACATCGGCGACATGGTCGGCAGCATCGGATCGGCCGCGAAAGAGCGGCTCGATACGGCGGCGCTGCGCGAGAAGGAATCGGCGCAACTGCGCAAGGCGCATACCGCATTCCTCGCCGCCGCGACGCTCGCGATGCTGGATGCGCAAACGCAGTTGAACGCGGTGCTCGGCTCGGTGACCATCCCGCAGAGCGATGCCATGGAAGCCGCCCGCACCGTCGATCTGCTCGGCAGCGTCATCACCGACACCAACCTGATGGCAGCCGACATGACCGCGGCGCTCGCCGCCCCGAACACCGAAGTCCTCAGCCCGCTTGAAGAAGCCTTCCGCGGCAAGAAGGAAGGTGTCCTTTACAAGCTCAACAGCCTGAAGGCGAGCGGGATGGACATGGCGATCCGCGCGCCGCTGGAGCAGATCGTTGCGCTCGGCGAAGGCAAGCAAAGCGTCTACAAGGTCCGCCAGAAGGAGATGGATGCGATTGATTACGGCCAGCTCATTCTTGAAGAGACCGGCAAGCTCAATCGCGGTCTGGACATGAGCGTGAAGCGGCTGGTCGATGACGTGCGCGCCGAAACCGAAGCCGCATCGAAGCAGGCTCAAAACACCATCTCGCTGGCGACCACGGTCATGCTGGCGCTCGGTGCGCTGACGCTGGTCGGATCGGCCCTGTTCGTCTGGCTGTATGTCGGCCGCAACATCTTGGCCCGCATCCGCAACCTGCAGACCGTGATGCAGCGGCTGTCGGAAGGCGACCTCGACGCCGAAGTCAAGCACAGCCGCCAGCAGGACGAAATCGCCGTCATGGCCGGCTCGCTCGAAGTCTTCCGCGAAAGCATGATCCGCTCGCGCGCCCTGAGCAGCGAGCAGGATCAGGACCGCATCGCCAAGGCCGAGCGCGCATCGCGCATCGAAAACCAGATCGTCAGCTTCGAGGACAAGGTCCGCGTTGCACTCGACAGCCTGATGACCTCCGCGAATGTCATGCAGTCCACCGCCGAGAGCATGTCGACAACGGCCGAGCATTCCAGCGCTCTGGTCAACACCGTCGCATCGGCCGCCGAGGAAACCTCGGTCAACGTGCAGACCGTCTCGTCCGGCACCGAGGAACTGTCGTCATCGATCCAGGAGATCAGCCGCCAGGTCAGCAACTCGACCAGGATCGCCGCCAACGCGGTCAGCGAAGCCGGCAAGACCGACGCCACCATGCAGGGCCTTGCCGAGAACGCCAGCCGCATCAGCAGCGTGGTCGACCTGATTCAGGAAATCGCATCGCAGACCAACCTGCTTGCGCTTAACGCCACCATCGAGGCCGCGCGCGCAGGCGAAGCGGGCCGCGGCTTCGCCGTGGTCGCATCGGAGGTCAAGGGTCTCGCCGAGCAGACCGCGAAGGCGACCGACGAAATCCGCGCGCAGATCGCCAATATGCAGACCGTCACCTCCTCGGCTGTCGGCGCAATCCGCAATATCGGCGCCACCATCACCGAGATCAACGAGGTTACCACCGCCATCGCGGCGGCGGTCGAGGAACAGGGCGCGGCGACACAGGAAATCGCCCGCAACATCCAGCAGGCAGCCACCGGCACCTCGGAAGTCTCCAGCAACATCGTCGGCGTCAGCCGCGCCTCGAGCGAGGCCGGCACCGCCGCAGGCGAGGTGCTGAATGCATCGAACGAACTTCGCCGCGAGGCCGACACGCTTCGCGCCGAGGTCGATGCCTTCCTGCTCAACATCCGGGCCGCGTAGCGCGCGAATTGCGTCTACGCGCTATGCCATCTGGCATGCCTGTCGTCTGTTTTGGGGTCCGGTGCTTTCAGCTCCGGGCCCCAATCCGTTAAAGACGCGCGCAATAGCGAAAACGCGGAGCGCGCATGCCTTGGAACAGCGTGATTTTGCGGCACTTTCAGCCTGCGGTCCGCAGGACGAACCATGCGCAGATTGACTCTTCTGGACCTCCATGGTCCTTGCTAGGGTGATCAGGGCAAGACATCGCATTCTGCCTGACGAATTGAGACAGCGGCGCCTGAAGGCGACGTTTCTAAAACCGCTAAGGGGTCAGCGCATGAGCATAGTGCCAGGTTCGGATGTGAATGGCGGAGTTTCGGTCGGGCGCGACGCGCTGATCGAGCCGCGCAACGACTGGACCCGCGCACAAGCGCAGGCACTCTACGATCTTCCGTTCGCGGACCTGATCTTCCAGGCGCAGAGCATCCACCGCCGCAACTTCGACCCGAACCATGTCGAGACCGCGAGCCTTCTCAGCATCAAGACCGGCGGCTGCCCCGAAGACTGCGGCTACTGCTCGCAAAGCGCCAAGTACGACACCGGCCTCAAGGCGTCGAAGCTGATGGAGCAAGACGATGTCGTCGCGACCGCGAAGCGCGCCCGCGATGCCGGCGCGGAACGCTTCTGCATGGCAGCCGCCTGGCGCAATCCGAAGGACAAGGACCTCGACAAGGTCTGCGAGATGATCACCGCGGTGAAGGGTCTCGGCATGGAGACCTGCGTGACGCTCGGCATGCTGACCGACAAGCAGGCGCAGCGGCTGCACGACGCCGGCCTCGATTTCTACAACCACAATGTCGACACCTCGCCGGAGTTCTACGGCAAGATCATCACCACGCGCACGATGCAGGACCGCATCGACACGCTGGCGCATGCACGCGAAGCTGGCCTCAAGGTCTGCTGCGGCGGCATCATCGGCATGGGCGAGCAGGTCGATGACCGTCTCGGCATGCTGGCGCTGCTGGCAAACCTTCCTGAGCATCCGGAGAGCGTGCCGATCAACATGTGGAACGAGGTCAAGGGCGTGCCGGTCAACGACACCGCCGAGCGTCCCGATCCGATCGCATTGGTGCGCATGGTCGCCGTCGCGCGCATCATGATGCCGCGCAGCGTTGTGCGCCTGTCGGCGGGCCGCCAGTACATGACCGACGAATTGCAGGCGCTGTGCTTCGTCGCCGGCGCCAATTCGATCTTCATCGGCGACGTGCTGCTGACCACGAAGAATCCGCAGACCGAACGCGACGCCAATCTGCTCGACCGTCTCGGCATCAAGTCGAAGCTCGACGATGCCAAACACGACGACCATGGCCATTGCGGCCACGCGCATGGCGAGGCGAAACCGGCGGCTGTTTCAGCAAGCGGCGCAGCGGTGTCCTGAGGCCGTTTGAAACGGAAGGCATGGCGGCCTGCATGGCAACCATGCCGGCGCAGTCCGCAAAACAGGTTGTTTCGGAAGGCCAGACACTAGCGCGGCGGGATTTGCCGCGTTAAGCCGGACCTGAACAATTGCGATTGCGAGACGATGCACACCAAGACCGCCACCCTCACTGCAGCTCCGGATGGCCTGCGCTATCCGATCGAAACGCCGCCGAAGCCGGATGAAGCGATTGAAATCGCGCCCGGCCTGATGTGGGTGCGCCTGACGCTGCCGTTCCGTCTCAACCATGTGAACATCTATCTGATCGCCGACGGCGACGGCTGGACCATGATCGACACTGGCATCGGCAACGACGCCACCATCGCCGCATGGACCACGCTGTTTGAAGGTCCGCTCAAGGGTTTCAGGATCACGCGGCTGATCGTGACCCATGCGCATCCCGATCATGTCGGCCTCGCAGGCTGGATCGTCGAGCGCTTCGGCTGCAAGCTGCACATGTCCCAGGTCGAATATCTGCAGGCGGCATATCACCAGCATCGCGGCTCACCCGAGCGCAAGCTGGCGCAGCGCCTGTTCTTCCGCCGTCACGGCATGGACGAGGAAATCACCGAAGCGCTGCTCGGCAAGGGGCAGGATTATCTCACCCGCGTGTCGATTCTTCCCGCGTCCTACCAGCGCCTGTCGAAGGGCGACGAGATCGCCATCGGCGCGCGCACCTTCAAGGTCATCACCGGCGGCGGACACGCCCTCGATCAGGTGATGCTCTATTGCGAAGCCGACAACATCTTTCTCTCAGCCGATCAGGTCCTCAGTAAGATTTCGCCCAATGTCAGCGTATGGGCAGTCGAGCCGGAGGCGAACTCGCTCGGCGAATACCTGACCTCGCTGGATGAACTTTCAAAACTGCTGCGGGACGACGTTCTCGTGCTGCCGGGTCATGGCGTGCCGTTCTATGGCGTGAAGACCCGTATCAAGCAGCTTGCGGATCATCACGAGGAGCGCTGCCAGCTCATTGCCGAGGCTTGCCGCGCATCGGCGCAGACATCCGCGCAACTGGTCCCCGTCGTGTTCCACAAGCATGTGCTCGACGCGCACCAGACCGGCTTCGCCGCCGGCGAACTGATCGCCCATGTCAATCACATGCTGGCCCATGGCCGCCTGACCCCGAATGTCGGCGCTGACGGCGTGCTGCGTTTCTCCGCGGCCTGACTGCGATACCGGCGCCGAATGGGCCGGTTGATTCAGGTCAATTCCGCGCCAACCGCATGGAAGACCGGCGAAAACGGCCTCGACAGCAAACCTGGAAAAGCTCTAAAAAGACCCTGCGCGCGACAGAAGACCCTGCGAAAACTTTATGGGCCGGCTGCCGTCATCCGGGTCCCCATCCAGGGTTAATGGTATGGATTACAACAAGTTCTTCGGTGACGCTCTCAACCGCCTCCATGACGAGCGGCGCTACCGCGTGTTCGCCGATCTGGAGCGCATCGCCGGACGCTTTCCGCATGCGGTCTGGCACGCGCCGAAAGGCCAGCGGAATGTCGTGATCTGGTGTTCCAACGATTATCTCGGCATGGGCCAGCATCCGAAGGTGGTCGGCGCGATGGTCGAAACCGCCACCCGCGTCGGCACCGGCGCCGGCGGCACCCGCAACATCGCCGGCACCAACCACTCCCTGATCCAGCTTGAGCAGGAACTCGCGGATCTGCACGGCAAGGAAGCCGCGCTGGTTTTCACCTCGGGCTATGTGTCCAACCAGACCGGCATCTCGACGCTGGCCAAGCTGATCCCGAACTGCCTGATCCTGTCGGACTCGCTGAACCACAACTCGATGATCGAGGGCATCCGTCAGTCGGGCACCGAATACATCGTGTTCCGCCACAACGATGTTGCACATCTTGAAGAGCTGCTGCGCGCCCATGCGGGCCGCCCGACACTGATCGTGTGCGAGAGCCTCTACTCGATGGACGGCGATGTCGCGCCGCTGGCGAAGATCTGCGATCTCGCCGAAAAGTACGGCGCGATGACCTATGTCGATGAAGTCCATGCCGTCGGCATGTACGGCCCGCGCGGCGGCGGCATCGCCGAGCGTGACGGCGTCATGCACCGGATCGATATCCTCGAAGGCACGCTGGCCAAGGCGTTCGGCTGCCTCGGCGGCTATATCGCTGGCAGCGCCAAAATGGTCGATGCCGTGCGCTCCTATGCGCCGGGCTTCATCTTCACAACGGCGCTTCCGCCTGCGATCTGCTCCGCTGCCACTGCCGCGATCAAGCACCTGAAGTCATCGAGCTGGGAACGGGAGCGGCATCAGGACCGCGCCGCGCGGCTCAAGGCTATTCTCACCGCCGCCGGCCTGCCGGTGATGGCGAGCGACACCCACATCGTTCCGCTGTTTGTCGGCGATCCGGAGCGCTGCAAGAAAGCCTGCGATCTGCTGCTGGAGCAGCATGGCATCTATATCCAGCCGATCAACTATCCGACCGTGCCGAAAGGCACCGAGCGGCTTCGCATCACGCCGTCGCCCTACCATGAGGACGCGCTGATCGACGCCCTCGCCGAGGCGCTGGTTCAGGTCTGGGAACAATTGAAGCTGCCGCTAAACGCCAAGCCGATCGCGGCCGAATAGGCATTCGGCGGCTGTCCGCTCACGGCGCGGTTCGCATTACATCGCCGGGGCCGCCCGGCGTGATGTTGACGGTTCTCCCGACAGCACGATCCGCATCAGGTCCGCGGCGTTGCGTGCGCCGAGCTTGTCCATGATCCGTGCGCGATGAACTTCTACCGTGCGGGGACTGATACCGAGCTTTCGCCCTGCTTCCTTGTTGGACGCACCATTGGTTACCAGCGCCAGCACATCCCGCTCGCGCCGCGTCAGTAGCAGCATCCCCGGAAAATCGCCGAGGCCGTCGATGCGCCCCGCCACTGTCCCGCAATAAGTCCGGACCGCGTCGCGAACCCGATCAATCATGGCCCCCGCCGAGAACGGCTTTTCCAGAAAGTCGATTGCGCCGAGTTTCATGGCCTCGACAGCCATCGGAATATCGGATTGGCCGGAGATGACAAACACCGGCGGAGCAAACCGGATGTCGGCCAGTTGTTTCAGCACGGCGAGACCTGACCGCCCCGGAAGCTGCAGGTCGAGGATCACGCAGGACGGTGTGCATGAGGTCAGGGACTCGAAAAAGGATTCCCCGTCGCCGAACGCTTTTGCCTCGAACCCGTCGATCCGCAACAACAGCAGCAAGGCGTCGCGGACAGAGGGATCGTCATCCACGACCACAACGGGCGCGTTCCGGAGAATGAAAGGTAGCATCTGGCCCATCGGGCAGCTCCTTCGTGCGCCACATCCATATTGCAACTTATACGTGTATACGCTGATTCGCGGAATCGGCCAAGGTTTCGTTCGCCAGACGGACCTCCCTCCGGGTGCGCCGGAGGCCGGAGCGGGCTAAGGTCTCAAAAAGCATCGTCCGGAGCCTGGCTTCGGAAACAGCTCTTCGGTCGGAAACATGATCCTCAAGGGAAACGCCAGGCGGCGCGGCAACGTCAGGACCCACTTCGATGCTGCATGACTGGGGCGTGATCGCAGCCGCCTTCGGCTACATCGGCTTTCTGTTCGTCGTCGCCAGCTATGGCGAACGGCTGACACAGGTCCAGCGCGGCCGCCTCGGCACCATGATCTATCCCTTGTCGCTGGCGATCTACTGCACGTCCTGGACGTTCTTCGGCTCAGTGGGCCTTGCGACGCGGACCAGCGTCGAATTTCTCGCGATCTATGTCGGCCCGATCGTGATGATCGCGTTCTGCACGCCGCTGCTGATGCGCGTGATCCAGTTGGCCAAATCGCAGAACATCACCTCGATCGCGGACTTCATCGCGGCGCGCTACGGCAAGAGCCAGGCCGTTGCAGCCACCGCCGCATGCATCGCCATTATCGGCTCGGTGCCTTACATCGCACTTCAGCTCAAGGCCGTCGCGTCGTCGCTGGAAACGATCCTCAATCAGGATCAGGATGTCTCCAGCATTCCCTATATCGGCGATATCGCCTTCATCGTGACCATTACGCTGGCCGCCTTCGCGGTGCTGTTCGGCACGCGCCAGACCGACGCCACCGAACACCAGCATGGCCTGATGCTCGCGGTTGCGACCGAGTCGCTGGTCAAGCTCATCGCCTTTCTCGCCGCCGGCGTGTTCGTAACCTTCATCATGTTCGGACCATCGGACCTGATGGAGCGCGCGATGAAGATGCCGGAAGCCGTCCGCGCCATCGAAGCCTCGCCGTCGATCGGCAACTTCCTCGCCATGACGCTGCTGTCGTTCCTCGCGATCATGCTGTTGCCGCGGCAATTCCACGTCAGCGTGGTCGAGAATTCGACCGAGGCCGAAGTCCGCCGCGCCCGCTGGCTGTTTCCGCTCTATCTCGTCGCCATCAACCTGTTCGTGATCCCCATCGCCATCGCCGGCCTTGTGACGTTCCCGTTCGGCGCTTCCGACAGCGACATGTACGTGCTGGCGCTGCCGATCCAGGCCAAGGCAACGACGCTCAGTGTGATCGTGTTCATCGGCGGCCTGTCCGCCGCAACCGCCATGGTGATCGTGGAGTGCGTGGCGCTCGCCATCATGGTGTCGAACGACATCATCATGCCGCTGGCGCTGAAGCGGCGGCCTTCCTCGCAGCCCGCCGAAGCCAATTTCGGCAGCTTCCTGCTCAAGGTCCGGCGCGTCGCGATCTTCGTCATCATGGCGATGGCCTATCTCTATTATCACGCGCTCGGAAACGCGCAGCTCGCCGCCATCGGCCTGCTGTCGTTCGCCGCCGTGGCGCAGCTCGCGCCGGCCTTCTTCGGCGGCCTGTTCTGGCGGCGCGCCACCGCGCGCGGCGCCATGGGCGGCATGCTGATCGGCTTCGCGGTCTGGGCCTACACGCTGTTTCTGCCGAGCTTCATCGACCTCGATCCGCGCGGCGTGATCTGGCTCAGTGAAGGGCCGTTCGGCATCGGCGCACTGCGGCCCCGGGCCCTGCTCGGCACTGAAATGGCCCCGCTGATCCATGGCGTGCTCTGGAGCCTGTCGCTGAACCTTCTGACCTATGTCGTGCTGTCACTGCTGCGTCAGCCGACCTCGATCGAGCGCGTGCAGGCCGATCTGTTCGTGCCCAGCGAACTGGCGCCGATCGCGCCGAACTTCCGGCGCTGGCGCACCACGGTCACGGTGCAGGACCTCCTCAGCACCGTTGCGCAATATCTCGGCCCGGAACGCGCGCAGCAATCGTTTGAAACCTTTGCCGCGTCCCACAACATCAATATCGACCGCGCCGCTCCCGCGGACTTCCGGCTGCTGCGCCACGCCGAACATCTGATCGCATCATCCATCGGCGCGGCCTCCTCGCGGCTCGTGCTGTCGCTCCTGTTGCGCAAGCGCGCCGTCTCGGCCAAGGCCGCGCTGAAACTGCTCGACGATGCGCACACCGCGCTGCATTTCAACCGCGAGATGCTGCAGACCGCGCTCAATCATGTGCGGCAGGGCATCGCGGTGTTCAATCCCGAGCTTCAGCTCATCACCTCGAACCAGCAGTTCGGCGAGATTCTCGACCTGCCCGCGCAGTATTCCCAGATCGGGATTCCGCTGGTCGAGATTCTCGAATTCATCGGCAGCAACGGGCAACCGGATGCGCCGGCCGATCCGGCCGCGTTGCAGCGGCGGCTCGCCGCCTACACCACCGAGGGCGAGCCCTATCTGGAACGATTGACTGACCGCAACATGGTGGTCGAGGTTCGCGCCAACCGCATGCCGGGCGGCGCGCTGGTCATCACCTTCTCCGACATCACGCCGAGTTTTGAAGCGGCGGAAGCGCTGGAGCGCGCCAACGCCACGCTGGAAAAGCGTGTCCGCGAGCGCACCGAACAGTTGACCCGCCTCAACAGCGAACTGGCGATGGCCAAGAGCACCGCCGAAGAAGCCAACATCTCCAAGACACGGTTTCTGGCGGCCGCCAGCCATGACATCCTGCAGCCGCTGAACGCGGCGCGGCTCTATGTCACCAGCCTGGTCGAGCGGCAGAGCGGCGGCGAGGACGCCCGCCTTGTCGGCAATATCGACGACTCGCTGGAAGCCATCGAGGAAATTCTCGGCGCGCTGCTCGATATCTCGCGGCTGGACTCGGGCGCGATGACGCCGTCGATTTCCAGCTTCCGGATGAGCGACCTGATGCGCTCGCTCGAAGTGGAGTTCGCGCCCATCGCCAAGGCGCGCAAGCTCAAGCTCACCTTTGTGCCCTGTTCGCTGCCGGTCTCATCCGATCGCGCCCTGCTGCGCCGCCTGCTGCAGAACCTGATCTCCAACGCCATCAAGTACACCCCGAAAGGCCGCGTGCTGGTTGGCTGCCGCCGCCGGGGACAATCGCTTGAGATTGGAATCTACGACACCGGGCTGGGCATTCCGGCGCAGAAGCGGGCGGAGATCTTCAAGGAATTTCACCGGCTGGATCAGGGCGCGCGCATCGCGCGCGGCCTCGGCCTCGGCCTGTCGATCGTGGAGCGTCTCGCCCGCGTTCTCAATCACAACATCGCGGTGGAATCCAACCGCAGCGGCGGCTCGCGTTTCGCGGTCACCATGCCGATCGCCAAGACCGTGACGCAAACCGGCGCACTGGCTGGTGCCAGCATTTCATCGAAGACGCCGATGAGCGGCACGCTGATCGTCTGCATCGAAAACGACCGCGCGATTCTCGACGGCATGAAGACACTGCTGACCGGGTGGGACGCCAAGGTGATCGCGGCCACCGATCCGGCGGCCGCAGCGGAAGCCATCGCCGCGACCGATGAGCGTGTGACGGGGCTTCTGGTCGACTATCACCTCGACCGCGGCACCGGCATCGCGGCGATCCGCGACATCCGCCAGCGCTTCGGCGACGGCATTCCGGCGATCCTGATCACGGCGGACCGCAGCCCGCATGTCCGCGATGCCGCGCGCGAAGACGGAATTGTCGTGCTCAACAAGCCGGTGAAGCCGGCGGCGCTGCGCGCGCTGCTCGCGCAATGGCGGGCGCAGCAGATGGTGGCGGCGGAATAGAGCGGCTCAGGCCCGGATCAAATCGGCCAGCGCAATCCCCGTCGCCGCTTCCAGGTCGCGGATTGCCTGCGGCGCGTCGATCACCTTGATGGTGGTCATGCCCATCTCGCGCGCCGGCTTCAGGTTGACGCCGAGGTCGTCCAGATAAACGCAATTCTTCGGATCGACGTCCAGCGCGTCCGTCATCATCCGGTAGATGCGCGGATCGGGCTTGCGCAGGCCGATCTTCGCCGACTCGATGACATGATCGAACAGCGCCATCGTCTCGGCGACATAGAGTGCGCGCCCGCCGGAACTGCCGATAGCATTGGCGGGCAGATTGTTGGTGATGCAGCCTGTCTTGAACCGCTGCTTGATCCGCCGCAGGGCCTCGACCATCTCCGGACGCGGATCGCCCGACAGCAGCGGCACCACATCGCGGCCACGCACCTCCGCGCCAAGCGCCAGAGACTCAGCCGCGAACAGGGCGTCGAAAGTGGCAAGGTCCACTTCAGCGCGCTCGAATTTCGCCCAGGCATTCTCGAAGTGGTTGGCGGCATTGGTGCGCCGGATGATACCGGCGGGAAGCCTGCGTTCGTTCTCGAACCGCGCAAACGCCTCGAATGGCGAGGTGGTAAGCACACCGCCAAAATCCCAGATCACCGCCTCAATCATGATGTTTTATTTCTCGCTTGGCTCGTTTTCCATGGCGCTGCGGCGCACGGATGAGCGGTTATTTTGCCGGATCGGCCTGTTTCCATTCGCCGCCGGCGATCCTCGCGGCGGCGATCACCGCCTGCGTGCGGCTTTCGACGCCGAGCTTTTGCAGGATCGCGGAGACGTGGGCCTTGATGGTCGCTTCCGACACACCGAGTTCGTAAGCGATCTGTTTGTTGAGCAGGCCTTCGGACAGCATCATCAGCACGCGAACCTGCTGCGGCGTCAGCGTCACGAGGCGGTCGCGCAGTTTCGTCATGTCCGGGTCCGCCGCCGCGGACAGGTCGACGTCGGCAGGCACCCAGACATCGCCGTTCATCACCTTGCCGATGGCTTCACGCAGCGTTTCGACGCCGAACCGCTTGGGAATGAATCCCGACGCCCCGAAATCCATCGAACGGCGGATGGTTCCGGCATCGTCACTGGCCGACACGATCACCACCGGAATGGCCGGGAACTGGGCACGCAGATAGATCAGCCCGGAAAAGCCGCTGATTCCAGGCATCGCCAGATCGAGCAGGATCAGATCGACATCCGACTCGCGCTCGAGCAGGTCAGTCAATTCCTCGAACGATCCCGCCTCATCGACCTGAGCGGTGGCGACGACGGACGCGACGGCTTGTCGCAGAGCATCGCGAAAGAGCGGATGGTCGTCAGCGATGACAAGATGGGTGTTGGCAGCGATGGTCATTGATCCCGCTAGCGGAGGCTAAAAGAGCCCGAGGCTCATTGAATTCCAGTGTTTACCGTCATGTTTAGTCTTGCAAGCCGTGGTCTGAAACCAAAAGCCATGCATGTGCTTAACGCGCTCATTGTGCACTGCGAAGCGCCTGTTCCTTTGCTGTTCGTTCGGTCGAAAGTCTTATAGGGCGAAGTTTCACGCCGATGTTACCTTCATTACGAACTTCTAATGCGTTTGAGCCGGCCAAAGATCGGCGCACAGAAGCGATTTTATCAGCAACATTCTGGGGAGCATCCAAATGGCTACCGTAACGACCACCTCGCCGCGCGCGAGTGGCATGACGAAGGACGAACGCTTCGTCATTCTCGCGTCTTCGCTCGGCACCGTCTTTGAATGGTACGATTTCTATCTTTACGGCTCGCTGGCCGCGATCATCGGCGCGCAGTTCTTCAGCGCCTATCCGCCGGCCACCCGTGACATCTTCGCGCTGCTGGCCTTCGCCGCGGGCTTCCTGGTCCGCCCGTTCGGCGCCCTCGTGTTCGGACGTGTCGGCGATCTCGTCGGCCGCAAGTACACCTTCCTCGTCACCATTCTCATCATGGGTCTTTCGACCTTCATCGTCGGCCTGCTCCCGAATGCGGCCACCATCGGCATCGCGGCTCCGATCATCCTGATCGGCCTGCGCCTGCTGCAAGGTCTCGCACTCGGCGGCGAATACGGCGGTGCAGCGACCTACGTCGCCGAACACGCCCCTCCCGGCAAGCGCGGCTATTATACCTCGTTCATTCAGACCACCGCGACACTCGGCCTGTTCCTCTCGCTGCTGGTCATTCTGTTCACCCGCACCATGCTGGGTGAAGCGGAATTCGCCGCCTGGGGCTGGCGCATTCCGTTCCTGCTCTCGGTCGTGCTGCTCGGCGTGTCCGTCATCATCCGACTGAAGCTGAACGAATCGCCGGTCTTCCAGAAGATGAAGGAAGAGGGCAAGGGCTCGAAGGCGCCGCTGACCGAATCCTTCGGCAACTGGTCGAATGCCAAGCTGGTGCTGATCGCGCTGCTCGGCGGCGTGATGGGTCAGGGCGTGGTCTGGTACACTGGCCAGTTCTACGCGCTGTTCTTCCTGCAATCGATCCTCAAGGTCGACGGCTACACCGCGAACCTGCTGATCGCATGGTCGCTGTTGCTGGGCACCGGCTTCTTCATCGTGTTCGGCGCATTGTCGGACAAGATCGGCCGCAAGCCCATCATCCTCGCAGGCTGCCTGATCGCCGCCCTCACCTTCTTCCCGATCTTCCGCATGATCTCGACCAATGCCAACCCGGCGCTGGAAAAGGCCATCGAAACGACGAAGGTGGAAGTGGTGGCGGATCCGAAGGGCTGCGGCGACCTGTTCAATCCGGTCGGCACCCGCGTGTTCTCCGCACCTTGCGACACCGCGCGTTCGTTCCTCGCCCAGTCGTCGGTCAAGTACTCGACCAGCGCCGGCCCGGCCGGTTCAGGTGTGAAAGTGATGGTGAACGGCAAGGAAGTGCCCTACACCGACGCCAAGACCAGCAATCCGCTTGTCGCTGCGGCAGTGAAGGAAGCCGGTTATCCGACGGCCGGCGCACCCGGTATCGTGAAGATGTCCAGTCCGTTTGATATCTTCCGTCCTCAGGTGGCGGCAATCATCGGCCTGCTGTTCATCCTCGTGATCTTCGTGACGATGGTGTACGGCCCGATCGCGGCAATGCTGGTCGAACTGTTCCCGACCAAGATCCGCTACACTTCGATGTCGCTGCCCTACCATATCGGCAACGGCTGGTTCGGTGGTCTGTTGCCAGCGACCTCGTTCGCGATCGTGGCATCGACCGGCGATATTTACGCGGGCCTCTGGTACCCGGTGACTTTCGCCTTGATTACCGTGGTGATCGGCTTCTTCTTCCTGCCGGAAACCAAGGACGTCGATATCACCAAGTAACGATCGAGGGGCAGGCGTCACCGCCTGCCTCTCCTCCAAACGCACCGGCCGCGGATCGCTCCGCGGCCGTTTTTTTATGTTTGTTGAAAGTCTCAGATTTTTTCGGACAGCCGTTTCTGGAGACGGACCGCCATGTCGATCATCCGATCCCAGATGCGGTCGATGAGCGCCAGCAGCTTTTCGTGCTCGGGCGGCAACTGCAGATCGAGATTCTTGTCCGGCGCTGCCTGCGCGCTCTTGTCCGTATCGCCCTTCGCCACGGGCGTATCGGTCTTACCCGAGTCCTTGCCCAAGTCCCGCAGGGCAAGCTGGTCCCGCAACTGCTTGTTATCGCTCTGCAGACGGCCGATCTCGGAATCGAGCGCAGTTCGCTCATCCGGCACCAGACGGCAGGTCCAGCCGTTCTTGTTGGTGCAGATCGAGACTTCGCCATTACGGGTGTTGAGCCGCAGGAACCCGTCGGTCACCGGCGACAGGGTATAGCGGCCATTCTCGGTGTCCGGCGCGGTCTGAGCACCGGCTCCATGACCTGACATCATCACGGCCGTTGCGGCCATCGCCAGAGCGATCCTGTCTGAGTGGAAACGCATGGACCGGCCTCCCCTGCAATCGCCGCGCTGTCGTCCTACACTTGCGATGTGTAGGCCTTGCGCCCGGAATTCAACGCATCGGCCAGCAATTCGATCCGGTCCTGCCCCCAGAAAACCTCGCCATCGAGCACCCAGCACGGCGAACCGAACACGCCGGCGGAAATCGCGTCCTGACGATTCTGCTCGTAAGCCGCAGCGATCTCGCTGGAGGCCGCCTGTCCAACCAGTTTCGCGCCCGGCAACCCCGCCTCATCGGCGAGCCGGGTCACAGTCGCGGGGTCGGCAAGATCAAGTTGCTGTTCCCACAGGCCCGAGAAGGCGCGGCGCATGAACGGCTCCGGATTTAGCCCCGCGGCGACCGCGGCAACCGCAACCCCGTCGGCCAGGCGCGGATCGCCGGGAAAAAACGCCGGCTTCAGGTTGAAGGCGAGTCCCCGCTTCTCGCGCCAGCGCTGCAGCTCCAGCATCCGGTAACGCTGCCGCGCCGGGTGGCGCTTCGCCAGCGGCAAACCACCGGTCTCGGAAAACACGTCGGTCAACAGAACCGGCTTGTAACTGACCTTGAGCCGGTGCGTGGCGGCAAGGTCCTCAAACAGCGCGTGCCCAATGTAAGCCCATGGCGACTGAAGCGAAAAATAGTAGTCGATCTGGCGCGACATTGGTCCTCCGGCTGCACGATTTCAGGTCGCTCAGGTCATATCACAATCGGGCGGGACGGCATCCGCAGGCACAACATTCTGTGTCCTGTTTATCGCAGTGCGGCGAGTGCGCGCAGCGGCTGGATTTTTTCCAAGATTTCGCAAGTATTTTCAAAGCGATACTTGTCAACCGCGCAATCTTGACTTGACGATGGGCCGTCAGTATGGTCCGCGCGGTTTTGGCGGGTGGCGGGGCGTTTTTCTCTCAAATCGCGCGGCGGGGCGTGGGTGTCGACAAGATGGTGGGCGCACATGACAAGGGCCGCGGCGAGAACGGACGAGACAAACCGTCGGCCGACGAAACTGCGCTCTCCGCAAGGCTCGTACGTCTGAATCAGCGGCTTTCCACATTCCGGAATGACCGCAAGAACCAGACAGATCAGTCAGGAAGCGGGGCAGCCTCCGCCAACGCATCAGCGATGGCGCGCGGGTTTCGCCTCTCCTCCGAGTTGATCGCAGGTGTCCTTGTCGGAGCGGTCATCGGCTGGGGCATCGACCGTCTTTTTTCGACGTCCCCGTGGGGTCTGATCGTGTTTTTTCTGCTCGGCTTCACCGCCGGCGTGATCAACGTGATGCGGACAGCCGGCGTCGCAAACCGCGATGCGTCCGACCGCTCCTGACAAACCTGCGACCGGTCCTGGGAATCGCCTGGAATTTCAAGCCAGTTCGCTGGCGGGTGTGACTGTCCGGCGATGCCGGCAAAGATGAAAGACGAACGTGGATGGCCGATCCGATCCATCAATTTGAAATCCACAAGATCTTCTCGCTGGGCCACATCGGTGGTCAGGAGATCGCTTTCACCAACTCCTCCGCCTACATGTTCGGCGCGGTCGCAGTCGTTTCGCTGCTGATGATCGGCGGCAGCGCAGCGCGCAGCCTGATCCCCGGACGCTTCCAGTCGCTCGCGGAACTGTCCTACGAATTCGTCGGGAATACGCTGCGAGAAAGCGTCGGCGACGAAGGCATGAAGTTCTTCCCCTTCGTTTTCTCCCTGTTCATGTTCATCCTGACCGCGAACATGATCGGCATCATTCCCTACACCTTCACCGTCACCAGCCATCTGATCGTCACGCTGGCGCTCGCGCTGTTGGTGTTCCTGACCGTTCTGCTCTACGGCCTCTACAAGAACGGCTTCAAGTTCTTCAAGCTCTTCGTGCCCTCGGGCATTCCGCTCTACATCCTGCCGCTGATCATGGTGATCGAGGTGATCTCGTTCCTGTCACGGCCGGTGTCCCACTCGGTGCGTCTGTTCGCGAACATGCTGGCCGGTCACATCACTCTCAAGGTGTTCGCCGGCTTCGTGACCTCGCTGAGCGCGCTCGGCGCTGTGGGCGTTCTCGGCTCGATCTTGCCGCTGGCAATGACCACCGCGCTGACCGGCCTCGAACTTCTCGTGGCTTTCCTGCAGGCCTACGTCTTCACGATCCTGACCTGCATCTATCTGAACGACGCACTTCATCCCGGACACTGACCTCGGACACTGTCCGGATTTTCCTAAAATCCACCAACACCAACACCCCCAAGAAGGAGTTTCACCATGGATCCAGTTGCAGCAAAGTACATCGGCGCAGGTATCGCTTGCCTCGGCATGGGCGGCGCAGGCGTCGGCGTCGGCATGATCTTCAGCCAGTTCCTGAACGGCGCGCTGCGCAATCCGTCGGCCTCGCAGGGCCAGTTCGCCAACCTGATCTTCGGCTTCGCCGTGACCGAAGCGCTCGGCATCTTCTCGCTGCTGATCGCGCTGCTGCTGCTGTTCGCCGTCTAAGTCAGACCGGATGATGCGTTTGCCGCGGGCTCATTAGAGCCGCGGCAAACGCCAACAGGAGACGCTCATGGCGACGGGTCAGGGCACTGCAAAGGGCACGACCGCCCACACCGAAGCAGACGGCCATGGCAAGGCGGGTTTTCCGCCTTTCCAGAAGGAGACGTTTGCCTCTCAGTTGGTGTCGTTCGCGATTGCCTTTGCGTTGCTTTACTTCATCGTGTCGAAGTTCGCGCTTCCGCGCGTCGGCGGCATCATCGCGAACCGCGAAGGCGTGATCGAAAACGATCTTGCCGAAGCGCAAAAGCTGAAGGACGAGTCCGATCAGGCTCTGAAGGCTTATGAAACCGAGCTCGCCGAGGCGCGCGCGCGGGCTCAGGCCATCGGGTCCGAGACTCGTGACAAGCTGAACGCGCAGGCTGAAAGCGACCGCAAGGCGCTCGAAGCCACGCTCGCGGCCAAGCTGGCCGATGCCGAGAAGACCATTGCCTCAACGCGCACCGCCGCGATGGGCAATGTCCGCTCGATCGCATCGGACGCGGCAACCGCGATCGTTCAACGCCTCACCGGCGTCGCGCCCGACAGCAAGACTGTCGAAAGCGCCGTCGATACGTCCTTGAAGGGATAACGACGATGTTCCAGGCAGAATTTTGGGTCGCCGTCGCATTCCTCATTCTGATGGGTGTGTTCGGCTATTTCGGCGTTCACCGCACGATCCTGCAGGCGCTCGATCATCGCCGCGACCGGATCAAGAAGGAACTCGAGGACGCCCGCCGTCTTAAGGAAGAGGCCACCAAGCTGGTCGCTGAGTATCGTGCCCGCCGCGCCAGCGCCGAGCGTGAAGCCCAGGACATCGTCGCCAGCGCCAAGGCCGATGCCGAGCGCATCGCCGCCGAAGCCAAGGCGAAGATGGAAGACTTCGTTGCCCGCCGCACCAAGACCGCTGAAAGCAAGATCGCCCAGGCCGAGAGCCAGGCGATTGCCGATGTCCGTGCAGCCGCCGCCGAGGCCGCGGTCAGCGCGGCGTCGTCGATCATGACGACCTCGGTCAAGGGCGCGGTCGCCAACGATCTGGTCGCCAAGGGCATTCAGGACGTTCGCAGCAAGCTGAACTGACGGCATCACGCTCAAACAAAAAGCCGGCCTCGTTGATGCGAGGCCGGTTTTTTTTGTTCCTGGATCGAGGCCGAACGCTACTTCCGGCGCTTGCGGCCCGCAGGCTCCGGCTTCAGCGCCGCCGGGTCGAAACCGACGTAGAAGATATACTTGTCGTTGGCAGCTTCCGTCGGCGCGGGATAGGTAATGTCCTCGGCGACAAGGCTGAACTCGGTGTTGTCGCTTTCCATGGTCACGGTCGTGCGAACCGCCTTGGTCGTGATGACTTTTTCCGGCGCGCCATCCTGAACCACCGCGACGCGCATCGGCACCTCCACGGTCGGCGGCGCGCCCGCAGGCCCAGCGATGATCCGGCCCATGACACCGATCCGCGCCGTGACCTGTCCGTTCTGCAGGTTGCAGTCGCGCGCCGTGCGCGTGATGTTGCCCTGATAGCGCAGGTCATTGCCCGAAGCGGGTTTGCCTGGCAGCCCGACCGACAGTGTCGATGCGCCAAAACGGATCGACACGCTGGGGCAGGTCAGTTCGCTGTTCTGCGTTGCCTGCGTCGAGGGCCCGGACGACGTGCTGGCTTCCTGCGAATTGGATCCGAACAACTGGCTGAACCGGCTGCCGATGGAGGAGCCGGTCGACGAACTGCCGGACGAGCCTCCAAACATGCTGCCGCCGCCGCAGCCCGACAGCGCTGCACCCGCCGCCACAGCCAGCGCAGCCATTGCTGCGCGCTTCAAACGCCTGCCACCCGCCATCATTGCTTCCAGGTTGAACAAATCGGAACCGAGGTGGCCTTATAGCAGGCCAAACACGGCGAACCAAAGGCGCAGACAGCCCGTGCCGAGGGGGCTGGTTAACCGCGGAAATCCTCGTCCAGCAGGCCGTACAGGCAGTGGTCCTGCCAGACACCGTTGATGCAGAGGTAGCGCCGCGCGAGACCTTCACGGGCAAAGCCGCATTTTTCCAGCACCCTGATCGAGGACTGGTTGGTGGGAATGCAGGCGGCCTCGATGCGGTGGAGGTTGAGTTCGCCGAACAGGGTCGGCAGCAGCACCCGGAGCGCCGCAGTCATGATGCCCTTGCCCGCATGAGGCTGCCCGACCCAGTAACCGAGGGTGCCCGCCTGCACGATGCCGCGCCGGACATTGGCCAGCGTCACACCGCCCAGCAGCGTGCCGTCGTCCTCGCGAAAGACGAGGAACGGATAGGCCCTGTCCTCGCCAATATCCTCCGCATAGCGCCGCAGGCGGCGGCGAAAGCCGGACCGGGTCAGATCGTCCGATGGCCAGATCGGCTCCCACGGCGTCAGAAAGGATCGGCTCTGACCGCGCAGTTCGCTCCACTGCGGGTAATCGGTCATCTGCGGCGCCCGCAGCAGCAAGCCGCGGCCGCGCGGCGCGAGCGGCGGCGCTGTCGTCGAAGGCAAGCGAAACAGGGCCATGCCGGACCTCTCCCATTGTGGGCGCCAGGATGCATACAAGGATGCACCCGCTACCTTTCTAGCACAATCCGCGGCCGGATGCGCCTGCCGCGCAGCCGGTTCTATGACGGCCGCGAGAACACGTAGACAAGGCCGGTCAGCATTAACGCGGCGACCGCCAGCGTGAGCGGCAGGCCGGGATGGCTGGCAAGCTGGAACACGGTGAAGCCGAAGACCATTCCCGCCAGCGCCGCGACCTTCGCCTTGCGTGGAATCGCACCGCGCGCGCGCCAGTCTTTCAGCAGCGGCCCGAAGCGGGGATCATTCAGCAGCCAGTTTTCAAACCGCGTCGACGAGCGCGCAAAGCAGGCGGCCGCCAGAATGAGAAACGGCGTTGTCGGCAGCACCGGCAGGAACGCACCGACAAAACCGAGCGCGACAAAGATAAATCCCAGAACAAGAAAAATCCCGCGCGCTAACCGCGATTGCTTGAGATTGCCTGCAGGATCGCCGGTCACGCCGTCAGCGCCAGCGCGGCATCAATGCAGCAACGCCCTGGCCGGCGGGCGCGCCAGGCCCTCGGCGTGGCCCACCGCGGTATCGAGTCCCCGCCCCTCGCCGAGCGCAACCACGGCGGGACGGCTGCGGGTCAGCAAACCGCGCGCGGCATTGCGCGTCGATTCGACGCTGACCGCTTCGATCCGTGCCACCAGTTCGTCCACTGTGAGCGGACGGCCATAGGCGAGGATATGCCGCGCCATTTGCTCGGCCCGTGAACTGCAGCTTTCCAGACCCATCAGGAGGCCGGCTTTCATCTGCGCCTTGGACCGGGCGATTTCCTGCTCGGTCAGGGTCTCGACGGCGTTGTTCATCTCGTCGACGATCACTTCCATCATCTCCGGCGCATCGGCCGGATCGGTGCCGGTGTAGAGACCAAAGAAGCCAGTGTCGGAAAACGCCGCGTGGAAGGTGTAGATCGAGTAGCAAAGCCCGCGCTTCTCGCGCACTTCCTGAAACAGCCGCGATGACATGCCGCCGCCGAGGATGTTGGAGAACACCTGAAGGCTGAACAGCGACAGGTCCGATTGCGGCAGGCCTTCCAGCGCCAAAGTCAGGTGCGCCTGTTCGAGATCTCGGTGAATGACACGGGAGCCGCCCTTGCCGAACATGGCCGGCACAGGCTTCGGCGCGGGCGTGCCGGCGAAACTTGCAAAGCGCTGCTCGGCTTCGGCCACGACCTGCTTGTGGTCGACCGCGCCCGCCGCAGCCACCACCATGTCGGGGCCGTGATAGTGCGTCGACAGATAATCGTAGAGGTTGTCGCGGCTGAAGCTCGCAAGCGTTTGCGGCGTGCCGAGCAATGAGCGGCCGAGCGGCTGGTCCGGATAGCACAGTTCGTTGAGATGCTCGAACACCACATCGTCCGGCGTGTCCTGCGCCGCGCCGATTTCCTGCTCGATCACGCTTTTTTCGCGCTCCAGTTCTTCCGCATCGAAGGACGGATTGGCGAGAATATCCGAGAGGACATCCAGCCCGAGCGCGACGTCAGCCTTGAGCACACGCGCATAATAGGTCGTGGTCTCGTTGCTGGTGGCGGCGTTGAGGTCACCGCCGACCGCCTCGATTTCTTCTGCGATCTGTTGCGCCGAGCGCCGCGTGGTTCCCTTGAAGGCCATGTGTTCGAGCAGATGCGACATGCCGTGCTGATCCGGCTTTTCGTCGCGGCCGCCGACACCGGTCCACACACCGAGTGCGGCGGTTTCGAGATGCGCCATCGTATCGGTGATGACGGTCAGTCCGGATGGCAACTTGGTAATTTCAACGCCCATCAGGCAATTCCCTGCTTCGCGGCACGGCTTATCGAGAGAATAAACCGTTCAATCTCAGCCTGGTCATTCTTCATGACCTTGATGTGTTCCGGCTTTGTCATCAACCCGTCGAGCCAGGCCGGAAGCTGCGGACGCACACCGCAGGCATCTTCGACGGCATCGGGGAATTTCGCCGCATGTGCCGTCGAGAGAACGATGTTGGGCACGGTGGACACCGGCTTGTCCTGATCCGCCACCGCAAGCGCCACCGCGGTATGCGGATCGACCAGTTCGCCCGCCTCGCGCCATGCCGCGCGGATCGCCGCACTGGTTTCGGTCTCATCGGCGCGGCCCGCGTCGAAGTCTTCGCGGATGCGCTTGAGCACGGCGTCACTGAGAACGAAGCGGCCCGACTGCGCCAGCGATCCCATCAGTGAGCGGATCACGGCGCTGTCGCGCCCGGTGGCTTCAAACAACAACCGCTCGAAATTGGACGAGATCTGGATGTCCATCGAGGGCGAGGTGGTGGCGTGAACCTGCTTCACCTCGTAGATGCCGGTCTTCAGCGTACGCGCCAGAATGTCATTGATGTTGGCAGCGATGCGCAGACGGCGCACCGGCAATCCCATGCGCTTGGCGACATAGCCGGCGAAGATGTCGCCGAAATTCCCGGTCGGCACGGTGAAGTCGACCTCGCGCGCAGGTGCGCCGAGCGCGACGGCGGAGGTGAAGTAATAGACCACCTGCGCGACAATGCGCGCCCAGTTGATCGAGTTGACCCCGGACAGCGAAACCGAGTCGCGAAACTTGTGATGATTGAACAGGCCCTTCACGATGCTCTGGCAATCGTCGAACGTGCCTTCGATCGCGAGCGCATGGACATTGCCCGCGCCGCTCGTGGTCATCATGCGGCGCTGCACGTCGGAGATGCGCCCGTCCGGAAACAGCACAATCAGATCGGCATTGTCGCGGCCCGCGAACGCATCCACCGCCGCGCCGCCGGTATCGCCCGAGGTCGCGACAACGATGGTGGTGCGCTGGCCGCGCTTGGCCAGCACATGATCCATCAGCCGCGAGAGCAACTGCATCGCCACGTCCTTGAACGCGAGCGTCGGGCCGTGGAACAGCTCCAGCACAAAGCGATCCGGCGCAATCTGGTTCAGCGGCACCACCGCGGGATGGCGGAAGGTCGCGTAGGCCTCGATCGCCATGCGTCCGAGATCGGCTTCGGAAATTTCGTCCGCGACAAACGGACGGATCACCTCGACCGCGACTTCCCAATACGGACGGCCGAAAAATCCCGCGATGGTCTCGGCACTGAGCTGCGGCCAGACCTCCGGCACATACAACCCGCCGTCGCGGGCAAGCCCGGTCAGCATCACGTCACAGAAGCCAAGCCGGGGCGCTTCGCCCCGTGTCGAAATGTAGCTCGTCAAGCGATCCTCCAAAGGCTCAAGCCCGTCGCAAGCCTTTGATAATGATGATTAAATTATCCAGCTACCCGCCGGATCGAGCCGCACCATATCGGCTGTTTTCCGCCTTCACAAGGAAGCCGAATAGCGCGGGTCATGCCCGACGGCGCTGGATCACCCAGGCCACGAAGGCCCCTGCGACCACCAGCGCCAGACCGAACCAGGTGATGGCATATTGCAGGTGATCGTCCTTGAGCCGCACATGCAGCGGGCCGGGCTTCGGAATGCCGGATAGCGGCTGCGGCGATTCGAGGTCGATATAGAACGGCGCGATTTCGCCCCATCCGAGCGCCTGCGCCATCGACGGAACATCGCGTGTGAACCAGAGCCGCTTGCTGCTGTCCTCATGGGGCGTCAGCGTTCCCGCGGCTTCGGGAAAGCGCAGATAGCCGGTGAATTCGGCCGGTGTGCCGGTAATCAGCGGGCGGACGGCGCGATCCTGCTGCGCGCGATCCTGCATCGTATTCTGGACGAAGCCCGCATTGATGACGACGCTGCGTCCATCCGCCAGCCGCGCCGGAACGAATGTCCATGTTCCCGGCCCGGTTACATCGTCGCGCACCGCGGAGCCGGAACTGTAGACCATCGCGTCCGGCTTGTTCTCAAGCGTCGCGGTGAACTTGACCCGCCGGAATTCGTCATGCGCCGGGGTGAGCGCGGGCCATTGCGCCGCCGCCGGCAGCGCAACCGGAGCGGCGGCCAACCGTTCGGTCAGCGCTGCGATCAGCGCGTGCTTCTCGTCCTTGCGGCGAAGCTGCCACAGGCCAAGGCTGACAAGCACCGACACCATGACCAGCGCGATCACCGCGAGGCCGAAAATGCCTCGCGCGTGCTGCGGCTGAACTGCCGGCTGCCCCGTCATTTCGATTCGCGCTTCACAAGCTGGCCTTCGGCCGCCTTGTGAAAGTATTGCAGGTCGATCAATAACGCTTTCATCGCGCGCAGCGGCAGCAGGGTCGTTGCCAAAATCAGCGGTCCCCAGAGCGCCGCATGAACCCAGAACGGCGGCTGATACTTTATCTCCACGAACAATGCGGCGCCGACCACGATGAAGCCGGCGATCATGATGATGAAAATCGCCGGGCCGTCGCCCGCGTCGATAAAGGCATAGTCGAGACCGCACGACTCGCAATGGGGCCGCAGCGACAGAAAGCCCGCATAGAGCTTGCCCTCGCCGCAGCGCGGGCACTTGCAGGCGAGGCCGCGCATGACGGTCTGCGACAGCGTCGCCGGAGCCATATCGGTGGTCATGCCGTTCTCCTCATCGCCTTTCGCTACGCCCGCGAACGCATCCTCGCAAGAGGTCTCCGATCACGAAAAAGGGCGGCCCGAAGGCCGCCCTGATGATTTCAGGCCGGGCGCGATCAGTGCGCGCCGTGAGCCATGGTCGAGGCGCCGTGTCCCCAGACATAGATGCAGATGAACAGGAACAGCCACACCACGTCGACGAAGTGCCAGTACCAGGCAGCGAACTCGAAGCCGAGATGCTGCTTCGGCGTGAAGTGACCGGCATAGGCGCGGAACAGACAGACCAGCAGGAAGATGGTGCCGACCAGAACGTGGAAGCCGTGGAAGCCGGTCGCCATGAAGAAGGTCGCGCCATAGACATTGCCGGCGAAGCTGAACGCCGCATGGCTGTACTCGAAAGCCTGCACACAGGTGAACAGCGCGCCGAGCACCACAGTGAGGATCAGACCCCACTTCAGGCCCTTGCGGTCGCCTTCGAGCAGCGCGTGATGCGCCCAGGTCACCGTGGTGCCCGAGGTCAGCAGGATCAGGGTGTTGAGCAGCGGCAGATGCCACGGATCGAAGGTCTCGATGCCGTGCGGCGGCCAGACGCCCGGAATCTTGCAATCCGCCGGAGACACGCCGGCGCCGCAGCCGAACAGCGCATCGCGGGTCATGTGAACCGGATCGGCCGGGAACAGCGCCGCGTTGAAGTAGGCCCAGAACCACGCCACGAAGAACATCACTTCGGAGGCGATGAACAGGATCATGCCGTAGCGGTGATGCAACTGCACGACGCGGGTGTGGTCGCCCTTGTACTGGGCTTCACGGATCACATCGCCCCACCAGCTTGCCATGGTGTAGAGCACACCGATGGTGCCGACGCCGAACACGATCGGCGCACCGGCGAACATCTTGTGCATCCATGCGACGGCGCCGACAGCCATGATGAAGGCCGAGATGGAGCCGACGACCGGCCACGGGCTCGGATCGACGAGGTGATAGTCGTGGTGCTTGGCTTGGCCCGTTGCCATGTGGTCTCTCCGTGATGCCGGTATCAGCCGGCGCGTGTCGTAGTTATAGCCGAAAAATCAAAGATTGCCCTTGCGCTTGTCCGTCTCCGTCGCCGCGAGCGGCTTCGGTGCCGGATCTTTCACAGGGTAGAAGGTGTAAGACAGGGTGATGGTGTTGAGGTCGTCATATTCGCGGTCGGCGGCGAGCGCCGGATCGACATAGAAGACCACCGCCATCTCGCGCTTTTCACCGGGCCCGAAGGCCTGCTCGGTGAAGCAGAAGCAGTTGATCTTCTGGAAGAAGGCTCCGACCGTCAGCGGCGCGACATTGTAGGCGGCGACGCCCGTGGTCGCACGCGCCGACTGATTCGTAACGGTGTAATAGACGGTCACCACCTCGCCGATCTTGACCGAAATCTCGTTCTGCTCGGGCTGGAATTTCCACGGCAATCCGCCGCTGACATTGGAATCGAAGCGCACATTGATGCGACGCTCGAGCGATTTTTCCGGCGTGGAGGTGGCGACCTGCGTGGTGCCGTTAAAGCCGGTGGTGCGGCAGAACCAGTTGTAGAACGGCACCGCCGCGTAGGACGCGCCCACCATGAAGGCGACCACGAAGCCGCAGATCGACGCGATCATGACGTCGCGGCTGATGCGAGGCTTCTTGCTGGCGGGCTGTTGCGTCATGTCGCGCATCGCCTCCGTCAGATCGGCCGCTGAAGGACGGCCGGGCCCTTCACAAGCGTGACCGCGAAAAACAGCAGGACCAGCACGCCGAGCGCCACGGCAATGGCGATCGAACGCTCGCGCTGGCGCTTCTTCTGCTCCGGCGTGAGAACGATACCCTGCTGCTGCGGTTTCTTGCTGTCCATGACCAGGCCCGCGCTCATGATCCGATCGCCCGCATCACCGCCGACGCCACGACTTCGAGCAGCAGCACAGCGAACAGTGCGAACAGATACAGGATCGAGAACTTGAACAGCCCGCGCGTGGCGCGCAGCGCCGCGCTGCCGGTGCGATGGCGATAGACCTGGATCGCGTACCACAGCATGCCTGCGCCGAGCACAAGCGACGTCACGCCATACACCGCGCTGAAATAGCCGAGCGGCCAGGGCGAGGCCGCTACCGCCACCAGAAGGATGGTGTAGAGCAGGATCTGCAGCCGCGTCGCATCGGGACCGGCAACATTCGGCAGCATCGGGATGTTGGCGCGGCCGTAATCATCGGTGCGGAACAGCGCCAGCGCCCAGAAGTGCGGCGGCGTCCACAGGAAGATGATCAGGAACAGCAGGATCGGCTCCGGCGACAGCGAACCCGTCGCCGCGGCCCATGCCACCACCGGCGGCAACGCGCCTGCGGCGCCGCCGATCACGATGTTCTGCGCCGTATAGCGCTTGAGACCCATCGTGTAGACCACGACGTAGAAGAAGATCGTAAATGCGAGCAGCGCGCCGGCCAGCCAGTTCACCAGAATGCCGAGCGTCATCACCGAGAAGAAGGCGAGGGTCAGGCCGAAGGCCAGCGCTTCACCCGGCAGGATGCGGCCGCGCGGGATCGGACGGTTCGCGGTGCGCGACATCAGTGCGTCGATATCGCCCTCGTACCACATGTTCAGCGCGCCGGAGGCGCCGCCGCCGACGGCGATGCAGAGGATCGAGGTGATCGCCAGCACGGGATGGAAATGGCCGGGAGCGATGACAAGGCCGACCAGCGCGGTGAACACCACCAGCGACATCACCCGCGGCTTCAGCAGCGCAATGTAATCGGCGACGCCCGCTTCCGAGATGCGGGGCGACAGATCAATCGCGTGATGGTCGACAACCGACAAAATCTGAACTCGCTTCCTGAACGTTTCATCCGCCGTGGCCGCTGGGCCGCGGCGGATGCCTGTCTTGAATCCGCGTGCTTACTGAACGCGCGGCAGAACCTCGAACTGATGGAACGGAGGCGGCGACGACAGCGTCCATTCCAGCGTGGTCGCACCGGCACCCCACGGATTGTCCGCGGCCCGTTCCTTGCGGACGAAGGCCTGGATCACGCCGTAGAGGAAGATCAGCACGCCGAAAGCGGAGATGTAGGAGCCGATCGACGAGATCAGGTTCCAGCCAGCAAAGGCATCCGGATAGTCGACGTAGCGGCGCGGCATGCCCGACAGGCCGAGGAAGTGCTGCGGGAAGAAGATCAGGTTCACGCCGACGAAGGTGACCCAGAAGTGCGCCTTCGCAATGGTCTCCGAGTACATGTAGCCGAACATCTTCGGGAACCAGTAGTACCAGCCCGCGAAGATCGCGAACACGGCGCCCAGCGACAGCACGTAGTGGAAGTGCGCGACGACGTAATACGTATCCTGCAGCACGCGGTCGACGCCGGCGTTGGCAAGCACCACGCCGGTCACGCCGCCGAGGGTGAACAGGAAGATGAAGCCCATCGCCCAGATCATCGGCGCGCGGAATTCAATCGAGCCGCCCCACATGGTGGCGATCCACGAGAAGATCTTCACGCCGGTCGGCACCGCGATGACCATGGTGGCCGCCACGAAGTAGGCCTGCGTCGCCGACGACATGCCCACCGTGTACATGTGATGCGCCCAGACCACGAAGCCGATGCCGCCGATGGCGACCATCGCGTAGGCCATGCCGAGATAACCGAACACCGGCTTGCGCGAGAAGGTCGAGACGATCTGCGAGATCATGCCGAAGCCCGGCAGAATCAGGATGTACACTTCGGGGTGGCCGAAGAACCAGAACAGATGCTGGAACAGGACCGGATCGCCGCCGCCTTCGGCCGCGAAGAAGGTGGTGCCGAAGTTACGGTCGGTCAGCAGCATGGTGATCGCGCCGGCGAGAACGGGCAGCGACAGCAGCAGCAGGAACACGGTGACCAGGATCGACCACACGAACAGCGGCATCTTGTGCAGGGTCATGCCCGGCGCGCGCATGTTGAAGATGGTGGTGATGAAGTTGATCGCGCCGAGGATCGACGACGCGCCCGCGATGTGGAGCGAGAGGATCGCGAAGTCCACCGCCGGACCCGGGTGACCCGAGGTCGAGAGCGGCGCGTACATGGTCCAGCCGGCGCCGACGCCGTTGGCGCCCGGCTCGCCCTCGACGAATGTCGAGATCAGGAGCAGCGCGAACGAGGCCGGCAGCAGCCAGAACGAGACGTTGTTCATGCGCGGGAAGGCCATGTCCGGCGCGCCGATCATCAGCGGCACGAACCAGTTGCCGAACCCGCCGATCATCGCCGGCATCACCATGAAGAAGATCATGATCAGGCCGTGGGAGGTGACGAACACGTTGTAGGTGTGCGCTTCGTGGAAGAGCTGCACGCCCGGATACATCAGCTCGATGCGGATCGCGACCGACATCGCGCCGCCGATGATGCCCGCCATGATCGCGAAGATAAGGTACATCGTGCCGATGTCCTTATGGTTCGTCGAATAGAGATAGCGACGCCACCCGGTCGGGTGATCGTGCGCATGGTCGTCATGGGCGTGATCATGTGTTGCAGCGGAGGTGGCCATTTTCTAATCCCTTTAGCCTCGTAGTGCCGTCAGCTAATCCTGTCAGCCTTGCGGTGCGGGCGGCTTGCGCCTCGCCCGCCCGTCTTAATGTGCTTACTGCGCAACCGTCCCGATCGACGCATAGGAATTTGCGGGGTTGGTTGCGTACTTCTTCTTCGCCGCCTCGACCCAGGTGGTGAATTCCTGATCGTTCACGACCTTGATCGCGATCGGCATGTAGGCGTGGTCCTTGCCGCAAAGCTCGGAGCACTGGCCGTAATACATGCCTTCCTTGGTCGCCTTGAACCAGGTTTCGTTGAGGCGGCCCGGAACGGCGTCGATCTTCACACCGAACGCCGGCATCGCGAAGGAATGGATGACGTCGGCGCCGGTGACCTGCACCCGGATCACCTTGTTCACCGGCACCACGACCTCGTTGTCCACGGCGAGCAGGCGCGGCGCCTTGTCGGCGACCATCAGCGAATCGAACTCGAACTTGCCGTTATCCGGATAGGTGTAGGTCCAGTACCACTGCTTTCCGGTGGCCTTGATGGTGAGATCGGCTTTCGGAATGTCGAGCTGCTGGAACAGCAGGCGGAACGACGGCACCGCGATGCCGACGAGAACGAGGACCGGCACGATGGTCCAGACCACTTCGATCAGCGTGTTATGGGTGGTCTTCGACGGAACGGGGTTCGACTTCGCGTTGAACTTCACCGCAACGAGGATGAGCAGGATCAGCACGAAAATCGTGATCGCGCTGATGATCCAGAGCAGGAAGTTGTGGAACCAGGTGATGTTGTCCATCACCGGCGATGCGGACGGCTGGAGCGTATATTCCCAGGGCGACGGCTGACCGAGGGTCCCGCCCGCCGCGAAAGCTGCCCCTGCCGCGGCAAGCACGGTGGCAGCCACCGCAAAGCCCAGTACTCGCCGGCCCATCTGGCCATTCGACATCTTCATGCCGCTATCGCTCCTGCTTTCGTCACCCCAGCGATCCTGCCGGGCGGCAAGATCTGCATTTAAGCCTGCATTCTCAGGCGCGGTCATTGTTTCGGCCGAAAGCCGAAGGTTAGAACGCGTCGAATTTCAAGCTTCTCAAACCATAATTCCATGCCTACCGCAATGCACGTAATAAGGCGGGCACACAGGCGGAATCCCATTGGCAAATGGGCTGAAAACCGGCACCCCGGCGGCCCGAGAATGCTTGACACTTGGAATGCCCGTTGTACGCACGGGCGAGATACGCAGCGAGGACCCGATTCGCGGCGGTGATGGTGTATTCCGGTGGCAGATTCTGCCCGCAGGCCTGCCCTCAAGCCGCCGTCATTGCCCTGTCAACCAGCGGCCAGACAGGCGTGGCGCGGGAAAACGCCGGATTACCGGACTTATGCCAGAGATTGAGCAAGGATTGAGCCCGATGGGCGTGCGAAACCAGCCTTCCCTGACCCGCAGCCGCGCGATGGCGCCGGTCTGGCTTGTCGCTGCAGCCGTTGTGGCGGTTTTTGCAGGGACCGCGCCAGCCCTGGCTCAGGGAGCCGTCAAATCGGTCCATGGCGACTGGCAGATTCGCTGCGACACCCCCGCCGGTGCGCAGGCCGAACAATGCGCCCTGATCCAGAGCGTGGTGGCGGAAGACCGCTCCAATGCGGGCCTGACCGTCATTATTCTTAAAACCGCAGACCAGAAGAGCAAGCTGATGCGGGTGGTTGCCCCGTTGGGCGTGCTGCTGCCCTCAGGCCTCGGACTCAAGCTCGACGACAAGGATGTGGGCCGGGCCGGATTCGTGCGCTGCCTGCCCAACGGCTGCGTTGCCGAAGTCGTGATGGACGACACCCTGCTCAACCAGCTCAAGACCGCCAAGACGGCGACCTTCATCATCTTCGAGACCCCGGAAGAAGGTATCGGCTTCCCGCTCAGTCTGAAGGGTCTTGGCGAAGGCTACGACAAGCTGCCTTGAGCCTGCGGAACCTGTCCCTCCGGCCCTCGCCCTCGGGCACGATCGTCCCTATCTTGGGACCTGATCCCGCCGCCATGCCCTGCGATCCCGGCATTCCCAGGAGTTCTTGATGAGCCATCCGTCCGACGCTACGCCCGCGACCACCTCCCTGCTCGATCGCGCCGGTCTTGGCCGCGACGACGTGCGCCGGGAAATCGTTCGCGGGCTCGCCGGCGCGGACGACGGCGAACTGTTTCTTGAATACCGCCAGTCCGAGGGGCTGAGTTTCGACAATGGCCGCCTCAAGCAGGCGACCTATGACACGGCGCAGGGTTTCGGCCTGCGCGCGGTCAAGGACGACGCGGTGGGTTACGCCCACTCCTCCGACGTCTCGCTGCCGGCGCTGATCCGCGCCGCCGATACAGTCAGCGCAGTGCGCGGCGGTTATTCCGGAACGTTCGCGGCCGCGCCGTCCCACACCAACGTTCGCCTCTATGGCGACGACAATCCGCTCGACGGCCAAACCTTCGAGACCAAGGTCAAGCTGCTGGCCGAGATCGACGCCTATGTCCGCGACAAGGATCCGCGCGTGCGCCAAGTGTCGGTATCGCTGGGCGCAACATGGCAGGTGGTGGAGATCGTCCGTCCTGACGGCGAGAGCTACCGCGACATCCGCCCCCTCGTGCGCGTGAACATTTCCGTCGTCGCCGGGTCAGGCGACCGGCAGGAAAGCGGCAGCGCCGGCTATGGCGGACGTGAAGGCTATGCGCGCTTCATCGAAACGAAAGCGTGGCGCACGGCCGCCGACGGCGCGATCCGTCAGGCGCTGGTCAATCTGGAATCGGTGCCCGCGCCCGCCGGTGAAATGGATGTGGTGCTCGCGCCCGGCTGGCCCGGCGTGATGCTGCATGAAGCGGTCGGCCACGGACTTGAAGGCGACTTCAACCGCAAGCAGACCTCGGCGTTCTCGGGCCTGATGGGCCAGCAGGTCGCGGCGAAAGGCGTCACCGTCGTCGACGACGGCACGATCTCCTCGAAGCGCGGCTCGCTCTCCATCGACGACGAAGGCACGCCCACCAACCGCACCATGCTGATCGAAGACGGCATTCTGGTCGGCTACATGCAGGACCGCCAGAACGCGCGGCTGATGAACATGAAGCCCACCGGCAACGGCCGGCGCGAATCCTATGCGCATGTGCCGATGCCGCGCATGACCAACACCTACATGCTGGCGGGCGAGCGCGATCCGGCGGAAATCCTCGCGTCGGTGAAGAACGGCATTTACGCCGTGAATTTCGGCGGCGGCCAGGTCGATATCGTCTCCGGAAAGTACGTCTTCCAGTGCACCGAGGCTTACCGAATCGAGAACGGCAAGGTCGGCGCGCCGCTCAAGGGCGCCATGCTGATCGGCAACGGGCCGACGGACCTGCATCGTGTGTCCATGGTCGGCAACGACCTGCAGCTCGATGACGGCATCGGCACCTGCGGCAAGCAGGGACAGGGCGTGCCGGTCGGCGTCGGCCAGCCGACGCTGCGCATGGACCGCATCACGGTCGGCGGCACCGGCTAGCGCGCACTGTCCCGCGCGTCAGAATCGCGTCGTTAATTCCGTCAGCCAGGCCGGTGAGATATTGACGAGCACGGTCTCGATCCATTTGTCTGCGCCGGTGACGATGCCAACGCCGATCAGGATCAGCGCCACTCCCAGCAGTCCCTTGCCGAATTGTCCGGCTGACAGCATGCGCCCGCGCATGTTCATCAGGGCCGAGCGGGACAGAAGTCCCAGAACAGCCAGCGGCAGGGCCGCGCCGAAGCCGAATGCCATCATCGTGAGCGCGACCTGAAAAAGGTCACGTCCCTGCGAAGCGAGCAGCGACGCCGCGCCGAGTGTCGGTCCAACGCAAGGCGACCAGACGGCCCCCAGCAGCAGCCCCATTGCGAACTGACCGCACAGACCCGAACCGGAAAATCCACCCAGCGTCCGGTCGGCCCAGCCGGACACAGGACCGCCCGCCGCAGCAAGACGGACTTGCCAGGATGGCATCAGCAAAACCATCCCGATCGCAATCATGACGATCGCCGCGGCCAGACGAAATGCGTTTCCGTCCAGGCCGAGCGCGAAACCGGCGACTGCGATGAACAGCCCGAGCACCGTAAACGAAATGGCCAGACCCGATGCGAGTGCAATCGGCCCCCATCGGTGCTGCGTGACCGCCGTGCCCAATACAATGGGCAGCAGCGGCAGCACGCACGGCGACAGGATCGACAGCAGCCCCGCCGCGAACGCCAACGCGATGACGGTCACGGTGAATCAAAGACCCTTGTTGAGCAGGGCCGCAATCGAATCCCGTTTGGTATCGCCGACCGAGCGGCCCACTTCCGAATTGCCCTTGTAGACAATCAGCGTCGATTGCATTTTGGCGCCGAACTTCTGCACGTCGGATTTCTGGCTATCGAAATCGACGCGGAAAATCTTGAGGTTCTTGAATTTCGGCTCCGCGGCCAGGGCATCGATGATCGGCGCCTGAGCCTTGCAGGTCGGGCACCAGCCGGCGTGAATCTCCACAAGGATAGGAGCGCCGGCGGCCTGAGCGGACTTGAACGCGCTTTCCGAATAAGGCGTGGACGCCAAGGCCGCATGAATCAGGCCGGCAACTGCAAAAGCCGCCACGAGCAAGGCGATGCTGAGTGCTTTGTAAACCTGTCGCATTTGAATTCCTCCCGGGTTTGCGCGAAGGCAACGCACAGCGTGGTCGCCCTCGGGGAGTTACGAAAGCAGGAGGCCGGATGTTACGCGCCGCCGGAGGCTAAAAATTCACTCAACGCAGAGTGTCAGCACACATTCCGGGAATCGTTTGATTCCGCGACCTACCGCACCACGCCCGAGATGAATCCCGGCTTGCGGCGCGGCGGTTTGACGTGATCCTTGAGAAAACAGCGCGCGGACTTGCTGATATAGCCGGGCCGCGCGTAGGTCCACGCCCGGCACTTCTTGTCGCTCTCGCAGACAGCCTTGCAGGTCTCACCCTTGGGATCGTGCTCGACCTCGACATTGCGATAGTCGCCGCCGGGCCGGTCGGTTTCGACCTCGAGGAAGATGTTGCGCGGCTCGATGACGCCCGCGCCGCGCACACCGGAGACGCAGCAACTGCTCGGCACCCGTGGCGGCACCGCATTCTTGAGCCAGCATACTGCGTGCTCGTCACTGACGGCAGGATAGTTGAAACTCCAGGCGCGGCAGCGGCGGTCGCGCTCGCATTGCAGGGCGCAGACCGCGGGATCGCCGGACGGCATTTCCGTCCGCAGATAGTCGTTGCCCGGCCGATCAAAGCTGGCCTGCGCATGGACAGGCTGAATTCCAGCAAGACACGAGAGGGCGATTGCAACAACGGCTGCAACGGAAAAGCTCATGCATGATCTGAAATCGCAGATTTTGAGCATGAGATCGCTTTCGGCAGGACGGACGGTGATGAACCGGGCAGATGCCCTGCTTATTCAATCGCCGCGCGGATGTACGGCAGATGAACGGCAGATAAATGCCGGAACAACAATCGCGTGATGGCGATAAACTGCTGAATTAGAAAGCGTATTCTGTGTAAACCGGTTCGACCGAATGCTTCCAGGGGCCGTTGAATTTTTCCAGCAGCCGTTCGGCCGGTGTGAGGCCGCTGTCCATGATCCGATCCAGCGGCTCCAGATACCGCGTCTCGTCGTGGCCGAGCGAATCAAGCCGGTGGCGGCGGGCAAGACCCTTGTGCGCCAGCGCCATGCAGTCTTTCGCAACCTCGGACAGATAGCGATTGCCAATCTTCGCCTTGAGGCCGAGCCGCGGCACGTCATCGCGCAGCACCTGCCGCTCATGCGCGGTCCAGCCCTTGGCGATTTCCCAAGCCGCATCGAGACTTTCGTCGTCGTAGAGAAGACCGACCCAGAATGCCGGCAGCGACGGCAACTGTTGCGACGGCACATTGTCCGAGCCGCGCATTTCGAGATAACGCTTCAGGCGCACCTCGGGGAAAATTGTCGACAGATGATTGGCCCAGTCCGACAGCGTCGGCTTCTCGCCCGGAATGATCTTGTTCCTGCCGTCGAAGAAATCGCGGAACGACGATCCCGATACGTCGATATAGTCATCGCCGCGCTTGACGAAATACATCGGCACATCCAGCGCGTAATCGACCCAGCGCTCGAAGCCCATGCCGTCCTCGAACGCCCAAGGGATCATGCCGGCGCGCGCGTTGTCGGTGTCGCGCCAGATTTCCGAGCGGAACGACAAGAAGCCGTTCGGCTTGCCCTCGGTAAATGGTGAGTTCGCGAACAGCGCGGTCGCCACCGGCTGCAGCGCCACCGACACCCGCAGCTTCTTGACCATGTCGGTTTCCGAACAGAAGTCGAGGTTGGTCTGCACGGTGCAGGTCCGGTACATCATGTCGAGACCGTACTGGCCAACCTTCGGCATGTAATTGGTCATGATCCGGTAGCGGCCCTTCGGCATCACCGGAATATCCTTGCGCGACCACGACGGGGTCATGCCGAGACCGAGAAAACCGATGCCGAGCGGAGCCGCGACTTCGCGCACCTGCGCCAGATGCGCCATCAGTTCGGAAGAAGTCTGGTGAATGGTTTCGACCGGCGCGCCGGACAGTTCGAATTGCCCGCCCGGCTCCAGTGAAATCGCGCCGCCGCCGGTGACATCGTAAAGACCGATGATGTTGCCGTTCTCCATGATCGGCTCCCAGCCGAGCAGGAGTTGCATGCCTTCGAGCACCGCGCGGATGCCGCGCGCACCTTCATAAGGTACGGGCCTGTGACCCTCGAGCGTGAACGGTGTCTTCTCGTGCTCGGTGCCGATGCGAAAATCCGACTTCGGCTTGACCCCGGCCTCCAGCCACGCGACCAGTTCGTCCCGCGACTCCAGCGGAGTCATATCTATCTGATCACGCGCCATGGGACATCCAGACAAGCCGTAGTGATTGAAGGGTCAGCGCACGATGCAGGCGGACGCCACGGACGCGGGCATCCGTAGCCGCGAGAGGTAAAGAAAGAATCATCGGGCCGATGTGACTTCTTTGGGGGATTCCTTGACGGCCTCTTTCGAGACCGTCATCGCCACCGGCGCACCGGCGCAACAGCCGAGGCGATCCAGCAGGCCCGCGAGTTTCACCGCATCGGCATCCGACAGCTTTGAGCCGATGTGCCGCTCGATCGCTGCCGAATAGGAATTCCACATTTTCTTCTGCAGTTCGCGTCCGGCCTCGGTGATCTCGACGAACAGGCCGCGCTTGTCCATCTTGCACTCGCGCCGCGCCGCGAGGCCTTCCTCGACCAGACGGTCGATCAGCCGCGACGTCGAATACTGCGGCAGCAGCATCTGCTTTTCGAGCTCGACCGGACGCAGTTCGCCGCTCGGCGCACGCGACAGTTCAAGCAGCGCGTCATACCAGGCCAGCGGCGGAAAACCCGCCTTCTTGAGATCCTGCTCGACCGCGCCGAGCACCTTGTTCTGGACCCGCATCAGGCGGATCCAGACCTCCGTCGCCTCGGTGGATGGTTTGCGTTTCATCGTCGTGTCCATGCCGCTGGGACGCCCGATCTGCGGGCTGACCCAGTCTACCCTAATAAATGCAGTTGCATCAATCTTGACATCCCTGCATTTAGGAGGTGGCGATCGGTCTTGCCAATGCCCCAACCTGCAGAATTCTCAAAGGGATACCTCCTATGAAACTCTATTATTCGCCCGGTGCCTGCTCGCTCTCCCCGCATATCGCCCTGAAAGAGGCCGGCCTGCCGTTCGACCTGGTCCGGGTCGACCTGAAAGCGAAGAAACTCGAGGACGGCAGCGATTATCTTGCGGTCAACCCCAAGGGTCAGGTGCCCGCGCTTGGCCTGACCAACGGCGACCTGCTGACCGAAGGCGCGGTCATCGTCCAGATGATCGCGGACAGCGCCCCGCAAAAGAACCTGGCGCCCGCCCACGGCACCGGCGAGCGTTACAAGCTGCAGGAGTGGCTGAACTTCATCGCCAGCGAGTTGCACAAGAACTTCAGCCCGCTGTTCCAGCCGGTGCTGTCCGACGACACCAAGGCATTCTTCAAGGACCGCCTGATGGGCAAGTTCAAGTATGTCGATCAGGCCCTGAAAGGCCGCGACTACATCATGGGCAACGCATTCACCGTGCCGGACGCCTATCTGTTCACGATGCTCGCCTGGGCGGATCGCACCGGCCTCGATATCTCGGGCCTGCCTAATCTCGTCGCCTACAAAGCCCGTGTCGCGGCGCGCCCGAAGGTGCAGGAAGCACTCACCGCCGAAGGGCTTATGAAGGCGTCGTAAGCGCAATCACATTGTCGGCAACGAAAAAGGGCGGGACCCATGATCCCGCCCTTTTTCTTTAGAAGACGATGTAGCTTACGCCGCCGCTTTCTTCGGTGCGAAGCGGCCATAGAAGGTTTCGCCCTTGGCCGCCATGTCGACCAGCAGCTTCGGCGGCGTAAAGCGCGAGCCGTACTTCTTCTCGAACTTGTGGCACAGCTCGACAAAGTTCTTGGTGCCCATGAAGTCGATGTAGGACAGCGTGCCGCCGGTGAACGGCGCGAAGCCGAAACCGAGGATCGAGCCCACATCCGCCTCGCGCGGATCGGTGATGACATGATCCTCGACGGTTCGTGCGGCTTCCACCGCCTGCACCACGAGGAACCGCTGCTTCAACTCCTCAACATCCAGCGTATCGGGATCGAGGTGCTTGGACTGCAGCGAGGTCAGCTCCGGCCAGAGCTTCTTCTGGCCCTTGCCCTTCTCCGGATAGTCGTAGAAGCCCTTGCCGTTCTTGCGGCCAAGACGCCCGCGCTTCTCCACCATTTCCACCAGCAGTGCCTTCTGCTCCTGATCGACGGCCTGCGCGCCCATATCGGCCTCGGTGGCCTTGAGAATCTTCAGCGACAGGTCGATGGCGACTTCGTCGTTGAGCGACAGGGGGCCGACCGGCATGCCGGCCATCTTGCCGACATTCTCGATCATCGCGGGCGGCACGCCTTCCTTGAACATCTCGTAGCCTTCCGAGACGTAACGCAGCACGCAGCGGTTGGCGAAGAAGCCGCGCGAGTCGTTCACAACAATGGGCGTCTTGTTGATCTGCCGCACGTAATCGAGCGCGGTGGCCAGCGCCAGATCGCCGGTGTTCTTGCCGACGATGATTTCCACCAGCATCATCTTCTCGACCGGCGAAAAGAAGTGGATACCGATGAACTTCGACGGGTCCTTCCACTCCTCGGCCAGCGAATTGATCGGCAGGGTCGAGGTGTTGGAGGCGAAGATCGCGCCGTCCTTCAGCAGCGGCTGGGCCTTGGCATAGGTCTCAGCCTTGACCTTGCGATCCTCGAACACGGCTTCGATCACGAGGTCGCAATCCTTGATCGCATTGTAGTCCGGTGTCGCGGAGATACGGGCGAGAATAGCATCGGCCTTGTCCTGCTTCATGCGGCCCTTGGCGATCATGCCGTCGAGCATGGTCTTGGCGTGTCCCTTGCCCTTGTCGGCGCTGTCCTGATCGCGGTCGATCAGCACGACGTCGATGCCGGCCTGCGCCGAGACGAAGCCGACGCTGGCGCCCATGAAGCCCGCGCCGATGACGGCGAGCTTCTTGACCTTGGTCGGCGGAACGTTCGCGGGACGGCGCGCGCCCTTGTTCAGCTCCTGCATCGACACGAACAGCGAGCGGATCATCGCCGCCGCTTCCTTCGAGCGCAGGATTTTCGAGAAGTATCGCGACTCGACGCGCAGCGCCGCATCCATCGGGAGCTGCAGGCCTTCATAGACGCACTGCATGATGGCGCGGGCAGCCGGATAGTTGTCGTAGGTCTCGCGGCGCAGGATGGCGTTGGCCGGCGGGAACAGTTGCATGCCGCCCTTCGAGTAGACGGCGCCGCCCGGCAGCTTGAAGCCCTTCTCGTCCCATGGCGCGACGGCCTTGCCGCCGGCCTTGATCCACTCCTTCGACGCCTTGATCAGATCCGCTACCGGCACGACCGCGCCGACGATGCCAAGAGACTTCGCCTTGATGAGGTCGATGGCGTCGCCCTTGAGCAGCATCTGCAAGGCTTCCATCGGCTGGATCATGCGCGGCAGGCGCTGGGTGCCGCCGCCGCCGGGGAACAGGCCGACCTTGATCTCGGGCAGGCCGAGACGGGTCTTCGGATTTTCCGACGCGATCCGATAGTGGCAGGCCAGCGCCAGCTCAAACGCTCCGCCGAAGGCAAGGCCGTTGATCGCGGCAACCCACGGCTTGCCCGAGGTTTCGATGTTGCGCAGAGTCTGCGACAGCTTGCGGACTTCCTCGAACACATAGGTGTTTGCGGCTTCCTCGCCCTTGCTCTTGAGCAGTTCGAGATAGGCGCGGTTCATGCCTTCCAGCATGGTCAGGTCCGCACCGCCGGAGAACGCTTCCTTGCCGGAGGTGAAAACCACACCCTTGATCGCGGCGTCCTTGCTGGTCGCATCGACGATGGCGGCGAGTTCGAGACCGGTGGTCTCGTCCAGCACATTCATCGACTTGCCGGGAATATCCCAGGTGACGACAGCAATGCCGTCGGCGTCGGTCTCAACCTTGAAATTCTTGTAAGCCATGTGCTGATCCTCAAACGCGCTCGATGATGGTCGCGGTGCCCATGCCGCCGCCGATGCACAGCGTGACCAGAGCGGTGGATTTGTTGGTGCGCTCAAGCTCATCGAGCACGGTGCCGAGAATCATCGCGCCGGTTGCACCGAGCGGATGGCCCATCGCGATAGCGCCGCCGTTGACGTTGATCTTCTCGTTGTCGATGTCGAAGGCCTGAATATAGCGCAGGACAACCGAGGCGAACGCCTCGTTCAGTTCAAACAGGTCGATGTCCGACAGCTTCATGCCGGAACGCTCCAGCACCTTCCTGGTCACATCGACCGGACCCGTCAGCATCATTGCGGGTTCGGAGCCGATGTTCGCGAAGGCACGAATCTTCGCGCGCGGCTTCAGGTTGTTCTTCTTGCCCGCCGCTTCGCTGCCGATCAGCACGGCACCTGCGCCATCGACGATGCCCGACGAATTGCCGGCGTGATGAACGTAATTCACCGCCTCGATTTCCGGATGCGACTGCACGGCCACCGCATCGAAACCGCCCATCGCACCCATCGCCGCGAAAGACGGCTGCAACTGGCCGAGCGACTGCATCGTGGTCGACGGGCGCATGTGCTCGTCCTTGTCGAGGATGGTGATGCCGTTGATATCCTTCACCGGAACCACCGACTTCTTGAAGCGGCCTTCATCCCAGGCCTTGGCCGCGCGCTGCTGGCTCTGCACCGCATAGGCATCGACGTTGTCACGCGAGAAGCCGTACTTGGTCGCGATCAGATCCGCCGCCACCCCCTGCGGCATGAAATAGCTCGGCACCGCCATCGAGGGGTCCATCGGCCAGGCCGCGCCTGACGACATGATGCCGACGCGGCTCATGGATTCCGCCCCGCCGCCGATGGTCAGTTCGTGCTGGCCGGACATCACCTGCGCCGCGGCGAAGTTCACCGCGTCCAGGCCCGAGGCACAGAAGCGGTTGATCTGCACACCCGGCACCGAGGTATCGAACCCGGCATTCAGCGCCGCAAAGCGCGCGATGTCGCCGCCCGCCTCACCGACCGGATCGACCACGCCGAGCACCACATCGTCGATGCTGTCGGCGGCGAGGTTGTTGCGCTCCTTGAGGGCCTTCAGCGGCGCCGTCGCCAGCGCCAGCGCAGTCACCTCGTGCAACGAACCGTCGGATTTGCCCTTGCCGCGCGGCGTGCGCACATGGTCGTAGATAAATGCCTCTGCCATGACGTCCTCCTGGGATGTGTTTGAAGCAGTGTGATGGAAAAATCCCGCGCCGGGAACCGGCGCGGGATGATATCGGGAAAATCAGAACGCCTCGGCGGACAATTCCATCATCGTGTCGGCGCCGCTCTGGACGCGCGACAGCCGCAGCGAGGTTTCGGGAAGCATGCGCTCCATGAAGAACTTTCCGGTGACCAGCTTGGTTTTCAGGTAGGCCTGATCGCCGCCATCCGCCAGCTTGTCCTGCGCAACCTTGGCCATCCGCGCCCACATATAGCCGAGCGTCACAAGACCGAAGAGATGCATATAATCGGTCGAGGCGGCGCCTGCATTGTCGGGCTTGGCCAGCGCGTTCTGCATCAGCCACATGGTAGCCTGCTGCAGATCCTTCAGCGCGGCGCCGAGCGGCGCGATGAAAGGCTTGAGCGCCTCGTTCGCGCCGTTTTCCTTGATGAAGGCCGAGACCTCGCCGAAGAACGCGGTGATCGCGCGGCCGCCATCGCGGCCGAGCTTGCGGCCGACAAGATCGAGCGCCTGGATGCCGTTGGCGCCTTCGTAGATCATCGAGATGCGCGCATCGCGAACGAACTGTTCGACGCCGGTCTCGACGATGTAACCGTGGCCGCCGAACATCTGCTGCGCGGCGACGGCATTGGCGAAACCCTGGTCGGTCAGCATGCCTTTGATGACAGGGGTCAGAAGACCCATGTGATCGTCGGCGGCCTGACGCTCGCCGGCATCGTCCGAACGATGGGCAAGGTCGCTCTTGATCGAGGTCCATACCACCAGCGCGCGCGCCGCTTCATTGAAGGCGCGGATCGACATCAGCGTGCGGCGCACGTCCGGATGCACGATGATCGGATCGGCGGGCTTGTCCTTCTCCTTCGCGCCCGTCAGCGAGCGGCCCTGCAGACGTTCGCGCGCGTAGTTCACCGCGTTCTGATAGGCGACTTCCGACTGCGACAGACCCTGCACGCCGACGCCGAGGCGGGCCTCGTTCATCATGACGAACATGGCCTGCATGCCCTTGTTCTCTTCGCCGACAAGGGTGCCGACCGCGTTGTCGAAATTCAGCACGCAAGTCGAATTGCCGTGAATGCCCATCTTGTGCTCGATCGAACCGCAGGACACGCCGTTCTTCTCATTGGTCAGCGAGCCGTCGGCGTTCAGTTTCATTTTCGGCACAACGAAGAGGGACACGCCCTTGATGCCCGCAGGCGCGCCTTCGATGCGCGCCAGCACCAGATGCACGATGTTCTCGGTGAGGTCCTGCTCGCCGCCCGAGATGAAAATCTTGGTGCCGCTGATCTTGTAGGTGCCGTCGGCCTGCTTCACCGCCTTGGTGCGCATCAAGCCGAGATCGGTGCCGCATTGCGGCTCGGTGAGGTTCATCGTGCCGGCCCACCGACCCTCGACCATCTTCGGCACGAAGGTCTTCTTCTGCTCGTCCGATCCATGCACCAGCAGCGCGGCCATCGCGCCCTTCGTCAGTCCTGGATACATCGAGAAGGCCATGTTGGCCGACATCATGAATTCATTGACGGTCTGCGACAGCGTGACCGGCAGGCCCTGTCCGCCAAATTCCGCCGGAGCCGACAGGCCGAGCCAGCCGCCTTCCGCAAGCTGCTTGAAAGCGTCTTTGAAACCTTTCGGCGTGGTCACCCGGCCGTCGTCGTGACGGGTGCAACCCTCCTGATCGCCGGAATGGTTGAGCGGATGCAGCACCTGCTCGCTGAGTTTGGCGGCTTCGTCGATGATCGCGGCGCGAACATCGGCGGAGGCGTCTGCAAAGCCCGGCAGGTTGTTGTAGCGGTCGATCTGGAAAACGTCGTTGAGGAGAAAGTTCACATCTTCGACTGGTGCTTTGTAGATCGTCATTGGACTGTCTCTCGGTTCACAATTGGACGTGGATGATGCGAATTGTCTGACGACGAGGCTTCAGCACATGGACCGCCTTCGATGACCGCACCATGACACGGAACCGCGCGATCCGCGCCGTGATCGGCCAGCACAGCGGCGCTATTTCTCCCGACGCCTCGGATATCTCTGTTGAATTCAACCACCGCAGCGCTGCGCGTCCCGCTCACCGGCAGGACGGGCGCGCCAGTTCAGGTGCCGCAGTTCTGCAAGGCCTCCATACACCTCTGTACGGAGCCTAGCGCCGGGCGCCATTTTGTGTCAATACACTTGTGTATGGTTGAAAGTGTCGAATCGTCGCTCTCGAAAGACCGGCTGACCCGTGAGCAATGGATCGCTCACGGGCTGCGGACCCTTGCCCGGCAGGGCGAGGCGGCGCTGAAAACCGGCATGCTGGCCGAGGGCCTGCAGGTCTCAAGAGGCAGTTTTTACTGGCATTTCGAGAGCATTGCCGACTTTCGCAACCAGTTGCTCGCGACCTGGCAGGAACGCGCGACGGACGGGGTGATTCGCGAGATCGACTCGTCGATCGTCGGGCCTGCGCGGCTGACCTCTTTGATGAAGCTGGCGTTCAACGAAGACCGGAGCCTTGATCGCGCCTTCCGCGCGTGGGCCGCCTCCGATGACGTTGCCGCCAGGGTCGTCGCGACCGTCGATGCCGGGCGTGTCGCCTATATCGCCAAGCTGCTGCGGGAATCCGGCGTCGACGCGCGGGCGTCGCTCCCCCGCGCCGAGTTCATCTACTGGGCCTATATCGGCCAGTCGTCGGTCATGAATTCTGCTCACTGCACCATCACGGAAGCGGATCTGGGCGATCTCAGCGGGTTGTTCACCCGGCCGTCCTCAAACTGACGCTCCCGGCCCGGCGCAATAATTATTAATAAGCCCGCCAGCGTTTCATTAACCCGGTATTTACCGTAACGCGAAAAAGTCAGGTCTGGAAACAGACGTCCCGCGCCGAAATTTGATTGTCTCTTCAAAGGGACGCGGGGGCCTGCAGCGCTCTGGCCGAAGCCGGAGCCGAGACCGGACCTGGGCATGACAGCGCGCGTATCGTGGAGTGTGGACGGCATTGAGCCATCGGTCCGGGAAAGGGCCGAAGCCTCCGCGCGCCGTGCCGGCATGTCCTTGGGAGATTGGTTGAATTCGGCAATCGGCAGCCCCGGCGGCAATTCCCGCGAGGCGCAGGAGGTGGCCGAAATCCATCGCCGCCTCGACTCCATCGCCCGTCAGGTCGAGCATATTTCGCGTGCACCCGGCGCACCTGCGGGCGAGCCAGCCGTGGCGCGCCAGCTCAACGACGCTATTTCCCGGCTCGACGCCCGGCTGTCGCAGATTTCAAACGGTTCGGCCAATCCGGCCTATCGCGCGGCGCCTGCCCCGCGCATGACGCCGCCCGCTGCGTCACCGATGGTCTCGTCCCCTGCAATGTCTCCGATGGATTTCTCCATCGCGGAAATCGTCGCGCGGCAAGGCGAACTTGACGGGGCGCCGCGCCAGATGACGTCAGCGGCGCGGATGCCGCCGCCATCCTTCGTCAGTCATGCGCCGCCGATCCAGCCGGACTTCTCCGGGCTGGAGCGGCAACTCTCCCAGATCACCAGCCAGATCGAAACGCTCCGCCGTCCCGACGGCGTCGAACAGTCGATCGCCGCCTTCCGGGGCGAACTGGCCGAAATCCGCCAGGCCATCACCGAGGCGATGCCGCGCCGCGCGATCGAATCCCTTGAAGGCGAAATCCGGTCGCTGGGGCGGCGGATCGACGAAACCCGCTCCACCGGGATCGACAGCAGCGCCCTGTCCGGCATCGAACGCGCGCTGTCCGAGATTTACAGCGAACTGCGCACGCTGAAGCCTGCCGAGCAACTGGCCGGATTCGACGACGCGATCCGCAATCTCGGCGGCAAGATCGACATGATCGTGCGCTCCAGCACCGATCCTGCCACGGTCCGCCAGCTTGAAGACGCCATCGCTGCGCTCAAGGGGATCGTCTCCAGCGTCGCATCGAACGAGGCGCTGAACGAACTCGCAGGCCATGTGCAGAGTCTTTCAGCCAAGGTCGATCAACTGGCGCATGCAGGCGGCAACAACGACATCCTCTCCGCGCTCGAACAGCGCATCGCGGTGCTGACCACTGCGCTCGAGCAGCGCGACCGGCCCGCCGTCGGCGATACCGTGTACTTCGACAATGCGGTGCGGACCATTTCGGACCGGCTCGACAATCTTCAGGTCGGCAATGACAGTTCCGCCTCCCTCAACCATGTCGAGCAGCGTGTGCATCATCTGCTCGAGCGGCTGGAAATGGCGGACCCGCGCGGCGGGAATCTTTCGCGGGTCGAGGAAGGCCTGTCCGACATCCTGCGGCATCTTGAGAGCCAGCGCGGCGCCAGCGCCGATCAGGGATTGCGCGCCGTATCGCCGATGGATGGCGAGGTGGTGGACACCATCAAGCGCGAACTCTCCGATATCCGCTTCAGCCAGTCGGAAACCAACCGGACTACCCAAGATTCGCTCGAGGCGGTTCACAACACGCTCGGCCATGTGGTCGATCGCCTGACCCAGATCGAGGGCGACCTGCGCAACGCACGCGCCGCGCCCGCCCCACGCGACATACCGCCTGCGATGGCCGAACCTCGCGCGCGCGAAACCTACACACCAGAGCCGCCGCGTTCGGCCAGTTCGTTCGCGCCGGTGCCGCGTCCGGAAATGCCGAATCCGGCTGCGGCCCAGGCTCCGATCGCGCGCGCACCGGCGTCGGCCGCGACCCCTGTCGTTCAGGCTCCCGCGCTCGCGCCATCCTACGACGCCCCGGAAGCCGCGCCGCCGGTCGCCGCCGTGCGCCCGCCTCCCACACCGCGGAGCCCGATTGATCCGAGCCTGCCGCCGGATCATCCCCTTGAGCCCGGCACCCGGATGCAGGGGCGATCCGGCTCCAGCCCATCGGAGCGGATCGCAGCATCCGAAGACGTGCTGAACGAGATTTCCGCCGGCAAGCAGGAGCCGGTCAGTTCGGCCAACTTCATTCAGGCCGCACGGCGCGCCGCGCAGGCTGCCGCCGCGGCACCTCCCGCGCCGGGGCCGAAGCAGAACCGCGTCACCGCGCTCAACGATGCCGCACGCAACGCCGCCAAGGCGGTGACGGCGGGCGACTCGGGGCTATCGTCGAAGATTCGCGCCCTGCTGGTGGGCGCAAGCGTCGTGGTGATCGTGCTCGGCACGGTCAAGATGGGCATGAACCTGCTCAACAACTACAGCGGCGACAACAGCTCGCTTCCGGCGGAGTCCAATGTCGCACCGGCTCCGCCGCCTGCGCCGGAAAACGGACCGCGCTCCGATGCCTCGCCTGCGATCACGCCGTCGATGACGTCGCCGACGCTGCTGACCCGCCAGTCGCCCATGAGCGGACCGCAGATCATTTCGGTGCCGCAGATGCCTGCGATTCCGGCTGCAACACCGGTTGAGCCGGTCGCCGCGCCTCTCCCTGCGGCAGCGCCCGTTGCCCCCGACGTCACGGGTTCGATCGCCACGCCGGTGGAACCCGCACCCGCCGCGCTGCCTGCTCCGGTGAAAGAGAAGGCGAAGATCAAGTTCACGCCGGTCAACGACGCGCTGCCCGAGTCGATCGGCAGCACCACGTTGCGCGCCGCCGCCAACAAGGGCGATCCCGGCGCGGCCTTCGAGATCGGCATCCGCTATGCCGAAGGCCGAGGGGTCGCGCAGGATTATGCGACTGCTGCGAAGTGGTACGAACGCGCGTCCCACAATGGCATCGTTCCGGCGACCTTCCGGCTCGGAACGCTTTACGAAAAGGGCCTCGGCCTCAAGAAGGACATCGACACGGCACGCCGGTACTACCTTGATGCCGCCGAGAAGGGCAGCGCCAAGGCCATGCACAATCTCGCGGTGCTCGACGCCGATGGCGGCGGCGCCGGCCCGAACTACAAGAGCGCCTCGCAATGGTTCCGCAAGGCGGCCGAACGGGGCATCGCCGACAGCCAGTTCAATCTCGGCATTCTCTACGCCCGCGGGATCGGCGTGGAACAGAATCTTGCCGAGTCCTACAAGTGGTTCAGCCTGGCCGCCGCGCAGGGCGATGCGGATTCAGGCCGCAAGCGCGACGATATCGCCAAGCGTCTCGATGCCCAGTCGCTGGCTGCGGCAAAGCTCGCGACACAGACCTTCGTCGCCGAGGCGCAGCCCGACGAGGCGACAGCCAACGGCGCGCCTGCTGGCGGATGGGATGCCGCGGCGCCGGCGAAAACGGCCAAGCCCGCCGCGAAGCCCGGGGCAAGGGCCGCCGCGAAAAACGCCATCAAGAGCGCGTCCTACTGAAGCCCGGTGACGGCGCCGATGCGCCGCGACGGCGGCAGCTTCCCATATCGCGGTGTTAAGATTAACAGCCGACACCGCCGTCAAATCACCAGGCATTGCGGACCGCAGGCCAAATCTTTAACCCCACCGGCGGCGTTTTCGGGTAAGCAGAGACGCGGCGCTTCATCCGCGGCGCGGCAGCTCAAACCCGCGCGGGCGCACCGGACCTCGCGCCAAAATCAAGCGAACCCGCGTGCAGCTTTTCCTCCCGATCGCCGATATCCCGATCAACGTGTTCCTCATCCTGGGGCTAGGCGCTGCGGTCGGATTCGTGTCCGGCATGTTCGGAATCGGCGGCGGTTTCCTGATGACGCCGCTCCTGATCTTCCTCGGCATTTCTCCCGCCGTGGCGGTGGCCTCGGTGTCCAGCCATATGGCCGCCTCCTCGTTCTCCGGCGCGCTGTCGTACTGGCGCAAGCGGGCAATCGACCCCGCTCTCTGTCTGGTGCTGTTGTGCGGCGGCGTGGCCGGCACCGCGTCGGGCGTCTGGATTTTCTCGCTGCTGCGCTCGGTCGGACAACTCGACCTGATCATCGCACTCTCCTACGTCGTGCTGCTGACCGGCGTCGGCTCGCTGATGTTTCTGGAAGGCCTGCGCGCCATTCTCCGCTCACGGGGCGGCAACACGTCCGTCACGCGCCGCGTGCGGGCGCAGGGATGGATCCTCGGCCTGCCGCTGAAGATGCGCTTCAAGCGCTCGAAAATTTACCTGTCCGTCATTCCGGTGATCGCGGTAGGCTATTTTGTCGGCTTTCTCGGCGCGATCATGGGCGTGGGCGGCAGCTTTCTTCTGATCCCGATCATGATCTACGTGCTGCGGGTTCCGACCTTCACCGTCATCGGCTCGGCGATGGTCCTGACGCTGGTGACGATGGTGGTGGCAACGATCCTGCACGCGCTCACCAATCATCTGGTCGATGCCGTGCTCGCCCTGATGTTGATGGTCGGCGGCGTGTTCGGCGCCCAGTTCGGCGCGCGGGCCGGCCAGCGCATCCGCGGCGAACATCTGCGGCTGCTGCTCGGACTTCTGGTTCTGTCGGTCGGCATCCGCTTTGCCGTCGAACTGGTGATCCGGCCGGGCGAACTCTATTCCATTCGCGATCTGGGAATCGGCGGATGATCCGGCGCGCACTCATTCTCGCCGCGATGCTACTGCTCCTGCCCGGGGCGGAGCCATCCGCACGGGCGGAGAACCTGATCGTCTCGGTGTCCAACCATCGCATCACCGTGACGCCGAATTATTCCGGCGAGGAACTGGTGCTGTTCGGCTCCATCGAGCGCGACAGCAAATCGAAGCCGCCGGGCACCGCCTATGACATCGTGGTGACCGTCACCGGCCCCCGCGCCGACATGGTCACCCGCCGCAAGGAGCGCAAGCTCGGCATCTGGGTCAACGTCGATTCGCGCGAGTTCATCCAGGTCCCGTCCTATCTCGGCATTTTTGCCAACCGCCCGATCGACGATATCGCCGCCGCCGACGTGCAGCGGCGGCAGCAACTGGGGCTGGCGAACTATCAGTTGCCGCAGCGCATGGGGCCGGATATCGCCAACACGGTCGCCAGCGATCCGTTTCGCTCATCCTTCGTGCGGCTGCGCACCGAGCACGGGCTTTACCGCGAGCAGACCAGCGCGCTGACCTTCCTGACGCCGACCCTGTTCCGCACCGGCATTCCGCTGCCTGCCGAAGTGACGACCGGAACCTACACCATCGACATCAAGCTGTTCGCCAATGGCGCGTTCATCGCAAAGACGGAAACCGCCTTCGAGATCGTCAAGGTCGGCTTTGAACAGTTCGTCGCCAATTCGGCGCGCTACCACGGATTGCTCTACGGACTTGCCACCGCGATGATGGCGATCATGACCGGATGGCTCGCCTCCATCATCTTCCGCAGGGACTAGAGGATAAATCCGGCAGCCATCGCGATCACGCACGCGCCCATCGTCGCTGTCGACAGCCATCCCAGCCAGTAGAGCGGCCCGCTGACGACAAACTTGCTCATCACATCGCGGCGGCGGGCGACAAGCATCAACAGGATCATCACCGGTACCGCGAGCACCCCGTTGATCACTGCGCTCCAGTAGAGCGCCGAGATGGGGTCGATCGGTGTCAGGTTCACGACAATGCCGATGCCCGCCGACAGTGCCAGCACGCCATAAAACGCGGCAGCTTCACGCGGCTTGCGCGCAAGTCCGACAGGCCATCTGCGGCCTTCGCCGATGGCATAGGCAGCAGACCCGGCAAGCACGGGCACGGCCAGCAGGCCGGTGCCGATGATGCCCAAAGCGAAAATGAATTCGGCAAAATTTCCCGCAATCGGCTTCAGTGCTTCAGCAGCCTGCGCCGAGGTCTCGATATCGGTCTTTCCGGTTGCATTCAGCGTCGCCGCCGCCGTGATGATGATCGAGATCGCAATCAGGTTCGAGAAGGCCATTCCGACAATGGTGTCGGCGCGGATGCGGTGAAACTCCCGTTGCGCGCCATAATGCTTTTCCGCCAGAGGCTGCTTTCTGGCATCAACCCTCTGGTCTTCGACTTCCTGCGACGCCTGCCAGAAGAACAGATAGGGCGAGATAGTCGTGCCGAGGATGGCGACCAGTGTGGTCAGAAATGCGGAGGTCCACTGCACATGCGGAATGCCAATGCCGCGCAACGCATCGGCCCATGCGACTTTCGTCACGGCAAGCGCCGCCACGTAGGAGAACAGGCTGAGGGTCAGCCATTTCAGCACCGCGCTGTAGCGCCGGTAATCGAGAAAAATTTGCGCCGCGGTCGAGGCCATGCCGAACACCAGCACGTACAGAAAGCCGGGGCCGCCGATCAGGAGTTTCAGCGCGTCGCTCATCGCGGCGAGATCGGCCCCGATGTTGATTGTGTTGGCGATGAACAGCAGCGCCACGATGACGTTTAGAACCCAGGCCGGATAGAGCCGGCAGACATTTCCGGCAATGCCACGCCCGGTAACGCGCCCGACACGCGCGGAGATTTCCTGAATTGCCACCATCAGCGGGAATGTCAGCAGCATGGTCCAGCCGATGCCATAGCCGAGCTGCGCGCCCGCCTGGCTATAGGTGCCGATGCCGGAGGGATCGTCGTCCGACGCGCCGGTGACGAGCCCGGGGCCGAGGGTTTTGAGAAACCCCCGCACGCTGAACGGCTCGGGCTTCTTCTCATGGTGCGCCCCGCTGTCCGCGGGCGCTGTCTTTCGATGGTCGACCTTGTGGCGTGTCATGCCTGTGCCCAGCCGCGACCGACAACCGCCTTCATCCGCTGCGGTTCCGTGACATCTGACAGAACCGGCGTCGGCCATCCATGGCGCAGATCAAATCCGGGTTTTCAATAACACCGCGCCGCCGCGATGCTGTGGACCTTGCGGTCGCCCAGCACATGCGCGGTGAAGGCCAGCGTCTGGAAGATCGCCGCGAAAGCCACGTCGCGAATGCTGAGACCGCCGGTATACGCGCCAAATGCCGGCATCACAGCCCGCTCCCCGTCGCTGGCGAAACACCGCCGCTCGACCGAACGTCCGCGCGTCGACACCCGTGCCTTGGGATGAAGATGACCGGCGATTTCGCCGACCGCACCGGTCGGCTCATGGCGAAACACAATCGACCCGATGGCAACTTCGTCCGCGACGGTGCCGCCGAAATCGCGCGGCAGGGCCGGATCGTGATTGCCGGAAATCCAGATCCAGTCACGCCGCGCCTGCAGTCCAGCGAGCGCGTCGCGATCGTCGGACGACAGTCGCTGATGCGCCTCGCGATCATGGAAACTGTCGCCAAGGGCGATGACGGTGCGGGGATCATGCCGGGCGATCACCGCCCCCAATCGCGCCAGCGTCGCAGCGGTGTCAAACGGCGGCAACAGCACGCCGCGTTGTGCGAAGCTCGATCCCTTTTCCAGATGCAAATCGGAAACGACCAGCAGCCGCTCCTCTTCCCAGAACAACGCGCCCACAAGGTCAGCGGTGAAGGTCACGCCGGCGACAGTCACTTCCGGAACCTGCTCTGCCGCCTGTGTGCCTTGCATTTCGTTTCGATCTCAATTGGGCGGCATCGCCTCTTTGACCAGTTCCTCGGCGGCCTCCGCCAGCAACTCGTCCGATGCTTCGCCATAAACCGCTTCGCGGCCGATTTCCAGCATCACCGGCACCGCGAGCGGGGACACCCGGTCGAGTTCCTTGTGTGTGATTCGGCCCTTGATCCGGATCAGCATATCGCTGAGACGGCGAATATCCAAAAGGCCGGTCGCAGCGTCTGCGCGCGCCGCACGCAGCAGCACATGGTCCGGCTGATGCTTGCGCAGCACGTCGTAGACGAGATCCGTCGAGAACAGCACCTGCCGCCGCGATTTTTCCTCGCCGGTGAACCGGCGCGCGATCAGGCCGGAGATCACCGCACAGGTGCGGAAGGTCCGTTTCATCAGCGCCGATTCCGCAAGCCAGGCTTCGAGATCGTCGCCCAGCATGTCGGCATCGAACAGCGCGTCCAGATTGAGCCGCCCGCCCCGGATCATCGACGACATGTCGCCGAGCGACCACACCGCCAGCGCATATTCATTGGCCACAAACCCGAGCGGTTTGGCCCGCGCACGTTCCAGCCGCCGCGTCAGCAGCATGCCAAGCGTCTGATGGGCAAGGCGGCCCTCGAACGGATAGCAGACAAGGTAATGCTTATCCGCGCGGGGGAATGTTTCGACGATCAGTTCGCGCGGCCCGGGCACGCGGGAAAATGCCGCCTGCAGCGACAGCCATTCGCGCACCTGATCCGGCAATCCCTTCCAGGCCCGCTGATCCGCGAGCAGCAGCCGCACGCGCTCGGCAAGATAGGTCGAGAGCGGAAACTTGCCGCCCATGTATGACGGAACCTTGGCATTGGCGTCGTTGCTACGCGAAACATAAACCTCGTCTTCCATCAGGGCTTCGTAACGCACCACCTCGCCGCCGAACACGAAGGTGTCGCCGGGCACCAGCCCTTCGATAAAGTACTCCTCGATCTGCCCGAGCATCCGTCCGCCCCGCGCGATCACGCCGGTCGAGCCCGAACTCTTGCCGCGCCCGCGCACCAGCTTCACCTTCAGCATCGGCTCTTCGACAATGGTGCCGACATTGAGGCGATAGCTCTGGCGCACCTTCGGATTGGTCACCCGCCAGCGGCCAGCCTTGTCCTGCTTGATGCGCGCGAAGCGTTCATAGCTTTTCAGCGCGTAGCCGCCGGTCGCGACGAAATCGACGGCATCGTCGAAATCGCTTCGCGAAAGGTCCATGTACGGCGCCGCGCTGCGCACCTCTTCATAAAGCGCATCGGCCAGAAATGGCTCGCCGCAGGCGCAGCCGAGAATGTGCTGCGCCAGCACGTCGAGCGAGCCGGTGCGCTGCGGCGGGGTGTCCTGCGCATTCTCCGCCACCGCGTCGATGGCCGCGCGGCATTCCAGCACCTCGAAACGATTGGCCGGCACCATGACAGCGCGTGACGGTTCATCGAGACGATGATTGGCGCGGCCGATCCGCTGCATCAGGCGCGACGCACCTTTGGGCGCGCCGACATTGATGACGAGGTCGATATCGCCCCAGTCGATGCCGAGATCGAGCGACGAGGTACAGACCACGCCGCGCAGCTTTCCCGCCGCCATAGCATCCTCGACCTTGCGGCGCTGCGCCACATCGAGCGAGCCGTGATGGAGCGCAATCGCGAGACCGTCGTCGTTGATGCGCCAGAGGTCCTGAAACAGCATCTCGGCCTGCGCGCGGGTGTTGACGAACATCAGCGAGGTCTTGTTCGCCTTGACCAGATCGTAAATCTCGCCGAGCGCATGACGCGCCATGTGCCCCGCCCACGGCAGCCGCTCTTTTGTGTCGAGCATTTCGACAATGGGCGCGGCGCCGGCATCCGCGATCACAAGATCGGCCATCCGCGCGATGCCATCCGCCTGGGGCATCAGATAGCGCCGCAGATCGTCCGGCTCCGCGACCGTCGCGGACAATCCGACCGTCGTCGCCTGCGGCGCCAGCCGCCACAGCCGCGCAAGACCGAGCGACAGGAGATCGCCGCGCTTGGATGTCACCAGGGCATGCAGTTCGTCGAGCACGATGCGCTTGAGCGACGAGAACAGATAAGGCGCATCATCCGATGACAGCAGCAGTGCAAGCTGCTCCGGCGTGGTCAGCAGAATATCCGGCGGATCGCGCCGCTGGCGCTGGCGCCGCGACACCGGCGTGTCGCCGGTGCGGGTTTCCACCCGAACCGGCAGCTTCATGTCGGCAACCGGCTTGTCGAGATTGCGCGCGATGTCCACCGCCAGAGCCTTCAGCGGCGAGATATAAAGGGTATGCAAACCGCCGGTGCGCGCAATGCTGCGCCCGGTCGAAAGCATCTTTGCGGATTTCGGCTGTGGCCTGCCCAGTTCCACCAGTGTCGGCAGAAATCCCGCCAGCGTCTTGCCCGCGCCGGTGGGTGCGATCAGCAGCGCGGACCTGCCCTGCTGCGCCTTGGCCAGCAGATCGAGCTGATGCGCGCGCGGCGACCAGCCCCGCGCGGTAAACCAGTCGCGGAAAATCTCGGGCAAAAGATCGGGCGATGTCGGGGCCTTGGTGTCCACGCCCTAGAGGTAAGACGTCGCAGGCCTCGGGTCGAGAGCGGAGACGGATGATCCGTCTCCGCCGCGATCCCTCATTGGCTGACCGGCTTGTCGGACAGATCCCAGTCCTTGCCATTGAAGACACCGATGAACAGCGTCTTGATCGGCGAGTAATCGTCCGGCGACGTGGCGTAGGTGATGCCCGGCAGGAAGATCGGCGCCTTGTAACCGGCCAGATTGGTGGCCTGCTTCAGGACGTTCTCATGGGTCAGTTCATCGCCGCATTTCTCGAGGATCCGCGCCATCGTTACGGCCTGCGAATAGCCCTGGAACGCGATGGTGTTGTCCTGATCGACGTTCGACAGATATTTGGTCCGTAGTTCCTGGAAGCCCTTCACGTCGGGATCGTTCGCCCATTTCGGGCTGCCGACCTCCTTGGTGTAACTCGCAGCGACGATGCCCACGGCGTTTTCAGTGCCGGCGGCGTTGAGAATCGATCGGCCGCTCGACGTGCTGACCAGCAGATGGAGCGGTTTCCAGCCGAGTTCCGCCACCTTGCGAATCGACTGCGACGTCGCCTTGCCGGTGGAGATATTGTAGAAAACATCGGCGCCGGACTTCGACAGATTGATCATCTGCGAATCGATGGTCGGATCGGTGAGATCGTAGGATGCTTCCGCGATCACCTTCGCCTTGCCGCCGGCTTCCGCCAGAATCTCCTTGAACGAATTCATGTAATCACGGCCGAACTCGTCGTTCTGGTACAGGATGGCAACCTTTGCCTCGGGCTTCTTCTGCAACAGATAGCGCGCGAGAATACGTCCCTCGGTCGGATAGAGCGGCAGACCCGGCGTGGTCCATTTGAAATTCTTCGGATCGTTCCAGCGTCCCGCGCCGGTGTTCAGAAGAAGCTGCGGGATTTTCTTGCTGTTGAGATATTTCTGCACGGCGGTCTGCGGTCCGGTGCCAAGCGAGCCGAACAGCGCCAGCACTTCTTCCTGTTCGACCAGCCGCCGCGTCGCCTCGACGGTCTTCGGTGCGCTGTAGGAATCGTCCAGCGTCAGAAAGGTGATCTTGCGCCCGTTGATGCCACCCTTTTCATTCAGCATCTGAAAATACGCCGCCTGGGTGCGGCCGATCACGCCATAGAGCGATCCTGGTCCCGAATGCGGCACCGTCTGGCCGAGCTTGATCTCGGTGTCGCTCGCGCCCGGATCGTATTTCTTCTGGGCCTGCGCGCCGGAAGTACCCATCAAAACGGTCGCCGCGAAAGCCGCCGCAATGGCAAAAGATGTGGTTTTCATTTTTATGTTGTCTCCTCGATTGTTCCGAAGGCCTTCGTCGGGTCTGTTTTTGGGGCCTTTTGCAGCCGGGATCGGCGATCCGCCGGACCGCGCGGCCGGGGCGGATGCTGGCAGGCCTTCCGCGCCTGTCTTGCGTTTTGTCGCTACGCTGATGTTGCGGATGCGGAATGGCGGCTTATGCCTTGCTCGCCGTGACCACGAGGCCCGGAACATCCTCCCCCGCCTCGATGCGGGTTGAAGCCGAGGCAATGGCGCAGGACACCAGTCCGGCATCGGCCAAAGCGCCGCGCAGACAGGCCTCGCCATGGGCATAGCGCAGCCCGGCCCCGAGAATGACGCCATCGCCGCTGTGCGTTTCCACCGTGAACGCGAGCAGGCCCTTCGGCTTCAGGACGCGCGCCGCTTCGCGCAACAACGCATCCAGCTCCGGCACGTAGACAAAGGCATCCGCCGCGAGGATCAGGTCTGCGCCGGAATCCGCTTCGGCGGACAGTCCCTGCTGCATGTCGGCGACATCGAGACGTACGTAGAGGCCGGTGGCACGGGCACGCTCGATCATGCCTGGCGACAGGTCGACGCCGATGAACTCGTCCACCAGCGAAGCGAACTCGCGCGCGACCAGTCCGGTGCCGCAGCCAAGATCGATGGCGCGCGCGAAATGCGAGGGCAGCCTCGCCGCATGACGTGCCGCCAGCACGGCCTTCAGCAGCACCTCGGGTCCGCGATAATCCAGATCGTTGACCAGTACCTTGTCGAAGCGCGGCGCGTACTGGTCAAACAGCGCCCGCACATAACCCTGTGGCATGGTGGAGAGATTTTCCGCGCCGAGCCGCATCAGCCGCACCTTGGCGCCATGGCGGTCTTCCGCATCGCAATCCCGCGCGCGAATGAAAGCGGCAATCGCGTCATCGCGCTGGCCCAATTGCTCGCGCAGATCGCCGAGCGCGAACCAGGCCGAAGCGAAACCCGGCTCAAGCTCAATGGCCTGCGCCATCAGGTCGGCAGCGGCGGCAAGGTCTCCGCGCAACTGCAGGTCGCGCCCGAAATCATAGCGGCGATCGGCAATCAGGTTTCCGGAGGACAGGAACAACGCGGCGGGCATGGACTTGAAATGAACCTCGGCAATGAGCCACGCGGGATGTAACAGACTCCTCCCCGGCTCGAGAGTGACTATATACCGCATATGCGCCCGCACGACATCCTGATGCCTGTTGCCGCCGGCCTGTGCTGCAAGCCCGGCGGCTTTCATATCGATCCGGTGCGGCCGGTGGAGCGGGCGCTGATTACCCATGGCCATTCGGATCATGCCCGTCCCGGCCATGGTGCGGTGCTGGCGACGCAGGAAACCCTCGACATGATGCGGCTGCGCTATGGCGACAATTTCGCCGGCAGCACGCAAGCCATTGCATATGGCGAAACGGTCAAACTGGGAAGCGTCAGCGTCACGTTTCATCCGGCAGGCCATGTGCTGGGATCGGCGCAGATCGCGGTGACCGACGGCACAACCAGAATCGTTGCGTCGGGCGACTACAAGGACACGGCGGATCCGACCTGCGCACCTTTCGAGATCGTGCCCTGCGACGTGTTCATCACCGAAGCGACCTTCGGGCTTCCTGTCTTTCGTCACAGCGATCCGGTTGGTGAGATCGAGAAACTGTTGGCGTCGGTCGCATTGTTTCCCGAGCGCGCGCATCTGGTCGGCGCCTATTCGCTTGGCAAGGCGCAGCGCGTCATCGCATTGATCCGCGAAGCCGGTTACGACGAGCCGATCTACCTGCACGGCGCGATGGAGAAAATCACGCGCTACTATGAAAGCCGCGGCATTGATCTTGGCGCGTTGCGGCTGGCAAAGGGCATGAAGAAGGCCGATCTCGCGGGAACGATCACGCTCGCACCGCCTTCGGCCATTACCGACATCTGGACGCGACGATTTCCCGATCCCGTCGCCGCATTCGCCTCGGGCTGGATGCGTGTGCGCGCCCGCGCACGCCAGAAAGGCATCGAACTGCCGCTGGTGATTTCCGATCACGCCGACTGGGACGGCCTCTGCGCCACCATTAATGCAACCGGCGCAGGCGAAATCTGGGTCACCCACGGCCAGGAAGATGCACTGGTCCACTGGTGCCAGTCGAAAGGCCTGAAAGCACGCCCGCTCGCCTTGGTCGGCTATGGCGATGAAGACGAAGGCGTAGCCGTTGACGAGGCGGCGTCATGAACCGCTTCGCACATCTGCTCGATCGTCTCGCATATGAACCCGGCCGCAACAACAAGCTGCGGCTGATCACGAGCTACTTTCGCGAGGTGCCCGATCCCGATCGCGGCTGGGCCTTGGCTGCACTGACTGGCGCTCTGTCGTTTCGCCATGCCAAGGCCGGGCTTATTCGCGACCTGATTGCTGCACGCACCGATCCGACCCTGTTTGCATTGTCCTATGACTATGTCGGCGACCTGTCGGAAACCGTCGCGCTGATGTGGCCGGCGGACCGGCGCGCGACCAACTCGCCGCCGCCACCGACGCTCACCGAAGTCGTCACGACTTTCAATACGCTCGGAAAGACGGAAATCCCTGCACAGCTTGTGCGCTGGCTGGACGAACTGGATGAGACCGGACGCTGGGCGCTTCTGAAACTTGTGACGGGCGGGCTGCGCATCGGTGTTTCGGCGCGGCTGGCGAAAACCGCGGCAGCGGCTCTCGGCGACAAGGATGCCCACGATGTCGAACTGATCTGGCCGGGGCTTGCGCCGCCCTATCTCGACCTGTTCGCATGGCTTGAGGGCCGCGCCGACAAGCCGGTCAATCGCGATCCTGCGCCGTTCCGGCCGGTGATGCTGGCGCATGCCATCGAGGACACCGATTTCGCCAATCTCGCGCCGGAGGATTTCACCGCCGAGTGGAAGTGGGACGGCATCCGCGTACAGGCGGTGAGCGGGCTGGACGAGAACGGCACCACCGTGACGCGGCTTTATTCGCGGACCGGCGAAGACATCACCAAAAGCTTTCCCGATCTTCTCCCGTCGCTGCGCCTTCCCGGCGCACTCGACGGCGAACTGCTGGTGCTGCGTGAGGGGCGTGTGCAGACATTCAACATCCTGCAGCAGCGGCTCAACCGCAAATCCGTGACGCCGAAGCTGATGAAGGATTATCCGATCCATCTGCGCGCTTACGACCTGCTCAGTGACGGCGAGAATGATTTGCACATGCTGACTTTCAGCGAACGGCGCGAAAAGCTCGAAGCCTTTGTCGCACAGCTTGCCGATCCGCGCGTCGATCTCTCGCCGCGCGTGCCCTTCACAAGCTGGGATGAACTTGCCGCCGCGCGCGCTAATCCAGCCAGCGCCGGGGCGGGAGAGAACTCGGAAGCCGTAGAGGGCGTGATGCTGAAACGGCGCGATGCACCCTATCTGCCTGGCCGCCCGAAAGGACAATGGTGGAAATGGAAACGTGACCCGCACATTATCGACGCTGTACTGATGTACGCGCAGCGCGGCCACGGCAAACGCTCGTCATACTACTCCGATTATACATTCGGCGTCTGGACCAGCATTGATGGTGTCGAACAACTCGTCCCGGTCGGTAAAGCCTATTTCGGATTTACAGACGAGGAGTTGATTCAAATCGACCGTTTCGTGCGCCGTCATACCACCGAGAAGTTCGGTCCGGTGCGCCATGTGGTGCATGAGCCGGATCGGGGACTGGTGTTCGAGGTGGCATTCGAGGGGCTGGCACGTTCGGCGCGGCATAAATCCGGAGTCGCCATGCGCTTCCCCCGCATCAGCCGCCTGCGCTGGGACAAACCGCCGCGCGACGCCGACCGGCTGGACACACTTGAACGGATGTTAATCTCCGAGAGCAAAATTCTCTCATCCGCCGCTGCCGGCGGGCATTGACGGCGACAAGACAGTCCCCCATCTGGCGTGCTATTGTGCGATAACGCACTCACGCAGGAGACCACGATGCCCGACGAGGTGAAGGAATTGCCAGCCAGAAACGACGACGCCCTGTCGCGCTTCCTGGGCGGTTCGCCATTGTCGGTGCTGCTGCGGCTGGTGCTGCTGTCGCTGCTGGTCGGCGTCGTGCTGGCCGCGATCGGTTTCGATCCGTGGAACATCGTCTACAGCATCCGCCGCCTGATCGACTGGGTCTGGAATCTCGGCTTCGATTTCGTCAACGGCGTGTGGCGCTACTTCCTGCTCGGCGCCGTGATCGTGATCCCGATCTGGCTGATCTCGCGTCTGTTCAGCAGCCAGCGGCCGCGCTGATTGAGCGGATCGTTTCAGGTCACCAGCGGGCGCGTCTTCGCCATCGCCGCGCCGGCAATGCTGGCCAATCTGACGACGCCGTTTCTCGGCGTCGTCGCGACCGCGGCCGTGGGCCGTCTCGGCGAGCCGTATCTGCTCGGCGGCGTCGCCATCGCCTCCATCGTCTTTGACTGCATGTTCTGGCTGTTCGGTTTCCTGCGCATGGGGACCGTGGCCTTCACCGCGCAGGCTGTCGGCGCTGATGACCGGCTCGAGATCCGCGCGGTCCTCGCCCGCGCCCTGCTGATCGCAGTTCTTGTCGGTATCCTGCTGATCGTTTTGCACGCGCCGCTCTCCGCGCTAATCTTCAGCCTGATGGGCGGCAGCGACGCCGTCACCGGCGCGGCACGCCAGTATTTCGCGATCCGGCTGTGGTCCGCGCCCTTCGTGCTGGCGAACTATGTGCTGCTGGGCTGGCTGGTCGGACAGGCGCGCACCGGAACGGCGCTGGCGCTTCAGGTCATCATCAACGTGGTCAACATGGCGCTGACGGCCTGGCTGGTGCTCGGCCTCGGGACGGGTATCGCGGGCGCTGCAATCGCGGCCGTCATCGCGGAAACCGTCGGGTTGCTTGCAGGCGCTGTTGTGGCGTGGCGCAGCCTCGGCGGACGCTTGAATGTGCCGCGCGATGTGCTGCTTGATCGCACCAAACTCCTGCACATGCTGGCGATCAACCGCGACATCATGATCCGCACCGCGGCGTTGATCGCAGCCTTCCTGTTCTTCACCGCGCAGGGCGCACGCGCCGGCGACAACGTGCTGGCCGCCAACGCGGTATTGAACAACTTTATCCTGATCGGATCGTTCTTTCTCGATGGTCTTGCGAACGCCGCCGAACAGTTGTGCGGGCGCAGCGTCGGCGCGCGCGACCGGCAAGGCTTCGCGCAGGCTGTCAAACTCGTGACGCTCTGGGGCTTTGTATTCGGGGCGACGGTAACGCTGATCTTCGCTGTCGCTGGTGCGCCGCTGATCGACGCCATCACCACCAGCCCCGAGGTCCGCGTCGCCGCACGCAACTTCATGTGGCTTGCCGCGCTGGCGCCGGTGTGCGGCGTGATGGCCTACAGTTTTGACGGGATCTATATCGGCGCGACCTGGGCACGGGACATGCGCAACCTGATGGTCGCATCCTTCGCGATCTATCTTGCGGCATGGTGGCTGCTGCTGCCGTTCGGCAACAGCGGATTATGGGGTGCGCTTCTGGTGTTTTTCATGGCGCGCGGCCTGCTGCAGGCCTGGCGCTATCCTGCGCTGGCCCGGATCACCTTCAGGGAGGCTGCGCCGCAGCTTACTCCGGCCAGGGCTCCGCCGTAATCGTCGCGGCGTCTGCGCCGACGATTTCGGTGAGACTGTCGCGCCCGGTCCGCCGCAGTGTGGACACGAGATCGGCCTTGATGTCCTCGACAAGACCGAGACCCTTGTAGACGAGCGATGAATAAAGCTGGATCAGGGTTGCGCCTGCGCGGATCTTCATCAGCGCTGCGCCGCCGGAGTCGATGCCGCCGACACCGATCAGCGGGAACGCGCCCTCGGCGCGCACATAAGTTTCCGCCACCATGCGCGTCGACAGCCGCAGCAGCGGACGCCCGGACAGGCCGCCCTGCTCTTTCGCCTTCACCGTTTCACGCAAGGACGCGGGCCGCGACAGCGTGGTGTTGGCGACGATCATGCCGTCGACGCGGCGCGAGCGCGCGATGTGAACCACATCGTCGAGTTCCTGCAGCGTGAGATCGGGCGCGATCTTGAGCAGCAGCGGCGAATCGCCGGCGTTCTTGCGCACGCGCTCGCGTGCGTCGATCACGCGCGCGAGAAGGTCGTCCAGCGCCGCCGCCTGTTGAAGATTGCGCAGGCCGGGCGTGTTCGGCGACGAAATATTGATCGTGAAATAGCTCGCCACCGGCGCGAACAGTTCGATCAGCCGGACATAGTCCGCCGTGCGGTCCGCCGAATCCTTGTTGGCGCCGACATTGACGCCGACAATGCCCCCGAGGCGCGCCCGCGCGGCGAGACGGCGCAGCACGGCTTCCGCGCCATCGTTGTTGAAGCCCATCCGGTTGATGACGCCGGAATCCTGCTCCAGCCGGAACAGGCGCGGGCGGGGATTGCCCTCCTGCGGCTTCGGCGTTACCGAGCCGATCTCGACAAATCCGAAGCCGAGTTTCAGCAGTGCATCCGGCGCTTCGGCATTCTTGTCGAAGCCCGCCGCCATGCCGACAGGATTTGGAAAATTCAGGCCGAAGGCCCGCACCGCCAGTTTTGGATCGCTCGCGCGCGGCTTGCCCGGCGGCAACAGCCGCAATCCGCCGATCGCCAGCCGGTGCGCGTCTTCCGGATCGAGACGGCGCAACAGCGGCAAGGTGAGAGAATCGAAAGCGCGGATCACGAGGCCAACTCCGGAATGTCGTGCGAACCGTCCGAGCGCATTCGCAGATCATGAATTGCGGTCACTTCGCCGGTGTCGAGTTCACCATAGAGATGTGGAAACAGTTCGCCGCCGCGCGATGGCTCCCATCGCAAGGCATCGCCCAGCGCATCCGCATCCACCGCGATCAGGAACAGTCCGCTTTGGCCGGCGAAATGCTTCGCAACCGTCCCGGGGAGCTGCGACGCCGTGGAAAAATGGATGAAGCCGTCGCGCTTGTCGTCCGCGCTGCCGCGAAAGGCGCCCTGCCGCTCGGCCTCGCGCCAGGCCGAGGCCGAACAAATCTTGTAAATCACGGGCACGGCGGATGACTCTCGCTAGCTATTGAAATCGTTGATGATTTTCTGATATTCGGGCGGATACGCGACAGACCGTATCGGCGCAGCCCGGTCACTTCAAGGGCAGCGTTGAGAGGATCGCCATGCATTGCAGAGTTGCGAGATTCAAGGTAATAATTCCTAGTTTCCGATAAAATTCACTGCCCGGTCCGGTCGGCTGGGCCAGACATCCGGCCCCCTCATGTTGACCCACGATCAAATCTGGAATGCGCTCGATCGCCTCGCCGAACGCGCAGGACTTTCAGCATCCGCGCTGGCCAAGCGCGCGGGACTCGATCCCACCACCTTCAACAAGTCGAAGCGCATCACGCCGGACGGGCGCGAGCGCTGGCCCTCGACCGAGTCGGTCGCGAAGGCTCTGGCCGCGACCGGCACCACCGTCGACACGTTCGTGCAATTGATCGAAGACACCGCGCGCGCGGTGCAGGCCGTGCCGCTGCTCGGATTCGCCGAAGCTGGCGCGGGCGGCTATTTCGACGATGGCGGCTTTCCGGTCGGCAAGGGCTGGGACGAGGTCGGCCTTCCGTCGGTCAACGACGAACACGCCTACGCGCTGGAGATTTCCGGCGACTCGATGAAGCCCGCCTATCGCGATGGCGATGTGATCATCGTGTCACCCGGCTCGCCGATCCGCCGCGGCGACCGCGTGGTGGTCAAGACCAAGGATGGAGAAGTCACGGTCAAGGAACTGAAGCGGCGCACGGCGAAAGTCATCGAACTGCAGTCGCTCAATCCGGCGCACAAGGACCGCACCATCGACGCCAAGAACGTGGAGTGGATCGCGCGTATTGTGTGGGCGAGCCAGTAAGAAGCTGCCTCACGCCACCAGCGGCGCCACAATCGCATTCAGCGCTTTCGCTGCATCGCGCGGATTGAGCCGCACCTGCAGACCGCGCTGCCCGCCATTGATGTAAACCAGATCATGCGCCACCGCCTGCTCTTCGATAGCGGCGCGCGGCGGCCTCGATTGTCCGAACGGACTGATGCCGCCGACCTTGTAGCCGGACAGCCGCTCGGCGTCGGCCGGCTTCATCATCTGCGCGGATTTTCCGCCGAACGCCGCCGCGAGTTTCTTCATCGAGACTTCGCGATCGGACGGAACGATCACGCAGACCGGCTTGCCGTCGACCAGCGCCATCAGCGACTTGAGCACGCGCGCCGGCTGTTCGCCGAGCGCCTCCGCGGCCTGCAGCCCAATCCGATCGGCATCGCCGTCGTAATCATAGGTATGCACCGTGAACGCGACACCGGCCTGTTCCAGCATTTTCGTGGCGCGCGTCGCCCTGGACATGCCGTGCTCCTGGCGGATGTCAGCCGGCGCTCCGCGCCAGCGCGCCGTCGATCATCGCAATGGCATTCGCGACACCATACACAGCGACAAACGAGCCGAACCGCGGACCCTTCTCCTGACCGAGCAGCACCTGATAGAGCATGTTGAACCAGTCCAGCGACACGCCGGGACGGCCATCCTTGCCGGCCTTCTTGTGATCGAGGAACGGCTCGCGGCGGCCAATCTCATAAACGACGTTCTGGATATCCTCGGCGGACGCATCCGGCGGAAGCTGCGAGAGCGCATCGCGCAGATCAGTCAATGCAACGCGCTCGCTCTCGGTCGGCTCGCGGAAGGTCTTCGTTGGGGCAACAAAGTCGCGATAATAGTTGATCGCATAGCCGACCATCGCATCCAGCTTCGGATGGGTCTGCGGCGTCACGCCGGGACGATAGCGGCCGATGAAGCCCCACAGGGTTTCGGCGTTCTCCGCGTTCGACGATGAGACCAGCGTCAGCAGAAGCTGGAACGTCACCGGCATGTCGCCCAGCGGCGGGTTGCCAGCATGGATATGCCAGACCGGATTGCTCAGACGCTGCTTGCCGTCCTGACGCGGATAGCCGTCGATGAACTGCTGATAGTCGTCCACGTTGCGCGGGATGACGTCGAAATAGAGCCGCTTGGCCGCCTTCGGTTCGCGGTACATGAACAGCGAGAGCGATTCCGGCGAGGCATAGCGCAGCCATTCGTCGATGGTGAGGCCGTTGCCCTTCGACTTGGAAATCTTCTGACCCTTGTCGTCGAGGAACAGTTCGTAGTTGAAGCCTTCCGGCGGCACGCCGCCGAGCGCGGTGCAGATCTTGCCAGACAGCTTGACCGAGTCGATCAGGTCCTTGCCTGCCATTTCATAATCGACACCGAGCGCGACCCAGCGCATCGCCCAGTCCGGCTTCCACTGCAGCTTGCAGTGACCGCCGGTGACCGGAACGGTGACGCGCTCCCTGGTCTCCGGATCGTCGTAAGACACCGTGCCGGCCTTCGCGTCATGCTCGACAATCGGCACCTGCAGCACGACGCCGGTACGCGGCGAGATCGGGAGAAACGGCGAATAGGTCGCCGCACGCTCCTCGCGCAGCGAGGGGAGCATGATCGCCATCACCTTGTCGATGTTCTGCAGCATCTTCAGCAGCGTCGCGTCGAAGCGGCCGGACTTGTAATACTGCGTCGACGAGGCGAACTCGTAATCGAAACCGAACGTATCGAGAAACGCGCGCAGCCGCGCATTGTTGTGCTCGCCGAAAGAAGGATGCGTGCCGAACGGATCGCGCACCTGCGTCAGCGGCTTGCCGAGATCCTGCTCCAGCATCTCCTTGTTCGGCACGTTGTCCGGCACCTTGCGCAGACCGTCCATGTCGTCGGAGAACGCCAGAAGGCGCGTCTTGATCTTGTCTTCCGTCAGCACGCGGAAGGCATGGCGCACCATGGTGGTGCGCGCCACCTCGCCGAAGGTGCCGATATGCGGCAGGCCCGACGGTCCATAACCTGTCTCGAACAGCACCTCGTCCTTCGGATTTTTCTTCAACCGCGCGACAATCTGCTTCGCCTGCTCGAACGGCCAGGCGTTGGATTGTTCGGCAAGCGCCCGCAGGTCGCTCGCGGTGACGGGCATTTCAGTGGACATCAGGAATCTCCGCGCGGGGATCAGTTCAGACCGGTTGGCGGCGCGCGAGCCACCAGCCGATCAACACCAGGCACATGCCGATCGCAGCGCAGACGACCAGCAATCCGGCTGTATTAGCCGCAACGCTTGCATAACCCAAGGTCTTGGCGTCGATAAAGGGGTATGGATAGAACCCCGACATCTTTCCGCGCACGAGCACGAAGCCGAGATAGAACAGCGGATAGATGGTCCAGAGCAGCGGATCGTACCAGCGCAGGCCCGCCTTGCGGACGCAGGTCAGCCAGAACAGCAGATAGGCGACCGGCATCAGGTAATGCATCACGATATTGGTCAGCGACGTCGCATTCTGCGGCGGCTCGATCGGGCGCAGCACCATGACGTAGATAAGACCGACCATCACGATATAGGCGGCGACCGCCGAACGTACGAAGGGATGCACCAGCCACTCCTCGGGACCGGTCTTGATCGCGAACGCCGTCAGCACCAGGGCGGCGAGAATGTTGGTCTGGATCGTGAAAAAGGAGAAGAAGCGCAGCGTCGCTTCTGTGGATGAGATCCCCTGATCGCCCATGGCGCCCGTGAAACGCGCGTACCCAAACACGAGAGTCGCCCAGCCCAGCAGCGCAAGAAGCGCCGCGGCGGTCCGCTTGAGTTTCGCCGTTCGCGTCACAGTCATGACCGATATCCGGAAAGTTAGAACGGACTGACCGAGAAATAGCGCAGCCACAAATCGGTGTAACGGCCCTTTTCCCAGAGCCGGAACATCGCCCAGTTCAGCGCCTGGCGCAGCACATCATTGCCGCGTTTGACGCCGATGCTGACGCCTTCGCCGAAATAGCGGCTCTCGATGAAAGGTCCGCCGCTGAAGGCGCAGCAGTCGCCGGAATCGGTGCCGTTGAGCCAGAAGGCCAGCGAAATCGCATCCCCGAAGATGAAATCGACCTCGCCCCGGCGCAGCGCAAGGCGCAGCGCCTCGTCATTCGGAAAACTGACAAGCTGCGCGTCGGTAAACAGGGCTTTCAGATACGCCTCGTGCGACGAGCCTGCGATCGCGCCGACCTTCTTGCCTTCGAGATATTCGGGACGGACTTCCGCCATCACCGCATCCTTGCGCGACACGAAACGCGCCGGAGAACGATAGTAAGGATCGCTGAAATCGAGCTTGGCGCGAAGCTGCGGCGTGATCGCCAGCGAGGCAATGATGGCATCGCCGCGGTTACCGTTGATCGCGTCCACCAGCGTCTCGAAGCGGCGCATCTGGATGGTGCAGGCCACCTTGATCTCTTCGCAGATCATCCGCGCCAGATCGACATTGAAGCCGGCGGGATTGCCGTCAGGCCCGGTAAAGTTGAACGGCGGATAGTCCGTTTCGGTGAGAAAGCGAATGACGGTGAGGCGCGATAAATCCGGCCGGTCGGGCCGTCGCCGCGGATCCCAGAACCCCGGCACGGCCTGAGGCGCGGCAGGCTGCGGGATCGCGGCCTGCGCCGGTTTGGCCGCAGCAGCCGGTGCCGTTCCCTGCGCCAATGCCTGTGCCGCAAACAGATATCCAGCCGCAGCCATAGCAATACCCAAAGCTGCACCGGCAGCTCGGCGCAATCGGACATTGAAGACAGGTACCATCTGTGGTTGCATTGGCTGGGGGTTCCGCGTGCCGGGTCTTATAGACCATCTGCGGGACGATTCGAGTGCGTTTGTGGCGTGGGGTAACGGTCAAATGACCGTGGCTGGGCAAGCGGACGATGCCGGTGAACCGAGGCTGCAGCGATTTGCCAGCCTGACCGCGACCGCGCGAGCGCTGACCGCATCGCTCGCCGGCTTTCTCGGATTTCCACGATCGCAGAACGACAACCGGCCCGGCTACTTTGAGCCCGGCCCGGCCGCCGAACTCGACTGCCTGCAGCATGTTCTGGCGCCCGGCGTTCTGGCTGCGGCCGAGCGGCGCAGCGACGATGTCGGTATCGGCGCCGATAGAGTTCTGATTCAATCGGGCGTGATCAGCGAAGAGGCCTATCTCGATTACCTTGCCGCGGGCACCGGTGTGGCCATCGAAGCCCTTGAACACATCACTTCCGATGACTGCCTGCTGCCCCTGAATGAAATTCACCTGTGCGCGCGGCACGGACTCTTGCCGATCCGTCAACACGGCGAGCTGATCTATGTCTCGGCGCCGCATGGATACAGCGCACGGCGCATTGCGCGGCTGATCGCGCAATATCCGTCACTGCGCCCGCGTCTCCGCCTTGTGTCCATCCCGCGTTTCAACGCATTCCTCGAAACCCGCGCCGGTGACGTGCTGGCACAAGTCGCGGCAGATGGCCTCGCCGCGCGCTTCCCCGATTTGTCGGCAGCGCCTGCCGCACTGTCGCAACGCCGCGCATCCGGGGCCTTTCGTTATCTCCTGCGGCTCGCCGGCCCCGCTGCGCTGTTCACGCTGGCCCCGATGCTGATGATCGACATCTGCGGCGTCATCCTCGCCATCTGGTTTCTGCTGTTCACCAGCCTGCGGCTGGCCGGATGCCTCTCGCGGCCAAAACGCCGGCCGCGCCGGCCGCGCCGGCCACGCCTGCACGACAGCCAGCTCCCCGTCTATACGATAGTCGCCGCGCTTTACCGCGAAGCATCGTCCGTCGCGCCGCTGATGAAACACATCAATGAACTCGACTATCCGCCGGAAAAACTCGACATCAAACTCGTTATCGAAGCCGACGACCTGCAGACGCGCGCGGCGATCGCAAGGCTCGGCCCGATGCCGCATGTCCAGGTCATAATCGCACCGGTCGCCGGACCCAAGACCAAACCCAAAGCGCTCAACTGTGCGCTGACCTTCGCGCGCGGCACCTTCGTCACGGTGTTCGATGCGGAAGACCGGCCCGATCCGGATCAGCTTCGCAGCGCTCTCGAGGTCTTCGACACACACGAACCGGACGTCGTGTGCGCGCAGGCAAGCCTGTGCATCGACAATACCGCCGACGGCTTGCTGCCGCGGATGTTCACTGCCGAATATGCCGGACAGTTCGACGTCTTCCTGCAGGGTTTTTCCAACTTCGAGATGCCGCTGCCGCTCGGCGGATCGTCCAACCACTTCCGCACAAGCGTGCTGCGCGAGGTCGGCGGCTGGGATCCCTATAATGTCACCGAAGATGCCGACCTCGGCTTCCGTCTCGCGCGATTTGGCTATCGCGCCGTGATGTTTCCATCGACCACCTACGAGGAAGCGCCCGCACGGTTCGGCGCATGGCTGCGCCAGCGTTCACGCTGGATGAAGGGCTGGATGCAGACATGGAGCGTGCATATGCGCTGGCCGCGGCGTTTGTGGCGCGATGCAGGACCCGGCGGCTTCTTTACACTCAATATCGTCGTCGGCGGAAATGTCCTGACGGCGCTCGCGCATCCGCTTCTGCTTGGCGAGATTCTTCTGCGCGGCGCGATAGGCCTGTGTGACGGCAACGTGACGCCGTTCCTGGCGAAGCCGTTTATCGGGCTGTATCTCGCAACGATTGCAGCAGGCTATCTGACCACGGCAATCATCGGCCTGATCGGACTGGCGAAGCGAGGCCTGCTGTCGGAAGCATGGATACTCGCGCTCACGCCCGTTTACTGGATCTGCCTGTCCATCGCGGCGTGGCGCGCGCTCTATCAGTTTCTCACCGAACCCTACCGCTGGGAGAAAACCGAACACGGGCTCGCGCGTCATTCCCGCATCGCGGCCTTGAGTGAAGGCCAGAAAGCCCGGCGAAGCGGGGTTCAGAGATAGCGTTTCAACTCTGTTGCAGCCTCTTCAGGCGTACGCTTAAGGTTGAACGGACGGACGAAATGTCCGTTGCGGTCCATCAGATAGATCAGCGCGGTGTGATCCATCGTGTAATCGCCATCCTTCAGCGGGATTTTCTTGGCATAGACCCGATAGGCCGAGATCACCTTGGCGACTTCATCGGGCGTTCCGGTCAGCGCCTTGAGGTGCGGATCGAAACTGGACAGGTAGTCCTTCATCACCGCGGGCGTATCGCGCTCGGGGTCGACCGAGACAAAATACGCATTGACCTTGTCGGCATCGGTCCCCATCGCGCGCAGCACTTCGGACATTTCAAACAGCGCGGTCGGACACACATCCGGGCAATGGGTGAAGCCGAAGAACACGATGCTCGGCTTTCCAAGCAGGTTCTTGTCCGTCACCGTCTGGCCGGCCTGATCGGTCAGCCGGAACGGCCCTCCGATCGCCGAAGGCGCCGCGGCGCGCGGCAGCCCGCCCATCAGCCAGAGCGTCACCAGAAGTCCCATCGCCAGACTTGCGGCAAATGCCGCGATAATCACAAGCGGCCGGGTCGTCCTGTCCATCGCAATCCGTTCCTTGATCTTCTGCCGCCGGCGATCCTGCGGCCTGTTCCGGGCTGGAGATGGGATAGAGGGCGCAGCCCGCGCGGGCAAGCGCAGCGCCGCCATGTCCGATCACATGACGGCGAGCAAATCTCGGGTAAATCGCGGCTTTTCGGCTAGCGCAGGTGCGCGGACGCCTGTGCGTCCATATAGCACGGGCGGTACATGCTCGCGAGCTCGCGGCCGCGCAGGAAGATCATGCGGGGTTTCAGCCCGCCACGCCGGGAAATCCAGCTCCGGATCGACGACGGATACATCTCATAGAGCATCCGGGTTGCTTCGCGGTTGGTCACCGGCCGGCCGCCCGCGCCAAAATCCCACGCCGCGTGAAAGCCAAGGCTGGCGCGCGAAGTGACGCAAATCTTGTCATGCGGAACAGCGCCCAGCACGATGGTGCAGGCCGATGCGCACAGCCCGTCGATCACCACCGTCTCTCCGGAGCCCTTGAGGCTTTGATACTTGTCGACATAGGTCCCGATGCGGCCGCCGCGGTCATCGGAAATCCGGACCACAGCCTGGCTCGCTCCGACTCCCAAAAGGAGAAGGACTGCCGCAAGTAACCCCGTCACAATCTTCATTGCCGGCCCCGTCGCCCCCTGCCTGTCTCAATCGGGGCAATGTCAGCGTGTTGCGAGTCTGGTTTTTTGTCCAGTTCGCCTTGCGACGCGCGAATGGATTCTGCCGTAGTGTTGCTGGCTTGCTGCACTTGCACCGGTCGATCCCGAATTGGAACAGCGCGATATGGTTCATTGAACCACTGGTCCAGAATCCTCCGCCGCGATTTCCGTTGACCCGGCTTCGCGCGCCGCGCTTCTATTCCCGCAGGGTGGAGGGAACAAAATGTCGAACGATGCGGACGTCATTGTTGTCGGAGCCGGCCTCGCGGGCCTTGTGGCCGCGACCGAACTGGCCGACGCCGGCAGGCGTGTCATCGTTGTCGATCAGGAAGGTGAGCAGAACCTTGGCGGGCAGGCGTTCTGGTCGCTCGGCGGTCTGTTCCTCGTCGACACCCCGGAACAGCGGCGGCTCGGCATCAAGGATTCCCACGATCTGGCATTACAGGACTGGATGGGAACGGCTGGTTTCGACCGCGAGGAAGATCACTGGCCGAAGAAATGGGCGGAAGCCTATGTCGCCTTCGCCGCCGGTGAGAAACGCGGCTGGCTGCAGGCGATGGGCCACCGGCTGTTTCCGGTGGTCGGCTGGGCCGAGCGCGGCGGCTACGATGCCATGGGCCATGGTAACTCGGTGCCGCGCTTTCACATCACCTGGGGCACCGGCCCCGGTGTGGTTGAACCGTTCGAGCGCCGCGCGCGGGAACATGCAAAAACCGGCCGCATCACCTTCAAGTTCCGGCATCGGGTCGATGCCCTCGACATGACGAACGGCGCGGCCACCGGCGTCAGCGGCAAGCTGCTCGAACCGTCTTCCGAGGCGCGCGGCGAAAGCTCCTCCCGTGTCGAGACCGGCGATTTTTCGCTCAAGGCGCAGGCCGTGATCGTCGCCTCCGGCGGCATCGGCGGCAACCACGATCTGGTCCGCGAGAACTGGCCGAAGCGTCTTGGTGCGCCACCGAAGTTCATGGTCGCCGGCGTTCCCGCCCATGTGGACGGACGCATGATCGGCATCACTGAAGCCGCGGGCGCGCGCCTCATCAACCGCGACCGCATGTGGCATTACGTCGAAGGCGTCCGCAACTGGGCGCCGATCTGGCCGGGTCATGGCATCCGCATTCTGCCCGGCCCGTCGTCGATGTGGTTCGACGCCACCGGCAAGCGCCTGCCCTCGCCGCTCTATCCCGGCTACGACACGCTCGGCCAGCTCGAATACATCATGCGCACGGGCTACGACTATTCCTGGTTCATCCTGACCCAGAGCATCATCAAGAAGGAGTTTGGTCTCTCCGGCTCCGAGCAGAATCCGGACATCACCGGCAAGAGCTGGCGGCAGGTGATCCGCCGCGCCGGCGCCAAGGGCGGCCCCGAGCCGGTCGAGGCCTTCAAGAACAAGGGCGCCGACTTCATCGTCCGCGACAATCTCGAAGACCTTGTGGCCGCCATGAACAAGCTCGGCGGCTCCAACCTGCTCGATCCCGCTTTCATCCGCACGCAGATCGAGGCGCGCGACCGGGAGATCGACAATCCGTATGTGAAGGATACCCAGGTAATGGGCATTCACAATGCGCGGCGCTATATCGGCGACAAGCTGATCCGCACCGCCAAACCGCACAAAATCCTCGATCCGGCCCACGGCCCGCTGATCGCGGTGAAGCTCAACATCCTGACCCGCAAGACACTCGGCGGCTTCGAAACCGATCTCGATGCGCGGGTGTTCGGCAATGACGGCAATATCATCCCCGGACTTTATGCGGTCGGCGAAGCCGCAGGCTTCGGCGGCGGCGGCGTACATGGCTATCGCGCGCTGGAAGGCACGTTCCTTGGCGGCTGCCTGTTCTCGGGCCGCAACGCCGGGCGCGCGGCGGCGAAGGCAGTGTTGTAACCGCGGCGGTGCCGCGTGTGACAACCCGGCTCCGCCTGCGTCAGAAGCCGATCCAGTAGGCGTCGACTTCGCGCACGCGGTTGCCCCAGTCGAATTCCTTGTCGGTGCCGAACGACGGCGCCTTGGAAAGCTCCTCGTCGGTCATCAGGGTCAGGAGTTCGTAGGCTTCGATCGCGGGATTGTATTTCATGCTGGCCCACGGCAGCGGGCGATAGTCTTCGCCCACGCCAAGGAAACCGCCGAAGCACAGAACGGCATAAGCGACGTTGCCGCTGACCTTGTCGATCATCAGCCGCTTGATACTTCCGATTTTACGTCCGTCAGCGTTGAAGACCCGCGTGCCTTCGACGCGATCGCTGGCGACAAGACGATGAGGTTTCAGATTGATTGTGTCCGCATGCATGAGAGCCTCCAGACGTTGCTGGTCCACCGGGGCTCGCGGGCAAGACATTTGCGGGCGTCACCCGGCGCTTGCATCAACGTCGCTAATGTAATCCTCATCGGGCATCTTCGCCAGCCTGTGCAAAGCGAAATTAGCCGGACCGGACCTGTTCCGCACTCAGGCCCGGCGATCCCTTGCCCGCCTCCTCCGCCTTGCGGATCAGCGCGACGATCCGTTCCGAGAGGGGCGACGGCAATCCGTGACGTTTGGCGAGCGTCACGATCACGCCCTGCAGATGGCCGATCTCGGTGCGGCGGCCCCGCTGCAGATCTTCCCACATGGAGGAGCGGGCTTTCGGGTCGATTTTCACCATGGACGCGGCAATGCGCGTGAACAGCGCATCGGGCAGCTTGAGAATGAACGGCGTGACCGACGCAGGCAAAGGCGTGGTCGAGACCGGCGCGATGCCTTCGGCCTTGATCACCGTCAGCGCTTCACGCATCTGGTCCGCGAACAGCACACGCCAGGAGCGCTGCGCCAGTTGATCGCGCAGCGGCAGACCCGACAGCGCATTAAGCGCGTTGTTCAGATTGACCAGCAGCTTGCCCCACTGCACGCCCTCGATGTCATCGACCGCGCGAAACCTGAGTTCAGGCTGCGACAGCGACTTCGCCGTTTCGGCGTCGTCTGTCTCGAGCAGGATGTCGCCGGAGGTGGCACGGTGGAAATGCCCCTCGCCCATCGAGAGCACATTGAACGGCACCATGCCCGCAAGCACGTCGTGCTCCGGCAGCGTCTCGCGCAGCACCGGAACATTGCCGATGCCGTTTTGAAGGCTGATGATGATGGCGTCCTGCCGCGCGTGCTGCGCGATCTGGTCCGCAACTGCGGCGGTGTCGTCGCTCTTCACCGTGACAAGAATGATATCCGCGTCATTGAAGATCGCAGGGTCCTCGGACAACGCAATCTCGGCGGGAGTCAGCCGATGTTCGATGCCCTCAAAGCTGGTGACCTTCAGCCCGTTGCGGTTGATATCGTCGATCACACGCGGACGTGCCAGCAGCGACACCGGATGGCCCCCGACCCGCAACATGCCGCCGACAAAACAGCCGATGCTGCCCGCGCCTGCCACGCAAATGGATCTCGTCATGTCGATGCCGCCCGGTCTGACTGACCAGAAGGTCGCTCAAACCTTTCGGAATGGCAATGCCGGCCCGTCGAGCCTGCGCAGGCCCGGCTCGCGCCGTTCCAGCCACCAGCCATATTGCTTCGGCCATGACGCGAAGGTGCCGTCGCCGATCTCGCCCTTGGTTTCACTCAAAGCCAGTTCGGCATGAAGCGGCCAGTTCGGATCGAACAGCGCCTCGCGTCCCACCGCGATCAGATCGGTCCTGTCCTCGGCCAGAATATCTTCCGCCTGCTGCGGATGCAGGATGAGACCGACCGCCATGGTCTTGACATGAGCCTCGCGGCGGATTTGCTCGGCGAACGGCACCTGAAAGCTGTAACCGCGCGGAATCCGTGCCGCGGTCGCGGATCCCATCAGGCCGCCGGACGAGCAGTCGATGACGTCCGCGCCCCGCGCTTTCGCTTCATTCACGAAGGCCACCGAGTCGGCGATATCAATACCGCCGTCGATCCCGTCCACGGAGGAGATGCGCACGAACAGCGGACGGTCAGCCGGCCACACCGCGCGCACGGTTTCGATGATCTCGAGCGGATGCTTCATGCGCCCGGCGCAGTGGCCGCCATAGGCATCGGTGCGGTGGTTGGAGAGCGGCGACAGGAATTCATGCAGCAGGTAGCCATGGGCGCAATGAATTTCGAGCACGTCGAAATTCGCTTCCACCGCGCGCAGCGCCGCCTGACGCCAATCCTCGCGCAGTCTCTCCAAATCCTTCAGGGTCAATTCGTGCGGCATCAGCCAGCCGTCATCCATCGGGATCGCGCTCGGCGCGACGATGGCCCACGGCTTGTCGCCGCGCGCAACGTCGTCGGCGGTCAGCGCGGCGTTGCCATACCACGGCCGCTGCATGCTGGCCTTGCGCCCGGCATGGGCCAGTTGAATCGCTGGCACCGATCCGTTGGCGCGCAGAAACGCCGTGATGCGCTTGAGCGGCGCGATCTGTCCGTCCTGCCACAGGCCCAGGTCGCCATGGGTAATGCGCCCTTCCGCTGTGACCGCCGCAGCTTCCGTCATCACGATGCCGGCGCCACCCTGTGCGAACTTGCCGAGATGAACCAGATGCCAGTCATTCGCCATGCCCTCTTCGGCCGAATACTGGCACATCGGCGAAATCACGATCCGGTTCTTCGATGTGACGCTGCGCAGGGTAATAGGCGTGAACAGGCGGGGCTGTGACATCGGGCCTCTTGGATTTGGGATTTGGGATTTTTCCGGGAAAACTGGAGCGGGCGAAGGGAATCGAACCCTCGTATGCAGCTTGGGAAGCTGCCGTTCTACCATTGAACTACGCCCGCGCAGGCCCGACCTTAGCCATACCCGGCATCCCGCCGCAAGATGGCAGCCGCCACAGGTTTCGGGTGGCGCAGGGACGCCAAAAGCGCAAGATTCTCCAAGTTGCGGGAATCGCGCCTATGACAGTCTGGGACGCAGGATGATGACGGGTCTTGCCTTGTTCGATACGGCCATCGGGCGCTGCGGCGTCGCCTGGGGCGAGCGCGGCCTTCTCGGCGTGCAACTGCCGGAGGGTGACGACGCGCGAACCCGCGCGCGCCTGCTGCAGAAGGCGCCCGGCGCGCGTGAAACGGCGCCGCCGGAAGAGGTGCGGCGCGCATGCGCCGCGATGACCGGCCTGCTGGACGGCAAAGCGACCGACCTGTCCTTCATTGCGCTCGATACGGATCATCTGCCCGCCTTCAACCGCAGCGTCTATGACATCGCTCGCACGATCCCGCCGGGCGAAACGATGACCTATGGCGAGATCGCCGCCCGGCTCGGCGACAAGCTGCGGTCGCGCGCCGTGGGCAAGGCGCTGGGTGAAAACCCGCTCCCGATTGTGATCCCCTGTCATCGGGTGCTGGCAGCGAACGGCAAGACCGGCGGCTTTTCCGCCAATGGCGGCGTCACCACCAAGTTCAGGATGTTGACCATCGAGCGCGCGAAAACAGCCGGCGCATCCGGCGATGCCCCGATGCTGTTCGACCCTGGCCTGTCGATTGCCCCGCGGCGGCGGCGGGGATAACATCGCGTCATGAAGACCACGCTGCTGGAAAGCGCATCGCTGTGCGTGTTCGACTACCGGTGCACCATGGGACCGGATGACAAGCCGTTTGCCGAACAGCACGCGCGCCATTCGTTGTCCTACGTCCGCAAGGGCAGCTTCGGTTACGACACCCGCGGGCGTTTCCACGAACTGGTTGCGGGCGCCGTGATGGTGGGCCATGCCGGCGACGAATACACCTGCTCGCATCCGCATCACATTTGTGGCGATGAGTGCCTGTCGTTCCAGTTATCGCCGGCGCTTGCGGACACTATCGGCCTGCGCGACAACGCCTTGCGGATCGCCTGCGTGCCGCCGACGCCGGAACTCATGGTCTATGGCGAACTGGCGCAGGCGGCCGGAAAGGGCGATAGCGACATCGGGATCGACGAGGCGGCGATGCTGTTCGTCAATCGCTTTATCGAGACCACATCGGGAAAACCGCAGAAGGCCATCCGCGCGACAGCACGCGACCGCCGCCGCGCGGTCGAGAGCGCGCTGTGGATCGACGCCCATGCCGACCGCACCATTGACCTGGAATCGACTGCAAAAGCCGCCGGCATTAGCCCGTTTCACTTCCTACGGCTGTTCTCGAATGTGCTTGGCGTGACGCCGCATCAGTATCTGGTTCGCGCGCGCCTGCGCCGCGCCGCGAAACTTCTTGCCGACGACACGCGGCCGATCACCTCGGTCGCATTCGATGTCGGCTTCGGCGATCTGTCGAACTTCGTGCGGACGTTCCATCGCGCCGCCGGTGTCTCGCCCCGCCGCTTCCGCGAGGCTGCGCGCGGCGACCGCAAGATTTTCCAAGATCGGCTCAAGGTGGCGGCCCTAAGGTGATCTCCATCGCAACGGAGAGCACCCATGTACGATCATATCGGCCTGAAAGTCAGAAACCTCGACGCCAGCATCAAGTTCTACACCGCCGTCCTTGCACCGCTCGGTCATGTTCTGTGCTCGCGGGACGACAGCGGCGCGGGATTCGGCCCGAAAGGCGCACCGGCGCTGTGGCTGCATCTGTCGAAAGAGCCAGAAGGCTCCGGCGCTCATGTGGCGTTCAGCGCGAGCGACCATGATGCCATCAAGGCATTCCATGCCGCGGGACTGAAAGCCGGCGGTCGCGACAATGGCGGCGCCGGACCGCGCGCGGATTACAGCCCGACCTACTACGCGGCGTTCCTGATTGATCCGGACGGCAACAATATCGAGGCTGTGTGCACCTGACTGTCATCGCAGAGACGGGAGGCCGTAATGGCATCAATTCACAAGGAGATGGTTCTGGCGACCTCCGCCGATGCCGTCTGGGACGCGGTTCGCGATTTCGGCGCGGTGCACACCCGTCTCGCGCCCGGCTTCGTCACCGATGCAAAAATGGACGATGATGCGCGCATCGTGACATTTGCAAGCGGCGTAACGGCGCGCGAAGTTCTGGTGGATTGCGACGATGCGCGGCGGCGGCTGGTTTACGCCATCACGAACGAACGCATCAGGCATTACAACGCCGTGGTTCAAATCGCCGGGGACGGCGACAAGCCAACGAGATTTCTCTGGACCATCGACGTCATGCCGCACGACATCGCGCCCTACATCAGCGCACAGATGGATCTCGGGATCGACGCGATGAAAAAGAAACTCGGAGGCACTTGAGCCCTCGCGGTCGCGAACATTCTTGCACCTGACCATCACGCCGCGCTCACAACGCGGCGTGATCTGTTTCATCCTCAGGCCCGATGCGGGCAAATCACATAAAAAGCCGGGCAATATTGAATTGCATTGTCTCCCTTAACCTTACCCAACACCTCAGGTGGATGATTCAATAATTCCACATTTGTGACCACTGCATAACGCTATCACTTCCGCCTCGGGGACAACGGAGGTGATTCTGATGAGGGGTTTCAAAGCTGCTGAAATCGAGGCAGTTGCGACATTCGGACAGCGCAAACTGGCGCCTCGCGCATGTATCGTCGATCCGAAACGGCACATTCGCACGTTCCTGAGTGAAGCTCTGGATGAATTGGGATTCATCACCGGCGAATGCGCAACCGCGGCGGAATTACCCACGCTGCTCGACTATCAGTTGCCCGATCTTGTGGTTCTCGGCATGCCGAGCGACGGTGTGGAGGCCGGGAATATCCTGCGAACCCTCGTCACCAGGATGTTCGACGGCAAGGTGTTGCTGATCGGCCCAAAGGATTCGATCATCGTCAATGCGTTGCATCAGCTCGGGGAAGAAACCGGCATCGCGATGCTTCCGCCGCTGGCGACGCCGTTCAGCGCGGACGGCCTGCGCGCCAGCGTTGTGCCGCTGCTGCCGCAGAAGGCGCCGCCGAGCCCGCCCGTCGACGTCACCGAGGCGCTCAAGGCGGGCTGGCTCGAGCTTTGGTATCAACAGAAGATCGACGTTCGCACGCTTGCACCGCGCGGCGCGGAAGCCCTGATCCGGATGCGCCATCCGGCATGGGGCGTCGTGCCGCCCGCATCCTTCATTCCGGATTCAAAGGACCCCCAATTCAAGGGATTGTCGGACTTCGTGGTGACGCGCGCGCTCGAGGACTGGCATTACTTCATTGGCCAGCACGGCCCGGTCGACATTTCGATCAATCTGCCGATCGGCTTTCTGGAGGACACCGCGTCGGTCAGCCGGTTGTGCCGCCAGATTCCGGATCATCCGGCCTTCAGCGGACTGATCGTCGAAGTGAAAGGCGCAGAGATCATCCGCAATCTCGATCTCGCCATCGAGGCCGCCAAACGGATGCGCTTCCACAACATCGCGATCTCCATCGACGATCTGGGGGTCGACTGGCCGTCGCTTTCGGAGCTGAAGAGCTTTCCGTTCGTCGAGATCAAGGTCGATCGGGAATACGTCACCGGCTGCGCAGACAACCGCCTCAAGCAGACCGTCTGCCGCAGTATTCTCGAACTCGCGGACCGGGTCGGCGCGCGCACCGTCGCCAAGGGTGTCGAGACGCGATCCGATCTGATTGCCGCGCACGAGATGGGATTCGATCTGGCGCAGGGATTCCTGTTCGGAAAACCGGCCAATGCAAGGAAATTCGCGCGCGCGGCGCTGTCGCGGCCGGTCAGCGTCCTCGACTAACGGCGCGCTATTGCGAGGCTGCTTCGCGCGGCCCCCAGTTGGTCAGGCGGACGGCGGCGGCGGCGAGGATTCCGAGCAGCATCATGGATGAGGCCGCAAGCCAGAAGAATCGTGTGCTTCCGGCGCCTTGCGCCATCAGCACCGATCCGCCGACGATCACAAAGATCAAACGCGCAGTCTGCGCCAGCACCGGCCCGAGCACACGCGCGGCCCCCTGCGAGGAGAAATAGACCGCAATCGCAAGCCCGACGAACGACAGGAACGGCCCGACAATCGACAGATATTCGCGGCTCGCGGCCCGCACCGCCGCATTATCCGTGAAGAGATTGACCCAGATGTCGGGGAAGATCGCAAAGAAACTGCCGAAGCAACCGACCACGACAAACGAGACGCCGCCGGTGGTCCAGGCGATCCGGCGCGCCCGCGCGACACGCCCTGCACCGATGGCCATTCCGATCATCGGCACCGACGCAATGCCGACCGCGAAGGCGAGCGATGTCAGCATGAATTCCAGCCGCGCGCCGATGCCATAGCCCGCCAGCACCTCGGTGCCGAAATTCGCCAGAAGGTGCGTGAAGATCGTGACGGTCAGAACGATCTGCAGCGGCGAGAAGCACGCAATCGCGCCCACCTGCAGGATGTCATAGAACATCGCGCGCTGAAACCGGACCTGCTTGAACGACAGTTTGACCCGGCTGCGCCCCGACAGCAGATACCAGGCCATGATTCCCGCGCCGATGGAGAACGCCATCAACGTGCCGGCGGCGACGCCGCGCATTCCGAACTGCGGAACAGGTCCGAAGCCAAGCCCCAGCACGCCGCCGAACAGAATCTGGAAGAATGCCGAATTGAGGATGATCGCGGACGGCAGCTTCATGTTGCCGGTGCCGCGCAGCAGCGCCGCCAGCGTGTTCATGATCCATGGCAGCACCGCGCCGCCGAAAAAAATCTGCGCATAGCCGATCGCCTCGCTGAGGACGCGGCCGCTGCCGCCCAACGCGGCAAACAGATATGGCCCGAACACCAGCATTCCGATCATGAAAGTGAGGCCGAAGCATACGCCGATCATCAGGGCATGGACGGCCAGCGCAGCCGCGCGTTCGGTATCGTCGGCGCCAAGCGCGCGGGCAATGGCGGAAGCGACGCCGCCGCCCATCGCACCGCCCGACATGGTCATCATCAGAATGACGAACGGGAACACCAGCGCCATCGCCGCCAGCGGCTCCACGCCGAGGCGGCCGATATAGGAGGTCTCGGCAATCGCAACGCAGGTTCCGGCGGTGAGCGCGACGACATTGGGCGCCGCCAGCTTCAGCAGCGTCGGCAGGATCGGGCCATCAAGCAGGGGGTTTTTCTGGGGGCTCCTGATAGGCGGCAGCGGCGGCTGTTCCTCCGCCTGCACCACAGGAATTTCGGCAACTCCTAGCTCGGACATGCACTCCCCAACGGGGCAGTCTCTTTGCTGTCAGCCGCCCTCCGTCGACCCTTACCATCAAACCGGCGACCCGCAATGCGCGCCTTGCGCATGGCATCCAGTCATCGGCCCGAAGGGGGCCTAACCGAGCATTCCGGCGGCATCCGCCATGGACACCGGCCTGTCGCCGAGCAGCCGCTCGGCAATCGCGCCATCCCCGGCGCCCGGCAGGGTCGCGAACGGGTCCTGCGCGGTCAGCCGATGATCGACCACGAGCTTTGACAGCAGCAGCCGTCGCGCATCGCCGCGCATCGAATGAATTCGGCTGGCCTCCCAGGCGAAGGTTACAGCGCTGGCGACATGGTAGAGCGTGCTGGTCGCGCGGCGGGCTTCAGCCTCGTTCTCGGAGCGGCCCGCAACCTCGCGCGCAAAACCGATGGCCTTGTCGGTGAAGCCGTGCAGCCGGTCACGCCATCCTTGTGGAACGCCGGGCATGTCGTCGATCCTGGCATGAAGATCGGCACCGAGCGCAGCTTCGGCCCCATGGCGCCCCACCGCGCGCTTGAGCGTGTCGATGGCCACGATGTTGCCGGTGCCTTCCCAGATCGAGCCGAGATGCGCATCGCGCAAGAGGCGCGGCGTCGCGAATTCCTCGATGTAACCAATGCCGCCGCGCATCTCCATCGCCTCGCCGCAGACTTTCCTCGCATCGCGCGTGGCGCGATACTTCAGCACCGGCGTCAACACGCGCAACAACGCGGCCGCATCCTGGCTTCCGGCTTCGGCGCGATCCAGCGCGTCAGCGGTCATGAAGCTCATCGAGACAGCCTGCTCGGTCGCAAGCATGATTTTCATCAACTGCCGGCGCGCCAGCGGCATGTCGACAATGCGGCGGCCGAACACGACGCGATTGTTGGCAACCGTATTCGCGTCATGATGCGCGCGGCGCATCAAGGCAGCCGATTTCACGCCATTGGACAATCGCGACCAGTTGACCATCTCGGCCATCTGCACAAAGCCGCGATCGAGACGGCCGACCGAATACGCGATTGCGCCCTCCAGCTTGATTTCCCCGGACGCCATCGAGCGGGTGCCGAGCTTGTCCTTGAGACGGACGATGCGGTAATGGTTCGGCGAGCCGTCATCGAGTTCGCGCGGCATCAGGAACAGGCCGACGCCTTGCGTGCCGCCGACCGCGCCTTCCGGCCGCGCCAGCAGCATCACCATCTTGGCATCGGCGTTCGAGCAGAACCATTTCTCGCCCGTGAGCCGCCAGTGATTGCTTTCTTGCACGGCGGTGGTGGTCAGCTTGCCGACGTCGGAGCCGCCTTCCTTCTCGGTCATGAACTGACCGCCCTGGGTCAGCTTCGCCATGTCGGTCTGCGTCAGGCCGTCGAGATACTTGGCCTTCAGCGCGTCGTCGCCGAAGCGCGACAACAACCGCGCCGCGCCATCGGTGACATTGATCGGACAGCCCATGCCGAACTCGGCCTGATTGAAAAGGAATGTAAAGGCGTGCTTGGCGACCGCGGGATACGTCTCACTCCAGCCGAGAATGCCCTTGCGATGCGACATCGCATGGATGCCGAACTCGCCGTAAGCCGCCCGTTCAAGTTCGCGATAGGCGGGATGATATTCGATCCACTGCCGGTCGTTGCCGAAGCGGTCGCGCTGATGCAGCACCGGCCCGTGCTTGTCGGCAAGACGCGCGCACTCGTCGAGAGGACCGCCCGCCAGCGCGCCGAGGCGATCAAGATGCGGCTCGATGTGACGGAACAACGCAGCGGGAAGATGTATCTGCAATAGATCGGCCAAGGCCTGATCGTTGCGATAGAAATTCTGGCCCGTGGTGTCCGGCGCGATGAGCTGCGCGGCGCTCGCCTTGAGCGGCATGTTCATGGGCAATCCCTCCGGGCGTTTCCTGATTTTTTGCTGCTTGGGATCATGGCTTATGCGCCGCGTCCGTTCCTGCATCAAAGTGAGAGCTTTCCGGTGGCGTGGCAAACGAGATTTCGGTAGGCTTCAGTTGATAATTTCTCAATTGGAGCGCGCCATGGCCCGGCGACTGCCGCCGCTTTCCAGCCTGCCGGTGTTCGAGGCCGCGGCTCGCCGGATGAGTTTTCTGCAGGCTGCGGACGAACTCGGCGTGACGCCCGGCGCAGTGAGCCGGCAGATCCAGAATCTCGAAACTCATTTGGGCACGCCGCTGTTCCGGCGCACCAACCGCATGGTCGAACTGACCGATGCAGGCCGCGCCTACATGCAGGACATCCAGAACGCACTGGAGACGATCGCCACCGCGACAGAGCGGGCGCGAACGCCGGAACGCCGCCGGCCGCTCGCCATCTGCGCCTATCCGAGTTTTGCGATCCGCTGGCTGCTTCCGCGCTGGCGCAGCTTCCATGACCGGCATCCCGAGATCGACATCCAGCTCACCACCTCGCTCGACAGCGTGGACTTCAGCCGTGATCCCTTCGATGCCGCGGTGATGGTCGGCAACGGACGCTGGCCAGGTCTGGCATCGGTGAAGCTGTGCCCGATCACGGTGTTTCCGATCTGCAGTCCGGCGCGGCTGAAGAGCCGGATGCCGCTGAAGCATCCGCGCGATCTCGCCCATCACCAGCTCATCCACGCCACCTCACGCCCGGAGGACTGGCCGCGCTGGCTCGAAGAAGCCGGCGCCAAGAGTGTCGACAGCACGCGCGGCATCACCTTTGAAAACCAGACCATCGCGCTTCAGGCCGCGCTGGACGATATCGGCGTGGCGATGGGAATCGAGGCGCTGGTGGCGGACGAACTGGCGCAGGGCCGCCTCGTGCAGCCGTTCAAACACGTCCGGCAGACACGCAACTCGTTCTATCTGGTTTACCCGAAGGCGAAGGCCGGCAATCCGCAGCTTGCCGCATTTCTGGACTGGCTCGCGCAAAACAACTGACGCGCCCAGCAAGGCGATAGGTCAGACGCGGAAGTGCTTCGACAGCTTGAGGCCCTGCCCCTGATAGTTGGAGGCGATGCGCTGACCGTAGAGCGCGTCGGGACGCGACAGCATCTTCTCATAAACAAGACGCCCGACGATCTGGCCGTGCTCCAGAATGAACGGCACTTCGCGCGAGCGCACTTCCAGCACCGCGCGCGAGCCCTGCCCGCCCGCGCCCGCATAACCGAAGCCGGGATCGAAAAAGCCCGCATAGTGCACGCGGAATTCACCGACCAGCGGATCGAACGGCACCATCTCCGCGGCGAAATCCGGCGGCACCTGCACCGCTTCCTTGGATGCGAGAATGTAAAATTCGCCGGGATCGAGAATCAGGCTGCGATCCGCGCGGGCGCGGATCGGCTCCCAGAACTCGTTCACGACATAACCCGCGCGGCGATCGACATCGACCACGCCGGTGTGACGCTTGGCGCGATAACCGACAAAGCCGTCCGATCCTTCGCCGGACAGATCGACGCTCACGGCAACGCCGCCGGTGAGATCGGCGTCATCGCTGTCGACAAGACGCTCAGTGGCATGCAGCGCTTCGAGTTCATCACCATCGAGCAACGGATGGCCCGTGCGGAAACGGATCTGCGACAGACGCGATCCCTCGCGCAGCAACACCGGAAATGTCTTCGGACTGATCTCGGCATAGAGCGGTCCGTGATAGCCCGGCGCGATCATGTCGAAACGCCGGGTGCCGTCGGCGATCACGCGCGTGAATACGTCGAGACGGCCGGTCGAGCTTTTCGGATTTGCGGCAGCCTGAATGTTCGGCGGCAGCGCAAGGCTTTCCAGCAGCGGCACGATATAGACGCAGTTGGTTTCCAGCACCGCGCCGTCGGACAGGTCGATCTCGTGCAGTTTCAATTCGTCGATGCGTTCGGCCACCGTGATATCCGGCCCCGGCAGAAAACTCGCACGCACGCGATAAGCCATGCTGCCAAGACGCAGATCGAGGCTGGCCGGCTGAATCTGGCTTTCGACAAAGGGATATTCGGGCAGGATCAGCCCGGCATCGGCCATCGCCGCGATCATGCGGTCGGGCAGAATTCCTGTCGCGTCGCTTGGCAGGGTGAAGGGCACAGATTTGTCCTCGGTGACCGGCTGATCCAGCAAAATAGGCATTTTATCGGTTATCCGATGGGGTGCTTGACGGAAAGACCATGCAGGAGTAGGCCTATGACTTATCCCGTGGTCATTTGAGCCGGCCGGCTTGCAGCCACGTTAAATAACTCGCTAAACAGGCCGGGGACAGTGTGATCCCGGCTTGTGGAAAGATTTTCCAGGCCGGTTTTTTTGTGCCCATCGCAAGATGGTCACGATGGAGTCCACATGTCCGAGACCAAAACACCCGCGGCCAATACGTCCTCAAGCAAGCCGCTGTCCCCGACCCGCAATTACCGCCCTGAAACCCGCCTCGTGCATTCCGGCACGCTGCGCTCGCAGTATGGCGAGACTTCGGAAGCCCTGTTCCTGACGCAGGGCTTTGTTTACGACAGCGCCGAACAGTGCGAAGCGCGCTTCACCGGCGCCGACCCCGGATTCCTGTATTCGCGGTTCTCCAATCCGACGGTTTCGATGTTCGAGCAGCGCATGATCGAACTCGAGGGCGCGGAGGCCGCGCGCGCTACCGCGACCGGCATGGCGGCCGTGACCACCGCCATTCTCGCGCCGCTGAAGTCCGGCGATCATGTGGTTGCGGCGAAGGCGCTGTTCGGCTCGTGCCGTTATGTCGTCGAAGACCTGCTTCCGCGTTACGGCATTGAATCCACATTGGTGGACGGCCACGATCTCGACCAGTGGAAGAAGGCTGTGCGGCCGAACACCAAGTCTTGCTTCCTCGAAAGCCCGACTAATCCGACTCTCGATGTTGTGGACATCGCCGCGGTCGCGGACATCGCGCACAGCGTCGGCGCGCGGTTGATCGTCGACAATGTGTTCGCCACGCCGATCTGGCAGAGCCCGCTCGCGCTCGGCGCCGACGTTGTGGTCTATTCAGCCACCAAGCATATCGACGGTCAGGGCCGCTGCCTCGGCGGCGTCATCCTGTCGTCGGATGCGTTCATTCAGGAGCACATCCACACCTTCCTGCGCCAGACCGGCCCGTCGATGTCGCCATTCAACGCCTGGGTGCTGCTGAAGGGCCTTGAGACACTGAGCATCCGTGTGAAGGCGCAGACCGAAAGCGCCGCTGCGATCGCGGATGCGCTGGCCGTTCATCCAAAAATTTCGCGGCTGGTTTATCCTGGCCGCGCCGATCACCCACAGGCGGACATTGTGAAGAAGCAGATGCGCGCCGGCTCGACGCTGATCGGATTCGAGGTCAAGGGCGGCAAGGCGGCGGCGTTCCGCACGCTGAACGCGCTGAAGCTGGCGCGGATTTCCAACAACCTTGGCGACTCCAAGAGCATCGTCACCCATCCGGCGACCACGACGCATCAGCGCCTGACGCCGGAAGCGCGCGCCGAACTCGGAATCAGCGAAGGCTTCATCCGCTTTTCGGCGGGGCTGGAGCACAAGGACGACCTGATCGAGGACCTGACCGCTGCGCTCGAGAAGGCGTGAGGTCTTCCGCCGTCATTGCGAGGAGCGACGAAGCAATCCCGTTCCTTTTTTCAGGAGTGGATTGCTTCGCTTCGCTCGCAATGACGAAGTCTTGTTTATCTCACATCGGCCGATAGGTCATGATGTTGCCGGGAATGTTGACCCCCGCCTTCACCTGCCCGACCGACTTGATGATGGTGTCGCCCAGCAACTGGGCGAAACAGGCATAGCCCCAGTCGTTCATGTGCAATCCGTCCCCGATGACGAACTTGTCGAACGGCAGCTTCTCGTCCTCGTGCCATTGCCGCATGACTTCAAAACGCGGAAACACCGAAATGTTCTTCAACCTGGCGACATCGCCGAGCAGCTTGACCATGCGGCTGGCATTCTCGGTTTTCGCGGTCACCGCCGGAACGTATTGCGGATCAATCAGGACCACATCGACGCCGCGTGCCTGAAGCTGCGCAATCCCGTCTTCCAGCAGCGCCGCTGTCGCAGCGACATCGCTCTCATTGCCCTTGACGACGGTGTTGGTCCCGAGTTGCCAGATCACAAGATCAGGATCGGCGGCGAGAACGGCGGCATCGAACCGCTTCATCATTTCCGGCGCATCCTGCCCGCCCATCCCGCGATTGATGATCGTGATGTCGGATGTCGGAAACTTGCGGCGGAGCTGATCCGCCAGACGGTTCGGATAGGTATAGGCCGGCGAGGATGTCCCGTATCCCACGGTGGTCGACGAGCCGAACGCCACGATGGTCACCGGCTCGTCAGCCGCGATCCGCCGCGCCACACGCGGCAGCGATCCCGGGACATCGTTCAGGCCCTTGGCCGGAAGACATGGCACACGGGTGAGAATGTCTCCCGCCGCACTGGCCGCGCCTTTCGCGGCCTCGATGGCCTTGGTGGCGAGCCCCTTCTGGGGCGGCGCAGCGCCAAGCGGGTTGGTTTGCCCCAAGGCGGAATAGGGCGCGGCGAAACCACAGATCGTCGCGGCAAGAACTGCGCAGCGAAAACAGGATCGGATCAACGCTGAATCCTCAGCTCCGCCGGATTGATGCGCGAGGCTTCCACAATCATCGCTGCGAGCGCGCGCCCGATGCAATCATGCACCCGCTTCGCCATGCCGTAGCCATGGACCGAACCGAACAGATCGAAGTCACCGGCGTCGTTCCAGTGCCGCATGATCGAGAAGCGATCGAACACCGGCACCTCGTGCTGCTGTGCGGCGACACGTATCGTATCGTTGTACGGACCGACCGAGAGCATCGTCTCCATGCGCGGATTGTATTGAAGATTCATCATCAGCACGTCGGGACCGGCCTTCTGCAGAGCCTCGATTCCGGTATCCAGCGCGGTGCGGAAATCGTCCGGATCGACCGAGCGGATGGCATCCACGGTGCCGGTCTGCCAGATCACAAGATCAGGCTTCTGGTCCGGCGGCAGCTTGTCGATGATCTGACCGAAGTTCTGCGCGGCCTCAGCCGCCGTCTTCTTGGGCCGCAGGTCCGTCCTGATGTTGACCGCAACTCCCGCAAGCTGCTCGCGCAGCGCCGCCTCGGTACGGGCCGGGTACGACATGCTGACGCCGTCGGCTCCGGGCAGCGCCGACGATCCGCTGCCGACCACAAGGATGTCCAGCCGCTTTCGCATCTTGATCGCGTCGGCGACTTTCGGGAGCACGCTCTCGGTGGTGAGAAGATAAGCCGGTACCGCGCAGCCGGGCGTATCCTCCGCGCGCGCCGGCGCGGCGATCAGAAGGATTGCCAACAGGCTTGTCGCCCATGTTGCTTTCATGACCCGCCTCCGGCGAGGTCGGCATCGCCGTCTGCGCTTTTCGCGCGTTTGCCGCTCTTGCTGACCTCGCCCTTATACCACGAAAACAGCGCGGCGGCGGCCGACATGATGACGATGCCCGCCACGCTGACGAAGAAATGCATCCACGCGCCGCCGGAGACTTCCGCGAGAATGAAATGTCCCGCAAATGCGAGAAACACGCCGAGGCAGAAAATCTCGAGCGAATGCTGACCGCACTGGATCACGGGGCGCAGCCAGCGTGATTTCAGGCCCGGCCAGTTCGCGGGAATGAAATGTACGGTCAGCGCCGCAAGCGCCAGGAAATGGATGAAGCGCAGCACATCGAGGTCGGTCTTGTTGATCGGATACATCCAGCTTTCCAGCCAGCGCGGCATGAACACATTCAGCCGCGGCACATGCCAGGTCAGCGTCACGCAGAACGCGAAAACGAGATAGGCCACGCAAAGCCAGAGCGTCACCGGCGACGACAGAATGCGCGTCATGCGTCTGGCGCCGCCCAGCGCGCACCACGCGCCGAACACGAACAGCAACTGCCAGGCGAACGGATTGAAGAACCACGTTCCGTTCGGATAGGCTGGAAGATACCAATCGAACTCCCAGGTCAGCGCGTAGAGCACGACCGAGAGCCCCAACGCAAGATCCGCCTTGCGCTGCATCAGCCAGATGATCAGCGGCAGAAAGATCATCAGCACGATATAGAGCGGCAGCACGTCCATATTGACGGGCCGGAATTTCAGCAGCAGCGCCTGCACGATCGTGACGTCCGGCTGCTTGAGAAAATCCAGAATTCCCATTTCTTCCGCATAGAGCGGGTTGTCGAACTTGGTCGCGATATAGGAAATTTCCGCGAGATAGATCGTGAACAGGAAGACGTGCGCGACGTAAATCTGCCAGACCCGTTTGAAGATGCGCGCGCTCGCCACCACGAAGCCGCGATCGAGCATCGCGCGACTGTAGACGAACGCGGCGGTATATCCCGAGATGAAAATGAAAATCTCGGTGGCGTCACTGAAGCCGTAGTTCCGGATCGTGAACCACGTCAGAATGTTCGGGGGAAGATGATCGACAAAAATCAGCCACAGCGCCATGCCGCGAAACAGATCGAGCCGCAGCTCGCGCTCCCCCGCCGCAACGGGAAGAACCACAGCTTTGGCGGCGGGCGCCTTTGCAACAGCCTGATCGGTCATCTCGGTCGTCACAAACGTCATTCCGTCCGGTCCAGTTCCACCGCCAGCGCTTCAATTCTAGGGAAGATCGGAGCGGCCGGCAAATTGCAGGTATTCCATTGGACACGCCGCCCCCGGGAATGCTGGATCACAAGAATGTTGAAACCACAATCGGGCGGTTTCGTAGCCTGAACAGGCGGCCCTGAAAAGACGACGCCTCCGAAATGCAGTGTCTCGCGCCTACGCAAGAAATCGGGAGTCTGTTATTGTATGATCCGAATATGGACGGATGCCATGTACCGCGCCGTGACCAGGCACATCGAAGTCATCGTTGAACCAGCCTTCCTGCCCGAGCGCTCCTCGGCGGAGGACGGCCGGTTCTTCTGGGCCTATACGATTGTGATCGTCAATTCAGGGCCCGAGACCGTCCAGCTCAAGACCCGGCACTGGATCATCACCGATGGCACGGGACGCAGTCAGGAAGTGCGCGGCGAAGGCGTGGTCGGGGAACAACCCGTGCTCGAGCCGGGCGAACGCTTCGAGTACACCAGCGGCGTGCCGCTGCAGACGCCATCCGGCTTCATGACCGGAAGCTACCAGATGGTGACCGAAAGCGGAGAGCCGTTCGAGATCGACATCCCCGCCTTTTCGCTCGACAGTCCGAACATCAGGCGCACGCTGAACTGACATTCTCCGTGATCCGGAGAATGTCGCTTATTCAGCCGCCGGAACAGCTTCCGCCTCTTCCGGTGTGAATTCATAGGTCGAACTGCAGAACTCGCAGGTCACCGCCACCCTGCCGTTCTCGACCATGTCGGCGCGATCCTTCGCCGAGAAGCTCTTGAGCATGTTCGCGACCGCATCGCGCGAGCAGGAGCATTGCGCGTGGATCGGCTGCACTGGATAGACCCGCACACCGCGTTCGTGAAACAGCCGGAACAGCAGCCGTTCACCGGACAGATCGGGGTCGATCAGTTCAACGTCCTCGATCGTCCCGAACAGCGCGCGGCTCTCGGTCCATGCATCGTCTTCTTCCACAGTATGAGCAGCGGTGCCTTCCGGCGCATCGCCCGGGTGCAGATCCGCCTGCCGCGCGCGCTCGGGCGCCTTCGGCAGGAATTGGATCAGCATGCCGCCGCCACGCCAGCGATGCTTCGGGCCGTCGCCGCCGCGAAATTCCTCGCCAACAGCGAGCCGCACCTGGGTCGGAATCTGTTCCGAGCGCAGGAAGTATTCATGCGCCGCATCCTCCAGATTGCCGCCTTCCAGCTTCACAAGCCCCTGATAGCGGCTCATGTCCGGCCCCTGATCAATGGTCATGGCGAGATGGCCATGACCGAGCAGCGCCGCCGAATCCTGTCCTGCCTGAAGCCTCGCGGCATCATAGCGGGCATAGGCGCGCAGACGGTCCGGCGACTGAAAGTCGACAATGATCATCGACACCGGGCCATCGGTCTGGGTCTGCAGAATGAAGCGGCCGTCGAACTTCAGCGCCGACCCGAGCAGCGTGGTCAGCACAATGGCCTCGCCAAGCAGCTTGCTGACGGGGGCCGGATAATCGTGCTTGGTCAGAATCTCGTCGAGCGCCGGACCCATCTTCGTCAGGCGGCCGCGGATATCCAGCGCGCTGACCTCGAAAGGCAGCACCGCATCATCGACCGGCGTCGCGGAGGGGGCACGGATTTGGCTTTCGGAAGTCATAGCGGACGTACTTTCGTCAGGAATGCGAATTGGAATGAGAGCCCGGAACCTTTCGGTTCGAGCTTCGGCCCAAGGGGGTGGCGGGTCAAGCTGAGGTATCGCTCCCATATAGGGAGCCTCGGCTCACAAAAAAGGGATCGGCGGAAACCGGCCCGGTCTCACACCGGCCACATCAAATGGCGTGCAGGCACCAGGCCAGAATGCCCTTCTGTGCATGCAGGCGGTTTTCCGCCTCGTCGAACACGACCGACTGCGGCCCGTCGATCACCGCGTCGGTGACCTCCTCGCCGCGATGCGCCGGCAGGCAATGCATAAAGATCGCATTCGGATTGGCCAGCGACATCAGTTTCTCGTTGACCTGGTACGGCCTCAGCACGTTATGACGGTGCTCGCCTTCCTTGTCGCCCATCGAGACCCAGGTGTCGGTGACCACGCAATCGGCGCCGCGCACCATCTCATCGGGTTTGGTGCCGAGTACCACCGGTGCGCCGGTGGACTTGATCCAGTCCTTCAGCATCTTGTTCGGCGCCAGTTCCGGCGGCGTCGCCACGCGCAGGTTGAACCCGAAGCGCTCCGCGGCGTGAGCCCATGAGGCCAGCACATTGTTGTCGTCGCCGACCCAGGACACGGTGCGGCCCTTGATCGGTCCGAGATGCTCCTCGAACGTCATCACGTCCGCCATCACCTGACAGGGATGCGAGCGGCGGGTCAGCCCGTTGATCACCGGAACCGTCGCATGGGCGGCGAGCTCGGTCAGCGCCTCGTGATTGAGAATCCGGATCATGATGGCATCGACGAACCGTGACAGCACCCGCGCGGTATCCGCGATGGTCTCGCCGCGTCCGAGCTGCATTTCCGCGCCGGTCAGCATGATGGCTTCGCCGCCGAGCTGACGCATGCCGACATCGAACGATACGCGGGTGCGGGTCGACGGCTTGTCGAAAATCATCGCCAGCGTCTTGTCGGCCAGCGGCTTGCTGGAGACCTCACCGGCCTTGCGCCGCTTTTTCATCGCGAGGCTGGCGTCGAGAATAGTCCGCAGATCCTGCGTCGAAACATCGAACAGATCGAGGAAATGCCGCGGCTGATTGGACAGCTTTGTCATTACACGGCCTCGCTTTGCGCGGACATGCGGGCAATGCGTGTGCAGGCGCGTTCAAGACGCATCACCGCGTCCTCGATTTCCGTTTCATTGACGATCAGCGGCGGCAGAAAGCGCACCACGTTATCGCCCGCGGCGACCGTCAGCAGCTTCTCGTCGCGCAAGGCATTGATCACGTCGCCGGCAGGCACGACCGCCTTGATGCCGATCAGAAGACCGTCGCCGCGCACTTCGTTCACGACGCCCGGATAGCGATCGACCACCGATGCCAGCTTCTGCTTGAGCAGCAGCGACATCCTCTGCACATGCGCGAAGAAGCCCGGCGCGAGCATGACGTCGAGAACCGCATTGCCGACGGCAGCGGCGAGCAGATTGCCGCCGAAGGTCGATCCATGCGTGCCGGGCGTCATGCCTGCGGCGGCCTTGACGGTGGCGAGGCACGCACCCATCGGAAAGCCGCCGGCGATGCCCTTGGCCAGCGCCATGATATCCGGCGTCACACCGGTCTTTTCATACGCGAACAGCGAGCCGACGCGGCCCATGCCGGTCTGCACCTCGTCGAACACCAGCACGAGCTTGTTGTCGTCGCAAAGCTGGCGCAACGCGCGGAAGAATGACGGATCGGCTGCGCGCACGCCGCCTTCGCCCTGCCATGGCTCGATCAGGATACCCGCAGTGTTCGGGCCGATCGCTTTCTTGACGGCTTCGAGATCGCCGAGCGGGACCTGGTCGAACCCGTCGACCCGCGGGCCGAAGCCTTCCAGATATTTCTGCTGACCGCCTGCGGCGAGCGTCGCCAGCGTGCGGCCATGAAACGCGCCTTCAAACGTGATCAGCCGATAGCGCTCCGGATGCCCGTTCACCGCCTGAAACTTGCGCGCCATCTTGATAGCGGCTTCCATCGCTTCCGCCCCGGAATTGCAGAAGAATGCGACGTCGGCGAAGCTCGCGTCGCACAGCCGCGTCGCCAGCTTCTCGCCTTCCGGGATCGTGAACAGGTTCGAGACATGCCACAGCTTCGCGGCCTGCTCCTGCAGCGCCGCGACCAGATGCGGATGCGCATGGCCGAGTGCGTTCACCGCCACGCCGCTCGTAAAATCGAGATAGCGGTCACCGTTGGTCGCGATCAGCCAGGGCCCTTCACCGCGCTCGAAAGCGACATCCGCGCGGGCAAAAACCGGCAACATGTGAGAGTCGAGATGCGGCTTGGCGGTGTGGCTCATGGCGACCTGATTGATGGCTGAGGGGCCAACAGCATCGCGATCGCTGAAGCGTCTTCGCTCGGTTGCGTGCCCCGGAAACAAAACGTGCCGCCCATGGAAGGCGGCACGCTGCGGCCATTCTATTGGTGGGGGGATTGGTGTCAATCCACGGCCCCGGATTGAAGGCCAGGCAGAGCAGCGCGGATGGCGCAATATCCGGTGGTTTTTGCGTTTTCGGGCCTCCGGCGAGCGCGCCGGAGCGGAAAAACCGCCCGATCCGGGATCGTAAAAAATCCGGATTTATCTGCTTTCAAGCCGGAACATGTGGACGCACAAGGCCCGACTCTTGCGCGTGAGTCACGGCATATTGTAGCCTCTCTTCCGTTGGGTACGATATCTCGTGCGGCTGTTCTGATCCTCGCTTGTCTTTCGGTAAGGCGTAAACGTCCGGTTGCTTTTCATGCAACCGGCGGGGGCTAAGGGATTCTGCCGACAGGGATTTTGGACGATCTGCAATCGCGGCGCCGGGTCCGGATTGGCCGGCGCGAGACCAAAAGGAAAAGTGCGATGACGGTAATTAGCTGGACCGACGATCGCGTAGAACAGTTGAAGAAGCTCTGGGAAGCCGGGTTGTCGGCAAGCCAGATCGCCGCCGAGCTCGGGAACATCACCCGCAACGCGGTCATCGGCAAGGTCCACCGGCTCGGCCTGTCCGGCCGCGCCAAGAGCCCGTCCTCGGCCGCACCACGGCAGCGCAAGGCGCGGCCCGCACAGCACATGATGCGCATCAGCCGTCCGGTGTCACGCGGCAATACCGCTCTCGCCCATGCCTTCGAGGTCGAAGCAGAGCCCGATCCGGTTGCCTATGACAACGTGGTGCCGATGAGCCAGCGCCTGACCCTGCTGGAGCTTAACGAGAGCACCTGCCACTGGCCGGTCGGCGATCCGGGCAGCGCAGACTTCTTCTTCTGTGGCGGCAAGGCGCTCGGCGGACTCCCATACTGCGCGCATCACTCGCGCGTCGCCTATCAGCCGGCCAGCGACCGGCGCCGGGGATCGCGTCCGGCCAAGTAATTTCGCGATCACATCAGACGCAAAAAGCCTCATCATTCGATGAGGCTTTTTTGTTGCAAACTTCGCCGCAAAAGGCGGCTTTGCGATCCTGCGGCGAAACCGTGGCGTGCCGTTCCGCGCTATTCCTTTGCAGCAACCGCCGTCTCGGCGCTCTCCGTTTTCATCGCAGGGAAGCACGCGGTGAAGGTCGCGCCCTGACCCGGCACGCTCTCGATCTGAAGACGCCCGCGGTGACGGTTGAGGATGTGCTTGACCAGCGACAGGCCAAGGCCGGTGCCGCCCTGCGCGCGGCTGTCGCCGACGTCGACGCGGTAAAACCGCTCGGTGAGGCGCGGCAGATGCTCGGGCGGGATGCCCGGACCGAAGTCGCGCACAGCGACACGCATTTCGCCGGATGCATCGTCCGCGTCCGGCTCGGTCAGCGACACCACGACACGACCGCCGGACGCACCGTATTTGAGTCCGTTCTCGATCAGGTTTTCAAACAGGCGCAGCAATTCCTCGGTATCGCCTGCGATGATCACCGGCGATGACGGGAGCTGAAGTTCGATCGCCACCTGGCGCTCGCTCGCCAGCGGCTCGAGTCCATCGACCACCTGACGGATCAGCGGCACCACATCGACCAGTTTCTCCGGCCGGACATGCGCGCTCAGTTCGACCCGCGACAGCGACAGCAGATCGTCGATCAGCCGCGCCATGCGCGTCGCCTGCGCATGCATGATGCCGAGGAAGCGTTCGCGCGCTTTCGGATCGTCGCGCGCCGGCCCCTGCAGCGTGTCGATGAAGCCGGACAGCGCCGCCAGCGGCGTGCGCAATTCGTGGCTTGCATTGGCGACGAAGTCGGCGCGCATTTCCTCGACACGGCGCAGTGCGGTCTGGTCGTGGAATGTCATCAGAATGCAGTACTCGCTGCCCCCGAAGGCCGTCGGCAACGACACCGGCGTGACGATCAACTCCATCCAGCGGTCGATCGGGACATGGTCGACATAACTGGCGCGCTGCGGCTGGCGCGAGGCGATGGCCTCGCGCAGAGCCGCGATGATTTCAGGCGAGCGAAGCGCGAACAGCGCCAGTTCATTCTTGCGCAGGGCTGGCGCGAGCTGGGATGCCGCAGTGTTGAAATGCAGGACACGCCCGGCGCGGTCGAGCAGCACCGCGGCGTCCGGCATGCCGCCGACCAGCGCCTGCACCACCGGCGTTTCCGCAGGCCGCGCGCCAATCATGTCTTCGCTGGCGGGAACGGACTGGTGCAGATGCCAGGGCACCAGCGCAGCGCCACCGATCACCACAAAGATCAGCCCGGCCTGTGACAATGTCAGCCCGCCGAACACGACTGAAGCGGTGAGGCCGAGCGCGGTGGCGATCAGAATGATCGCGGACCGCCGCAAGCGATCCGTCCATGGCGCGAAGCCCGAATTCGATGATGTCATCGCCATGCGTCACACCTGTTTCGCGCGCCGTTGTTCCGGCACAAGAGGACGCCCGTTCCCGTTACGAAACCGGAGATCCCGATCCACGGGGAGATCCCGGACCCGGCTTGGCGGCTTCATCCAGCCGCTTCAGAGCCGCCGATACCCGTTTCGCCCGAAGGCCGACAATAAGCTCCCGAAGCGAGAGCAAGATGACAGAAAGAATAAACGGCACCAGATAGTACAGCACCCGGAACAGCAGCATCCCGGCCAGCAGTTCTTCCCGATCGAACTGAAACAGCCCGACCAGCATGGCGGCGTCGAATACGCCGAGCCCGCCCGGGGAATGACTTGCGAAGCCGAGCAATGTCGCCGACACGAAAATCACCGCGACAACGACAAACCCGACATGGGGTTCATCGGGTACGAGAATGTACATCGCCAGCGCGCAGAAGCCGAGATCGACAATGCCGATCAGTATCTGCAGCAAGGTCAGCGGACCGCCGGGCAGGAAAACCGACCAGCTCCCGCGGCCGACCTCGCGCGGCTTCATCCAGACCCACGCCACATAGGCGCAGAGGCAGACCAGGATGCAGATCGCCACGAGGCGGTTGAGCCACACCGGCAGCTTGTCGATGGAGGCGGCGGCTTCCGGATGGTAGGCGACGCCGAGACCGAGCACTGCCGCATTGCCGAGCCAGAATGTCAGGCCGGCAAGGAAGCAGACCTTTGCGACATCCACCGCCGACAGATTCCAGGCGGAATAGATGCGATAGCGCACCACGCCGCCGGTGAAGACGCTGGCGCCGACATTATGGCCGATCGAGTAGCTGGTGAACCCGGCGAAGGCCGCCACCCGGTAAGGCACATTGGTGCGGCCGATCGCGCGCAGTGCGAACAGGTCATAGAATGTCAGGGTGAAGTAGCCCGCCGCGACGCACAGCCCGGCGAGGACGACGGTCCGGACTTCGGTCTCGCGCAGGGCCGAATAGAGGTCGTCGATATCGAGCCCCTGCAGCATGTGATAGAGGATGTAGCAGGCTGTCGCGATGATCGCGATGCTGATCGCGACACCAAGTTTGTGCAGGATTTGCTTCTCGCGCATATACGCGATGGCCCCGCGCAGTGTCTCCAGCATCCAGACCTCAAAATTCAGCAAGCACTGTTCCCGACCATCTGTCCTAGCAGACCGGCCAAGCAATCGCGAGGCCGGCAACGCCGAATTGAACGCATTCACGGGCGGGAAGTCACATTAAGAATACTGTTTCGTTCCGCGCCGCAATGCGTCACGAAGGCGTCATGCCGGGGCTGATGGCGATCTGGCCTGCGCGGCCCCGCGCCGATAGGAAATCGTTCCGGTAACGCGCGTCACGTCCGCTCATCTATCTGCGGCCGGTGCAGGCCGCGACACCACGAGGTTGCGCAGCCATGAGCCGACGGCACAGCCCGCGACATAGGCCGCCAGCATGGCGAGACCGAGATCCAGCCAGTACCCGAAGCGGCCCGGCAGGAGGTGAAACACCGAGGCGAGAACCAGACCCGCGATCAGCACGATGAATTTGCGCAGCGTGACGACCGGCCAGCCATCGCCGTGCTGCACGACGGCGATCCAGCCCATGGCCAGCCCGAGCACGCCCGATGCCAGCATCCAGCCCCAGTTGAATGTCGCAAGATAGATCATGCTCACTTCACCACAAAGTCGATGCGCCGGTTCTTCGCCTTGCCCTCATCCGTATCGTTGGCTGCAACAGGCTGCGAACTGCCATAGCCGACCGCTCTCAGACGATCTGTCGGCAGGCCGGCCTTGACCAGATAGTCGGCGACCGCCTGCGCGCGCTTCTCGGACAGCGCCATGTTGGCCGTGTTGTCGCCATCACTGTCAGTGTGGCCGGCGACTTCGATGTTGGCCGTGGGACAACGCAGCGCCGTCTCGATCAGCCGGTCGAGAAGACCCATGGAGTCCTTGTCGATGGTGGCCTTCCCGGAGTCGAACCTGATCTTGGCCTTGCCCAGAAGCTCGAAGAACAATTGCTGGCAGACCGTGGGATCGACCGCGCTGGCCACCGGCTTGACCGAAACCTCGGCCTTGGCCGTCCAGCCCTGCGGCAATTCCCCGCCGATCGAACCCTTGATCTGGTCGGCCGCCACCGCATACAGCGCATCGCCCGACAGCTTGACCTCGCGATCCGACATCACCAGCGAGCCGGTGGAGACCCGCGACAGCGCCCCGAGCGCGGCAATGGCCGCGTTCTGGAATCCCGGCGGGGCGCCGATGCTGGCCTTGAGATTGTCCACCAGCTTCTCGGAGAAGAACTTGCGCCCGACGGCCGCGACGATCGCAGCGTGCACATTGTTGTCCGGCACATACCCGGCGAGAGTCACCGTGTTCGCGACCGGGTCCTTGTTCGCCTGGAAAACATAAGGCGGCGCCTTGATGGCATTCTCCGCGACGGAAAATCCTTCGGGCAGGTTCTTCAGCGCGGCCTGTATCGCCTCGCGGTTGCCAAGCTCCCGCGCCATGCCGGTGAGACTGACGCTGCTATCGCTGAGGGTGATCTTCCCGTCCTTGAGCCTGCCAACCTGCTCGATCAGCAGCAGCGCCGCATTGTCGAATTTCGACGAAGCACCCCGGGCCAATGTCATCTGATCCGAGATTTCCGTCCCCTTGAGCGACGCGCGGGCGGCATCCATCAGCTTGGACTTGATCGCCGGCAAAGGCGCATTACCACTGAGGGTTACCCGCACCACGTCGCGCTCGATCGACCACACGAAGGGTCTGGCTTCCGGGACCAGGCGCGTGTTGTCGTTCACCAGCCGAACGCCACTGACCGTTTCGACCAGCGATGTCGCACTGCGGCGGCCTTCTTCGGAAAATGCTTCGGCGGACAATTGGATGTCCCGCCCAGAGGCCGAAATACTGGTCTTGTCCAGCACCGTGTCCTTCAGCGCGGCGGTGGCGCGGGCGGCCAGGTCCGCCTCGAGGGGCGCGGTGCCGTTCCACATCGCGGCGAACCACAGCAGCACAAGGGGAATCAACCCCGGCCACCACTTCCGTGCCCAACTCGCTAAACGGCTCATCCCGGACCTTTGCCTGACGGAATGCAGACAAAACAAACCCTTGCCAAGGTGTCAAACTGGAAATGAACAAACCGGCCGTGCCGCAGGGCGGCATCGGGCCTCCGGTCCGCTGCGCCCCATGGCGGCTGTTTCACCCATCCGGATAACCGTTTCTTCAGCCGTTTCTGCCACATCTTCAAGCCGGACCCTGAATGACCGGCCCGGGCCATCGACCGGTAAACGCCATCGCCATGAAGCAGCTTCGCAACAACGTCATCCGCGCCGGCCTCGATGCGCTGTACTACACCGGCGCGCATCATGTGCTGCGGCCGCTGCTGGCAGGCGTCGGCACCATCTTCATGCTGCACCACGTCCGCCCCGCCCGCGACGATATGTTTCAGCCCAACCGGCATCTGGAAATCACGCCAGGTTTCCTGCGCGAGGTGCTGACGCATGTGCGCTCGCTCGGCGTCGATATCGTGTCGATGGACGAAGCCCATCGCCGGATGAGCGAACGCGACTTCGCCCGGCGCTTCGCCTGCTTCACCTTCGATGATGGATATCGCGACAATCGCGATTATGCCCTGCCGGTGATGCGCGAATTCAGGGCGCCGCTCACGGTCTATGTCGCCAGCGATTTCGCCGAAGGCACCGGACGGTTGTGGTGGGTGGCGCTGGAGCGCGTCATCGCCCGGACAAACGCAATCGAGATCACGCGCGACGGCGCGGTTCAAACGATTGATGCCGCAGACGCAGCCGCCAAACAACGGGCCTTTGCCCAGATCCACGACTGGCTGCGCACCCTGCCCAATGATGGCGAGGTTCAGCGCGCGGTGAGCGATCTGTGCGTGCGCCATGGCGTCGACGACGCGGCGATTGCGCGAGAGCTTTGCATGTCCTGGGGAGAACTCCGGTCATTCGCCGGCGATCCGCTGGTCACCATCGGCGCGCACACCATCAGCCATTGCAACCTTTCGCGGGAAAGCGACATCAATGCCGCCTGCGAAATGCGCATCAGCCGCGAGCGGATCGAAAGCCACCTGCAGAAAAGCGCGCGCCATTTCGCATACCCTTACGGCGACAGGACCGCCGCCGCGGCGCGCGAATTCGCGATGGCGCGCGAACTCGGATTCTCAACAGCAGTGACCACGCGCCCGGGGATGGTCTTCACCGAGAACGCCGAACATCTCACAGCGCTGCCGCGCATCTCGCTGAACGGCAACTATCAGAACGCGCGGTTCCTGTCGGTGCTGACTTCCGGGGCCGCGACCGCAATGTGGAACGGTTTCCGCCGGGTCGACGCGGCGTAAGCACGTTTCAAACACGTTCTGCAATCCCGCCATTCCTTGACTCGCCGCGTGTTGCTGGCGCTATATCGCCGCCAACACAACGGGAGGCACCATGTTCAAGGATATGTTTTCACTCAAGGGCCGCGTCGCCCTCGTCACCGGCGGTTCGCGCGGCATCGGCAAGATGATCGCCGGCGGCTTTCTCGCTTACGGCGCATCGAAGGTCTACATTACCGCGCGCAAGGCCGGACCGTGCGAGGAAACCGCCAAGGAATTGACTGCGGCGTATGACGGCGAGTGCATCGCACTGCCCATCGACATGTCCACCGTCGAGGGCTGCAACAAGCTCGCCGAGGAAATCATCAAGCGCGAGCCGAAGCTCGACATCCTTGTCAACAACGCGGGCGCGGCGTGGGGCGCAAACTTCGACGAATTCCCGGAAGCCGGCTGGGACAAGGTGATGAACCTCAACGTCAAGTCGCTGTTCTTCCTGACCAAGGCGCTGGCCAAGCCGCTGCGCGCCGCAGCCACCAAGGACAAGCCCGGCAAGGTAATCAACATCGCCTCCATCGACGGCCTCTCGGTCAATCCGCTCGAGACCTACTCCTATCAGGCCAGCAAGGCGGCGGTGATCCACCTCACCCGCCGCATGGCCGCGAAGCTGATCCACGACAACATCAATGTCACCGCGATCTGCCCCGGCGCGTTCGAGTCCGACATGAACACCGCGGCGCGCGACCATGGCGACAGCGTCGCCAAGCGCATTCCGTCGAAGCGGATCGGCCGGCCGGAAGACATGGCAGGCATCGCGATCTATCTCGCCTCCCGCGCGGGCGACTATGTGGTCGGCAATTCGATCGCGGTGGACGGCGGCATCGTCTACGCCAATCTCAGCCTGCCGGTGGCGGGGGAGTGATTATTTCCCCTCTCCCCTTGTGGGAGAGGGTGCCCGAGTGAAACGAGGGCGGGTGAGGGGTTGAACGCTACGTGAGATAAGGGCCCCTCACCCGGCTCAGTTTCGCTTCGCTCAACTTCACCACCCTCTCCCACAAGGGGAGAGGGTTAAAGCAAATTCAATACGTCTCGACGTGATAACGCCCGCTCTCGCGCATTCGCGGCTTGAGTGACGACCAGTCGATCGAGGCCGCGCGGCAGGCGTCCGCGAAGGCTTCATCGACGCCGGTCTCCATGCCCTTCAGGCCGCAGATATAGACATGGGTCTTGTCGTCGCGCAGCAAGGCGGCGATCTGCGCCATCTCGCCGCGAATCCGATCCTGCACATAGACGCGCGGCTGATCCGGCACGCGTGAATAGCAGAAATACTTGCCCAGCAATTTTTCCGGCACCTTCTGCAGCGGACCGAAGTACGGCAGTTCTTCAGGTCGCCGCGCGCCGAAGAACAGCAGCAAACGTCCCGGTGCGTCGGGCATCGCGCGGCGGCGGCGTTCGGTGAAGCCGCGGAACGGCGCAGAACCCGTGCCGGTGCAGATCATGATGATGTTCGCAGCGGGATCATCCGGCATCAGGAAGGTCGCGCCGAAAGGACCCGTCACTTCGACCTTCGCGCCGCGCGGAAGATCGCAGAGGTAATTCGAGCAGACGCCTTTATCTTCGCGCTTCACCGTCAGCGCGAGATTGTTGGTGTTCGGCTTCTCGCCGCCGCGCGGGCTTGCGACGGAATAGAGCCTTGCCACATGGGGCGTGCCGTTCTCATCGGTTCCCGGCGCGACAATGCCGATGCTCTGGCCTTCCAGCACGGGAAACGGTTGATCGCCGAAATCCAGAATGATGTGCCGCACGTCGGAATCCGCATTGGCATCGGTGAGCCGGAAATTTCCGGTGACGGTGGCGACGGCCAGCTTGCCGCGATTGTAGAGATTGACCGTCGGCTTGCTGGCGGAATGCGGCGCGACCGGCTTACCGCCAAGACCCTTGCGGGCTTCTTCCAGCAGTCTCAAAACCTCATCTTCGAGCGCCTCGACAGCGCCGCCCTCGCCTGAGCTTGCGGCAACTTCTTCCTGCTTCGGCAACTCTTCCCAAGAGTACTGCTCTTCCAGCGAATAGGCTTTCGACACCACGCGCCAGTTGTCGATCGAACCCGTGGGACAGGGCGAAATGCAATCCATGCAGTGATTGCAGATGCTGGCGTCGACGACATAGTTGTTGCCGTCATGCGTCACCGCATCGACCGGACATGTCTCTTCGCAGGTGTTGCAGCGAATGCAGATTTCCGGGTCGATCAGATGCTGTTTGATGAGGTCGGTGACGGGAGCGTTCATGGCATCCACCTAAGCCTCATGGTGAGGAGCCGCACTCGCGGCGTCTCGAACCATGAGATGTCCTGCGCGGTCATCGAACCTCGCCCTTCGAGACGGCCTGCTGCGCAGGCCTCCTCAGGATGAGGCTCGATGGCTGCGGCGTCATCACGCCGCGATCTTCACATATTCAAAATCGCCGGGCTTGTTGTCGATGCCGACCTTCGGCGCCGCGATCCAGTTGGCGAACTTGCCCGGCTCGGACACCGGCACCATCAGCGACGAGATGAAATCGCCGTCCGCTGTTGACGGCAGATAATCGTCACGCACCTTCGCCCATTCGGCGTCGGACACGATGATGCCCTTCGGCGTCGCCTGCACATTGGCGAATTCACCGATCTGGCGATGGAACGCGGTATGAGGCAATTCGAGGCGGAAGTTCACGCCCGCCTTTTCGATCACCTTGTTCCAGCGCTCGACGCCCTTGGCGCAATCCTCGGTATAATCGTCGCGCAGACGCATGTTGAGCGCGGTCAGCGCCGGCTCATCCACCAGCGTGATCTTGCCGTCGACCATCTTGAGCACCTTGTAGATGTCATTGGTCAGGCGATGATCGTCGTCGATCTTGGTTTCCTGGAAGCGGCCCTTGAGGCCCGCATTGTAGAAGTTCGCTGCGTTGGTCGAAACTTCCGAACCGAACAGGTCGAGCGACAGCGAATAGTGCAGGTTCATCTTCTTTTGCATTGTCGGCAGGTCGATGACGCCAAGCGCACGGACCCGCTCGATCTCGTTCGGATCTTCGATGCCCGCTGCCTTCATCGCCTCGCAGGTGCGCTGAAGAACTCGACTCACTCCGGTCTCGCCGACGAACATGTGATGCGCTTCTTCGGTCAGCATGAAGCGGCAGGTGCGCGACAGCGGATCGAAGCCCGACTGCGCCAGCGACTCGAGCTGCATCTTGCCGTCGCGGTCGGTGAAGAAGGTGAACATGAAGAACGACAGCCAGTCCGGCGTCGCTTCATTGAACGCGCCGAGCATGCGCGGCGCATCCTCGTCGCCGGAGCGGCGGCGCAGCAGATCGTCTGCTTCCTCGCGGCCGTCACGGCCGAAATACTTCTGCAGCAGATAGACCATCGCCCATAGATGGCGGCCTTCTTCAACGTTGACCTGAAACAGGTTGCGCATGTCGTAAAGCGATGGCGCGGTCTTCCCGAGATGCCGCTGCTGTTCGACCGAGGCCGGCTCGGTGTCGCCTTGGATCACGACAAGACGGCGCAGCATCGCGCGATACTCTCCGGGCACTTCCTGCCACGCCTTCTCGCCCTTGTGCTGGCCGAAATTGACAAGGCGCTGCTCATCCTGCGGCGCGAGCAGCACGCCCCAGCGATATTCCGGCATGCGGACATAATCGAACTTGGCCCAGCCCTTCGGATCGACACTGATCGCGGTGCGCAAGTACACCAGCGATTCCTGGAAGCCGTCCGGGCCCATGTCGTTCCACCAGTCGAGATAGCCCGGATGCCAGCCCTCCAGCGCTTTCAGCACCTGACGGTCTTCGGCGAGGTTGACGTTGTTCGGTATCTTGGTGGTGTAGTCGACATTCATGATGTTCATGGTGTGCTCCTGTTGCGCACTTATGTCTCGATGGCTGGCCGCTGGTGCGGCTGGCTAAACTTCAAACCCGTGTCATGTCGTATTGCGCACGCTCGCCGGTGCCATAGCGCTGCAGCGCGCCGTTCTCGCCGACCGCATTCGGCCGCTGGAAAATCCAGTTCTGCCACGCCGTGAGCCGCGCAAAGATTTTCGATTCCATCGTTTCCGGCCCGACAAAGCGCAGATTCGCTTCCATGCCGGTGAGGCTGTCCGGCGAGAAACTGCCGCGCTCCTCGAAGAACACCCGCACTTCATCATCCCAGTCGATGTCGTCGAGCGCGAAGGTGACAAGGCCAAGTTCTTCCGCCGTCTCGGCATCGAGCGCTTCGCCGATCCGGGCCTTCGCGGTTTCAACGTCGGACGGATCGGCCTGGAAGCGCGATTCCAGCCGCGTCAGCCCGTGGCTCATGGGATAGGGACCGAAGTTCGCGGAACTGAGGACGATCTCCGCCGGCGCGCGGTTGTCGCCCTGCTTTTCGCCGATCAGCATGTAGGAGCGGTCCGCCGCGAACACGAGTTCGGCCAGCGTGCCGGCAAAGCATGAGCCGGGCTCGACCAGCGTCACCAGTGTGCGCGAGGTGACGTCGATGCGCTTGAGCACGCGCTTCCAGTAGTGGCGGATCTCGTTGACCAGCCAGTTCGCCTTGTTGGCTTCGAGAAATTCGTCGTAGGCCAGCACGCGGGAGCGCTCGCCCACCGACTTGAACACCAGCATCGCGATTTCGAGTTCGTTGATGCGCAGATGCAGGATCGCGTCGTCGAGTTCGCGCGCCACCTGCAGGGGCCAGAACGCCGCGCCCTGCGCGGTCATGGCCGCGACATCGGCGGGCGGAGCGCTTTCCGGCGCCTTGATGGTGAGGGTGGCGATGCGCCCCGCGCGATTGAGATCGACGCTGACAAATTCGTAGCGAATGCCATCCTCGGTGAAACTGCGCTTGAGCGGCATCAGGGCGATGCCCGGCCCTTCGCCGCTGCGCCCGGATTTGCTGGCGAATTCCCTGGCACGATCCGCGACTTTCGCTTCAAGTTTCGAGTTGGACACGATTTCATCCACCAGCCGCCACTGCACGGCGCGCTTGCCCTTGATGCCTTCCTCGATGGTGCAGAAGAAATCCGCATGGTCGCGGCGGACCTTGCGCTTGTCGACCACCCGCGTCAGCCCGCCGGTGCCCGGCAACACCGCCAGCAGCGGCACTTCGGGCAACGCAACCGCTGCGGACCCGTCGTCCGCCATGATGATGTGATCGGCGGCGAGCGCGAGTTCATAGCCGCCGCCCGCCGCGGTGCCGTTCACCACGCAGATGAACCGCTGGCCGGAATTCTCGCTGGAATCTTCCAGCCCGTTGCGGGTCTCGTTGGTGAACTTGCAGAAGTTGACCTTGTGCGCGTGGGTCGATCCCGCGAGCATGCGGATGTTGGCGCCGGCGCAGAACACGCGGTTCTTGCCCGAGCGCAGCAGCACCACCTTCACCTGCGGATGCTCGAAGCGCAGCCGCTGCACGGCATCCGCCAGTTCGATATCAACGCCGAGATCGTAGGAATTCAGCTTGAGCAGGTAGCCCTCGAACAGGCCGCCGTTCTCATCGACATCCATGGTCAGCGTGGCGACATCGCCCGCCACATCGATCTTCCAGTGCCGGTATTTTGCGGGCTCGGTCTGGAAGTCGATGAAGGTCGCGTTGTTGGCGAGTTTTCTGTCCGCCTGGGCCATTGGCTGCTCTCGATCCGGCTGAAATCTGAATTATAATGCATAATAATGCGGAGCGTCAGGCATGTCTAGCGCCATGGGCCAAAAAACATGCATTTTCTTGCATGGTCAGGCAGCTCGCCCGAGCACCCCTTCCCCATGGGTGGACAGCAAGCGGTTGGCGAAATCAGCGACGGCTTTCAGGGTGATGTCCGCCGCTTCCCGATGCGGGGAGTGACCCGCGACCGGCACCAGCGTGACATCCACCGGGCAGTAGCACTCCTCCTGCGCGATCTCGATGTGGCGCAAGGTGCCGTACTGATCCTCGGTGCCCTGGATGATCTGGACCGGCACGCGGACGTAAGCGAGGGATTCCGAAATGTCCCATTCGCGGAATTTCGGATCGAGCCAGACGTCCGCCCAGCCATTGAAGGCGTTGTCGACGTCATCGTGCCAGCGCGCGAGTTTCGGCTTGAGATCGCCAGTGTCGTAGTTCTGCCGCGTCTTGTTGATCGACACGAGACCGAACTCCTCGACCATGAAATGCGGCGCGATCAGGATGACGCCGCGCACGCGATGATCCTGAATGCCGCCGGCATAGAGCGTGGCGATCGACGCGCCATCGGAATGGCCGAGCAAAAGTCCGCGGCGAAAGCCGATGGCATCGAGCACCTTCGGCAGCACATCGAGCGCCTCGATCTCCATGAAATCGAGCGGGCGCGGAAGCTGCGCCTTTGAGGAACGGCCATAGCCTGCGCGCGAATAGACGAACACGCCCGCGCCGGTCGCCGCCTGCAACTTGTCGGGGAACTCGCCCCACAGCCCGGCGGAGCCAAGACCTTCATGCAGCATGACGATGGTCGGCGCTTTATCCGGCGCCGGTCCGATCATGCGGTATTCGAGTTGCGCATCGCCGATGCGCAGCGTGCCGGTGGGCTGGAGTGTCATCGTAGGCCTCAACATTCACTGTGTCGTCCCCGCGAAGGCGGGGACCCATAATCCCTGAGCCGCCCAAGAAAAACGCAATCTCTCCCATCGCACCACGAACAACATCCGGTGGTTTTGGGTCCCCGCCTTCGCGGGGACGACACCGGATGTGTGGCAAGGCCTGCGCAGTCTTCCGGACCCTCTTCTTCAGCATCACCGGGACGAGCCCGGCCATGACGAAATTATTGCTTCGCTGCATCCCTCAGCTTGAAGCGCTGGATCTTTCCGGTCGCGGTTTTCGGCAGGCTTTCCACCACCTCGATCCAGCGCGGATATTTCCACGGGCCGATCTTCTGCTTGACATGCTCTTTCAGTGCACCGTTGAGATCGCTCACCGCCACGCCCTGCTTCAGCACCACGAATGCTTTCGGCTTGAGCAGGCCTTCGGAATCCTCCGCAGGCACCACGGCCGCCTCCGCCACGGAAGGGTGCGTGATGAGCGCGCTCTCGACCTCAAACGGCGACACCCAGATGCCCGACACCTTGAACATGTCGTCGGAACGGCCGCAGTAGGTGTATCGGCCATCGGCATCGCGCGTGTATTTGTCGCCGGTGCGGGTCCAGCCGCCTTCAAAAGTCTGGCGGCTCTTGCTGCGCTGATTCCAGTAGCCTTCACCTGCGGAGGGCGCATTGACGATCATCTCGCCAACCTCGCCGTCCGCCACGTCCGCGCCCGCATCATTGACAAGACGCACGGCATAGCCCGGCACCGGCTTGCCGGATGTGCCGTACTTGATGTCGCCCGGCGCGTTGGACAGAAAGATGTGCAACAGTTCGGTAGAGCCGACACCATCGAGAATGTCGACGCCGAATCGCTGCTGCCAGCTTTGGCCGACAAGTTCGGGCAACGCTTCGCCCGCCGAGGTGCAGACCCGCAGACGTTTGGTGCGCGGCTCGCTCTTGAAGGCTTCGTCGTTCAGCATCGCCGCGAACAGCGTCGGCACGCCGAAGAAAATGCTGGGATCGTGCTTGCGGATCAGGTCGAACATCACCTGCGGCGTCGGGCGTTCCGGATTGAGGATCGTGGTCGCGCCCACCGACATCGGGAAGGTCAGCGCGTTGCCGAGGCCATACGCGAAGAACAGCTTTGCCGCCGAGAGGCCGACATCGTCCTCGCGAATGCCGAGCACTTTCTTCGCGTAGGTTTCCGCCGTCGCTTCCAGATTGGAATGCAGATGGCGCACGCCCTTCGGCATACCGGTCGAACCCGACGAATAGAGCCAGAACGCCGGTTCATCCGGATGAGTCGCGGCGGTTTCAAATTGATCGCTCTCTTTGGCGATCTCGTCCCTGAGCAGCAAATATCCGTTGGCATTGGCGCCGGAGACGACGACATGCTCCAGATTCGGCAAGCGGCCAAGCACATCCTTCACCACCGGAAGCAGCGCTTCCGAAATGAAAAGAACCCGCGCGCGGCAATCCGCCAGCACATAGGCATATTGTTCCGGCGTCAGCAGCGTGTTGAGCGGTACCGGCACGATGCCGGCGCGGATGCTGCCGAGAAACACGATGGGAAAATCCACCGTGTCGAGCATCATCATCGCGACCCGCTCTTCCCGGCGGACATCGAGCCGCTTCAGGAGGTTCGCGAGCCTGCGGGTCTGGGTCTGCAACTCGCCATAGGTGATCTCGGACAACGGGTCCCGGAACACAACCTTGGCGCCGCGTCCTGCATCGACATTGCGGTCGAGCAGATAGGTCACGGCATTGTATCCGCCGCCTGAATCGCTCATGACATCGACCATGATTTTGACGCCGGACGGGTGTCCGGTTCATCCGCAATCCGCACGACGATCTCCCTGTCGATCAGCTTTTCTAGAATTATAATTCATATAAAGTCACCCCCTGAGCTTGCTGTCAACCTTTTCCGGCACTATGTTTCAGGTTCACGAGTTGAGATGGCATGACCCCGCAGGCAGAACCGGAAAGCCAGTTTCTTGAACAGCTTGGGCAGCGTGTCCGCACCATGCGGGCGATGCGCGGCATGTCGCGGAAGGTGCTGGCCAAGGCGTCGGGGATTTCGGAGCGCTACATCGCCCAGCTCGAAAGCGGCAAGGGCAACGTCTCCATCGTGCTGCTGCGGCGTGTGTCTGCGGCCATGGACAAGCAGGTCGAGGATCTGATCCCGAGCGCGGAGACCTCGCCGGACTGGCCGGTGATCCGCGACCTGATCCGCAGCGCGACGCCGGCGCAGATCGCGCAGGCGAAGGACATTCTCGCGGGCAACGGCACGGCGCGGAACGGCCGCGAGTTCGCGGGCATCGCACTGATCGGCCTGCGCGGCGCCGGGAAATCCACCCTCGGCAAGCTGCTGGCGAAGAGCATCGGCTGGCCTTTCGTTGAACTGAACAAGGAAATCGAGCGGATCAATGGTCTCTCCGTCGCCGAGATCATGGCGCTCTACGGCCAGGAAGGTTTCCGCCGCATGGAGCAGACCGCGCTGACGCAGGTGCTGACCGGCACCGAGCCTGTGGTGCTGGCCACCGGCGGCAGCATCGTCTCCGAACCGGTGACATTCGATCTCTTGCTGTCGTCGTTCTACACGGTGTGGCTGCGCGCCAAGCCGGAAGAACACATGGGGCGCGTGCGCAAGCAGGGCGACATGCGGCCGATGGAAAGCGATCGCTCGGACATGCAGGAGCTGCGCACCATCCTTCTCAGCCGCGAGCCGCTATATGCGCGCGCCTCCGCACAGGTGGACACCGCCGACCTCACCATCCAGGAAGCGGCGGCGCGTCTTTATGACACGGTCGCACCCGTGATCGCCAAACAGGCGAAGACGGCTGCGCCGCGCGTTGTCGCCGCGCAATGAGCGTGGCTTCCAGCGAACTTGCTGAAGAAGATTCAACAGCAAGATCGCTTGGGGATTTGCTCACGGCACGCGGGCTCGATGCAAACAACATCGTCGCGATCCGCAACACGCTGCATCCCGACGATGTCTCCGGCGATTTCCGTACCCTTGCCGATGTCATCGCCGCCAACGCCCTGCCGATGCTCGACAGGATGCAGGACGGGCCGCGCATCGCCCACGATACGCTGGTGTTGTCATTCGCTGCGCTCGACGGCGCGCATGCGCGGCTGACCGGCTTCCGCCGTTTCCTGATGCGGCGCGAGGGCATCGTGCCGACGGACATCGTTTACGACTACGACGCCGCGCATCTGCTGCACGCCTTCATCGCCCGCGCCCACACGCCGGTGTTTTACGACGCCTTCGATGAAGATGGCCTGGATGACCTGATCGGCAAGCTCGTGGTGCAATGGCCGTTGCCGCTGGAGCGGGATGTTGTCGGGGCGAATGATGCGGGGTTATTTGTTCGCGATTGACTTCGTCATTGCGAGCGAAGCGAAGCAATCCACCATTTCGACGAGCAGAAAGCTGGATTGCTTCGCCCCGCTCCTCGCAATGACGATCAAACCCCCAGATGCTGCTCCAGCAGATCCTGCTTGCGCGCCAGTTCCGCAGGCGTGCCGTCGAACACCACAGTCCCCTTCGACAGCATCACCATCCGGTCAGCGATCCGCGACAGCGCGCGGAAATCCTTGTCCACCACCACGGTCGCAACCCCCTCGCCGCGAATGATGCCCAGCGTTTTCCAGATGTCCTTCGCCACCAGAGGCGCGAGACCTTCGGTCGCCTCATCAATCAGGATCAGATCGGGATTGGTCATCAGCGCGCGGCCGATGGTCAGCATCTGCTGTTCGCCGCCGGACAATTGATGCCCGCCGTTGCTCCGGCGCGCATGCAGGCGCGGAAACAGCTCGTAGATTTTTTCCAGCGTCCACACCGTGCGCCCGTCGATGCCGGGCCGCGCCGCCATGACGAGATTTTCCACCACCGACAGCGAGCCGAACACGCCTCGGCCTTCCGGCACCAGCGCCACGCCGGCGCGCGCGATCCTTTCCGGCGCGGCGCGCATGATGTCGCGGCCATTGAGCACGATCTGTCCGCGCCGCTCAGTGACCAGACCCATCAGCGACCGCAGCAGCGTCGTCTTGCCCATTCCGTTGCGGCCGAGCAGCGCAACCTGTTCGCCCTTGCGGATCGAAAATCCGACGCCGTGCAGCACCTGCCCCGCGCCGTAAAACGCTTCAAGCTTCTGCACATCGAGAAGCACGCTCATATCGCGTCCTCCTCAACGCCGAGATAAGCAAGGCGCACCGCAGGGTCGGCCCGCACATCCTGCGGCAGGCCGCTGGCGATGACATGACCGTCCGCCATCACGGTAAGGCGGTCGGCGAGCTCAAACACCGCATCCATGTCGTGTTCGACCACCAGCACAGCGCGGCCTATTTTCAGCGAGGCAATCAGGTCGACCACCTTGCGCGCTTCGGCCTGCCCCATGCCCGCCAGCGGCTCATCCAGCAGGATGATGCGCGGCTGCGTCGCCAGCACCATCGCGATTTCGAGCTGGCGTTGTTCGCCGTGAGACAGATGCGTCGCAATCATCTGCGCGCGCGACGTCAACCCCGCCTGCTCCAGCGCCTCACGAGTCCGGCGGTTGATATCGGCATCTGAAAACACGTCGCCGAACATCTTCAGCGGTGAGGCTGCATGAGCCTGCGCCGCGAGCCGCACATTTTCCTGCGCGGTGAATTGCGGAAAGATCGTGGTCTTCTGATAGGAGCGGCCAAGCCCCGCGCGGGCGCGCCGGTCAGGCCCCAGACCCGTCATATCGCTCGAGCCGAGCATGATCTCGCCGGCGCTCACCGAGAGATCGCCCGACAGGAGATTGATCAGCGTGGACTTGCCCGCGCCGTTCGGTCCGATCACGGCATGAATTTCACCGAGACGAACATCGAGCGACACATCGGAGACGGCAGCGAGGCCGCCGAAGTGCTTCTTCAGGCCGACGGCGCGGAGCACAATATCCGGGTCAGCCATGATTGGCCTCCGTCACGGCTTTCTTCGCATGGCGGGAGAGGATTTCGTGCGGCGCGCCCCGCACCATGGAGAGCAGATTGCGCACACCATTGGGCAGCGCCAGCACGATCAGGATGACGATCAGGCCCTCGGCAAGTTTCCAGTGCTCGGTCGTCGCTTTCAGCACTTCCTCCAGCCCGATCAGCACCAGCGCGCCGAGCAATGGTCCCGTTACCGAACGCTGGCCGCCGATCAGCACCATCACCAGCACAGTGGCAGAGAGATGCCAGCCCAGCATCTGCGGCGCGACAAAGCCGAATTGCGCGGCGGCAAAGTAGCCTGCAATACCTGCTATCGCACCGGAGATGACGAACGCTGTCAGCCGCACGCGAAAAACCGGAAAGCCGAGCGCGCGGGCGCGGCGTTCATTGTCGCGGGCCGCCGCCAATGCATGACCGAACGGCGAACGCACGATCATCGTCAGAAACGCGATGACCGCGATCAATACGGCGAGAACGACGAAATAGTAGGTCAGCGGCTTTTCCAGATCGAGCAGCGCGATGTTGCCCAGCATTATCGAGGGCTTGTTGTAAATGAATGCGCCGTCGGAGCCGCCGGCGAACTTGCTGTCATGAAACAGAAAGAACAGCATTTCGCCGAACGCCAGCGTCACCATGATGAAGTAAACTCCGCGTGTGCGCAGCGCCAGCGATCCGATGATCGCCGCCGCGGCGGCCGATGCGGCGACCGCAAGCGGCAGCGTCCACCACAGCGAGGCGGGGTCATATTTCGGCGAGGCCAGCGCCAGCACATAGCCCGCGACACCAAAGAACGCCGCATGGCACAGGCTCACCAGTCCGCCATAGCCGACCACCAGATTGAGCGACATTGCCAGCACGCCCATGATCAGCGCCTTGCTGGCGAACTGCACATAATATGTCGGCGCCACAAATGGCAGCGCGACGGCGAGCGCCAGGATGATACCCGGAACGAACCACTGACGCGGATGATGCTGCTCGGCCATGTGGATTAGACCTCGCGCCGGCCGAGAATGCCGTTCGGACGCCAGAGCAGAACCGCCGCCATCAGCACATAGATCAGCACGCTCGACACGCTCGGGAAGAACACCTTGCCGAAAGTATCGGTGAGGCCGATCAGCAGCGCGCCGATGGCCGCGCCGCCGATCGAGCCGATGCCTCCCAGCACCACAACGACGAAGGACAGGATGAGCATGCTGTCGCCCATGCCGGGATAGACGGTCGAGACCGGCGCGACGATGATGCCGCCGAGCGCAGCCAGCGCGATGCCGACCGCGAACACGTAACGATTGACGGCGTCGAAGCTGATGCCGAGGGTGCGAGTCATTTCGCGGTTCTCGGCGCCCGCCCGCACGATCATGCCGATCTTGGTGCGGGTGATGACGAGATAGATGATCGCCGCCGCGACCAGACATAACGCGCAGATCGCCAGCCGATAGACCGGATAGGACAGATTGTCGGTGAGCTGGATCGTGCCGCGCAATCCTTCCGGCGGCAGCACCGAATGGACATCCTTGCCGAACAGCAATTGCCGGACTTCGTCGATCACCAGAATAAGACCGAACGACAGCAGCACCTGCACCAGATGATCGCGGCCATAGAGCCTGCGGATGAAAACATTCTCCAGCAGCAGGCCGACCACAAAGGCAATGGCCACGCCGCCAAAGACCGCGATCCAGAAGCTGCCGGTGTAAGCCGCGATCCAGTAAGCCAGATACGCGCCCAGCATATAGAACGCGCCATGGGCGAGATTGATCACGCCGAGAATGCCGAACACCAGCGTCAGTCCGCTGGCGACCAGAAACAGGACCATCCCGTACTGAATGGCATTCAGAAGCTGAACGCCGAAAGTTACGAGGTCCATTTAATGTGTCCCGTCAGAAAAAGCGGCATGAACTACACATACGATGTCGTCCCCGCGAAGGCGGGGACCCATACTCGCTGAATCCGAGCCTTCCGCAAACATGCTGATGCAGATTCTGTGCGAAATATCAAACATAGTAGTTATGGGTCCCCGCCGGAGCCTGTCATCGGACGGCGCTTCGCGCCGATCCGTTGGCGGGGACGACATCGGGAGAGGAGCCGGTGGCTCTTTTATGTGCGCCGATCCGCTCGCGCCTCACGCCATCTTGCAGCCACGGGCCGGATCGTCGACCGCGCTCTGCGCAATCGACACCAGTTCGTTGCGGCCGTTGCGCACCTCACGCAGATAGATGTTCTGGATCGGATTGTGCGCCTTGTTGAACGACAACGGCCCGCGCGGACTGTCGATCTTCGCAGCGCCCATCGCCGCGATCATCTTGTCCTGCGCCTTGGCATCGCCGCCAGCCGCCGTGAGGCCGATGTCGAACAGCGCCGCGGCATCATAGCCCTGCACCGCATAGATATCGCCGTCGTTGCCGGTCTTGGCCTTGAACGCCTTCAGGAAGGCAAGGTTCGCCGGGTTATCGAGATTGTCCGCGTAGTGCAGCGTGGTCTTGATGCCGCTGGCGGCCTCGCCCTGCGCCGCGATGGTGCCGTCGGTGAGGAAGCCCGCGCCGTAAAGCGGAATGGTCTTGTTGAGGCCCGCCGCCGCGTAATCCTTGACGAACTTCACCGCGCCGCCGCCGGCGAAGAACGAGAACACGGCATCGGGCTTCAGGGTAGCGATGCGGGTGATCAGCGCCTGGAATTCGACCTCCGGAAACGGCAGCGTCAGATCCTCGACGATCTTGCCGCCGGACTTGGTGAAGTTTTCCGAGAACGCGCTGATCATTTCGGCGCCTGCGGTGTAGCGCCAGGTGATGGTGACGACATTCTTGATGCCGGCATCGACCAGCACCTTGCCGGCGGGATAGGTCGTCTGCCAGTTCGAGAACGAGGTGCGGAATACATTCGGCGCGCACAGCGCGCCGGTGGCGTCGTTGGCGCCCGCATTCGGAATGATAAGCATGGTCTTGGTGTCGCGCGCCACCTTCACCATCGCCATGGCGACACCGGAATGCACGGTGCCAACCACGACATCCACCTTCTCGCGCCCGACCAGACGATTCATGTTGTCGGTCGCGGCCTCCGGCTTGGATTCGTCGTCCACCTTGATGAACTGCACCTCGCGGCCGCCGAGCTTGAGGCCCTTCTGCTGATAGTAAAGCTCGAAGCCGTTATCGATGAACTGACCGAGCTTCGCGAAGGTGCCGGTATAGGGCAGCATCAGACCGACTTTCAGCGGTGCGTTCTGCGCAATTGCGGGGCTGAAAATGCGTGGCGTCACCGCCAGCGTGGCGGCCCCGGCCACGCCGGACAACAGCGTTCTGCGGCTTACCTTGATGATCCTGGACATTGACGTTCCCTCCGGTTCTTGTGTTTTGGTTCGCGAGCCATCCGGCTTTTCAAGCCGGTTCTGTTTTCTGTTCAGACTTTTGCGGACTTGTTCACGCTTTGCATTTTCACGGCTGCGCGCAAGGCACATCCACCACAGCGCGTACATGGACCCGCCTGCACCGCGCATGGCCTCGTGGTTTCCATGCCCAAGCCCATGTCCATATCCTGCGGCCGTTCAGCCCGGACATCCGATCCAGTCGCCGCATCCATTGTCATTCAGCCTTTCGATATCCGGCGCACGGCGCGACAGCACCGCGCGCTGGTTGATGTAGCCCTTGTCCGTGATCTCGCCGCCATCTACCGACGGCAGTTCAACGAGCAGAAGCGCACGGGTGGCGAAACTCGATGAGCCGCCGCCATTGCCTTTCAGGCGTGCCAGGCCCTGCGCCACCGCTTCACGCACCGCGGGCGCGCGCAAGACATCCGCCACATCGGCGCCCGGCAGTTTCGCCAGCGCGCGGCAGGCCGCAATGTTCGGGAACACCAGAAAGCGCACCTCGTCCCTGTCGTGGCCGGTGACCACGATGTCCTGCGCGATTGGCGCAAGCGCAGCGATGCCTGCGATGCGCAGCGTGCCGACGCTGACCCATGTTCCCGATGTGAGTTTGAAGTCCTCGGCGACGCGGCCATCGAAGAACAGGCCCAATTCGGGGCGCGCGCTGTCCGCAAGGACCATCGCATCGCCCATCATATAGAAGCCATCGGCATCGAATGCTTTAGCAGTCTGCTCCGGCGCTTTCCAGTAGCCGGGCGTGACATTGGGCCCGCGCACCCGCGCTTCCAGCTTGTCGCCGGTCGGCACCAGCTTGATCTCGGTGCCCGGAACCGGCACGCCGATATTGCCGGAGCGCTGCGCCTGAAAATGACAATCGGTGGCGAGCGGCGCGGTCTCGGTCGATCCCCAGGCCGACACCATCGGCACCGCATGGCCGACGGTCGCGATCGAGAGCGCTTCCAGCGCATCCCAGAGATTCTGCGGCAGAGCCGCCGCCGCGTAGAACAGCAGTTTCACGTCCGAGAAGAAACGCCGCCGCAGGTCGTCATCCTCGCGCAGCGCCGCGATCAGCATGTCGTAGCCGCGCGGCACGTTGAAATATACCGTCGGAATCACATCGCGCAGATTGGCGAGCGACAGCGCGAACAAGCCGGGCGCGGGCTTGCCGCTGTCGATGTAGAGCGTGCCGCCATTGCGCAGCACGCAGTTGAAATTGTGGTTGGCTCCGAAGGTGTGGCTCCACGGCAGCCAGTCGAGCGTGGTGAAGCCGGTCTCACTGAGAAAGGGCCAGGTCTGCCCCTTCGCCGCCTGATTGGAGGTCAGCATGCGCTGGGTGTTGATCACCGCCTTCGGCGCACCGGTCGATCCTGACGTAAACAGAAACTTGGCGATGGTGTCGTGACCGACGCCAGCAAACGCGCGCGCCACATCCGGCGTTTCCGCCGCAGCGGTCAGCGACGAGAAGGCAATCGCGCCCTCGAAACCATCCGGATCGCCTGCGACCACAATCGCGGTATGCGCGGGCGCAATCGCAGTCAGCGCGGCGGCGAACATCGTCGCGCTGGAGACATAGATCGCTCCCGGATCGAGCAGCGCGATCATGCTCTTCAGCTTGTCGTAGTCCTTCGACATCAGCGAATAGGCCGGCGACACCGGCGCAGCCGGCACGCCCACATGCATCGCCGCCAGCATGAAGATGGCATGGTCGATGGAATTGTCAGAGAGAATGACAAGAGGCCGCTCGGCGCTCATGCCCTGTGCCAGAATCCACGAGGCCACGGCGCGCATGCGCCGCATCGTTTCGCGATAGGTCAGCTTGCGCCACGGCAGATCGGCGCTGGCGCGCTCGGCGAGAAACACAGTGTCCGGCGTCTCGCGCGCCCATTGCTCCAGCCAGTCGCCGACGCAGCGCGCGAACGGCTGCAAAGGCGTGGCGGATTTCAGCCAGATGCTGCCATCCGCCTTGCGGTCGGCGATGATATTCGGAGTCGCGAACAGCGCCTGCGCGCTGGCCTGACGATGGGCCGCCGCAGCGGTCACGGCTGCGCACCCGAAAAACGTCTCAGCGCCGCAGCTCCCGCAAGCGCAGGCATCGGCATCCCTCCCCTGATGGCTGCATGATCAGAATAATAATGCAGATATCGTGCCGCTCTCCGGCGACTAATGCAATATAATGCAGATTGATAGGAAAGTGTCAATCACCGGGAAGGACGCATGCCCGCTGAAGCACGCCGCCTAAAATTTAGCCGGCGCGCCAAACCGTCCCGCCAATCCGGGTTCGCCGCGAGGCCGTCTTCACGGCCACAAGCCATTGTTTCACTTCCGCATTCGGGCTGAGCGGGGGCACCCCTTCGGTTTGTACACAATGGCACACCGCTTGCTTCGTTAACGACGGTTAACGAAGGCGATGCCGATGCCACCGACCAAAAATTTGCTCGCAGCCGAACCGGCGCCGCTCGAACTGGTCTGGGCGAAGACAGCGCTGGTGATCATCGACATGCAGCGCGACTTCCTCGAGCCCGGCGGCTTCGGCGAAACGCTCGGCAACGATGTCTCGCAACTGACCCGCGCGGTGAAGCCGTGCGGCGATGTGCTCGCGGCATTCCGCAAGGCCGGGCTGCTGGTGGTTCACACCCGCGAAGGCCACCTGCCGGATCTGTCCGATGCGCCGCCCGCCAAGATCGAACGCGGCGCGCCGTCATTGCGGATCGGCGATCCCGGCCCGATGGGACGGATTCTCATTCGCGGCGAAGCGGGACACGACATCGTGCCGCCGCTCTATCCGATCAAGGGCGAGATCGTGATCGACAAGCCGGGCAAGGGCGCGTTCTACGCCACCGGACTTGGCGACATCCTGAAAGCCCGCGGCATCGAAAACCTTCTGGTCTGCGGCGTCACCACCGAAGTCTGCGTCAACACCACGGTGCGCGAAGCCAACGACCGCGGTTATCGCTGCGTCGTGCTGGCGGATTGCTGCGCCTCCTACTTCCCCGAATTTCACGAGATGGGCCTGCGCATGATCAAGGCGCAAGGCGGCATCTTCGGCTGGGTCAGTTCTTCGGCAGAGGTTTTGGCGGCACTCAATTCCGAACCATCGAAAATGATTGCATAGGGGCGCGCGATGAACACATCCGACACGGCGACTTCCGGCAAACCGATCCTCTGGGCGCCGGGCGACTGGAATGCCTTCTTCGGCTTCGGCACCAACATTCTCGTCAACATGCTGACGCTGACGGCGCTGCTGCGCTTCGTGCTCAAGATGCCGGACTCGCTGGTGTTCGGCCGCATCCTGCCAGCGCTTGGGCTGATGATGTTCCTCTCCACCATGTATTACGCCTGGCTGGCTTATCGCCTCGCGCAAAAGACCGGACGCACCGATGTCTGCGCGCTGCCGTCCGGCGTCAGCGTGCCGCACATGTTCATCGTCACCTTTGTGATCATGCTGCCGATCCTTCTCAAGACAAATGACCCCATCAAGGCCTGGGAAGCGGGTCTCACCTGGGTGTTCATCCAGAGCTTCATCCTGATGCTCGGCGGCTTCATCGCGCCGTGGATCCAGCGCATCACGCCCCGCGCCGCACTGCTCGGCACGCTGGCCGGCGTTTCCGTCGCCTTCATCTCGATGCGCCCGGCTTTCGAGATGTTCATGACGCCGGTGATCGGCCTGACATGCTTTGCCGTGATCCTCGCAAGCTGGTTCGGCGGCGTGAAGTATCCGAAAAATATTCCGGCGGGTCTTGTCGCCATTTTCGTCGGCACCGCGATCGCGTGGGGCTCCAATCTGTTCGGCCTCAACATCGGCGGCATGAGTCTGGCGAAACTCGGCGCGGCGTTCAGCAATATCGGCTTCTCGCTGCCGATCCCCGCTATCGGCCATGTGTTCTCCGGCTTCGAGTTCATCGGCATCATCCTGGTCACCGCGATTCCGTTCGGCGTCTATGACCTCGTCGAGGCGATGGACAATGTGGAAAGCGCGGAAGCGGCCGGCGACCACTATCCGACCACCCGCGTGCTCACAGCCGACGGCGTCGTCAGCCTGATCGGCGCGCTGATGGGCAATCCCTTCATCAACGCGGTCTATATCGGCCATCCCGGCTGGAAGGCGATGGGCGGACGCATCGGCTATTCCGCCGCGACCGGCGCGATGGTGATCGTGCTGGCATGGCTGGGTGTGATCTCGCTGCTGCTGAACCTCGTGCCTGTGGTCGCGATCCTGCCGATCCTGCTTTACATCGGCATGCTGGTCGGCGCGCAGGCGTTCCAGGCAACGCCCGCAACTCATGCGCCCGCCATCGTGCTGGCGCTGACGCCGCATCTCGCCGCCTGGGGCAAGACACTGGTGGACGGCGCACTGACCGCCGCAGGGACCAGCGCCGCCGCAGTCGGCATGGACAAGCTAGGGGCCACCGGTGTGCTCTACCATGGCCTCGAAATTCTCGGCGAAGGCTCGATCCTGTCGGGCCTTGTGCTGGCGGCAATGGCGGTGTTCGTGATCGAGCGCGATTTCATCAAGGCCGCCGCCTTCGCCGCCGTCGGCGCGGTGCTCACGTTCTTCGGCTTCATGCACGGCCCTGCCGTCGGCATCGCCGTGACTCCCGGCGTTGCACTGGCCTATGCTCTGGTGGCGGCAGGCTTCTTCGCCTATGCCCGCTCGGGCGCGGCGATGACGGCCATGTCAAAACCGGCTGCCGTGCCTGCTGAATGAACCTCTCAAGGACAAAGACGGGAAGCGATTTGTGACCGAGACTGTTGCCGAGATCGTGGCCGCGCATCGCGCAGGCACGACCACACCTGCCAAGACCGTTGCGCGCAGCTTCCAGCGTATCCGCGACCACGGCGATCCCGCCATCTTCATCAGCTTGCGCGATGAAGCCGAAGCCATTGCGGAAGCCGAGGCGCTTGCGGCGAAAGGCGACACCTCGCTGCCGCTTTACGGTGTGCCGGTCGCGGTGAAGGACAATATCGACGTCGCGGGGCTTGCGACCACCGCGGCCTGCCCTGCTTTCTCTTACATGCCGACGCGGGACGCCAACACCGTCGCACGGCTGCGCGCAGCGGGCGCCATCGTGATCGGCAAGACCAATCTCGATCAGTTCGCCACCGGCCTTGTCGGCGTCCGCTCGCCTTACGGCATTCCGAAGAATGCCGTGCGCAGCGACCTCGTGCCGGGCGGATCGAGTTCGGGTTCGGCGGTTGCAGTGTCGGCGGGCCTTTTGCCGCTGTCGCTCGGCACCGACACCGCGGGCTCGGGCCGTGTCCCGGCGATGCTCAACAACATTGTCGGGCTGAAACCCTCCTTGGGGCTGATGTCGACCTCGGGCGTATTGCCCGCCTGCCGCACGCTGGATTGCGTCTCGATCTTTTCGCTCAATGTCGATGACGCCATGATCGCGCTCGATGTGATGGCCGGATACGACGCGACCGATCCGTATTCCCGCGATCGCTTCGTCGGACCCGTGACGGCGTTCCCTGCCGGCATCCGGATCGGCATTCCGCGCAAGGGACAGTTGAAATTCTTCGGCGACGCCGTCTCGGAGCAGAATTACGACGCCGCCGTCGCGCGCCTGATCGCGCTCGGCGCGGTGCCGATCGAGTTCGATCTCGCGCCGTTCTACGAGACCGCGCAGCTTCTCTATGAAGGACCATGGGTGGCGGAACGCTACCTTGTGATCCGCGATCTGCTCGCGAAAGATCCCGACGCCGTGCATCCCGTCACGCGCGAGATCACGCTCAAGGGCGCGAACATCTCCGCCGCCGATACATTCGCCGCGCTCTACAAGCTGGAGGCGATGCGGCAGAAAAGCCGCGCGACGTTCGAGTCCATTGATCTCATGGTGCTGCCGACCGCACCGACCGCTTACACAGTCGAGGATGTGCTCGCCAACCCGATCGAACTGAACAGCCGCAACGGCACCTATACCAACTTCGTCAACCTGCTCGACATGTGCGGCCTCGCCATCCCTGCCGCGATGCGCGCGGACGGCATTCCATTCGGCATCACGTTGCTCGCGCCTGCCGGACAGGACGCGAAACTCGCCAGCATCGGCCGCGTATTCCATGCCGACACCAGACTCAAAACCGGCGCCAGGGGCGTGGCGCCGCCGGTACTGGCGCCGGTCTCGAAGAAGCCGGGCAAGGATGAAGTGGCCATTGTCGCTGTCGGCGCGCATCTGTCGGGCATGGCGCTCAATCACGAGTTGCTGTCCCTTGGAGGAAGACTGCTCGAGGCGACCTCGACCGCACCCGACTACAAACTCTATGCGCTGAAAGGCACGGTGCCGCCCAAACCGGGAATGCTGCGGGTCGCGCCCGGCACCGGCTCCGCCATCGCTATCGAAGTCTGGGCGCTGCCGACAAAAGCCTTCGGCGCGTTCGTGGCGGCGATCCCTTCGCCGCTGTCGATCGGCACGGTGACACTCGCCGGCGGGTCGGGCGTGAAAGGTTTCCTGGTCGAGGCCAGTGCAACCGAAGGCGCGCGCGACATCACATCGTTCGGCGGCTGGCGCGCCTTCATCGCGGCGCAGGCGAAGTCGGCTTAAGCGTTACATCTCCGCCCACTGGCGGAGCATGTTGTGATAGAAGCCGGTCAGCGACACCAGCGACGGATGATCCGGCACATCCTGGTTGAGGCGGATAATCGCCATGTCGAGATCGAACAGCATGGCGCGATGGGTGACATCGCGGATCATGCTCTGGGTCCAGAAGAACGAGGCGATGCGCGAACCGCGCGTGATCGGCGTCACATGATGCACGCTGGTCGCAGGATAGATGATCGCGTCGCCCGCGGGCAGCTTGACGCTGTGGCTGCCATAGGTGTCCTCCACCACCAGCTCGCCGCCGTCGTAATCCTCAGGTGAAGAAATAAACAGCGTGGTCGAGACGTCGGTGCGGATACGCACCGGCTGCTGCGAATGGGTGCGGATCGCGTTGTCGATATGCGATCCGAAGGTCATGCCGGCATCGTAGCGATTGAACAGCGGCGGGAAGATCTGCAGCGGCAGCACCGCCGACATGAACAGTGGATTGCGCAGCAGCGCGGTGCGCACCATGTCGCCGAGGTCGCGCGCCTCGGCGGACTGCTCCGGCAGTTGCAGATTGAACTTCACCTTGCCGGACTGGTGACCGGCAGTGATATTGCCATCGACCCAGGCGGCCCTGGTCATGACGTCCTTGCAGCGCGCGACCTGCTCGGAGGTCAGGACGTTCGGAATGTGCAGCATCATGGCGTCGGCTCCATCGTTGCTCCAGCGTTAGCGCCGAAACGCCTTCGCTCCAAGTCCCCTTGCAGAAAGCCCCTGGGCAGGGGGACCTGTCATTCATGGCAAACGGCCGCCCCTCAGGGCGGCCGTAGTGTGGACGCAGCTCTGATCGCCGTTACTTGACGATCTTCGCCGGTATGACCGCGGCATCCGGCTCGAACCGGATACGATAGCTCAACGCCGCATAGCGGCCGGAGGCCGGAACTGCGTGACCGGCGTAGTACTGGGCATAGTACATCGCATCGCCGATATTGTAGACGTTCAACTGCAGCGTCGAGTTCTTGGTGACCTTGTAAGCCGCCATCGCGTCGAACTTCCAGAACGCCGGCACGTAGGCGGTGTTGGTGGTGTTGGCGAACGCATCGTCCTGATACTGCACGCCGCCGCCGATGGTCAGGTCCGGCGTGACCGCGTAGCTCGTCCACAGGTTGAAGTTGTTATGCGGCGTGCTGGGCAGCGCACGGCCAAGTTCGGCGAGATTGCTGGTCCTGACAATCTCCGACTGCAGATAGCTGTAGCCGGCGAAAATCTGCCATTTGTCCGTAAGCGCACCCGCGATACCAAGCTCGATACCATCGACGCGGGCAAGGCCATCCAGCACCAGTGCCGCCGTCGTATTCGACGGATCGGACGGAATGCGCAGGTTGGTTTTCTCGATCCGGAAGATCGCCCCGGTCAAACTGAGCTTGTTGTTGAGGAAGTCAGCCTTGGCGCCGACTTCGATGGTCCTGTTCTTCTCGGGATCGAGCAACGGGCTCGCCGTGTTGTTGACCGAACTCGACAGAACTCCGAATTCCGCCGACGGATTGAACGACACACCGTAGGCCGCATACACGCTGGAATTCTTTGTCGGATGGAATACGCCGCCGACGCGCCAGCTCGTCATGTCGTCCGTGCGGGACAGATTCCGGTTGGCCGGCGTGGCGTTGCCGGGATCGCCGAACTCCGCGACATAATGATCCTGACGGATCGAGCCGAGCACCTCAAAATACTCATTGAGCTTGATCTGGTCGAAGGCATAGGCCGCGATCGTCGTTGTCTCGGTCGACAGCGAGGTGTTCCAGCCGCCGAAATAGCCGCCGAACGACGTATCAATGGGATAGTAAGCGCTTGTCCGGCAAGCCAACTGGGCGGGATCGCACAGATTGGACGCATTGCCCGATGGTCCGACGCCGCGCGCGCGCTGCTGATAGCGCGTTTCGCGCGTTGCCTCGAAGCCCGCAGAGAATGTGTGAAGCAGCGAACCGGTATAGAACTTGCCGCCGATATCGGTCTGATTTGTCAGCAGCGTGTTGTTGGTTTCAATCTGGAAATGCTGGCGTCCGATGGTCATCTGATCCACCGGATAGTTGTACATGCCGGCCGGCAACGGATTCGCGAATGGGGTATTGGTATTATCGCCCAGCGATCTTGGCGCGGTGTTGATCGCAAAGCGATTGTTGCTGATGAATCGTGTCGCGTTGCTGATCTTAAGATCTGGCGCGAGATCGCGCTCGATCTTGATCGTCCCGATATGCGTATCGGTCTTCACGACATCCGCCAGAGGCCCGCCCGCAACACCGTACCAGTTGCTGCGCGGCACGGGGATCGGCGTGGTCGCCTGACCGTTGCCGTAATAGCCCTGACTTGTCAGCGCACCCGTTGTCGGGCTGCGGACCGGAGCCGGCAGATACGGCACGCCGTAGTCCGGAACGCTTTCCTCGCCCTGATAAATGTAGCTGACGATCGCTCGGGTTTCCGAGTTCAGGTCGATCTTGATCGACGGCGCGACGCCCCAGCGCTTGACGCCGACATTGTCTCGATCGGGTGTCGGCATGTCCTGATACATCGCGGCGATGCGGCCGGTGACATTGTCCTTCTTGCCCTGCGCATCGACCTCGGTGCGATATCCTCCGGCGGTGGTGCCGGAGACAAAACCTTCGATGTAGGGAATCGGCGAATTCGTCGGCAGCTTGGTGACAAGGTTGATCGCACCGCCGGTCGACCCGCGTCCGAATGCGAATGCCGACGGTCCCTTGTAAACCTCGACGCGATCGACGTTGAACAGATCGCGCGTGTACCAGCCCGGATCGCGGATGCCATCACGGAAAATGTCGCCCTTTGCCGCAAAGCCGCGGATGATCGGCGTGTCGCCCTGGTTGCCGCCTTCACCTGCAGAGAAGGTGATGCCGGGCACCGTGCGCAGCGCGTCTTCCATGCTGGTGAGACGCTGTTCCTGCAGCACCTGCTGGGTCACGACGTTGACCGTCTGCGGTGTGTCGAGCAGCGGAGTCGGAATGCGCGAAACCTGCGGCGCCGAAGCCTGATAGCCGCCGCCACCATTCCCCGCGGTTTCCTGCACGTCGATGGTCGGGAGCGCTTCCTGCGCCATGGCATTCGTGGCCAGCATCACCGATGCGAGGCCGAGCATCGCCGTGCCGGGCTTGCGCACCGAGGCGCGGATGAAAGGCGACGATGACGGCGGAGCGGCTTCTGCCTGAAGCGCCGAAGCGGCAATCGCACCCTGCTTCTGTGCCTTCTTCGGCTTGATAACTCTGTTGAACCTGTTCCGCATCGCTTGCCCCCGCAATCACACTGCCGCGCGTTCATGAGAACGGCGATTTCAGGGCAGCTTTTGAAAAATGCAGCCGCGCAGGGCAACCCTTTGAATTTAGAACTTCTGCAAACTGGCATCGCGGGCGCGTTCGGCAATTGCAGCAATGTGCCCCGTATGACTAGAAGAAATGGATCACGCGCCTCGCCGGTGCGGCTTTCTGGAATTCCTCCAGTCTGCAACCTTAGAACGAATCTAAATGTCAGCAGCGACAGCAACTCATCGGCGCGGAAGTCTGAAGCGGCTCTGGCGCAACATCCATCTGTGGCTCGGCATTGCCCTTTTCGTTCTGCTCGTGCCGGTTGCGCTGTCCGGCGCGATCCTCGTCTATCACGATGACATCGGCGAATATCTCAGCACGCCGAAGGGCGCGACGGCGCCCGCGAGGCCGACCGACCTCACGGCGGCCGTCGCGAACGCGCGCAAGGCGGCAGGCGATGGCTTCATGCCGATGTTCATCGGCTTTCCGGAAGATGACCGCGTTCCGTTGACCATCGCATTGCGCGGCCCTGCGGCGAAAGGCGAGCGCCCGGTGCGCCTCACCGCGACCATCGACCGTCATGACGCGCGGGTTCTCTCGGTCGTCAACTTCCGCAATACGTTTTTCGGCTTCATGCATGTGTTCCACGAGAACCTGACGATTCCGGACTACGGGCGCAGCATCGTCGGATGGACCGGCGTTGCGATGCTGACGCTGTCGTTGACCGGCCTCTATCTGTGGTGGCCGCGGCGCGGACAGTGGTCGCGTGCCTTTGCATGGCGGCGAAGCCCGGCGACATCATCCAACCTGCACTACATGACCGGTTTCTGGATCTGCTTTCCTCTGGCGCTGATTTCGCTCACGGGGATTTATCTGGCTTGGCCGCAGCAGGGGCGCAGCCTCCTGTCATCGGTCGCACCGATGACCGAGCAGCAGCGCGGCGGACCGCGTGCGCCGATCATGGCGAGCACCGCGCGCGCGCCGGCCGAGATTTTCGCCACCGCATCCGCGCGGCCGAATTCCGCGGTCGAAGCAATCTTCTATCCGAACCCGCAGACCGGCGCGTGGCGCGTGCGCCTGCGCGAAGCGGGCAACGCCGAGCCGGTGACGATCCTGATCAGCGATCGCAGCGGAGACGTCAGCGTTGTCCAGCCGCTTTCTGGCGACCGCACCGCCTCATGGATTCGCTGGCTGCATGAAGGCAGCCACTCCGGCGGACTCTGGCGCTTCATCGTGTTCCTGAGCGGCATCATGCCGGCGGTGCTTGGCGTCACCGGCATCCTGATCTGGCTGCGCCAGCGCCGCCAGCGCGCGCTCATCAAGAACCGCGCGCCGGCCGTCACAGAGAAATCTCCGGCGGCCGTGAGCGGCGCGCCTGCCGAATAACACTTCTATAGTCGCTGTTGATCGCCGGAGCGGACCATCGTTCGCCCCGGCGGCAGATGTTGCCTGCACTGATCGGGCCTGACAGCCATTGTTGAGAACCAATCGCAAATTCTTGTTGCGAATAGTTCGCACTTGCATTATCAACCTCTCCACAAGTGTGGCGTTCGGGGGTGAAATGCGTGTGAAATCATTGATTTCGGCGGTGGCGGCGATCTGCGTCCCGGCCGTCGCTGCCAGCCCGTCCCTCGCACAAGACGTCCTTCCGGAGATTGCGGTTTCGGCACCGGCCCCTTCCGCCAACACGTCCGGCGACGGCCTGCAGCGCGGCCCGGTCAATGTCATCGACGACACATATCAATCGTCCAGCGCGCTCACCGGACGCGAAATCCAGCGCAGCAACGCGGCCTCTCTCGCCGATCTGCTGTCGGGATTGCCCGGCGTGTCCGCTTCGACCTTCGCGCCGGGCGCAAGCCGCCCCAACATCCGAGGTCTCGACGACTACCGCGTGCGGGTTCAGGAGAACGGTATCGGCACGCAGGACGCGTCCGACTTCAGTCAGGATCATGTCGTGCCGATCGATCCGCTTGCGGCCGACAAGGTGGAGGTGATCCGCGGCCCTGCCACGCTGCGCTACGGATCGCAGGCGATCGGCGGCGTGGTCAGCGCCACCAACAACCGCATTCCGGAAAAGCTGGTTGAGGACGGCTTCAGCGCACGCTTCAAGGGCGGCGCGTCGTCCGTGGACAACGGTCTCGACGGCGCAGTCAGCCTTGACGCCAGCGGCAACAATGTCGCGATCCACGCCGACGCTTACGGACGGCGCGCGGGCGATTACCGGATTCCCGGCGGCGTTCAGGCCAACACACGGCTCAACACCGAAGGGCAATCCGTCGGCGGCTCGTACATTTTCGACGGCGGTTTCATCGGCACCGCGATCCAGCACATCACGAGTCTCTATCACATCCCCGGGGTGGCCGATGCGCAGCAGAATTCGCGCATCGACATGGAACAGACCAAATGGACCAGCAAGGGCGAATGGCGCGCACCGACCAACGGAATCGACGCTGTGCGCTTCACGCTCGGCATGAGCAACTACAAGCATAATGAGCTTGGCCTCGATGCCAACGGTGTTGATGCGGTGAAGAACATCATCAAGAACCGCGAGATCGAGGGCCGCTTCGAGCTTGACCACGCCGCGGTCGCCACCGGCTTCGGCGCGCTGAGCGGCACATGGGGCGCGCAGTTCGGTCACCGCGAACTCGGCACCGACGGCAGTCTCGGCGGCCTGCTGGCCCAGACCAACACCAACACCGCGGCGGTCTTCGCGTTCGAGCAGATCCAGTTCACCGATACGCTGCGCATGCAGGCCGCGGGGCGCATCGAGAACCATATCGTCAAGGGTCTCGCGCCGACATTCCCCGCCGATTTCCTGCCGCCGCCGAACACATTTTCCGAGGAGCCCGCGCGCCGCACCTTCGCGCCGAAAAGCGCAAGCCTCGGCCTGCTGAAGAATTTGCCGTGGGAGATGGTCGCGACACTCAACGCGCAATATGTGCAGCGCGCGCCCGCGGCACCCGAATTGTTCTCGCGCGGCTCCGATGGCGCATCGGGCACTTTCGTGATCGGCAATCCCAATCTCAAGATCGAGACCGCGCAGACGGCGGAGATCGGACTCAAGCGCGCGAAGGGACAATTGCGGTTCGAGACCAGCCTGTACTACACGCGCTACCAGGATTTCATCTTCAAGCAGGTGACCGGAAATTTCTGCACTGACACGTTTGCCTCATGCGGCGCGGCGGGTCCGCTGACGCAGGTCGCCTATGGCCAGCGCGATGCGATTTTCCGGGGCGTGGAAGTTCTTGCCCAGCTCGATGTCACACCGCTGGGTGACGGCATGTTCGGCGTCGACGGGCAATATGACATTGTGCGTGCGACCTTCACCGATGGAACCAATGTGCCGCGCATCGCGCCGATGCGCGCGGGCGGCGGCGTGTGGTGGCGCAGCGCCGAATGGTATGCGCGCGTCGGTCTGCTCCATGCCTTCACGCAGAACGACGTCGCCCTCAACGAGACACCGACAGACGGGTACAATCTGCTCAAGGCAGAGGTGAGCTATACGCATACGTTCAGCAAAGCGGACTTCGGGCCGCGCGAGATGACCATCGGCCTCGCCGGCGACAATCTGCTCAACGAGCAAATCCGCAACCACATTTCATTCAAAAAAGCCGAGGTTCTTCAGCCCGGTCTCGGCGTGCGCCTGTTCACGAATGTGAGGTTCTAGTGACCGGCTCGGTGTTTCATGCCGTTTTTCAGTGTGTTCCAGAGCATCGGCTGCACTGAACGAACGGGAGCCGATCAATCTGGAATCGTTCCAGTTTTGGCCAAATCCAGTCTCCCGATGGCGACAAGGACTTCGCAGTGCACTATTCTGAAGCTCAATCCTGCCTCCCGGCAAAGGCCATGACTGGTAACGATGGCCGCGGCGCCTCGCCGCGAACTTGCCGGCGAGCGCTTCAGGTTAAATCTCGGGCCAACCTCGGGCGAACTGCACGACGACCACATTGCCAAAACTGCAAGCCATCCGGCGTTGATCCAATGTCGGCTGCACATGCGATTTGAAGAAGCGGAGAGCACATGACCAATTCCAACAAGGCTGCCGGATCACTGGTCTTGCTTGCCGCAGCAACATCCCTGATGGTCGCGCAGGCATTCGCGCAGACCGCCGCGCCTGCTCCGTCCGCCGCACCGGCGCCCGCCATCACCGCACCCGCTTCGCCGGCGCCAACTCCGCCAACGTCAACTCCGTCAGCGCCGACCGCTGCTGCGACGCCGGCAACTCCCGCGCCGACAGCAACAACGCCATCGGCAGCAACACCCGCAAACCCGGCGCCTGTCGCTCAACAGCCGGCCGTTCAGACACCCGCAGCCCAATCTTCCAGCGCCCAGCCCTCGGTGATCGGACAGACTGCGAAAAATCCCGCCCTGCCGCACAACCTGTCGCCGTGGGGCATGTTCATGGGCGCCGACATCGTCGTCAAACTCGTGATGATCGGCCTCGCCTTCGCTTCGCTGGTCACCTGGACGATCTGCGTCGCCAAACTGCTGGAGCTGCGTCACGAAACCAAGCGCGCCAAGAAGCGCATCAAGGTGCTCGGCAACGATATCTCGCTGATGGAAGCCGAGCGTGACGCGCGCAGCGGCAAGGACGCCGTCTCGAAGCTGGTGCAGTCAGCCGCCGCCGAAGCCGCACTGTCGGACACGGTCAATGACGACGGCTTCAAGGAGCGCGTTGAATTGCGCCTCAGCCGCGTCGAAGCGGCCATGTCACGCCGGATTTCGCGCGGCACCGGCATGCTGGCCACCATCGGTGCGACCGCGCCGTTCGTCGGCCTGTTCGGCACGGTGTGGGGCATCATGAATTCGTTCATCGGCATTTCCGAAGCGCACACCACCAATCTCGCCGTGGTCGCCCCCGGCATCGCAGAAGCGCTGCTCGCCACCGCGATGGGCCTGATCGCCGCCATTCCCGCAGTGGTGATCTACAATCATCTCGTGCGCATGATCACCGCCTATCGCGCGCTGCTCGGTGACGCCACCGCGCAGGTAATGCTGCTGATCAGCCGCGACCAGGGTCGCCGCTCACTGCGCATCGCGCGCGCTGCGGAGTAAGTCATGGGCGCACGTCTGGGTGGAAATATCGGCACGGATAACGATCTGGCCGAGACACACGAAATCAATGTCACGCCGTTCATCGACGTGATGCTGGTTCTTCTCATCATCTTCATGGTCGCAGCGCCGCTCGCCACCGTCGATATCGGCGTCGAGCTTCCGGCCTCCACCGCGACACCGCCGCCGCGCCCCGACAAGCCGGTGTTCATCACCGTGAAGCCGGACCTCTCGGTCGCAGTGGGCGAGGACATCGTTCCGCGCACCGGCCTCGCCGGTGCGCTCGATGCCGCCACCAGCGGCAAGAAATCCGACCCGGTGTTTCTGCGCGCCGACAAGACCGTGCCTTACGGCGAACTGATGGATGTGATGAACCTGTTGCGCAACGCGGGCTATCTCAAGGTCGCGCTGGTCGGGCTCGACGCAAGAAACTGACGAAGAAACTGACGCAAGAACCGACGGAATTCGCGTGAACACTCTCGTCCTGCACGGACCGCCCGACAAAGCCGACATCCGCCGCTGGGGTCTCGCGGCGGCGATCGTCGTCGCGACGCATGTGGCGCTGATCGCGGGCTTCGTGCTGTACACGCCGCCGCCGCCGGACGCGATCGGCACCGCGTCCGAGCCGATCATGCTGGACCTCGAATCCGCGCCCGAGACACCCGAGCCGGTGCAGCAGGACATCGCACCTGGCCCGACGATGCAGGAAGCGGAGCCGCCCGCGCCCGAACCTGAAAAGCAGCCCGAGGTGGTCGAGGAGCAGATCGCGCCGACCCCAGTGCAGGAAAAGGCGGAGGTCGTCGCGCCTCCGGAAAAGCCGAAGCCCAAGCCGGAGCCGGTGAAGAAAAAGCCGAAGCCGGTTGTCGAGAAGCCGAAGAAGCCGACCGAGAACCCGGCACCGCGCACCACCGCGACGCCGCGCGCCGCGCAGGCCGCGCGCGCCAGCTATAACGGCATCCTCTCGGCCCATCTGCAGCGCTTCAAGCAGTATCCGTCCGGCGCCAAGGCCGCCGGTGAGCAAGGCGTCGCGATGTTGAGCTTCACGGTGAGCCGGTCCGGCAGCGTGCTGAGTGCGCGGCTGTCCAAATCGTCCGGCTCGGCGGCGCTGGACGGCGAGACCATGGCCATGATCCGCCGTGCGCAGCCGTTGCCATCGTTTCCGCCGGAAATGACGCAAAGCTCCGCCAGCTTCACCGTGCCGGTGCGCTTTTTCATTCGTTAGGGCCTCTCTGATGGGTCGCCGCGGCGTCACGGATTCGTGACGCCGTCACCCGTAACAACACCGCAGCCGGTTCCGAACAGTTCCCGAACCCATTAATGGCGGCCGCACTTGCGCGCGCCACCTTCAGGATTTCGGCGGACGGATATCGTGTTCAATCTTGTTCTCGCGGCACTGGCCGGCGTCGTCACCATCGCGGCCCCCTGCACCCTGCCGGTGCTGCCGATCCTGCTCGGCGCCTCCATCGGGCAGACCAGCCGATTGCGTCCGGCCTTTATTGCCGCCGGTTTCGTCGCCGCATTCTCCATCGTTGCGCTGGCACTGAGCGCGCTCACGCGCGTGTTTGATTTCGATCCGAGCGTGCTGCGCGATGCCGCCGCCGTTCTGCTCGCCGTGTTCGGCCTGCTGATGATCTGGCCCGCACCGTTTGAGTGGCTGTCGGTCCGGCTTTCCGGTTTGACATCGCAGGAGACAACCGCGCGCGATCGTCAGGGGCTGCTCGGCGGCTTCATCCTCGGCACAACGCTTGGCCTTGTGTGGACGCCCTGCGCGGGGCCGGTGCTGGGCTCGATCCTTACCGTGATCGCGACATCGAAGGACACCGCGTGGGCCTCGCTGCTGCTGGTGACCTATGCCGTCGGCGCTGCGATTCCGATGCTCATCATCGCCTATGGCGGCCAGGCGGTGACGGCCCGCGTGCGCAGCCTCGCGCGGATCGCACCGCGTCTGCAGCAGGGTTTCGGCGTGATCGTGATCGCCTTCGCCGCCGCGACCTACTTCCAGTACGACACGCTCGCCGTGGCGTGGCTCACCCAGTTCTATCCGAATGGCCAGACCGGCCTGTAACGCACAAGGAGATTTCCATGCGACGGTTCCTCACAACGCTTCCGGTTGTCGCGCTTGCGCTGGCCGCATCCACTTTGCCCGGCCGCAGCGATGACACATCGCCGACAGCTCAATCCATCCAGGTTGCGGATGCCAGGACCGCCGCGCCCGAATTCACCGGCCTGACCAACTGGCAGAACTCAGGACCGCTGACCATTGCCGGTCTGCGCGGCAAGGTCGTGCTGGTGAATTTCTGGACCTATGGCTGCGTCAACTGCGTCAACACGCTGCCGCATGTCACGCAGCTCTATGCCAAGTACAAGGACAAGGGGCTCGTGATCGTCGGTGTGCATACGCCGGAATTTCCGTTCGAGCGTTCCACCAGCAACGTGCAGGCCGCGCTGAAGCGTCACGGCATCACCTATCCGGTGGCACAGGACAATAACTCGGCGACGTGGAATGCCTGGCGCAACCAGTACTGGCCGGCGCAATACATCGTCGATCAGTCCGGCCGCGTGGTTTACAGCCATGCGGGCGAAGGCGCGTATGACGAGATCGACCGCACTGTCGGCAAGCTGCTGAACGCGCAGAGCTGACGGATACCGGCCGGCACGATCCCTCAGACGCAGGATCGTGCCGCGCTCATTCGGGAAGGCGCTTGAACGCAGCGCCTTCATGCGCCAGCAGCCACTGCTTGCGCGGCAAGCCGCCGCCATAGCCGGTCAGCGATCCGTCGGCGCCGATCAGGCGATGACACGGGACGACCACGCTGACAGGATTGGCGCCATTGGCGAGGCCGACCGCGCGCGCCGCCTTCGGCACATTCAGCCGCCGCGCAAACGCGCCATAACTCGATGTCTTGCCGGCGCGGATGTTCTGCAATCCGCGCCACACCTTGCGCTGGAAAGCCGAGCCGTTGGTCCGCCACTTGATGCCTTTCAATTGATCGAGATCGCCGGCGAAATAGCCTTTGAGCGCAGCCGTGATCGTTTTCGGCGCGGCGGCCCTGTCCAGCACATAGTCGCCGTAGTGCCGCCGCAGCAACTGATGCAGCCGCGCTTCGTAATCGCTCCAGTCGAGCGCACGCAGAAATCCCTCATCGTCCGTCACCAGCAAGGCCGTGCCGATCGGCGTCTCCAACCGGTCGAATTGAAAACGCTGGATTTGCCTGTCAGCCATGTCCGACTCCGTGAATTCCTGACCGTCTCATGATGGCGGAGGACACCGGCGAAGTCTTTCCGTTTTCCGACAACATCAGGGCCTCGGCAACCGCTGCGGTTGCTGCTAGCTTCGGCCTGTCGAACGGGGGAATTTCAATGAGCCTGATTGCGAATATTTTGGTCGCGCTGGTGGCGGCGCTGCACATTTATTTTCTGGTGCTGGAGATGTTTCTCTGGACCAAGCCGAAGGGTCTGGCGACCTTCGGCAACACCATTGAAAAGGCGCAGGCTTCGGCGGTGCTCGCCGCCAACCAGGGCCTTTACAATGGCTTCCTCGCCGCCGGGCTGATCTGGGGCCTGCTCCATCCCAACCCGGTCTTCGGCTTTCAGATCAAGGTGTTCTTCCTGCTCTGCGTGATCGTCGCCGGACTGTATGGCGGCTATTCGGTCAGCAAGAAGATCGTCCTGGTGCAGGCTCTGCCCGCGGCACTTGCCCTGATCCTGCTCTGCCTCGTGCGCTAGTCGGGAATCTCACCGAACGTCGTGCCGACCTGCATCGGCGCTGTGCGGATCAACCGCGAGTCCTCGACAGCGGCCTGACGGTGCTTGACCGCCTCCCGGTACACCGGGTCGCGGATCATTTCGACAAAGGCCGCGACGCTCGGATATTCAGCGATGAAGCAATGATCCCACCGCTCCGATGACGGGCCGATCAGCATCAGCTCGAACTTGCCCTGCCAGACGATCCGTCCGCCGAGCCGGGTAAACACCGGCCCGCTTTCGCGGCCGTAGCTGGCATAGGCTTCTGCGCCGGTCGCCATGCGGCCGTCCGGATAGCGCGCCTGTTCATGCAGCCGCACCAGATTGAGCATGTGGATCGGGCCGGGACGGTTGTTGTCGCGGAAAGCGGCGAACACTTCCTTGGTTGGATCAATGTGACCGGTCATTTGCGTCTCCCCATGTATGATTTCCGCGCAGAGTCTGTTGATCGGACCAGCGGGTCAAGACGGCGTTGGACCCGCATTTCTGGCATGCCGCGGCGGAACATCTAAACGCCCATTAACCTTTGTGTAACGCGCCTTTAAACCGCCATCGCTAGCCTGCACGCCTTATACAACCGGCATTTCGGCACAGGTTTGGATGGCGTCAGGACGTAAAAAGCAGAGCGGTCGCAGGGAGCCGAAATTCGACGGCGCCGCATCGCTCGACAGCGTCCGTCTCAATCCGCGCGATCGCGTCGGCGGACGGAACGACGACGACGCTCCGCCCAAGCGCCGCGCCTCCAAAACCCGCCCCGTCGAGGACGACGAGGAGGAAGACATGCCGCGCGAGCGCCCGCGCAAATCCCGTTCGGCCGGACGCAAGGACAGCAAATCGAAAGCGCGTGGCCGTTCGCGGTCCGGCCTTGGCCGCCTCATCTACTGGGGCGCGGTGCTTGGCCTGTGGGCCGTGATCGCCGCCGCCGGTGTCGTGGTCTGGGTCGGCGCGCATCTGCCCGCGATCCAGTCGCTCGAAATTCCAAAGCGCCCGCCGACTATCCAGATCACAGGCATGGACGGCAGCGTGATCGCCACGCGCGGCGAAATGCCCGGGGCCAATGTCGCGCTGAAGGACTTGCCGCCCTATCTGCCGAAGGCCTTCATCGCCATCGAGGACCGCCGCTTCTATTCGCATTTCGGTGTCGATCCGACCGGCATCCTGCGCGCCGCAGTCGCCAACCTGATGCATCGCGGCGTCTCGCAGGGCGGATCGACCCTCAGCCAGCAGCTCGCCAAGAACCTGTTCCTGACCCAGGAGCGCACCATGCAGCGCAAGCTGCAGGAGGTCGAACTGGCGCTCTGGCTGGAGCGCAAATATTCGAAGAACGAGATTCTCGAACTCTATCTCAACCGCGTCTACTTCGGCTCCGGCGCCTACGGCGTCGAGGCCGCCGCGCAGAAATATTTCGGCAAGTCCGCAAAGAATGTCTCGCTGTCGGAAGCCGCGATGCTGGCCGGTCTTGTCAAGTCGCCGTCACGCCTTGCGCCGAACCGCAATCCGGAAGGCGCGGAGAAGCGCGCACAGGTCGTGCTCAACGCCATGGCGGACACGAATTTCATCACCGAAGCGCAGGCCAAGGCAGCCATCGAAAAGCCGTCCTATGCGGTCAGGCCGGTCGGCGCAGGCACCATCAATTATGTCGCCGACTGGATCGGCGAAGTGCTGGACGATCTGGTCGGCCAGATCGACCAGAACATCGTGGTGGAAACCTCGATCGACCCGAAGCTGCAGAGCGTGGCGGAAGCCGCAATCATTGATGAACTGGCCACCAAGAGCGTGAAGTTCAATGTCTCGCAGGGCGCACTGGTGGCGATGACGCCCGACGGCGCGGTGCGCGCCATGGTCGGTGGGCGTAACTATGCGGAAAGCCAGTTCAACCGCGCGGTGACCGCCAAGCGGCAGCCCGGCTCGGCGTTCAAGCCGTTCGTCTACCTCACTGCCATCGAGGCGGGATTGACGCCCGACACCGTGCGGCAGGACGCGCCGCTCGATGTCAAAGGCTGGCGGCCGGAGAACTACAGCCGCGAATATTTCGGCCCCGTCACGCTGACGCAGGCGCTGTCAATGTCGCTCAATACAGTCGCCGTGCGGCTTGGCCTTGAAGTCGGCCCGGCCAATGTGGTGCGCACCGCGCATCGCCTCGGCATCGCCTCGAAGCTTGAGCCCAACGCGACGATCTCGCTGGGCACATCGGAAGTTTCGCTCAATGAACTGGTGGGCGCCTATGCGCCGTTCGCCAATGGTGGATTTGCGATCTCGCCGCATGTGGTCAACAAGATTCGCACGCCCGAGGGCAAGGTGCTGTACATGCGGCGTAATGATCCGCCGGCCCGTGTGATCGCCGCGAGCGTCGTCGGCATGATGAATGTGATGATGCATGAGACGCTGGTCAGCGGCACCGCGCGCAAGGCCGACATTCCCGGCTGGCAGGCTGCGGGCAAGACCGGCACCAGTCAGGATTTCCGCGATGCCTGGTTTATTGGCTACACCGCTAATCTCGTCACCGGCGTCTGGCTCGGCAACGACGACAACTCGCCGACCAGGAAGGCGACCGGCGGCGGATTACCGGTGGAAGTCTGGACCCGCTTCATGAAGGCCGCGCACCAGAATGTCGCGCCGGCGCCGCTGCCAATGTCCATTTCATCGCCGGGCGGCTTCCTGTCGAACCTGCTTCCCGGCAATCCGCGCGCAGGCGCGCAGCAGCCGAGCTATCCGCAGACATCGAACACTCAGGACTATCCGAATGCGCCTGCGCCCTACCCGCAGCCACAACAGGCGCGGCCGTCCGTCACGCAGACCTCGACGCGCCCTGAGGCGGCGGCAGGTCTTGATGGCTGGCTGATCGACCGGGTGTTCGGCGGACGGCGCTGATCGCGCAAAATGAAATCTGATTCAGATTTACTGAATCAGACTCGCAACTCTCTTTCGGAAAATGTGGCTACTCTTCGATGCCGTAACGATGCAGATCGTTGCCGTGGGTATCGAGCCATCGCTTGGCGCGTTCGGTCGCGGGGCAAATCCGGGCAACGACCTTCCAGAAACGCGGCGAGTGATTCATCTCCACAAGATGCGCAACCTCATGTGCGGCAAGATAATCAAGCACATAGGGAGGCGCGAGGATCAATCGCCACGAGAATGACAGCACTCCCGCCGACGTGCACGATCCCCATCGGCTCGACTGATCGCGGATGGTGATGCGCTTCACCTTCACGCCGAGCACCTCGGCATGGCGATGCGACGCGTCGGTCAGCGCACGGCGCGCTTCACGCTTGAGAAAATCGTGAACCCGGCGGCCGATGAATTCGGAATCACCCGCGACGCAGAGAATCTTGTCGCCGCTGTCGCGCATGTCCATCCACACGGTTCCGCGCTCACCTGCCCGATGCACGATCTTGTGTGGAACGCCGCGCAGCGGCACCGATGTTCCGTGCGAAAACGGCGCGGCCTTGGGCAACCCGCCGAGACGCGCAGCGATCCAGGCGCCGTGACGTTGCGCGAAGTCCTTGGCTTCGTACAGATTTCCGCGCGGAGGCATGGTGAGAACGGCTTCACGCTTGCTCGGATGGATGCGCAGCGTGTAGCGGCGCGCGCGGCGATGCCGTCTGAGTTGAATCGTGTAAGTCGATGAGCCAATTTTCACCGCGAGCGTGCGCGGCTCGGTCGGGCGACGGTAAAGAAGTGCGCGAAAGGCCATTTCAGCGGGTCCGGAGAGCAGGAATTCGCCGGGATTCTGCCATATCCGCCGCCAGTGAAATTCATCGGCGCAAAAACAAATCATTTGCCCAATATATCGTAGTTTTGGGGACTTAGCCTCCTACATCCGGGGCCTGGAAACATGAAATCATGATTCATTTCAACGCGAAACCGGCCGCGAAAACCAGGCGCGTCAATTCACTCGCCCGCCGCAATTCCTAACAGCGGAATTTTCCACGATTTCAATGGCTTGGGCGCGACGACCGCGGACTCGGGCTGTCAGGCCCGAAATCCCCGCAAAATCAGGCTTTTCCGCCCCGGAAGGCCAAAACGGCCCTATTCGGCGGCTGCCAGGGTCCGCTTGGTGTGGGCGGACGACTTCATGAAGTCGGAGATGCGCGGCACGATCTCCGACTTGAAGCGCGAGCCGTTGAACACACCGTAGTGACCGACGCCCTTCTGCACATAATGCACGCGGCGATCGTCCGGAATCGAACTGCACAGGCCGTGGGTCGCTTCGGTCTGGCCGAGACCGGAAATATCGTCGTTCTCGCCCTCAACCGTCATCAGTGCGACGCGCTTGATCTTCGACGGATCGACCGGCTTGCCGCGATGCTTCATCTCGCCCTTCGGAAGAGCGTGCTTCACGAACACCAGATCGACGGTCTGCAGATAGAACTCGGCGGTCAGATCCATCACGGCGAGATATTCGTCGTAGAACTCGACATGCTTGTCGACGAGGTCGCCATCGCCCTTCACCAGATTGCTGAACAGATTCTTGTGCGCATCGACATGGCGGTCGAGGTTCATGCTGACAAAGCCGGTGAGCTGCAGGAAGCCCGGATAGACATCGCGCATGAAGCCCGGATGCGGGAACGGCACCTTGGTGATGACGTTATTGCGGAACCAGTCGATGCCCTTCTGCTCGGCGAGATCGTTCACACCGGTCGGATTGCGCCGGGTGTCGATCGGACCGCCCATCAAAGTCATCGAGGTCGGGAAATAAGGATCGTTCTCGGCTTCCATGACGGAAACCGCTGCCAGAACAGGCACAGAGGGCTGGCACACCGCGACGACATGCACATTGCCGCCAAGCGCGTGCAGCATCTCGATGACGTAATCGACATAGTCCTCAAGATCGAAACGGCCCTGCGCCACAGGCACCATGCGGGCATCGGCCCAGTCGGTGATGTAGACTTCGTGGCCGGGCAGGAACGCTTCCACGGTGCCACGCAGCAGCGTCGCATAGTGGCCTGACATCGGCGCGACGATCAGCACGCGCGGCTGCGGCGCGCGCAGCGGCTGGGTGAGCTTGCGTTCAAAGTAGAGCAGCCGGCAGAACGGCTTTTCCCACACCGTCTTGATCTCGACGGGAACGCGCACGCCGTTGACTTCGGTGTCGTCCAGACGCCATTCCGGCTTGCCGTAGCGGCGCGTGGTGCGCTCGAACAGTTCGCAGAAGGCGGCAATCGACTTGCCGAACTGGGTGCCTGACCATGGATTGAAGGGGTTTTCGAACATGAGCTTGGTCATGTCCATCGCGGCCCGCGCCGGATTGAGCGAGGCCTGACCCATCTCGTACATCCAGTACATGGGTGTGGTCAGTGCTGGGCTGACCTCTGACGGCAGCTCTGGCGGCCTGCCAAATTCACCAATCGGCATTGTAACTCCTCGCTCCCGGTTTGCGGCGCAGCATACTGTCGGGCCTGCGACAAAGCGTCAATCCGCCCAATTTACCGGCGACCCGGTTAATTAACGGGCATCCCCGGTTTTCTGGACTATTCGCCGCTTTGGACCAGCGATCCGTGCTTTCGGGCGCTTTTCAACAGCAGCAAAAATGCAACAGTCGATGCGATAAACAGAACCGCATTGATCGCCAGCGCCTCGAGCATCAGGTCGGTACGGAACACCTTGTCGATCAGCAGGGCCCGCATGCCCTCAAAAACGTAAGTTGGCGGCAGCATCCACGCCACCACCTGAAGCCACTCGGGCAGCACCGAGACCGGATAGTAGACACAGGTCAGCGGCAACAGCGCGAACATCAGCGTCCAGGCCAGCCCTTCCGCGCCCATGCCATTGCGCAGCACGAGGCCTGACGAGATCAGCCCGAACGACCAGCTCGTGAAGATGAGATTGCAGAAGAACGCCACCAGCGCGAGGCCGAAGCCGAACAGGTTGAAGCCGAAGAAGGCGATGGCGAGCACCGCCATCGGAATGACACCCACCGCCAGCCGCACCACGCTCATCACCATCAGCGAGATCAGATACTCGCTGACCTTGAGCGGGCTCATCAGCAGGTTGCCGAGATTCTTCGACCACATCTCTTCCAGAAACGACATCGAGAAACCGAGCTGGCCGCGGAACAGGATGTCCCACAGGATCACCGCGCCGATGAAGGTGCCGCCGGCCTTGGCGAAGAAGCCGGCGTTCTGCGAGATGTAGGCCTGCGAGAATCCCCATGTGATCAGTTGCAGCACCGGCCAGTAGATCAATTCAAGCAGCCGCGGCCACGATGATGTGAGCAGATACCAATGCCGCAGGATCATCGCGCCGATGCGATGCGGAGCAATCCCCTGCGCGCCGCGATGGAGCTGGATGTCGGTCATGAGGCCACCTGCTGCACGCGGCCGCGCGCGACATCGAGAAACACATCTTCCAGCGTGGTGCGATTGTAGCGGGCGAGAATTCCGGCAGGACTGTCGTCGTCCTCGATACGCCCGCGCTTCATGATGATGACGCGGTCGCAGAGCCGCTCGACCTCCAGCATGTTGTGCGAGGCCAAAAGGATCGTCGCGCCGCGTTCCTTGCGGTAGGTTTCGAGATGGCTGCGAATCCAGTCGGCGGTGTCCGGATCGAGCGAGGCGGTCGGCTCGTCCAGCAGCAGCAGTTCCGGCTCGTTGATCAGCGCCTTCGCGAGAGCGACGCGCGTTTTCTGACCTGCGGAGAGCTTGCCGCTGGGGCGGTCGAGAAACTCATTCAGATCGAGATCGGACGCGAGCGAAGCGATCCGGTCCTTTAGGTTTGCAACGCCATAGAGACGGCCGAACACGTTCAGGTTCTGCCGCACGGTGAGCCGTCCCGGCATGTCCACATAAGGACTCTCGAAATTCATCCGGCCCAGCACCTGCGCGCTCTCGTCCGGCATCGGATGGCCAAGCACGTTGACGCGGCCGGAGGTCGGAAGCACCAGTCCCATGATCATGGAAATGGTGGTGGTCTTGCCCGCGCCGTTGCCGCCCAGCAATCCCGTGACCGAACCGCGCTGGATGGCGAACGAGATGCCGTCCACGGCGCGCGTGGTCTTGTAGACCTTCACCAGCCGGTCGAGCTCAATCGCGGCGATCGAGCCGGCCTGCGGCATATCGTGGACTTGCAGCGGAGCGGTCATGACCGGTTCATTGGGCCAACCGTGCCCGCTTCGCAAGCGCTGTCTCCGCAAGGCTCGAATGTGCAAGGCTGTGATATGACCACGTTTGTGATCGGCGTGGCCGGACGTTAAGAAGGATGCATGACCGAGCTCGCGCCCGATTTCCGCCATCCGCGCCGCTATGTGCGCCTCGACACCATCCTGCGCCTGCGCTGGCTGGCCGTGCTCGGACAACTGGCGACGATCTTCATCGTGTCCGAAGGGCTCGATTTCGAGGTCCCGATCATCCCTTGCGTGGTCATCATCGGCCTGTCGTCGCTGCTAAATCTGGTGCTGCAGATCAGGTTCAATCCGGTCCATCGGCTGGCGCCGCGCTATGCGGCGGCGCTTTTGACCCTGAACATCACCGAACTTGCCGCCCTGCTGTTTTTGACCGGCGGTTTGCAGAATCCGTTTTCATTTCTTTTCCTGGCGCCGGTCCTGATCTCCGCCACGGCGTTGCCGACACGGATCACCCTGGCGCTCGGCATCTTCGCCGCCGGATGCGCCTCCCTGCTCGGCTTCTATCATCTGCCGCTGCCATGGAATGGCGACGAGCCTCTGGTCCTGCCGGCAACCTACATGATCGCGGTCTGGCTCTCGATCGTTCTGGCGATCGGCGTGACCAGCCTTTATGCGTTTCAGGTCACCGAGGAAGCCCGCAAGCTGGCGGATGCGCTGGCGGCAACCGAGCTTGTGCTGACTCGCGAACAGCATCTGACGCAGATCGACGGCCTTGCTGCAGCCGCGGCGCATGAACTTGGAACACCACTATCCACCATCTTTCTGATTTCGCGCGAACTTGAACAGGCGATCGAGGCCAAGGGCCTCGACGAGCATGCCCGCGCCGATCTGCGCACCTTGCGCGAACAGGCGCAGCGCTGCCGCGAAATTCTCGCCAAGATCACGCAACTGTCGTCGCAGGGCGCGCCGTTCGACCAGATGCCGCTCTCGACACTGATCGAGGAGACCGTCGCGCCGCACCGCGATTTCGGCATCGCCATCAAGGTGCGCATCGCGCTGTCACAGGAGGCCGAGCCGGTCGGGATGCGCAATCCGGCGATCCTGTACGGGGTCGGCAACATTCTGGAAAATGCCGTCGATTTCGCGCGCGAGCGCGTCGAGGTCAATGCGTGGTGGAATGCAAGCACTGTCGAGATCGTCATCTCTGACGATGGGCCGGGGATCGCACCGGACATCCTCAAACGGATCGGCGAACCTTATCTGACGCGCCGCCGTTCGGGGGACAGCGGGGGCGGCCTCGGCCTTGGCGTTTTCATCGCCCGCACCCTGCTGGAGCGGACCGGAGCACGGGTGTCGTTCACCAACCGCACCTTCCCGGACCACGGCGCCGTCGTGACCATCGTCTGGCCGAGGAGCAGCTTTGAAAGCTCTGAAATTCCGTCAGCAGTGCTGCCTTAAGTCGCAGCAGCCCAAACGCCGAAACAGGATGATTGAGAACCCGCCAAGACCTCCGGCCTTGGCTTTGCCCGAATAACACGCCATATCTGTGGCAGCACATCAGGAGGTGAAAAACCGTGACCGCAACTGCCGAATTGACCGAGATTGCCGACCGTTCTCTGCTGATTGTCGAGGACGACAAGGCTTTTCTCGACCGACTGGCGCGCGCCATGGAAACCCGCGGCTTTGCCGTGAGCACCTGCGACAATGTGTCCGACGGGCTGCAGCATATCAATCAGACGCCGCCGGCTTTCGCGGTGGTCGACCTGCGGCTCGGCGACGGCAACGGTCTGGATGTTGTCTCGGCGCTGAAGCGTCAGCGGCCGGATGCCCGTGCCATCGTGCTGACGGGCTACGGCAACATCGCCACTGCCGTGACCGCGGTGAAGATGGGCGCAGTCGATTATCTCTCGAAGCCGGCCGATGCCGATGATGTGGTCGCGGCCCTGCTTGCGAGCGGCAATGACAAGTCGCAGCTTCCGCAGAATCCGATGTCCGCGGACCGGGTGCGCTGGGAACACATCCAGCGCATCTATGAAATGTGCAACCGCAACGTCTCGGAGACGGCGCGCCGCCTGAATATGCATCGCCGGACGCTGCAGCGGATTCTGGCCAAGCGCGCGCCCCGCTAACCGGCGGGGACATCGGCGGAACCTTTTTGAGTGGGCCTGCGTTGACCGCGCAGGACCATCAGAAAGGGAGCGGCACCTGCCGCAATCAGCCGATGCGAAAAGCGCGACATCTCGAAATCTCGTCCCGTCTCGAAGTCACCAAGCAATTCGGTCTGGTCGAGGACTACCGCATCGACTGGCCGCAAGGCACGAGCCTGCGCGCGCCGCGCGTTACTGTCCGCCGCCGGGAGGCGTATCCCGTTCAGGTGACCCGCAACTATGTCACCACCCTGCTTGAGCCGTTCGTTCCCTCGCGCGAAATCGTGGTGATGTAGGATCGCGCAGCATCAAAGGCGAAACCGTCATGGCCGTCGCCATCCAGGACATTATCCGCGAAGCGACATGCAGTTCGCACCGCCGGCTCGATGCCGCGCTGGCAAATCTCGATCTCACCTTTCCCGTCTACTATGCAGGTTTTCTGCGCAGCCAGGCGGAAGCGTTGTTTCCGCTTGAAGCTGCACTGGAAACAGGCGGCATCGAAACCATCCTGTCGGATTGGCCTCAGCGTATCCGCACGCCTGCCCTTCAAAACGATCTCGACGCGCTGAACATCGCCTGCGATCCGCAAGCTGTGCCCTCATTTGAATCGGCGGCAGAGATGCTGGGCGCGGTCTATGTGCTCGAAGCCTCGCGCATGAGTTCGCGGGTGATGCTGGCGCGGCTTGCGGAAAATCCCGATTCAGACGCGATGAATGCGACGGCCTATCTGCGCCATGGATTCGGAAAACGATTCTGGCCGAGTTTCCTGAATGTGCTGGAAGCGCACCCATCCGCACAGACCGACATCGCAGGCGTGGTGTGCGGCGCAAATATCGCGTTCGCCATGTTTGAAAGCGCGCTGATGCCGATGGACAGCCTGGTGGTGAACGTTCCGCGACCGGGCCGGAACGGCGATCACTCGCCAATGCCGGGATAGCCCTGCGGGTCGGCAAGGCGGCCGATGCGCTGTGCCGCCAGCAATCCAAAACCGATGATCATTGATTTGCGTGTCGCCGCGGGCAGCCGATGCTCCGGCGCCTCGCAATGCAGGTACGCGCCATAAGCGTCGGCCACGATCAGTCCGGTGTCCGGCGGAAACAGCTCGCACGGCATGTCCTGTGTGAAAGCGAAGAACAACCGATCGCAGTGCATCCGGTAATCCTGCCATTTTTGATCGGCGCGCAGGTCCTCCACCGATGATTTGATTTCCACGATCCAGATCTCGCCGCGCGCGTTCATCGCCACCAGATCGGCGCGGCGGCCAGACGGCAGCGTCAGTTCGCTGACACAGGAAAAATCCAGCGATCTCAGGAATCTCGTCGTGCCGCGGGCAATTGCAAGCGCAGTGTCGGACTGCCGGCGATCCGGTCGCAAAGCAAGTTCGGGTGGGCGGACTGGTGAATGCATGATTCCGCGCACCGTAGCAAAAAAGCAAAAGCCTCTCAGCCCCCAAAAGCGTACACGCCCGGACACAATTCGGACCCCGAGGCGCCGCGAGGCGCGGGAACCATGGGTTCCGCTGGGAGCAACAACAATTGCCATAACGCTTACCCTTGGAGGGGGACATGCCATCACGCATCACCGGCCGATTTACATCCGGCGGCCGCGCGCTCGCGCTCGCCATTCTCGCATTGCCCGTCACCGCGGCGCTTTCGCAGGCCGTGGCCAAGCCGACCGTCGAGGTCGCCTTTGTGCTCGACACCACCGGCTCGATGGGCGGACTGCTCGAAGGCGCCAAGCGGAAGATCTGGTCCATTGCAACCAGCGTGGTGGATACCAATCCTGACGCGGACATTCGCATCGGCCTCGTCGCCTATCGCGATATCGGGGACGAATACGTCACCAGGACGTTCGATCTCACCACCGACATTCAGGACATCTACGCCAACCTGCTCGACCTGAAGGCGCGGGGCGGGGGCGACTGGCCGGAAAGCGTCAACGAAGCGCTGGATATTGCGGTCAACAAGCTGCAGTGGAGCAAGGGCGGCGATGTCCGCCGCATCGTGTTTCTGGTCGGCGACGCACCGCCGCACATGGATTACGCGCAGGACAACAAATATCCGAAAACACTTGCGGTTGCGAAGCAACGCGACATCGTGGTCAATGCCGTACTCGCCGGCAGCGCGCGCGACACCGCGCGCGTCTGGCAGGACATCGCGCAGCTCGGTGACGGCCGCTTTATTCCGATTCCGCAGGACGGCGGCGAGCTTGTGGTGATCGAGACACCTTACGATGACGACATCATCATCCTGCAGAAGGACATCAACGGCACGGTCATTCCCTACGGGCCGCGGACACAGCAAAAGCGTGTCGAGGAAAAGACCCGGCAACTGTCGCAGGTCGCGGCGGCCGCTCCGGCCTCCGCATCCGATATGGCGAGCTATCTCAACAAACGCGCGAAAGTGTCATCGGAAGCGGTGACGGGCGACGGCGATCTGGTCAGCGCGGTCGCTTCGGGGCGCACCACTCTCGGCAGCGTCAAGGACGAGGAACTGCCGGATGACTTGCGCAAGCTCACGCCCGAACAGCGCAAGGCCGAACTCGACCGGCAGACGCAAACCCGCAAGACCCTGAACGAGAAACTCGCCGTCCTGGTGCAGAAACGCGATGCGTTCGTCGCGGACAAGCGGCGCGCCGCCGCGCCCGCCAGGACGTCATCGTTCGACCGCGCCGTTGAGGAAACCCTGAAAGCACAGCTCAAGCGCTAGGACGCGGCCTGCCGTGGACACAGCGTTCATTGGCCAAGACGCTGATATTTCTATCGAATAGCTGGAATCGAACGCCCTGCCCGGCATCGCCGGCGGGGCGGCTTTCTCTAAAGCATCCCGAAATATTTACCCGCGATTCACGCAAACTTCCGGTTGTGCAACCGCAAGGCGCGCTATTCGCCGCTCCTTAATCAGATGCCGTCAGTGTGGAACCTGCGCATCAAGGTGGCCCAGAACCATCGGTTGCGACTGGTAATGGAAACGCAACAGGGAATTCACGTCGAGCAGGCCGGGGGGCGTATAGCGTCCGATGAAGTTCAATTTTCTCTCTGCCAGAATGCGCCTGCTGCGGCTGGTCTCGCCGTTCGTCGCCATTGTCCTGCTGCAAGCCTTCCTCGCCGGCCTCAGCCTCAGTGTCCTGTCCTCGGTTCGCGCCTATGTCGGCGGCGAAAGCCTGTGGTCGAAAGGCCAGAAGGACGCCATTCACTATCTTACGCTCTACGGCGAAACCGGCGACGACCGGTATTTCGAGCAGTATGAGAAATCCATCGCCGCTCCGCTCGGCGACCGCGCCGCGCGCGTCGCGCTCGACAAAAAGCCCGTGGATATCAAAGCCGCCCGCGCAGGCTTCCTGCAAGGCGGCAACCATCCCGAGGATATTGACGGCCTGATCTGGCTGTACCGCTATTTCCGTCAACTGCCGCCGTTCAAGACGGCGATCAGGCACTGGATGAATACCGATCCGATGCTTGACGACCTCATGGACCTGGCAAAACAGATCCAGCTTGAGCAGAACGGGACCATCGCTTCGCAACAGGAACTGAGCTCGTTGCGCGAGCGGATTGATGGCTTCAACGCCCGCTTCGCACCGGAGGCGATGAGCTTTGCCAAAAGCCTCGGCAACGGCTCGCGGCAGGTGAAACTTGCACTGACCATCGTCAACCTGTTCACAGCCGGTCTGCTGGTTGCCTTGCTGCTCGTGGTGACCCGCCGCTTCCTGGCGCAGCGGCGCCGGTTCGTGCATGCTCTTCGCAGTGAAAAGGAACGCGCCCAGATTACCCTGGCCGCGATCGGCGATGCCGTCATCAGCACCGATGCGGAAGGCCGTGTGGACTACATGAACCCGGCGGCCGAGCGGCTGGTGGCCAGCCGCGCTCTCTCGGCCAGGGGACTGCCGATCGACTCGCTGTTCCGGATTCTCGATGAAGAAACCGGCCAGCAGCGCGAGAACCAATTCCGGCAGATCCTGCAGGGCAGCAACCTTCCGCCCACGACACGGCCGCAACTGTTGCAACGGCCGGATTCCACATCTGTCGCCATCTCCATGACCGGCACCCCACTCTACAAGGACGGCACGGTGGCCGGCGCAGTGCTTGTCCTGCACGACATGACAAGCGAGAAGAAGTTCATCGCACGCCTGTCGTGGCAAGCCTCGCACGACAGCCTGACCAAGCTCGCCAATCGCCGCGAGTTTGAACACCGCCTTGAAAAGGCACTGCAGGCCCAGGATCACGGCGACACCAGCCCGCGCGCGCTGATGTTCCTCGACCTCGACCAGTTCAAGATCATCAACGACACCTGCGGTCATGCCGCTGGCGACAAGCTGCTGTGCGAGGTCGCCGAGGTGCTCCAGTTGCATTTGCGCGTCGACGATTTGCTGGCCCGCCTCGGCGGCGACGAATTCGCCATCCTGCTGGAAAACGGCGACCTGGAACGCGCGGCCATTGTCGCCGAAAAGCTCCGGCAAGCTGTGCAAGACCTGAACTTCATCTGGAATGGACGCTCGTTCACGGTCACGGCCAGCATCGGCCTTGTGCAGATTCACGGCCGCGCCACCAAGGACGAGACCCTGCGCACCGCCGACCTCGCCTGCTATCTCGCCAAGGAAAAGGGCCGCAACCGGATTCAGATCCACAATCCGAGCGACACCGAATTGCTGCATCGCTTCGGCGAAATGGCGTGGGTCCAGCGCATTCATGACGCGCTCGAAGAACAGCGTTTCTGCCTCTATGCGCAGAACATCGCGGCCCTGCATGAGACCTCATGCGAAGGCACGCATATCGAACTGTTGCTGCGCCTGCGCGACAAGGACGGCAACCTCGTGCCTCCGGGGGATTTCATTCCTGCCGCGGAGCGTTACGGGCTGATGCCGCTGATCGACCGCTGGGTGGTGAAGCACGCTTTCGAGACCATCGCCAGCCGGATCCGTCATGGCGCCCCGTCCATCGCAACCTGCGCCATCAATCTGTCAGGCGCGACCTTCAGCGACGAGGGATTTGTCGACTACGTCCGCGAGCAGCTCACGCGATACGGCATTCCGCCGTCGATGATCTGTTTCGAGATCACCGAGACCAGCGCCATCGCCAACCTCGACAACGCCAACCGATTCATCGGCGTGCTGCAGCAACTGGGATGCCGTTTCTCGCTGGACGACTTCGGCAGCGGCATGTCGTCGTTTGGCTATCTGAAGCACTTGCCGGTGAACTACCTCAAGATCGACGGCAGCTTCGTCAAGGACATGCTGGACGATCCGATCGACCGCGCCATGGTCGAGATGATCTGCCGCATCGGCAAGGTCATGGGCAAGCAGACCGTCGCTGAATTCGTGGAGAACGACGCCACCATCGCGGCGTTGCGCGAGATCGGGGTCGATTACGCGCAAGGCTACGGCATCGGCCGGCCGGAACCGTTTGAAAAGATGGGGCCCAAGACGCTGCGCAGCCTGCGCGTGGCCTGATCCAATCAGCGTACCTGCCTGTCCGACGGCGAAATCCACTTGGCGCGGCGCGAAAAATCAGCATTGTGGCCGCATGACAGACAACTCACAGCAAGCTCCCAAGGCTGGCGCCCTGATCGTGCCGGTTTCCCCGTTTCAGCAGAACTGCACCCTGCTATGGAACGCCGCCACCATGCACGGGGTCGTGATTGATCCCGGCGGAGATGTTCCGGATATCCTGGCCGCGATCAAGCAGGCCGGCATCACGGTCGACGAAATCTGGATCACCCACGGCCATATCGACCATGTCGGCGGCGCGGCGGAACTGCGCGACGAACTGAAGGTGCCGATTGTCGGCCCGCATGCAGCCGACAAGTATCTGCTCGACAATGTGGTCGCGAGCGGCGCCAATTTCGGCATGACCGGTGTGCGCAATTTCGCGCCGGACCGCTGGCTCAACGAAGGCGATCAGCTCAGGATCGGCGACCTCGTGTTCGACGTCTATCATACGCCGGGCCACTCCCCGGGCAGCGTGACGTTTTTTAACAAGGACATGCGCTTTGCCGTTGTCGGCGACGTGCTGTTCAACGGCTCGGTGGGACGCACCGATCTGCCCGGCGGCGATCACGCCACGCTGATCCGCTCGATCAACGAGAAGCTGCTTCCGCTTGGCGACGATGTCGGCTTCATCTGCGGCCACGGGCCCGGCTCGAACTTCGGCCATGAGCGGGCCACCAATCCGTTTCTCAACGGCGGACTCGGCTAGCCGAAATCCTCAGGGGCGAGCTCGATCGGCTGGCCGTGCGGCGTGCGGTCGGCGGCGCGATCCCATGCATCGCGGTAGCGATGAAGCTCGCCTTCGGGCGCGACTTTCTTTGCCGCCACCAGATGCTCGAGCGCCGCGAGCCAGTGCCGGTAATAGGTCTCGCCGGTATCGGCATCGCCCGCAGCCTGCGCACGCTTGATCTCGTTTGCCAGCGCGTCCGCCCATTCCGGCCAGGTGAACAGGCCGCGCGCATGGAGCGCCAGCGCCATGGCGAAAGCACGCGCTTCCCATGGCTCACGGAACACCGGCCCTTCACCGTCACGCGGAATCCCTGGAATGCTGGCTGTCGCCTGCAAGGCAGCCTGCCGGTCGATGGTCATTCAGCGCGCTCCAGATAGGATTCCCAGGCATCCACCGAAACTGAACTCGTCGGATCGGCGCGGTCACCCCACAACTCGCGCGCACTGAACCGCACCGTGTAAAGCTGCTGCGGATTCTCGCCCTCGCCGCGCGCGTTGCTGTCGGCGAAGACATGCGCGCCATGCAGCAGCTCAACGACGCCGACACGGCCGCGCACATAACGCGGCAGGCGGATATGACCTTGCGGGTTCAGATTCCTGGCGCGCACGCGCTCGCCAATGGCGAACAATGGTCTCGATGCCGCCGCACGTTCGGTCGGCGCGCCCCGGCGCAACATCGCCTCGACATCGCCGGATGCCAGAACCGGCAGGCCCGCTTTCGGCGGATGCAACATATGCCCTGCCTCGATTTCATCGGGCATCACCAGACCGCGCTCCTGCATCAGCCGCTCAAGGCCCGCAAGCCAGATCTGGTAGTAGCTCTTGCTGAGATAATCGGCGGCCGAACGGTCTTCGCGCGCGAAGCGCGACATGTCGATATTCCAGCCGCCGGGCCGCGCCATCGCCAGCGTGACCGCCAGCACGCGCCGCTCCCATTCGCCATGAAATACTGGCTCGTTCGGCTCCGGGATCACCGGGCCGAAGCCATCGACGCCGCCCATGTCGTGCGCGCCGTTCATGCGTCCTTGCCTTCCGGTGATTTTGGAAAGCCCGTGCCGATCATGCTGTCGCGTGTCACGAGATCGGCGAGTTGTTCCTCGCTCCAGCCCTCGGTGCCGGCGGGCCGCTGCGGCACCACGAGATAGCGGATTTCGGCGGTGGAATCCCACACCCGAATTTCGGTCTCGGCCGGAAGCTCGAAACCGAAATCGCGCAGCACGCTGCGCGGGTCGATCACCGCGCGCGACCGGTACGGCGCCGCCTTGTACCAGACCGGCGGCAACCCGAGCACCGACCACGGATAGCAGGAGCACAGGGTGCAGACGACCATGTTGTGCCGCTGCGCGGTGTTCTCGACCGCGACGATATGCTCGCCCTGCCGTCCGGCATAGCCGAGTTCGGCGATGGCGGGCGTGGCATCTTTCAGCAGACGTGCACGGTAGGCCGGGTCGGACCACGCCTTTGCGATCACCCGCGCGCCGTTGCGCGGGCCGACCTTGGTCTCATAGGTCTCGATCAGAACATCGAGCGCGGCGGGATCGACATAGCCCTTTTCGGTCAGCACGGATTCCAGCGCGCGAACCCGCAGCTCGGTTTCCGACAGGTCGGAATGGTCGTGATCGTGGTGATGATCATGACCATGAGAATGGCCGCCATGGTCGTGATGATGGTCGTCGTGATTGTGTCCGCTCATTGAGCAAGAATACGCCCGGCGGCGACCGCATGTCGAGAGCGGGACAGGTCACCGCAACCTGCCGCATCAGGCCTGCTTGTTGTAGGCTGCCAGCATATCCTCCACCTTGATGCCGTTGATGGTCATGCCTTCGATGCGGCAGTCCGTCAGGGAGGCTCCCGCCATATTCGCGTTGTTGACGTGCAGACCGGCCAGATTGGCATAGTCGATCCGCAACCCGCTGAGATTGATGTTGTGCATCGTGCAGCCCGACATGTTGACATCATCGAAGACCGAACCCGAAACGTCCGAATTCTTGACGTCGAGGCGCTGCTTTGTTGCGTGAATATCCATGTTTCTTCCTCCACAGCCCTCGATTAGTTCCGTACCGCATAGAGCGGCGTGCGTAACGTAAACTGCACCAGCGGCTGCGGCGTCCAGCCGACCTCGAGCGACGCGCCGAACAGCCGGTTGTCGTTGTCGTCCATGCGGTCGAGATCGAGCCTGATGGTTGGCTGGGTGAAGGCCTTGGCCCTGATAAGACCGCCGGCAATCTCGGCGCCGCCAAAGGTCTGGACACCGAAACGGCCCGACAGTTTCCAGTTATTGTCCCATTGATAGTAACCGCCGAGATAGGCGACGAAGACCGGCTCGACTTTCGCAAGCGCCGAATCCACCCACACCGCGGTCAGCCGCGTTCCCGCGAGCAGGCCTCGTGTCTGGTCCTCGTTGAGCCCGTAATCCAGTTCGACAACGGTCTGGTTCGAGGTGGACGCCAGTCCCGGCGCGCTGTTGACCGAGCGTGTCAGGGTCGAGATCACTGTAACCGTGGTGCTGTTCTGCTGGATCACATCGGCATTGAAGCCGACATTCCAGCTATCGACCGCGAGAGACGACCAGGGCGACAGTTCGGTGCGCGTGGTGCTGGCGCTGATGCCGCCGTAGATCGAAAGCCGCTCGGTGACGTCCACCGTCAGCGGCGCATTCAAAAGAATGCTCTGCGCCGCGACCGGAACCGGCGAAACAAAGCTCCTGACTCCGATCGCGAGCGTGTTCGGCGGCACGGACAGATAGGCCGTGGAATAATCGAGATAGATATTCGGCTGCTTCGGCTTGGCCGGCTCATCATCATCGTCGTCGCTGGCGCTTGCGGAATCAAGGCATACCAATGCCGCGAGCATGCCAACAGCAAGCGGCATGGCATACCGCAACCGCCCGCCCCTGGCCCTCATCCGCCGCATCGCGATCTGCTCAGTTCAATGTGGCTTTCAACGCCGTGGCGGCGGAAGCATAGCCGCCCCGCGCGCCATCGACAAAATGGAAATGATCCGGCCGCGACGCCGAGAGGGTAAAGCATGTCATCATCGCTGCGTCCTGCCGGTGCAGCCCGTAACGCGCGATGCCCGCGCCAGCCGCGACCGCCAGACGGACTTCCAGCACATCGGCGAGTTCCGGACTGCAGTCGAGCACCATGCGCAGGCCGTCGTCGTATTTCCGGAAATCCGAATTCTCCACCACCTGCTGCATGTAGGCCTGAGGCACGAAGCCGCCTGCGGAAATGTTGAGACGGAACAGCAGATACGCAAACAGCGTGAAGGCATGTACTCTGAGACGGCGGACGAACAGCGGTTTGCCGCGCTGCGCCAGCGCCTCGAAATCCGCGCCCGGCGTGGGCCAGCGCATGCGCGGGCCGGATGACGGCACCGGCCGTCCCGCACCTGGACTTCGCTCGACCAGCGCAAGGATCTCCTCGATCAGGCGGCGAAAGCCTGCGTTGTCTGCCGACGCACCCGGCACGATCAGCAGCGACAGGATCAACCCGCGCTCCGCCGGCATTTCGGAAAAGCGGCACGACAGGCCGCTCAGATCGGGATGCGCGCCCGGCGCGGCCATCGGCACGGTGAACTCGCCGCGCTTCATCGCAGCCTCCGCCCAGGCCAGCCCGCCGCCGGAAAACATCGCGTAAGACACATGCGGCGAGGCCGCATAGCGCGCCACCTTGACATCGAGGCCCTGCGCGCGGATCGCCTCGATCGGCACCAGCGCGACACGCAGCGACAGATCGAGATCTTCCTTCACCCATGTCGCGGTCGCCGCCAGCGCGTCACGGGCAAGCTCTGCGTCCTGCGGCGACACGGCAAAACTTGCGCCGTCGCCGCCGAAGGCGAACGGAAAATCGCGATTCTCCAGCGCATTGGTGACCGACGCGATCACCGCCGCGCCCGCCATGTTCACCGCCTTGTAGCGGTTGTTGGCGATCGCTTCGGTGGACTTGACGATATCGGCGACACCGATCAGCCAGCCCTGGGGCACCGGCCGGTACAACAACGGGTCCATCAGATTGGCGAAGCCACGAAACACCGGCATGGCGCTATAGAACGCCCCGCGCTCCCGCTCCGCTGTGACCTGATGTCCCGAAGAGTCCATGACCAGTGCTCCGGCGCCCTCCAATGGAAGCGCGCGATCCGTCCAGCGTTCCAAAAATACGGGCCGTCAGCAAGACAGGTTCAACGCCGCCACAAACAAATCGGCGCGGAGAGCCCCCGCGCCGATCATACACACCCGTCAGCCGTCCGCCCGACCCCGTCTCAGCGATGATGCCGGTGCCTGCGATGACGGCGCGGTGCGGGGTCATAATACTCGCGAGGCTGATACCAGGCATTCGCGCTGCACGAGCCGCCGACCCCGCTGGTGGCGATCCGGCACTGTTCATAGGTGTAAAAGGCGCAGACCCGTCCCAGACCCGTGCGGCTGTAATTTTCCGAGCAGAACGGCGCGTCCGCCCGGGCGGGGGTCGCGGAGCCGAGGGTAACCGCCAGCGCGGCGATGGCGGCTGCGGCGAGGCCGGCCGCGAAATCCAGTTTCAGCATGTCGAATCTCCTTGATGCCTCTCTATATGGGCACCGTCATCCGATTGGCTATTGTAAATATAGCGCAAGGCGTTTTCACCGCTGTGTCGCCGCAAAGGTGCTATACTTTCAAAAGCTGGTTTCGTCACAGGAGTTCTGATGTCTCCCGTCTCCTTCATGCTCAATGTTCTGTGGGTGGTGCTTGGCGGTTTCTGGATGGCGCTGGGCTGGGCGGTCGCCGCCGTCATTATGGCGATCACCATCATCGGCATTCCATGGGCGCGCGGCGCCTGGAACATCGCCGTCTACACCCTGTTTCCGTTCGGCCAGAAAGCCGTCTCTCGCGAAATCTATATCGGGAAGGGTGATTTCGGCACCGGCATTTTCGGATTCCTTGGCAATGTGATCTGGCTGATCCTTGCCGGATGGTGGCTGGCGATCGGCCATCTGATCACGGCGTTCCTGCTCGCCATTACAATTATCGGCATTCCGTTCGCATGGGCCCACCTGAAACTCGGAGCCATCGCGCTGTGGCCGATCGGCAAGACCATCGTTCCCGCGTAGGGAAGTGCAGCGGAGAAGACCCGAACGTGGGCGTATACGTTGCGGACAGACGCCGATGATGCATGGCCCGCAACCGCCGCCGGCGGTCCACCCGCTGCGCCAGATCGCGGATGACACCCTGGCCATGGCCCGCGCGGCGCAGGACAAGCTGACGGGCGAGAATCCGAGCACGGCCATCCACGAATTGCGCGTCGCGCTCAAGCGCTGGCGCGCGCTGCTGCGGCTGCTGGAGGATTCGATTGGCGACGAGACCGTGACTTTGCGCCACGAAGCGCGCCTTCTCGCGCGCGAGTTCGGCCACAGCCGCGACGCGCAGACCGCTCTCGATGCCCTGGCTGATATCGCAAAGCCGGGACAGGCCGAGATGCCGCCGCTGTCGAACCGCACCAGGGCCACCCTCACGCAGCGGCTTGAGAACGCGCGCAGGGCAGCGGAGGCCGAGCGGCTGCATGCGCAGGCTCTTCAACATCTGCGCGAGGGCCTCGACCGGGCGTCCGCTTGCGCGATGACCTGGCGGCTCGAGCAGATTCCGTTTGACGAGGTCGTTGGCGCATTGGCGCGGTCATATCGCCGCGCCCGCCGCCGTCTCCCGCGCGACTGGAACGGCGCCGATCCGGAAGACATTCATGACTTCCGCAAAGCCGTGGTCGCCTTCCGTTATCAACTGGACCTGATCGCGCCACTGTGGCCGAAGGTGTGGAATAGCTTCATCGGTGAAGTGCAGAAACTTCGCACCCAGCTTGGCAGGAGCAACGATCTCGTCGCTTTCAGCCTGCTGATACAGCCGAACCAGCCGCTGGCCCGCTGGCGCTCACGCCTGACACCGCATATCGAGACCCGGCAGCAGTTTCATCGCGGCCGCGCGCAAGCGCTCGCCGCACGGGTATTTGCGGAAACACCGCGATCGTTCCGTAACCGTGTCAGGGCTATGGCGAAAGCCGCGGCGAATTCCGAGTGATGGCGCAAGCGAAGCCTGCGGCCGATCGGCAAGACCATCGGCCTTGCCTGAGCGGCCGCGCGCGATAGTTCAGTCCGACACCTTGCTGGCCGACAGTTCAGGCGCGGGAGCCAGCGCATTGCGGCGGGAATAGTGCTGAGTTGCAGCCACCGCCAAGGCGATGGTTGCGCCGATGACGTCGGTGACAAGGCCCGGCTCGATCAGCAGGAGACCTCCCACCGCCAGCGCCGCGCTTTGCCAGTACTTTGAATGTGTCAGGAAATAGCCATGCAGTCCGGCCGCGAACAGCAGGACGCCGACGCCCGCGGTGATGCTGCTCCAGATGATCGTCGGCCAGTCGCCGATCATCAGCAGCGCGGGCTCATAGACGAACATGAACGGCACGATGAAGCTGGTGGCCGCGATGCGCACCGCCGCGAGACCGGTCTTCCAGAGATCGGATCGCGCGATCCCGGCGGCAGCGAATACGGCCAGCGCCACCGGCGGAGTGATCGCCGACAGCACTGCGAAATAGAACGCGAACATATGCGCGGCGGGGACCGGAATGCCGAACTTGACGATGGCCGGCACCAGCAGCGCGGTCATGATGATGTAGGCCGGCGTGGTGGGCATGCCCATGCCCAGCACAATGCCTGCAATCATGGTGAAGACCAGCGCGAGCAGCAGATAGTTCTGCGACAAATGCACGACAAACTGGGTGAACACGATTCCCAGACCCGACAGCGTCACCACCGCAATCACAACACCGGCCGCGGCGCAGGCCAGCGCCACCGGCAAAGCGTTGCGTGCGCCATCGACACATGCGCCGATCAGGTTCTCGAACGTCACATAATGGCGGGTCGATTTGCGCAATGCTGCGACCGGGAAGCAGGCCAAGGTACCGGCCAGCGCAGCGAGCGGCGAACTGAAGCCGGAATACATAACGACGAGAATAGCCAGAACCGGCAGGAACAGATGCCCGCGCTCACGCATCACATCGCCAAGCTTTGGCAATTCGCTGCGTGGCACGCCAACGAGGCCGCGCCGCTTGGCCTCGAAATGCACGGCCGAGAAGCACGCGACATAATAAAGCACGGCCGGGATGATCGCCCAGAGCACCACCTGTCCATAGGAAACGCCGAGAAACTCCGCCATCACGAACGCGGCGGCGCCCATGATCGGCGGCATGATCTGTCCGCCGGTTGAGGCAACGGCCTCGACACCCGCCGCGAAATGCGGCGGGAAGCCCGAACGCTTCATCAGGGGAATGGTGATCGGTCCATCGACCATGACATTGGCGACCGCGCTGCCGGAGATCGTGCCGAACAGCGCCGAACTGACACAGGACACCTTACCCGGGCCGCCCGCCGTGTGGCCGGTGAGGCTCATGGCAAAATCCATGAATAGCTGTCCGGTGCCGGTGCGCTCCATAAAACTGCCGAACAGCACGAAGATCAGCACGTAGGACGCCGAGACCGAGAGCGGAATGCCAAAGATGCCTTCAGTCGTCATGTAAAGCTGGTCGAGCAGCCGCATCGGATCGAGCTTGGCGACGAACAGCCCATAGACGATGAACACCACGGCCGTGATCGGCAGCGCCAGCCCGATCACGCGGCGCGCCGCCTCCAGCACCATCACCGTCATGATCGTCCCCATCACCATGTCGGCGGTGGTCAGATCGTCGACATAGAAGATGCGGTTAATGACGTAGTCGTAATTGGCGAACAGATAGATGATCGGCGCAATCGCAAGCGCAAGCAGGAGCAGATCGAGCACGCTCGGCGTCCCGTTGGCATTTCCTGAACTGCGGTAAATCAGAAACAGCAGCGTCAACGCGAACAGCAGATGCGTGCCGCGGAAGACGATCGCCTCCGGCGCGCCGTTGACGATCGCCCAGACGTGGAAGATCACCATGGCAACGGAGATGAGAGTCGTGGCCATGCGCACGACGCCGCCGTAACTGAAATCCAGTTTCATGTCCTGTCCGCCCTGTCCGGAAATGCCTTGCCGCGAACCGCCGGCAGCGTTCACGCCGCCGGCGGCAGTCCGGTCAGTTCGTCTTCACGGTGATGCCGGCTTCCTTGTAGAACTTGGCTGCACCGGGATGGAACGGGATGCCGATGTCGACCGCCATTCCGGCTGGCGTCAGCGTGGCCATGTCTTTCGCTACGGTCGCCATGGTCTTGGTGTTGGCAGCAAGCGTCTTGACCATGGTGTAGACTTCGTCCGCCGGAAGCTTGCAAGACACTACCAGATGCGTCGCATAGCCGATCACTTTCACGTCGGCATCCTGCTTCGGATAGGTCGCCTTTGGAATCGTCATCAGGGTGTAGCCCGGATTGAGCTTCTTCATTTTCTCGTAGCTGTCGGACTGATCGACCATCTTGATGTCGCGCGCGGCAGCAAGATCCATGATGGAGCCAGCCGGAATTTGGGTACCGAGGCCGAACGCCGTGGCGTTGCCGTCCTTCATCTGGTTCACTGAATCGGTGTAGCCGACGAACGACACTTTCACATCGTTGTAGGTGATGCCGTTGACCTCGAGCAGTTGCCGGGTGATCAACTCGCCGGTGTTGCCGCGCTGCTGGGTGGTGACCGCCTTGCCCTTGAGGTCGGCGATCTTGGAGACGCCGGCGTCGGCATTCACCACGAGCTGATAGTATTGCGGATAAAGCGTCGCGAGGTTGCAGACATTGGTGGTGGCCTTCGGGAACGGAGCCCGGCCCGCGAGGCCATCGACCGTCGATATCGAATTGCCAAAGCCGACATCGGCCTTGCCTTCATCGACACCGCGAACATTGGCGATACCCGCACCCGGCAACGCCTGGACATTCAGGCCGGGAATGGCCTTCTCCCACATGTCCTTGAGCTGGCCGCCGAGCGGAATCCACGAGCCGCCTTGCGGACCGGTCATCATTTTCATGTCGGCCGCGGATGCGGCGCCTGCGACCGCGCACAGCCCAACCGCAAATCCAAGCAGCGTTGCCTTGGTGTTCATCGTCACTCTCCCTGGTGGATGCCGTTTGCCGGCTTCTTGGTGGCGACAGTAAAACTTTGAAATCACGCGAACGCTAGCGTTTTCAAACACGACATACAGGATTGGCGGGTCCAAACCGGACAAACTCGCCTGGCCGCACTGCACAATCGGCGCGGGGCGAGACAAGAGGTATTCAAGGGTTGTCGGCCTTCGCCATCTCGACGATAATTCTTAAAACAGCGGTTCATCCGACCATTGATGATGCCGCAGGTTCGTCCAAGTCCTCCGACAAATCCGGGGAGCACTTCATGTCACTTCAGAGCCTGACATCACCGGCCGCGGTCAAAGCGCCTCTCATGGTGGACCGCACAAAACTCGCACATATCCCCGGCGATGAGGGCTGGCCGGTGATCGGGCGCACGCTCAGCGTGCTTGCCGATCCGAAAGGCGAAGTGGATGCCATGGCCCGCAAATACGGGCTGATCTATCGCTCGCGGGTTCTCGGCGAAACCAGCGTCTCGTTGCTCGGCCCGGAAGCCAACGAGTTCATGCTGATGGACCAGACCAAGCTGTTCTCGTCGACCAACGGCTGGGAAACGATTCTTGGACGGCTGTTTCCGCGCGGACTGATGCTGCTCGATTTCGATGAACATCGCCTGCATCGGCGCGCCATGTCGGTGGCGTTCAAGGCCGGCCCGATGAAAAACTATCTTGCGCAGCTCGACACCGGCATCGCCGCGCGTGTGGACCAGTGGCGCGAAAATCCGGGCCCGATGCTGTTCTATCCGGCGATGAAGCAACTGACGCTCGATCTCGCCGCGACATCGTTTCTCGGCACCGGAATCGGCCCAGAGGTCGACGAGGTCACGCGCTCCTTTGTCGACATGATCGCGGCCTCGGTCGCCGTGATCCGGCAGCCCTGGCCCGGGACGCAGATGGCGCGCGGCGTCAAGGGACGCCAGCGCATTGTCGCTTATTTCTCACAGCAGATTCCGCTCCGCCGCGAGAACAGCGGAGACGATCTGTTCTCCCAACTGTGCCACGCCACCCATGAAGACGGCGCCCTGCTCTCGACGCAGGATATTGTCGATCACATGAGCTTCCTAATCATGGCCGCGCACGATACGCTGACGTCATCGCTGACGTCGTTCGTGTCGATGCTCGCGGCGCATCCGGAATGGCAGACACGGCTGCGCGATGAAGTAATTTCACTCGGGATCGCGCCCGGCGCGCCGCTGCCGTTTGAAAAGCTCGACGCCATGCCGCTCACCGAAATGGCCTTCAAGGAAGCGATGCGGATGAAGCCACCGGTGCCGTCGATCCCACGCCGGGCAACGCGCGACTTCACGTTCAAGGGCTATGATATTCCCGCGGGCACGATGGTCGGCATGAACCCGCTTTTCACGCACCATATGAGCGAGCATTGGCCCGATCCCGAGACATTCGATCCGCTGCGCTTCACCGACGAAGCCCAGCGCGCACGCCATCGCTTCGCATTCATTCCGTTCAGCGGCGGCGCGCATATGTGCATCGGACTGCACTTCGCCTACATGCAGGCCAAATGCTTCACATTCCATTTCCTGCAAAATCTCAAGGTCAGCCTCGCGCCGGGCTATGTGCCCTCATGGCAGATGTGGCCAATCCCCAAGCCGAAGGACGGCCTGCGCGTAGTACTATCAGCGGCGTCCTGAGCACTGCGGTGTTCCTTATTCAGCAGGCGCGAGACGTTTGCGTGGTGTCGCCAGGACGGGGAAATTACCGTCGACATCCTCGCCAAGATCGTTCCGCCACGATCGCGCTTTTTCCATGAGATAAAGCACCACCGCAATCATGGCAGCCAAGGCAACGGCGCCTTGCCAGTACGGAACGCCTACAAGGTCGGTAAAAATCAGCTTGGGGCCAGTCCCAATCAGAACCTTTGCCAGCCAGGGCTGTGCATAGGAAAACGCAATCGCGCCGAACAAACCTCCTGCCAACGTGAAGATCGCATCACGATAACCGGTGCCAATCTGGGCAAGGGCGGTTCCGGGGCATGCACCGGCCAACGCTATACCGGCGCCCAGAATCAGGCCTCCGACCACGTCAGCTGCATAGAGGGCGGCTTTCGGCTGCAGCTTAACAAGTCCGAATCCGTGCAAGGCTGCAAGAGCCACAGCGCCGGTGGCGACCGCCGTTAGAAACACCTTCAGCATGATGAAATTGCGCAACTGCATCTGTCCAACGATCATGCCTGGCTCGAACACGCGGGATTTCTCCAGTACGAAGCCAAAAGCGACGCCCATCAACACACCGGTGACAATTGCGAAAGTTACAGACGACATCTTGTGTCCTTTCGATCAAACGCGGCGAAGCAAAAGCAGGGCGGTGATAATCCCGCCCGCAAACATCGCGGCAACGGCAACGGTCGAGCCCACCGACAACTGCGCCATGCCCGACAGGCCGTGTCCGCTGGTGCAGCCATCGGCGATTCTCGCGCCGAAAAGCATCAGAAATCCGCCAACAAACGCGACGACATAGCGCGTCACCGGCGAACGCGATCCGAGAGCCCGGCGCCATACCGGCGAGATCGCGTGCCGCCGGGCACCCGACAATGTCATGGAGACCAGCGCGCCGATGGCAATTCCGACCACAAGAGCGACCTGCCAAACGTTCTTTGGCGTGAGCGCCACATGCCGGGCCACGTAGTCGATCTTCAGCAGGCCCGGATCCACAAGACCGGCCAATGCCCCGCCAACCGTGACATAGGATGACGACGCGCCCAAGGCGGTTTCGATCAACAGAAACGCTGGAATTTGTAACAGACCGATAATGACGCCCGCGACATAGGGGGACCAGGCTTTCTCAAACAGCGACATGATGCGAACCCTCCGTTCGCAAATCACACCCCTTACAGGCAGCGAACGCCTTGACTTGCGTCAACCGCGAGGCAAGGCCGCCGGCACCCGTCATCCGCACTCGACTTTCCCTTGGAAAATGTGCTTCTTCTGGCGGAGAGGAAGGCAGAGCCCGCAATCAAGACGGGACGGGAGGCAACATGCCCAGGACCAGCAGCGCACACGGCTCATTATTACCGGACCATGTCGGCCCCTTCGCCGGCCTCGATGTGCCGTGGCTGCTGCGCCTGCGCGCCGAGACGCGGCGCGATCACCCCTTCCTGATCTGGGCGCCCTTCGATGCACCGGCACGGCCATGGACCTATGGCGAGTTTCATGAGCGCGTCGGCGCGCTGGCCGCGGGTCTTCATGCGCGTGGCATCAAGCCCGGCGAATGCGTGCTGCTTCACCTCGACAACTGCATCGAGATGTTGCTGGCGTGGTTCGCTTGCGTCGAACTCGGCGCCATTGCCGTCACCACCAACACCCGCTCCGCGCCGGCCGAAATGGAATATTTCGCCGGCCATTGCGGCGCTGTCGCCGCGATCACTCAGCCCGCTTATGCCGAACTGATCGCAAACAACTGCCGCAGCCTGCGCTGGCTGGCCGTGACATCTCATGATGCAGGGACACCGCCCGCGCAAGGATACAGGCCGCCAAGAGCAGAATCGTTTGAAGCGCTGTTCGCCGACAGCGCAGATCGCCCGCGCCGCCCCGCCGATCCTTATGCGTCGTGCAGCGTGCAATACACCTCCGGCACCACATCGCGGCCGAAGGCGGTGCTGTGGACTCACGCCAACGCGCTGTGGGGCGCGAAGGTCAACGCGGTGCATCAGGACCTGCGGCCCGAGGATATTCATCAGGTCTATCTGCCGCTGTTCCACACCAATGCGCTGGCCTATTCCATGCTGGCTTCGCTCTGGGCCGGCTGCACCGCCGTGATCCAGCCGCGCTTCTCTGCGAGCCGGTTCTGGTCCACGGCGCTGGAGCATCGCTGCACATGGACCTCGCTGGTGCCGTTCTGCGTCAAGGCGCTGATGGAGCGCGAAGCGCCGAAACAGCATCACTTCCGGCTGTGGGGCAGCGCGATCTGCGAGCCGCCCACCGACAAGCTATTCGGCGTGAAGACCATCGGCTGGTGGGGCATGACCGAAACCATCACCCACGGCATTGTCGGCGAACCGAACCAGCCGAACATTCCGCTGGCCATCGGGCGCCCTGCGCCCGAATACGACATTCGCGTGGTCGGCGAGAACGGCGCGCCGGTGACTGTCGGCGAAACCGGCGATCTTCTGATCCGCGGCACGCCCGGACTCTCGCTGTTCAAGGAATATCTGCACAACGAGGCCGCGACGCGCGACAGCTTCGACGAGCACGGTTATTTCATCACCGGCGACCGGGTGAAGATTCTGGAGAACGGATTTATCCGCTTCGGCGACCGCGCCAAGGACATGCTCAAGGTCGGCGGCGAGAATGTCGCCGCCTCCGAGATCGAGCAAGTTGTGATTACGGTGGCGGGTGTGCGCGAGGCCGCTGTGGTCGCGAAGAAGCATCCGATGCTGGATGAAGTGCCGGTGGTGTTTGTCATTCCGGCCGCTGGCCTGGCCGGTGCGCCTCCGACGCTGCATGACGATATCCTGCACGCCTGCAAGAATGCGCTGGCCGATTTCAAGGTGCCGCGCGAAGTGCGGCTGGTGGACGACATGCCGCGCTCGACGCTTGAAAAGGTGGCGAAAGCGGAACTGCGAAAATTGCTGGCGTGAGCGAGACACACGCGAAGGACGAGAAGAGGACGTTGCGATGACCCAACCAAAATTCGATATCGTTGTTTATGGCGCCAGCGGCTTCACCGGAAAACTCGTCGCCGAATATCTCGCAGCCCAATACGGCCCCGGAAGCGGCCTGACATGGGCGATGGCAGGCCGCAGTCGGGACAAGCTCGCCACCGTGCGTGACGAAATCGGCGCGCCGAAGGACACGCCGCTGATCGAGGCCGATGCCAGCGATCCTGGCTCGCTCAAGGCGATGGTCGAACAGGCCAGGGCCATTCTCACCACTGTCGGCCCCTATCAGCTTTATGGCTCCGAACTTGTCGCGGCTTGCGCGGCGTCCGGCACCGATTATCTGGATCTGTGCGGCGAACCCGCCTGGATGCGCCAGATGATCGACGCGCATCATGCTGCCGCGCAGGCGAGCGGCGCACGCATCCTGTTTTCCTGCGGCTTCGATTCCATTCCCTTCGAACTCGGCGTGTTCTTCCTGCAGAACGCTGCGAAGACGCAGTTCGGCGCGGCTTGCCCGCTGGTGAAGGGCCGTGTGCGCAAGATGAAGGGCACATTCTCCGGCGGCACTGCCGCGAGCCTGAAAGCCACTTATGCCGCGGCGGCAAAGGATCTCAGCATCGTGCCGCTGCTGAAGAACCCGTTCGCGCTGACGCCGGGCTTCGAGGGGCCGAAGCAGCCGCCGGGCAACAAGCCGCTGCACGATGACGATCTCGGCATGTGGGTCGCGCCGTTCGTGATGGCGACCATCAACACCCGCAACGTCCATCGCTCCAACATGCTGATGGGTTTCCCCTACGGCAAGGAGTTCGTCTACGACGAGATGATGCTGGCCGGCCCCGGCGAGAAGGGCGAAGCAATGGCCAAGGCCATTGTCGGCGCCAATTCCGCGATGGGCGGCCCCGGCGGGCCGAAGCCAGGCGAAGGCCCTTCAAAGGAAGAGCGCGAAACCGGCATGTACGACATTCTGTTTGTCGGCCTCACGCCCGACGGCAGACAGATCCGTGCCTCGGTCAAGGGCGACCGCGATCCGGGCTACGGCTCGACCTCCAAGATGATCGGTGAAAGCGCCGTATGTCTTGTGCGAGAGGCAACCGATGTCCCGGGCGGCATCTGGACGCCGGGCGCGGCATTGGGTGACCGCCTGATCAAGCGGCTGACCGACCACGCCGGGCTGCAATTCGCGATTGAGAGCTGAGGCGGGAGCCCCGGTTCCTCGGCTTGTTGCGCCGGTTCATGCACCTCGCCTCGCACGCCCTGGCTGGAAATCCGTCGCCAACCGTTGCCCGCACCGGCCCAATCGGCTAAATGGAATGCGCCGCACCCGTAGCTCAGCTGGATAGAGCGTTGCCCTCCGAAGGCAAAGGTCACACGTTCGAATCGTGTCGGGTGCGCCAGCCTCCGGTTGTATCTCATGTCGTGGTCGCCGGATCGCAGGCGATGCATCCCGAGCAAGAACGACTGTCCCTTCGCGCCATGTTCTTGTCGGGATATTCAAACCGCGCCGGGAACTGAGAAACGATAGTTGCGGAAATGCACTACCGTGAGCGGCACTCCGTAATCTTTCCCGCTCGCGTTAATCGCCCGGCCGCTCCCTTGATCCAGAATTCGATCCCTTGTGCGGCATATCGGCCGCCATCCGCAGACTGGACTTGTGGGAGTGTGATTGGCTTCTGACCCGATATGGCGAGTTGCACCGACCCCGTCGGACCAGGCGCGCTAAAATCAGCCTTCAGCGACGATCCGTCGTCACATTTGTATGAGGCCTCTGTCGCGTGGGACACCGCTGTCAGCGCGACCAAAATAATACTCGCGAGCAATGTTCTCATGAGAACCTCGAGTTTTTTAAGTGTGACGACGCAGCCGCCGACGTAACCGTCGGCAGCTCGCATCCGTGCAGAATTTTAACGACCGCCGCCACCATGCTGATTGGCGAAGCGAATTCCCTCATTGACCTGCATAATCGCCTGTTCGATCAGTTGCGAGGCCGCTTCCTTGTGGCCGCCCTTGTTCGGGGTCGCCTGACGCAATGATTGAAGGGCGTCCTGCAACGACATGAGCGCGCGATCCATATTGCCTTGCTCGGCATGAGCGCTTGCGATCGGAGCAGCTACGGCAATGGCAAGAGCTGCGGCCGCAGTGACGCGCATGAAAGTCCTTCGTGAATTGAGCATATCGAACATTTTGTATTCCTTCCGGTTGAATTGACGCAGGACGTTTATCCAACCAGATCTGGGAGTACCAATATGACTTCGATATCCACCTATTCGCGCGCGATATAGCTGGAGAAATGCCTGTATCTGCGACGGATTAGCCGGGCTACTCCACCTCGCTGTTACCGTCGCTATTCGAAACCGGCTACTTTCAATCGCCGAAAAACCCACGGCGCAATGAGAATGAGGAGGCCGCCAACTGCACTGATGGCGCCCAACGATACAAGAGCAGGACCAAAGCCTCCTGTATGTGCTTTTACCCAGCCCACGAGATATGGCCCGGTAAAGCCGCCCAGATTTCCGATCGAGTTGATGATCGCGATCCCGATTGCAGCGGCGCTGCCGGCCAAGAAGTTCGACGGTAACGTCCACAATACGGCATTCGCTGCGAAAATCGATGCGGCAGCGATGCTGAGCGCCAGCAGTGACAAAACGGGCGAATGAAATTGCGAGGCTGCAATGAGGCTTGCACCGGAAAGAATGGCCGCCGCCGCGATATGGTTTCGGCGTTCGCGACGCGCGTCCGATCGCGCGCTCCAGAACAGCATGCCCCCGATCGACGCCGCGTATGGAAGCGCCGACAGCAGCCCGGTCTGGAGAGGCGTTGTCCCGAAACCGCTCACGATCTGGGGCAACCACAGGCCGACGCCATAGATTCCCATGATGAAGCAGAAAGAGACGATGGAGAGCAGTGCCACCCGGACATCAAAGACACTTCCGATCAGCTTCGCTGTGTTTGTATGTTCGGCGGCGATTGTATCCGCCAGCCATCGCCGCTCGCCAGGAGCCAGCCATGTTGCCTGTGCGTGACTGTCCGACAGCCAGAAAAACGCAATGATGCCCAGAACAATCGACGGCAATCCCTCCAGGATAAACAACCATCGCCACGCCGGAATTCCCATCGTCTCGCCAGCGCTGAGAATGAGGCCGGAGAGCGGGTTGCCCAGCATGCTTGCCAGCGGCGCGGCAACCAGGAAGATTGCGTTGAAGCGCGCGCGGGCGTCGCGTGGAAACCAGCAACTGAGATAGTAGATGAAGCCTGGAAAGAAGCCTGCTTCCGCGATGCCCAGCAACAATCTCAATACGATAAAGCCTTTTGAACCCGTGACGAAGGCCATTCCCGCCGAGGCAAGCCCCCACGCAACCGCAATGCTGACGATCCACAGGCGCACGCGAAACCGCTGCAGCAGCAAGCTGCTCGGAATCTGGCACATCGCGTAACTCAGAAAAAAAATGCCTGCGCCCCAGCCGAATACGACGGGCTGCAGCCCAAGCGATTTATTCATATCGAGGGCAGCGAACCCGATATTGACGCGATTGAGGAAGTTGAAAAAGAAGAGCAGCATCAGAAGAGGAAGCAGGCGCCAGCCAATCTTCCGAATGATCCTGTCTGGCTCGATCATCAGCTATTACTCGATTCCGCGCTGGTCGCTGTGGCTCAATGCTTGATAAGAGCGGCGCCGGGCCTTTTACCGTCCTTTATAAACGAGCTAATGAGCGAAGCGATCGACGAGCGAGCGGAGCTTCCTGCATTGGTCAGGGTGGAATCGCCCGACGAGATAATGGAACAGGTCATTGTTATAGGCGGCTCGATGATGAGGGGCTTTGCGAAAGCCTCAAACCCCACCTTGGAGAATTCTCCGACATTCAGAATCGTATGACCGATGCCGGTCCGCACTGCGGACAGCTCGCTCGAGAGATTGTCGGCTTCAGCGATGACATTCGGAGTGATGTCCAGCGCGGCAAAGGCTTCATCGATCAAACGTCTGCGCTCGCTATTGTCGCCGGGCAGAACGAGCGGCAATTTCCCAATGTCCTTGATTGAAATGGACGATCTGGCTTTGCCTGGAAGCGGCTTGCCCACCAGATAGAACCTTTGTGTAAAGATCGGCAGTCGCAAAAAAGCTGGCACGAATTCGTGCTCGAAGATGACCGCAAGATCGAGCTTGTGAGCGAGCACACGCGCGCTCAAGGTTTCGCTGTCGCCGTCCGTACATTTCAGCATGACATTGGGAAACGCAGACTTGATATGCTCGACGATGGGCCCCATCAGAATCTCCGCGAGCGATGCCACAATCCCGACGCTGACGGTTCCAGTGATGTCACCAGCGCTCGATTTCAGGAGCCCGGGAAGTTCATCGAGGCGGCGCAGGATCGATGAGGCTTTCTCGAACAGGATTTCCCCCGCGGGGGTCGGCTGCACGCCGCGCGGGGTGCGGTGGAGCAGCTTGATTCCCATTTCTTCTTCGAGTTCAGCCACCTGCTGGCTGAGCGCCGGCTGCGCTACGTGGATGGTGCTTGCTGCGCGGGAAAAGCTGCCGGCTTCCACGATTTTTACGAAATAGCGAAGTTGTCTGTACTGCATGATAGGCCGAACCGCAAAGCCGCAAAATAATCATTAGACTATTGCACGGCCTCGGCTTTTTGTCTTGCCACGGATCGGCGTTACATGGGCTTAAAAAGGGGCAGAAGCCCGATCGAGCCGCCGGATAGTCGCGTGGTCGGCCACCGCTGCGGGCAAATGCGCAGCCAGCCGTATGGCTGAAATCCAGTCGCTATAGCGGTCACCGATACCCGCATATCGAAGCCGTATTTGATTTGCCGCCGGTGTCAGACAATTGTCCCGCCACGGCAATTATTCTTTGCCACCCGGACGCGAGCCGGAACCGCGTTCGGCGATGGCGGTCGCCAAGGGCAGTCTTCAATAGCGGCTTCGCCATGAGGGTATGTGCCATGAATTTTTCAAGGAGTGTCATCGGCGTTTCAGCCGCGCTGCTCATCTTCGGCGCGGCCTTCAGCTCGGCCGATGCAGCGGACTATTCACCACTGGATTGCAAGAAGGCGAGTTCGCCGACCGAGAGAACGATCTGCTCGGACTACGGGTTGGGTCAGAGCGAAGCACGGGTTGCGACCCTTTACGGGGTGACGACCTCGCTTGTCGCAATGGGACAACGCGGCACGATCCAGGACGATCAACGCATCTTTCTCAGGCAGCGTGATGCATGCGGCTCCAACACCGCATGTCTGCGCGCTGCCTACGCCGCGCGGGACAAGCAGCTGGAAGCCGTCATGCAATCCATCCAGCAGCGCGGACCGTTCTGATTGTCACAACAATCGTTGGCCACGGTAAATCTCACGCGACGAACCAAGCCCGTCAGGAACCCGAACCGCTATGACTTCAAAAGTTTTGATTGTTGGTGCTGGCCCGGTTGGACTCACCATGGCTGCCGAACTCGCGCGCTATGGAGTGCCGGTACGGATCATCGACAAGGCGGCAGCGCGCTCCGACAAGTCAAAGGCGCTTGTGTTATGGAGCCGGACGCTCGAGTTGCTGGACCGCGCCGGTTGCACGAGACAGTTCATTGCGGCCGGTCATAAAGTTGACGCTGCAAATATCATCGCTGCCAACAAACTCCTTGCGCATGTCAGTTTCGCGGAAGTGAATAGCCCCTATCCTTATGCGCTCATGTTGCCTCAATCGGAGACCGAGCGTCTTCTTGAGGCACATCTGAATCGGCTGGGCGTCCAGGTGGAACGCGGCTTGGAATTGATCCGCTTTGCGCCCGGCTCTGCGTCGGTCTGCGCCACTTTGCGCAGCGCCGCAGGGGAGGACGAAAATCTCGACGTGCCATGGATGATCGGTTGTGACGGCGCCCACAGCGCGACGCGTCATGGTCTTGGCATGCCATTTGTCGGCGATACGTTGCCGAGCGACTGGATCCTTGCCGATATTCATCTCAAGGCGTTTCCGTTTCCGGCATCCGAGATAGCCACCTACTGGCATGAAAAAGGTGTGCTGGCGGTATTTCCGATATCGTCCGGTCGCTATCGCATCGTCGCCGATCTCCCCATGTCGACCGGTGAACACCCACGAGATCCCGACCTGAGCGATGTGCAGGGCGTTCTCGTTCAGCGAGGTCCCGGCGGGCTTGTCGCTTCCGATCCGGTCTGGCTCTCGTCGTTCCGCATTAACGAACGCAAAGTGGCCGACTATCGATCGGGCTGCGTCTTTCTTGCCGGTGATGCCGCGCATGTTCACAGCCCTGCAGGCGGTCAGGGCATGAATACCGGCATGCAAGATGCCTTTAATCTTGCCTGGAAGCTGGCGATGGTCTGGCGTGGCGCTTGCGACGAGAGTTTGCTCGATAGCTACAGCGTCGAACGCAGCGCAATCGGCGAACACGTTCTGGCAAATGCTGGACGGTTTACAGCGCTTGCAACCTTGCGAAATCAGGCCGCGCAGATCGTGCGTAATCTGGTCGGACATTTTTTACTGGGGCTTGCCCCGGTGCGCGCTGCGATGGTCAACGAGATGACGGAGGTGTCCGTCGGTTACGAGAAAAGCCCGCTCAATGGACCGGCGGCTCACGGACTCGATGGTCCTGCCGTCGGCGCCCGCATGACGCCGGTGTCGGGACAGACGTCCTTTGGCGCGGGACAGACACCGCGGTTCACGCTGCTGGCAGCCTCCAGCAAAGCTGTGAGCGGGCTTGTTGAGGACTTTGGCGATCTGGTCGAGCCATCGGTGCTCCCGCCTCCGGATACGTCCGGTGTCTGGCTGGTGCGGCCGGACGGTTATGTGGCCTGCGCCGTCCCGGCGAACGATATCGGGTTGGTTGCCGACTATCTTAAGGCGCTGAGACGAAAAGCGAGTTGACCGGCGGCGGTACAGCACCAAAACTATCTATCAGCGACATTCTTTGGTGCTTGTAATGAGGCTATCTGCCCCCAGGCTTCCGCTTTGGCTCCGGATCGTCATGGTTGCCGGCGCTACATGTCTTGTATTGGGCGCAGTCCTGTTTGCTTACAGGCTCTATACCAAACCAACGACGCTGAGCGTCGGCGTCGGATCAATCGACGGCGAGATCGCCAAGGGCGCGTCGCTGATCGCAAATCGCTTCGTGAAATCGAACGCGCCCGTCAGGCTCAACATCGTCAAATTCGGCAACGTGCAGGACGCAACAAAGGCCTTCGCCGCCGGCAAGGTTGATCTTGCGGTTGTAAGGGCCGATGTTGGCGATCTCTCGGACGCAAGAGCCATCGCTGTGATCGCTGAGGCGACGGTGATGATTGTCGCCGCGCCCGGTTCTCCCATAACCGGGATCGAGCAACTCAAGGGTCGATCCATCGGCGTGGTCGGCGGCGAGATCAACCATCGCCTTGTGAAGGCGCTCAGTCGTGAATACGGCCTGGACGGACACACAACCTTCAAGGATCTGTCGCCGCCCGACGCGCAGCGAGCCATGAAGGCCGGGGACGTGGATGTGCTGGTCATGGTGGTGCCCTTGACCAAACGATACCTGGACTATGTCAGGAATCTGTCTGGCGGTGGTTCAAGTCGCTCGCCGACATTGGTGCCGATCGATTCAGCCGGTGCGATTGCCGATGCGGAGGGAGCCTTCGAGAGTTTCGCAATACCCAAGGGGACGCTGCGTGGCTCCCCGCCCAATCCGGATGACGACCTGACAACACTCAAAACGGGCTTCTATCTGGTTGCGCATGCCAAGCTCGATGCCGATGTCGCAACCGGTCTGACGCAGTCGCTGATGAATGCCCGCGAAAGTCTGGTGGCTGAGCATTCGGTTCTGTCCGGCATTGCAGAGCCCGATACGGACCCCGATGCGAACATTCCCGTACATGCCGGCGCAGCCGTTTATTACAACGACGCGCAGCAAAGCTTCATGGACAAATACGGCGACGCCATCTACCTGACGCCAATTGTCTTCGGCTTGCTGGCATCGGTCTTCGCGGCGGCGTGGAAGTTTCTTGGTCTTGGCCGGTCCAATGCCCCCGATCCTGTATGGCGCGTGCTGTATGAGTTGCCCCGGCGCATCAGAGGCGCGACAAGCGAAGCGGAGCTTATCAACATCGAGCAAGAGTTTGACGAACTCCTCGGGGACGAAATCTCTAAGTCATCGCTTGGGGACGACAGTGCTGCGGATGCTGCGACACTGACATCGGCAGCGCAGCGGCTGGATAACCTTATCCACTATCGCCGAACCATGATGGCACAAGAAAGATCTCGCGCCAGCCATTAAGCAGGTCAACGACCGGCGGAGCCGCAGTCATTCGGCACGGCGTTTCCAGCAAACCTGTCCGCCATCCACGCGGTTGCGGCGTCCGCGCTATCGCGGCCGGCAAAGCCGTGGCTGACGTTTGGCATCATCATGAAGCGCACCTTGCTTCCTGCCTCGCATAGTCGCTGCATATAGGCTTGTGTGACCTGCGGACGAACCAGGCCGTCGGTCGAGCCTTGCGCAAGGAAGACGGGAATTGTTGGCTGCAACGTGCCGGGGGTGTTTTTCGCGAGCAGCGAACGCCACGGATCGAGAGTTGCCGGATTTGCGACGGTGAGAAAATCCTGAGCCAGCGGCTTTGATGTTTCGCTGCGCAGCAGGATATCGAACACGGATTCGATACACTCGCCGGCAAGGCGATTGACCGTTGGCATCGCAGCGGATGAAACGATCTTGTCGACGGATGCGCCGTACACGCGATCCCATGACCATACTGTCATCGCGGTCAGATTCCTCCCGCCGGTGGTGTTGAGATCGTCTGTCATCAGTGTGGCAAGATCGGTCGCGGGCGCAGCGGCAGCCACACCGACAAGACGCAACTCAGGGGCATAACTCCTGGAGATCAGGCCGGTGAATAATGACGCCTGACCGCCTTGGGAATGACCCCACACGGCATAGCGGTCACCATTGGCGACGCCGGGAAATGAGCGAGCGGCACGAACCGAATCGATCACGGCCCGCGCCTCGCTGTCGCCGACGAGGTAAGGATGCGGGCCGGGAGTGCCCAATCCCGGATAGTCGGTTGCGGCAATCGCGAAGCCGCGGTCGAGCAACTGGCGGCTGCCGGCGATTTGCTGAAAGATAAACATGGCCAGCGAGGGCGCGCACCGCGGAACGACGCCTGTCGTGGGATGAGCCCAGGCAACGATGGGGCGGCCGCCTTCGGGGGCCGGACCGGTCGGAACAACAATCACACCGGAGACTGCGATGGGCCGCCCTTCCGGATTGGTGGATCGATAGAGAACGCGATATGCAGCCGCGCCATCCGGAGCACCGAACATCGGCTCCTGTCTGATCACAGTGCCAGGTGGTCCTGCAATTTCATCATTGGATGCCTGATAGAAAGATGTCTGAGCCTTCGCCTGCTGACAAGCAAAAGCCAAAAGCTGACACACTGCCAGCGCGCCGAGGACAATCCGGAATATGAGATTAGCGCTGAGGGTCATGTCAGATGTCCTTCCGACGCTCGAGAAACGGCGATCACATGCCGTAGAGAATTTTCAAGTGGCCGCTGGCGCGCAGGTCGATCCGGATTCCATCGGGAAGGAGCGAGACTTGCGAGAGTCCGGCAGACGCCAGATTTCCTTCGCTGCGAAAGCCGCCCGTGAGGGGCCGGGTCAATCGCGCGTTGGCAGAAGCCAAAAGGGTTTGCCACTCGCTTTGGAATGCGAGACCAGCCTGCTGCCGCAGATCCTGCAAAAGAGCTGGATCGTTGAACAGCGCAGCAAGCGGTGAGCTTGCGGCCGTGGACGAGTCCGGCACCACGGCCAGATCTCCGAACTGGACGGTCTGAGTATTCGCATCGACCTGCGGCGTTGCGGTCAGATAGATCCATGCGCCACCGCTCGCGGTATCGGCGGATGTGAGATGCAATCCCATCACCAGCTTGCCGGAAGAAGGATAGACCGAAATATCCTGCACTTGGGGACCGCCGGTCTGAGCGCGCGCCGTCATGACGGCCTGGATTTTTTCCCTGATCTGGTCATAGCTGATCGTCACCGGAAGAATGACGGAAAAGCCGCCGGGATTGGTCACATCGCTGCCGAGTGCCGGAAGCGGCGTCGGCACAGATGCGGACGGCTGCTGCCCGACAAAGGTCTCGCTCGTTCCCGCCATTTCGATCGCGCCTTCGAGAATGTCGCCGCGCGCATGCGTACCTGAAAAAGCAACGGTTCGTGGTGTGGTCTTCAGCCAGATCGCGGGCGCATCGAGAATTTTCACGGTCGAGAACGCCTGCTGCCAGGCCGCTTCGGCTTTGCCGCGAATGTTCATCGCCGCCACGCTCGCAGCGGCATCGCGGCGCACGCGCGACACCTGCGCTTGAATCTTCGGCTCGATGTAGCGGGTCAAATCGATGCGAAAACCCAATATCTGGAGCGTCGGAGGTTCCTGCCAGCGGAAGCCTTCGGTCATGTCGAGTGAAACCGACCAGTCCCGCCGAAGCTGCGGCCGCGCCGTCGCATAAACTGTGAGCTGGCCTTCGCCGGTGCCGTGCAGCAGTCGCGCAAACCGTCCGATACCCTGGCCAGAGACGGAGCCGAACAGCGGGATCGCCGCAATCAGTCTGCCTTCTTCCGCGTGCAGGGAGATCGGTCCAGTCCGTTGCACGGAGCCGGAATACTCGCAATCGATGTTGACCATGCGCCCGAGGATGCGCCGGCTCCAGCAGCTTCGCCCTGAATCGTCGATGGTCGCAAGCTGCCTGGGCACCTTGCGTTCGATCGCGCGATCAAGCGCGGATAATGAGAATTGCACGGTTGCGGAGATACTTGAATCGGCCGTCGCCGCTGGCGGCGTATCCGCAGCCAGCGGCGGCTTTCCGTCCGCGAACGCCACGGAGGCCGTCAGGAGTGTCGCAAGTCCGATCGTGACAATCCCGCCGACATGGCAGCTTTTGAAATTTTCTCGAAGCATGTCAACGATCATGGTTAGCTCCCGTGATTCAGATCACTTCATAAGCAAACAGCGTCGCAACCAGCGTGATAGCCATCAGAGCGAGAATGAAGATCATGTCCGCGGCTTGTTCGAGCCGTGCGCAGAGCTTCGTTTTCCCTGCGAAGCGGATCGAAAGGTAGGACGTGAGGGCCGATGCCAGAAAGGAGACCGCGGCCAGCGCGGCATACTCATCGACATGGGTGCCGCCCGATCTTGCCTCGGCAACCTTCACAAGGCCGACCAGTGTGACGCAAACGCCGATCATCGTGCCCGATACCGGCAGGATGTGGCTGGCGAGACTGGTAGTCTGTGTAAAGATCCGTGTTCGATCCGACATGCTCAATCACTCGTGCAGGCGTTTGGCGTTTGAATCGGGATTGCGAAGAGAGATCGCGCCGCAGGTTGCGTCAGCCAAGGATCACAAAATGCGGCGCGATTCTTCAAATCAACGGAATCTTACTGCCACTGACCATTTGGCAGGCGGCCGTGGAACGGCGTGTTGCGGCAGTGACCGTACGGCCCGCGCCAGTAGCCTTCCGGGCAGCCGAATACGGGATGCGGTGCGGGCTGATAGTAGCCGCCCGGCAGCGGACCGTAATACGGGGTGTTGCGGCAATGACCCCATGGGCCGCGCCAGGCATTCGGACCGCACCCGCCGGAGACCTGAATGGTCAGCGACTCCTGATTGGTGAGTGGTGCAACGATGGGAGTTGCATGTGCAGCCGCGCAAACCGAAATGACGATTGCCGATGCGAGACCGACGACGATACCCATTCTCGATGTGAACATGGAAGTTCTCTCCTCTTTGCCTTTGATGTGCCAAGCCAAGCCCATGCAGCGTCAATCGCTGCCTCTCGGCTTGGCGCTCCTTCGATCTTTCTTAAAGTTTGAACCGCGTCACACCCGCCACTCAGAATGGCGGGCTTGTGTGCCAGTGAAGACACCATCGTCAGCACCGGCATGGGGTTGTCGAACTGGCAGCGCCCCCGCTGAACGTGGCGGCATATGCGTCGATGCCGGATAGGAAAACAAATACGGTGTTGATATGCGGGTATCGGAGAAAGTTATGGGGTTCGGAGACCGGCCGGTTCGTGATTGCCCGGCAGGGCCGGCCCGGATAATTCGGCTGGGATCTTTGGGTTCGCCAAAAGTGCTTGCAAAGGAAGCTCTTCTGCAGAACCTTTGCAATCGGGCTGACGTGAATGATCGTGCGATCAACCATTGTGCGAGGGGCGATGCGGTTCTCTGGCGTTCATTTCCTTGATTTCCAACGGCTTGGATTGCGGATAGCGTTGCTGGCGGCAATTGCTCTTGCAACGGCGCCTCTGAATCTCGCGGCCGCGCAAACCCAAGCTCCCGCGCTCTGGACTGTGCCCGAAGTCGGGGCGCTACCGAACGATGCATTCGGCAGCCAGATACGCCGGGGCCGCGATCTGGTCACCGCGACATATGCACTGATCGGTCCGGAAGTGCCCGACCAGACAAAGCGATTTGCCGGAAATAATCTTGCGTGCAGCAATTGTCACTTACAGGCCGGCACAAAGAAATTCGGATTACCGATTTTCGGGCTATTCGAATTATTTCCGCAGTACAGTGCGCGTCGCGGCGCAGAGATTACCATCGTGGATCGGGTCAATTCCTGCATGGTGCGCAGTATGAACGGGCGCGAGTTGCCGAACGACAGCCCGGAAATGCAGGCCATCGTCGCCTATATTCGATTTCTCTCGTCAGGTGTCGCTCAAGGCCAGATCGTGCCGGGGCTGGGCGCGGGCGCGATGCCCGAACTCAAGCGCGCAGCCGATCCCGTTCGCGGCCGCGCGGTTTATGTGAAGTCCTGTCTTGCCTGTCACAACACCGACGGTTCCGGAATCCGGCGCAGTCTTCCAACGACCGATCTTGGGTACATGATGCCGCCGCTGTGGGGACCGGACAGTTTCAACGACGGCGCAGGAATGGCGCGGCTTATCACCGCCGCGAATTTCGTGCATTTCAACATGCCGCATGGTGCCGACTATCTAAATCCTCAACTGACGGTCGAACAGGCCTGGGATGTCGCGGCCTATCTGATATCGCAGCCGCGCCCGAAAAAGGCGGGGCTCGAAAAGGATTTTCCCGACCTGCTTCAGAAGCCAGTCGATACGCCCTACGGTCCCTATGCTGACGGCTTCAGCGAGCAGCAGCACAAATACGGGCCCTTCGCGCCGATACGGGCTGCGATCGCGCGCGCCAAGAAGAAGCAATGACCGGCATACCGCCAAGAGTCATCACGTTGTTGGCGCATATAACTGGCGACGATATCGCCATATCCAGATGATATTTGAGTTTTCCTCCGATGCGTCCTTAAACCGATCGTAGCGGCAAAACTGAAATTCAATTCGAACACAGGTCCAGTCATGACAATGAAATTCAGCTCGATCGCAATCACTGCCTGTCTTGCTTTCATTGCTTTGCCTGCGGCAGCCTTCGCGCAAGGCACATCCGATCAGAGATCGGCCTGCATGGGCGATGCGTTCAGATTCTGCGGCGCGGATATTCCGAATGTCGCGAAGATCGAGGCTTGTCTGGGCCAGAACAGGGCGAATCTCACGCCGGCCTGTGCGGCGGAGTTTCAGCCGGCTCAGAAGACGCTTCTCAAGCCCGACCACTTCCGGAAGAACTAGTCCACGGCTGGCCCGATCCATTCGGCGCCAGGCGGCTTGGTCGCCTCGATTCGCTCATAGGCGAAACGCACCAACGTGTCGCGGACGGCTTCGCCCGCATGCGTCAGTGGGAAGTCGCTCGAGGATATGATCGAGCAGGTCATCCAGATCGGAGGCTCGATCAACCGAGGCTGGCCGAGGCCGATCTGGCCCATCATGCCGGCATTTAGGATGGAGTGGGCGAGCCCTGCGCGAATGGCAGACAGTTCGCTCGAAAGTGTATCGGTCTCGGCGATCACATTGGGCGCCATTCCGTCATTGGCGAACGAGCGATCGATCAACATGCGTCGTGCATTCGGCGCGCTTGGCAGCACCAGCGGCAATGAGGCAATGTCCTTCAGCGACACGGGTCCGTTCAGGTCGGTGAAATGATCGCTGCTGATCAAAAACATCCGCTGACGGAACAGCGGCACGCGCGAAAACGTGGGAACCAGTTCATCCTCGAATACGATCGCCATGTCCAGCTGATTGGAGATGATCCTCTGTTCGAGGGACTCGCTGTCCCCGTCTGCGAATTTTATCGTGACCTTCGGAATCCTGGCACGGCACGCCTCCAGAAAGGGGCCGGACATCGGCACCGACAGCGAAATGGCAAAGCCGAGGCTCACCTTGCCCTCGGCATCCGCACCGTCCGATGCCAGCAGGCCGGGCAATTGCTCAAGTTCTTTGAGGATCGAGGAGGCTTCGCGGTAAAGCACTTCCCCGGCAGGGGTGGGACGAACGCCGCGGGATGTCCGCAGGAGCGGCGGCACGCCCATGCGGTCTTCCAGGTCCGCAATTTGCTGACTTAATGCGGGTTGAGCCACATGAATCGTCGCGGCGGCACGGGAAAAGCTGCCCGCTTCGACAATTTTAACGAAATAGCGCAGGTGCCGGAACTGCATGATCGCCGGTTCTTATGAGCACACGTCATCATCAATCCGGCAATCGTAGCCGTCCGGAGGCGGCACTTCAAATGGGCCGATCTGTCGCACAAGGCGTTTTCAGACCGAGCCGCGCCAGCTGCCGTTTACCGGCCATCCGGGTTTCCGGAGGGGAGCCATATCCGCCGCCGATAGCCTCATATCAAAGCGGTATTTGAACGGCCGATAGGCCGGGGGTACGTGTCCCGGCATCCGGTTGGGCGGATGGGCGTTAGGCCGCCAGCGTCGGCACAACCCTCGGACTTTCATCAATATCAACCCGGAATTCGGCAAATGATACGTCTCGTCATCGATTTGCTACGCCCCTACAGGGGACGGCTGCTCATCGTATTCCTTGCGATGCTGGTGGAAATCGCTGCAAGCCTTGCGGCCCCCTGGACCCTCAAACTCGTCCTGGACGATGCGCTCGGGCAGCACCAGCTGCCTGCGTGGCTTGCCTGGGCTCATGACTATGGATTTGGGCGGCATGCGATGGGCGTGGCGCTATTCGCCGGAGTGGCGACACTTGTCATCGCCATCGTCGGAGCGATTGCGACCTATATCGACAACTACTACACGACGAACATCGGCCAGTGGGTGGCGAACGACCTCCGGATTCGCATCTATCAGCATCTGCACCGGCTGTCCTTGCGCTATTACGACCACGCGAAAATCGGCTCCCTGATCTCAACGATCATGACTGACGTGGACACGCTGCAAAGTTTCGCATCGTCCTCCACTCTCGACATCCTCGTCGATTTCATCACCATCGTGTTCATGGTCGGAATCATGTTCTGGCTGGACTGGGATTTTACGCTGATCGCTCTTGGCGTGACGCCGTTCCTGCTGGTTTTTATCTTCCGTCTGAAAAAAGCCGTGAAGGAAGTGACCCGCGCGGTTCGCGCCCGGCAAAGCGAGATGCTGTCCGTCGTTCAGCAAGGCCTGGGTTCGGTTCGTGCGATCAAGGCTTTCGGCCGCCAGGATTTGGAGCTGGCCCGACTGGAGGCCGCGAGTCACGCGACCGTCGGCGCCGCGCTCCGCGCGCGGCAGGTGAAATCGGTCCTGTCGCCGCTGATCAGCGTCGTCGTCGCGGCATGCACCGCGATTGTGCTCTGGAAGGGAACGTCGCTGATCGTGGCCGGCACCATGACGGCCGGCGCATTGACGGTTTATCTGGCTTACCTCGCCAAATTCTTTAAACCGGTCAAAGATCTCGCCAGTATGACCAGTGCTGTCGCCCAGACGACCGTCGCGCTGGAGCGCATCCAGGATATTCTGTCTGCCGATGACATCATCGGCGTGTCGGATGACGCCCGAGATCCCGGTCGCGTCCTTGGCGGCATTCGCTTTGACCGCGTCGCATTCGGCTACGACAACGACACGTCCGTGTTGCGGGATGTCTCATTCGAGATTCGCCCGGGACAGGTGGTTGGCATTGTCGGCCCAACAGGGTCGGGCAAGTCGACGGTCCTCAGTCTCATCCCTCGTTTCTATGAAACGACATTCGGACGCATTCTGATCGACGGTCAGGATATTCGGGAGATGAAGCTGGCGGCGCTGCGGGAGCAGATCGGTTTTGTCCTTCAGGAAACGGTGCTGTTTCGCGGCACAATTCGCGAGAACATCGCTTACGGCCGGCCCGGCGCCACGGATGAAGAGATCATCGCGGCGGCAAAGGTCGCCAATGCGGACGAGTTCATTTCTCGTATGCCGAATGGCTATGATTCCCTCGTGGGCGAGCGCGGCGATACGCTTTCCGGCGGACAGCGTCAGCGAATCGGAATCGCGCGGGCCGTGATCCGCAATTCGCCGATCATGATTCTGGATGAACCGACCGCGGCGCTCGATACCGAGTCCGAGCATCTGGTTATCGAGGGCCTGCGGCGGCTGATGGCGGGCCGCACGGTCATCATGATCGCGCATCGTCTCAGCACCATCAGAAACGCCGATAAAATCATCGTCCTGAAGGATGGCATTGTTGCCGAAGAAGGAACGAACGACGAGCTGATCGCGCTCGGCGGCGTCTACGCGGAGCTCCATCGTATCCAGAACAAGCCGGCGCCCCGCGCGCCGCTTGCCGACGTAGCGTGAGAAGGACCGAAGATGTCACATTCCCTGATCGTACTTCCCGACGATGCCGCCGCGGCCCTTGTCGACCCCATCGATGCGGCGGTGAAATCGCTCAACATCCGCATGTTTCTTTTCACCGATCCGACCTTGCTGAACGCAGTCATCGCGGCACGCCATCGCGGCGTTCATGTGAGGGTGATGCTGAACCCGGCGCGGCGCAACGGCAAGGCCGACAACGAGGCCGCACGAAAAAAGCTGATCGCTGCCGGCATCGACGTGCGCGATAGCTGTCCGAGCTTTGCACTGACCCATCAGAAATCGATGGTGGTCGACGACGAGGTTGGGTTTGTCGAGTCGCTCAACTGGGAGACGCGGGATCTCACCGAGACGCGCGACTATGCCGTGATGACGACAAAGAAGGCCGAAGTCGATGAAATGGTGAAGTGCTTCAATCTGGATTTCATGCGCCTTCCATTTGAACCACATGAAAAGTCTAATCTGATATGGTGCCCTAACAACGGGCGCGAACGGATCGCGGCGTTCATCGATGCGGCAAGCCATACACTGTTTATCCAGAATGAACGCTATCAGGACACAGTCATCATTGAACGCATCGTGCGCGCGATCAATCGCGGCGTGACGGTTCACATCATGGCCCGTCCGTCGCACAAAATGAAGGCCGAGAAAATGATCGAAGGCGTCGGCGGCTTGCGCATCCTGGAAGATGTCGGCGCGAAAATTCACCGCATGAAGCATTTGAAGCTGCATGGCAAAGTTCTGCTCGCGGACGAACGGCGCGCGATTGTCGGCTCAATCAATCTGACGCCGGGAAGTTTTGACGCCAGGCGCGAACTTGCGATTGAGACGGACAGCCGCCATGTGGTCGAGCGGCTCGCCGAAGTCTCCGATCACGATTGGAGACATTCGTCGACGCTCGATCTGTCGGACGAAGGCCTATTGGCAGAGTTTCAGAAGCACAAAATGGAGGGAGCCAAACAGCTGGCATTGGCTGGCCAATAGCCCAACGGAACTGCGTCTTCCGGATTGGATCAAGCGATGACGCCGCACCGATGCGGAGGTCGCTGGGCCTGAGTCAACGCCGCTCGATCAGGCTGGTGGTTTTTCGCTGCGGCACATCCGCGCTCAGATCGCCGGGCAGATCCGGCACCAGTGTCGGGTGCAGGGCGAGTGACTGGCGCACGCAGTTGCGCCCGTCGGACTTGGCGCGATATAGCGCGGCATCCGCGGCCTTGACCAGCCGCCGCCATGCCAACTGACCGAGATTGCCTCTGGCGACACCGAAACTCGCGGTCACCGTGAGCGACGCGCCGTCGGACAGGACGAACTTATGCGCTTCGAGCGCATTGCGAAGCCTTGCGGCCAGCGCGTTGGCTTCGTCGAGATTGCAGCCCGGCACCAGAACCACGAACTCTTCGCCGCCGAAGCGGGCGAAGATGTCATTCGGTCCGAGCATCGGACGAACCAGCCGCACGCTTTCCTGCAGCACAAGGTCGCCTTCCAGATGTCCATACCGGTCGTTGATGGACTTGAAGTGATCGAGGTCCATCAGAATCATGCAGGCGCCGTCGGCCATGACCTTGCTGCTGGCCTGGCTCTCGCCGATCATATCGAGCGCACGACGATTCATCAGTCCGGTCAGACCGTCGGTCTCCGCCTGATGCTTCAGCTTCTTGGTCAGCGACGCGCGTTCGGCAAGACTGCGGCGAAGAACGGCAATCGCCTCGAACAGGCGGCGCATCTCGGCGGCATGGTGCGCCTCGGACTCGGGCGGCCCGGGGCGATCTTCCGCAAGCTCGATCACCGCATCGTGTGCGCGCAGCAGCGGCCCGAAGACAAAGCGCTGGGCCGCGATCAGCAAGCCCGCAAGAATCGCCAGAATGACTGTGGTAATCGCAATCGTGAGCGTGAGGGTGGTCAGCGCGACGATGCGGCGTTCGGTCAGCCGCTCGATGGTGACATCTATGAAATCGCCGCGCAGCCGCTCGAGTGGCTTCAGCGTCTTGACAAAGCGAACGGTGAATTCGTCCGCCGTCATGGAATAGTTGCCCGACAGGCGACCCTGAGCAACCAGATTGTCGAACAGGACCAGCCCTTCGCCGAAAAACAGCTCCTCGACATCACGCAGATCGGTCAGCAGCCGCGGATCGTTGTGGCTGACGATTTGCCGCTCGCCCGTCAGGTTCCAGAGCTGGAGGATACGGCCGCGCGTCCGGTTGCTGTCGACGAGATTTTTCAGCGGCAGCGGCTGGCTAACCGCGATCGGCGCCATGATTTGTGATGCGATCCGGCCGCCATACTCGCGCAGCTCGCCGAACATCCGCCCTGTCATCACGGATGCCGCGAGTTCGGGATTCCGGGTGGTCAGGATGCCGGCCTTCCAGGCGATCACGGACTCGAAAATATCGACCACGCCGAACATGCTCTCGATGACGGATTGCACATCGTCAAGATTCCGCTTGGCGCGCGGGATGGCCGAAACGCGATCGACTTCCTGCCGCCCCTTCTGAAGCTGTGCCTTCGTCGCCGCAAGCAAATCCGCGGGAACGCCGATGGCCACCAGTTGCTCGAGACTCGCGTCGGACCGCGCGCGGAAGGACGTCAGCCGTTCGCGCAGGAGGTCGCGCGCATCGCCGGTGTCACCCAGCACGCTGTTCGACGGCCCGCGTTCGGCCGAGAGCAGATTCGCGGTGTCCAGAATCAGCCGGTAGGTTTCAAGCTCGTGAAGATTCTCGCGGGCACGGCGATAGTCGTCAAAGGAGCGGCTGATCACGCTCATGGCAAGGATCGCCGTACAGATGAGCGCGATGCCAGTGCCGATCAGCAGCTTCCGACGAAGGCTGTGATCGCCTCCATCCGGCATGCCGCGCCAGAATCGGAGCTTGATTCCATTTGGGACGTTTCCGAAAAATCTGGCGGACCTTGAGGTCATCGTTCTTTCTGGTCCCGGTCACTACGCTTCGCGCAGCCATAGGCGCATGCAGGGCTTTCATTTGCGTAAAATGACACAGTTAAAATCCTTCCCGGACATCGGATGTCACGGGAAGGACCTGCGATGGCCTGGAAGCAGGCTGCTATATCCGGCTCCCGCCGGATGATCCGGATTCCGGCGCCGGATGCGTTAAGCGAAAATTCAGTCTGATCCGCATTGCCAAGTATGACGCGGATGTCTCATCCCGGCACATCTCGTCCGAACGATGAAACGTCCGGTTGCGCGCGGAATTCACGGACCTTATCGCGACCGGCGGCGAGCGCGCGGCGTGGACTCATCGCGCGCGGTGGGCAGCCAGTAATTCGGCTGGCAGTAGGACGACGTACCGGACACCGCGGCCTGACATTGTTCGAGCGTGTCATACCGGCAATCGCCCGGACCGGCTTCGCCCTTTCGGCAGAACGGATAATCACGCGCAACCGACGGCGCCGCACCCAGCGCCGACATCGCGGCGATCCCTGTAACGGTCAGAATAGTCTTGGCATTCATCATCGCGGATAATCTCCCCGCTACACCAGTATGCGCCTACGGTTCGTGCGGCCTGTACGATCCGTCAAGCAACGAATCCGTGACCCAGGCGCGCAGGGAGGCTGAACCATTGCTCTCCCGAAGCATTGACCGGGATCGGAAGACCAACTTGTATGATGACAGCTTGGACCGCCAGTCATACATAGGTTTGTCATGCGCAAGGTCATCGGATTCGACGACGACACCTATCAGGCGCTGGTGCAGCTTGGCCGCGATAGAATGGCGACGCTGCAGGAGCTTGCGGATGAAGCCTTCGCGGACCTTCTGAAAAAGCATGGCGTGCCTAAAGACCTCCGCGAGGCTTTGCGCCGAAGCGTGAAGGCGTCTGCTCCGGCAAAGCGCAAGACGAAATCCGCCCGCCGCAAATGACCAAGAGCGCCATACAGACCGGGCCGGTATTGATAACGGGTTGCTCCAGCGGCGTCGGCCATGCGGCGGCAAAACTCTTTCGCCAAGCGGGATACGAGACGGTCGCAACCGCGCGCGACATAACGACGCTGGACGATCTGCATGCCATCGGCTGCCGCACTTTGGCGCTCGATGTCACCGACGAGGCCGCGCGCCGCGCCGCCATTGAAACCATCGAACGGGAGTTCGGCGCGGCCGGCATTCTGGTGAACAATGCTGGCTATGGCCAGTACGGCCCGCTGGAAGAGATATCGCTGGATGCGCTGCGCAGGCAGTTCGAGACCAATGTGTTCGGTGGATTCCGGCTGACGCAACTCGTGCTGCCCGCGATGCGCCGCGCCGGGCGCGGCCGCATTGTGAACGTCAGTTCGGTCGCGGGCCGTGTCAGCTCGATCGGCGGCGGCGCGTATCACGCCACCAAGTTCGCGCTCGAAGCCCTGACCGATGCGCTGCGCCCGGAAGTCGAACCGTTCGGCATAGATGTAGTCAATGTGCTCCCCGGCCCCATCGCCACACGCTTCGAGGCGACGCTGCTGATGCAGATTCCGGAGACCGGGCCGGGCAGCCCCTATGCCTTTTTCAAGCAGCGGCTGGCGGCCTATATGCACGATTTTCTCGATCCCCGCGGGTTCGGGGTGATGAGCGCCGAAACGGTCGCGCGTGCGGTGTTCAAGGCTGCGACGGTGAAACGGCCGCGAACTCGTTACAGCGTCGGCGTGATCGCCCATCTTGGCCCGATTGGCCGCGCGCTGACGCCGGATCGCGTGGTGGACGTTATGACACGGCGGCGCGTTCCGGTGAAAAGGCCTTAGCAGGCATCATTCCCGGTCAATGCGCTTCAGCAGCACGAGCAGGCACGCCACGGCTCCGATCACGATGGCAAAACAGCCCAGCCCGATCAGCACGGCCTTGAAAATGAACTCTTCGCGGAAGATCCACGCCGCCGTCCAGCACAGCACGGTGACCGACGGCGCAAAGATCAAGATCGGCAGCAGGGCCCGTTCAAGGCTGCCTCGCCGCTCCGGAGTCCTGTTCTGGAGTTTTCCGACCATTTGTCATGATCGCGCGCGGCGCAATCGCGGTCAATTGCGTCGCTTTTCCGTATGAGGGCTATTTGCAGGATCGCGCGCCAACAAAAAAGCCGGAGCATCATGGATGCTCCGGCTTTCATTCTTTGTCGGTTGAGGCGATCAGGCCTTCTTCATGCCCGCCTTCACAGCGTCCGCCGTGATCGGGAGCGAACGGACCCGCGCGCCGACCGCGTTGTGAATGGCGTTGGCGAGCGCTGGCGCCACCACCGTCACCGCGGGTTCACCGACACCGGTCGCAGGCTCGCCATTGGCAATGACGGCGATCGCCACCTCCGGCACCTGGCTCATCCGCATCGGCGTGTAGCTGTCGAAATTGCTCTGCTCGATCGCGCCATCCTTCATGGTGGCCTTCTCGAACAATGCCAGCGACATGCCCCACAGCGCCGCGCCCTCGACCTGGGCGCGGATGCCGTCCGGGTTCACCTGCGTGCCGACATCGGTGGCCACGGTGAGTTTCTTCACCTTGACCTCACCGTTGTCGTCCACCGCGACATGGGCGACACAGGCCGTCCAGCTCGCGGTGGCGCGTTCCTGCGACGACACGCAGGCGACGCCCATGCCTTCACCCTTGGGCAGCTTCTTGGTGCCGTAACCCGAAAGGCCCATCGCAGCCAGCAGCGTGTTGCGCAGCCGCTGCGCGCCGCCGGCATTGGCGCCCGCGCCGTCGAGCATGTCGATGCGGAATTGCGCCGGGTCCTTGCCCGCCGCGACCGCGAGTTCATCGAGCATGCTTTCCACCGCCCAGAAGGTCCAGCCCGGCGCCACCGAGCGCAACTGGCCCGATGGTGTTGCCGACTGCGCCAGCTCATTGATGATGGCGCGGACGTTATGGTTGGGCACGGTGTAGAAGAAGTCCGCGCCGTTCACCGTGAAGGCATCGAGCGCGCCCTTCTTCTCCACATCCGGCGACAGGAACGCCGGGATGCCCCAGCGTTTGGTCGGCCACGCGCTGACGACGTCATGATTGAACGCCACCAGCTTGCCGCTGTCGTCGAGACCGGCCTTGATCTTCTGGAAGGTCAAGGGACGCGAGAAGTCCATGGTCATGTCGTCTTCGCGCGAATAGATGACCTTCACCGGCTTGCCGACGGCCTTCGCCGCAAGCACCGCCGGGATTAGCATGTCGCCATCGAGCCGCCGGCCGAAGCCGCCACCCAGCCATGCCTGATGCATGACAAGGAACTTCGGATCGACGCCGAGCGCACCGGCGGCAATCGCACCCGAACGGGTGGCGAACTGGTTACCGGTGTAGACATGCCAGATGTCGCCTTTCAGCTCGGCTGTGGCGTTCATCGGCTCCATCGGCGCATGGATGTTGATGTTGGTGGTGTACTCCGCCTCCATCACCTTAGACGCCTTGCCCAGCGCTTCCGCCGTGTCGCCGTTCTTGACGAAAAACAACCCTGATGCGCTGTCAGCCTGCAGGCGCTTGGCTTCGGCGAGCAGCGACTCGCTGGACACCTTGGCATTCGGCCCGTTGTCATAGGTGATCTTGAGCGCGTCCGCCGCCTTCTTGGCATTGGCGTAATTATTCGCCACCGCCACGACCCAGCCCGTGGTGGTGCCGGTCTTGTCCTCCAGCGTCACCGCCTTGATGAAGCCCGGCACCTTCTTGGCCGCGCTGTCATCCACCGACTTCACCGTCGCGCCATAGCGCACCGGCGGCATCACGATCTTGCCGTAAACCATGCCGGGCAGGAAGGTGTCGATGCCGTACTTCGCCGTGCCGTTGGTCTTCGAGGGAATGTCGATCTGCGGGATCGACTGGCCGACCAGCGTGTACTGATCCGGCGTCTTCAGCTTGAGTGCTTTCAGCTCATCCGCCGAGAACTTTTTGGTCGCCTTGCCGCTCTTGACGATCTCCGCGAAGCTGAGTGACTTCTTCGACTTCGCATGGGAGATGCGGGACTCGCGGACCACGAGTTCATTCGCCGGCACGCCCATCATGGCGGCGGCGGCTTCGGTCAACGCGATGCGGCCGGCGGCACCCGCGCGGCTCATGGCGTCGAAGTTCATCATCGTACTCCACGAGCCGCCGGTGATCTGCGCGCCAAGCACGGGATCGTTATACTTCGGATCGTTGGAGGCGAGCTGAACCCGCATGTCCTTCCAGCTCGCGCCGAGTTCTTCGGCCACAAGCTGCGCCATGGTAGACGCAATATGCTGGCCCATATCGGCCTTGCCGCAGGTCACGGTGACGAGACCGTCCGGCGCGATCGAATACCATACGCTCGGATCGAAAGCTGCGGGGGCTGGCGCCGCAAGCGCCGACGATCCCGGAACGGAAGCAAAGCCGAGCGCGAGGCCCGCGGCGGACGTGCCGACAATGAACGAACGGCGGCTGAGGTCTGTCGATGATTCGACCTTGATGTGCTTGTTCATGTGGCGCTCCGATTGGCCGGTGCGTTCGAGGCGGTGCGCATGTCGTTGGCGGCGCGCATGATCGCCTTCTGAATGCGCGAATAGGTCATGCAGCGGCAGAGATTGCCGTCCATATGCGCTACGACCTCTTCTTTCGTTGGATTTGTGTTCTTGGCCAGCAGCGAGGCCGCCTGCATGATCTGGCCGGACTGGCAGTAACCGCATTGCGGCACCTGCTCGAGGATCCACGCCTTCTGCAGCGGATGATCGCCCTTGGCGCTCAGGCCTTCGATGGTGGTGATCTTCTTGCCGGCGACATCGCTGAGTGCGGTCTGGCATGAGCGCACGGCTTCGCCGTTGACATGCACGGTGCATGCGCCGCACAGGCCCGCGCCGCAGCCGAACTTCGTCCCTGTCATCTGTAATTGTTCGCGGATAACCCAGAGCAGCGGCGTATCATTCGCCGCGTCGACGGACACGTTCCGTCCGTTAATGCTTATGGTCGGCATTTTTTGCGTTTCCCCGCCGGTGCACGACATCGCTTACGGCGATGACTCACATCGAGGTGGTCTGCCCGCCACGCACCGGTCGGCAGCGAGCTTGCGGAGCATGGTCGCGTTTGCAACCGCTGGCAACAAAATTAGAATTGGTCAAAATAAAATAAGATCCGTGCGCAGCGCAGCGACAACATTGTGCGTCGCGGAAATCACGCGCGCGGCGTTGCCTTTCGCGCCGGGATCGTCATTGCGGCAATTCCGGCCACCACGCACACCAGACCAATCCAGACCGTCGGCGAAAGCGTTTCGCCGAGAAACACCACACCGAGACCGACGCCGAGCGGCACACGCAGATAGGCTTGGGCGGTGGTACCGACCGATCCCAAGGTCTGGATCAGGCGGAAATAGATCACAAAGGCCAGCGCGGTCGAGAACACCGCGAGCGCGATCAGCGCCGCGACGGACGCTGCCGACGGGGTCAGTGTCCATGGCCGATCGACGATCAGACTGAGCGGCGTCAGGATGATCGCGCCGCAGATCATCGACCCGGCGGCAGGCACCATCGAATCCAGCCCGTTGAAGTTTCGCCCGAACAGCGCTGCGGCACCGAACAGCACGGCGGAGAGCACCAGCGCAAGCTGCGCGACAACGTCCTGTCCCAATCCGTTCAGGGCATCGACACCGACAACGAGGCAGATACCGGCAAGACCTGCCGCCACGCCGAATGACTGGCGCGGGGTCGGACGTTCATGGCGCACGAACAGCAGCGCCAGCAGGAAGGCGAAGATCGGCGCATTCGAGCCCAGGATGGTCGCAAGACCCGCCCCGACATGCCGCTCCGCATAGGCGATCAGCGTGAAAGGGATCACGCTGTTGAGGCAGGCCTGGATCATGAAACGCTTCCACACCGCCGGATCGCGGGGCATGGCGATGCCGCGCAGGCGCATGATCGCCAGCAGGATGCTGCCGGCGATGAGTGTACGCGCCGAAATCAGGGTCAGCGGCGGAATGGTCTCGACGCCGATCTTGACCAGCGTGTAGGCCGCGCCCCACAGCGTCGCCAGCAGCACCAGCAAGGCAAGATTGATCGCGGTGCGCGCGGGAGGCGTCTCGATTGCAAGGGTCATTTGCCGCTGTCAGCTTTCTGTTCGCGGCAAGAATGCCACGCCGGGGCTTTCGTTGTTTCGATGCGGGTCGAAGTTTATCCGCCGCGCAGCAGATTCGCATACGTCTCCGGCACCGCGATCTCAAAACCGAGAATCGCCGCCGACAGCGCCTTGCCGTAGTTGTCGAGGCTAAGACTGCGCGAAACACCGCCGCCGAGCGCACCTTCCGCGACGAAATTCAACGCCGCCAGATTGTCGGCCTCAAAGCGCGTGACCTCGCCCTTGATCGCGCCGCGATAGAACGCTTTGAACTTTTCCGCGGTCAATTGCGCCTTCAGCAAAGGATAGAACTCGTCGCTGTAGGCGATCACCGCGATGTTCGAGGTGTTGCCCTTGTCGCCGGAGCGCACATGCGCCACCCGTTCCAGTTTAACCCGCAAAATATCTTGCATGGCGTCAGCTCTCATACCAGGTGATGACAGGCGGCACGGCTTCGCGCGGCACCAGGGTGGACCACACGCCGATGATTTCTCGCGCGCGATCCTGATGCGGCACCCGCTTGCCGGTCATCCCGACACCGGACACGGCCATGCCGTCGATTTCGCGGCCGACCTTCAAAGCCTCGTCGCGTGTCCTGCAACGCGCGGCGACCCGCACCGCGACTTCATAAGGCTCCGGCGCGTCTGCCGGCGTGGCTTCGCCGTGAATGGCGTTGAGGCCTAGGAAGTCGACACGCAGATCGTCGGCCTTGAGATTCACAATGCGAAACCGCTCTTCCAGAATTGTCTTTGCAAGCTGTGCGCGACGCAGCGCGCCGGGACCGGCATAGAAAAATATGTCTTCGCCGATGAAACCTTCCATACAGCCCATCGAGACTTTCAGGGTCGGTGTGCGCGGCTTGCCGCCGATGGCGCTGACCCGCATGCGGTCCGGCCCCACCTGTTCGAGCGCTGCCGTGGTGAAATCCACCACCACATCCGGCGTGATATAGTTTGCCGGATCGTGCACCTCGTAAAGCATCTGCTCCTTCACCGTCATGGCGTTGATCGCACCGCCGGTGCCGGCGACCTTCGCAATCACGGCGCTGCCGTCGCTCTCAACCTCGGCAATCGGGAAGGCCAGATCCCACGGATTCGGCACATCCTTGAAGCCGGGATCGGCGAAATAACCGCCGGTGACCTGCGCGCCGCATTCGAGCAGGTGCCCGAGGCCGCTGCCTGCGCCGAGCCTGGCATAATCGTCCGCGCGCCAGCCGAATTCATGCATCATCGGCGCGAGAAACAGCGACGGGTCCGCAACCCGCCCGGTGATGACGATGTCCGCGCCGTGACGCAGGGCTTCGACAATCGGCTCCGCGCCGAGATAGGCTTCTGCCGAAATGATCTCAGGCGCGATGGAACTCACCGGCGCGCCATTTTCCAGAATGGTGCCGCCGAGCTTCGCGATACGGCCTGTGATGAGACTGCCGGAAACGGCGGCGACCTTCTTCCCGCGTGCGCCATGGTCGCGCAGCAATTCGACAATGCGCTGCGCCGCGCCGTCCGGATTGATCCAGCCCTGATTGCTGATGATCTTCGTGCCGCGCTTGAGACAGCCCGGCAGCACCGCCTTCATGCGGTCGTCGAGATAGGTGTCATATCCCGGAAATGACGGATCGCGGCGCTTGCGCACCTGCGCGGCGGACACGGTCGCCTCCGCCATGGTCTCGAAACAGAGATAATCGAGATCGCCCTTGTCGGCGTTGAGTTTCGCCGGCTCGATGCGGTCACCCCACCACGCCGATCCCGCACCTATCCGCAAACTCGTCAAAAGTTGATCCTTCCCCGGGATTTTCTTCAGCCTTCCGGCCTGCCTTGGACTTGCCTTGGGAGGCAAACCGAAGAACACTTTGGCCATGAAACTACTTGCCTTCACAACGCTTGTCGCCCTCGCTGTTGCGCATACGCCTGTGCGCGCAGGGCAGTTGCCGCCCTCCCCGTTCACCACCACGCTGTCCAACCACACGCCGCTGGTGTTCGGCATGAGCGCGGACGATGCGGCGGAGGCGCTCGGACAGCCGCTGAGTTATGTCAGCGGCAATCCGGGCAATGAAATCTTTGTCGTGATCCGCAATGTCGGCGCGCGATGGTCGTTCCGCGACGATCCGCTCTACCTGCAGTTCCGCGGCGGACGCCTCACCGGCTGGAAGGCCGACTGGAGCCGCAACTGGATGTGGCGCTAGCCCGCCAGCCTGTTTCCCGATCTCAAGTGACACGGAAGGACGTCCACATGGGACAGACCTTAACGCTGACCGCATCGGACGGCTTCAGGCTTGGAGCCTATCGCGCCGACCCGGCTTCAAAGCCGAAAGGCGCGATTGTGGTGATCCAGGAGATTTTCGGGGTCAATTCGCACATCCGCAACATCTGCGACCGTCTGGCGAACGAGGGCTATGTCGCGCTCGCACCCGCGATCTTCGACCGCATCGAGCCGGATTTCCAGTCCGGCTACTCCCCCGATGAAGTGGCGGTGGCGCGCAAGTTCGTCGCCAATCCCGACTGGCCGGCGATGCTCCGCGACACGCAGGCCGCGATCGACGCCGTCAAGGATGTCGGCCCGGTCGGCATCATCGGCTTTTGCCTCGGCGGCAGCATCGCCTATGCAGCAGCCACCAAGCTGAAAGGCCTGAGTGCCGCTGTCGGTTACTACGGCGGAGCCATCGTGCGCTTTGCCAGCGACAAGCCGACGGTGCCGACACAGCTTCACTTCGGCGAGAAGGACACGGGCATTCCGCTCACCGACGTTGAAGCCATCAAGGCGAAGCGGCCGGAGGTCGAAGTGTTCATCTATCCCGGCGCGCAGCATGGTTTCGGCTGTGACGAGCGCGCCAGCTACGACAAGGCGAGCTCGGACCTGGCCTGGCAGCGCAGCCTTGCTTTCTTCGGCAAAAATCTGAAGTAACTAGAACCAGCGCTCGCCGACGGTGACCGTATCGCCGGGCTTGAGGAACGTGCCCGGCGGCACCACCGCCTGCGCGGCACCTGCTTCGCCCACCCGCGTCAGCTTGATGGCGTTACGCTGCGCGCGCGGGGTGAAGCCGCCGGCAATCGCCACGGCGCTCTCGGCTGTCATGTTCGGCACATAGGGATACTGTCCCGGAGCCGCGACTTCGCCAAGGATAAAGAACGGCCGATAGCTCTCGACCTCCGCCGCGACATAAGGCTCGCGCAAATAGCCCTTCTTCAGACGAGCGGTGACCGCCGCGGCGAGTTGCGCAGGTGTAAGACCGCGCGCGGGGACCGAGCCGATCAGCGGCATGGTGATCGCGCCGTTGGCGCCCACCGCATAGGTATTGGTGAGACCTTCCTGGCCATAGACCACGATGCGCAGCTTGTCGCCGGCATCGAGCCGGTACGGCTCATCGACCGGGGCATAGCCGGTGGTCACGGACGCAGATGTCTGCATGCAGCCCGCCAGCGCGAGCGCAGTAAGAACGACAGCGATCAGCGACCAGCGCGACGCACGCATAAAACGCCCCAAGCCTGTCCCCTGAATGAGGACAGGCCCGGTTTGCGGCACTTATGGTTAACAAAGGGTAAGCGCGGTTGAATCAGGCGCTCACGCCGACTCCAATCGGGCAAGACACGCCGGTTCCTCCGAGACCGCAGTAACCGGCGGGGTTCTTCGCCAGATACTGCTGATGATAGTCCTCGGCGAAATAGAACTCGCCGGCCGGCTTGATCTCGGTGGTGATCGACCCGTATCGCTTGGCGTTAAGCGCCTTGTTGTAGGCGTCCTTGGAGGCCAGCGCCGCCTTCATCTGCGCGTCGTTCGTCGTGTAGATCGCCGAGCGGTACTGCGTGCCGATGTCGTTGCCCTGACGCATGCCCTGGGTCGGATCATGGCTTTCCCAGAATGTCTTGAGCAGTGCCTCGTAAGACACCTTCTTCGGATCGAACACCACCAGCACCGCTTCGGTGTGGCCGGTGCGGCCCGAGCAGGTTTCCTCATAGGTCGGGTTCGGCGTCACACCGCCGGCATAGCCGACCGCGGTGACGTACACCCCGTCCATTTCCCAGAACTTGCGCTCGGCGCCCCAGAAACAGCCAAGACCGAAGATCGCGGTCTCAAGGCCTTCCGGATAAGGCCCCTTCAGCGCATGGCCGTTGACGAAATGGGTTCTGGCCGTCGGCAGCGGCGCCGCGCGGCCCGGCAGGGCATCGGCAGCAGACGGCAGATCGAGGGGCTTGCGGGAGAAGAACATGACTTGCTCCTTTGGGTTCGCGTCTCTCTATATATTTGCCTGTACGCCGCCGGTGTCAGGACGTTACGCGTCTTTGGCTCATCAAGTGTCCGGCATCGCCCCTTGAAATCCGCGCCATCCAGTCTGCGGAATCCATCCGCTGCGCGAACAGCCGCCCATCAATTGCGCGAGTAGCCGATCAGCGGCTTGCTCGGCCGGAACAACAGCATCAGCACGATGCCGAGAATGCCGAGCACCGCCCAGGCGGGCTGGTTGAGCAGCAGCTTCATCACGCTGTTCCAGAGCAGCGGCGAAACGCCCTCGACCATGGCCTGAAAGGACTGCTGGCTGGCCTGATTGATATCGTTCCAGAGCTCCCCCAGCCGGGTGATCCGCAGGGTCTGGTCAGCAATGGTCCGGGCCCCGTCGTAAACCAGCGACAGGAAGCCGATCACCAAAAGAAACAGCCCGATCAGACGAAAAAACCCCCGGATCATCCTTCAACCCCTATATTTCAATCACTTCGCCGGTCCCGGCGAGGGCCTGAAACCGCCCTTCGGGCCCAAAACAGGCCCGGAAATCGTTGACGGTGCAAGCCAGTATCCCTATAAGAACCCGCAACTGGCGGCGGGCGCAATCCTGCCGCCGATGTTCTTTGAGAGCGTGTTGTTTCTAGGCAGGCTCTCGGACAAGAACATTTTCAGCGACACCCGATTTTCACCAGCATCGGCCGAACGGTCGATACCGATTGCTCTGATGGCGGAATTGTCCGGCCGCAGAACGACCGACCGAGAGAAACCGAGAGACCATGGCCAATACCACTTCTGCCAAGAAAGCGACGCGCAAGATCGCCCGCCGCACGATCGTCAACAAGTCGCGCCGCACCCAGATGCGCGGTTCGGTCCGCAATGTCGAGGAAGCGATCAAGAAGGGCGATCACACCGCCGCTCTTGAAGCGTTGAAGAAGGCCGAACCCGAACTGATGAAGGCAGCGCAGCGCAACATCGTTCACAAGAACACCGCGAGCCGGAAGGTGTCGCGTCTGACGCATCAGATCGCCAAGCTCGCGAAATAAGTTCCCGCGACACGCGATCCGAAAAAGACAGATCGATCAAAGCCCGGCTCACGCCGGGCTTTTTGTTTCCAGCGCACGTTTGTTCGCTGACGCTTCTGACTTTCATCGACGCGCGTCTCCCTGAAACGCAGCGGCGGCGTCGCGCCAGAACAATGCGCCGCCGTGAATCCGATGTTTCCAGAATTGCAAGTGCGTCCGCGCGTGATCGCGAAAACCGCGACGGGGTTACCCTGTTCTGCCGATCACAAAAAAACACGTTTGGCGAAGGCCTTATCGGCATAGCGCACAACAGCACTTGAAAAACGCCGGTCGCGCCTGACGAATCTTAAATTATTTATGAAGGAAGTTTCGACGATCGTCCGATTTGTGACAGTTGTCCGACTTTTCGAATCTCCGCACAGATTCAAAACCTTGCTGTTTCGTCATCAAGCCGCGCGCGTTTCGCTTCGCACACGAGGCGCGCGTTAAGCACGCCAAGCGAAATCAATTTCGTTGCGAGCGCCGATGCCTCGTGTATTTCTTATTCCGTCACGTCGCCCACGGCTCTTCTGATCAGCGCGGTTTGAGAACCTTGGGCGGGCTTGCAAGTCGGTAGCAGTCGGCAAGCTAGTGATGCTTTCCAAGCGATGGTTCGATCCGAACTCATATTCATTTATGAGGCCGGTCCCTTGCGCGAAAATTTCTCCACCGGGTCCGGTCTAATCCGGTCCCGGACAACAAGCGAGAAAGCGCGCAGAGGAAACATCCGCCACGCCTTGAAAGCCATGGGACAGGGTTGGACGGGCAGGCGATACGACGGGTTGGCGTTCCGGTCAGTCAGCGGATCGGACGAAACTAAAGAACAGAACAGATCAAGGCGACAACAACTTGCCGCGAAATGACTCGCGGCAGGAGGGGGAATTTCTATGTCCAGCAGCCAGAGCCGGCAGAGCAACCTTGCAGCGGATATCCGCGATGTTGTTTCAGTGAATGCGGCCGCTGTCCCCTGTAGTCCACCCATTCATCACAGTACGCGCTAGCGCGACACGCGCACTCTCACCGAACCAGACCAGTCTTCCCCACGGCGATCGAACGCCGATTGGCGGAGCGTCTGACGAGGCCGGGAGCAGCGCATGTCCGCGGGCAGCTTCATCCATTTTCACGGCGCCTGGAGCGCCGGCCACACGCAACCAGAAGATCAGACCTCAAATGACAATCTCGGCAGAAACCACCTCGGCAAATCTTGAACTCGCAGACGTCGAGCGCGATCAATGGGCGCGCTTCAAGGGACGGCTGCGGACCACGGTCGGCGAAGATTTCTACACAAGCTGGTTTGCGCGCATGGACCTCGAGCGCATCCATGACGATTGCGTCTACATGACGGTGCCGACCAAGTTCCTGAAGAGCTGGATTCAAGCGCACTATTCCGACCGGGTGCTCACTTGCTGGCAGTCTGAAGATCCGGGCATCAAGCGCATCGACATCTCGGTGCGGACCGCGCTGCGCAGCGTCGCGCCGGTGAAGGATATCAAGGCGCCCCAGAACGACCTTCGCGCCGACATTCACGCGAACCGTCCAGCGCCTGAACTGCGCAACACTGCGACCGCGCCGGTGTCCGCCAGCCACGACGCGCTCGGCGGCTCGCCGCTCGATCCGCGCCTGACATTTGCGACCTTTGTCATGGGCCGCTCGAATACCCTCGCCCATGCCGCCGCCCGTCAGGTGGCCGAAGGCCGACGCGGCGACAGCGTGATGTTCAATCCGCTCTACATCCATGCCGGGGTCGGCCTTGGCAAAACCCACCTGCTGCAGGCGGTGACGTGGGCCGGGAACTCGAATCCCGAGCGCAAGGTGCTGTATCTGACCGCCGAGAAATTCATGTACGGCTTCGTCGCCGCGCTGAAATCGCAGACGGCGCTGGCCTTTAAGGAGGCACTGCGCGGCATCGACGTGCTGGTGATCGACGACCTGCAATTCCTGCAGGGCAAATCGACCCAGTCCGAGTTCTGCCACACGCTGAACGCGCTGATCGACGCGGGCCGTCAGGTCGTGATCGCCGCCGACCGGCCGCCGTCCGATCTGGAAAGCCTCGACGACCGCGTGCGCTCGCGTCTCGCCGGCGGTCTTGTGGTCGAGATGGGCTCGCTCGGCGAAGAGCTGCGGCTGGAAATTCTGAAATCCCGCGTCTCTGCCGCCAAGGCCCATCACGCCACGTTCGACGTGCCGATGCCGGTGCTCGAATATCTCGCCAAGACCATCACCCATAACGGCCGCGATCTCGAAGGCGCGATCAACCGCCTGCTGGCCCATTCCAAGCTCAATGCCACCGCGGTGACGCTGGAAATGGCCGAGCGCGAAGTGCGCGATCTGGTCCGTCCGATGGAGCCGAAGCGGGTCAAGATCGAGGACATCCAGCGTGTCGTCGCGCGGCAGTACAACGTCAGCCGCTCGGACCTGCTGTCCTCGCGCCGCACCGCCAATGTGGTCCGTCCGCGTCAGGTCGCGATGTATCTGGCCAAGACGCTGACCCTGCGCTCGCTGCCCGAAATCGGGCGCCGGTTCGGCGGCCGCGACCACACCACCGTCCTGCATGCCGTCCGCAAGATCGAGTCGCTGGTCTCCAAGGACATGACCCTGTCCGACGAGGTCGAACTGTTGAAGCGCCAGCTTCAGGAGTGAGACTTTAAAGGGCATTTTCCCGGAATCGCTGGAGATAGCGAGGGACAAGGCCGCCGGATCGCGGCCTTGGCCTTGAATTTCCAGCGCATTCGCGTCACCTTACCGGCCCCGTGGGGTACGGCGAAATCCTCGTTTGTCCGGTCCGCGGGTCCAATCGCCGCGGTGCGCTGTCCGGCCGCCCGGCATCTCCAATCAAGTTATCGACTTGATTTAAGCAAAGAACGGGATCGGGCGGATTTGTCATGAAGGTTACCGTCGAGCGTGCGCAACTCCTCAAATCACTGAGCCACGTTCATCGCGTGGTCGAACGGCGCAACACGATCCCGATCCTGGGCAACGTGCTGATCCGCGCCGACAAGTCGCGCCTCAGCCTGAAGGCGACCGACCTCGACCTGGAAGTGACCGAAACGCTCGCGGCGGAGACGGCCACCGGCGGCTCGACCACGGTTCCGGCGCACATGTTTTATGACATCGTGCGCAAGCTGCCCGATGGCTCGCAAATCGTGCTCGAGGGCGACGGCGACCGCTCGGTGCTGGCCATTCGCGCCGGACGCTCGCGCTTCACCCTGCAGACCCTGCCGGAGAGCGATTTTCCGGATCTCGCCGCCGGCGACATGACCCACGCCTTCACGCTCACGGCCGCCGACATGAAGCGGCTGATCGACCGCACCCAGTTCGCGATCTCGACGGAAGAGACCCGCTACTATCTCAACGGCATCTATCTGCATGCCGCAGGCGCCGCGAAGGCGGCGACGCTGCGCGCGGTCGCGACCGACGGTCACCGCCTGGCGCAGGTCGATCTGCCGCTGCCGAAGAGTGCCGAGGGCATGCCGGGCGTGATCGTGCCGCGCAAGACCGTCGGCGAAGTGCAGCGCCTGATCGAGGACGCCGAAGCGGAACTCAAGATCGAGCTGTCGCAGGGCAAGATCCGCTTCACCCTCGGCGACGTGGTGCTGACCTCGAAGCTGATCGACGGCACCTTCCCCGATTACGGGCGTGTGATCCCTCAGAACAACGACAAGGAACTGATCGTCGACAAGAAGGATTTCGAGGCCGCCGTCGACCGCGTCTCCACGATTTCCTCCGAGCGCGGCCGCGCGGTGAAACTGGCGCTGTCCGCCGGCAAGCTGGTGCTGTCGGTGACCAATCCGGATTCCGGCAGCGCGACGGAAGAACTCGAAGTCGAGTATGCCGCCGATCCGCTCGATATCGGCTTCAACTCGCGCTACCTGCTCGACATCGCCGCGCAGATCGAGGGCGAAGTCGCGGTGCTGCGCCTCGCCGATCCCGGCTCCCCGACCCTGGTGCAGGACAAGGACCACAAGGGCGCGCTTTACGTCCTGATGCCGATGCGGGTGTAGTTCAGGTTGAGCACGATTGCCGGATTTCCCCTCTCCCCTTGCGGGAGAGGGTGCCCGAGCGAAGCGAGGGCGGGTGAGGGGTTCGATGACACAAGAACCGCATCATCGTCCAATCGCAAAAGCCATCCGCAGCTTTGCGAAACGCATGCGGCGCGAACCGACAGACGCGGAAGCCGTGATGTGGCGACTGCTGCGTCATCGACAATTGGCTCACTTCAAATTTCGCCGACAGGCTCCCTTCCAAAATTACATTCTTGATTTTGTCTGCTTCGAAAAGCGCCTCGCTATCGAAATCGATGGCAGGCAGCATGCATCATCTGCAAACGATCCAGCGAGAGACGCCGCATTAGCTGCTGAGGGCTTCAGAATCCTGCGCTATTGGAACAATGACGTCCTGCAAAAGCCGTCCTCCGTGCTTGAAGATATTCTTGCCAACTTGGCGGATCGCGGTGAATAACCCCTCACCCGGCTCGGGTCTTCGACCCTCGCCACCCTCTCCCACAAGGGGAGAGGGAAAAAGACCCTTCGCAGTTACATGACCGTCTCCCGCATTCTCCGTCTCAGCCTGACGCACTTCCGCAGCTATCGCGCGGCGAGCGTGGAGACGCACGGGAATATCGTGGTGCTGGTCGGCCCCAACGGCGCCGGGAAAACCAACTGCCTCGAGGCCATCTCGTTTCTCTCGCCCGGCCGCGGTCTGCGCCGGGCAACGCTGGATGATGTCGCCGACATTCAGGGCGACGGGTCGTGGGCGGTGTCCGCTGAAGTGGAAGGCGCGTATGGCCTCGCGACGCTCGGCACCGGCATCGACGCACCGCGCGCTGACGGCGCAACATCCTCCCGCCGCGTGCGCATCGACCGCGAGCCGGCGACCTCCGCAACAGCGTTTGGCGATCACCTGCGCCTGGTGTGGCTGACCCCGGCGATGGACAGCCTGTTCATGGGGGCTGCCTCCGAGCGACGGCGCTTCTTCGACCGTCTCGTGCTCGCGATCGACTCCGAACATTCCAGCCGCGTCTCGGCGCTGGACCGTTCCCTGCGTTCACGCAATCGCCTTTTGGAAGACCGCAACTTCGACGCCCACTGGTGCGACGCCATCGAGCGCGAAACAGCGGAACTCGCCGTCGCCGTGGCTGCGCAGCGCGGCCAGACCTTGCAGCGGCTTTCAGCGATGCTGGCTGCGCGCGGCAGTGCGTCGGCTTTTCCGTCGGCATTCATTTCCCTCGACGGCTGGATGGAAAACGCGCTGCTCACCGAGACCGCCACCGCGGTCGAGGATCGTTACCGCGACATGCTGCGCGAAAGCCGCGCGAAAGATGCCACCGCCGGACGCACGCTGAACGGCCCGCATCTGACCGACCTTCAAGTGGTCTACGCGCCAAAGAACATGCCCGCGCGCGATGCCTCCACCGGCGAGCAGAAGGCTCTGCTGATCGGCCTCGTGCTGGCCCATGCCAATCTGGTCGCCGAGATGACCAGCATCACGCCGCTGCTGTTGCTCGATGAAGTGGTGGCGCATCTCGATCCCGGCCGCCGCGCGGCGCTGTTCGATGAACTCGCGAGGCTCGGCGCGCAGGTCTGGATGACCGGCGCGGACCCGGCCGCCTTTGCGAGCGTCGGGCCGCAGGCCGATGTCTTCAATGTCGAGGGCGGCCAGATTTCCCGGCGGGCGTAAGCCGCGAACGAGGGGCGAAATCGGTCCCTCAACAGGTCCGCAAGCGAGCCGCGAATCAGGCTTTTCCACAGCCCCGAAAACGCCTTTTCAGGGCCTTGAAAAACAGCCGAATAATCCCATCTATTCAATAGCTTGCAGGGCACTACTTTGCCCTATGCGCCCAACTGATTTCGTGGCACAAATCGGTTTATGAAGGCGCGTTTTTCGCAGCCCTGTCCGATCGTTCCGCCGATCCATCTCTGAAGGCTTCTCATGACCGAACCAGCCCGGCAAACCAGCGCCGAACCTGTCGCGAATCCGGGTGCAGAATACGGCGCTGAATCGATCCGCGTGCTGAAAGGTCTCGACGCCGTTCGCAAGCGTCCGGGCATGTATATCGGCGACACCGATGACGGCTCCGGCCTGCATCACATGGTGTACGAAGTCGTCGACAACGCCATCGACGAGGCGCTTGCGGGCCATGCCACGCGCGTCGAAGTGATCCTCAATCCCGACAACTCGGTCACCGTGCGCGATGACGGCCGCGGCATTCCGACCGACATCCACAAGGGCGAAGGCATCTCCGCCGCCGAGGTCATCATGACCCAGCTTCATGCCGGCGGAAAGTTCGACCAGAATTCCTACAAGGTCTCGGGCGGCCTGCACGGCGTCGGCGTCTCGGTGGTCAACGCGCTGTCGAGCAAGCTCGAACTGCGCATCTGGCGCGCCGGCAAGGAACACTACATCGCGTTCGCGCACGGCGATTCCGTTGCGCCGCTCAAAGTCGTCGGCGACGCGCCCGAGGGCAAGCGCGGCACGGAAGTCACGTTTCTCGCCTCCTCTGACACCTTCAAGAACATCGAATACGATTTTGCCACGCTGGAGCATCGCCTGCGCGAGCTCGCGTTCCTTAATTCCGGCGTCAACATCACGCTGTCCGACATGCGCCATGCCGTCGAGAAGCGTGAAGAACTGTTCTATGAGGGCGGCGTCGAGGAATTCGTCAAATACCTCGACCGCAACAAGAAGCCGGTGGTGCCGACCCCGATCGTGATGCGCGCGGAGCAGAACGGCATCAGTGTCGAAGTCGCGATGTGGTGGAACGACAGCTACCACGAGAACGTGCTCTGCTTCACCAACAACATCCCGCAGCGTGACGGCGGTACCCATCTGGCGGGCTTCCGCGGCGCGCTGACGCGACAGGTCACCGGCTATGCCGATGCCATGGCGAAAAAGGAAAAGATCGCGCTGACCGGCGACGATTGCCGCGAAGGCCTGACCGCTGTTCTCTCGGTGAAGGTGCCGGACCCGAAGTTCTCGTCGCAGACCAAGGACAAGCTGGTGTCCTCGGAAGTGCGGCCCGTGGTCGAGAACGTGCTCAACGAGGCGCTCGCGGCGTGGTTCGAGGAACATCCCTCCGAGGCCAAGACAATTGTCGGCAAGGTGGTGGAAGCAGCCGCCGCGCGCGAGGCTGCGCGCAAGGCGCGTGAACTCACCCGCCGCAAGGGCGCGCTGGATATCGCCTCCCTCCCCGGCAAGCTCGCGGACTGTCAGGAACGCGACCCCGCGAAGTCCGAACTGTTCATCGTCGAGGGCGATTCCGCAGGCGGCTCCGCCAAGCAGGGCCGCAACCGGGAGTTCCAGGCCGTCCTGCCGCTGCGCGGAAAAATCCTCAACGTGGAGCGCGCGCGGTTCGACAAGATGCTGTCGTCCGAACAGGTGGGCACGCTGATCACCGCGCTCGGCACCGGCATCGGCCGTGACGACTTCGACATCTCCAAGCTGCGCTATCACAAGATCATCATCATGACCGACGCCGACGTCGACGGCGCGCATATTCGCACGCTGCTGCTGACGTTCTTCTTCCGGCAAATGCCGGCCCTGATCGAAGGCGGCTTTCTCTATATCGCGCAACCGCCGCTGTTCAAGGTGACGCGAGGCAAGTCCGAGCAGTACCTCAAGGACGAGCGCGCGATGGAAGATTACCTGATCGACACAGGTCTCGATGACTGCGTCCTGAAGCTGTCGTCCGGCGAGGATCGCAAGGGCCGCGACCTGCAGGCGCTGGTGGAAGATGCCCGCGTGATCCGCGGCATTCTGAACAGCCTGCACAGTCGTTACAACCGCTCCGTGGTTGAGCAGGCTGCCATCGCAGGCGTGCTCAGTCCGCATGTGGTCGGCAATGTCGACACCGCCAATCAGGCCGCCGACTACATCGCCAAGCGCCTCGACGCGCTGGCCGATGAAGTCGAGCGGGGCTGGACCGGCGCCTTCCGGGAAGGCGAAGGCTATTTCTTCGAGCGCACCGTGCGCGGCGTGAAGGATGTCGCGATCATCGATGACGCGCTGCTCGGGTCGGCCGAAGCGCGCAAGCTCGACGAATATGCCGGACGGCTGCAGGAGGCCTATCCGCGCAGCAGCGTGCTTCGCCGCAAGGACACCGAGACACCGATCCACGGTCCCGTCAGCCTGTTCGAGGCGGTGACCGAAGCCGGCCGCAAGGGCGTGACCTATCAGCGCTACAAAGGCCTCGGCGAAATGAATCCGCAACAGCTTTGGGAGACGACCCTCGACGTCAACGCCCGTTCGCTGCTGCAGGTGAAGGTCAAGGAAGTCGATGCCGCCGACGACATCTTCACCAAGCTGATGGGTGACGTTGTCGAACCGCGCCGCGAATTCATCCAGGACAATTCGCTCGACGCCAATGTGGACGTGTAGGCGCGCTGTTATCCCGCGCGATTGACCGTCCGCACGCGCCCTGCATTTTCGCGGCTCCGAACAGACGATTGCCTGATTCCGGGTATACTGGACGTCATCCACCGATCACGTTGACGGGCCATTTTCTTGATGATGACTTTTCGCGCCTTAGCGGTTCTTGTCGCGCTTGCCGTACTCCCCTACCCGCCGCTGAATGCCGTCACGGTCGCACATGCGGAGGATGTGGCAAGCCCGTCCGCGCCTGAGCAAAAACCCGCCGCGACACCGGCAGCCACTCCGCCAGCCGCCACGCCGCCAGCGGCCGCCCCCGGCGATGCGCTGCCGAAGGTGCCCGCGCCGCAGTTCCCCGGCGCGCAGTCGAAACTCGACGCATGGAAGGAAACGCTCGATCGCGCGGAAACCGCCCTGCGCAACCGCTCGATCGCCGATACGACACTGAGCTATCTGCGGGATCAGGCGACCGCCGCGCAGGGCGCCGCGCGCGACCTCATCGCGGCCTTCACGCCGAGGCTCGAGGGCGCGACCGCGCGCGCGGCGGAGCTCGCGCCGGACCCGAAGGATCCGACACCGCAATCCGACGCTATCAAGCTCGAACGCGCCAAACTGCAGGCCGAGATCGCCGCCCGGCAAAGCGTCATCCAGCAAGCCAAGCTGATGAATGTCCGGGCCCAGCAAATCCTCGACCGCATCTCGGAGCATCGCCGGACGATGTTCGCCGACACCGTGCTCGAACGGTCCGAAAGCCTGATCAATCCGTCGTTCTGGGTGACCGTTGCCGCCAGCGTCCCCGCCTCGGCCAAACGCCTGTTCAGTCTGGTGGGTGACTGGGGCAATCTGCTCGCGTCGCAACCGCTTCGCGCAGCGTCAGGATTTCTGCTTGCTTTGATCGTGGTGCTTGGATTTTTCCTCACCCCCGGGCGGCGCTGGCTGGCGCGCTGGACGACGCGCGATCCCGCGGTTGCGTATCCCGGCCCCCTGAACAAGACCGGCTCTGCCATCGCGATCACCGTAACCGGAGGCGCGATACCGGGCATTGCGCTGCTGGTGCTGTATCAGGCGCTGATGGCGCTCGGCCTTCTGCCGTCCGACATCAGCGCAATCGTCCGGGCGCTGTTTATCGGAATCACCTTCGCCTTATTTTTTACCCACCTCACACAGGCCGTGCTGGCGCCGGAGCGGCCGTCCTGGCGGCTGATCGGACTTGAGGATGGCGCGGTCGACGGTCTCGTGACAATCGCCGCTTCAATCGGAATCGTGGTGACGGCCGGACTGGTGCTTGATGCCACGAATATCGCGATCGGCGCACCCGACGAACTGTCGTCCGCCAGTCAGGGCGTGATTGCTGTCGCGATTGCCTTCCTGTTCATGATTGCGCTGCGCATCGTGGCCGGCGCCGGAAACAGCGACGATGAAACCGAGAGCGCCGCCCAGGCAGAGCGTTCGGCGTGGCGCCTTCTCATTCCCGTCGGCTGGATCGTGGCGGCCGCCGCGCTGATCGCGCCGCTCGGCGGCTACGTCGCATTTGGCCGCTTTGCATCGGGTGAAATGCTGGTGGTCGTCGTCGTTCTGATGTCCGCCACGCTCCTCAGCCGCTTCTCCGACGCGGCCATCGCATCCGCCTTCGCGTTCCATGGCCGGATTGGCCGCATCCTGCGGCACACGACCGGCCTCTCCAGCGCGACGGTGCGCCAGATCGCGGCGCTGCTGTTCGGCTTCGTCCAGCTCGCGCTGGTCGGCATTTCGGCTTTTCTGCTGCTTGCGACCTGGGGCATTCATTCCGACGACATTCTCGGATCAATGTCCTCCGCCTTCTTCAGCTTCTCGGTCGGCAAGTTCACGATCTCGCCGTCGGCCATTCTCGGCGCGTTCGTCGTGCTGGTCATCGGAATGCTCGCGACGCGCATGCTGCAGCGATGGCTGGAAGCGCGGTTTCTGCCCGAGACAAATCTCGATCTCGGCGTACGCGCCTCGATCCGCACCGGCATCGGCTATCTCGGAATCATTCTGGCGGTTATCGTTGCGCTGTCATATGTCGGACTGAACCTGCAGAACGTCGCGATCGTCGCCGGCGCGCTCTCCGTCGGTATCGGCTTTGGCCTGCAGTCCATCATCAACAACTTCGTGTCGGGTCTGATCCTCCTGGTGGAGCGGCCGATCAAGGTCGGCGACCGCATCGAGGTGGGAACGCGCATGGGCGTCGTCAAACGCATCAACGTCCGCTCCACCGAGATCGTCACCTACGACAATCTCTCCGTCATCGTTCCCAACGCGGAATTGATCAGCGGCCAGGTCGTGAACTGGATGCACGGCAGCTTCACGGCGCGTCTTTCCGTCATGGTGGGCACGTCCTACGACGCCGATCCCGACAAGGTGATTGCGATCCTGCTGGATATCGTCGCGAACCATCCGCGGGCGCTGAAAACCCCCGAGCCGTTCGCGATCCTCGGCAATTTCGGCGCCGATGCACTGGAGTTCACCGTGTTCTTTCATGTCGGGAATATCGGTGTGGACGCCGGTGTCGCCAACGATGTCCGGCTCGACATCCTGAAACGGTTCAGGGCTGAAGGCATCGAGATTCCGTTTGCCCAGCGCGACCTGCACCTGCGCGACCTTGATCGTCTGGAAAACCTGTTCCGGGAGATTGGCGGTAAAAGCCAGCCAGCGGCACCTAAACCCGAGACATGACCCTCTCCCGCTAAGGCCCATCGGGACGCCAGCGTCGGCGCGCGATGAATCCACACGCCATGCAGCACCGGCCATCATTTGGCCGGCGGCTATGCTATGGCTGCATCATGACAACCCTCGACAAGGCAGAACCGGTCCAAACCGGCATGACGAGCGCCGGCCGCGGCCCGGTGGCGGCCGAATTCATCGAAACCATCAGGCTCGCCTTACCCATCGCGCTGACGCAACTGGGGCAAATCGCCATGATGACCACCGATCTTGCGCTGATCGGGCGGCTCGGCGACCGGGCCGTCGCCGCGGCGTCGCTGGCGCATACGGTGTTCTTCGTCGCCTTCGTGATCGGCATGGGGCTGGTGTCGGCGGTCGCGCCACTCGCTGCGCAGGCGCTGGGCGCGCGCCAGCCGCGCATCGTCCGCCGTGCATTGCGCGTCGGTCTGTGGGCCGCGTTGCTGCTGTGCATTCCGATGATGCTGTTGCCGCTGTTCGGGGAACAGATCCTGCTGATACTCGGCCAATCGCCGGAGAACGCGCGTCTCGCGCAGCGCTACCTGCTCGGCCTCGCACCCGGCATGGCGCCCGCGCTGTGCTTCATGGCCATCCGTAATTTCATGGGCGCGGTCAATCGTCCCGAACCCGGCCTCTGGATCACGCTTGCCGCGATCCCGGCCAACGGCCTGCTCGGCTACGCGCTGATTCACGGCCATTGGGGCCTGCCGAAGCTCGAACTGCTCGGCGCCGGCGTTGCCACAACCACGGTGAATTTCGCCATGTGCGCCGCTGCGTTGTGGTTCACCTGGTGCCAGCGGCCGTTCAGGAAATTTCATGTGCTGGGCCATTTCTGGCGGATCGACTGGCCGCTGATGAAGCAGCTTGTGGTGATCGGCGCGCCGATCGCGATGTCGTTCCTGCTGGAATACGGACTGTTCTCCGCCGCTGGCCTTCTGATGGGCCTGATCAGCACCACAGCGCTCGCGGCGCATCAGATCGCGCTGCAGATCGCGGCGATCCTGTTCATGGTGCCGTTCGGCATCGGCATGGCCGCCACCGTGCGGGTCGGGCAGGCCTTCGGGCGCGGCGAACGCTCCGCGATCCGGCGCGCCGGTTTCGTCGCCATCATTCTTGGCATCGCCTTCATGAGCGTAATGACACTCGCGGTCATCGTGGTGCGGTTCGATCTGGCGCGGTTTTTCTTCGGCGACGGTCCGCAGGGACTCGCCGCCGTCGAACTCGCCGCAACGCTGATGCTGGTCGGCGCGACCTTCTTTGTCGCAGACGGCATCCAGACCGTGGCCGCCGGCGCGCTGCGCGGCCTGAGCGATACGCGCATCCCGCTGCTGCTGGCCGCCGTCAGCTACTGGGCCATCGGCTTCACGTCAGCCTGCGCGTTCGCGTTCCAGTTGAATTTCGGCGGAGTCGGGGTCTGGATCGGCCTGTCGATCGGCACCGGCCTTTATGCCATCCTGCTGGTGCTGCGGTTTCGCGGCCTGACCCACCGGCTCAAGGTTGCCCCATGACCTCCCATGCGATCGCTATCCATGACTTTGAACCTGACAGCAGCATGAAGGCGCTGCTGCCCGGCGCGCAGTTCGGCGATTGTTTCCGCATTACTGTGGATGATGCGATCAATGCGCGTCAGGCGGCGGAGAGGATGTTCCTGCGCCAGCGCGGCTGGATCAGCGCGCTGATGAAGCTGCGCAACATCATGGTGACGCCGTTCGGCCTCAAGCGTCCCACACACCGGAAAGCCCTCACCAGAGAGTCCATCGGCCCGTTTCCCGTGATCAGTGAAACGCCGCAGCGGCTGGTGGCGGGTTTCGACGACAGGCATCTCGACTTCCGCATTGTCGTCGATGTCAGTGGCGACGTGCCCGGCCAGGAGGTGTCCGCAACCACGCTGGTGAAGACCAACAACCTGCTGGGGCGGATTTATCTGACGATCATCATGCCGTTTCACCGGCTGATCGTCCCCGCCATGCTGCGGAACATCTGACCGATATCCAAGCCCGGTCGCGTCGCGCCGGGACACGTTGTCACGGCTTGATCCGGATCAAGGGCGCGCCGTGCCGAATGCGATATCGGACGTCCGATGCTTGCAAGAGGCAGCACAGGGAGTCCGGTCATGTCCTTATTCGTGCGGCTGCTGCTGATCCTGGCGGCTCCAATCACTGCGCTGTTTGTCGCGCGTGACAGCCAGAACTTCGACATTGCGCAAACGCTGGTCGCGACTGTCATCGCCACCCTCATCGTCGCCATCTTTGCGCTCTGGCCCTATATCCGCAAATCAAGAACCTGACCGGACCCGGCCCCGGCCATTCGGAATGGCTGCCCGCCCCGATCGCATCTGGCGCTTTGCTGCCACGCCCCATAAGCTGCGCGCGCAAAGCAACAAGACGATCCGGGACGGACGAATATCCATGGCGAATGAAACCGCAACGCTGGCCGCTTATGTCGCAAATCTGAAGTATGAGGACATTCCCGGGGACGTGCTTGAGCGCGCCAAGGCGCTGACTCTTGACTTTCTCGGCAGCGCCGTGCGCGCGCGCAGCGAAGCGGAATCGACGCCATCCCTGCTGGGCATGCTGGCGACCCTCGGCCTCGACGGCCAGGGCGAAGCCACCGTGTGCGGCGACGCCAAAACCTACACGCCTGCCATCGCGGCTCTGCTGAATGGCGCGCTCGGCCACTCGCTCGATTTCGACGACACCCATGCGGATTCCTCGCTGCATCCGAGCGCACCCGTCGTTCCCGCCGCTTTCGCGGTCGGCGAGATCATGGGATCGAGCGGCCGCGACGTGCTGACCGCCATCGTCGCCGGTTATGAAGTGTGCTGCCGTCTCGGCAACGCGCTCGACCCGACATCGCACTATGCCAAGGGCTTCCATCCTACCGCCACTGCCGGCACCTATGGCGCCGCGGCCGCGGCCGCGAAGCTCTACGGACTCTCCGCCGAACAGATCGTCGCGGCCTTTGGCGTGTCCGGCAGTCAGGCTGCGGGCTCGCTGCAGTTTCTGGTGAACGGCGCGTGGAACAAGCGCTATCAGGTCGGCGCGGCTGCCATGAACGGCGTTGTCGCCGCCTCGCTGGCGCGCGAGGGATTCATCGGCGCAACCGAATCCGTCGAGGGCAAGCACGGTCTTCTGGTCGGCTATAGCGACAATCCGCATCCCGACAAGGCCGTCGCGGATCTCGGCCGCGTCTACGAGACCATGAAGATCGGGGTGAAGCCATATCCGAGTTGCCGCTACACCCATGCGGCGATTGATGCGCTGATTGCCATGCGCCGCGAGCACAATCTCACGCCGGAAAATATCAAAAGCGTCGAGATCGGCCTGCATCGCAACGGCATCACCCTGACCGGCGATGCCGAAACCAAGCGGCATGCACGCAGCATCGTCGGCGGACAGTTCTCGATGTTCTTCACCGGCGCGCTGGCGCTGGATCAGGGTTCGTTCGGATGGGACGACTACAAGCGGCTTGGCGATCCGGCCATCGAGGCGCTCGCCGACCGAATCGAGGTGGTGCAGGACGCGCGTCTTGAAGGCAAGAGCCATCCGTTCGGCGCACGCGTCTCCATTGTCAGCGGCGAAGGCACGCTGGAGCGTCTGATCCCCGATCCGTCCGGCGAGCCGTCGTCATTCCCGGACACGGTCGCGATGCAGCAGAAGTTCCTGCAGCTCGCCCGCCCCGTGCTCAAGGACCGCGCCGACCGCTTCGCCGACGCCATCCTGTCGCTGGACAAGTTCGACCGCATCGACCGGGTGACCTCGCTCGCGCGACTCTGAGTCGCAGCGAGGCCAAGCTGTCCGCGGATCAGGCCTTCGGAAAGAAGGTCTGCCTGAACGAAAGTCGGGACCGGACTGTCTGGAATCGGTCGCATTCGCTGTCTATCATCGGTGAAGTGATGGACTGCGCAGGAGCAAGCTGACGTGATGGCGACACTCGGACTCGACCGTGCCTCTCTGAGCAATCTTCTCACCACGCTGACCGAGCGGGGGCGCAGCCTGCTCGGCCTGTCGAACGGCGCGCGGGCCATGTCGCAGGCCGAGCTGATCGGGCTTGGCGAGACGCTGCTGTCGCGGCGTGGCGAAGCCACCGGTGTCGCGCTCGCCAATACGCTGCTTGCGGGTTACTCCGCCGCGAGTGAAGCCGATCAACTCGCCTTTCTCAATGCGCTGGCCGACCTGTTCGGCCCCGACATGGACGAGTTGAACGCGGCGCTGGCTGCCGTGCGCGACAAGGGCACTTCGCCAGACGCCATCGCAAAACTCCTGAAGGCCGCCGAGCCGCGCCGGCAGGAACTGATCCGCCGCCTCAATCTCGCACCGGGCGGCACCGCAGCACTGGTGCGGATGCGCGAAGCGCTGCTGGCGCATATCAAGGATCATCCGCCGCTCAAGCATGTCGATAACGACTTCGTGCATCTGTTTGCGTCCTGGTTCAACAGAGGGTTTCTTGTGCTGCAACGGATCGACTGGACCACGCCCGCCAACATCCTGGAAAAGATCATCCGCTACGAGCAGGTTCATGCCATCACCAACTGGGATGACCTGCGCAGCCGCCTCGCTCCAAGCGACAGGCGCTGCTACGGCTTCTTCCATCCGCAACTGGTCGATGAGCCGCTGATCTTCGTCGAGGTGGCGCTGATGCGGGACAGCCCGGCGGCGATCGCGCCGGTGCTCGACCTCAGCCGCGCGCCGATCCCGGCGAGCGAAGCGACCACCGCGGTGTTCTATTCGATCTCCAACACCCAAAAGGGCCTTGGCGGCATTTCCTTCGGCAATTTCCTGATCAAGCAAGTCGTGGAAGAGATCAAGCGCGAATTGCCCAACGTGCAGACCTTCGTGACGCTCTCGCCCGTTCCCGGCTTCGCCGCATGGCTTGCGCGCGAACGGGCGTCGGACGCATCGACACTGATTGACGCATCGGCACGCGATACTCTCAACGCGCTGGACATGCCGGGTTGGGCCGACGATCCCGAGACCGCCGAGCGCGTCAAGAGCGTGATGCTGCCGCTCGCGGCTTACTATTTCATCGAAGCCAAGGGCTCACGCGGGCATCCGCTCGATCCTGTCGCGCGTTTCCATCTCGGCAACGGCGCCCAGCTCGAACGGTTGAATTTCCTCGGTGACCGTTCCGAGAAGGGTATGCAGCAGTCGTATGGACTGATGGTCAATTATCTTTACGCGCTGGACAAGATCGAAACCAATCACGAGGCCTTTGCCGAAAAGGGTCAGGTTGCAACATCATCCGCGGTTCGTAAGATGCTGCCTGTCCGCGCGCTCGCGGAGACGTCGGCGAGCGCGTAATACATCCCAACAACGAAGGGAGACGCGCCATGAGCTGGATGCCCTCGAACGATCCGATTCTCGGCGATCCGCAGACCTGCGACGCGCTCGACCTTGTCATCGTGCCCCGCACCCGCGATCTTGGAGACGGCTTCGCCGTGCGCCGCGCGCTGCCCCATGGCAAGCGGCAGATGGTCGGCCCCTTTATCTTCTTCGATCACTTCGGCCCGGTGCAATTCGTCGCCGGCAAGGGTATGGATGTGCGCCCGCATCCGCATATCGGGCTTGCCACTGTCACCTATCTGTTCGACGGCAGCATCATGCACCGCGACAGCGAGGGCAACATTCAGGAAATCCAGCCCGGCGCGATGAACCTCATGACCGCCGGCCGCGGCATCGCCCATTCCGAACGCACGCCGGACGTTCAGCGCGCCAATGGCCAGAAGATGCTCGGTCTGCAAAGCTGGATTGCACTGCCTGCCGGCAAGGAAGAGATCGCGCCGTCGTTTCAGCATTTCGGCGCCGAGACGCTGCCGACGGTTGAGGACACCGGCTTCAGGGCACGCATCATCGCGGGTTCGTCGTTCGGCGCGAAATCGCCGGTCGAGATGGTGTCGGAATGGTTCTATACCGAGGTAGCGCTGGACGAGGGCATGCGCGTGCCGCTCGACGTCGACCACGAGGAGCGCGCGATCTATGTCGTCGATGGCGAGATCGAAATCGCGAACGAAAAATACGAAGGCCCGAAGCTGCTGATCTTCCGCCCCGGCGACCGCATCACCGTCAAGGCCATTCGTCCGACACGGATGATGTTCCTCGGCGGCACGGCGCTGGAAGGCCCGCGCCATGTCTGGTGGAATTTTGTCTCCTCCAGCAAGGAGCGGATCGAGGAAGCCAAGGCTGACTGGAAGGCCGGGCGTTTCGCCCATGTGCCGAACGAGCACGAATTCATTCCCCTGCCGGAGTGACGGCGCCGATGCGGACATTCATCCGGCAGATTTATCTCCCACTTTCAGGCAAGATTTTTCATGAGCGAGAGTATCGACCGACTGATTGCGCAGATCAAACTGCTCAACGGCGAGCTTGAGGCTGAATTCGCGATCCGCCGGGCCCGGCTGCGCTACACACTGCAAGGCACCCGCGCCGTCTTTGAGGACGAGATTCTGCGCGCACACCGGGAACTGCGCGTGGGGCTAGCCAAATACATCTTCAATGCGAACCTGCTGACCATCATCACCGCGCCGGTGATCTATGCGATGATTGTCCCGTTCGTGATCCTCGACATCACCATCACGATCTATCAGTGGATTTGCTTCCCGGTCTACGGGATCGAGAAAGTGAAACGCAGCGACTATTTCATCTTCGACCGTTATCACCTCGCCTATCTGAACATTCTGGAAGCCATCAACTGCGCCTATTGCTCATATGGCAACGGGTTGATGGCTTATGCCAGCGAGATCGCAGGCCGCACCGAACAGTACTGGTGCCCGATCAAGCATGCCCGCAAGGCGGTCTCGGCCCACCAGCACTATATCGGCTTCGCCGATTTCGGCGATGCAGAAGCGTTCCGCAAGAAATACGGCCACCCCGACCAATCGTGAACGGAATCCGCAACAACCGGCTCGAACCGTAGCATAAGCATTCCTCATCCTGAGGAGCGCGCATCTTGCGCGCGTCTCGAAGGATGACAGCCACATTGCCTCATGGTTCGAGATGGCGCTAAAGAAGCACCTCCTCACCATGAGGTCTTATCGCGATCAAAACACGGTATAGCCGCCATCGATCACGATCATGTCGGCGGTGTGATAGGCCGACGCTTTGCTCATCAGATAGACCGCGATGCCGCCGAAGTCCGACGGTTCGCCGAAACGCCGCATCGGAATGCGCGGCATCACGTTGTCCACGAACTTGTCGTTGGCCATCAGCCCCTGCGTCATGTCGCTCTTGATCCACCCGGGCAGGATCGCATTCGCCGTGACGCCATAACGTGCCAGTTCGACCGCAAGAGCGCGCACGAGCGCATTGATCGCCGCCTTGGTCCCGGCATAGTGCTCGTTGCGTGCGGTGCCGAACAATGACGCCATGCTCGAGGTCGCCACCAGCCGCCCGAAGGCATCGCCGCCGGCGGCGCGTTCGGTCATGTGCCGCGCGGCGGCCTGGAAGACATGAAACACACCATCGAGATTGGTGGCGAACATCTTGCGCCAGTCTTCTTCCGAGCGGTCGATGAAGGACTGGCGGCCGCCGATGCCGGCATTGGCGAAGCAGCCATCGACACGGCCGAACGTATCGAGCGTGGCCTTCATCGCGGCCTTCACCGAAGCCGGATCGGTGACATCGCAGACCCGCGCTTCAGCCTTGCCGCCCTTCGCGGTGAGCGCGGCCAGCGCCTTTGCGTTCTTGTCCGCGTTGCGGCCCCAGATCGAGACCGTGGCGCCGGCATCCACCAGCGCCTGCGCGATGCCAAGACCGATACCGCCATTGCCGCCGGTCACCACCGCCACGCGGCCGCTCAGATCGAAAATGCTCATGCCGTTTCAACTCCCGTTATGTCTTGTCTGGCCATGACATTGGCCAATCGCCCGCACGAAATCAAACATCGGCCTAACGCCTTGGAAGCTCTTTCGCCATGCGAAATAAATGTTCGCAACGCATGGCAGGTCCGACATCGCCTCGCCGCTGGAGTGCGGCGTTTACAGCCCACGCGGTTTCCGGAATAGTTTGCGGCGAAAACGCACGCGGCATGTCGCCGACAGAGCGATCAATCAAATCCATCAAGCGAGGAAGACATGCAGTTCAATCATTGCCGGCTGGAATTCGACGGCCCGGTCGCAACCCTTGTGCTCGATCATCAGGAGGTCATGAACGCGGTCTCCGTCGACATGCTCGCGGGCCTGTCCGAGGCGATGGAGACTCTTGAGGAAAAGCGGGCGGAGGTTCGCTGTCTGGTCATCACCGGCGCGGGCAAGGCGTTCTGCACCGGCGCCAACCTTCAGGGCCGCAACAACCAGAGTGGCAAGCGCCAGAGCGCGGGCACCACGCTGGAAACGGCATTTCATCCGTTCCTGCGCCGCCTGCGCGACCTGCACTGCCCGATCGTCACCTCGGTGAACGGACCTGCGGCCGGCGCGGGCATGAGCTTCGCGCTGATGGGCGACATCATCGTCTGCGCACGCTCGTCCTACTTCCTGCAGGCCTTCCGTCGCATCGGGCTGGCGCCGGATTGCGGATCGACATGGATTCTGCCGCGCCTGATCGGCAAGGCCCGCGCCGTCGAACTGTCGCTGCTGGGTGAACGGCTCCCCGCCGAGAAGGCGCTGGAATGGGGACTGGTCAATCGCGTGGTGGACGATGCAGCGTTGGCCGAGGAAACCAAGAAGCTCGCGCACGATCTCGCCAACGGGCCGACCGTGGCGCTGTCGCTGATCCGCAAGCTCTACTGGGAAAGCGAAAACAACTCGTTCGAGGAACAGCTCGATCTGGAACAAAGCTCCCAGCGGATCGCCGGACGCAGCGAGGATTTCAAGGAAGGTGTCGGCGCATTCCTCGAAAAGCGTCCGGCAAAGTTCAAAGGCCGCTGATCCGGCCTTTGTGATTCCACACCGGCTTGCCAGGCCGCGCGACCGATCGCGCGGCCTTTTCCCTGGGCAGCGGTTAGCGGCGAGGAACCGCGCAACCGTTCTCATTCCGCGCAGAAGATCGCGCGGCCGGTGATTGTCATAAAAATCTCTTTTACCTGCGCGATGCCGTCGTCTAGGAGGAACGGGCACATTTGATGGAATGTCCCCGCGTGGCCTTCTCTCCCGCCAATCCCGTTTCCGATGCAGGCCTGAAACTGCGTCAGTGGCTGACCGACATTTTCGCCAGCGCCGCGCCTGCGGTTCTCACCATTTCCTTCGGACTGTCCTATTCGGTGCTGATCTTCAGCGGCCCGCTGGCGCAATATCTGCCCTACGGAATCGCGGCGACGTTCACCGCGACGGCCATCATCGCCACGGTGATCGCGCTGGGAAGCACATTCCCGTTCGCGGTCGGAGCGCCTGAAACCTCCACCGCCGCAGTGACCGGCATTCTCGCGGCCTCGCTGATCGACCACATCGTTGCCGCCAATCCCTCGGCCCAGCTTCTCGGCCCGGTGCTGCTGACGCTGTCGATGGCGACGATCATCACCGGCGTCATCCTGTGCAGCATGGGTCTCACCCGGATCGGCCGCGCGATCCGCTACGTTCCCTATCCGGTGATCGGCGGCTTTCTCGGCGCGACCGCCTTTCTGATCGCTTTGGGTGGCGTGCGCGTCATCGCCGATCGTCCGGTGCGCCTCGACACCTTGATGTCGCTCGCCGATCCGATGACCATCTACCAGCTCCTCGCCGGCGGCGCACTGGCGCTCGCGATCTACCTGATCTGGCATCGCTCGCGGAATCCGCTCGCGCTCCCGGCGATTCTGGTCGGCGGAATTGTGGTTGCGCATATCGCCTTCACGCTCGCGGGCCTTTCGCTTGAGCAGATTCAGGGGCTGGGCTGGACATTCCGCTCGCCGCCGCGCGCCAGCCTGACAACCCCTTGGCACCTCAGCGACATCGAGAATTTTCCGTGGGAAGCCGCGCCGGGGCTGATCGGCAATCTGATCGCGGTGATCTTCGTCACCGCCATCAGCACGCTGTTCAATACCACAGGCCTTGAAGTCGCGACCGGACGTGAAGCCAATCTCGAGCGTGAGCTGACCGTTGCGGGCACCGCGAACATTCTCTCAGGCCTGTTCGGCGGCTATGCCGGATGCATTTCCCTCAGCCGCTCCCTGCTCAATGCGGGCGGCGGCGCAAGGACCCGCGTCTCGGGAATGACCGTTGCGGTCATTGCCGGGCTGATGCTCGTGGCGGACCCGGCGCTGCTGGGCTACATGCCGAAATTCATTCTCGGCGGCCTCCTGATCTATCTCGGCAGCGACCAGCTCAACCGCTGGATCATCGAATCGCGACGCCGGCTTTCCACCACCGAATACCTGTCGCTGCTGGCGATCATTTTTATCATCGTGAAGTGGGGCTTCATCGCCGGCGTACTGATCGGCATCGTGATCGGCTGCGCAACGTTTGCCCTGAGCGCGTCCCGCATCAGCGCTATCAAGTTCGGCTTCAATGGAACGGAGTATCGCAGCTCGCTCGACCGTTCACGGCACGATCTCGCGCTGCTCACCGCGCATGGCAGGGAAATCCACGGTCTCAACCTGCAGAGCTATCTGTTCTTCGGCTCCGCCAACCGGCTTTATCAGCATGTCCGGGCGCTGCTCACGCGCCACCCGGAATGCAGGTATCTCGTCTTCGACTTCAAGCTCGTGACCGGCATTGATTCATCCGCGGCCTACAGCTTCGCGCAGATCAAACGCTCGGCGATCGACGGCGGCGTGAAACTCGTCCTCGTCAACCTGCCGCGCGCCACGGAAAAGATGCTGCGATCGGGTGAATTCCTGTCCAGCGATATTCTGGTGATGCCCGAACTCGATCATGCGCTGGAATGGTGCGAAAACGACATCATCGCCCGTTACAGCGCGCGCGAACAGGACGACGACGACCTTCATGGCTGGTTCAGCGCCATTCTCGGCAGCGAGCAGGAAGCCACCGAACTCGCCAGACATTGTGAGCACATCGAGGTCAAGGCGTTCGACATCATCGCCCGCGCCGGCGAAGCCGCCGACTCCATGCTGTTCATTCTCAACGGGCGCGTCGGCGTGACGGTCGACACAGGCGACGGGCGGCCAACGCGGGTGCGCAGCCTTGGCAACAGAACGACGGTGGGAGAGATGGGACTTGTGGCGCGCCAGCCACGCAGCGCCACGATCCAGGCAGAAGCCGATAGCGTCCTCTATGTGCTGCGCGCCGACGCCTTCAACGCGATCACCGCAAGCAATCCGCAGCTTGGCCAGAAGCTGCTGACCTATTTCATGTCGGTGATGGCCGAACGGCTGGCCTTTGCCAGCCGCATGATCGGCGCGCTGCGCCGATAGAAATACTTTTCAGCAAATGCCGATCAGGCGACGTGGCTCATGAACGCCTCACGGCGCCCGAGCATTCGCTCCGCCGCGACCTTGGCTTCTTCGCGAGTCGAAGTTGAAAATGTCCGGTATTCCAGATCGGGCGTCGTCACGGAATCGCGCTTGCCGAACCATGAGGCGAAGGATTTCGGACCTGCGGTGATCGACGACAGCGCTTGGGCGATGTTGTCCGCGGCCTCAAATGCGAACAGCGCGCCGGACGACGCGTGCCTCACCTCAAAAATTCCGGGACCGATCGGCGCTTCCAGCGTCTCGCCCCGGGCGGCCTTCGGATAACGCTTCCACTCGCTCCAGGTCGAAATCATGACACCCTTCCCCCGCGCATCGCGCGTTACTCATATACATCTTCGACAGATGCTCCTTCGGAGCAGCTTCAACATCCACCACGGCCGATTGGTTCCCGCACGGCGCGATTTTTCGCATATGGATGCGGCAACCGGACGGTTCAAGGAAAAACGCGGTTAACGTCGGGTCACCCAATCGTGAACGATCAGACCGGCAAGCCGGCCTGCTGCGCCAACGCCTTGAGCGAAGCCTCGGGCCGCGCGCCGATATGCTGGATCACCTCGGCGGCGGCAAGCGCCCCGAACTGTCCGCACTGCTCATGGCTCAAACCGCGAACGACGCCGAACAGGAACCCGGCGGCGAACAGATCGCCCGCGCCGGTGGTGTCCACCACCTGTTTCACCGGAGACGCCGGAACCGGCGTCACCTTGTCCTTCGCCACCACAACGCAGCCCTTTTCGCTGCGGGTTACGACCGCAAGCGTTGCATCGCTGCGCAACTGCGCCAGCGCCTTGTCAAAGTCCCCGGTCTGATAGAGCGAGGTCAGCTCGGCTTCGTTGGCGAAGACCAGATCGACCGTTTTGCCGCGGATGAGATTGAGAAACTCGTCGCGATAGCGGCCGACGCAGAAGGCATCCGACAGGGTCAGCGCCACGCTGCGCCTGTTCTCATGCGCGATCTTCGAGGCCTTGAGGAAGGCCTCCTTCGCGTTGGCCGGGTCCCACAGATAGCCTTCAAGGTAAATGATCGAGGAGGCCGCGATCTGCGCCGGGTCGATATCGGCGGGCGACAGATCCTGCGCGGCACCGAGATAGGTGTTCATGGTGCGCTCGCCGTCCGGCGACACCAGCACATAACAGCGCGCGGTGGCGGGGCCGTCCGAAGCTGCCTGCGTCTCGAACGCCACCTTCGCGGCGCGAATGTCATGACTGAACACATTGCCGAGTTGGTCGTTACGCACCTTGCCGACAAAGGCCGCGCGCGCACCGAGGTTCGCGACGCCCGCAATGGTATTCGCAGCCGATCCGCCGGAAATCTCCGTCGCCGGTCCCATGGCGTCATAGATCGCAGCCGCCCGCGCCTCGTCGATCAACGCCATGGATCCTTTGGCCATGCCCTGCTCGGTCAGGAACTTGTCCTCGGTCCTCGCCAGAATGTCGACGATGGCATTGCCGATCCCGAGAACGTCGTATGTTGCTGCGGTCATTAATGATATTCCTGTTGAGGATAAGCGAAACCGGCAAAAGCTGGTATTTCAGGACAGTGGAATAAGGGCCTTGAACAGGCCGCCAAACGATCCGGCGACCTATCACGACAATATGTCCGCCAGCAAGCATGTGATCCGCAGAATAGTTCGATGATCCGCCACATCCTGACCGTTTCGACCGGAACGCTGGCCTCGCGCACGCTGGGATTCATGCGCGACGCCCTGATCGCCGCGCTGCTCGGTGCGGGTCCCATCGCGGATGCATTTCTGGTCGCGTTCCAGTTCATCAATGTCACGCGCCGCTCTTTCACCGAGGGCGCGCTGAACGCGGCACTGGTGCCGCATTATCTGCGCGTGCGAGAAATCGACGGAGCGGCCGCCGCCGCAGCTTTTGCCGGCCGCGCGCTTGGCGCCGTCAGCCTCATTCTGATTGTGATCGCGCTGTTTCTGACCGCGCTGATGCCGCTGGTGATTTCTCTGCTCGCGCCGGGCTTCGTGGGCCAGGAGACATTACAGTTAGCGATTACCGATGCACGTCTGATGATGCCCTATTTCGCGTTCGTCGGCCCGTCGATTGTAATGATGGGCGTGCTCAACGCGGAGCATCGTTTCATGCTCACTGCGTTCTCGCCGGTGCTGTTCAACCTCACCATGATCGTTGTGCTGGTCACATTGCTGATCTGGCGTCACGATCCGCTGTTCTCGGCAACGATTATTGCCGGGGCGGTCGGTGTCGCCGGTTGCTTGCAGATGCTGATCCTGATCCAGCGCAGACCGTGGCGCGACGGCATCGCCACGCCGATCCGGGTTTCGTTCGATCCGCAGATCCGCGGCTTCCTGCGCAAGGGCATTCCCGGCATGGTCGCCAATGCCGGTCCGCAGTTCCTGATCGTCGGCGGCGCCATCATCGCGTCGAGTTCGCCCGCGGCGGTCTCGTGGCTTTACTTCGCCAACCGCCTGATCGAACTGCCGCTCGGCATGGTCGGCGTAGCGATGGGCACGGTGCTGGTCCCTGAACTCACCCGCGCCATCCGGAGCAACGACCAAGACGCCCTGATGCAGGCGGAATCGCGCGGCGCAGAACTCGCCACCGCCCTCGTGCTGCCCGCGGCGCTCGGCCTGATCCTCCTGAGCGAGCCGATCATCCGGGTGCTGTTCGAGCATGGCGCATTCACCGCGGCGGACACCGCCGCCACCGCGCGCGCACTGTCCATTCTCGCGCTCGGCCTGCCGGCGCACGTTCTGGTCAAGGTGCTGGCGCCAGCCTTCTTCGCCCGTGAGGACACAAAAACGCCGCTGGTGGCGACGATCTCGGGCGTCGCCGTCGCTGTCATCTGCGGCCTGCTGTTTGGCCGCCCCTATGGCGCCAGCGGCGTTGCCGCCAGCATCTCGCTCGGCGCCTGGTTCTGCGCCGCCATCCTAACCTGGCGCGGGAGCACCACCTTCGGCTTCTCGATCGACACCACCGCGCGGCGGCGGCTGCCGCGGATCGCGCTCTGCGCCGCCATCATGGGCGCGATGCTTTTTCTCGCCGAATCCTTTGTGGCGCCGGTGGCGGCGACCGCCGGCTTCGCCGCCCAGATCACCATTCTCGGCGGTCTCGTGGCGGCCGGCGTCTCATTCTACGGCCTGCTGCTGGACCTGTTCGGCGTGCTCAACTGGGGCGAAGCGATCAGCAATCTGCGCGATGGGCGCTTGCGCGACTAGCGCATGCACAGGTAAAGACGCCCATCAAAACACGGCTGCCCAAGGGCAGCGCGGGAACGATCACAATGGCTGCAAAAGAACTGGTTTTTTCGGGCGTCCAGCCGACGGGCAATCTGCACCTCGGCAACTATCTCGGCGCCATCGTCAACTTCGTGAAACTCCAGAACACCCACAACTGCATCTACTGCGTTGTGGACCTGCACGCCATCACCGTCTGGCAGGACCCGGCTGAACTCACCCGCAACATCCGCGAGGTCACCGCTGCGTTCATCGCAGCCGGGATCGACCCGAAGAAGCACATCGTGTTCAACCAGAGCCAGGTCTCCGAACACGCTGAACTTGCCTGGGTGTTCAACTGCGTCGCCCGCCTCGGCTGGCTGAACCGCATGACCCAGTTCAAGGAGAAGGCCGGCAAGGACCGCGAGAACGCATCCGTCGGTCTCTACGCCTATCCGAACCTGATGGCGGCGGACATTCTGGTCTACCGCGCGACCCATGTGCCGGTCGGCGAGGATCAGAAGCAGCATCTCGAACTGGCGCGCGACATTGCGCAGAAATTCAACAACGACTTCTCGGATTCGATCCGCGCACACAACTTCGGGGAGAAGTTTTTCCCGCAGCCGGAGCCGCTGATCACCGGCCCGGCGACGCGGGTGATGTCGCTGCGCGACGGCACCAAGAAAATGTCGAAGTCGGACCCGTCCGATTATTCGCGCATTAATCTCACCGACGACGCCGACGGCATCGCCCAGAAAATCCGCAAGGCAAAGACCGATCCGGAGCCATTGCCGAGCGAAGAGGATGGCCTCAAGAGCCGTCCCGAAGCCGACAATCTGGTCGGCATCTATGCGGCGTTGTCGGGCCAGTCGCGCGGCGATGTGCTGCGTGAATTCGGCGGCGGACAGTTTTCCGGCTTCAAGTCGACGCTGGTCGACCTTGCGGTCGCCAAGCTGGGTCCGATCGGCGCCGAGATGAAAAAGCTGACGCAGGATGCGGCTTACGTGGATGCGGTGCTGGCCGACGGCGCGGACCGCGCCCGCGTCATTGCCGCCGAAACCATGAACGCGGTGAAGGACATCGTCGGCTTCATCCGCAAGAAGTAGGCCTCAGCGTTCATCGTCATGCCCGGGCTTGTCCCGGGCATCCACGTCTTGACGGCAAAAGAAGGCGTGGATGGCCGGAACAAGCCCGGTCATGACGAACCTTGAATGACACGCTAATTACCGCCGCCTCAACCGAATCGAGTTCCGTCAAGTCTCTTCTCGCCTTGTCGGCGCGGCCTCGCGCGTGGCAGCATGATGCTGGTTCAGCAAGTTGTGCGTATTCTGTTCGCAAAACCGGCGCCCACTTTTGCGGAATACGCGCGGGGGACATGTATGAGCAATCAGCGGCGAAGTTACGAGCAGGGCCATAAGCCGAAATGTCTGGTCGTGGTTGACGACAGCGCGGAAGGCGATCGCGCGGTCTATTACGCAAGCCGCTGGGCGGTGCGCGTCGGCGGCGGCGTGGTGATGCTGCGTGTAATCGAGACCGAAGACCGCAACCAGCAATGGCTCGGTGTCGCGGACATCATGCGGGAGGAGGCCGAGGAGATCGCCAATGCGGCGCTCGATCGCGCCTCGGGCCGCGCCAACGGCATCGCGGCGATTACGCCGGAGCGCGTGATCCGCGAAGGCAATCCCGGCGAGCAAATCCTCGACGTCATCGACAAGGACGTGGACATCGCGATGCTCGTTCTGGCCGCGAGCGCTGGCGCGGAAGGACCAGGGCCGATCATCACCATGCTGGCGAAATCCGCCGGGACCTTCCCGATCCCGATCACCGTGGTGCCGGGCAATCTCAGTGACATCGATCTGGACGCGCTGTCGTAAGAAACAGACCTTGAGTCGCCCCGGTGAATGCCGGGACGGCGAGCAGGAACCCCCGCCATGCGCCCTTGATCGGGCTGTTCCAGCCGCCATCTGTGCTATAGGACACCTTCACCCACCCCGTTCGCGCCGGCCTTGAACCGGCGATGCGCCGGAGATTTCAGATGTTTATCCAGACCGAAGCCACCCCCAATCCCGCCACCCTGAAGTTCATTCCGGGCCGCAGCGTGCTCGACACCGGCACCATGGAATTCACCGACCGCGACAGCGCCGCCCGCTCGCCGCTGGCCGAGCGACTGTTCGCGGTGCCGGGCGTGACCGGCGTCTTCTATGGCTCGGACTTCGTCACCGTCACCAAGGACGACAGCGACTGGCAGCATCTCAAGCCGGCGATTCTCGGCGTCATCATGGAGCACTACATGTCCGGCGCGCCGCTGCTCGCCGATGGACAGGTGGCCGATGGCGATGCGCCCCATGCCGAAGAGTTCTTTGACGAGGCCGACACCGAGACCGTCGCGGTGATCAAGGATCTCCTCGAAACCCGCATTCGCCCGGCCGTGGCCGGTGATGGCGGCGACATCACCTTCCGCGGCTTCAAGGAAGGCATTGTCTATCTCGACATGAAGGGCTCCTGCGCCGGCTGCCCGTCGTCCACCGCGACGCTCAAGCACGGCATCCAGAACCTTTTGAAGCACTTCATTCCGGACGTGGTCGAAGTCCGGCCGATGTAAGCAACATCCAAACTGCCGTTTGACAGACTTCGTCATGGCCGGGCTTGTCCCGGCCATTTCATTTTTGAGCATCGAATACGAATGAATCTGAGCCATTGGGCATTCCGCCGGTGCCGCCATCGGTGCTAGATCACTCACATGATCGTTCTGGCCATCGACACCGCGCTGGATTACTGCGCAGCCGCCGTCCTCGACGCCGGCGCGCAGACCATGATCGCGCAGGAAACGCTGGAGATGAAGCGCGGCCACGCCGAAGCGCTGATGCCGCTGATCGCGCGCGTCATGAAAGCCTCCGGCCGCAGCTATCTCGATCTCGACCGCATCGCCGTGACCACCGGCCCCGGCAGTTTCACCGGTCTGCGCGTCGGCATTTCTGCGGCGCGCGGCATCGGCCTTGCCGCGGGCAAGCCCGTGGCCGGCCTCACCACGCTGTCGGTCTATGCCGCGCCGCTGGTCGCGGAGCAACAGGAACAGCCGATCGTGGCCGCCATCGACGCCCGCCACGACCATGTTTATTTTCAGGCTGTCGCGGGCAATGGCGCCGTGCTGATGCGGCCGGCGATTATTCCCATCGAGGATACATTCGCCGCCGCCCGTTTCGGCGCGCTGCGCATGGTCGGCAATGCCGCCCGTCTCCTCGCTGATCGCTGGCCGTCCAATGTCCCCGCACCGGCGCTGGTCGATCCGAAGCCCGGCCCGGATATCGCATGGGTCGCCTGGCTCGGCGCCGCAACCGACCCGGACTCCGCACCCGCCAAGCCGTTCTATCTCCGGCCGCCCGATGCCAAGCCGAAGCCCGGCTTCGTTGTGCCGGATATGCGTTGACCATCATGGCGCATCTCACCTCGTTTCTTGGCAGGTTCTTCCCGCATCTGTTCAAGCGGCCCGAGACGGCGGTCGAGCCTGCAAACCTGCGCGACGCGCCACGGCTGTCGCAACTGCACCGCGCGGCGTTTCATCGCGGCTGGAGCACCGAGGAGTTCGAGCAGATCCTGATCGAACGCAACGCGCTGGCGCACCGGCTGCGGATGGGTGGCGCAACGATCGGCTTCATCGTTTCGCGCACGGCTGCGGACGAGGCTGAAATCCTCTCTGTCGCCGTGGCGCAGAAACATCGCGGCCACGGATTCTCGCGCGAACTCTTGCGCACCCATCTCGGACATCTCGCCGGGCATGGCCTGAAAACCGTGTTCCTCGAAGTTGAAGAAAATAATCGCCCCGCCCGCGCGCTGTATGAACGCGCCGGATTTCGCGTGGTCGGCCGCCGCGACCGGTATTACAAGGATGCCGGCGGCACCGAATTGAACGCCGTCGTCATGCGACGAGACTTGTCGTAAGCTCGCTACGGTGGCAAAACACGTCTCCATCCACCGGGAATAATCATGACCGCCCTCAAATCCATGCCTCCGGGCAAGCATACGGATATCGAGAAGCGCTGCGCTGCCGCCGGCATGCGCATGACCGAACAGCGCCGGGTGATTGCGCGCGTCCTGGCCGAAGCCATGGATCATCCCGATGTCGAGGAACTTTACCGGCGCTGCATCGCGGTCGACGACAAGATTTCCATCTCGACGGTCTATCGCACCGTGAAGCTGTTCGAGGACGCCGGCATCATCGAGCGTCATGATTTTCGCGAAGGCCGCGCCCGCTACGAGCAGGTGCCGGAGAGCCATCACGACCACCTCATCAATCTGCGCGATGGCAAGGTGATCGAATTCACCTCCGAGGAAATCGAAAAGCTGCAGACCGAGATCGCGCGCAAGCTCGGCTACAAGCTGGTCGATCACCGGCTTGAGCTGTATTGCGTCCCGCTGGACGAGAAGACCCGGGACGACGACAAGACTTGAGCACGCCGCCCCCCTACGATCTCATTATCTTCGATTGCGACGGCGTGCTGGTTGACAGCGAGGCGCTCGCCTGCGTCGTTCATGCCGACGTGCTGACCGAATACGGTTACACCATCACCGCCGCGCAGGTGCATGAACGTTTTCTCGGACGCTCGGCGCGCGAGGCGCGGCTTGAGGTCGAAGGCGAACTCGGCCGCGTTCTGCCCGACACCTACACCGCGCAATTGCGTGCGACCATCGACCGCGTGTTCGGCGAGAAACTTGCGCCCGTTCCGCATATCGCCGAGACGCTCGGCAAATTATCGCAAGAAATCTGCGTGGCCTCATCGGGCACGCCGACGCGCATTCGCTCAAGCCTTAGCACCACAGGACTGATCGGCCACTTCGATCCGCATCTTTTTTCGGCGATGCAGGTCGCGCACGGCAAGCCTGCGCCAGACCTGTTCCTGTTCGCCGCCGCTCAGATGAACACGCCGCCCGCGCGATGCCTCGTGATTGAGGACTCTGTGCCGGGCGTGACCGGCGCGTTCGCCGCCGGAATGACTGTGATCGGATTTACCGGCGGCAGCCATTGCCGCCCCGGCGACGGGAACCGGTTGCGCGCCGCCGGAGCCACAATCGTCATCGACGATATGCGCAAACTGCCCGCCCTGGCCGCGCAAATGCTCAATCGGGATGAAATAACAGCCATTTAGCTGGTTTTTCAGCAATCCTGCCGTGGCCCGGTCGCTGGATTTCGCGGCCCTTTCCCTATATCTGAAACGCCGGAAAGCGGCCCGAACTGCCGCCTGTCAGGATCTGAATGACCACGCCGCGCAAGCTGCACATCAAGTCATACGGCTGTCAGATGAATGTCTACGATGCACAGCGCATGGTGGATACGCTGACGCCTGAAGGATACGTCGAGACGGCCAATGCCGAGGACGCCGACCTTGTCATCCTGAACACCTGTCACATCCGCGAGAAGGCTTCGGAAAAAGTCTATTCGGAGCTTGGACGGCTGCGAGCAGCAAAAGATGATGCCGCCCGCAATGGTCGCGAGATGCGGATCGCTGTGGCGGGCTGTGTCGCGCAGGCCGAGGGCAGCGAGATCATCCAGCGCGCCCCCGTGGTTGATATCGTGGTCGGCCCGCAAAGCTATCATCACCTGCCGCAACTGCTGGCGAAAGCGCGCAGCGATGGCCGCGCCATCGAGACCGAATTTCCTGTCGAGGATAAATTCGCGGCCTTGCCCGATCCGAAGCCCGCGATGATCCGTGCGCGCGGCATTTCATCTTTCGTCACCGTGCAGGAAGGCTGCGACAAGTTCTGCACCTTCTGCGTGGTGCCTTACACCCGCGGCATGGAAGTGTCGCGTCCGGTCGCACGCATCATCGACGATGTGAAGCGCCTCGCCGACAATGGCGTGCGCGAGATCACCCTGATCGGACAGAACGTCAACGCTTTCCATGGCGAAGGCGAAAACGGCGAGCCGTGGTCGCTCGGCCGCTTGCTTCATCGCCTTGCCGATATTCCCGGCATTCTCCGGCTGCGTTATTCAACCAGCCATCCGCGCGATGTCGACGATGCGCTGATCGAAGCCCATCGCGACATCCCCGCCGTGATGCCGTTCGTGCATCTGCCGGTGCAGTCCGGCTCCGACCGCATTCTCGAGGCGATGAACCGCAAGCACACCGCCGCCGATTACGCCCGCACCGTGGACCGGTTCCGCAAGGTGCGTGAAGACATTGCATTTTCATCGGATTTTATCGTCGGTTTTCCGGGTGAAACCGAGGAAGATTTTTCGGCGACCCTCGCGCTGGTCCGCCAAATCAGCTACGCTGGCGCCTATTCGTTCAAGTATTCGCCGCGGCCCGGCACGCCGGCCGCGGACATGCAGGAGATGGTTGCGGCCACGGTGATGGACGAGCGATTGGCGCGGCTTCAGGAGTTGATCGACAGCCAGCAGGCCGCATTCAATGCGGCAGCCATCGGCGAGACGGTCGACGTGCTGTTTGAACGCGCCGCGCGCAATCCGGGTCAGATCGTCGGCCGCACCGCCTATCTCCAGCCGGCGCATGTCATGGCTTCCCCCGACATTATCGGGCAGGTGCTGCCTGTCGCCATCGACAGCCTCGAGCGCTACAGCCTGATCGGCCGACTGGCCGGTCCCGTGCCCCTTGCCTCGCCGCGTTCCCAGCCCGTCATGACCACCGGAGCCTGAACCCTTGCCAAAAAGCGCATCGGATTCGCCGACACTCGCACCTGGCCGCAAGGCTGACGTTCATACTCCGCACGAAGCCCAGATCGTCGTCGCCTTCGACGACAACGGCGCAGCCTCCGCGCTGGTCGGCCCCTATGGACAGAATCTCGCGCTGATCGAGCGGCGTCTCGGCGTGGTCGCTGACTCCCGCGGCAACCACATCACCATCGCCGGATCTCGCGACGGCTGCGACGCCGCACGCCGCGTGCTGGAAATGCTCTACGAACAGGCGATCCGCAGCCAGGATATCGCCCAGGGCGATGTCGAAGGCGCGATCCGCGCCGTGATCGCGCAAGGCTCGCTGTTCGAATTCGATCCCAAGGCCGCGAAGTCGCAATTCGAGGAAATCAACCTGCGCAAGCGTCCGGTGCGCGCGCGCACCGCCGCGCAGGATTCCTACATCCGCGCACTGAAGCGCCACGAACTCGTGTTCGGCATCGGCCCGGCCGGCACCGGCAAGACATGGCTTGCGGTGGCGCAGGCCTGCCAGTTGTTCGAGCGCAAGGAAGTCGATCGCATCATCCTGTCGCGTCCCGCTGTCGAGGCCGGCGAGCGGCTCGGATTCTTGCCGGGCGACATGCGCGAGAAGGTCGATCCCTATCTGCGGCCGATCTACGATGCGCTGTACGACCTGATGGACTCCCGCGTGGTCGAGCGCGGCCTGCAGAGCGGCGAGATCGAAATCGCGCCGCTCGCCTTCATGCGTGGCCGAACGCTGACGAATGCCGCGATCATCCTCGATGAAGCGCAGAACACCACGTCGATGCAGATGAAAATGTTTCTGACCCGCCTTGGCGAAAACAGCCGGATGATCATCACCGGCGATCCGAGCCAGGTCGATCTGCCCAACGGCCAGCCGTCGGGGCTGGCGGAAGCTGCAAAGCTGCTCGACGGCGTCGAAGGCATCACGCAGGTGCGCTTCACCGGGCAGGACGTGATTCGCCACGAACTCGTGGCGCGCATTGTCGCCGCTTACGAAGGCACGCCCAAGAAACCCGATGCAGGCAAATCCTGAACGCGCGATTGCCGCCATGACACCCGCCAATCTTCCCGCAACCGAAGTGCTAGTCACGGCCGACTGCTGGGCCGGCGAAAGCAGCGCGGAGACGATCGTTCATCGCGCCATCGAGGCCGCGGCCGCCATGGTCGATGCCGATACGGCGGACGCCGAGGTCGCCGTCATGCTGACCGACGATGCGGGCATTCGCACCCTCAACAACAACTGGCGCGGCATCGACAAGCCGACCAACGTGCTGTCCTTCCCTGCGCTGCAGCCGGAGCGCACGCCCGCCGATGACGACGCGCCGCGCATGCTCGGCGATATCGCGATCGCCTACGAGACGACGCGCAAGGAGGCCGACAGCGAGCACAAGCCGTTCGAGCATCATCTCAGCCATCTGGCCGTACACGGCTTCCTGCATCTGATAGGCTACGATCATGAAACCGACGATGACGCCGAGATCATGGAAGGCCTCGAACGCGATATTCTGGCGCAACTCGGAATTCCCGATCCTTACGCGCACGACGACCAGGTGAACTAAGTGCCCGAACCTCTCGCTGCCAAATCCGACACCGAACGTCCTGGCCCGCAACGGCCGGGCAATCTGCCGGTGCCCGTGCAGCAGGGCGAGGTGCTGCGCCCCTCCTCCGAACTCTGGCTGATGCGCGCGCTGCGCGCGCTGTTCGGATGGAAAGCGGGGTCGGCGCGCGCCGACCTTCAGGTGGTGCTCGATGCCACCACGCCGGACGAGACCAGTTTTACCACGGTCGAGCGCACCATGCTGCGCAACATCCTCGGCCTGCACGAGCGGCGCATCGCCGACGTGATGGTGCCGCGCGGCGACATTGTCGCGGTAAAGCGCGACATCTCGCTCGGCGAACTGATGAGCCTGTTCGAGAGCGCGGCCCATTCCCGCCTCGTGGTCTACAACGACACGCTCGACGATCCCGAAGGCTTCGTTCACATCCGCGATCTGCTCGCCTTCATGACCTCGAAGGCGAAGGTCGACGACGAGGTCAACGCCAAACGCAAGAAGCCGTTTCCTGCCGGCCTCGATCTGCGCTCGGTGGACCTGCGGATGAAGCTGGCGGATGCCGACATCATGCGCAAGCTGATCTACGTTCCGCCGTCGATGCCTGCCATCGACCTTCTGGCGCAGATGCAGGCGACACGCATCCATCTGGCACTGGTGGTGGACGAATACGGCGGCACTGACGGCCTTGTCTCGATCGAAGACATTGTCGAACAGGTGGTAGGCGAGATCGACGACGAACATGACGGCGACGAGGCGCCATCCGTGGTCAGGCAGTCCGATGGATCGTTCATCGCCGATGCCCGTGCCAGCCTCGAGGACGTGCAGTCCGTGGTGGGCGAAGATTTCGACACCGGCGAGGCCGGCGAGGATGTCGACACGCTCGGCGGCTATCTGGTGACACAGGTCGGCCGCCTGCCGGTGCGCGGTGAAATCATTTCCGGCCCGGGCGACTTTGAAATCGAAGTCCTCGACGCCGATCCGCGCCGCGTCAAGCGCGTGCGCATCGGCACGCACAAGGACCGCTCCAACCTGCGTCATCGCGAATTGCGCCGCCGCGAAGCCGCCGCCGACGCGGCTCAGGCACAAGGCATCGATCCCGCCAATCCCGCCTCATCCAGCGACAGCACCGGCAGCCGATGAATTCGTTCCGCGCGCTCATCGCCTCGATCATTCTCTCGTGGGGCTGGAAGCGCGCGGCGCTCGCATGGATCGCGGGTGCGCTGTCGGCGCTGGCGATGGCGCCGTTCAACGCCTGGCCGATTCTCTTTCTGACCATTCCTGTGATGGTCTGGCTGATCGACGGCGCTGGCGCCGGACGCCTCGGCGGCATTCCGGCGGCGGCGCTGAGTGGCTGGTGGTTCGGCTTCGGCTATTTCACCGCGGGGCTTTACTGGATCGGCTACGCATTCCTTGTCGATGCCGAGACATTTGCGTGGCTGCTGCCCTTCGCGGTGATGGGATTGCCGGCAGGTCTCGCGCTGTTCATGGCGCTTGGCTTCGCGCTTGCCCGATTGATCTGGGTGCCCGGCGCCTTACGGATTCTCAGTTTCGCCAGCGCGCTGACCTTCAGCGAATGGTTGCGCGGGCACATCCTCACCGGCTTTCCATGGAACGCCTTCGGTTACGCGCTGACCGAACCGCTTGCGCTGGCGCAGACGGCTTCGCTGGTGGGCCTCTGGGGTCTGACCTTCGTCGCGCTTGCGGTGTTCGCAAGTCCTGCGGCTCTCGCGGATGATCGCGCCGTGACGCGCCGCCCATGGATGGCGCCCGCACTCTCTCTTCTCGTTCTCGCCGCGATGGCTCTCTACGGCGCGTTCCGGCTGACCACGCATCCGACGCAACTCGTGGCGGGCGTGAAGCTGCGGCTGATGCAGCCGAACCTGCAGCAGGACGTGAAGTTCAACTATTCCGCCAAGCAGATGGTGATGGAAAAGTATCTGTCGCTGTCGGATCGCGCGACCGGACCGCAGTCGAGCGGCATCCGCGACGCCACGATACTCATCTGGCCCGAATCCGCTTTTCCGTTTTTCCTTTCGCGCGAAGCCGACGCCATGGCGCAGATCGCCAATCTGCTGCCGCAGGGAACGGTTCTGGTCACCGGCGCCATTCGGCCGCCCGATCAGCCCGCGGGAACGCAGATCACGCGCGCCTACAATTCGATCTATGTGATCGACCATGACGGGACGATCCTGTCGGTCTACGACAAGCTGCATCTCGTGCCGTTCGGAGAATATCTGCCGTTTCAGTCGGCGATGGAGAAACTCGGCTTCGTGCAGATCACGAAAGTGCGCGGCGGATTCATTCCCGGCGACCGGCGGCGCACGATGAACATTCCGAATGCGCCGCGCATGCTGCCGCTGATCTGCTATGAGGCGATCTTTCCGGGCGCCATCGTTCCCGGCGCGGATCGTCCCGGCTGGATCGTCAACCTGACCAACGATGGCTGGTTCGGAATTTCCACCGGCCCCTACCAGCATCTCCAGCAGGCGCGCTTGCGCGCGGTTGAAGAAGGGCTGCCGCTCGTCCGTTCTGCGAACACCGGCATTTCCGCGGTCATTGATCCGGTCGGACGCATCATTGCGCATCTGGAGCTTGGCAGGGAAGGCGTCCTCGATTCACCATTGCCGAGGCCGACAGCACCAACGATTTTTTCAAGGGTTCGGGATATTCCCGCAGCGCTGGCGGTAGCCTTGTCGGTCCTGATCGTTCTTCGCCGCCGCGTGAAACCGAAGGCCTGAAACACCGTATCTAGTGGCCCGCCGCGCGCCGGTTCATGGAACCCGGCGTCAGAATGTCGCCGTAACCTAAAATCTTCAGCACGTGTATGACTAGCATTTGACGATCCCGCATGCGGCAGCGTATGCCGAATAAACCGCCGTCTCGCCTTGGGTATTTGTGCCCGGCAGGCTGACGGCGCGGAGTTTGAGATGACGCCCAAGGCCCCAAATCCAATCGACAAGTATGTCGGCAGCCGTGTTCGCATGCGCCGCATCATGCTGGGCATGAGCCAGGAAAAGCTCGGCGAAGCGCTCGGCCTGACATTCCAGCAGGTCCAGAAATACGAGAAGGGCACCAACCGCATCGGTGCAAGCCGCCTGCAGCAGATTTCGGATATTCTTCAGGTCCCGGTTTCGTTCTTGTTCGAGGGCGGCCCTGCTGGCCCGAACGCCCTGGCGGGACTGAGCGAAGCGCAGTCGCCCGCCTACGTCTCGGATTTTCTTGCCACATCCGAAGGCCTGGCGCTGACCCGGGCTTTCACGCGGATCACCGATGCCCGGCTCCGCCGCAGCATCGTGGAGCTTGTCGAGCAGATGGCCGCACGCGAGCAATCCGACCCGACCTGAACTCATGCTCGTGCGTTGAACGAACACACGTGGCGCAGCGCGAGCCGGAGCTATTCAAGATTTTCCATTCACGATGATGAACGGCCAGGACCGGCAGATGACGAAGTCAGCGGACGGCATCGCGTCATCTTCGCAGGCTGCAGGGCACAGCCACGGTTCGTTCTTCGGACGGCGCAAGGGACACAAGCTCCGCAACCATCAGACCGATCTGATGGAGCATCTGCTGCCCCGGCTCACCCTTGATCTTGCGACGGCGGACGCCTCCGCTCCTGCATCGCTGTTCGATGCACCGGTCGATGACATGCGGCTGGAGATCGGCTTCGGCGGCGGCGAGCATCTTGTCGCCGAGGCGCTCGCGCATCCGCAGACCGGCTTTATCGGCTGCGAGCCCTACATCAACGGCATGGCGAAGATCCTGTCGCTGATAGAGGCGAACAACATCACCAACATCCGCCTGTTCGCGGGTGACGCCGCCGAGCTTCTGGGCTGGGCGCGCGCCGGAAGTTTCAAACGCATTGATCTCATTCATCCCGATCCGTGGCCGAAGCGGCGGCACTGGAAGCGCCGCTTCGTGCAGGACGCTACCATCGCGCAGATCTCGCGCGTGCTCGATCCCGCAGGCGAATTCCGTTTTGTCAGCGATATCGACGACTACTGTTCATGGACGCTGATGCACATGCAGCGATCGAAAGACTTTGCATGGATAGCGGAGCGGGCCGATGACTGGCGCAAGCCCTGGCCGCACTACACGATGACGCGCTACGGCCGCAAAGCCGAGCGCGAGGGACGCAAGGCCGCTTATCTGATTTTCAAGCGAACGAACGCCTAGGCCTTGTCGCGCAGACGCCAGAACGTCAGCACACGTTGCGCGGTCGCCGGCGACAGCCGCTCGTAGTTGATCCGCGCTTCTTCGATATCGGGACCGGACGGCACCTTGCCGGGGCCAAGCCGCAGCACGAGCAGCGCGCGCACGGTCGCCCATTCCAGTCCGATCGACTTTCCAAGCAGCAGGACCGGATCGTAACGATCCCCCAGCATGAGCTGGTTGACGACGTTGAGCCGCATGCCCGTCATCGCGGCGAGCGCGGCCACGGCCTCCTCATACTTGTGCTGCCGGGCGAAATCGAGCAACGCCGCCTGATCGAGATTGCCGGCATGATGCAGCGCCAGGATGGCGCGTTGCGCCGGCTCGAAGTCGCGCGCCTGCGGCTGCGATTTCGGCGCGCCCGACAGTTCGATCATCGCCTGATTGATCGCGGCCTTCTGTTTCGGCTTGGCCATGTCGAACAGACGGCGGCGCACCACATCGACCGATTTGGCAAGCAACTGCTTCAGCGTCGCTGCGGGAAGATCTTCGCGCTGTCCGACGGTCAGCGCCAGCATGCCGTCGTCGGTCGCGCGCTTGACCAGTCCTGAATAGCCAAATTCGGAAAACTGCGCGCCGGCATTGGCGGCGACATTGCGCACGACATCACGGTCACCACGGCGGACGATCACATCGGTCACCGCCGGCGACAGCGTCTTACGCCCCGAAATCGCGGCGAGATGTTCCTGCCCCCGGCCGCGCGCGATATCGACAAGGGTGGGATCGTCCAGCAGCGGCGAGCGGCTGAGGATTGGCCCCGCGATCCTGATTTCGGCTTCGCGCGCGAGTTGCTTCACCAGCGTCGGCGGCGCGTTATCGAGTTTTGACAGGCGTTCGGCGAGTTCCGCTCGCGTCTCGATTTCGGTGGCGGGGACGAGGCCAACCAGAATGTCGTCGAACAGCGCGACATGTTTGGTCTCGAAATGCGCAGCCCCCTGCAGAAAGAGGCTGGAGATTCGCTCGATCGCCTCTGCCCGCTTCTCCGCGGAGCCATTCTTGACGATGTCATCGAGTTCGGGAATCAGCGAAAGCGCAGCGGCCATAGAAATCTCGTTCGCGCACCGGTACGGCGGTTCCACCCTCGCTGTGGCCGCTCCGCCCGGGACGCGGGCGGACTGTAGGCCCCGCCGGGTGAATTAACGGTTAGCCGCAACGGCCGTATCCCCCGAATGGGGTATGCCGGCCGACAAGGTTACGTGGAGGTGTGCAAAATGGAGCGATTTGGCGGAAAATCAGCCGCTGGCGCCGGTCGGGCAGGTTCCACCGGCGGGCCGCCTGACCCGGAAGCCCTTGCCGCACAGGCCGAAAACGTCTATATCCGCCGCAACTGATAAATTCTCATACGCGCACGTAGGAGAGTGGGGCCCCCGGGGACCCGCTCTTTTTTATTACCTGACGCCAGCCGCATGACGCGGCAGCAAGGACCAAGAGCATTCTCGACCCGCACATGACCGAACCGACCGACGTCACCGTTGATGCCGACCTGCTTGACGAACCGCGCCTGGTGATCGAGCCGGGCGCCGGCGCGCGTGTGGCGGCGGTCGCTGCGCCGGTGTTGCAGGGCATGGGCTACCGGCTGGTCCGCATCAAGGTTTCCGGCGAAGCCGGCTGCACCGTGCAGATCATGGCGGAACGGCCCGACGGCACCATGCAGATCGAGGATTGCGAGGCGATCTCGAAGGCGCTGTCGCCCGTGATGGACATCGCCGATCCGATCCAGCGTGCCTACCGGCTGGAAATTTCATCGCCGGGCATCGACCGGCCGCTGGTCCGCCGCACCGACTTCGAGCGCTATGTCGGTCATCTCGTGAAAATCGAGATGGCCACGGCTCACGATGGCCGCAAGCGTTTCCGCGGAACCATTCAGGGGCTGGAAGGCAATAGCGTCCGCATCGTACGTGACGATTCCAAGGAATATAAAGGGGCGCAGGAAGCCGACGTTCTGCTTCCCATCGAAGACATTGCCAGCGCCAATCTGGTCCTGACCAACGCACTGATTGCCGAATCCATGCGCCGCGGCCGTGACGCCGAGCGCGAGCAGCTCGAACAATCGGGCGCGATTCCGGAACCTCCGGCGCATGCGCGCCTTGCACGTGAAAAGCGCGATCTGAAGAAGGGCTTCCAGCCGAAGCCGAAAAGCAAGACGAAGAAGCCCGTACCGCAGAACACCAAGGAACATCGCCTCGCCGCTGAAAAGAAAAAGCGCGCAGGCCTCACGGACCACCACGAAGGAGACTGAGCCATGGCCGCTGTCAGCGCCAACAAACTCGAACTGCTGCAGATCGCCGATGCCGTCGCGCGTGAAAAGTCGATCGACCGCGGAATCGTGATCGCCGCGATGGAGGACGCCATCGCGAAAGCTGCCCGCGCCCGTTATGGCTCCGAAACCGATGTGCACGCCCAGATTCATCCGAAAACCGGCCAGTTGCAGCTTGCACGCCACATGCTGGTGGTCGAGCAGGTCGAGAACTCGTCCAACCAGATTTCGCTGAAGGACGCGCAGAAGGCCAATCCCGGCGCACAGATCGGCGACACCATTGCCGACACGCTGCCGCCGCTGGAATACGGCCGCATCGCCGCGCAGAGCGCCAAGCAGGTGATCGTGCAGAAGGTGCGCGAAGCCGAGCGCGACCGGCAGTATCAGGAATTCAAGGACCGCATCGGCGAGATCGTCAACGGCGTGGTCAAGCGCGTCGAATATGGCAGCGTGATCGTCGATCTCGGACGCGGCGAAGCCATCGTGCGCCGTGACGAAATGCTGCCGCGCGAAGTGTTCCGCAACGGCGACCGCGTGCGCTCGTACATCTTCGACGTCCGCCGCGAAACCCGCGGCCCGCAGATTTTCCTCTCGCGCACCCATCCGCAGTTCATGGCCAAGCTGTTTGCGCAGGAAGTGCCGGAAATCTACGACGGCATCGTGGAAATCAAGGCGGTGGCCCGCGATCCGGGCTCGCGCGCGAAAATTGGTGTTATCTCCCGCGACTCGTCGGTCGATCCGGTCGGCGCCTGCGTCGGCATGCGCGGCTCGCGCGTGCAGGCCGTGGTGAACGAACTGCAGGGCGAGAAGATCGACATTATTCCGTGGTCTCCGGACATCGCGACCTTCGTGGTCAACGCGCTGGCGCCGGCGGAAGTCGCCAAGGTCGTGATCGACGAAGACCGCGAACGCATTGAAGTTGTCGTTCCGGATACCCAACTGTCTCTTGCGATCGGACGCCGCGGCCAGAACGTGCGCCTCGCCTCGCAGCTTACCGGCTGGGACATCGACATCCTCACCGAGCAGGAAGAATCGGAGCGCCGTCAGGCCGACTTCGAGAATTCCACCCGCGTGTTCATGGAAGCCCTCAACGTCGACGAAGTGGTCGGCCAGTTGCTCGCCTCCGAAGGTTTCGGCTCGGTGGAAGACCTCGCTCTGGTCGATCCGCGCGAACTGACCAGCATCGAGGGCTTCGACGAGGAAACCGCTGCCGAATTGCAGAGCCGCGCGCGCGAATATCTCGAACAGCTCGATGCCGAGCTGGAAGCCAAGCGGAAGGAACTGGGCGTGGAAGACGAATTGAAGACGGTGCCCGGCGTGACCGCAAAAATGCTGGTGAAGTTCGGCGAGAACAACGTCAAGACGGTCGAGGATCTTGCGGATCTGGCCACCGACGACCTGATCGGCTGGACCGAACGCAAGGATGGCGAAACCGTCAAGCACGCGGGCATCCTTGATGCGAACGAGATGTCGCGCGAGGACGCCGAAGCCCTGATCATGCAGGCGCGCGTTGTCGCCGGCTGGATCACCGAAGCCGACCTCGCCAAGCCGTCGGAAGAGGCGGAAGCCTCTGAAGAGAATCCCGCGTAACAAGGCCGAAACTCATGAAGCGATTTTCGGACATCACCATGTTCCGCAAGAGTTGAAGGAAATGACCCGCGCATGCTCGCCATCGCTGATCACGCCGATCTCGATCACGGTCCCCGGACAAAGTCCGGGACCGAGCGGATGTGCGCGGTCACACGGCAGGTCGCGGGCGTTGATGACCTGATCCGCTTCGTTCTCTCCCCGACCGGAGAGATCGTTGCCGACCTGAAGCGAAAACTTCCGGGACGTGGCCTGTGGGTGTCGCTCTCGCGCGAGAAAGTCGCGGAAGCGGCCCGGCGCAATGTGTTCGCGCGCAGTTTCAAGCGCGAGGTTCAGGTGCCGAAAACCCTGGCTGACGACGTCGAACGTCTGATGGTCCGGGGCATTTCCGAAGCCCTCGCCATGGCCGCCAAGGCCGGGCAGGTGGTTTCGGGGTTTTCCAAGGTCGAGGGCGCGATCGAGACCCGGCAGGCCGTGGCCCTGATCCATGCCGCTGACGGCGCTTTGGACGGAATTCGCAAGCTGAACGGCAAACTGGCCGCCATGAGGCGGGAAAATAGCCCGGAATCGGGCGATTTTCCCGTGGTCGGCGTCCTGACCACCGATGAATTGGATTTGGCACTTGGGCGGGCAAATGTGGTACATGCTGCCCTGCTCGCGGGCCCGGCCAGCAAGACCTTCCTCGCACGTTGCCAGACACTCACCCGGTTTCGGGGGACGGATGGCGGCCACAATGGCGGGAATGACCAGAATAACCAGGGCACGGCCGTCTGACACGGCGTGCGAGCAAACGAACGAGATTGGGACTGTTGAATGGCTGATACGAAGAATCCTGGCGACAAGCCTCTGAGCGTCGGTACGAAAACTCTGTCGCTGAAGCCGCGCACAGAGACCGGCGTGGTGCGCCAGAGTTTCAGTCACGGCCGCACCAAGCAGGTGGTGGTCGAGAAGAAAACCAAGCGCCGCCTTGCGGGTGACCCCGCGCCGGAAGCCGCGCCGGCCCCTGTTGCCGCGCCGAAACCCGCACCCCGCCCGGCCGAGCCGCCGCGCCCCGTCGCGCGCAAGTCCGGCGTCGTGCTGCAGACCCTGACCGAAGACGAACAGAGCGCCCGCGCCAGCGCGCTTGCCGATGCGCGCATTCGCGAAGAGGAAGAGCGCCGCGCCGCGGAAGCGGAAGCCGCCCGCCGCAACACCAAGGAATTCAAGGAACAGCAGGAGCGCGAAGCCGCCGAAGCCCGCAAGAAGGCCGAGGAAGAACGTCATCGCGCCGAGGAAGAAGCCAAGGCCCGCGCCGAGCGCGAAGCCAACAAGCGCGAAGCCGCCGCGAAGGCTGCCGCGGCAGCGCCTGCGAAGGCGCCGATTGTCCCGGCACGTCCGGCGGCGGTCGCGGCCGACGGCTCCGACGATGACGAAGCCCCGCGCATGGTGCGCCGTCCGGGCGGCGGTCCCGCGCGTCCGGTCATTGCACCGAAGCCGGCTGCGAAGCCCGGCCCGGCAAAACAGCGCGGCCGTCTCACCATTTCGACCGCGCTCAATGCCGACGATGTGCGCGAGCGCTCGATCGCCTCGTTCCGCCGCCGCACCCAGCGCCTGAAAGGCCACGCCTCGAACGAGCCGAAGGAAAAGCTCATTCGCGAAGTGACGATCCCTGAAGCGATCACGATTCAGGAACTCGCCAACCGCATGGCCGAGCGCGCCGTCGACATCATCCGCCTGCTGATGAAGCAGGGCGCGATGCACAAGATCACCGACGTGATCGACGCCGACACCGCGCAGCTCATTGCCGAAGAACTCGGCCACACCGTCAAGCGCGTTGCCGCAAGCGACGTGGAAGAAGGCCTGTTCGACGTCGCTGAGGATCATGCGTCCGATACGACGCCGCGTCCGCCGGTTGTCACCGTCATGGGTCACGTCGACCACGGCAAGACCTCGCTGCTCGACGCGCTCCGTCAGGCCAATGTCGTCTCGGGTGAAGCCGGCGGCATTACCCAGCACATCGGCGCCTATCAGGTCACCTCGCCGGATAGCGGCAAGAAAATCACCTTTATCGATACGCCGGGCCACGCCGCGTTCACCGCGATGCGCGCCCGCGGCGCCAAGGTCACCGACATCGTCATCCTCGTTGTCGCAGCCGATGACGGCGTGATGCCGCAGACGATTGAAGCGATCAATCACGCCAAGGCGGCCAAGGTTCCGATGATTGTCGCGATCAACAAGATCGACAAGCCGGACGCCAAGCCCGAGCGTGTGCGCACCGAACTGCTGCAGCACGAGGTTCAGGTCGAATCCTTCGGCGGCGACGTCGTCGATGTGGAAGTCTCCGCGAAGAACAAGACCAATCTCGACAAGCTGCTCGAAATGATCGCGCTGCAGGCCGATCTGCTCGAACTCAAGACCAATCCGGACCGTCCGGCCGAAGGCACCGTGATCGAAGCCAAGCTCGATCGCGGCCGCGGCCCCGTGGCGACCGTGCTGGTTCAGCGCGGCACGCTCAAGGTCGGCGACATCATCGTGGCCGGCGCCGAAATGGGCCGCGTCCGCGCGCTGATCAACGATCAGGGCGAGACCGTTCAGGAAGCCGGCCCCTCGGTGCCGGTCGAAGTGCTCGGCTTCAATGGCCCGCCGGAAGCCGGCGACCGCCTCGCAGTGGTCGAGAACGAAGCCCGCGCCCGTCAGGTCACCGATTATCGTGCCCACCAGAAGCGCGAGAAATCCGCAGCCAGCAGCGCCGGCATGCGCGGCTCGCTCGAGCAGATGATGAGCCAGCTCAAGACCACGGGCCGCAAGGACTTCCCGCTGGTCGTGAAGGCCGACGTGCAGGGCTCGCTGGAAGCGATCCTGGGATCGCTCGAAAAGCTCGGCACCGACGAAGTCGCAGCCCGCATTCTGCACGCAGGCGTCGGCGGCATCTCCGAATCCGACGTGACGCTGGCGGAAGGTTTTGGCGCCGCCATCATCGGCTTCAGCGTTCGCGCCAACAAGGAAGCGGCGGCGCTCGCCAAGCGCAACGGCATCGAAATTCGCTACTACAACATCATCTACGATCTCGTGGACGACGTGAAGAAGGCGATGTCCGGCCTGCTCGCGCCGACGCTGCGCGAGTCCATGCTGGGCAATGCGCAGATCCTCGAAGTGTTCAACATTTCGAAGGTCGGCAAGATCGCAGGCTGCCGTGTCACCGACGGCACCGTGGAACGCGGCGCCAATGTCCGCCTGATCCGCGACAACGTCGTCGTGCACGAAGGCAAGCTGTCGACCCTGAAGCGCTTCAAGGACGAAGTGAAGGAAGTCCAGTCCGGTCAGGAATGCGGCATGGCCTTCGAGAACTACCAGGATATGCGCGTTGGCGACGTAATCGAATGCTACCGCGTAGAGACCATTCAGCGCTCCCTGTAAGTCCAAGTCTTACGGGCGCGTTGAATTAATACGGGACGTCATGACCGCGTGAATCGCGGACATCCGCGTCTTCATTACGTTTCACAGCAATGATGTTCATGGCGGAGAGAGTCTCCGCCATGACGTCTGATTTTTCAGGACTGTTCCATGCCCCGCCAACAACGCGGCAAGTCACAAGGCTCCGCCTCCGGCGCGTCGCAGCGGCAATTGCGCGTCGGCGAGCTTGTGCGCCATGCCATCTCCGACCTGCTGTCACAGGGCAGCGTGCACGATCCCGCACTCGAAGGTCACATCATCACCGTGCCCGAAGTGCGGATGTCCCCAGATCTCAAGCTCGCAACGGTCTACGTGATGCCGCTCGGCGGACGCGGCATCGACGACGTGATCGCCGCGCTCGACCGCAACAAGAAGTTTCTCCGCGGCGAAGTCGCGCATCGCGTTAACTTAAAATTTGCGCCTGATCTTCGCTTCCGCGTTGACGAACGATTCGACGAAGCAGAACGGATCGAGAAATTACTGAGAACACCCGCGGTTCAAAAAGACCTCAAGACAGATTCGGACCAGGACTGATGAATGTGACCACTCCAGACAGCGTGATCGCGCCGCAAACCGCCGATTCGAACACGCCTGCCGAAAATAATTTTTCTCCTGAGCGCGCGCGCCATAACGATCCGCGCCAGCAGCAGGGCGGCAAGCAGCGACAGCAGGGCAACCAGCAGAAGCGCGACCGCCGCGACGTTCATGGCTGGGTGATTCTCGACAAGCCGATCGGCATGACCTCGACCCACGCCGTCGCCGTGCTCAAGCGCCTGTTCAATGCCAAGCGCGCCGGCCATGCCGGCACCCTCGATCCGCTCGCCTCCGGCGGATTGCCCATAGCGCTCGGCGAAGCCACCAAGACCGTTCCGTTCGTGATGGATGGCCGCAAGCGCTACCGCTTCACGGTGTGCTGGGGCGAGGAACGCGACACCGACGACACCGAGGGCCAAGTCACCCGGACCAGCCCCGATCGCCCCAGCGAGGAGGCGATCCGCGCGCTGCTGCCCCAGTTCACCGGCACCGTCCTGCAGATCCCGCCACAGTATTCGGCGATCAAAATTCAGGGCGAGCGGGCCTATGACATGGCCCGCGACGGCGAGGTGGTCCCGCTACAGCCCCGGCCGGTGGAGATTCACGAATTAACCCTTGTGGAACAACAAGGTACCGAACGCTCGGTGTTCGAAGCCGAATGCGGCAAGGGCACCTATGTCCGGGCGCTGGCCCGCGATATGGGCCGGATTCTGGGGTGTTATGGCCATATTTGCGCCCTCCGGCGCACGATTTGCGGCCCTTTCACCGAAGACGACATGATTCCGCTGGCAGATTTGGAGGCTTTGTGCGATAGAGCCGCGTCTGGCGAGGGCAGCCTCGCCGACGCGCTTTTGCCCGTTGAGACCGCGCTGGACGACATCCCGGCACTGGCCGTCACACGGGCGGATGCCGCAAAGCTCCACAGGGGCCAAGCGGTTTTGTTGCGCGGACGGGATGCGCCAATTTCAAACGGCACAGTCTATGTCACTGTCGGAGGAAGGCTTCTGGCCCTCGCCGAGATTGGCAATGGCGAACTCATCCCCAAGCGCGTGTTCAACCTGACCGGACTGACTGCCAGTCCTGTTCACAAAGAAGGTGTTTGACGATGTCGATTGCCGCAGAACGCAAAGCGGAAGTCATCAAGACGAATGCAACCAAGGCCGGTGATACCGGCTCGCCTGAGGTCCAGGTCGCGATCCTGTCGGAACGCATCGCCAACCTCACCGAGCACTTCAAGACCCACAGCAAGGATAACCATTCCCGCCGTGGCCTTCTGAAGCTGGTGTCCACGCGCCGTTCGCTTCTCGACTACGTGAAGAAGAAGGACGAGGCGCGTTACAAGGCGCTCCTCGAAAAGCACAACATCCGTCGCTGACGGAACCAGGCGCGCGCATCCTTGCGCGCGTTTTCGCATGACCCGGTCGGTCATGCTTCGACCAGCGCGCGGACCTTCCGAATGTCCGCGCGGCGTGTCCAGCAGCAATCCGGCGGCTGGGCGTAAACGGGTAAGAGGCCCGTACCATCGGAAGGATGGACGCCATTCTAAATTCAAGAACCATGGCAGGATCGCAGGACTCTGACGCGCTCGCGCGCACGCAGCGTCCCGCAATCTTGCGCATGGTTTTTGTGTTTCAGGCGTCCGTTCTTTCGTGAACCCATGAAAGACAATGACAATGTTTACCAAACACTCGGTTGAGATCGACTGGGGTGGACGTCCACTCAAACTCGAAACCGGCAAGATCGCGCGTCAGGCCGACGGCGCCGTCATGGCGACCTATGGCGAAACCATCGTGCTCGCCACCGTGGTCGCCGCCAAGTCGCCGCGCGACGGCGTCGATTTCCTCCCCCTCACTGTCGACTATCAGGAAAAGACCTACGCGGCAGGCCGCATCCCAGGCGGCTACTTCAAGCGCGAAGGCCGTCCGACCGAAAAGGAAACGCTGGTTTCCCGCCTGATCGACCGCCCGATCCGCCCGCTGTTCGCCGATGGCTGGCGCAACGAAACCCAGGTCATTGTGACGGTGCTGTCGCATGACATGGAGAACGATCCGGACATTCTGGCGCTGGTTGCCTCGTCCGCCGCGTTGACGATTTCCGGCGTGCCCTTCATGGGCCCGATCGGCGCAGCCCGCGTCGGCTTCGTCAACGACGAGTTCGTTCTCAATCCGACGCTCGACGAGATGAACGACACCAACCTCGATCTCGTCGTCGCCGGCACCGCCACCGCCGTTCTGATGGTGGAATCGGAAGCCAAGGAACTGCCGGAAGACGTGATGCTCGGCGCCGTGATGTTCGGCCACAAACACTTCCAGCCGGTCATCAAGGCGATCATCGAACTCGCCGAGAAGGCCGCCAAGGAGCCGCGCGAGCTGGTTGCGACCGTCAACGAAGCGCTGGAGAAGGAAATCCTCGGCATCGTCGAGCAGGACCTGCGCAAGGCCTACAGCATTCCGGTCAAGCAGGAGCGCTACGCCGCCGTTGGCGCGGTCAAGCAGAAGCTGCTTGAGCATTTCTTCAAGGACGGCGTCGAAGAGCGCTACGAAAAGCTGCGCGTCCTCGACGTGTTCAAGGAAGTCGAAGCCAAGATCGTACGCTGGAACATTCTCGACACCGGCAAGCGCATCGATGGCCGTGACCTGAGCACGGTCCGCCCGATCATCGCCGAAGTCGGCGTGCTGCCGCGCGCTCACGGTTCGGCGCTGTTCACCCGCGGTGAAACCCAGGCGCTGGTGGTGACCACGCTCGGCACCGGCGAAGACGAGCAGTACATCGACTCGCTGTCGGGAACGTACAAGGAGCGCTTCCTGCTCCATTACAACTTCCCTCCCTTCTCGGTCGGCGAAACCGGCCGCCTCGGCGGCACCAAGCGCCGCGAGATCGGTCACGGCAAGCTCGCCTGGCGTGCGATCCATCCGGTTCTGCCGGCGCATCACGAATTCCCCTACACCCTGCGCGTCGTCTCGGAGATCACCGAGTCGAACGGCTCGTCGTCGATGGCTTCGGTCTGCGGCGCATCGCTGGCGCTGATGGATGCGGGCGTTCCGCTGAAGCGTCCGACCGCGGGCATCGCGATGGGCCTCATCCTTGAGGGCGATCGTTTCGCCGTGCTGTCCGACATTCTCGGCGACGAGGATCATCTCGGCGACATGGACTTCAAGGTGGCCGGCACCGAAACCGGCATCACCTCGCTGCAGATGGACATCAAGATCGCCGGCATCACCGAAGCGATCATGAAGCAGGCCCTCGCGCAGGCGAAGGACGGCCGTATCCACATCCTCGGCGAAATGGCGAAGGCGCTCACCAACGCCCGCGCCGAACTCGGCGAGCATGCGCCGCGCATCGAGGTGCTGCAGATCCCGACCGACAAGATCCGCGACGTGATCGGCACCGGCGGCAAGGTGATCCGCGAGATCGTCGAAAAGACCGGCGCCAAGGTCAACATCGAGGACGACGGCACCGTGAAGGTCGCCTCCGCCAACGGCGAATCGATCCGCGCGGCGATCAAGTGGATCAAGTCGATCACGTCCGATCCGGAAGTCGGCCAGATCTATGATGGCACCGTGGTCAAGGTGATGGAGTTCGGCGCATTCGTGAACTTCTTCGGCCCGAAGGACGGCCTGGTTCACATCAGCCAGCTCGCTGCCAACCGCGTGCAGAAGACCTCCGACGTCGTCAAGGAAGGCGACAAGGTCAAGGTCAAGCTGCTCGGCCTCGACGATCGCGGCAAGGTTCGCCTGTCGATGAAGGCCGTCGATCAGGCCACCGGCGAAGACCTCGAAGCCAAGCAGAAGACCGAGAACGCGCCCGCAGCGGAGTAAACGTTGTCACATTCGCGTGTGACGATCACAAAGGGGCGGCATTTTGCCGCCCCTTTTCGTTGACCCCATGCAAAACTCGATCAAGGGCGCGGCGTAATTCTGCACGGGCCCGGCGCGTCCGCTCCGGATCAGCAAGCGCGCCTTCACATCAGGGAGACTTTCATGTCATCGATATCCCGACGTCATCTCATGACCGCCATTGCTGGCGTAGCAGCATCGGCCGCCGCGCCGCGCATGGTCTTTGCGCAGGCGGCCGCACCGGCTGCGAGCGGCCCCTTCACATTGCCGCCCCTCACCTACGCAGCCAATTCGCTCGAGCCGCATATCGACGCCAAGACGATGGAAATTCATCACGACAAGCATCACGCCGCCTATGTCGCCAACATGAACAATGTCGCGAAAACCCATCCGCAGCTTGGCACGACGCCGATCGAGAACATTCTCGGCAACATCAATGCGCTTGATGACTCGATCAAATTCACGGTGCGCAACAATCTCGGCGGCCACGCCAACCACACGATGTTCTGGCAGATCATGGGGCCGAACGGCGGCAAGCCGGAGGGCGAAGTTCTCGCTGCCATCGACAAGGACCTCGGCGGTCTCGAGAAATTCCAGGCCGACTTCAATGCCGCGGGCGGACGTCAATTCGGCTCGGGCTGGGTGTTCGTCACCGTCAGCAAGGACGGCAAGCTCGCGATCGAAACCCGCCCCAATCAGGATTCGCCAATCATGGATGGCAAGCGCGTGCTGATGGGCAACGATGTCTGGGAGCACGCCTATTATCTGAACTACCAGAACCGCCGGCCGGACTATCTCAAGGCGTGGTGGAACACCGTGAACTGGGCGAAGATTTCCGAGCGTTACGCCGCCGCGAAGGCAGGAACGCTGACGATTTGACAAGTTGCGGACGGCAACAAGGGCGGCCTTCGGGCCGCCTTTTTATTTGCCTGTCAGGTTTGGCTGCGATGTGAGGATGTCTGCTTCACGCCATCAGAATAATTGATCGCAGCACAAAGAAAAACCGACTGGACCTGATGTTGGAATTCTTCCAAAGTCGGCCCGTACAGTTCTCAAGGTGACACCCGTCCGTCGCGCCAGCGACAGCCATTTCAGCACGGCATCCGTGATCCCGATCATCGGGTCTTGGCCGCATTCATGACGGGCACCGCACCGGAACACGCTAACCAGCAATCAGAATAAGCGGAGACGACACCATGGACGCAAAGACGGACGACAAGGGTTCGGGCAAGTGCCCTTTCTCGGGCGGCAGCGCAGGACGCTCGAACCGAGACTGGTGGCCGGAAGCCCTCAGCATCGAAATGCTTCACCGCAATTCCAACCTGTCCGATCCGATGGACAAGGGCTTCGACTACGCCAGGGAATTCAAGACGCTCGACCTCAAAGCCGTCATGAAGGACCTCAAGGCCCTGATGACGGATTCGCAGGAATGGTGGCCGGCCGATTTCGGACACTACGGCGGCCTGATGATCCGCTTGGCCTGGCACAGCGCTGGCACTTACCGCATCACCGACGGCCGTGGCGGCGCCGGTCAGGGCCAGCAGCGTTTCGCGCCGCTCAACTCGTGGCCTGACAACGCCAATCTCGACAAGGCCCGCCGCCTGCTGTGGCCGATCAAGCAGAAGTACGGCAAAAAAATCTCCTGGGCCGATCTCATGGTCCTCGCCGGCAACGCCGCGCTGGAATCGATGGGCTTCAAGACCTTTGGCTTCGCCGGCGGTCGCGCCGATGTGTGGGAGCCGGAAGAACTCTATTGGGGTCCCGAAGGCACGTGGCTCGGCGACGAACGCTATAGCGGTGAGCGCCAGCTCTCCGAACCGCTGGGCGCGGTGCAGATGGGCCTGATCTACGTCAATCCGGAAGGCCCGAACGGCAATCCTGATCCGGTCGCGGCAGCGAAGGATATCCGCGAAACCTTCTTCCGCATGGCGATGAACGATGAGGAAACCGTTGCGCTGATCGCGGGCGGCCATTCCTTCGGCAAGACCCACGGCGCGGGCGATCCGTCGCTTGTCGGCCCCGAGCCGGAAGCAGGCGCGCTTGAAGACCAGGGCCTCGGCTGGAAGAGCAAGTATGAAACCGGCATTGGCATGCACGCCATCACCGGCGGTCCGGAAGTCACCTGGACGCAGACGCCGACGAAGTGGAGCAACCTCTTCTTCAAGAATCTGTTCGAGCACGAATACGAACTGACGAAGAGCCCGGCCGGTGCCAAGCAATGGGTGGCGAAGGATGCAGCGGCCGATGTGCCCGACGCCTTCGACAAGTCGAAGAAGCATCGCCCGACGATGCTGACCACCGACCTCGCGCTGCGCTTCGATCCGGCCTACGAGAAAATCTCGCGGCGCTTCTACGAGAACCCGAAGGAGTTTGCCGACGCCTTTGCGCGTGCGTGGTTCAAGCTCACGCACCGTGACATGGGTCCGCGCGCGCGCTATCTCGGCCCGCTTGTGCCGAAGGAAGTGCTGATCTGGCAGGATCCCGTCCCGGCCGGCAAGAAGCTGACCGACAAGGAGGTTGCGACCCTCAAGGCCCAGATCCTTGCAAGCGGCCTGACGGTTCAGCAGCTTGTCTCGACGGCATGGGCTTCGGCCTCCACGTTCCGCGGCTCCGACAAGCGTGGCGGCGCCAACGGCGCGCGTATTCGCCTCAGCCCGCAGAAGGACTGGGACGTCAATAATCCCCCTGAACTCGCCAAGGTGCTCAAGAAGCTCGAGGCGATCCAGCAGTCGTTCAAGGGCAAGGTCTCGCTCGCCGACCTGATCGTTCTCGGCGGATCGGCTGCGATCGAGAAAGCGGCGAAGGCTGCCGGGGTTAACGTGAAGGTGCCGTTCACCAGCGGCCGCGCGGATGCGTCACAGGCTCAGACCGATGTCGACTCTTTCGCTCCGCTCGAGCCGCGCGCCGATGCCTTCCGCAACTACGTCAACAGCAAGAAGACGCAGTTCATGAAGGTCGAAGAGGCCCTGGTGGATCGTGCGGCCTTGCTGCGGCTGACCGGACCGGAAATGACCGTCCTCATCGGCGGCCTGCGTGTCCTCGGAGCGAATGCCAACGGCTCCAAGCATGGCGTCTTCACCAGGAAGGTCGGCACGCTGACCAACGACTTTTTCGTCAATCTGCTCGACATGGGCACGGAGTGGTCGCCCGCCGGCGACAACCTGTACGAAGGCAAGGACCGCAAGACCAAGGCCCTGAAGTGGACCGCGACGCGCGCCGACCTGATTTTCGGCTCGCACTCGCAGCTCCGCGCCTTTGCCGAAGTCTATGGCTCGAGGGATGCGAAGGAGAAGTTCGTCAAGGACTTCGCGGCGGCCTGGGTCAAGGTGATGAACGCCGACCGTTTCGACGTCAAATCCTGATCCGCGCCAGAGGCCGCCGAACAGTTGGCCTGACATCACTGCATCAACAAGCCCCGCGACATTGTCGCGGGGTTTTCTTTTGCGCCAGATTTGCTTGGGCCGGATTTGCTTGCGCCATACCTCGAATCTTCGCACAAAGGGCAAACCGTCCTTCCGGAGGCACGCCCATGATGAAGCTCTACTGGTCGCCGCGCACGCGGTCGTTCACCGCGCTATGGCTGATGGAAGAAACCGGCGTGCCCTATGAGCGTGTGCTGATCGACATCCACAAGGGCTCACAGCGCACGCTGGAATTCCTCGCGGTCAATCCGATGGGCAAGGTTCCTGCCCTTGCGGACGGCGATTCAACGCTGGCCGAAGCCGCCGCGATCTGCGCTTACGTGGCCGAGCGCTATCCGGAGGCCGGGCTCGCGCCGCCGCTCGGCGATGAGCATCGCGCCAAATATCTCTACTGGCTGTTCTTCGCGCCGGGCTGCATCGAGCCCGCCATCGCGCAGATCGCCACCAAGATGGAATTGAACCCGGTCGCCGCCGGTTGGGGCGATGCGCAGCGCGTGTTCGATGTGCTGGAAGCTGCGCTGGAAGAAGGCCCGTGGATTCTCGGCGAGAAATTCTCCGCCGCAGACATCGCCATCGGATCGGGACTGAACTTCGCGGTGCGCTCGTTCAAGATGGTGCCGTCGCGTCCGGCGTTCGATCGTTATCTCGACCGCTGCGCCGCGCGCCCGGCGTTTGAGCGCGCGCAAGCGCTTGCGATGGGATGATCGGGCTTATTCCGGCACAACGCGCGGATCGACATCCTTGGCGTAATCGACGCCCTTGATGCCGAATCCGAACAGCCGCAGGAACTGGCTGCGGTATTCTTCCAGGTCCGCCAGTTCGCCCATCGTCTCCGTCGACAGCAGCGGCCAGCGGCGCGACACCTCGGCCTGAACCTTCGGCGACAGCTCCCAGTCGTCGACCCGGATACGCTGCTCATCGTCGAGTTCGGTGTTCTTGCCGAGGCGCGTCCGGAACAGGCGGTCGATCTGCTCGATGCATCCTTCATGAAGCCCGAGCTGTTTCATGACCTTGAACAGCACCGTGCCGTAAAGCGGCACCACCGGAATTGCGGAGCTGGCCTGCGTGACCACGGCTTTCAGGGCCACAACGCGCGCGGCATCCGGTCCAAGGCGCTTGCGGATCGCCTCCGCCTTCTGGTCGAGATCGACCTTGGCGCGGCCCAGCGTGCCCTTCCAGTAAATCGGCCAGGTCAGTTCGCTGCCGATATACGTGTAATTGAGCGTCTGGAAGCCCGGTGCCAGCACACCCGCATCCGCGAGCTGATCGATCCATCGCTTCCAGTCATCGCCACCCATCACGGCGACCGTCGCAGCCGCCTCGTCCTCGGTCGCAGGCATCAGCCCGGTCTCGTAGACTTCGCCCGTCTCTGTGTTGAGCGTCTTGATCTCGACGCGCTCGCCAAGCGGCTTGATGGCCGAACGATAGGTCTTGCCGGTCACCGGATCGGTGCGGACCGGCGCAGCCATGCTGTAAACCAGCAGATCCAGTTGGCCGAACTTCTCGCGCACCTGCGCGATGAAATCTTTCTTCAGCTCGTCGGAGAACGCATCGCCCTCGAGGGTCACCGGGGAGCGGCCGATCTTCCGCGCCTCGATCTCGAAGGCGCGGTTGTTGTACCAGCCCGCGCTGCCGGTCCTCGTCGCGGTGGGCTCGCGCTCGAGCGACACACCGATGGTGTCGGCGGCGCCGGCGAACGTCGCAACGATGCGGCTCGCAAGGCCATAACCTGTCGAACATCCCAGCACGGCGACACGCTTGGGACTCTCAGCGAGAGCGCCCTGCTTGAGAACGTAGTCGATTTGCTCACGGACGTTCGCAGCGCAGCCGGCAGGATGCGCCGTGGTGCAGATGAATCCTCGCACACGCGGTTCGATAATCATGCAAAATCCAATTCAAACTGTTGAAATGTCTCTGCGCGCCTTACGCGGGCGCGCCGAGCCAGCGAGAGGAGACGGATGACATCAGGCATCGACGTGCTTGAACACCAGCGTCGCGTTGGTGCCGCCGAAGCCGAAGGAGTTCGAGAGCACCGTACTGATTTTGGCGTTGTCGATGCGCTTGCGCACGATCGGCATGTCCGCGAAGGCCGGATCGAGTTCCTGGATATTCGCGCTCTCGCAGATGAAACCATTGTTCATCATCAGCAGCGAGTAGATCGCTTCCTGCACGCCGGTTGCACCCAACGAATGCCCGGTCAGCGACTTGGTCGCCGCGATCGGCGGGCACCTGTCGCCTGCACCGAACACAGCGCGAATCGCGCCGATTTCCGGCGGGTCGCCCGCAGGCGTCGATGTCGCATGCGGATTGATGTAATCGATCTTGGTATTGACGGTGGACATCGCCATGCGCATGCAGCGCTCGGCGCCCTCGCCCGACGGCGCCACCATGTCATAACCGTCCGAGGTCGCGCCATAGCCGACGATCTCGCCGTAAATCCGCGCGCCGCGGGCCTTGGCGTGTTCAAGCTCCTCAAGCACCAGAACGCCCGCGCCGCCGGCAATGACAAAACCGTCGCGGTTGACGTCGTACGCGCGCGAGGCCGTGGCCGGGGTGTCGTTGTATTTCGACGACATCGCGCCCATGGCGTCGAACAGCACCGACATGGTCCAGTCCAGATCCTCGCAGCCGCCTGCGAAGATAATGTCCTGCTTGCCGACCTGGATGGTCTCGTAGGCATTGCCGATGCAGTGATTGGACGTGGCGCAGGCCGAAGAAATCGAATAGTTCACGCCCTTGATCTTGAACCAGGTCGCGAGCGTTGCGGAGGCGGTGGACGACATCGCTTTGGGTACAGCGAACGGACCGACCCGCTTCGGTCCCTTGGTGCGGGTGATGTCGGCGGCATCCACGATGGCGCGCGCGGAGGGACCGCCCGAACCCATGATGATGCCGGTGCGCGGATTGACGATGTCGGATTCTTCCAGCCCCGAGTCGCGGATCGCCTGCTCCATCGCGACGTGATTCCACGCCGCGCCCTCGCCGAGAAAACGCATCGCGCGGCGATCGACCACATCGGCGGGATTCAGCGTCGGCCGGCCGAACACCTGCGAGCGGAAACCGAGCTTGGCATAGTCTTCCGAATGGGTGATGCCCGGCTTGGCATCGTAGAGGCTCGCAAGCACTTCCTGAGTGTTGTTTCCGATGGAAGAGACGATGCCCATCCCCGTGACCACAACCCGCCTCATGTTTCCTCGCCCTTAGTTGCTGCGCTCTTGAAATCAGCGCCTTCGCCTGCCCGCGCCGGGATTGTATCCGGCAATTCCGAAGCTCAGTCTCGTGAGCTCACCAACCCTGCATCACGTTCCCGGCTGCAATGGGGCGTCCTGCTGGAATAAGCCGACTTTCAGATCCTTGGCGCGATAGATGATCTCATCATCGGCCGACAGCGTTCCGTCTGCGATGCCCAGCCAGAGCTTGGAGCGCATCACGCGCTTCACGTCGATAGTGTACACGACCTTGGTGACGTTCGGCAGAACCTGACCGGTGAACTTGAGTTCGCTCAATCCCAGTGCGCGGCCCCGCCCCGGCCCGCCGGACCAGCCGAGAAAAAAGCCGACCATTTGCCACAGCGCGTCGAGACCCAGACAGCCCGGCATCACGGGATCCCCCTTGAAGTGGCATCCGAAGAACCAGAGGTCCGATTTCACATCCAGTTCGGCGCGCACGAGACCCTTGCCATACTCGCCGCCATTGTCGTTGATGTCGGTAATCCGGTCGAACATCAGCATGGGCGGCAGGGGCAACTGGGCGTTGCCCGGTCCGAACAGCTCCCCCCGGCCACAGGCCAGAAGCTCTTCGTAGGTGTAGCCGTTCTGGCGGTCTTTCATTGCGGTCCCTTGGTTTTGGCATGCCGGTCCTGCGGCAGCATTGCCGGACCTCTAACATAGGCGAACCGGGGGTCAAAGTGGTCCTAACCGCCCGATTCGGGGCCATTTTTAACCGGTTTCAAAGGCTTCCAGTTGCGAAAAACTTGCATGTAACTGCATCCTTTCCTATACTTCAGGGCAACAAACCCTTTTGGCGGGCAGATGTGCGCTGCCCCATGCGTATGAGTGACCTGATGGATGACGTTGTGATCGCCGAGACCAAGCACGAGGACCCGCACGGCCACCACGGTCATGCGCCCGCGCTCACCGGATGTCCGTGGCATGACGTCAACGAAATGTTGCAGTCGGTGGGCCTGCGTCCGACCCGTCAGCGCATGGCGCTGGGCTGGCTGCTGTTCGGCAAGGGCGGCCGCCATCTGACCGCAGAAATGCTGTACGAGGAAGCGACCCACGCCAAGGTGCCGGTGTCACTCGCCACCGTTTACAATACGCTGAACCAGCTCACCGAAGCCGGCCTGCTGCGTCAGGTCAGCGTCGACGGCACCAAGACCTATTTCGACACCAATACCAGCGCCCACCACCACTTCTATATGGAAGGCAGCCATGAGTTGGTCGATATTCCCGATCAGCACCTGATGCTGCAGAAGATGCCGCAGGTTCCGGAAGGCTACGAGATCGCCCGCGTCGACATGGTCGTGCGCCTGCGCAAGAAGCGTTGAGCGGCTTTTCGCCAAACCAAGTTTTCCAATGAAATGGCCGGGTCATCCCGGCCATTTTCATTTGTGTCTGTGAAGTCGCGGTGAAGGCGCCAGACCTTCAGTTCACCTTCTCATCGGCGTAGACGCCCCACAGCCGCTGCTGCTCGATCCAGCCGTCGAAGCCGTTTCCGGCGATGCGGCACCAGCCCTCGTTGCAACGCTTCACCGTCGCGACAACGCCGGCCTGCAGTTTCGCCGCTACTCCGCTGGTTGCATCGGCGCGGTCGTAGATCGGCGCGAGATCGTCCTTCTTCTTCATGGTGACGACGGCCGTGCGCCGGCCCGACAGCAGCGAGTGGTAAACCCACCCCTCCGCGCCTTCGGAATCGCGGACCCGCCGCCAGTTCTCGAACTCCGCTGTGATTTCCACCGGCAGCCCGGAGCGGGTGTAGATCCATGTCACATCCTGGTCCTTGGTGGGACCAGCGCGGACATTGACGTGGTCGGACTTGAGGCTGACGTATCGCGGCACCGGCAGGCCGCTTGCCGTGCCGGGCGCGTTGGCGGCAAGGCCTGCCCCGCATGCCGCCGCCCAGATCGCGCAGCCCAAGGCACTCTTCGAGGCGAAATTCCGAACAAAACCCATCACAAATTCCCTTGCGCGGCCCCACACCGCTCCCCCGTCCGGGATACCCGCGCGTTCAGGAACCTCGACGGCTAAAAGCCCTGGGTTCTTGTCTTGGCCCGGCCTTCTGCTAGAGAGAGTCCACGGGCCAAGCACCTGAAAAGCTGCGAAAAGCTCACCGGACCGGCGACGAATGCCTACCTTCGGACAGGCCGGTTAATGTCGACTGAACGGCCGGATCAAAGCGTCCGGAACGGTGAATCCGCTCAACATCGAGGGGCCTCTGGAGAATGGTTGCGGGTAAGAAAAAGCCTCTGGTGGTGGTCACGCGAAAGCTGCCTGACAGCACCGAAACGCGCATGCGCGAGCTTTTCGATACCCGGCTCAATCTCGACGACACCCCCATGACCCCGGCCCAGCTCGCCGAAGCCGTCCGCTCCGCCGACATTCTGGTTCCGACCGTTTCTGACCAGATCACCGCCGAAATTCTGGGTCAGCCCGATGTCCGCCTCAAGCTGATCGCGAACTTCGGCAACGGCGTCGACAACATCGACGTGGCTGCGGCACTTGCGCGCGGCATCATGGTCACCAACACACCGAAGGTTCTGACCGAAGACACCGCCGACATGACCATGGCGCTGCTGCTGGCGGTGCCGCGCCGCCTGATCGAGGGCGCATCGATCCTTCCCGAGGGCAAGGACTGGCCGGGCTGGTCGCCGACCTGGATGCTGGGCCATCGCCTCGGCGGCAAACGCCTCGGCATTATCGGCATGGGCCGTATCGGACAGGCGCTGGCGCGCCGCGCACATGCCTTCGGATTGCAGATTCACTATCACAACCGCCGCCCGGTCGCCCCGCAGATCGAGGAAGAGTTGGGCGCAACCTATTGGGACAGTCTCGATCAGATGCTGGCGCGGATGGATTTCATCTCGGTGAACTGCCCGCATACGCCGGCGACATTCCATCTGCTCTCGGCGCGGCGGCTGAAGCTGATCCGCAAGGATGCCTACATCATCAACACCGCGCGCGGCGAAATCATCGACGAGGCTACGCTCACCAAGCTGATCGAGGATGGCGAGATCGCCGGCGCAGCGCTCGACGTCTACGAGAAAGAGCCTGCGGTGAATCCGAAACTCGTGCGCCTCGCCAAGGCCGGCAAGGTGGTGCTGCTGCCGCATATGGGCTCCGCCACCATCGAAGGCCGTGTCGAGATGGGCGAGAAGGTGATGATCAACATCCGCACCTTCCTCGACGGCCATAAGCCGCCGGACCGCGTGCTGCCGGGGGTGGCGTAGAGCGAAGCGACGAAGCCATCCAAATCATTGGGTTGCTTTGCTTCGCTCGCAATGACGCCGTGGAGAAGTGACCGCCTACCTGTGCCCGCTCAAATCCGTGATCGCCGGCGAATCGCCATTGAGCGGGTTTGACGGATCGCGCGCATAGCGCAACGTCTCGAACCGCATCGCGCGTGCGTCGATCATCACCAGACGACCGACAAGACCTTCACCGAACCCGACGATTTCGCGGATCGCTTCCAGCGCCATCATCGACCCGAGCACACCGGCGAGCGCACCGAGCACGCCCGCTTCCTCGCAGGTCGGCGTGGTGCCGGGCGGCGGCGCTTCCGGAAACAGGCAGCGATAGGTCGGGTTGAGATTGCCGTTCGCGTCCCTGTCATACGCGCGGATCGTGGTCAGCGACGCATCGAACACGCCGAGCGCGCCTGCAACCAGCGTCTTCTTCGCCAGATAGCAGGCGTCCGACACCAGATAGCGCGTGGAGAAATTGTCGGAGCCGTCGACTACCACATCGTAGTCGCCGAGAATGTCGAGAGCATTGGCCGCATTGAGGCGCACTGCATGGGTGCGCAGCATGACATGCGGGTTGAGCGCGCGAATCCTGTCCGCCGCGCTCTCGACCTTCGGACGTCCCACATCGGGCGTCGCATGGATGATCTGGCGCTGCAGGTTGGACAGCGACACCGTGTCGTCATCGACCACGCCGAGCGTTCCGACGCCGGCGGCGGCGAGATACATCAGCACCGGCGCGCCGAGGCCACCGGCGCCGATCACCAGCACGCGAGCCGCCTTCAGCGCAGCCTGACCGGGACCGCCGACCTCGCGCAGCACGATATGGCGCGCGTAGCGCTCCAGTTCTTCGGTTGTCAGCATGCCTGTTGTCGTTTCCATTCGCGCGCCGATTCAGAATCGGCTTCGTTCCACTTTATCTCAGGCCGGGATGAACCGCTGCGCCGCAGCCGCAGACATACCATACCGGAGCGTGATCCTGCCCGAAAACCGGTATCCCCTTTTCGGCATCATGCTCTATGCTTGATCGCGCCTGTTCCCAGCTACGAGACCATTCATGAAATTGCCGCTCGTTGTGATCGCCGCAGCCTCGGTCGCCGCAACCATGGCCGCCCTGCCCGGCGCCGCGCGCGCCCAGACGCCCGCCAAACAGAAACCCAGGCCGGCTCCGGCGCATGTCAGTCCCAAGCCGGTGACGACAGTGCCTATCCGTCCGGCCGTGCAAACGCCGGTCGACACCGCCAAAGCGATGGAGCAGGCCGAACGTCTTGCCATCCAGTCCGATCTCGCCTGGATCAGCCTCTACAACGGTGCGATCAACGGCGAGGCCAGCGAACGGATGGTGGCGGCGATCAAGGCCTTTCAGAAAGATCACGGCGCCAAGCAGACCGGCGTCCTGAACGCGCAGGAACGGAGCACCCTGAGCGCCGACGCAAAGAAACTGCAGGACAATGTCGGCTGGAAGATCATGACAGACGCCACCAGCGGCGCGCGTGTCGGCCTGCCGTCGAAGCTGGTGCCGCAGGTGATCAGCGATGTGAACGGCACCAAATGGTCGTCCGCCACCGGCACGATCCAGATCGAATTCCTGCGGCGCAAGGAAGCCAATGCGACTACAACCACCATGGCGGCGAAAGAGAGAAAGCTGAACGCGCGCAAGGTCGATTACAGCGTGGTGAAGCCGGATTTCTTTGTGCTCTCGGGCATGCAGGGCCTGAAGAAATTCTACATCCGCGGCCAGACACGCGGCGATGAGGTCCGCACCCTCACGATCCTTTACGATCAGGCCACCGAAGGCACCATGACCCCGGTCACGGTGGCGATGTCGAGCGCCTACAATCCATTTCCCGGCGGCGTGGCGCAGGCCGGGCCGCCGCCGCGCAAGAAGGTGGAGTACGCAACGGGCATCGTCGTCAGCGCCGACGGCGCCATCCTCGCAGACCGCCAGATGACCGAAGGCTGCATGACCATTGCCGTCCCGGGCCATGGCAACGCCACCCGCGTCGCCGATGACGAGGCGCGCGAACTCGCGCTGTTGCGCATTTACGGCGCGAGCGGACTGAAGCCGCTGGCCATGGCTGGCAGCGGCGCAACAAAGCCGGGTGTCACGCTCACCGGCATTGCCGATCCGCAAAGCCAGGGCGGGCGCAGCACGGTGACGTCTGTTGCCGCGACTGCAACGCACGCAGGCGCGGAGGCATCGCTCTCGCCTGAACCCGCGCCCGGGTTCTCCGGCGCAGCGGCTATCGACGGCGATGGCAAGTTCGCCGGTCTGGCACGGCTCAAGCCTGCTGTGGTGGCGGGGTCCGCCGGGACGCCGCTGCCCGCACAGGCGCTGCTTGTGCCAGCCGATGCGGTGCGCGATTTCCTGAAAGCCAAAGGCCTGACGATCTTGTCAGGCCCGTCCGATGCAAAGGCGTCGGTGCTGCGGCTGATCTGCGTGCGGAAGTAACGCGGGCGCAGGCGAATTTATAATCCGTCATTGCCGGGCTTGACCCGGTAATCCATCTTTTCAAAAATTCTCTTTTGATGGATGCGCGGGTCAAGCCCGCGCATGACAACATGAGATGTTGAGTTTCACTTCTGACAGACCGGGCACCAGAAGGTGGAACGCCCGTTTTGTGTGAACCGCCTCACCATGCCCTTGCACTTCGGCGTTTTGCAGGGCTCCCCCTCGCGGTCATAGACCAGAAACGAATGCTGGAAATAGCCAAGCTCGCCGTCGGTCTGTCGATGATCGCGCAGCGACGAGCCGCCGGCCTTGATCGCGGCGTTCAGCACCGTGTGAATCGAGTTGACCAGACGCTTGGCATGATCGGTCGGCGCATCCTTGCGGTCGGCGAGCGTGGAAGCCTGCCGCTTGGGCGACAGATGCGAGCGGAACAGCGCTTCGCAGACATAGATGTTGCCGAGGCCCGCAACAACGCGCTGATCGAGCAACGCTGCCTTCAGCGATGTCTTCTTGCCCGCGCAGGCGTGCGCCAGCATCGCGGCATCGAATTCGTTACCCAGCGGCTCGGGACCGAGACCGCGCAGCAACGGCTCGGCTTCGATTTCCGCCCGCGGAATAATCTTCATGTAGCCGAAACGGCGCGGATCGTTGAACGAGATCACCGCGCCCGAGACCATGTGAAACACCACATGATCGTGAGTGCGGTTTTCGCTGCGCGGATAGTGAAAATCGCCCGGCGTGCTTTCGCCTTCCGGAAGCATCACACGGAATGAACCGGACATGCCCAAATGCATCAACAGCACGTCGCCGCTGTCCATGTCGGCCATCAGGTATTTGGCGCGGCGGCCCAGCCCCGCCACGACGTGGCCCTCCAGCCGGGATACGAAATCCTTCTGGAACGGAAACCGCAGGCCGTCGCGGCGCGTCTCGACGCGCGCGATCCGCTGCCCCTCCATGACCGGCTGCAGGCCGCGGCGGACGGTTTCAACCTCGGGGAGTTCAGGCATCCGATACCCATTATCAAATAGCAGGACCCGGCATATTAACCTTGCGGTCAAGCCTCGGGCCGCGCATGACGCCAACGTATGTAGCGCGCTGGCGCGCGGCAGGCTATGGTCCCGCCGCAACAAGCCGCTTGGACAGACAGAGTATGGAACGGCCTGACGGAACGACACATTTCGGCTTCCGCGATGTGGAGCTTGGCGAGAAACAGACGCTGGTGAACGAGGTGTTTCACAGCGTGGCGAAGCGCTATGACCTGATGAACGACCTGATGTCCGGCGGCATGCACCGGCTCTGGAAAGAGGCGATGATCACCGCGCTCAATCCGCCGCGCTCGGATGTGCCCTTCGCCCTGCTCGATGTCGCGGGCGGCACCGGCGATATTTCCTTCCGTGCGGCCAAGGCGGCGGGCCACGGATTTCAGGCCACCGTCTGCGACATCAATACCGAAATGCTGGCTGTCGGCCGCGAGCGCGCGGAGGCACAGCATCTCGATCATCAGGTCTCGTTCGTCGAAGGCAACGCCGAAGCCCTCGCCTTCCCCGACAGGAGCTTCGACGCCTACACCATCGCGTTCGGCATCCGCAACGTACCGCGCATTCCGCTCGCCTTGAGTGAAGCATATCGCGTGCTCAAGCCCGGCTCGCGATTCCTCTGTCTGGAATTCTCATCGGTCGATGTCCCCGGCCTTGATAAAATCTACGACCTGTTCTCGTTCAATGTGATTCCGCAGCTCGGGCGAGCGGTGACCGGCGACGCCGAGTCCTATCGGTATCTTGTCGAATCGATCCGGCGGTTTCCGAAACCGAATGCTTTTGCGGACATGATCCGCGCGGCAGGATTCTCCCGCGTCAAATACGACATCATGTCCGGCGGCATTGTCGCGCTTCATTCAGGCTGGCGCTTGTGATTTCTGCGATCACTCACATTCTGAGACTGGCGCGCGCCGGCTATGTGTTCGCGCGCGAAGGCGTGTTCGGTTTCGCCGATCCGTCCGCCATGCCGCCGCAGGCACAGTTCGCGGTTCGCATGGCGCGGCTGATCGAGCGGCGCGGCGCGGCGTCCAGCGGAAAGCTCTCGCGCGCGCTGACGCGGCTCGGTCCGACATATGTCAAGCTCGGACAGTTCCTTGCCACGCGGCCCGATGTGGTCGGCGTCGCAATGGCTCGCGATCTTGAGAATCTGCAGGACCGCCTGCCTCCATTCCCGCAGGCGCAGGCGGAAGCCGTCGTCGCTGATGCTTTCGGCAAGCCTGTGGCACAGGTCTTTGCCAGCTTTGGCGAGCCGGTTGCGGCGGCATCTATCGCACAGGTGCATCGCGCGGAAATCGAGAAGGATGGCGTCCGCAAGACTGTCGCCGTCAAAGTGCTGCGGCCCAATGTCGGCGGACGATTCCGCCGCGATCTTGGCGACTTCATGTTCGCCGCACGCCAGATGGAAGCCGTCTCCGCCGAAGCGCGGCGGCTGCGCCCAATCGAGATTGTCGACACGCTGGCGCGTTCGGTTGCGATGGAAATGGATCTGCGGCTCGAGGCGGCAGCCCTCTCCGAGATGGCGGAGAATACCCGCGACGATCCGGATTTCCGGGTGCCGACGGTGGACTGGGACCGCACCAGTCATCATGTGCTGACGATGGAATGGATCGACGGCATCGCGCTGAACGATCGCGCCAAGCTCGAAGCCGCGCAGATCGACCTGCCAGATCTCGGGCGCAAGGTGATCCAGAATTTCCTGCGCCATGCGCTGCGCGACGGCTTCTTCCACGCCGACATGCATCCGGGCAATCTGTTCGTCGATGATAGCGGACGCCTCGTCGCGGTGGACTTCGGCATCATGGGGCGGCTCGGCCCGAAGGAGCGCCGCTTCCTCGCCGAAATCCTGCTCGGCTTCATCACCCGCGATTATCGCCGTGTCGCCGAAGTGCATTTCGAGGCGGGTTATGTGCCCGCGCATCATTCGGTCGAGAATTTCGCGCAGGCGATCCGCGCCATCGGCGAGCCGATTCACAACCGCGCCGCCGATGAAATCTCGATGGCGAAGCTGCTGTCGCTGCTGCTGGAAGTCACCGGCCTGTTCGACATGCGCACCCGGCCCGAACTGATCATGCTGCAGAAAACCATGGTGGTGGTCGAAGGCGTGGCGCGCGGCTTTGATCCCAAGCTCGACATCTGGACCACCGCCGATCCCGTGGTGCGCGAATGGATCGCGCGCAACCTCGGCCCGGTCGGCCAGATCGAAGGCGTGGTCCATGGCGCAGGCGACCTCGGAAAGGTGCTGGCGGGACTGCCGACCATCGCCGCCCGCTCAGTCGCGGTCCTCAACCAGTTCGACGCCATGACCCGGGACGGGCTGGTGCTATCGCCCGAAACGGTCGAGGCCATCGGAAAGGCCGAGGCCAAACGCAACCGCTGGCAGACCCTTGCTCTTTGGGTCATCGCCCTGACATTCCTCGGAATTCTCTGGACTATCCGCCAGTGATGGCATTGCAGTCATGATTTGATTGCAATGATATCATTTGATAACATCCCCCGATCAGTTCAGGGGACCCGCCATGGCCAGTCTGACCGTCCGCAAGCTCGATGAAGACCTCAAGGCCAGCCTCCGGCTGCGCGCGGCCCGGGCCGGGCGTTCGGTCGAGGACGAGGTGCGGATGATCCTGCGTGAGGCGACCGAAGGATCGGTGGGCGGGACAGCGCCAAAAGTTCCCGAAGTGAAATCAACCGCCAGACCGCAGCGCGCGCATCCTGCGACAGACAAGCCGCGCGTCACCCTGATCATCGGCGGCGGCATCGCGGCCTACAAGGCGCTCGACCTGATCCGCCGCCTGAAAGATCGCGGCATCCATGTCCGCTGCGTCATGACCCGCGGAGCACAGCAGTTCGTCACCCCGTTGACGGCGGGCGCGCTGGCGGATGAGCGCTGCTACACCGACCTGTTCGATGCCCAGAGCGAATTCGACGCCGGACATATCCGCCTTGCCCGCGACACCGACCTGATCGTGGTCGCGCCCGCGACCGCCGATCTGATGGCGAAAATGGCGCAGGGCCATGCCGACGATCTGGCCACCGCGATCCTGCTCGCCACCAATCGGCCGATACTGGTTGCGCCTGCGATGAATCCGCTGATGTGGGCCAACGCCGCGACCAAACGCAATGTCGCGCAGCTCGCGCGTGATGGCGTGACCTTCATCGGCCCGAATTCCGGCGAGATGGCCGAGGCCAATGAAGCCGGCGTCGGCCGGATGTCGGAGCCTTTGGAAATCGCCGCTGCCGCCGACGCCATTCTGCGCCCGCCCGCTACCGGCCCGCTCGCAGGAAAGAAGATTCTCATCACCGCCGGCCCGACCCACGAGCCGATTGATCCGGTACGCTACATCGCCAATCGCTCGTCAGGCAAACAGGGCTTTGCCATCGCAGCCTCTGCTGCGCATGCCGGTGCAGACGTGACGCTTGTCTCAGGTCCCGTCGATCTCGACGATCCCGTAGGGGTTCGCGTCATTCGCGTGGAATCGGCGCGCGATATGCTCACGCAGGTGGAGGCGCAGTTGCCCGCCGATATCGCGATCTTCGCCGCGGCCGTGGCCGACTGGCGCGTCGCCAATGCGGGCGAGCAGAAGATCAAGAAAACGTCCTCGGGCATGCCGCCGCTTCAACTCGTGGAAAATCCCGACATTCTCGCCACGGTCTCGAACCTGAAGCAGAATCGCCCGCCTCTGGTGATCGGCTTTGCCGCCGAAACCCAGCACCTGATCGAGAACGCGACCTCGAAACTCAAACGGAAAGGCTGCGACTGGATCGTCGCCAACGATGTCTCCCCTGCCTCCGGCGTGATGGGCGGCGACCGCAATACCGTCCATGTCCTGACGCTGGATAAAGCCAACGTGGCGGCTGATGTCGCTATTGATTCCTGGCCGGTGATGACGAAAGAGGAGGTCGCTGACGCGCTTGTCGCGAAGATCGCTGCAACGGTGGGATGATTCCGAAAAGTCGGAACCGGTTTTCGCACAAAGATCATGCCGAAAGATCAATTCTTGGGACAAGCATCCAAATGACTTCCGCCATTACTGTCGAGATCCAGCGCCTGCCCCATGCCGAAGGCCTCGCCCTTCCGGCCTATCAGACCGCCCATGCCGCTGGCCTCGATCTTCTGGCCGCAGTTCCAGAAGAGACGCCGGTAATCATGCAGCCGCGACAACGGGCATTGATCCCGACCGGGCTGATGATCGCGGTGCCTCCGGGCTTCGAAGCGCAGGTGCGGCCCCGCTCGGGACTGGCACTCAAGCACGGGATCACCGTGCTGAATTCTCCGGGCACGGTGGATGCCGATTATCGCGGCGAAGTTTCGGTGCTTTTGATCAATCACGGCGACGAACCCTTCACGATCCGGCGCGGCGAGCGCATCGCCCAGCTTGTCATCGCCGCCGTGACGCAGGCTAATCTTGTGGCAGTGACATCGCTGTCGTCGACCGATCGCGGCAGCGGCGGATTTGGTTCCACCGGACGCTGATCGAGCTGCGAATCGCACCGCACCATCGCTCACGCGGTCATTATTTCGCGGCGCGATTCACGTTCACGGTCTGGACTCTTACCCGGCGAGTCCTGTTGAGGATATTGTCGTTCGATTCGTGTGCGGCAGTTGGGATAGATCATGTCAGGCGTGATCGAGGGGATGCGGCGGACCTTGCTGTCGTGCACTTCGATTGTGCGCGCAGGCGCGGTTGGCCTTGGTGCGGCGGCCTTGACCGGCATCGCACCCGCTTTCGCGCGCGATGATTTCGTCGGCCACGCGCTCACCATCCTGTCCCAAATCGACCGGCAAGAGGTTGCGGCGCTGAGTGTGGCCGCGGCTGTTCTCGGCTTTTCGGTGGTTGCCGCCATCCTGCTGATGCGGACGCGGCTGCGCGCCGCGCGCACGGAAGCGCGCCTCCTGGCGGACAACCAGGCCCTGCAACTGGAAGCGGACCGCTTCCGCGCCTTGCTGTTTGCGGAACCGCAGGTGCTGATTTCATGGGCCGCGGGCGACGAGCGGCCGGACATCAGCGGCGATGTGGCGATGCTGATGCCGCAGGGCGCCGACCCGTTCAATCCGCAGCGGATACTTGCCTTCGGAAGCTGGCTGCTTCCGGAGCAGGCGCTGACGATGGACCATGCCATCGACAATTTGCGCGAGGCGGGAGAAGGCTTTCAACTCAACCTGTCCACCGCCAATGGCCGCACCATCGAAGCAATGGGACGCGCCATCGGCGGACAAGCCATTGTGCGGATTCGCGAATTGTCCGGCGTGCGGATGGAGCTTGCCGCACTGAACATCCGGCACAATCACTTGATGGAAGAAACCGGCGCGCTGCGGGCATTTGCCGAGGCGGTGCCGCTGCCGGTGTGGGCCCGCCGCAGCAACGGCGTCCTCAGCTTCGCCAACGCCGCCTATGCGCAGGCCACCGACGCGCGCTCGGTCGCCGACGCCATCGAACGCAACCTCGAACTGCTGGATCACGAGGATCGTGCAAGCATGGCGAAGGCGCTCGCCGAGACCAATGCTTTTCAGGCCCGCGTTCCTGTCGTCACCGGCGGCCAGCGCCGCATTCTGGATATCTGCGCGCTGAATGTGACGGGCGGCAGCGCCGGAATCGCCGTCGATGCGACCGAGCCAGCCAATTTGCGCGCGGCGCTGGAGCGGATGGCGGACGCTCATCGCCGTATGCTGGATCAATTGTCCTCCGGCGTAGCGGTGTTCGACGCGGCGCGGCGGCTGACCTTCTACAACGATTCCTATCGCCGTCTGTGGGATCTCGACCGCGCCTTCCTCGATGACAATCCCGACGATTCGAGTGTGCTGGACCGGCTGCGCGTCGCCCGCAAGATTCCCGAACAGACCGATTTCCGCGCCTGGAAGAACAAGCTGTTCGAAGCCTACCGCGCCATCGAGCCTGCGAAAGACACCTGGTACCTTCCGGACGGACGCGCGCTTAGTGTCGTCACCACGCCCAATCCGGAAGGCGGCGTCACCTACCTCTTCGACGACGTCACCGAAAGCCTCAAGCTCGCACGGCAGAATGACGGCCTGATCCGCGTCCAGCGCGAGACGCTCGACAACCTCGCCGAAGCCGTCGCCGTGTTCGGCAGCAACGGCCGCGCCCAATTGTTCAATCCGCCGTTCGCGCGGATGTGGAAACTTTCAACCGAACAACTGGCGCAGCAGCCGCATGTCGAAGCCATCGAGCAATGGTGCCGTCCACTGTTCGACGACGACACCACATGGCAGACCCTGCGCGGCGCCATCACCGGCATCGACAATCGCTCCCCGGTCCCGCTGCGGCTCGAACGCAAGGACGGCAGCGTCCTGGACTGCACCACCATGCCGCTGCCCGACGGCGCGACCATGCTGACCTTCCAGGATGTCACCGATACCGTGAATGTCGAGCGCGCCTTGCGCGAGCGCAACGAAGCGCTCGAAACCGCCGATCAGATGAAGATCGACTTCGTGCATCACATGTCCTACGAGTTGCGCGCGCCGCTGACCTCGATCATCGGCTTCGCGCATTTCCTCGGCGATCCGTCCACCGGGCCGATGACCGCGAAGCAAAGCGAGTATCTCAGCTACATCACCACCTCGACCGACGCGCTGCTCGCCATCAGCAACAACATCCTCGATCTCGCCACCATTGATGCGGGCGCGATGAAGCTCAATCTCGGACCGGTCGATTTGCGCAAGACCGTCGAGGAGGCGACCGCCGGCATTCAGGACCGTCTTGCCCGCGAGAACATCCGGCTCGACGTCCAGATTGATCCCGCCATTGGCGATTTCGTCGCCGACGAACGCCGCATCGTACAGGTCCTCTACAATCTTCTGGCGAATGCGGTCGGCTTCTCGCCGCCGAACAGCACCGTCGTGCTCCGCGCCCGCCGCAGCAATGCCAGCGTCGTGTTTTCCGTATCCGACACCGGCCCCGGCATTCCGGAAGAGGTCAAGGACAAGGTGTTCGACTGGTTCGAGAGCCATGCCAACGGGTCGCGCCATCGCGGCGCGGGTCTCGGCCTGTCGCTGGTGCGCTCCTTCGTCGAACTGCACGGCGGCAAGGTCTATGTCGACTCCGTCGTCGGCAAGGGCACGACGGTGACATGCGAATTCCCCGCCGACCAGACCTTCCGCAACGCCGCTGAATGAGCGATCCCGCGACATTCCACACGGCGCTGGCCAACGAGGCCGCCACCGGTCATCTGATGGCCGATCTCGCACTGCTGCTCAGTGCAGGCGATGTCATCACCCTGTCCGGCGATCTCGGAGCGGGCAAGACCGCCGCCGCCCGCGCGTTGATCCGCTATCTCGCGCAGGATGACGACCTGGAAGTGCCAAGCCCGACCTTTACGCTGGCGCAGACCTACGACCTGCCGTCGTTCCCGCTGCTGCATGCCGATCTCTATCGGATCGCCGATCCGGACGAGCTGGAAGAGATTGGGCTGTCACCGCTGCCGGACGGCACCGTGGCGCTGATCGAATGGCCGGAACGCGCACCTGACATGTTGCCGCCGGACCGCATCGACATCGCGCTCAGTCATCGCCCGTCGCTCGGCACCGGCGCGCGCGCGGCCGAGATCACCGGCTACGGCAAACTCAAAGCCAAGGTCGAACGGCTCGCGGCGCTGCGCCGCTTTCTCGAGTTGTCGGGTACCCTCGATGCGAAGCGTCAACGCATGCCGGGCGACGCATCGACGCGCTCCTACGCACGGCTGACGAAGAACGATCAGACCACCATCCTGATGAACTCGCCGCGCCGTCCCGATGGACCGGCGCTCTATGACGGAAAATCCTACAGCGAGGCAGTCCATCTCGCGGAAGACGTCAGACCGTTCGTCGCGATTGCCAACGGCCTGCGCGAGCGCGGCTATTCGGCGCCCGCGATACATCATGCCGACCTCGATGAAGGTTTTCTCATTACCGAGGATTTTGGCCGCGACACCTTCATCACCGGCGATCCGCCGAAGCCGATCGCCGAGCGCTATCAGGCGGCGGTGGACATGCTGGCGGAACTCCATCAAGAACAATTGCCGGACGTGCTGCCGTTCGCGCCGCATCGCGATTACACCGTGCCGCCGTTCGACGACAACGCCATGATGATCGAGGTCGGGCTGATGCCGGAATGGTATCTGCCCGACAAGGGCGTGACGCTGACCAGCAACATGCAGGCGGATTTCCTGCTGATCTGGAGCGACCTGTTCGCCAAACTCGCGGATGCATCGAAGACCTGGACGCTGCGCGATTTTCATTCGCCGAACCTGATCTGGCTGGCGCATCGGAAGGACATTCAGCGCGTCGGCCTGCTCGATTTTCAGGACGCGGTGATGGGGCCTGCCGCCTACGACCTGGTCTCGCTGCTGCAGGATGCCCGGATCGACGTTCCCGAAAGCGTCGAGCTCACGATGCTCACCCGCTATGTGAAACTGCGCAAAACGGCAGATCCCGCCTTCGATACCGCAGCCTTCGCCCGGCAATACGCGATCATGTCGGCGCAGCGGAACACGCGGCTGCTCGGCACCTTCGCCCGCCTCAACCGGCGCGACGGAAAGCCGCAATATCTGCGGCACCAGCCCCGGGTCTGGACCTACCTGAACCGGGCGCTCGCACATCCCTCGCTGGAAATTTTCCGCGAGTGGTGCATGACCCACGTCCCGCCCCCCGCGGCCTGAACCGAAGCCGCCATTTGACCGGTTGTTTTTACCGGTTGTTAGCCAGCGCGCCCGTATTTTGGGTTCCGACGACTGTGCCGCGCGGCTCCGGCCTCGCGGATCACAGCACCCTCGAGCGGAGTACGGGTTTATGGCCGAACGGCGTGCAGGCGATCGCGTGGTTTTCGAGCGTGGTTTTGCGGCTCACCTGATGGGGATCGACGGAACATGGCGCCGGAACTGCCTGGTCGAGGATATTTCCGAGACCGGCGCGAAGCTCACCGTGGAAGGATCGGTCGAGGGCCTGAATCTGAAGGAATTTTTTCTGCTGCTGTCGTCGACCGGTCTTGCCTATCGCCGCTGCGAACTTTCCTGGGTCAATGGCGAACAGATCGGTGCAGGCTTCCTCAAGCCTGAGAAGAAGAAATCCGCCCGCCGCCCCAGCGGCTCGCAGATGATCGAAGTCTGACGGCGCGCCATCGGACCGCAGCCGGCCCCGAAGTCGCACCGCCGTCACAAAGTGTCATTACAGCCTGATCCGCACGGCGCGCCGCGCCGATTCGGATGCTATACTCGGCACTCATGAGTTGCCGCGAACGCGCCTCGGCGCGCCGCCGACCGCCGTTGAGACAGACATAAATGCCCGTCCATCCCGCTTCCGCCATGGTTCTCGCCGCCGGCCTCGGCACGCGCATGCGGCCGCTGACCGACAAGATGCCGAAGCCCATGGTGCCGGTCGCAGGCAAGCCGCTGCTCGATCACGTCCTCGACCGGCTCGCCGAGGCCAACGTCACCACCGCCGTGGTGAATGTGCATTATCTTCCCGATCAGATCATCCAGCACGTCAAGGACCGCACCTCCCCGCGCGTCATTATCTCCGACGAACGCGACATGGTGCTCGGCACCGGTGGCGGAGTGGTGAAAGCCCTGCCGCTGCTCGGCGACGCGCCGTTCTATCACCTCAACGCGGACACGATGTGGATCGACAGCGTTCATCCCAATCTGCTGCGTCTTGCCGACGCCTTCGATCCGGCGCGAATGGACATCCTGCTGCTGATGGCGCCGACGGCGAACAGCATCGGCTATTCCGGCGCGGGTGACTATGCGATGCTGACCGACGGCGCCTTGCGCAAGCGCAAGGAGCATCAGGTGGTGCCGTTCGTCTATGCCGGCGCGGCGATCATCTCGCCCGCGGTTTTCAGCAATGCGCCGGCCGGCGAATTCTCCCTGACGAAAATGTTCGACGCCGCCAACGAGCAGGAACGTCTGTTCGGATTGCGGCTCGACGGCACCTGGATGCATGTCGGCACGCCGGATGCGGTCGGGGCCGCGGAAGAAGCCCTGCTCGCCAGCGTGGCGTAAAGACTCCCTCCCCCAATCCGCCCGTGCCATGATGCCGATCCCGAATCGGATCCTGCATGCACGTTTTCAATGTCCCATCCTCTGCACCGTTCCTTCACACGGTGATTTCGGCGCTTGTCGATGGCAGGCTGGTCGCAGGATTCGACGCGCGCGCAAATCCTGAACGGCTGGCCGACGCCACGCTCTATCTGCCGACCCGGCGCGCGGGCCGGCTGGCGCGCGAGGTGTTCCTCGACGTGTTGCAAAGCGATGCCGTGGTCCTTCCGCGCATTGTCGCACTCGGCAGCGTCGACGAGGATGAACTGGAATTCTCCGACGATGGCCAACTCGGCGGCTCCGAGGCATCCCTGCTGCCGCCGAAACTGGATGACCTCGCGCGAAGACTGACACTGGCGCGGCTGGTTGCCGCCTGGGCCAAACGGCAGCCCGCGTCTCTTGTGGTCGGAAGCCCCGCATCGACGCTTGCGCTGGCGGGCGACCTTGCGCGGCTAATGGACGACATGGTCACACGCGGGGTCGGCTGGGATGCGCTGGACACCATCGTGCCGGACGAGCTCGACATCTACTGGCAGCACACGCTGGCCTTCCTGAAAATCGCGAAGGAAACCTGGCCGGAGCATCTGGCGCAGATCGACCGCATCGAACCGGCGGCCCGGCGCGACCTCCTGATCGCAATGGAAGCGAGCCGGCTCAAGGCCAACCAGAAAGGCCCGGTGATCGCGGCAGGCTCGACCGGCTCGATGCCCGCCACCGCAAAATTCCTGCATGCGATTGCGCAGTTGCCTCAGGGCGCTGTGGTGTTGCCCGGCCTCGACAACGATCTCGATCAAGCGGCTTGGGACCAGATCGGCGGCACGGTCGCTGCCGGGGATCTTGTCGCGACACCCGCCGCCTGGAGCCATCCGCAATTTGCGCTTCATGGCTTGCTGGAGAGATTGGGCATCAAGCGGCGTGATGTCGAACAACTCGCCGCACCGGCTTCCTATGGCCGCGAGGTGCTGATGTCCGAGACAATGCGCCCCGCGACGTCGAGCGAAAAATGGCATACGCAACTCTCCGACAAGGCGATCACGCAGCGCATCGCCTCCGCCACCGAAAACCTTACCCTGATCGAAGCCGCCAATCCCGAGATGGAAGCGCTCGCCATCGCCACGGCCATGCGCGAGGCGCGTGAACGGAATCTCACGGCGGCGCTGGTCACGCCGGATCGTGCGCTCGCACGCCGCGTCATGGCTTCACTGGGCCGATGGAATCTCGCCTTCGACGACTCCGGCGGCGATTCCCTGATGGACACCCCGGCCGGCATCTTTGCGCGGCTAACGGCACAGGCTGTTGCGGACGAACTGGCGCCGCCGGTGCTGCTGGCGCTCCTCAAGCATCCGCTGTTCCGGCTGGGCCGTGCACAAGGCGCTTTGACCAAAGCCATTGGCGACCTCGAACTTGCCCTGATGCGCGGACCGCGCCCGGCGCCCGGCAGCGAAGGCCTTGCGCGTGACTTTGCGCGCTTCCGCGACGAACTCGGAAAGCTCCGGCGCAGGGAGCCATCCACGATCCACTATTCCGAGCCGCGCGCGCAGCTCGATGACATTGTGCTAGATGGCGTGGGCGCCCTCATCGCCGGTCTGACAACCGCACTCAAACCGCTGGAAGACTTGCGGCCCGGAAAACCGCATGACCTGATGGCGTTTGCCGCGTGCCATCACGAGGTGCTGCGGAATCTGAGCGCGGATGACAAGGGTGTTCTTCGCGCATTTGAGGATTCCGATGGCGGCGCGCTGTCGAAAGCGTTCGATGACCTGTTCCAGACCGGAGAATCCTCGGCTGAGGACCGCAAGCCGCCACCGAGCGGCCTGACGCTCACACTCGGCGATTATCCCGAGGTGTTCCAGACCGCGTTCGGCGATCGCATCGTGCGCCGTCCGCAATCGGCGGCCTCGCTTCGCATCTATGGCCCGCTCGAAGCGCGCCTGACCGAATGCAACCGCGTGATCCTCGGCGGGCTTGTGGAAGGCGTCTGGCCGCCGGCGCCCCGGGTCGATCCGTGGTTGAGCCGCCCGATGCGCCACCAGCTCGGCCTCGATCTGCCGGAACGGCGCATCGGCCTGTCCGCGCACGACTTTGCGCAGTTGCTCGGCACGAAAGAAGTCATCCTCTCACGCGCGGCGAAGGTCGGCGGCGCCCCTGCGGTGGCCTCGCGCTTTCTGCACCGTATGGAAGCCGTCGTGGGAAAGGAACTCTGGGCGGACATCAAAGCGCGCGGCGATACCTATGTCCGTTATGCCGATGAACTCGATCGCCCGTCGAGTGTCGCGCCGGTCGCGCGGCCGGAGCCGAAGCCGGATGTCGGGCTTCGTCCTCTGGTCATGTCAGTGACCGAAATCGAGGACTGGCTTCGCGATCCCTACACGATCTACGCAAAACGCATTTTGCGGCTGACGCCGCTCGATCCCGTCGACATGCCGTTGACGGCGGCGGACCGGGGATCGGCCATTCACGAGGCGCTCGGCGAATTCACCACGCGGTTCGCGGATGCCCTGCCCGGCGATGTCGCCAGCGCCCTGCGCGAAATCGGCGCCACGCATTTTGCGCCGCTGATGGAGCGCCCGGAGGCGCGCGCCTTGTGGTGGCCGCGATTTCTGCGCATCGCCGACTGGTTCGCAGGATGGGAAGCAAGGCGGCGGGTGGATGTTGCGCGCGTCGACGCCGAAATTCGCGGCGAGATTTCGATCCCCCTGGGCAATGGACGCGCCTTCAGCCTCTCGGCGCGCGCCGACCGCATTGAGAAGCGCCTCGGCGGCGGCTACGCGATCCTTGACTACAAGACCGGCCAGCCGCCCAGCGCCAAACAGGTCCGCCTTGGCCTCTCGCCGCAACTCACTCTGGAAGCGGCGATCCTCCGGCGCGGCGGCTTTGCTGCCATTCCCGCGGCCTCTTCCGTTGATGAACTCGTTTATGTCCGGCTTAGCGGCAACAATCCGCCCGGCAAGGCAACGGTACTTGAACTGAAGGTCAATAGAAGCGATCCGCCGCAGTTGCCCGATCAGGCCGCTGATGAAGCATTTCAAAAACTGGAGGGCCTGATCCGCAAGTTCGACCGAGGGGAGACACCTTATCTCTCGGTCGTTCTCCCGATGTGGGAGAACCGCTACGGCAAGTACGACGATCTTGCCCGCATCAAGGAGTGGTCCGCAGGCGGAACCGGAGAGGACGAGGAATGAGTTCTCCGCGCAAGAACATCCCCGATGCCGTGCGCGATGCTCAGGCGCGAGCATCGAATCCGGATGTCTCCGCTTTCGTCGCCGCCAATGCCGGATCCGGCAAGACGCATGTTCTGGTCAATCGTGTCATACGGCTGTTGCTGAACGGCGTGCCCCCCGAGAGAATTCTCTGCATTACCTTCACGAAGGCGGCGGCCGCCAACATGGCGCAGCGCGTGTTCGAGACGCTGGGTCGCTGGGTGACACTGCCTGAGCGCGAGCTGGATGAGGCAATCCGCGCTGTCGGCGCACCGGCGGCGACAGCGCAGACGCGCCTGCGGGCACGAAAGCTGTTTGCGAGTGCGCTTGAGACACCCGGCGGACTAAAGGTGCAGACCATTCACGCGCTCTGCACCCGACTGCTGCAGCAATTTCCATTCGAAGCAAATGTGCCTGCGCGATTCTCGGTGCTTGATGACCGCGATCAGAACGAGATGATGGAGCGCGCCAACCTGGCGGTGCTCCTCGAAGCGGCTCAATCACCCGAGAGCGATGCGGGCTGGGCGTTGAATATCGCCATGTCCGCCGCCGCCGACGTGACCTTCAAGGACGTGGTGCGCGAGGCCTGCCTGAGCCGCGATCATTTCGTCAAATGGTCCGATACCGTCAAAACGCGGGAGCGAGCGCATGCCGCCCTTTCGCAAGCACTCGGGATCGGTGAGGCCGACGCCTCTGACGCGCTTGTTGCGGAGATTTCACGCCATTCTCTCTCGCTAGAAGATTGCGGAGCGCTCATCGCACGCCTGATGGAAACGGGAAACAACATCGACAACGCCCAGGCCGCGCGCTTGTCCGCAGCAATGCAGAGCGGCTGGCCGGACGCAGTCGACGACTATGCCGAGTTCTTCTTGAAGGACGACGGCGCCGCCAAGGAAGACCGCTACCTTCTCAGCAAGGGTCTCAGGGACGATTTTCCCGCTCTGATGACGCTGGCAAGGAACGAGCGCGACCGCGTTGCGCCGCTAATCGCCCGGCTTCGCGCCACCCGGGCGCGCGACCGGGCGCTTGCCCTGTTCGTGATCGCGACTGCCGCAGCCAACAACTATCGTCGCGAGAAACAGGAACGCGGCCTGCTCGATTACGATGACCTGATTGACAAGACTTACGAAATGTTGACCAGCGTGTCGTCCGGCTGGGTGCATTTCAAGCTCGATCGCGGCATCGATCACGTCCTGATCGACGAGGCGCAGGACACCAGCCCGCGGCAATGGGACATCATCGACTGCTTGACGGCGGAATTCACCACCGGCGCGGGCGCGCGTGACGGCGTCAAGCGAACGATATTCGCGGTCGGCGACGAGAAGCAGTCGATCTTCTCGTTTCAGGGCGCCATGCCACGCGAATTCGATCATCGCCGACGGGATATCAAGGAACGGTTCGAAGCTGCCGGGCTGCGTTTCGATCCAGTGTCGTTCACCTATTCGTTCCGCTCCGGTGAAGGCGTGCTGCAGGCCGTCACCAGCACCTTCAAAGACTCCGGAATCTACAAGAGTGTCACGACCGATCTCGACGGCATGCCGCCGCACATGGCGCTGCAGGATGCGGCCCCGGCCCAGATCGACCTGTGGGAGATTGAAGTTCCCGATACACAAGAGGATATCGAGGGCTGGAGCGCGGCATTCGACCACATCGCGGAGACAAGTCCCGAAGTGCGCCTGGCCCGGCGAGTACAGACGGAAATTCGATCGCTGATTGCCGCGCGCACCTTGACCGGCCCCCGCGACAAACGCCGCCCGCTACGCTACGGCGATTTGCTGGTGCTGGTGCGGCGCCGGGGCCGCGCGTTCGACGCGATCATCCAGGCGCTGAAGCATGCCGGCATTCCTGTTGCAGGCGCTGACCGCCTCAAGCTGACCGAACACATTGCGGTCATCGACCTGATGAATCTCGCTGATGCGCTGCTGCTGCCGCGCGACGATCTTGCGCTGGCGGTCGCACTGAAGAGTCCGCTGTTCGGTCTCGACGATGACCACCTGCTCTCGCTCGCGCCTGACCGCGCGGGATCGCTCCGCGATGCGCTCGCGGCGCATGCCGCAACCGACGAAAAAATCGCAACTGCGCTGGACCGGCTGAAGCGATACGAACAACGGTTCGCACAGGAAACGCCGTTCTCCTTCTACGCCTGGCTGCTGGGCGCTGACCGCGGACGCGCACGTATTCTCGCGCGGCTCGGGCCGGAGGCCGATGACGCGCTCGACGAATTTCTCGAACTGGCGCTGACTTACGAGCGCAAAGGGCCGGCCTCCCTTCAAGGCTTCATGGCATGGCTGCGCGCGGCCGATACCGAGGTCAAGCGCGACATGGAAATCGCGCGCGACGAAGTCCGCGTGATGACGGTACACGGCTCAAAGGGCCTTGAAGCGCCGGTTGTATTCGTTGTCGATACGACAACCTCGCCGGCCGACACCCAGCGGACGAATCTCATTCGCCTGCAGGCGCAGGGAAATGCCGCGCCACATGCACCGGCCATTGTGCTCTGGGCCGGCAAGAAGGCGTTCGATCTGCCCATGGTCGCGACGGCCCGCGACGCGATGAAGAACGATACCGAAGATGAGTATCGCCGGCTGCTATACGTCGCGATGACACGCGCCGCCGATCGCCTGATTGTCGGCGGCGTGCTTCCCGGCAACATGCGCGCGGTGCGCAAGCTCTCCTGGTACGACCTCATCCAGAAAGGGCTCGCAGACCCGGAATCAGGATTGCAATGCGAGATCATCGCAACGGGCTTCGGCCCCGTGAAGCGCTACGCGCGCCCGCAGGACGTCGAACCGCAAGGAGAAAGTGCTGCGCCGGTTCAGGAGATGCTGGCCCTCCAACAATTCCCCGGCTGGCTCAGGACACCTGCGCCGAAGGAAGGCCCCGCCGACATCCTGCTGCGGCCGTCGGACTCATCGCCGGGCGAAGGCGAAGGCCATCGCATTATCACCGACGAAACGCGCGCCGCGCGCAAGCGCGCCCTTAAGCGCGGAACGCTGATCCATCGGCTGCTGCAATCGCTCCCCGATGTCGCAGGCGAGCGGCGCGAGAAGGCTGCGCTCGATTTCCTGCGGCGCAACGCCGAACCGCTGTTCTCCGAAGAGGAATGCATCGCACTGGCGCGGCAAGTCATCGCGCTGATCGAGACGCCCGCCTTCGCACCGGTGTTCGGGCAAGGCAGCCGCGCGGAGGTTTCGGTTGCGGGACGTGTGCCACGGGCCGGACGCCCGCCCGCGCTGGTGTCGGGTCAGATCGACCGGCTGGTGGTGACGCCGAACGAGGTGCTGATTGTCGACTACAAAACCAATCATGCGCCGCCCGCCGCGGTCGCCGATGCGCCGCAGGCCTATGTGCGCCAGCTTGCGCTCTATCGCGATGTGCTGCGGCGGCTCTATCCGGGCCACGATGTGCGCTGCCTGCTCCTGTGGACAGAAACGGCTGCGCTGATGGAAATCCCGGCCTCCGCGCTGGACGCAGAGCTGCAATCGCTGGTGTCCTGAGGCCCCGACCGGCCTTCAGCCGCCGCCAAAGCGGGGTTAATCCCTTGAATTGGCGAATTTTTCCGCTCGGATCCGATGGCCCGGCAAGGGAACACGTCCCGGTGACCGGCCTTGACCGGACAGGGGTGCATTCCTAGGTTCTTCCTACGTTTCCGGCGCGCGATTCTCCCAAGAGCGATGCGCCTTCCATCCAACGAGGCAAAACAACATGAGTGTGGGTAAGGTTTCTGACGCCGATTTCGACAAGGAAGTGCTGAACGCGAACGGGCCGGTCGTGGTGGATTTCTGGGCGGAATGGTGCGGCCCGTGCCGCATGATCGCGCCTGCTCTCGACGAAATCGCCGGCGCCATGGGCGACAAGGTCAAGATCGTGAAGCTGAATGTCGACGAGAGCCCGAAGACGGCCTCGAAATATGGCGTGATGTCGATTCCGACCCTGATGATCTTCAAGGGCGGCGAAATGGCTTCCCGCCAGGTCGGCGCAGCGCCGAAAGCCAAGCTGCAGCAGTGGATCACGGCTGCGGTCTGATCGTTTTTCAGTTTGAGATTTGACAAGCGGCCTGCGCAAGCAGGCCGTTTTTGTTTGCGCCGGCGCTACCGGATCCAGCCGGTGGCCAGCGCATGCGCCAGATCGGGGTGACCGTTCTGCCGCGCCAGCGCTGCCATCGACTCGTGATCGTAAGGCACATGGCGGAACGTCACATGCCACTCTCCGCTCCGCTGCTCGAGAATGGCATAGCGCGCATCGGGTGAGCCCGCCTCCATGCTATGGCGGAACGGCACGATGTCGCGATAGCCCGGCGAGCCCACGCTGCCGGGATTGACAATCATGCGCCCGTCGCGAAGCCGCACCGCCCGCGCGATATGCGTATGCCCGCACAGGACCAGCGACTGGGGAATGCCTGCCGCGGCCTTCTCGATATCAGCGATGGCCGCCATGCCAACCGCGCCGTCGGGCCGGACGATTTCGAGCCAGTAGGTTTCGTCATCGGATGGCGTCGCGTGGCAGAGATAGACTTCATCCTCGAAGACGCGCGTCGACGGAACAGCGCGCAGCCAGTCGAGATGCCGGGCATCGAGTTGTGCGTGAACGGGGCGATCCCACGACCCCATATCCTCCGGCTTTTTCTCGATCAGATAGCGATCGTGATTTCCCAGGACATGAATGGCATCCAGCGCCATCAGCCTGTCCATGGTGCGCCGCCCGTCGAGCGGGCCGCTCGCCATGTCGCCAAGATTGACAATGCTGTCGACCCCTTGCGCGCGGATATCGGCGAGGACGGCCTCAAGAGCGAGGAAGTTGCCGTGGACATCCGCGATGGCAGCGAAGCGCATTCTGGGCTTTCCGGTTATTGCGGCGGCGTGCCGTTCTCCGCCAGCACATGCCCGGCGAGATAAAGCGAGCCGGTGACGAGAATGCGCGGCGGCACCTCATAGGCGAGCCGGGCCACCGAGTTGAGCGCGGCCTCGACACTTGCCGCGATCTCCACCCGCATGCCGAGTTGGCGCGCGGCATCTGCCAGCACGTCCGGCTCCATGGCATTGTCCTGATCTGGAATCTTCACCGCGATGATATGCCGAGTCAGCCCGGCGAAATTGGCGAGAAAGCCGACGGCATCCTTATTGCCCATCATGCCCGCAATCACCACCAGCGGACGCGATACACGCTCTTCCAGATCACCAAGCGCGGCGGCAATCACGCGGCCGCCGTCCGGATTATGCCCGCCATCGAGCCAGATTTCGGCATCGCGTGGCGCCGAGGCAACCAGCACACCCGACGTCAGCCGCTGCATCCGCGCAGGCCATTCGGCCCGCGCAATGCCCTGCTCGAAAGCGGATGGCTCCAGCTTCAGGGAACCGATGGCGCGCAGCGCTGCAATTGCAAGTCCGGCATTGTCGAACTGATGACGACCGAACAGGCGCGGCGCTGAGAGATCGAGCAGGCCGCGCTCGTCAGAGTAAACCAGCCGCCCGCGCTCGACATTGACATGCCAGTCCTGGGTCGCGGCGTGCAGCGGGGCACGCAGGCGCTTCGCCGCCTGTTCGATAGCAGCGTCCGCCTCCGGCGGCTGCGCGGCGCAGACCACCGGCACGCCTTTCTTGATGATGCCCGCCTTCTCCGCCGCGATCTTCGCCAGCGTATCGCCGAGAAACTCGATGTGATCCATGCCGATCGAGGTGATCACGCTCGCGACCGGCGCTTCGATCACATTGGTTGCGTCCAGCCGCCCGCCAAGACCGACCTCCAGCAACACGATATCCGCCGGATGCTCGGCGAACAGATGAAACGCCGCAGCCGTCTCGATCTCGAAAATCGTGATCGGCTCGCCATCGTTGACGCGCTCGCAATGATCGAGCGCATCGCGCAACTGCGCATCGCTTACCAGTATGCCGCCGCCGACCTTGCCGAGACGAAAGCGTTCGTTGAAACGCACCAGATGCGGCGAGGTATAGGTGTGAACGCGCAGGCCCGCCGCCTCCAGAATGGCGCGGAGGAACGCCACTGTCGAACCCTTGCCGTTGGTCCCGGCAACGTGAATGACCGGCGGAATGCGGCGCTCCGGATGATCCAGCCGCTCGAGGATGCGCCACATCCGATCCAGCGTGAGATCGATCCGCTTGGGATGCAACGAAGCGAGACGCGCCAGAATGTCGTCGTAGGACGTCGACGGATTTTGGGACGGTTGTGCCGCTGGTGACATCACGCCGGAGACGCGACCGCGGGCGTGTCGGGCGGCAACGGCGCCGCGGCAGCGGTGAAACCTTCCGCGGCCGGCGCCTTGGTCAGCAACCGGCAAAGCCGCGCCAGCGTCGAACGCAAATCATGGCGATGCACGACCATGTCCACCATGCCGTGTTCCTTCAGATACTCGGCACGCTGGAAGCCTTCCGGCAGCTTTTCACGGATGGTCTGTTCGATCACGCGCGCGCCGGCAAAACCGATCAGCGCGCCGGGCTCGGCGATCTGCACATCGCCCAGCATCGCATACGATGCGGTGACGCCGCCGGTGGTCGGATTGGTCAGCACCACGATGTAAGGCTGCTGCACTTCGCGCAGCATCTGGATCGCCACGGTCGTGCGCGGCATCTGCATCAGCGAGAGAATGCCCTCCTGCATCCGCGCGCCACCGGACGCTGCAAAAATGATGAAAGGCGACTTCTTCTCGACCGCAAGTTCAAGGCCCTTCACCACGGCTTCACCTGCCGCCATGCCGAGCGAACCGCCCATGAAATCGAAGTCCTGCACCGCGACCACGACGGGGTTGCCTTCGAGCTTGCCGTAGCCGACCTTCACGGCATCGTTCATGCCGGTCTTGGCCCGTGCATCCCTGATGCGGTCGACATATTTGCGCTCGTCGCGGAATTTCAGCGGATCGGCGGTCACTTCGGGCAGCGCGACGTCGTACCAGGTTTCGTTGTCGAAGATCGACTTGAGTCGCGCGGTCGCGCCCATGCGCATGTGATAGTTCGAGCCGGGAATGACGAACTGGTTCTGCTCGACATCCTTGTAGAACACGAGCTGCCCGGAATCCGGACACTTGATCCAGAGATTCTCCGGCGTTTCGCGCTTGAGAATGCTGCGAATCTTCGGCCGGACAACGTTGGTCAACCAGTTCATGACGGGCTCCGCCTCGGTGGAAAGAATATATGGACGTCTGGACCGAGCCGGGCAACCCGGCTTCGCCCAAATATCGCTGTTGACTGGAGGCTATTCCGCCGCCTGTTTCGCGCCGCGAACGCCTTGCGCCAGTGCCGATGCAAGATCGGCCACCGCGGGAACCGTCTTTGCCGTGGCACGGCCTTCGGAGTCGAGCGATGCGCGGAGCACATCAATCAGCGCGGAGCCGACGACGGCGCCGTTCGCCGCCTGTGCGATGCCGCGCGCGGCCTCCGGGGTGCGGATGCCGAAGCCGACGCAGACCGGCAATCCGGTATGGCGCTTGATCCGTGCCACCGCCTCCGCCACCTGCGCGGTATCGGCGCTTGCAGAGCCGGTGATGCCGGTGATCGAGACGTAATAGACAAAGCCCGATGTGTTCGCGAGCACGGCAGGCAGGCGCTTGTCATCGGTGGTCGGTGTCGCGAGGCGGATGAAGTTCAATCCGGCCCTCATCGCCGGAATGCAAAGCTCGGTATCTTCTTCCGGCGGCAGATCGACGATGATCAGGCCGTCGACGCCAGCAGCCTTCGCATCGGCGAGGAACTTGTCGACGCCGTAGATGTAGATCGGATTGTAATAACCCATCAGCACGATCGGCGTGGCGTTATCGCCCGCGCGAAAATCGCGCACCACCTGCAATGTCTTCTTCAGCGTGGTGCCGGCCTTCAGCGCACGCAAGCCCGCGGCCTGAACCGCGGGGCCGTCCGCCATCGGATCGGTGAACGGCATGCCCAGCTCAATGATGTCCGCGCCCGCCTGCGGCAGCGCCTTGATGATCTCGAGCGAGGTGGCGAGATCCGGGTCGCCGCACATCACGAAGGTGACGAACGCCGCGCGGCCTTCCTGCTTGAGTTCAGCGAAACGTGTGTCGATGCGCGTGGTCACTTCTTTTTGTCCTTCAGAATATCGCCGACCTGAGGCACGTCCTTGTCGCCGCGGCCCGAGAGATTGACCACCATCAGATGATCCTTCGGCCGCTTTGGCGCGAGCTCCAGCACCTTGGCGATGGCATGCGCCGGCTCCAGCGCGGGAATGATGCCTTCAAGCCGCGACAGCAACTGGAATGCGGCCAGCGCCTCCTCGTCGGTCGCCGAGAGATAGGTCACGCGGCCGGTTTCGTGCAGCCAGGAATGTTCGGGGCCGATGCCGGGATAATCGAGACCCGCCGAAATCGAATGCGCGTCCTGGATCTGGCCGTCGTCGTCCATCAGCAGATACGTGCGATTGCCATGCAGCACGCCGGGCCGTCCGCCGGCAATCGATGCCGCATGCAGATTGGTGAGGCCGTGGCCTGCGGCTTCGACGCCGAAAATCTCAACGCTCGGATCATCGAGGAACGGATGGAACAGTCCCATCGCGTTGGAGCCGCCGCCAATACAGGCAACCAGCGAATCCGGCAGGCGGCCTTCGGCCTCCATCATCTGCACGCGCGTCTCGGTGCCGATGATCGACTGGAAATCGCGCACCATCATCGGATAAGGATGCGGCCCTGCGACGGTGCCAATGCAATAGAACGTGTCGGCGACATTGGTGACCCAATCTCTCAAGGCATCGTTCATCGCGTCCTTCAGCGTGCGCGAACCGGACTGCACCGGCACAACCTTCGCACCTAACATTTCCATGCGGATCACGTTCGGCTGCTGCCGCTCGACGTCGACCGCGCCCATATAGACGATGCATTCAAGGCCGAAGCGCGCGCACAGCGTCGCGGTGGCGACGCCATGCTGGCCTGCGCCGGTTTCCGCGATGATGCGCTTTTTGCCCATGCGCCGCGCGACCATGATCTGGCCGAGCACATTGTTCACCTTGTGCGAGCCGGTGTGATTCAGCTCTTCGCGCTTGAAATAAATCTTCGCGCCGCCGAGATGCTCCGTAAGGCGTTCGGCGAAATACAGTGGCGACGGCCGGCCGACATAATCCTTCAGGTAGCCGTTCATCTCCTTCTGAAACGCCGGATCGGCCTTGGCGTCGGCATACGCCTTTTCCAGATCGAGGATCAGCGGCATCAGGGTTTCGGCGACATAACGTCCGCCGAAGATGCCGAAATGCCCGCGCTCGTCGGGGCCGGACCGGAAGGAATTGGGGAGGGGCAAGTTCATACGCTGCTCGCAATCTTGGAAGGGGTCATCGCATCGTCGGCCTCGCGCGCGGCGCGAATGAAAGCGCGGATCATGTCGGGATCTTTCACGCCCGGCGCGCTCTCGACTCCGGACGAGACATCGACGCCGCCGGTGCGGGTGACGCGGATCGCCTCGGCGACATTGCCGGGATTCAGTCCGCCGCCCACCATAAAGGGGATCGTCAGCCTGATGTTCTCAAGCAGATGCCAGTCGAACGGCACACCGAGGCCGCCGGGGCGGGTCGCATCCTTCGGCGCGCGTGCATCGAACAGGATGCGGTCGGCGACGGCGGCATATCCCGGAAGACCCGTCAGATCGTCCGCGGTCGCGACCGGCAGCGCCTTCATCACCGGCAAGCCGAACTTCTGCCTGATGTCGCGTATCCGCGCCACGCTCTCGTCGCCATGAAGCTGCAGCAATCCCGGCTGCAGTGCCTCGATGCAATTTTCCAGCGTGGCGTCATCGGCATTGACCGTCAGCGCCACTTTCAGCGCGCGGCCCTTCACCTGCCGTCCGAGGTCGCGGGCAGCGCCCAGCGACACATGGCGGGGCGAGGCCTCGAAGAACACGAAGCCCACCATGTCGGCACCCGCATCCAGCGCGACCTCGAGGGTCTCGCGCGTGGACAGGCCGCAAATTTTGACTGCGAACGACATCGTCTCTGGCGTGCTCCGCCACGGGCCGGCGCTTGCGTCTCAGGCCGTGGGTTTGGGGTGACGGGGCGGGTTCTACAACGCCGCGCCGTGCTTGTCTCGCCCGATGGCCGGATATTGCGGGGTCAGGCCGGGCATCAGCGCCGGAACCTGCCCCTCGGGCCGTGCGGCGAGCCGGGTCTGCTCACGCAATTCGGCCAGCTCGGCGCGGGCATGACGCGCATCCGCCTCCTGCTGGCGGGCCGCGCGGCGCCAGTGGCGCTGGCCGAACCAGGTGGCCACGCCGCCGGCGACCACGCCGAACATGGCGACCGCGATGATGACCACAAACAGCGGCAGCGAGACCCCGAGCGCCGGATCGCTGGAATTGAACGGGTCGAACGACAGGGTCACGATATGGCGGTTCGCAACCGCGAAGACCACGAACAGGATCGCCAGCGGCAGGATCACCAGGGCGTTGAAAATCTTGCGGAGCATGGTGCGTCCTCGCGACCTGTTTTCATTGCGAAGGCGATGGCCCGGTTGCTGTCTGCTTCACAAAGCGCGCGGCAAATCCACAGCACGGCTGGAATGGCGACAGCGGCCGGATCAGGTCGCGGCTGCGGTATCCGCGCCATCTTCGCGATTCAGCCGCTCGCGCATTTCCTTACCCGTCTTGAAGAACGGCACGCTCTTCTGCTCGACGGGAACGTGCTCGCCGGTGCGCGGATTGCGGCCCGCGCGCGCTGGCCGGTGCTTCACCGAAAACGCGCCAAAACCGCGGAGTTCCACGCGATCCCCGCGTGCGAGCGCTGCAACGATTTCGTCGAGAATGGCGTTCACGATGTTCTCGACGTCCCGCTGATAGAGATGCGGGTTATGCTCGGCGATGCGCTGAACGAGTTCGGATTTGATCATTGAGTGCTGGGCCCGTGACGTGCGACTAACATTTCCTTGAAAAAGCCTTGAACTGTCAAGTCGCTAATTCCTCGTGAGACAAGGCTAATTCGCGTGACAAACGCCGGAATCCATTGTTGGTCGCTTCACCGCAATGCGGTGAAGCACCGCTGAAACCGGATTCATCGTGCTCAATTTGCAGGCGACGGTTGCCAGAGCGCGAGCATGCCATCCAATCCCAGCCGGTCGACCGCCTGCGTGACGCCGGACCTTTCGATCTGCCTTGCAAGCGCTCCCAGACCGATCGCATCGAGCGCGACAGACGCGCTTGCCCGCAGGAAGGTCATGTCCCCGAAGCGCGGAGCGAGCTTGAAATCCCGCACCGGCGTGTCGGCACCGACCTTCTTTTGCGCGACAAGCCACGCCACGGCGGTTTTCTCGTCACCCAACTGGTCGATCAGCTTGAGGCCCACCGCCTGACGGCCTGTGAAGACCCGGCCATCCGCCACGGTCTGCAATGTCGCGTCGTCCATGCCGCGGCGATCCTTCACCAGCCCGCGAAACCAGGCATAGGAATCCTTCACCAGCGAGTCGAGCGCGGCGCGTGCCTCGGGACTGGTGGGCTCATAGCCGTTCGGCGCGGCCTTAAGCGGCGATGATTTGACTTCCTCGACCTTGACGCCGACAGTCTTGAGCAGGTCGGACACGTTCGGAATCTGGAACAGCACACCGATCGAACCCACCAGCGATGTCTGCTGCGCGATGATCTGGTCCGACGCCAGCGCCGCGATATATCCGCCCGATGCGGCGAGACCTTCGACCACAACCACCATCGGCTTCTTGGCCTTGAGGCGCGTGAGCGCGTCGAAGAGCTGCTCGGAGCCCGCCGTCGTGCCGCCCGGTGAATTGATGTGAACGATCACGGCGGCAGCCGAGGACTTTTCAAGCCGCTCCAGCGCCTCGACCCGGGCCTGATCGCTCCGGATCAGGCCGTCGATCTTCACCCGCGCAATCGCGTTCGATCCCGTAATGGCGGTGCGCGCTGACGGCGATGCTAGCACGCCGACCGCAACAACGGCGGCGATCACACCCAGCGCGGCAACCACACGCCAGAAGGTCAACTTGCGGCGAATGCGGCGGCGATCAACGATCACATCGGAATCGAGCGACATGAAATTTTCTCCTCGGGCCGAATTTGGTCTTGCAGAAACCACGAAGGCGGCTGGCAGGAAAGTTATCCCGCGCTTTTGCGAATGCAGCCTTGAGACATGCTTACCTCATTACATCAACTGCGATGCAAATTGAAGACAACAGAAAAACGTCCGCTGACAGGCATTCTTATGTGAGCAAGCGCTCACCATCATGGCCGGTCATTTGCAAAGCATGCACGGCACCAGGAATGCCGCCCGCGACAGCAACCGGAACAAAATGTTCGGTGCGTCCCTGCGTCGCGCTTTCGATCAGCACGCTCCGCGTCGTTCCCGCATCCGACGACAGCCGCCTTTGCAGCGCGGCCTGACCGTTTGCACGCAACCGCCGCGCGCGATCCTTGATGACGCGGCCATCGACCTGCGGCATCCGTGCAGCGGGCGTGCCGGGGCGCGCGGAATACGGGAACACATGCAGGAATGTCAGATCGCAGTCGTCGACGAGAGCCTGCGAGCGCGCGAACATGTCCTCGGTTTCGGTCGGGAATCCCGCGATGATATCGGCGCCGAATGCGATATCCGGCCGCAGCCGCCGCACCTGGTTGCAGAACGCAATGGCATCGGCGCGCGAATGCCGCCGCTTCATACGCTTGAGAATCATGTCGTCGCCCGCCTGCAGCGACAGATGCAGATGCGGCATCAGCCGCTCATCGGTCGCGATGACATCGAGTAAATCGCGATCCGCCTCGATCGAATCAATCGAAGAAATCCGCAAGCGTCTCAGCTCGGGCACATGCTTGAGAATTTGCTTTGTCAGCATTCCCAGCGTCGGCGCGCCAGGCAAATCGCCGCCGTAGCTTGTGAGATCGACGCCGGTCAGCACGATCTCGGCATGGCCGGCTTCGGTCAGCGCACGCACCTGATCGACCACGGCACCCATCGCCACCGAGCGCGAATTGCCCCGGCCATAGGGGATGATGCAGAAGGTGCAGCGATGATCGCAGCCGTTCTGCACCTGCACGAACACACGCGGCAGCCCGCTCTGGAAACCCGCGGCGAGATGCGGCGCCATCTCGGTGACAGCCATGATATCCGAGACGGAAATTTTCTCGCCGGCATCATCAAAAGCGAGGCGGGTGCTGCGCCATGCATCGCTGCGCATCTTGTCGTCGTTGCCGAGCACGCGATCGACTTCGCTCATCTGCGCAAACATGTCGGTCTGGGTCTGCGCCGCGCAGCCGGTGACCACAATGCGTGCGCCGGGCCGCTCCCGGCGCAGCTTGCGGATGGTCTGACGCGCCTGCGCCACGGCTTCGTTGGTGACGGCACAGGTGTTGACGACGATGGTGTCCTGAAGTCCGGCGCCCTCCGCCTCGCGCCGGATCACGTCCGACTCGAAGCTGTTCAGCCGGCAACCGAAGGTGATGACATCGACGGCCATGTCAGGCCACGTGATTGAACAGCGCCGGATCGAAACGGCCTTCAAACTCGAACGCGGCCGGGCCGGTCATCAGGACATGATCGTCCTCGGCGCGCCATTCGATGGTGAGATCGCCGCCGGGCAGCGTCATGTGCACGGTGCGCTCGGTCCGCTTCAGCCGCGCCGCTGCCACAGCGGTGGCGCAGGCCGCCGAACCGCAGGCCCTGGTGAGGCCCGCGCCGCGCTCCCAGGTACGCATGACGATGTGCTCGCGATCCACCACATGGGCGAGCGTGATGTTGGCGCGCTCGGGGAAGATCGGGTGATTCTCCAGCAGCGGCCCGAACTTCTCGAGATCGTAGGCGTGGATATCGTCGACCCAGAAAATCGCGTGCGGGTTGCCCATGCTGACGACCGACGGCGAATGCAGGATCGGCGCGTCGATTGGCCCGATCTGCAATTCGATGTAGCGGGTGTCGCGGAATTCCTCCGCCAGCGGGATGTCCTTCCAGCCGAACTTCGGCGCGCCCATGTCGACGGTATAAAGCCCGGGCGAGGGCCCCTGCCAGCAGTTCAAAAGACCGGCCCGCGTCTCAAAGGTCAGCGCGCTCTTGCCGGTTTCCTCGAACACCTGCCGCGCCACGCAGCGCATCCCGTTGCCGCAGGCCGCAGCTTCGGAGCCGTCATTGTTGTAAATCTGGATGAAGGCGCTGGTGCCCTGCACCCGCGGCGGATGCAGCACCATCAACTGGTCGTACGGGACGCCCGCCGGCGCGGCAATCGCGCGCGCCTCGCCAGGCGTGACGGTTGCGGCCGAATCGCGCAGGTCGAGAACGACGATCTCGTTTCCGATTCCGTTCATCTTGGCGAAGCTATGGTTGGCGAGCGTGCTCATGATCCCTGCTATATGGCGAATGCAAAGCCACTTGACCAGAGCGCCGCTGCCTCGCGATTGCCGCGTTTGGACCGCATGCCGGTGGTCCAAGTTCGCGGCGTTCGTGGTAGCTTGCGTTTGCTGAAATATCCCCCGCGCCCGCCTCCGGAGACCCACCGAATGAGTAATAGCCGCGTTGCCGTCCTTGTCGCCATGGCGCTGGTCATCGCGGCCGCGGTCTGGTTCAAAATGCCCATGGGGTCGAATACCGGCCCCGGCACAACGCCGGTTCAGACCCCGCCTGCCGCGTCTCCGCCTCCTGCAACACCGGCAACACCCGCACCTCCGGCCTCAACCGCGGCGCCAGTCACTCCGGAAACTCCGGCGACGCCACCGGCGGCACAGGCTCCCGTGCCACCGCCTGCTTCTGCGGCTGAGACCCCCGCTGCGCCCGCACCCGCCGCGCCGCCAGCGTCCCCGAATGTGCAGACCGCCGATCCGTTCGGCGAGGAGCAGACCCTGACCGCGAAGAAGGTCTTGATCCTCAAGGGCAGCGCGACCTGGGACAATGCCTTCGAGACACTGGTGGGATCGCTGAAAGCCCTGTCCGGCTTCCTCGACAAGCAGGGCATCAAGCCTGCGGGATCGTCCCTGATCGTCTACACCTCGACCGACGACGCCGGCTTCACCTATCAGGCCGAAATTCCCGTCGATCAGGAGCCGAAAAACCTCGCGCGCGGAATGACCATCGGCACATCGCCCGAAGGTCCGACCCTGAAGTTCGTCCATCGCGGCTCATATGACAACATGGACAACACCTATGAAGCGATCACAAACCACCTCGACGAGAAGAAGCAGGAAGCCAAGGATACGTTCATCGAAGAGTATGTCACCGATCCGCTGACCACGACGGAGGACAAGCTCGTCATCAACGTGTTCGTGCCTCTCAAGTAGAATAACTGCTCAAGCCCACACGACAGAATTTGGAGTTTCATCAATGCGCGCCCGCACCGCTCTTGCAGCGATCATGATTGCCGCCATGGCTTCAACCGCGTCCGCACAAACCTTGCAGCCGACCGTGTCCGTGACCGGCGAAGCATCGATCTCCGTTCCGCCCGATGTGGCGCAGATCGACAGCGGCGTGACCACCGAGGCCAAGACCGCGCGGGAGGCTTCCGAAGCCAACAACAAGGCGATGGCGGGTGTCCTGCAGGCGCTGAAGAATTCCGGCCTCGCCGAGAAGGATATCCAGACCTCGCGCCTGTCGCTGTCGCCGCAGAGTGTGCCGGGACGAAATCCCAACGCGCCGTTCCAGATCACCGGTTACCGCGCCAGCAACCGCGTCACCGTCACCATTCGCGACATCACCAAGGTCGCGGATACCATCGACGTGCTGGTGGGCGCAGGCGCTAACGAGATCAGCGGCATCAGCTTCGCCGTGTCGAAGGCCTCGAAGCTGCTCGACGACGCGCGCGCCGAAGCCATGGCCGATGCGCGGCGCAAGGCGGAAATCTATGCGAAGGCCGCCAACATCACGCTCGGCGCACCGGTCAGCATTTCGGAAGAAACGGCGCCCGGGCCGGTGCCCTATCGCAAGATGGCGGGGGCCATGGCTGCATCCGCGCCGGTGGCACAGGGCGAAGAAACGCTGCGTGTCTCCGTCAGCGTGTCGTACGAGTTGAAGCAGAAGTAACTTTCTAAATCTCGACCACCTGACCGGGCTTGAGCGCGAGGAATTTTTCGCGCGCAACGCCCGCCGCGTCCAGAGCCGTTGCCAGATCGTTGACCGGCGCGTCGATGGCTTCGTCGGTGAGTTGAAACGTGCCGTGATGATGCGCCAGTGCCATTTCCGCTCCGCAATCGGCCAGCGCCTTCACCGCGTCTTCCGGGTTCATGTGCTGGTCGCGCATGAACCAGCGGGGCTCGTAGGCGCCGATGGGCAGGATCGCCGCGCGAATCGGCCCATGCGCTTCGCGGACCCGGCGAAAGTGGACGCCGGTGCCATAGCCGGAATCGCCGACGAGATAGAGCTTTCCGGCTGGCGTCTCCAACACAAAGCTGGCCCACAGCGCCTTGTTGCGGTCGAACAGGCCGCGCGCGGTCCAGTGCCGCGTCGGCACGAGTGTGACAGCAACGCCATTGCCGATCTCGACACGATGATGCCAGTCGAAACCTTCGGCGCGAATGGCCGCGTCGTTCGACATCATCGTCACATCGTTGCCGAGCGGCGTAATCACGCGGGGCGAGAATTTTGCAGCGAGCCGGGACAGCGTCCGCGCGTCGAGATGGTCGTAATGCCCGTGCGAAACCAGCACCACGTCGATCGCCGGCAGTTTGTCGAAGGCAATGCCGGGATCGTTGACGCGCTTCGGGCCCGCGAACGCCACAGGCGAGGCGCGCTCCGACCACACCGGATCGACCAGGATGTTGAGGCCCGCCGTCTGGATCAGCCAGCTTGCGTGGCCGACATAGCAAAACCGCACCTTGTTGCCGTTGACCTGCGGCGGCGGCGTATCGGCATAGGGCGATGGCACCCATTCCGGCCATTTAGCGGCCTGCTTGGTCATCTGCCAGCGCAGCACCTCCCAGAGCTTCTTGGGCGGTGACCCGTCCGGGTCAAAAAAATAGGTTCCGTCGAAATGATCGGACGGCGGGCCGGCATAGGTTTTCATGCGGGAAATCCAGACAGATGGCAGGCCCACGGTGGCGGCAGCGCCGGCAATCAGACCAAAAAGGCGGCGTCGGGTGACTTTCATGGGCCTCAATCGGCCAAAACGGCCTGTGGGCATCAGTTAGGTTCCTCCGGCCTCCGGCGCAACCCGCCCCGGAATCAGCGTTTTTCCGTCCTTTCTTGACTTTTCGGGCCTGGAAGGGTTTAACCCCGGCACTTCTCGGAAAGAGTTTCTTTTCGACCCGCCGCCCGGCACCCGATGCCGGAGGTCAACGCCCGACAGCGCTATGCGCCCTCGGGCGCAGTCGTGTTTGGAATTTCATCTCCTTCGGGAGCAACAGGTAAGGCCGCGATGTTCGACAATCTGTCGGAACGACTTGGAGGCATCCTCGACCGCCTGACGGGGCGCGGCGCGCTGTCCGAAGCCGATGTCGATGCCGCCATGCGCGAAATCCGCCGCGCCCTGCTTGAGGCCGATGTCGCGCTCGAAGTGGTGCGCTCGTTCACCGACAGGGTGCGCGAGCAGGCGATCGGCGCCACCGTGGTCAAGTCGGTGACGCCGGGCCAGATGGTCGTGAAGATCGTTCACGACGAACTGGTCGCGACACTCGGCTCAGAAGATCAGCTCATCGACCTCAATGCGCCCGCGCCTGTCGCGATCATGATGGTCGGCCTGCAGGGCTCCGGCAAGACCACCACCACCGCGAAGCTGGCGCGCCGCTTCACCCAGCGCGACAAGAAGAAAGTTCTGATGGCGTCGCTCGACGTCTATCGTCCGGCCGCGCAGGAACAGCTCGCGGTGCTCGGCCGCGATCTCTCCATCGAGACGCTGCCCATTGTCGCAGGCCAGCAGCCCGTACAGATCGCGCAGCGCGCGCTGCAGGCCGGCAAGCTCGGCGGCTATGACATCGTGCTGCTCGACACCGCGGGCCGCACCACCCTCGACGAAGAGATGATGACGGAAGCGGCGGAGGTGAAAGCTGCTGCGAAACCGCACGAAATCCTGCTGGTCGCCGACTCGCTGACCGGTCAGGACGCGGTCAATCTGGCGCGCGCCTTCGATCAGCGCGTCGGCCTCACCGGTATCGCCCTCACCCGTGTCGACGGCGACGGCCGCGGCGGCGCCGCGCTCTCGATGCGCGCCGTCACCGGCAAGCCGATCAAGCTGATCGGCACCGGCGAAAAAACCGATGCGCTGGAAGATTTCTATCCCTCGCGTATCGCGGGCCGCATTCTCGGCATGGGCGACGTCGTCTCCCTGGTCGAAAAGGCCGCCGCGCATATCGACGCCGAAAAGGCCGCGCGCGTCGCCGAGAAGATGCGCAAGGGCAAGTTCGATCTTGTCGATCTGCGTGATCAGCTCCAGCAGATGCAGAACATGGGCGGCCTTGGCGGCCTGCTCGGCATGATGCCCGGCATCGCCAAGATGAAGAACCAGATCGCCGCAGCCAATCTCGACGACAAGGTGGTCAAGCGTCAGGTCGCGCTGATCGATTCCATGACGCGCGAAGAGCGCAAGAACCCCGACGTTCTCAAGGCCAGCCGCAAGAAGCGCATTGCCGCAGGCGCAGGCCTCAAGGTCGAAGAACTCAACAAGCTGCTCAAGATGCACCGGAACATGGCCGACATGATGAAGACCATGGCTCAGGGCAAACAGCGCGGCCCGCTCGCGGGCATGGCGCAGGCGATGGGCTTTGGTGGCAGCGGTATGCCGTCGGCCGAAGCCATGAAAGAACTCGCGGCGAAGATGCCCGGCGGAATTCCGCAGGGTGCACCATCGCTGCCGAAAGATTTTCCAAATCTTCCAGGAACTGGCCTCCCGGGGCTTGGAAAACCAACCCTGCCGGGACTTGGGAAACCAGGACTCGGCGGATTTCCGGGGATCGGCAAGAAGAAATAGCCGAAACAGTTTTCACGACATTCAAACACACCAACGGAGAAATACATGTCAGTCGTTATCCGCCTCGCGCGCGCAGGCACCAAGAAGCGCCCGGTCTATCACGTCGTCGTCGCCGACTCGCGCTTTCCGCGCGATGGCCGCTTCATCGAGCGCCTCGGCTACTTCAACCCTCTGCTGCCGAAGGACAACGAGCTGCGCCTCAAGCTCGACATGGAGAAGGTGAAGGCCTGGCTCGCCAAGGGCGCGCAGCCGTCGGACCGCGTGATGCGTTTCCTCGACGCCGCCGGCGTCAAGAAGCGCGAAGCGCGCAACAATCCGGAGAAGGCCGTGCCGCGCAAGGAGCGCAAGGCCGCCGCTGCCGAGGCAGCCAAGGCTTAATGCCTGAATGACCCAAGCGGCGCGCATCTGCGTTGCGAAAGTCGGCGCCGCGCACGGTGTGCGCGGCGAGGTGAGGCTGTGGCCATTCACCGAAGATCCGATGTCGGTGATCGACTACGGACCGCTCTCGACCAAGGATGGCGCGCGCCAGTTTGAAGTGGTACGCGCCCGGATCGCCAAGGATCATCTGGTCGCGGTCATCAAGGGCATTGCGACCCGCGAAGATGCCGAGCGGATCAACGGCCTAGAACTCTACATTGATCGCGACAAGTTGCCCGAGACCGAAGACGGCGAATACTACCACGCCGACCTGATCGGGCTGCGCGCGCTCGACCCCGCGGGCGCCGAGATCGGCAAGGTGCTCGCGATCCATAATTTCGGCGCGGGCGACATTATCGAAATCGCACCGTTGCAGGGCGCGACATTGTTGCTGCCGTTTACGAACGAGGTCGTACCGACGGTCGATCTTTCGGGCGGCCATGTCGTGATCGTCAGGCCGCAAGAGATCGACGGCGATTCTCCGAAAGACGCCGATAGCTGAACCGGGATACCCGACCATGTGGCGCGCCACCGTGCTCACGCTGTTTCCGGAGATGTTTCCAGGTCCGCTCGGCATCAGCCTTGCGGGACGTGCACTCACATCCGGCGTGTGGTCGCTAGAGGCGCGCGACATCCGCAACGCCGCCACCGACAAACACCGCAGCGTCGACGACACCCCGGCGGGCGGCGGCCCCGGCATGGTGCTGCGCGCCGACGTGCTCGCGGCAGCCATCGACGCCGCCAATGTCGCCCCCGAGCGCCCGCGCCTGCTGATGAGCCCCCGTGGCGCTCCGCTGACCCAGCCGCGGGTCATGGAACTCGCCGAGGGTCCCGGTCCCCTGATCGTCTGCGGACGGTTCGAAGGCGTCGACCAGCGGGTTATCGAGGCCCGCGGGCTCGAGGAAGTGTCCGTGGGGGATTATGTCCTGTCGGGCGGGGAAATCGCCGCCCTGGCCCTGATGGACGCCTGCGTACGCCTTCTGCCGGGGGTCATGGGGAAGCTAAGTTCCGGGGCTGACGAGAGTTTCTCGGATGGACTACTAGAATACCCCCAATATACCCGTCCGCAGGACTTTGAGGGCCGGACCATCCCCGATGTGCTGGTGTCCGGCGACCATGCCAGGATCGCGGCCTGGCGGCGTGCGGAGGCCGAGGCCTTGACCCGGGCGCGGCGGCCGGATCTCTGGGCCGCGAAAATTGGCCAAAACATCGTTTCGGACCCGCGAAAAGACACGACAAAAGGGTGACAACCGGACGGCTTTGGCGTATACGACCGCCCAATCCGCCCAGATGCTGGATACGAATTTCCGCGCAGCCCCTTCCGGGCGCGCCGCCGATGGAGTTTTGCGATGAACATCATTCAGGAGCTCGACAAGGAGCAGCTCGAGAAACTGTCTGCCGGTAAGACCATTCCGGATTTCGGACCGGGCGACACCGTGATCGTCAACGTGAAGGTTGTCGAAGGCGAGCGTTCGCGCGTGCAGGCCTATGAAGGCGTCTGCATCGGCCGCAACGGCGGCGGCATCCATGAGAGCTTCACCGTCCGCAAGATTTCCTACGGCGAAGGCGTGGAGCGCGTGTTCCCGATCTACTCGCCGATGATCGACTCGATCAAACTCGTGCGCCGCGGCAAGGTGCGTCGCGCCAAGCTGTATTATCTGCGCGGTCTGCGCGGCAAGTCGGCGCGCATCGTCGAGAAGCAGGACAACCGCGAAAAAGAAACGCTGAAGGCCGCTTCAGGCGAGTAATCGCGCGATACACGGCTGAAATTCGGAGAAAGCGCGGTTCATCCGCGCTTTTTTCTTGGGCGCTATTTCGGCTGCGCCACCGGCCCGTTCATGATCCAGCGGTGGCCGAACGGATCGCGCACGATCGCCGTGCGCGTGCCCCAGAACGAATAGGTCGGTGTGACTTCGCCCTTGGCGCCGAGTTTGGTCGCGCGCGAGAATATCTCGTCGACCTGCTCGCCGTTGGCGAATTCGAGGCTGACGGACATGGTGACCATCTCCCCGGGCAGCGGCGGACGCGCCGTGCCGAATTCCGGAAACGCATCGGAGAGAAACAGCGCGCCGCCATTGATCTCGAGTTCACAGTGCAGGATACGCAGCCCGTCGAGGGCGGGCATCAGCGCCTTTTGCTTGGCGTCGAAGGCGGCGGTGTAGAAGGCTATCGCACCGGCGGCAGGCGAAACGGTCAGATACGGCGCAACCGGCGGGCGTGCAGTCATTGTGCGATCCTGAGCGGGCTATTATGTGCTCAGGATACTTTCCCCTTGAAAGTTAAGCGAGTAAAAAGGCCGCCTGTGGTGGCCAAAGGCCCCAAACACCCCTCCGGGCAGGTAAATCGGACGAAGAACATGGCCAAAGCGACGACTCTGTACGACAAGATCTGGAACGATCATCTGGTGGACGAGCAACCCGACGGCACCTGCCTGCTCTATATTGACCGCCATCTTGTCCATGAAGTCACTTCGCCGCAGGCTTTCGAGGGACTGCGCACCTCCGGCCGCAAGGTCCGCGCGCCGAAGAAGACGCTCGCCGTCGTCGATCACAACGTGCCGACCACCGACCGCTCCAAGCCCAATCCTGATCCGGAGAGCGCCGAGCAGATCGCAACGCTCGCCGAAAACGCGCGTGAGTTCGGCGTCGAGTATTTCAACGAATACGACAAGCGTCAGGGCATTGTGCATGTGATTGGGCCCGAGCAGGGCTTCACGCTGCCGGGCACCACCATCGTTTGCGGCGACAGCCACACCTCGACGCACGGCGCGTTCGGCGCGCTGGCGCATGGCATCGGCACGTCCGAGGTCGAGCATGTGCTCGCGACGCAAACGCTGATCCAGAAGAAGGCGAAGAACATGCGCGCCACCGTCGACGGCAAATTGCCGGACGGCGTGACGGCGAAGGATATCATTCTGGCCATCATCGGCGAGATCGGCACTGCGGGCGGCACCGGCTACGTGCTCGAATACGCCGGCGATGCAATCCGCTCCCTGTCGATGGAAGGCCGCATGACGGTCTGCAACATGTCGATCGAGGGCGGCGCGCGCGCCGGCCTGATCGCGCCAGACGAGAAGGCCTATGAATTCCTCAAGGGCCGCCCGATGGCGCCGACGGGTGCGGCATGGGACTCAGGCATGCGTTACTGGGACACGCTGCGCACCGATGAGGGCGCGCACTTCGATCACGAGATACGTCTCGACGCCGCCAAGCTGCCGCCGATCGTCACCTGGGGCACTTCGCCTGAGGACGTGATCTCCATCACCGGCGTCGTGCCGGACCCGGAGAAGATCGCGGACGAAGCCAAGCGCCTGTCGAAGGAGCGCGCACTGGCTTACATGGGACTCAAGGCCGGCACCAAAATCACCGACATCAAGCTCGACCGCATCTTCATCGGCTCCTGCACCAACGGCCGCATCGAGGACCTGCGCGCCGCTGCGAAGGTCGTCGCAGGTCATCACGTCAATGCCAACGTCAACGCGATGATCGTGCCGGGTTCGGGTCTTGTGAAGGAGCAGGCCGAGGCAGAGGGCCTCGACAAGATTTTCATCAAGGCCGGATTTGAGTGGCGCGAGCCGGGCTGCTCGATGTGCCTTGCGATGAACCCCGACAAGCTGTCGCCGGAAGAGCGCTGCGCCTCGACCTCGAACCGCAACTTTGAAGGCCGTCAGGGCTTCAAGGGCCGCACCCATCTGGTGTCGCCGGCGATGGCCGCAGCGGCAGCAATTGCCGGACACTTTGTCGACATTCGCGAGTGGCGCTCGAACTGACCGACACACGCTCGATAGCGATCAAACAAAAAACAGGCGCTCGAAAGAACGCCTGTTTTGTTTTTGCAATCGTGTGACCGTTACCAGCCGAAACCAAAGCTGAAGCCCGGGCCGTAGAAGCGCGGACCGCCATAGCCGTATCCATAGTACGGATAGGGCCGGTAGTACGCGGGCCGGTAGTACGAGCGGTAATAGGGATAGCCGTATCCATAGCCGTAATACGGACGGTAAGGACGATAGTAGGGCCGGTAATACGGCCGATAGTAGCGAGGCCCATAGTAGTAGCCGTAGCGCCTGTAATGGCGCGGGCCATGGTAATAGCCATAACGCCGGTAGTGACGGCGGCGCGCGCTGACATCGGTCGGCTGGGCGTGCGCCGGACGTGCCTCACGCGAAACTGTTGCATCGGGCGACGCTGCGCTCGCGGGCGCAAGCGATATCCAGCCGGCCAATGAAAGAGCGGCAGCGACCGCCGCGGCTCCCACAAACTTTCTCATTGCAGTTCTCCTCCGATCGTGGCTCGACACGTTGAAGATAACGCGCATCCCGGGCTTCCGTTCACCCGTTCGTCGTTAGCCTTAACGAAGACGATACGAGCAAGGCCTTCACAGCCGTTGCGCAGAATAAAGATGACCGAGGATTTGCAGCAAGATCATGACGTGCGGATTGGACCGATTCCGGTCACAACCGCGGCATCGCGGCTGCGGCAATCAATACCGCCCGCGCCTCCGATATTCATGTTGATGAACGCGATCCTCAATCGGAGACCGCAAGCGCACCATGACACGGCGTGCGCCCGCTAGCCGCTCCAGTAGCAGTTCATGCGCGGCACGATCACCGTCCCGCTGGGGCGGTATTCCTGTTCGTAATGCGCGTTGCAGACGCGCTTGGAATTCGGGCCCGGATAGGTCGAGCCGCGATAGATGCGGATCCGGCGCGGGGAGCGGCGAAGCACCTCGCGGCTTTGCGCGGAGAATTCCTCGGCGGTCAGCCCGTGTCGGGTGGTCGGTTGGCCCGAGGACTGATGACTTGCGGACTCGGCCTGCGCGGCATGCGGCGCAGCCAGAACGGCCAGGCTCGCAACAAGGCCCGTGAGAATCGTAAAAGCTCCTGCCCGCATCGTCATGCGCTGTCCGTTTGTCGTGTCGCTCGATGACCGGCAACGTCTCCGATTGAGGCCCGCGCGTCAACCGCCTCGACGGAGGCGATCCGGCCCTCTAAACAGGCCGGATGTGGCCCACCGCGAAATCCCCCACCCTCGCCGAGATCGAAGTCATCGCGCATGAGGCCTTCGCGCGGCTGCCAAAGCATTTCCGCGACCTGTGCGCAGGCGTCATCATCCAGATCGACGATTTCCCCACCGACGAGGTGCTTGAGGAACTGAAGGCGGAAAGCGAGTTCGATCTGCTCGGGCTGTTTCAGGGCGTCGGCCTGCCGTTCCAGTCGAGCGGCGACATCGCGCCGATGCCGAACATGGTCTGGCTCTACCGGCGCCCGATCCTCGACTACTGGGCCGAGCACGACGAGACGCTGGGCCACATCATCACCCATGTCCTCGTGCATGAGATCGGGCACCATTTCGGCCTGTCCGACGACGACATGGAGGCCATCGAGGCCAGCGTTACCTGACACGGGGTTCGGGCTTGCGGGGCGCCAGCGGCTCGCGTTCGCAGATGCCGCCACGGATCACCGCCGCCGACGTGCAATCCCGCGCGGTGGGAAACACGCAGACCGGCCTGTCACTGCCGACGTCGCGGATGCACCACATCCCGGCGCGGGCCTCGCCGGGCGCCGCCAAAACCGCGCCACCGGCCGCCAAAGCCAGCCCCGCGGACAGCAATCGGCGCATGGCGTTCATGATGTGTCCTCCCTCAGCGCATAGCCTTGACGGCACTGATGATATATTTAGAACACCTCAAACTGTAGCCGGTTCACGGGAACATCATGGACAAGTTTACGACCCTCGAGGGCGTCGCCGCGCCGCTGAAGATCATCAATGTCGACACCGACATGATCATCCCGAAGCAGTATCTCAAGACCATCAAGCGCACCGGCCTCGGCAAGGGACTGTTTTCCGAACAGCGCTACAAGGACGACGGCAGCGAGAATCCGGATTTCGTCCTCAACAAGCCGTCCTATCGCAAGGCCAAGATTCTGGTCGCCGGTGACAATTTCGGCTGCGGCTCGAGCCGCGAGCATGCACCGTGGGCGCTCGGCGACTTCGGCATCCGCTGCATCATCTCGACCTCGTTCGGCGACATTTTCTACAACAACTGTTTCAAGAACGGCATTCTGCCGATCCGTGTCAGCCACGAAGAACTCGACAAGCTGTTCGACGACGCCGACCGCGGCTCCAACGCCACGCTGACCATTGATCTGGAGAGCCAGGAAATCCGCGGCCCCGACGGCGGCACGATCAAGTTCGAGATCGACCCCTTCCGCAAGCACTGCATGCTGAACGGCCTCGACGACATCGGCCTCACCATGCAGAAGGGCAAGTCGATCGACGTGTTCGAGGCGAAGGAACAAGCCGAGCGTCCGTGGCTGTAACGGCTCGTTCGCTACTCGCTATTTGAAACTGTCGCTGCCAACCAGACTGTGTCGTCCCCGCGAAGGCGGGGATCCACACTCCCTGGATTCAGTTTATGGAATGATGTGCCGACCCCCGCACCAAATGGCAAGGCCGGTGGCTATGGGTCCCCGCCTTCGCGGGGACGACCGAGTGAAAAATCCAGCGTAAATTTCTAACTTCATCCCGCCTTCAGCGCCGCAATCGCATCGGCAATCGCAATGGTGCGCTTGGCCATTTCGACATGCAGCCGCTCGACCATCTGCCCGTCGAGCTGCACCACGCCCTTGCTGGCGTTTTCCGGAAGATCGAACACGCCCATGATCTTGCGGGCACGGGCGATCTCGTCCGCCGGCGGCGTATAGGCCGCGTTCGCCGCATCAATCTGTCCCGGATGAATCAGCGTCTTGCCGTCGAAGCCCATGTCGCGGCCCTGCGCGCATTCCTTGGCAAACCCGGCGACGTCGGCGATGTCGTTATAGGGACCATCGAGAATTTCGATCCCCGCCGCCCGCGCGGCGACGATGCAATGTGTGAACAGCGGCAGCATCGCCGTGCGCCCCGGCAGCATGCGCATCCGCGTTTCGCGCGCGATGTCATTCGGCCCCATCACGAATCCGCCGAGCCGGCGGTCGCCTTCGCGCGCGGTCGCGGCGATTTCCTGCGCCGAGAGCACGCCAAGCGGGGATTCGATCATCGCCCACAGCACGATGCCGGGATCGGCCTTCAATGCACGCAGACGCTCTTCCAGCGTCTTGATATCGCCGGGGCGTGCAATCTTCGGCACAAGGATGCCGCCCGGCCTGGCCGCCGCCGCCATGGCCAGATCGTCCTGCCACCAGGGCGACTCCAGATTGTTGACGCGGATGATGATCTCGCGCTTGCCGAAGCCACCCGCCGCGACAGCCTGCGCTATCTGGTCCCGCGCCATCGGCTTGGCATCGGGGGCAACGGAGTCTTCGAGGTCGAGGATGACGCCGTCGCAGGGCAGGTTCCGCGCCTTGTCCAGCGCCCGTGCGTTCGACCCCGGCATGAACAGGACACTGCGGCGCGGACGGATCATGGCTTGGCTTTCCGTTGGGGAAAGCAGATTGAGTAGCATTTTGCCTCTGCGCCCGAAAGGCTTGTTCGGAAGCCTTTCCTGCGATAGCCAACGGCCATCACCTTGCGAGGTTATCCATGTCACCTTTCCCCGAACAACTCCTTTCCGGCTATCAGACCTTTGTCAGCCAGCGCCTGCCGACCGAACAATCCCGCTACCGGGAACTGTCGCAGAAGGGCCAGTCCCCCGAAGTCATGGTGATTGGGTGCTGCGATTCCCGCGTCTCGCCGGAAGTGATTTTCGACGCCGGCCCGGGCGAACTGTTCGTGGTGCGCAACGTCGCCAATCTGGTCCCGGTGTTTCAGCCCGACGGCAACGCCCACGGTGTGTCAGCCGCGCTGGAATATGCAAACCAGGTCCTGAAGATCAAACACATCGTTGTGCTGGGGCATGCACAATGCGGCGGCATCCGCGCCTTTGTCGACGACTCCGCGCCGCTGTCCCCCGGCGACTTTATCGGTAAATGGATGTCGATGTTCGTCAAGCCGGGCGAAACCGTCGCGCGGCGCGACCACGAAACCATGCAGCAATTCGTGACCCGGATCGAGAAGGCTGCGATTCTCCGCAGCATCGAAAACCTGATGACGTTCCCGTTCGTCAAGAACCGCGTCGAGAGCGGCGAGCTGCACCTGCATGGCGCCTATTTCGGCGTGGCCGAGGGCTCACTCTCCATCGTGGATCAGACCACCAATGAATTCAGCCGCGTCTATCAAAGCTCGCTGGCGTCCTGACTGTCGCGGCTGGCGGCGATGCTAGTGATCGCCCTTGGCGTCGTTGCCATGACCGCCGAGCTTGTCTGACCATACGATCAGCAGTGTCGAGACCACGAACACGAGGTGAATGCCGGCCAGCCAGGCCAGCTTCTGCGCATCGAACGTCGCGTCGATGTTCATGAAGGCTTTCAGCACCTGGATCGCCGAAATCGCGACGATCGACGCCAGCAGCTTCTGCTTGAGGCCTGCAAAATCGACCTTGGTCATCCATTCCGGCCAGTCCGGATGGCCGCGCGGATCAATCCGCGAGACGAAATTCTCGTAACCCGAGAACACGACGATCAGAACGAGATTGCCGGTCAGCGACACGTCGATCAGCGACAACACGCCAAGAATGGTGTCGGATTCCTTCGCGGATGGCGCATGGAGCACGAACTCCACCAACAGCAAAACAAACTTGTAGAGCAGCACCACAAGGCTGATGACGAGGCCGAGATAGAACGGCGCCATCAGCCAGCGGCTGTTGAACAGCAATGTTTCAAAGGTGAGTTCGGCGCGTTTGAGCGCGGGATTCGGCTTGTAGGAAGCGGGGGCCGGCTGGTGATCTGGCTCTTGGGTCATCACGAACCGGCCCGCCGTATCAGGCCGCCTTCTGCTTCGGCTGAAGCAGCTTGCGGTTAACGAGGCATTCGGCGATCTGCACCGCGTTCAGCGCGGCGCCCTTGCGCAGGTTGTCCGACACGCACCACAGCACCAGGCCGTTCTCCACCGTCGCGTCCTCGCGGATGCGGCTGATGTAGGTGGCGTCCTCGCCGGCGGATTCGTACGGCGTGACGTAGCCGCCCGGCTCGCGCTTGTCGATCACGAGACAGCCCGGCGCAGTGCGCAGGATGTTGCGTGCCTCGTCAGCCGAAATCGGATTCTCGAACTCGATGTTCACCGCTTCCGAGTGGCCGACGAACACCGGCACGCGCACGCAGGTCGCGGTCAGCTTGATTTTGGGATCAAGAATCTTCTTGGTCTCCGCCATCATCTTCCACTCTTCCTTGGTGAACCCGTCCTCCATGAACACGTCGATCTGCGGGATGACGTTGAAGGCGATCCGCTTCGGGAATTTGTTATTGACGAGCTCGTCGTTGGTGTAGACGGCCTTGGTCTGCGAGAACAGTTCGTCCATCGCATCCTTGCCGGCGCCCGACACCGACTGATAGGTCGAGACGACGACGCGCTTGATCTTCGCCGCATCGTGCAGCGGCTTCAGCGCAACGACGAGTTGCGCGGTCGAGCAGTTCGGGTTGGCGATGATGCCCTTCTTGCGGAAACCGGTGACGGCATCCGCGTTCACTTCCGGTACGATCAGCGGCACGTCCGGATCCATGCGCCAAGTTGACGAGTTGTCGATGACAACAGCGCCGGCGGCCGCGATCTTCGGCGACCATTCCTTGGACACGGCTCCGCCAGCCGACATCAGGCAGATGTCGATATCGCTGAAATCGTAATGTTCGAGCGCTTTGCATTTCAGGGTGCGGTCGCCATAGGACACTTCGACGCCGAGGCTGCGGCGGGAGGCCAAGGCCACCACCTCGTCAGCCGGAAAACTGCGTTCGTCCAGAATGTTGAGCATTTCCCGGCCCACATTGCCGGTCGCTCCAACTAGCGCAACCTTGTAACCCATCGTTGACTCTCCGAAGAAAAATGCTTCGCCGCCGCAGCCTGCGGAAAGGGAAGCGGGAGCGCTTCTATGCGAAAAACGGCCCAAATACAACGCAGAAGCAACTGCGGGGGCAGGTGACGTCAAGTGGTGGCAGGTCATGACCACGGCGGACGCTCGTTCCCGTTTTCCAAGGCGGAACAGAACGTCCGACGAGTCAGATATGAACCCGATCCTGCTCGACCAGCCCTTGCCGAATACCTCCGGGATTCATCCGGCCCTGCGCAGCTTTGCCGACGAATGCAGCGCCGTGGCGGTGCGTATTCTGGCCTATCTCTGCGGCCTCGCCGGGCTGGCTGTAATCGCGGTGGATCTGGTCTCGGCGGTGCCGGTGGCCGCGACTACCGGCGATCACGGTCTCCCCACCCAGCCGGGCTGGGTTCCGGCCAGCCGCCCGCATCCGGCCTTCGCCATCAGCAAGCTGGATTTGTCCGACAGAACAGACGCTTATGAAATCCTCCGGCATCCCGAAGGTGGCCGCAAGGACATCCTGCGCTGGGCCGCCACCGCCGGTGAAGCCCCCACAGCGGAAATCGAGGTCTATCGCCCCGGGGGCGAGCTGGATGCGTTCACCGCGCCCGGCGCGGATCTCGCAGCCCGGATGGGACTGCCCTTCAGTGACATCGAGCCCGCCGGCTTTGTCGATACCAAGTTTGGCCCGGTCGCCCTGATGCGCTTGAGCGGGGCTGCCCTGCCGGACAGGCAGACCTGCCTCGGCTTCGCCAGAACCTACACATCGCCTGCCGTCAGGATCAGCGGGTGGTCCTGCCAGGCCGATACGCCCGGCGCCCAGCGCAGCTTCATCGGCTGCACCCTGAACCGGCTGATCCTGCTTTCGGCGGGCAACGATCCGAAAATGGCCGAACTGTTCGCGCGCGCCGAACTCAAACGCGACACCTGCAACGTGCCGATCGCACCGAACAACTGGATTGCATCCAACGATGCGCCGCCGCTGCGCGGCGCTCTCATCTCCGATTGAGACCGTAACAGGAATACTGCAATGGCGTTCGATCAGAACCATCTCTCGATTGTCGGCAACTATGCCGGGAAGACGGTACGTTATTCCTTCTATTTCGTGGGAACGATCGTCCTCGCGCTGATCGGCATCGTGGTAGTGCGGGTCACGAGCTTTTTCGACCAGCCCTCCAGTGTGAGCAGCAAGGCCTCTTTCCAGATCAACGCGCCTGAACTGGCGCGGCTGACACCACGCGCGAATTCCGCGCGCTTCAACGCAGGCTGGCAGGAGATCCTGCAATACGGCCAGGTTCACGACCGCGACACCGACTTCACGCTCGTGGTCAACATGCCGTCCAATCCGGACACGCCGGTGGTGCGTGATTACTCATACGAGATGTCCAGCCTGCGGCCGCTGCTGCGCACGGCCTATATCGGCACAGCCACCTATTACGATCTGCAGACCCGGTTCGGACCGGTCCGCGCCGCAAGTTTCCGGATCAATGCCGATGGCCAGATCAAGCTGTGCGTCTCCTATCTCAGCCGCTTCGAGACCACCGCCGTCTATCTCAAGGGCTGGTACTGCGAATCCAGCGGCGCCCGGCCGAACTTCCACACCTTGGCCTGCATGATCGACAAGATCACACTGAAGGGTGTGCTGCCCACCGCCGCGGCGCAGGGATTCTTCGAGGAACGGATGAAGCGGTCGGCGCGTTGCAGTGCCGAGCCGGTGTCACAAACCACCGATACACGGCCAGCGCGCCCGCCCCGCCGGCTCTGAATCGCCGGAAACGGCTGGCTCGCGGGCCGGGACCGGATCGGCCGGGGAAGTTGCCGGACGAGTGTGGCCCTTTAGTCCTTGTGGCCCCCGGTTCGGAGCAGGTATGGTGCGACGCAATTGGAATTCCCGTGAGGATATAATGGCTTTGAAGTCTTCTGGCGCAAAGGTTCTGGCGCTCCTGCTGGCGGGCGCGGCGGTCGCCGTGGTCGCGCTCGGCACCACTGCCGCCGATGCCCAGACCCGGAGGCGTGTCGTCGCCAATGACCCGACCTATGACGGCCCTCCGCGCAAGGCCGAAAACCGCGTCTATCAGCGCGGCCGTACCCGCGTTTATGTGACCCGCCGTTCCTGGCTCGATGCGGGGACCGAAGTTTTGCCGGGTGAACGCAAGTTCACCGACTACGCCTATCCGCCGGGCTACTCCTATGGCCAGCAGATCGACCGGCTTTACACCAGCCGCCGTCCGCTCGGCGACCAGTGGGACACCGGCACGCCGTTCCCGTTCCCGCTGTACTGATTTTCAGCAGATCTCTGACACGAAAAATGCCCGGCCTGAGCCGGGCATTTTTATGCCGATTTGCATAAGACGAAACGGTGACAAACTTCGCCGAAAAAGGCGGAATCGCGGCACGCGCATTCCGCCCCGACAGCGAGCGCTTACTGCGTCAGCGCGTCCAGTTCCTTCACAATCGCCTCACCCATCTGAGATGTGCTGACGACGGTCGAGCCTTCCGACTTGATGTCGCCGGTGCGCAGGCCCTTGGCCAGGGTCGCGGCGATGGCCTGGTCGATGAGGTCCGCTTCCTTCGACATGTCGAAGGAATAACGCAGCGCCATGCCGAACGATGTGAGCATCGCCACCGGATTGGCCAGACCCTTGCCTGCAATGTCCGGCGCCGAACCATGCACCGGCTCGTACAGCGCCTTGCGCTTCTGGGTCTTGGGATCGACCTCGCCGAGTGACGCCGACGGCAGCATGCCGAGCGAGCCGGTCAGCATCGCGGCGATGTCGGAGAGAATGTCGCCAAACAGGTTGTCGGTGACGATGACGTCGAACTGCTTGGGCCAGCGCACGAGCTGCATCGCGCCGGAATCCGCGAGCTGATGCTCAAGCTCGACATCCTTGTATTCGCGCGCGTGAACCTGCGTCACGACTTCCTTCCAGAGCACGCCGCTCTTCATGACGTTGTGCTTTTCCATCGACGTCATCTTGTTGCGCCGCTTGCGTGCCAGCTCGAAGGCGACGCGCGTGATGCGCTCGATCTCGTAAGTGTCGTAGACCTGCGTATCGACCGCGCGCTTCTGGCCGTTGCCGAGATCGGTGATGGTCTTCGGCTCGCCGAAATACACGCCGCCAGTCAGTTCGCGCACGATCATGATGTCGAGGCCTTCGACAACATCCTTCTTGAGGCTCGATGAATCGGCCAGCGCCGGATAGCAGATCGCCGGGCGCAGATTGGCGAACAGCGCCATGTCCTTGCGCAGGCGCAGCAGGCCCGCTTCGGGACGCGCGTCGTAAGGCACATCCGCCCATTTCGGCCCGCCGACCGCGCCGAAGATCACGGCATCCGCGGCCTGCGCCAGCGCCATGGTGGCGTCGGTGATCGCAACCTTGTCCGCGTCATAGCTCGAGCCACCGACCAGACCGGTCTCGGTCTCGAATTTCGCGATCCCGCGCTTGCCGAACCAGTCGATGACGCGCGTCACCTCCGCCATCACTTCGGTGCCGATGCCGTCGCCGGGAAGAAGGAGGAGCTTGTGCGATGCCATGATAATTGCCTCGATCAGTGTTATTCGTCGTGCCCGCGCGTGTCTCGGACAACCACGTCTTTCTTAAATGTCGTAGCAGACGTGGATGGCCGGGGCAGACCCGGCCATGACGAAACGTGGGAATTTGCGCGGACTTGCTAAAACGCCCTTGCAGAATTGGCAAGACACCATTGCCCGCGTCCGATTGGTCAAATGCAGCGGAAACTGCCATGGTGAAGGCCTTCCGCCGGAGCCTTTCGTGACCCCTGCCCCGTCCGCGCGTGACGCGCATCCCGTCCGGGCCGTTCTGACACTCTCGCTGGCGCCGGCCATCGGGCTTGGCATGGCGCGCTTTGCCTATGCGCTCGTGCTGCCCGACATGCGCGAATCCCTCGGCTGGTCCTATTCGGCCGCAGGCTTCCTGAACACGGTCAACGCCATCGGCTATCTTGCCGGCGCGCTGGTGATGGCTGGCTTCATCCGCCGCGTCGGGGCGTTCCGAGCAACATGGATCGGCGCGATCGCCTGCACACTCTCGCTGGCTGTCTGCGTGATGTCGGGCAACTTCGCCGTGCTCAGTCTGGCGCGCCTGTGCGCAGGCATCGCCTCGGCCGCAACCTTCATCGCCGGCGGCGCGCTCGCGGCATGGGTGGCGCAATCGCGGCCCGCGCAATCGGCGCTGCTGCTCGGCCTGTTCTATACCGGACCCGGAACAGGCCTGATCGTCTCTGGGCTCGCTGCGCCGTTCCTGCTGCAATACTTCGGCCCCGGCTCATGGTGGATTGTCTGGGGCGCGCTGGCGCTGCTGTCCGCCATCATGACCGCGGTGCTGATGCTCAACCGCGTCGAGGCGCAGGCAAGCCATCCAACAGCCGCCGCGATCAGCGTTCCGCTGCGGCCCATCGCGCTCTATCTCATCGGCTACTTCATGTTCGGCGCGGGCTACATCGCCTACATGACCTTCATGATCGCCTATGTGCGTGACGGCGGCGGCAGCGCCATCGCGCAAAGCCTGTTCTGGTGTTTGATCGGTCTCGGCTCGTTTGCCGCGCCGTGGCTGTGGCGCGGGCTGCTCGCGCGGGGCGCCAGCGGCATCGCCACCGCGACCCTGCTCGGCACGACCATGCTCGGCACGTTGATCGCGCTGCTGGGAACGTCGCCGCTGACCCTCGGCGCATCGGCGGCGATCTTCGGCGTCTCGTTCCTGTCGGTGGTCGCCTCGACCACGGCCTTCGTGCGGCTGAACTATCCGCCCGCCGCCTGGCCCAAGGGCATCGGCATCATGGCGGTCACCTTCGGCCTCGGCCAGACGCTCGGCCCGTTCGCCACCGGCGCGGTCACCGACCTGTTCGGCCTGTCATATGGACTCGTGTTGTCTGCCGCGACTCTCGGCCTCGGCATGGTGCTGTGCGCGTGCCAGCGGCCGGTGAAGCCATAGAAATCGCCACACTGATGATACTCGGGTTCGTCATGCCCGGCTTTATGCCGGGCATGCCGGAGAAAACCAAAACGCGCGGAGAGTTATGAGTCCCGGCTAGCGCTACGCTTGCCGGGACGACGTGCTGAGGAATCGCGTTACGACGCCGATGTCTGCGCAGGCGCTTTCCGCTGGAACAGACCGAGCAGCCGGTCGCGGAGCAGCGGCTTGTCCTGCGTCGCCTCGCCATCGCGATCGGCCTTCGAGAAGAATTTCGTCACCGCGACGAAGAACACCGGCACCATCAGAAGCGCCAGAACCACCACCGCGATCATGCCGCCCATCACCGTGGTGCCGAGCGCCTGCTGGCTCTTGGCGCCCGCGCCGTTTGCAATCACCATCGGCAGCACGCCGCAGACGAAAGCAAGGCCGGTCATCAGGATGGGGCGGAAGCGGAGCTGGCATGCTTCCATCGTCGCCTGCATCAGCGGCGTGCCTTTCGCGCGCAGATCCTTGGCGAACTCGATGATCAGGATCGCGTCCTTCGCGGCGAGGCCGATGATCGTGATCAGCGCCACCGTGAAATAGACGTCGTTGGACAGGCCGCGCGACATCGCAGCAACCATCGCACCGAGAATGCCGAGCGGCACCGTCATCAGCACCGCGATCGGAATGGTCCAGCTCTCGTACAGCGCGGCGAGACACAGGAACACGATCAGCGCCGAAAGCGCGAGCAGGAACGGCGCCTGCGAGCCCGACAGCTTTTCCTGCAGCGACTGGCCGGTCCAGTCATAGCCGAAGCCGCGCGGCAGCTTCGCGGCAAGCCGCTCCATTTCCGCGATCGCGTCGCCCGACGTGTAGCCGGGCTTGGCCTCGCCGGAGATGCGCACCGACGGATAATAGTTGAAGCCGACGATCTGGGTCGGGCCGACCATCCATTTCAGGGTCGCGAACGAGGACAGCGGCACCAGATTTCCGCGCGCGTTCTTCACATTATACGACAGGATATCCTGCGCATTCATGCGGCCGACGCTGTCGGCCTGCACGATCACGCGCTGCATGCGCCCGCGGTTGGGGAAGTCGTTGACATAGGCCGAGCCGAGATTGGTGGAGATGGTGCTGTTGATGTCGGCGAAGGTGACGCCCTGCGCGGCCGCCTGTTCGCGGTCGATCACGAGCTGCACCTGCGGCGCTTCGGGCAGGCCTTCGGCGTAGACGTTCTGCAGCACCGGGCTTTGCTTGGCCTCCGCCAGCAACTGATCCTTGGCCTGCATCAGCGCGGTGTAACCCTTCTGCCCGCGATCCTGCAGGCGGAAGGAGAAGCCGGACGAATTGCCGAGATTGTCGATCGGCGGCGGCTGCAGCGCCGACACCTTGGCGTCCTTGATCGACTTCAGCGAATTGTTGACGTCGGCGACAATGGCGGCGGCGGAATCGTTCGGGCCGCGCTCCGACCAGTCCTTCAGCGTGACGAAGGCCTGCGCGGTGTTCTGGCCCTGGCCTAAGAAGCTGAAGCCGGTGAGGAAGGTCACGTCCTCGATGCCGGAACGTTTCGCCAGATATTGCTCGACCTTCTGCACCGCGGCCTCGGTGCGGTTGAACGAGGATTCCGGCGGAGTCTGCACGTCCACGGTGATGAAGCCCTGATCGTCCACCGGCAGGAAGCCGCCGGGCAGATGCGAGAAGCCGAACACAAGGCCACCGAGCAGCACCGCGTACAGGATCAGCAGGCGACCGGTGCGCTGGATCGACCAGCCGACCACGCGGCTGTAGCCGTCGCGCGTGCGGTCAAGCCGCTTGTTGAACCAGCCGAACACGCCGGTCTTGGCGTGGGCATGTCCGGCCTCCACCGGCTTGAGCAGAGTGGCGCACAGCGCCGGCGTCAGCGACAGCGCCATCAGCGCCGAGAACGAGATCGCCGCCACGATGGTCACCGAGAACTGGCGATAGATGATGCCGACGGAGCCGGGGAAGAACGCCATCGGCACGAACACCGCGATCAGCACCAGCGTGATGCCGATGATGGCGCTGGTGATCTGCGACATCGCCTTGCGTGTCGCCTCCTTCGGCGACAGCCCTTCCTCCGACATGATGCGTTCGACGTTCTCGACCACGACGATGGCGTCGTCCACCAGAATGCCGATCGCCAGCACCATGCCGAACATCGTCAGCATGTTGATCGAGTAGCCGAACATGTAGAGCGCGACGCAGGTGCCGAGCAGCGCGATCGGCACCACGATGGTGGGGATCAGGGTGTAGCGGAAGTTCTGCAAAAACAGGAACATCACGATGAAGACGAGCACCACTGCTTCGATCAGCGTATGCACCACCTTGGTGATGGAGGCCTTCACGACCGGCGTGATGTTGTAGGGAATGTCGTAGGCGATGTTGGCCGGGAAGAACTTCGACAGTTCGTCCATTTTCGCCTGCACGGCGCTCGCCGTTGCCAGCGCATTGCCGGTCGGCGCCAGCAGCACCGAGAGGCCGGCGATGGCCTTGCCGTCCTGACGGGTGGTGAACTGATAGCCCATGCCGCCGATCTCGATCCGCGCCACATCGCGCAGGCGGACGGTCGAGCCGTCCGGATTGGCCTTCAGCACGATGGCGCCGAACTCGTCGGCGGAGGTGAGCTGGCCCTTCACCAAAATCAGCGCGGAGATCGACTGGTCCTTGCGGCTCGGCTCCGCGCCGACGCTGCCGGAGGCGACCTGCGCGTTCTGCGCGCTGATCGCCTTGGTCACGTCGTCGGCGGTGAGATTGTAGCCGACCAACTTGATCGGATCGATCCAGATGCGCAGCGAGCGCTCGGTGGAATACAGCGTGGCGCGGCCGACGCCGGGAATGCGGCGGATTTCGCCGAGCACGTTGCGGATCATGAAGTCGCCGAGGCCGACTTCGTCGAGACTGCCGTCGGTGGATTTCAGCGTGATGATCTGCAGCACCGCGCTGGAGGCTTCTTCCACCAGAATGCCCTGCTGGATCACCGGACGCGGCAGGCGGGCCTCAACGCGCTTGATGCGGTTCTGCACTTCCACCGACGCGAGATTGGAATCGGTGCCGGGCACGAAGTTGGCGATGATTTCGACCTGGCCGAGCGAGTCGGAGGTGGATTCGAAGTTGAGAATGCCGGATGCGCCGTTCAGCTCTTCCTCGATCAGGCGCGTGGTCGAATTATAAAGTTCCTCCGGCGACGAGCCGGGATAGCTGGTCGAGATCGAGATCGAGGGCGGCGCGATGATCGGATATTGCGCAATCGCCAGAAACGGAATCGCGATCAGGCCGAGCAGACAAATAAACAGCGCCACCACCCACGCGAAAATCGGGCGGTCGATAAAAAAGGCGGGCATGGATCGGTTCTCTCGGTCTGGTTTTCAGGCGGCGTCGAAGCCACCGCAAATGTTCAACGTTTGTTGATTTCACCTCATCCAACCGGGAGAGGGACAAGATTCGTCATTGCGAGGATCGCAGCGACGAAGCGGTCCATGCCATTTTTGAGAAATGGATCGCTTCGCTCGCAATGACCTCCGAAGCGCTAACGCACCTCGGATTGTCCGGAGACGCTGGCCGCCGCCGATTTGTCGAGATGCCGTCCGGTCTCGCCGGACACGCGCCATTCGCTCACCCTGACGGCATCGCCGACGGCGAACTTCTGGAACCCTTCGACCACCACGCGCTGGCCGGGCTTCAGGCCGTCGGTGATCAGCCACTGGCCATCGATCAGGCCGCCGGTGCGGACCGGCTGCGCGACAATGCGGTTGTCGTCCTTGACCACGAACACTTCGCTGGCGCCGGACGAGTTGCGCTGGATCGCCTGCGGCGGAACGACAATCGCGTCGGGGTCGCGGCCCTGCTCGATCTGGACGCGGACGAACATGCCGGGCAACAGTTCGCGCTTCGGATTCTTGAATTCGCCGCGCAGGGTGACCTGACCCGTGCCGGCATCGACCTTGGCGTCGGAGAACAACAGCTTGCCGTCGAGCGGATAGATCGAGCCGTCGTCGAGCACGAGGCGCACCTTCGCGGCATCCGGCGACACGGCGTCGAGATCGCCGCGGTCGAAATCGCGGCGCAGCTTGTTAAGTTCGTTCACCGACTGGGTGAAGTCGGCGTAAACGGAATCGATCTGCTGGATGGTGGCCAGCGCCTGCGCCTCGTTCTGCACCACGAGCACGCCCTCGCTCATCAGCGCGGCGCCGATGATGCCGTTGATCGGCGCCTTGATGGTGGCGTAGTCGAGATTCAGCCGCGCCCGCGACAGGTCGGCGTTGCGCGCCGCAAGGTCCGCCTTGGCCTGCGCCAGGTTGGCGATCGCGACTTCGTTGGAAGCCTGCGAGGCGGCGTTGCTCTTGGTCAGCGTCTCGATGCGGGTAGCATGCTGCGAGGCCTGCAGCAGCGCGGCCTCGGCCTTGGCCATGGCGGCTTCCGCCGCCTGCAATTCGACTTCAAACGGCTTCGGGTCGATCTGATACAGCGGCTCGCCGGCCTTGACCTCGCGGCCCTGCTCGAAGGTGCGCGACAGAATGATGCCGGACACGCGCGGGCGGACGTCCGCCACGCGCAGCGGCGCGATGCGGCCGGGCAGTTCGCGGACGATGGCCTGCGGCGCGGCCTTGATGGTGACGGTGCTGACTTCGGGCGGCTCCGGCGGCTGGGCCGAAGCGACGCTCTGGTCGTTACATCCGGACAAGAGGACCGCTCCCCCGAACAGGAGCGCAATCGAGGTGACCCCGGACGTAATCGCGTTGGCGCGCGCTTGCATGTCTCATCCTTCTCGTTTTCGCATGACCGAAAGCCAAAACGAGCGGGATTGCCCCCCTGCACGCGGCCGATTCAGATCTTTGCTTTGATGAACACAGCATGAATCGTGCCGGTGTGCATTGCAACAACAGCACAGGGCGACCGGATGTCGCGGAACATGTAAGTAATTGATTTTGCGAAGGTTAACGCCGATTAAGATTGCTCACAATTGCGTCAGCCAATTGTGAGGCATCGACTATTGTTGAGGCAAAAGTATGCAGGTACGGCAACTGCCTGCTTTCGTGGCAGAGGTGATTCAGGACTGCGTCAAAAGCATGGATCGGGAACCGGCAGTCCGAGTCGTCACGGCTGGCGCTTCGCTTGCCGGGACAACGCAAGAGAGGGACCGCTTATTCTTTCCCCGCAAAACGGGGAGAGGTGAAAGCTAGCTGCCGCTGAACGAGTTGTAGCCCTGGTCTTCCCAGTAGCCGCCCTTGTAGTCGTTGGTAACCTCCAGCGAGACCACGTATTTCGGGTTCTTGAACCCGAGCTTGGTCGGCACCCGGATTTTCATCGGGTAGCCGTAAGCGCGCGGCAGGATTTCGTCGCCGAATTTGAAGGTCATCTGGGTCTGCGGATGCAGCGCGGTCGGCATGTCCAGCGGTGAATTGTAGCCATCCATGTCGGCGCAGTTGAACCAGACATATTTCGCGCGCATGTCCGCGCCGATCAGGCGCAGGAAGTGGCGCAGCGGCGTGCCGGTCCAGCTTCCGATCGCGCTCCAGCCTTCGACGCAAATGTGCCGCGTGATCTGCTTCTCCTGCGGCAACTGGTAAAGCTCATCGAGCGTCCACGACTTCTTGTTCTCGACAAGACCGCGGACCTCCAGCTTCCAGTCCTTGCCGTCGATGGTCGGCGCATCGTCGAGCGCGTAATAGGCATTGAACGGAAACGGCCGCGTGATCGCGCTTTCCGGGAACGTCGGCGCCAGCGTATCCGGATTGAACAACTTCGCCTGCACCGCGTCGTTGAACTTGGAAATCTGCGTCAGCATCGATTCCGCCGAGAAACTGTCGGTGACATCGCAGCCGGTCAGCAGCGTCAGCGCGCCGAGGCTGGCGCCGCCCGAGATAAAGCGCCGGCGCGACAGATCCGGCATCACTTTCAGCGCGTCCTTGACCAGCAGGTTCTTGTCGACGCCAGGAATCAGAAGTTTGCGCATGCGTCCCATGATGCGTCTCCTTTGGGCATGACCTGATCCGAAAACCGATGTCCACGTTTCGGGGTCATGGCTACTTTCCAATAATCATCGCGCGCAGGCTTTTCGGAACCAGCAGCGCGAGCACGACATGGATCACAAGGAAGCCAACGATCGCGGCCATGCAGAAGAAGTGAACATAGCGCGCCACATCGTAGCCGCCGAACAGCGCGGTGAGCCATTGCAGCTGCACCGGCTTCCAGATTGCGAGGCCCGACAGCACGATCAGAATCCCGACCACGATGATCCCGGCATAGAGCAGCTTCTGCACCTGATTGTAGACGGAGAGATCGGCGTGGGAGAGCTTCCCGGTGAGCGCCGCTCTGGCGTCGCCGATCACGCCGGTTGCGGAGATCGGCAGCAGCTTTCTGCGAAACCGTCCGGTGACAAGTCCGAGCGTGAGATAGACAAGACCGTTGACCATCAGCAGCCACATGGCCGCGAAATGCCATTGCAGCGCGCCGCCGAGCCAGCCGCCGAGGGTGATCGAATGCGAGAAGGTCAGAAAATCGAACAGCGGTGAGGCGTTGTAGATCTGCCAGCCCGACATGATCATCAGGATCATCGCCACGGCGTTGATCCAGTGCACGATGCGGACCCAGCCCGGCTGGATTGTTTTGCCGGATTCGGCAGGCGCAGCGGGCTGCGAATGATCGGCGGCGATGCTGGACATGAGCGTTTCCGGTTTCACGATGTCACCAACACCATACGGAGGCAGTTTCCTCCGTGTTACGGCCCTTCGTTCCAAAATTCGCAATCGAAGACCGGCGGTGACCGGCCGCACCCTATCACAAAAATGCGAGCCGGGTCGCCCCGGCTCGCACTCGCCCCGCATCCCGTGGGACGTTCGATCTGCGGGCCGATCACGAAGCCGGCATCAGGACCGAATTCACGACATGGATCACGCCGTTGGACTGGTTCACGTTGGGAATGGTCACCCGCGATGTTCCGCCCTTGGCGTCGACGATCGACACCTTGCCACCGACATTCCGCACGGTCAGTTGCTCGCCTTCAACCGTGGTCAGCTTCTTGCCGTCGGTCAGGTCGGCCGCGGAGAATTTGCCCGGTACGACGTGATAGGTGAGGATCTTCGTGAGCGTCGCCTTGTTCTCGGGCTTCACGAGGGTTGCAACCGTGCCCTTCGGCAGCTTGCCGAACGCGGCATTGGTCGGCGCAAACACGGTGAACGGTCCGGGGCTCGACAGAGTATCGACGAGGCCCGCTGCCTTCACTGCGGCAACCAGCGTGGTGTGGTCCTTGGAGTTCACGGCGTTTTGGACGATGTTCTTGGAGGGAAACATCGCGGCGCCGCCGACCATCACGGTCTTCTCTTTTGCCTGAACCGGCGCAACAGAAGTGGCCGTGATCATCAGCGCACCAAACGCAGCCGCCGACAGAAGTGCAATCCGAGATGAAATTTTCCTGGACATGAATCGTCTCCGTTACAGGTGAGCCCGCGACGTTGTCGCCGGGTGTGAAACTTCGACGCGCAATGACCTGCCTCGCTGTGAAGGCCGAAGCGCAATCGTGCTCCATTTACGGCCCGTCGAAAGTTTGGTTTCAGAAGCGCGGCGCTTCGCGCAAACGTGATGCCGATGCGCGATAAAAAAAAGCGAGCCGGGTTGCCCCGGCTCGCCAGCCGCATTCTGAAAAATCAGAATACGAGGAGGATTACGACTTCGGCATCAGCACGGTGTCGATGACGTGAATCACGCCATTCGACTGATTGACGTCTGGGATGGTGACGGTCGAGGAGCCGCCCTTTGCATCGACGATCATGACCTTGCCGCCGGAAGCCTTCACGGTCAGTTCTTCGCCTTCCACGGTCTTCAGCTTCTGGCCGTCCTTGAGATCGGCTGCATTCAGCTTGCCCGGCACGACGTGATAGGTGAGGATCTTGGTCAGCGTGGCCTTGTTTTCCGGCTTCACCAGGTTGTCGACGGTGCCTGCAGGCAACTTGCCGAACGCGGCGTTGGTCGGAGCGAACACGGTGAACGGTCCCTTGCTCGACAGCGTGTCGACAAGACCCGCGGCCTTCACCGCTGCCACCAGCGTGGTGTGATCCTTCGAGTTGACCGCGTTCTGAACAATGTTCTTGGACGGATACATTGGCGCGCCGCCAACCATCACGGTCTTCTCGCCGGACATTTCGCTTTTTCCCATCTTGTCCTGCGCGTGGACAGGCGCGGTCACGACGGCGGTCAAGGTCAGCGCGCCGATGGCGGCGGCGGACAACAGAGCAATACGCTTGGACATGTTTGGACTCCCGGTGAATTGGAATTCCCGGCAGACATCCGCCGGGCATGGCGGCAGCGCAGGCTTATGGAGGATCCACCGCGCCGCCGTTATCCGAGCTACGGATGCCGGGACGAGGCGTTTCAGGGAAAATATTTTCCGGGGGGTGAAACTTTTACAGATGTTGTACGTGCGGATGACGCGGGCATAACGCGTTACCTCTCCCCGTTTGCGGGGAGAGGTAAAAGATCACAACATCGTCGGTGTCACAAAGCTGCGGTTGTGCGTCGGCGAAATCAGAATTTCATTGATGCACGCATGCGCAGGCATGCTGGCGACGAAAGCGATGGTGCGCCCGAGGTCTTCCGGCTGCAGCATCTTCGCCATGTCTTCCGCCGATGGCGGCACCGGACGCAGCTTCAGGATCGGCGTTGCGACTTCACCCGGCGAGAGACAGCAGGCGCGCAACCCGTTCTTGAATTCATCCATGTTGAACGAATGGGTCAGCGCCAGCACCGCATGCTTGGTGGTGGTGTAGGCCGGTCCGGTCATCTTCGAGACATGACGTCCTGCCCATGAAGCGACGTTGATGATGCAGCCATCCTTCTGCGCGCGCATCGCCGGCAGCACCGCACGCATGCAGTACATCACGCCGGACAGATTGATATCGACCAGCTTGTCCCAGCCTTCGGTGGTGATGTCGTCCCAGCTCCGCTTCGGCACATTGACGCCGGCGCTGTTGACCAGAAGATCAATGCGTCCGTGCTTCGCGACAATCTCCTTGGCGACCTTCTCGGCATCCGCCGCGTTCGAGACATCCAGCATCATGGCCTCGATCTTGCCGCCAGCCTTTGTGATGCTCGCAACCGCCTCGTCGAGCACATCCTTGCGGCGGCCCGAGATCACCACGGTCCATCCTTCCTTTGCCAGCGCCTCGGCGCCAGCGAGGCCGATGCCGCTGCCACCGCCTGTGATCCAGGCCACACGTTTCTTGTTATTGCTCATGCCGGTTGTCTCCGTTGCTGCGAGTGTTGCTTTTGGTGTACTCAAAAATCAGAAAATCCGACTTTCGATGGAATGTTGCATGAACACCGCCGCGAACGCCAACCTGTTTTCTCGCCTGTTCGACGGGCTGACCGAAACAAGCCGCCTTGCCATCGAGAAGGCCGACGGCACGCGGATCAGCTATGGCGATCTGATCGCGCAATCGGGGCGTGTTGCGAACGTGCTTGTGGCGCGCGGGGTCAAGCCGGGCGACCGTGTTGCAGCGCAAACCGAAAAATCCGTCGAAGCGCTGGTGCTGTACCTGGCCGCCGTGCGCGCGGGCGCGGTCTATCTGCCTCTGAACACCGCCTACACGCTCAACGAACTGGATTACTTCATCGGCGACGCCGAGCCGGCGCTGATTGTCTGCGATCCCTCCAAGGCGGACGGCATCGGCAAGCTCGCCGCCAAATCCGGCGCGAAGGTGGAGACGCTCGACACCGAGGGCAGGGGATCGCTCACCGACGCCGCAGCAAAAGCGAGCGCGGACTTTACCACAGTGCCGCGCGCGGGCGACGATCTTGCCGCCATTCTCTACACGTCGGGCACCACGGGCCGCTCCAAGGGCGCGATGCTGACCCACGACAATCTGGCGTCGAACTCGCAAAGCCTCGTCGACTACTGGCGGTTCACAAAGGACGACGTGCTGATCCACGCGCTGCCGATCTATCACACCCACGGGCTGTTCGTGGCGAGCAATGTCACGCTGTTCTCGCGCGCGGCGATGATCTTCCTGCCGAAGCTCGATCCCGAGTTGATGATCAAGCTCATGAGCCGCGCCACCGTGATGATGGGGGTGCCGACCTTCTACACACGGCTGTTGCAGTCGCCGAACCTGTCGAAAGACTCGACGAACCACATGCGCCTGTTCGTGTCCGGCTCCGCGCCGCTGCTGGCTGAAACGCATCGCGACTGGAGCGCGCGCACCGGCCACGCCGTGCTCGAGCGCTACGGCATGACCGAGACCAACATGAACACCTCGAACCCTTACGACGGCGATCGCGTTCCGGGCGCGGTGGGCTTCCCGCTGCCGGGCGTTGAGGTGCGCGTGACCGATCCCGAAACGGGCGACGAACTGAAGCGCGACGAGATCGGCATGATCGAGGTCAAGGGCCCGAATGTGTTCAAGGGCTACTGGCGGATGCCGGAGAAGACCGCGTCCGAATTCCGCAAGGACGGCTTCTTCATCACCGGCGATCTCGGCAAGATCGACGCGCGCGGCTATGTCCACATCATCGGCCGCGGCAAGGACCTCGTGATCTCCGGCGGTTTCAATGTCTATCCAAAGGAAGTCGAGAACGAGATCGACGCCATCCCCGGAGTGGTCGAGAGCGCGGTAATCGGCGTGCCGCATGCGGATTTCGGCGAAGGCGTCACCGCGGTCGTGGTCGGCGACAAAAAGACGCCGCTTGACGAAGCCGCCGTGCTGCGCGCGCTCGACGGCCGGCTGGCGAAATTCAAGATGCCCAAGCGCGTGCTGTTCGTGGATGACCTGCCGCGCAACACCATGGGCAAGGTGCAGAAGAACGTGCTGCGGGACAGCTACAAGGATATTTACGGGAAATAACCGCTGCTGCCCGCTGGCAGCTTGTTCTGAAAATTCGCAAAACGCACGGACTTACCGGGGCTCTGACTTGTCACACGGATACGTTTCCCGCAGACTTGCCAGTAGCAGGATGGAAACCAGCATATCTCCCTTCGCCGCCGTCTTGTCGGCCCGGCGCAGCATGATTTCCTCGGCCTGCTCAACGGTCAAAGCGAGATTGGCGGGTATGCAGAACGCTGACTGACCGCCATGGCTTTTTGCAAACGCATTGTAAGCCATCAACCCGCCCTTCACGCCATCCAGATACAATTGATTGAAGTTGCGCAGCGACTCGTTTTTGGGATTGCGATAGCTCTCCAGACGCACGTCGGAGGCGGCAACAGGCGTTGCCGCGAGCGCCAACAAGTACGCCGACACAATCCATCTGTTCATCGCCACGGCTTTCACCTCCTCAATACCCGGTCAAAAGACTCACCACGAACCGCGAACTCACGATCAGCAGATAACAGCCGAACGCGATTTCGAGTTTCCGCTTGGTGAGGAAGTGCGCGACCTTCACGCCGAGCGGCGCGACCAGCAAACTCGTCGGCATCACCAGCAGCGCGCCGATGATCGAGATGAATCCGATCGCGAACGGCAATTGCAGCGCGGCGACCTCCGGAAAGCGCGACGCCGCCGGCCAGCCCGCATAGATGTAACCCAGCGCGCCGGGAATCGAGATCAGCACCGCAAGGCCCGCGGAGGTGCCGATCGCCTGATGGATCGGACGACCGTAAAAGGTCATCAGCAGATTCGAGAACAGCCCGCCGCCGATTCCCATCAGCGTCGACAGCAGGCCGATGAAAAAACCGTAGGCGCGCATGAAGAAGCCCTGCGGCATCTCATCGCCAAGCCGCCAGTGCTCCTTGCCGAACAGAAGCCGCGCCGCCGCCGACCACGCAACGCCGACGAACACATATTTGAACAGCTTCTCCGGCGCGTAGCGCGCGATCACGCTGCCGGCGATCACCCCGATCAGCACCGGGAGCGCCCACTTTTTGAGGATCGCCATGTCGACACTCCCACGCTTGTTGTGGGCCTGCCATGAGCGGATCGAGGTCGGGATGATGATCGCCAGGGAGGTGCCGATGCACAGCGGCATCCGCACCTCCAGCGGCACGCCCGCGATCCGGAAGCATTCGTACAGCACTGGCACCAGCACGGCGCCGCCGCCGATCCCGAAAATCCCGGCCAGAAACCCCGCCAGCGCGCCCGTGAACAACAGCAGCGCAACAAGTTCAAGCAGTTGCGGGACGGTGAGACCGGCAATCATGCCGGGCCTCGGCGGGCGGGTTGCGCTGTCATTTCAAATTCCTGTCCGGATGGTGCAGTGAATCCGGCTTCAGATATCGGTTTCGAGGAGATTGGTATACGAAAAACATGTATGCCAGAAGGGCTAAGCGACGGACAAAGAAATGGGTTTTGATTCAGTACTTAGTGAATTCTGCGTTGCGCTCGTATCCCCTTCTCCGTAAATAGAAGCGCTCTAATAAACCCGATCCCGCATAAAAAGTCGGCACGTTCTTACGCCGCAAACCATTAAAGTCGCGCATGGCACCCAGGATCGACCGCCCGCTTTCGCCCTTTCTGACCTATCGCTGGACGCTGACGATGGCGATGTCCATCGTCCACCGCATCACCGGCATCGCCCTTTATGTCGGCACGCTGCTGATGGCGTGGTGGCTGATCGCCACGGCCTCCGGACCGGGCGCCTACGCCAACATCCAGGGATTCACGTCGAGCTGGATCGGGCGCGTCATCGTGTTCGGTTACACCTGGGCGCTGATGCATCACCTGTTCAGCGGCATCCGCCATTTGCTGTGGGATATGGGCTACGCTTTCACCCCGACCGAACGCGAGTCGGTGACATGGGGCGCGCTGCTCGCCGGCATCGCCGCGACGGTGCTGATCTGGATCATCGCCTTTGCTGTGGGAGGCGGCCGATGAGCGCGCAGGAGTCCCAGAAGACCATCCGCACCGCGCTCAAGCGCGTCCGCGGCCTCGGCGCGGCCCATCACGGCACCTCCGATTTTATCCGCCAGCGCGTCACTGCGATTGCGCTGGTGCTGCTGATCGTGCCGGTGATCGTCGTCATCATGTCGCTGCTCGGCCGCAACCAGGCCGGCGCAGCGGCGATCCTCGGCTCGCCGCTGATCGCGATCATCATGATCCTCTTCATCATCGCCAGCGTCTGGCACATGAAGATCGGCATGCAGGTGGTGCTGGAAGATTACGTCAGCGACGAGAAGCTGAAGCTGGTCGCGGTGATCGCCAACACCTTCTTCTGCGCTGCTGTCGGCATCGCCTCGATCTACGCAATTTTCAAACTGTCGTCGGGAGTTTAAGCGATGGCGTCGAACGGCAAGAGCGCGCCCGGCGCGAACGGCAATGCTGACCTGAAGGCGGCCTATCCGATTGAAGACCACACCTTCGACGTGATCGTGGTCGGCGCCGGCGGCGCGGGCCTGCGCGCGGCGGTCGGCTGCTCGGAAGCGGGCCTGCGCACCGCCTGCATCACCAAGGTTTTCCCGACCCGCTCCCACACCGTGGCGGCGCAGGGCGGCATCTCCGCCTCGCTCGGCAACATGCACAAGGACGACTGGCGATGGCACATGTACGACACCGTGAAGGGGTCGGACTGGCTGGGCGATCAGGACTCGATCGAGTACATGGTGCGCCACGCACCGGAAGCCGTCTACGAACTCGAGCACTGGGGCGTGCCGTTCTCGCGCACCGAAGACGGCAAGATCTATCAGCGCCCGTTCGGCGGCATGACTATGGACTACGGCAAGGGCCAGGCCCAGCGCACCTGCGCCGCCGCCGACCGCACCGGTCACGCCATGCTGCACACGATGTACGGCCAGGCGCTGCGCCACTCGGCTGAATTCTTCATCGAATACTTCGCCATCGACCTGATCATGGACGATCAGGGCGTCTGCCGCGGCGTGATCGCGCTGAAGATGGACGATGGCACCATCCACCGCTTCCGCGGCCAGATGACCATCCTCGCCACCGGCGGCTACGGCCGCGCCTACGCCTCGTGCACGTCAGCGCATACCTGCACCGGCGACGGCGGCGGCATGGTGCTGCGCGCGGGCCTGCCGCTGCAGGACATGGAGTTCGTCCAGTTCCATCCGACCGGCATCTACGGTTCGGGCTGCCTTGTCACCGAAGGCGCGCGCGGCGAAGGCGGCTATCTGGTCAACTCCGAAGGCGAGCGCTTCATGGAGCGCTATGCGCCCTCTGCCAAGGACCTCGCCTCGCGCGACGTGGTCTCGCGCGCGATGACCATCGAAATCCGCGAAGGCCGCGGCGTCGGCAAGAAGAAAGATCACATCTATCTTCATCTCGACCACCTCGATCCGAAGATCCTGCACGAACGCCTGCCGGGCATTTCGGAGTCGGCGCGCATTTTCGCCGGCGTCGATGTGACCCGCGAGCCGATCCCGATGATTCCGACCGTGCATTACAACATGGGCGGCATCCCGACCAACTACCACGGCGAAGTCGTCACCAAGAAGAACGGCGACGACAATGCGGTGGTGCCCGGCCTGATGGCGGTGGGCGAAGCCGCCTGCGTGTCGGTGCATGGCGCCAACCGCCTTGGCTCCAACTCGCTGATCGACCTTGTCGTGTTCGGCCGCGCCGCGGCGCTGCGCTGCGCCGAGAAGCTGACCGCCAATGCCGCGCAGCCCGACCTGCCGGCGAACTCGGCGGACCTCGCGCTCGGCCGCCTCGATCATTTCCGCAACGCTTCGGGCGGCACGCCGACCGCGAAGCTGCGCGAGAACATGCAGCATGTGATGCAGAACAACTGCGCGGTGTTCCGCACCGGCGACGTGCTGAAGGAAGGCCAGGAGCTGATCCACAAGGTTCACGACGGCATCGGCGACATCGGCGTGTCCGACCGCTCGCTGGTGTGGAATTCGGACCTGATCGAGACTCTCGAATACGACAACCTGATCACACAGGCCGTGGTGACGATGGACTCGGCGGCGAACCGCACCGAAAGCCGCGGCGCCCATGCCCGCGAGGACTTCCCGGACCGCGACGACAAAAACTGGATGAAGCACACGCTGGCGTGGATCGACAGCAAGGGCAACACCACCATCGATTTCCGCCCGGTGCACAACTACACGATGACCAACGACGTCGAGTACATCCCGCCCAAGGCGCGCGTGTACTGATCGCCGCCCAGACTTAAGCGAACGAGCGAAGGTTCGAGATCATGGTTCAGTTCACACTGCCAAAAAATTCCACCATCGGCGGCGGCAAGGAATGGCCGAAGCCGGCGGGCGCCGCGGCGGACAATCTGCGCGAGTATAAAATCTATCGCTGGAATCCGGACGACGGGAAGAATCCGAGCATCGACACCTATTATGTCGATACCGCCGATTGCGGCCCGATGATTCTCGACGGCCTGATCTGGATCAAGAACCACATCGACCCGACCCTGACCTTCCGCCGCTCCTGCCGCGAAGGCGTCTGCGGCTCCTGCGCCATGAACATCGACGGCCAGAACACGCTGGCCTGCACCCGCGCCATGGACGAAGTCCAGGCCGGCCCGATCAAGGTCAATCCGCTGCCGCATCAGCCGGTGGTGAAGGACCTCGTGCCCGACCTCACCAACTTCTACGCGCAGTACGCTTCCATCGAGCCGTGGCTGCACACCACCACCGCGACCCCGCAGAAAGAATGGCGGCAGTCGCCGGAAGACCGCGCCAAGCTCGACGGTCTTTACGAGTGCATTCTCTGCGCCTGCTGCTCGACCTCATGCCCGAGCTACTGGTGGAATTCCGATCGCTTCCTCGGCCCGGCCGCGCTGCTTGCCGCCGATCGCTGGGTGAAGGATTCGCGCGACGAGGCCACCGGCGAGCGCCTCGACAATCTCGAGGATCCGTTCCGGCTCTATCGCTGCCACACCATCATGAACTGCGCCAAGGCCTGCCCGAAGGGCCTCAACCCATCGGAAGCCATCGCCGACCTCAAGCTGAAGCTGGTCGAACGGCAGGTGTGATCCCGCCGCATCGGCGTTCAAACAAAAAGAGCCTGCCGAGACATCGGCAGGCTCTTTTGCTTTCACACGTCCCGCCGATCAGAACGTATCCGCGTCGATCACCGCCTGCGCAAACTCCTTCGGCACTTCCTGCGGCGGATTATGACCGACGCCGCCGGTGAGCAGGCGATGCTGATATTTACCTGAAAACTTCTTCGCATAGGATGCAGGCTCCGGATGCGGCGCCCCGTTGGCATCGCCCTCGATGGTGATGGTCGGCACGGTGATGACCGGCCCCTGCTCCAGCCGCTTTTCGAGATCGTCGTATTTCGCTTCGCCTTCCGCAAGGCCGAGCCGCCAGCGATAGTTATGGATCGAGATCGCGACATGATCGGGATTATCGAGCGACTTCGCGCTGCGCGCGAACGTGTCGTCGCTGAAATTCCATTTCGGCGACGCCTGACGCCAGATCAGCTTCGCGAACTCGTGCGTGTTCTGCTGATAGCCGAGGCGGCCGCGCTCCGTGGTGAAGTAGAATTGATACCACCAGAGCAGTTCGGCCTTCGGCGGCAGCGGCTTCTTGTTCACCTCGCGGCTGCCGATCAGGTAACCGCTGACGGACACCATCGCCTTGACCCGCTCCGGCCAGAGCGCGGCGACGATGTTGGCGGTGCGCGCGCCCCAGTCATAACCGGCGATCAGCGCCTTCTGGATTTTCAGCGCGTCCATGAGATTGATAACGTCCACCGCAAGCACCGCCTGCTGGCCATTGCGCGGCGTGTCGGCGGACAGGAATGTCGTGGTGCCATAACCGCGCAGATGCGGAACGATGACCCGATAACCCTTTGCAACGAGCAGCGGCGCAACCTCGGCGTAGCTGTGAATGTCGTAGGGCCAGCCGTGCAGCAGGATGACCACCGGGCCATTGGCGGGACCGGCTTCAACATAGCCGACGCTCAATGTCCCGGCATTGATTTGCCGGATCGGCCCCATCGGCGCCGATGCCGAAGCGACCTGCGCAAATGCAGGCTGGATCAATCCAATCTGCGATGCCGCCAGCGCGGCCATGCCGCTGCCCGCGGCCTGAAGAAAGTTGCGGCGGTTGGCGTTGATGAGAACGGACATGGAAGGTCTCCTTGAGTCGTATTCCGATGCATGCAACAAGTGATCAAGTGATGATGTCTTCGTCGCTTCGCGGCGTGGCCTGCCGGCAGTGCGTGCAGGTCACGTCCGCGATGTGACAATCCGGCTCAGACCAGATTCAGCTCGACGTTGATATTTCCGCGCGAGAGCTTGGAGTACGGACAAGTCTGATGGGCTGCCTCCACCACGGCGCGGGCCACCTCGCGCTCAAGTCCGGGCAGGCTGACGTTCAGGCGGGCCTGAAGAAGGAACTCGTTGCCGGCAGTGCCGAGATCGACTTCGGCATCGACCGCGAGGTCGGCGGGCAGCTTGATCTTCATGGCGCGGGCCGCATGGCCCATCGCGCCCTCGAAGCAGGCCGACCAGCCGGCTGCGAAGAGCTGTTCGGGGTTGGTGCCGGGCCGGTTCGAGCCCGGAGGCGACAGCTTGATGTCGAGCTGGCCGTCGGAGGAGCGCGCCGCGCCTTCGCGGCCGCCGGTGGTATGGGTCTTGGCGGTGTAGAGCACCTTTTCGATCTGCGTGATCATGGTTCGGGTCCTTTTGGCAGCTAGATAGATCGTATCCGATCTGATCGAATGCGCCTTACCTACGCCGCTCAGCCGCGAAGTCAACCCTTCCGATTTAATCGGATGCGATATATATTGATCCGAACAATCACGATCCCGTGTGACAGGAGCCGCCATGACCAAGGCAAAACCGACATCATCCTCCAAGGGGGCTCCCCGGCTCGAAAATTTTCTCTGTTTCGCGATCTATTCGGCCAATCTGGCCTACGGGCGGGCTTACAAGGCAATCCTGGACGAACTCGGGCTGACCTATACCCAGTACATCGCCCTCGTGGCGCTCTCGGAGGAGGACAACCAGACCGTTAGCGGTCTCGGCGAGAAACTGTTTCTGGAATCCAACACACTGACGCCGATCCTGAAAAACCTCGAGACCATGGGCTACGTCCGCCGGCAGCGCGATCCGAAAGACGAGCGCAAGGTGGTGATCAGCCTGACCGAGGCGGGGCGACGCGTGCGTGATAAGGCCTTGCCGCTCAATCTGGTGCGGGAAACGCAGCTCACCCCCGAGGAATTCGCGCTGCTGCAGAAAAGCGTGGTCAAACTGCGCAACAACCTCATCGAGGGGACGAAGGCCACGGGGAAATCGAAATAGCGTGTCTCGGGATATTGCGCCGGGGCCGATCCCGCGCGATGAATCCGCATGGACCTGAATTCACGCCTCGAGATCATGAACTGGCTGGCCGGCGCAGGCCTGTCCGGCATCGCGGAAACCGAACTTGTGCGCGAGTTCTGCGAGCGCAGCCGGGTCGCCGGGCTCGAGCTGTCGCGCGGCCTCGTGTTCATCGACACGCTGCATCCGGTTTTCGAGGGACAGGGCTTCCGCTGGAGCGACATCGAATCGAACGAGAGCGACGCCTTTGAATACGGCTCGACCAGCGAGGGGGAAGCCGCGGAAAACTGGCAGCGCTCACCGTTCTACGCCATGCTGCAGACCGGCGAGAACGAGATGCGCATCGGCCACGACGATGACCGCTTCAAGATGACACTCAAGCTCGTGGGGGACGGCCACAAGCATTTCGCGACCTTCATCCATCGCTTCGGCGACACCGGCATCATCGGCGAGATGGACTGCGTCTATTCGATCTGGTGCATGCGCCGCCATAACGGCTTCGACGACGCCGCGATGGCGTCGTTGCGCGATCTCGTGCCGCTGCTCGGGCTTGCGGTGAAATCCGCCGCCCATGCCCGCATCGCCCGCACGCTGGGCCATGTCTATCTCGGCCGCGACGCCGCCGACCGCGTGTTGAGCGGACGCATTTCGCGCGGCGTGGCCGACCGCATCAACGCCGTGCTGTGGTTTTCCGACCTGCGCGGCTCGACCGCCATCGGCGAGACGATTGATCCCGCAGAATTCATTCCCTTTCTCAACGCCTATGCCGGGGCGGCCATCGACGCCATTCATGACGAAGGCGGCGACGTGCTCAAGCTGATCGGCGACGGCGTGCTCGCCATCTTCAACGACGACGATATGGGTGCGGCGCGCCGCGCGGCATTGCGCGCCGAAAACCTTTTCAGGAAAAATATCGAAGCGCTTAACGCGCAGCGCGCGGCGGAGAACCGCCCCACGACCACCGCCTATGTGGCTCTGCATGTCGGCGAGGTGTTCTACGGCAATATCGGCAGCGAACAGCGGCTCGACTTCACCGTGGTCGGCCCCGCGGTCAACGAAGTCAGCCGCATTGCATCCATGTGCCGGTCGGTCGAACGCGAGTTTCTGGTGTCCTCGGCGTTCCTCGATGGCCTCGGCGCATCGGGAAAGCGGCATTTCGTGTCGACCGGGCGCTATGCGCTGCGCGGCATCGGGCGGGCGCAGGATCTGTTCACGCTCGATCCTGCGATCCGCGCGGAGGGACACGCGGCCTCTCCGTTCGAGCAGTATCTGCGGGACCGCTGACAAATCGCATCTGCACGATTCGCGCTGGAGTTGATGCAGGTCAACGCCTTTTGCCGGCGGAACGGCAGGATGCGGTCATGCGCATCTCCCTGATTCCAGGCCTTGCCCTTTTCATCCTGACGACAGCGAGTCAGGCCATAAGCCCGGCGATGGCCGCCTCGCCCGCCGAGCTGCGCGGCCGTTCCTTCGCACAGGCCAATTGCGCGCGCTGTCATTCCATCGACCGGCAAGGCCCCAGTCCGCTGGCGATCGCACCGCCGTTCCGGACACTGCACACGAAGTATCCGCTCGACACCTTGGCCGAGGCGCTTGCCGAGGGCATCGACACCGGCCATCCCACCATGCCGATGTTCACCCTCGAGCCCGATCAGATCAACGATCTGCTGTCGTTCCTGAAAAGCCTCAAATAGCTTTCACAGGTGCCGGAACGCCACCTGGCCCGCCGTACCGGCCTTGAAACGCCGGCGCAGGTGCGCGATGACAGGCCCATGACCAATGCATCCGGCGACGACCAGAAGCCCTTCGGCACCTATGCCCCCAATGCCCTGCAGCGCGTGGTGATCGCCGCCGCGCACGGCTCCGGTCTCAAGCGCGGCGCGTTCCGGCCGTGGCTGTCACGCCTTGTGCATCTGTGCGGCGCCGGGCCGATCGACGCCAGCTATCAGGGTGCCTCGTTCCGGCTGCATCATCTGGCCAGCGGCACCGAACGCGGCGCGCTGTTCAATCCGGATTACAACCTGCCGGAGCTGGATTTCCTGCGCGAGCATGCGCCAAAGGGCGGCACCTTCGTCGATGTCGGCGCCAATGTCGGCACCTATGCGGTGTCGCTGGCGAAGCATGTCGGCGAGCGCGGCCGCGTCGTCGCCATCGAACCGCATCCGGTGAGCAACGCACGGCTCGCATTCAATGCGTCAGCATCGAGGCTGACCAACCTCACACTCGTTCGGGCCGCCGCGGGTGACACCGAAGGCGAACTGATGATCGAAACCGACGGGCATAATCTCGGTGCGAGCCACATCTCCGAAACCGGCGGCCTCAAGGTGCCGGCGCATCGTCTGCTCACGATCCTGCGCGATGCCGGCGTCACGCACATCGACGCGCTGAAGATCGACGTTGAGGGCTATGAGGACCGCGTGCTGACGCCGTTCTTCCGCGAGGCGCCGGAATCGCTCTGGCCCCGCGCCGTCGCCATCGAGCATCTCGAACACGCCGCCTGGCTGCACGACTGCATCAAGGACATGACCGGCCTCGGCTATGCCATCGCAGGCAAAACGCGCAGCAATACGCTGCTGGTGCGGAAATAGCTTTCGTCATTGCGAGCGAAGCGAAGCAATCCATCTTCAGCAAAGAGAGATGGATTATTTCGTCGCGATAGTGCGTCAAAGACGCGCGTAAACGCGCTGATGGCTCCTCGCAATGAGGGATAGTTCATTCATCTTTCTGATTTCTTTTTACCTGAACACAGGCAGCACAAAGATCGCGACATTGACAGCCATCGCGGCGGCGAATGCCAGCGACCGCGCCGCCGGCCGGTCGAGAACATACAGCAGCGCATGCGCAATGCGCAGCGCGATGTAAAGCGCCGCAAGCAGGTTAACGACATAGAACGGTGCGCCCATGGTCAGCGCGACGATCACGGCCACCGCAAAGAACGGAAACGTCTCCAGCGCATTCTGGTGAGCGGCATAGGCGCGGCGCTTGTGCGGGGCAAGCGTCGCCAAAACTTCACGCGGATGATGATTGTCATCCCCCGACCCCGCCTTGGCATATTTGGCCAGCACATAGGGCAGCAGCGCTGCGATCAGAACGCACCAGTAGGCAAGCGGCATCGGACAATCCTCCCTCAGTTCCGCTATCTCGGTGACCAGCCGCCTTGCTGTCAACTCAAAGGAACCCGCGGCGTTTGCGCGCCACATCGGAACATAGCGCCCTGCCGTTCGTTGCTCCGGCTGAATCGTGTCCCCCGAATTTCAGGAGCAGAAGATGGCAGAAGCAGACAACGTTACGCGGGTGTGGGATCTCGCAGAAAAGATTTCCATCGCCATGCTGGCAAGCTGGGATGGGCAGAACCCGCATTCGCGGCCGATGCATGCGCATCTGGCGCGCAATGAGAACGCATTCTATTTTCTCGCCGACCGCCGGAATCACAAGGACGACGATATCCGGAAATTCCCGACGGTGTGCCTCGCCTTTGCGGATGTGAGCGACCAGAAGTACGTTTCGATCACCGGCGAAGCCTCGGTCTCGACCGATCGCGCCAAGATCCAAGAGCTCTGGACCACTTGGGCGAAGGCGTGGTGGTCCTCGGCGGACGATCCGAACATCTGCCTGCTGAAGGTCGTTCCGACGCAAGCCGAATACTGGGACACGCCGGGCAAGATCATCAGTTCGGTGAAGATGGCTGTCGCGGCAGCGACAGGCTCCCGTCCCGACATCGGCGACAACAAAAAGGTCGCGATGCGATGATGCGCGCGCAGCTTCCGGGCGATCCGCAGCGCGACCCGCCCGAGATTCCGCCGCCGACACCTGGCAATCCGGCGGAGCCGCCGCAGGAAAGCCCGCCGGGCAATCCACGGCCGGACGTGCCGCCGCCGCTCAACGATCCTGTTGAGCCCGACACGCCGCGCGAACGTCCGCCCAATCAGCCGGACGAATTTCCCGATCCCGGTCCACGCACGCCGCCGGTGGACTAGAGCGCTTGCCGCTCCGTTGGTGCAGCGCAACGGCGCATGCTGGCATGTCGATATGATGACAGCTTTGCGCGCGTTGTCTTAACGTGCATTCATTCTGCAAGCTCCGATTCGTGCTGGAGCACGAAATAGTTCCTTCTGTTTTGCCTTCGCCACATTACCGCCTAACCGCTATTCACTGATCGTCATTCACTTCGTTGCGACGGGCGACAGCAGTCCTGCTGTTTTACTTTTCTTCACACCCAGAGGCCTCATGAAGAACATTCGACTCCTTCTGCTGACGACGACTGCGATCGCAGCCGTTCAGCTTGCGCAAGCGCCGGCTCATGCCGAAACGCTGCCGTCATTCGTGGTCGCGCAAGCTGCGCCCGCCGATCCGAATGCGCCGAAGGCTCCGCCGAAAGCCGCCCCGCCCGCGCCTCCCAAAGCTGCACCTGCGCCGCCGAGAGCCG
>NZ_KB375281.1:2778925-3261337 GCF_000336555.1 Afipia clevelandensis ATCC 49720 | reverse complement strand
CTGCCGCCCGCGCCTGCGGTGCAGGCAAAGCCGATCCCGGTGCAGCCCGGCATGCGTCCGGTCGGACGGCTGGATGATTTCCGCGGCCAGCGCCAGGAACGCACCGAAGGCGGCCGCACCATCATCACCGAACCGGGCCGCGTGATCGTGCGCGACCCGAACGGACAGTCGTTCGTGCGTCACAATGACGTCGACCGCTTCCGTTACGGCGCGCGTGATGTGCGGGTGGATCGTCAGGGCAACGACACGCGCACGGTTGTCGTGCGTCCGGACGGCACGCAGATCATCACCATCAACGACGAGCGGGGCGGACTCATGCGCCGCAGCCGCCGTGGGCCGGACGGTCGCGAGGTGGTCATCATCGACAACAGGCGGCGCGGACCGGGCTTCGGCGCCGGTCTCGCGGCGGGTGTGGTTGCCGGCGCAATCGGCGGCTACTTCGTGTCGCTGCCGCCGCCGGTGCTGCGCATCCCGCAGGACCGCTACATTGTCGAGGCGGACGACGCCTCGCCGCAGGTGATCTACGACACGCTGACGGCGCCTCCGGTGGAGCGCATCGAACGTCCCTACTCGCTCGATGAAATCCGCTACAGCCCGTCGGTGCGCCAGCGCATGCCGTCGATCGACCTCGACACCATCAACTTTGAAACCGGTTCGTGGGAAATCCCGCCGGACCAGGCCGCGAAGCTGCAGGTGATCGCGGACGGCATCAACCGCGCCATCCAGGCCAATCCGCAGACGGTGTTCCTGATCGAGGGCCACACCGACGCGGTCGGCAGCGATGTCGACAACCTTTCGCTGTCGGATCGCCGCGCGGAATCGGCTGCAACCCTGCTGACGCAGCAGTTCGGCGTGCCCGCCGAAAACCTGACCTCACAGGGTTACGGCGAGCAGTATCTGAAGGTACCGACCGACGGGCCGGAACGCCGCAACCGCCGCGTCACGGTGCGCAACATCACGCCGCTGCTCAACGGCGGCGAAGCCAACGCCGCGCCGCGCTGAGGCAGAGCGTCCATCGAAACGAAAACGGCCGGGAATTGTCCCGGCCGTTTTTGTTTCGGACGCGCTGCTTCAGGCGCTGAGTTCTCGCGGCGGCACGCAGGCTTCGCAAATCGCCGCAACGTGGCGATGGTCGGTTCCGCAACAGCCTCCGAGAATGCGCATCGTGGGAAATGTTTGCTGCAATCTGCGGTAGCGCTGGCCGAGGTCGAGCGGATCGCCGGCATCGAGCGTTTCGGACTCGTCCAGTTCGGCATCGCTCTTCGCCGACGCATTGGCCCGCACGCCGTGGATGCGCTTCATCCAGCCTTCACCGGCCTGCAATGCCCGCTCGAAGTGCGTCGGATATGCGCAGTTAATCATGAAATAGACCGGCGCATTCTGCGTTTCGCGGTCCACCGTCTCGATCGCCTCGCGCAACGTCGCGCCGCCCACGAGACGGCCGTCGGTTTCCACCGTGAACGAGATCGCACATGGCAGGCCGATGATCCGCGCGGCGCGCGCGATGCCGACAGCCTCGTTGATCGTGTTCAGCGTGAATGCCGTCGTCATGTCCGCACCGGCCTCGGCGAAGGCCGCGATCTGCGCGGCATGATAGGCCTCCGCTTCATCGGCATCCATATTGCCGGCCTTGTAGCCATCACCGCGGGGACCGATTGCGCCGCTAATGACGCAGGGCGTCTGCGCGCTCTCCCACTTCGCACGCAGGCTTTTGAGAAATACGATCGAGCGGACATTGATCGCCTTCAGCGCGTCAGCGTCGTAGCCGAGCTTCGTGCCCCAGTCCGGATTGGCGCGCCAGGTCGGCGTGTCGAGCACGAAGCCCACGCCCTGCCGTCGCGCGATGGCCAGGTAGGATTCATAGTACTTCGTCAGCAGCGCGCGGCCTTCCGCAGTCTCCATCAATACGAACGAGGCGAAGTGAGGCAGATCGGCGCCGTCGTGAAAAATAAGCGTCGTTTCCATGCCGCCGTCGGTCAGGAAAGTGCCGCCATGGCACTGCGGCAGATCGTTCCGGTATTTGGCCATTTTCGAATCTCCAGTCGTTCGGTCCATTCGTCGGAAGACGACGGTCCCGGTTGACCGGAGTGGTGCCGCAAGATGTCGCGGGCGGCTAGAATCCTTGCGGTACGGCTGAATCTGCGCGTGCAAAATGCTACAAAATCAGCCGCTTGATCGCATCCGCGAAACCGGCGAAGGCGCCCGATCGCGGCAAAACCAGACCGGCGGTACAGTTTTGGTTGCAGTCAGAACGGCGACGATTGGAGATCGCACATGGGAAAGGGCGAAGCGACCCGCGAACGCATTCTGGAGATCGCGGAAGCCGCCGTGCTCGCCAAGGGCTTCGGCGCGACCTCAATCGACGAGGTGATCGTCGAGGCCGGGCTGACCAAGAGCGGCTTCTTCTACCACTTCAAGGACAAGAACGCGCTGGCGCGCGAGATGGTGCGTCGTTATGTCGAGTCCAATGACCGGCTGTTCGACGACATCTTCGCGCGCGGCGCCGAATTGTCCGACGATCCGCTTCAGGCGTTTCTGATCACACTGAAGCTGCTCGCCGAACTGATGGCTGACCTGCCGAACGGCCATCCCGGCTGTCTCATTGCGAGCATCTGCTATCAGGAGCGGCTGTTCGACCGCGAGGTTCGCGAACTCACCGCCGATTCCGTCCGAAGCTGGAATGCGCGCTTCCGTGCCATCCTTGAAAGGATCGCCGCGGCTTATCCGCCGAAGGAGCCGATTGACCTCGACGATCTCGCCGAGACGATATCGTGCATCGTCGACGGCGGAATCATCATGTCGAAAACCCTGAACGATCCGCGGCGACTCGAGCGGCAGATTTTGATCTTCCGCAGTTTCGTAAAGCTCATGTTCTCGCCCGCCCATTCCTGACGCAGGGCGGGAGCGCAATCCGCGCCTCAGCCCTTGTCGCTGTCGAGCTTCGGAATGTGCGAGCCTTCACCCGCCGAGAGCAAACCGGTCTGGGTGTAGAGGTTCAGCTTGCGGCGGGTGTCGGAAATATCGAGGTTGCGCATGGTCAACTGGCCGATGCGGTCGGCCGGCGTGAAGGCTGCGTCCTCGACCTTCTCCATGCTCAACCGCTCCGGCGCATAGGTCAGGTTCGGGCTCTGCGTGTTCAGGATCGAGTAATCGTTGCCGCGGCGAAGCTCCAGCGTCACCTCGCCGGTGATCGCGCGCGCCACCCAGCGCTGCGCGGTCTCGCGCAGCATCAGGGCCTGCGAGTCGAACCAGCGGCCCTGATAGAGCAGCCGGCCCAGCCGCATGCCGCTGATGCGGTATTGCTCGATGGTGTCTTCGTTGTGGATGCCGGTGACGAGGCGTTCATAGGCGATGTGCAGCAGCGCCATGCCCGGCGCCTCATAGATGCCGCGGCTTTTCGCCTCGATGATGCGGTTCTCGATCTGGTCGCTCATGCCGAGGCCATGACGGCCGCCGATGGCATTGGCCTCGAGGAACAGCGCGACGGGATCGGCAAACGTCTTGCCGTTCAGCGCAACGGGCTGGCCTTCCTCAAACCGCACCGAGACCGTCTCCGCCTTCACGGCGCAGTCATCACGCCAGAACGGCACGCCCATGATCGGATTGACGATCTTGATGCCGCTGTCGAGATGTTCGAGATCCTTGGCCTCGTGCGTGGCGCCGAGCAGATTGCTGTCGGTCGAATACGCCTTCTCGGCGCTCATCTTGTAGGCGAAACCGTGCGCGGTCATGAACGCCGACATTTCGGCGCGTCCGCCGAGTTCGTCGATGAACTGCTGATCGAGCCAGGGCTTGTAGATGCGCAGCTCCGGATTGGTCAGCAAGCCGTAGCGATAGAACCGCTCGATGTCGTTGCCCTTGTAGGTCGAGCCGTCGCCCCAGATGTTGACGCCGTCTTCCTTCATGGCGGAGACGAGCATCGTGCCGGTCACCGCGCGGCCGAGCGGCGTGGTGTTGAAATAGGCGATGCCGCCGGTCGAGACATGAAACGCGCCGGACTGAATCGCGGCGATGCCCTCGTGGACGAGCTGGCTGCGGCAATCGACGAGGCGCGCCTTCTCGGCGCCGAACTCCATCGCCTTGCGCGGAATCTCGTCGTAGTCGGCTTCGTCCGGCTGGCCGAGATTGGCGGTGTAGGCAAAGACGCGCGCGCCCTTCTGCTTCATCCAGAGCAGCGCCGCGCTGGTGTCGAGCCCGCCCGAGAAAGCGATGCCGACATTTTCTCCTTTGGGAAGGCTCTTCAGAATCGTGGTCATCAAACGTCCATTCGGGCAAAATTCGGTTGGATGCGCGACGAACGAACCTCGCGCCAGCGGGCGCGTTTGTTGGCATTTCGCCGGGATCGGTTGGGCTTCTATAGAAAGATTGGCGGGCCATGGGAAGCCCGCCGCCGCCCGCTAGGGTCGCAGGACGGGAGCCCGGTGATCCGCCGGAACATCGGCCCCCGGCCTGATGCGCGGAGAAGCCCCGACATCGCGGCCGAGCAGCTTCTGCCGCCAGCGATAGCCGGGCCACGCGATCCGCGTCAGCCACGCATCCACCTCTTCATCGGTCAGCCGCGTCGAAGGCCAGCGATAGATGATCGCATAGGCCAGCCAGATCACCAGAAACGAGATCGTGCCCGAGAACAGCACGTCGGTGAAGAAATGGCCGCCGAAGGTAATCCGCAGGCCGCCGGTGGCGATCCCGAACGCGGTGGCCGCGACATAGGCGAGCGGCCGCCATTGAGGAGGCGCCAGCGCGGCGGGCGCATAGGTCCAGAACGCGGTCGCCCCTTCGCCCGAGAAGAAAGAGCAGTTCTTCGGGCAATCGCCGCGCGGATCCCACCACGGCTTGAAGTCCAGCTTGCCGCTGAATTCCGTCACCAGCACCGGACGCGGCCGGCCCCAATAGCCCTTGAACACGACATTCGAGAGCACGATGGCGGTGAGCAGCATGGTCACGATCAGGAAAACCATGGCGCGGCCGGACATCATCAGCGGCTTCACCGGACGGATCATTTTGACGGTGAACGCGATGATCGCCGGCATCACCATCGCCCATGCGAGCCACATGGCGCCGTCGCGCGCGATCGCCGCCCACAACCGCTCCTTCAGCGGAAATGTCATGGTCGCCGCATCGTAGAAATAGGACGACAGCTTCAGATCGAGTTCGGGGAAAAATCCGAACAGCAATCCGATCACCACCGACAGCGCGAGCGCGATGTAAAGTCCGGTCCGGTTCATGGCGGGGGGTTTAGCCGAGCCGGCAGGGGAATAAAAGTGGCGACACGCCGCATTCCGGCAAGCCGGCCAGGCTGTGCTAGGGTGGCCCGAAACAGTCACAGGACTTCGGGAGCATCGCCGGTTTCATGCCAAAGCCCGTTCTGGATTTCTGGTTCGATTTCGCCTCGGTCTATTCGTTTCTCACCGCGATGCGGATTGCGCCGCTGGCGGACGAGGCGGGCGTCTCGGTGCGGTGGCGGCCGTTTCTGCTCGGGCCGATTTTCGCCGCCCAAGGCATGACGGATTCGCCGTTCAACCTGTTTCCGGTGAAGGGCCAGCACATGATCCGCGACGTCCAGCGCAGCGCGGACGAGATCGGCACCGGCTTCCAGTGGCCTGCGGTATTTCCGCAATCGGCGGTGCTGGCGAGCCGTGTCGCGCTGGTTGGATTGAAGGACATATGGGGCGAGGATTTCAGCCGCGCCGTGTTCCATGCCGAGTATGCGGAGAACCGCGTGATCTCCGAACAGGCGGTGATCGCCGGCATCCTGACAAAACTGAAAGTGCCGGTGGACGCGACATTCGCCGCCGCGCAGGCCGACGAGATCAAGGCGGAGCTGCGCGACCAGACCGCGGACGCGCAGGCACGCGGATTTTTCGGCGCGCCGACATTCACCACAGCCAGCGGCGAGATGTTCTGGGGCAACGACCGCCTCGAGCAGGCGCTGCGCTGGGCGAAGAAATGATCTTCAGCGCGGCAATGGCGGCGGCGCGGGCGGCTGCATGCGCCATGCACCGGCATTGCGGCCCGCGATCATCCAGTAGACCACGCCGCCGAGGATCCCCGCGCCGACCATCACTTCGAGATGGCGGCGCACGATGCCGTTGAAGGTCATGTTCACGGTGTCGAACGGAACGAAGCCGAGATAGCAGAACAGGCCTGCGAGACCGCCGATCACCGCATAGGCGAGGATGTGGCGAATCGCAAAGGCTTCGGTGACCAGCGCGAGCACCAGCGCAGGCAGCAATGCGAAGCCCGAGACCAGCACAAAGCCGAACCCGAGCACCATGTTGATGGCGCCCTGGTCGATGTCGAGCGAGACATCGCTCATTTCCGGAAAGAAAATCGCCCACAGCACCACGATGCTGGCGACAAGGCATGCGGCGAGAAAGCCGAAGAAGACCGCGAAGAGGCGTCCGATCAGGGCCATCGTTAATCCGTCATCGCCATGGCGCGCAGCGCCTGACGCTCGCGCGCGGAGAGTTTTTCCGTCTCGGATTTCAATTGTCCGCAGGCGGCGAGAATGTCGCGGCCGCGCGGCGTGCGCACAGGCGACGAATAGCCCGCGTTGAAGACATATTCCGAGAACTTCTCGATCTGCTCCCAGTCCGAGCACTCGTATTTGCTGCCGGGCCACGGATTGAACGGAATGAGATTGATCTTGGCCGGAATGCCCTTGAGCAGCTTGACCAGCAGCCTCGCATCGTCGAGCGAGTCGTTGACGCCCTTGAGCATCACATATTCAAAAGTGATGCGGCGCGAATTCGACGAGCCGGGATACGCGCGGCAGGCGTCCAGCAATTCCTTGATCGGATATTTCCGGTTCAGCGGCACCAGCTCGTTGCGCAACTCGTCGCGCACCGCGTGCAGCGAGATTGCGAGCATGACGCCGATCTCGTCGCCCGTGCGCGCGATGTTCGGCACCACGCCGGAGGTCGAGAGGGTGATGCGGCGGCGGGAAATGCCGATGCCTTCATTGTCCGACACGATCAAGAGCGCATCGCGCACCGCATCGAAATTGTAGAGCGGCTCGCCCATGCCCATCATCACGATGTTGGTGACAAGGCGATTGCCGTTCGGCGTCTCGCGGTCGATCCAGTCATTGAGGCGATCGCGCGCCACCATAATCTGCCCGACGATCTCGCCCGCGGTGAGATTGCGCACCAAGCGCTGCGTGCCGGTGTGGCAGAACGAACAGTTGAGCGTGCAGCCGACCTGCGAGGACACACAGAGCGTGCCGCGGTCGGTTTCGGGAATGTAGACGCACTCGACTTCATGCGCGCGGCCGACGCCATCGCCCGGCAGGCGCAGCAGCCACTTGCGGGTGCCGTCGTTGGAAATCTGTTCAGTGACGACTTCGGGCCGGTCCACGGTGAAGTGTTTTTCGAGTTCGGCACGCATGTCCTTCGACACATTGGTCATGTCGGCGAAGGTCTGCGCGCCGCGCACATACATCCAGTGCCAGAGCTGCTGCGCGCGCATCTTGCGCTGCTTTTCCGGCACGCCGACCTCGCCGAGCCGCTCCGACAATTCCGCGCGCGACAGCCCGACCAGCGAGGGCTTCGCTGGCGGCACATAGGTTTCAAGCGCGGTCTTTTCGAGGACGCCTGAGTCCGGAATGCTTGCCGCTTCGGTCATGGTCATGTCGTTACGTGTCTCGGGGAAATGGCGGCGGCATGGCCGCCCGCGCCGGAACCCTTAAGGCCCCGTGACCCGCTATATAGAGGTAATATCGGCCAATTGCGACCGTCTTTGCGGCAGGGCCGGGATTACCGGCGGCACTCCTGGGCCATCTTGTCCAGCGCCTGTGACAGGCCCTTGAGCGGGAAAACGTCGGTGGTTTCGGTGCCCTTGGCGGAGGTCCCCTTCACCACGGCGTCCGCGCCCTTGCGCAGCGCATCCACCAGCCGGTCTTCCTCGGCGGCATTCTTGATCCAGAGCCCGTCGCCCTGCGAATACATCGCAAACCGCGCGCCTCCGACTTCGACAGACCCTTCGGAGCCCGGCTTTACGCCGTATCCGATCATGATCGAGACTTCGTTCGTCACCTTCTCAGCCGGACGGGTGGAGATAAAGGCATAGGCGGGATCGCGCGGACGGTTCGGCGGATTGGTCTTCGACGACGACGGCTTGGCCAGCGCAAAGCAGACCTTCTTGCCGTTCGGTGTCGCGGTATAGGCGCCCCAGGTGCCGAACTGGCCGATCAGCGACGGCTCCGCATTGCCCGCAGCCGCCGGTGCCGGCTTGGCGGGCGCCGTGCTTTTTGAAGACTTCGCAGGCGCGGGCTTGGCCGGTGCGGCCTTCGGCGCGGGTTTCGCGGCCTTGGATGACTGAGACTTGGATTGCGCGGTCTGCGCAAGAACGGCACCGGTAGAGCCGGCTACCATCAGCGCCGCCACCAGAACAACCATCGCTCGTTGAAAGGACATCACCAAAACCGGTTCCTTCAATAATGTGACTGGAAGATGGCTCTTGCAGCGACGAAAGGTGCAATAGACCTCAAACCGCTTGTTGGAAAGTTAACCCACGCCCGCTGCGCATTGACGCATATGTTCGTCGTGACGCGCTGCGCCACACGACATAGGGGCGACTCATCGGAAAACCGACTTTCGTCGGGCAGTGTTTCAAACATAGTTACACGCTGCAAGCCTTATGGCGAACGTGCAATTGCGATTGTCGGGCCGCATCAAATCCGGCAAGAAGTCGGCCAGTCCCTGTCTTACGAACGCAAGGTGTCCCGATGAAAGCCATTCTCTGCTCGCAATATTGCGGCCCCGACGAACTCGTCCTGAGCGACATTCCCGATCCAGTCGCGGGTCCCGGCGAAGTGGTGATCGCGATCAAGGCAGCGGCGCTGAATTTCTTCGACCTGCTGATGATTCAGGGCAAGTACCAGATCAAGCCGCCGTTTCCGTTTTCTCCCGCCGCCGAAATCGCGGGCGTGGTGGAGAGCGTCGGCGCGGGCGTGACCGATCTCAAGCCCGGCGATCGCATCGCGGCTTCATGCGGCCATAACGGCGCACGCCAGAAGATCGCGCTGCCCGCCAGCTCCTGCGTGAAGATTCCGGACAATCTCGATTTCGACCGCGCCGCCGGCGTCATCGTGATTTACGGCACCGCGCTGCATGCGCTGGAAGATCGCGCCGATCCGAAGCCCGGCGAAACACTCGTCGTGTTCGGCGCGGCCGGCGGCGTCGGCCTTGCGGCGTGCGAACTCGGCAAGGTGCTGGGCCTGAAGGTGATCGCCTGCGCGTCGAGCGACGAGAAGCTGGAATTCGCGAAGAAACACGGCGCCGACCTGACCATCAACTACGCCAAGGAAGACCTCAAGGAAGCGCTGAAGAAAGCCGGCGGCGAAAAGGGCATCGACATCGTGTTCGATCCGGTCGGCGGCTCCTATGCCGAAATCGGCGTGCGCTCGCTCGGATGGCTTGGCCGCTTCCTGGTAATCGGATTCGCTGCGGGCGACATTCCGAAGATTCCGCTCAACCTTGCGCTGCTCAAGGGCTGCGACATCCGCGGCGTGTTCTGGGGCGCTCATATGCGCCGCGAACCGGCGGCGGGCAAGGCTGCGCTCGAGAAGCTGATGAAGTGGGCGGCGGAAGGAAAAATCTCGTCGCATGTCGACAGCACCTTCCCGCTCGAGAAGACGGCTGAGGCGCTGAATGTTCTCGCCGCGCGCAAGGCAATGGGCAAGGTGATCCTGCATCCGTGATGTGAGACACGCCGTCATTGCGACGGAGCAAAGCGACGAAGCAATCCAGCTTATCTTAAGAATTGCTTCGCTTCGCTCGCAATGACGGGTTAGGTTTGACTATCGTTCTCATCCAGCCCGCGCGTCAGCGCAGCGTGGGCGGCGGCGCGATGCTCCGGCGTGATGTGGCTCGCCACCATGCGGATCGCGGTCGCCAGCACCGCCGCGTCATCGGTGAAGCCAAGCACCGGCAGCATGTCGGGCAAAAAATCGAACGGCAGCACGAAATAGGCCAAGGCGCCGAGCAGCGCCGCCTGGACATGGCGCGGCGTCTCGCGGTCGAACGCGCAGTAGTAAGCGGCGAGCAAATCCTCGGTGAACGGCAGGCTGCCGGCGAAGCGCTTCAGCTTCGCCCAGAATTTCCGGCGCACCCGCTCGGGATCCTTCGCGAGCTTTTCAGCCCGCTCGAAGTGAATGGTGTCGTCGGAGGTCATGGCTCAGGTTCCCTCACCCGGCGCGCGATCCGCGCCGCGCAGATTACGTAGGGACTGCGGCCCTCGACACAAGGCAGTGCCCTACCCGGCGATCCGGTCCATGGCTTCCGCCAGCGCAATGTCGCGCGCGGTCACGCCGCCCGCATCGTGGGTGGAGAGCACCACCTCCACGGTTTTGTAGACGTTGCGCCATTCAGGATGATGGTCGCTCTTCTCGGCCACCAGTGCCGCCCTGGTCATGAAGCCGAACGCTTCGTTGAAATCCTTGAAAATGAAGGTCCGCGCGATGGCGTCGCGGCCGGGCACATCCGCCCAGCCCTTGAGTTTGGCCAGCGCCGCGCGCCGTTCATCCGCCGAGAGCCGTTCCACCATGCCGATCCTCCAATCCTGCGCCTTCCCAACATATAACAGCGGCAACAGGTCCCGTGGGGCCATGGAAAAGCCGCGCTCGCTAACCATTGCTCAACATGGAACCTGCGGCCAGGCCGATGTTCTGGTATGATAGTCTCGTACTCTTGGACGTTTCTGAACCGGACTTGCGGGTCCCAATTCAGGCGCGTCCAACAGGCGGTCCAACAAGGCGCGGTAATCCATGGGCATTGGCGACATGTTTACCAGATCGATGGCGGCGGACGCGCCTCGTTCGCCGGGATCCTCACGTCCGCACAAGGCCAAAGCCATTCTGGGTGTGCTGGCCGCCGTGCTCGCGACCGTCGCTGCCGTGGTGGGCACCACCTACTGGCTCAACCGTCCGGTTCATCTGCGCATCGCGGTCGGCCCGCCCTACAGCGATGACGTCAAGGTCATTCAGTCGATCGCGCAGATTTTCGCGCGCGACCGGCGATACATTCGCCTGCGCCCCATCATCACCGACGGAACATCGTCCGCTGCCGCGAGCCTCAATGCCGGCACCACCGACCTCGCGGTCGTTCGCGGCGATATTCCGCTGCCGAAGGACGCACAGGCCATCGCCAGCATTCGCAAGAACTTCGCGGTGCTGTGGGCGTTGAACGGCAGCGCCAAGAAAGGCGCGATCAAGAAGATCGAACAACTGAGCGGCAAGCGCATCGGCGTGATCGGCCGCACCCAGGCCAACGTCAACCTGCTCAAGGTGATCCTCACCCAGTCCGGCGTCGATCCCGACAAGGTGCATGTGGTCCAGTTTACGACGACGGGCTTTGCCGAAGCGGTCAAGAACGAAAAGCTCGATGCATTTCTCGCGGTCGGCCCACTCAACAGCAAGATCACCGCCGATGCCATCGCCGCCACAACGAAGGGCGGCAAGGAAGCGACCTTCCTCTCGGTGGAGACGGCGGACGCCATCGCGCAAAAATATCCAATCTATGAGTCCGGTGAAATTCCCGCTGGCGCGTTCGGCGCGAAGCCGGCGCGACCCGACGACAAGATCGACACGATCACCTTCGCGCATCATATCGTGGCGCGAAAATCCCTGTCGGAGGTCACTGCGGGCGCGCTGACCCGGCAACTGTTCTCGGTCCGGCAGACCATCCAGAGCGAATTCCCGCAAACGGCGAAGCTGGAAACGCCGGACACCGACAAGGATGCGGCGATCCCCGCGCATCCCGGCGCCGCCGCCTATGTCGATGGCGAGGAAAAGACCTTTCTCGACCGCTACAGCGATTACATCTGGGGAAGCCTGATGGTGCTGTCCGCGCTCGGCTCGGCGGGCGCCTGGTTCGCCAGCTACTGGCGCAAGGACGAGCGCGTCACCAACTCGAACCTGCGTGAGCGGCTGCTGGAAATGCTGACCGCCTCGCGCAAGTCGACGTCGATCGACGAACTCGACGCCATGCAGGCGGAAGCCGACGAGATCATGCGCGACACGCTGCACTGTTTCGAGGACGGCGCGATCGAGGAAGGCTCGCTCACCGCTTTCAGCATCGCGCTAGAGCAATTCCACAACGCGGTCGCGGACCGCAAGGCGTTCCTGCTCGAAATGTCATCGAACAACGCACGGCCGCGCAGCCACGTCGCCTGACGATTCTCAGACCGATCGCCATCCGCGCAGTGTCGTGAGGAGCTCATCGCGCATATACGGCTTGCGCATCACGGGATAGTGCGCGAGCGCCGCGGGAAGAGCGGCGGGTCCGGAGTACCCGGTCACGAACACGAACGGGATTTTCCGGCGCGCAAGTTCTTCGGCGACGGCGAAACTCTTTTCCCTGACCAGCCCGACATCGAGCAGCACGAAGTCCGGCGCATGCGCGGCAATCAGTTCCAGCGCATCGGCGACGCCGCGCGCCGTCCGCACCGACGGCACGCCGAAGCCCAGAAGGGTCTCGCTGGTATCGAGTGCAATCAGCGTGTCGTCCTCGACGATAAGAACGTCGCCGGGCAGTTCAACAGGGCGATGAGCCGCCGGCTCGCCGGCGTCGATGGTGGTCATATGGATTGTCCCGAGGATGGTTGAGCAAACGCCCGCCGAGACCCCGGATGTCGCGCTGAAAGCCGCAACGCCGGTTCCCGGGTGGAACCGAACACACAAATGCCGCTCGCGTCTGTGCACTTTTGAACACTGGAACACAGGAACCTGCGGTATGTTGTCCCGGCGATGGGGGATTTATGACGCGACAACCTGTGAAGGCTGCCAGCGATGGCCGCCCGTTCAACAACCTGCTGCGGCGCCTGAACGAGTCCGACTACGCGCTGCTCGAACCGTTTCTGGAATCCGTCTCGGCCAGGGCGGACGACCTGCTCTACAGCCCCGGTGATGACGTCGAGACGGTGCATTTCCCGTGCGGACCGAGCCTGGTTTCGTTTCTTGTCGCCAATGAAGACGGCCGCGATGTCGAAACAATTCTGGTGGGCCGCGAAGGCGCGGTGGGCGGCATCGTCAGTCAGGGATTCCTCCCGGCCTATACGCGCATCACGATCAAGGTCGGCGGACCATTCGTGCGGCTGCGAGTGAGCAAGCTCGACGCCGCGAAAACCCAGTCGGCAACCCTGCGCTACCTGTTCGCCCGCTATGCCGACTGCATGCTGGCGCAGGTCTTTCAATCCACCGCCTGCAACGCGATCCATTCCATCGAGCAGCGCACGGCGAAATGGATCCTGTCGGCGCGCGAGCGCACCGGCGAGGATCTCGTTCCTCTCACCCACGAACAGCTCTCCACCATGCTGGGCGTGGGCCGCAGCTATGCCAGCCGCGTGATCCAGACCTTCAAGGCCGAGGGCGTGCTGGAGACCCGGCGAGGCGCCATCCTGATCCGCAACGAGACGGCGCTCGCGGCCCGCTCTTGCCTCTGCAACGAGGCCGTAAAAGCCCATTTCGAAGAGGTTCTTCGGGGCGTTTATCCAACGGAGCATGACAAGGAAAAGGTTGAGGGCTAACCCGCCTGTGGGCGCCGCTGTCTTCTTGTTGTGACACGGCAGGATAGGGCCGATACGGCCCTTTGGCCCGTTACCCTTGATGCCAAAATGGGCTGATAAAATGCCGTCCAGACCGTTGTTTTTCGGCGAGTTCTGACTATATTGCGCCGCAATGAGTGCCCGTGTGCCTGGTTCTTTTGGACCGGGCACCACGTTTTTTGGGCCTTGCGCGCACGCCGACATCGGACCTGCACTCAGCCGCCCCTGCGGCACCGCGCTCCATAGCTGGAAGACTTGAGACACATGAATCTGCGAAACATCGCCATCATCGCCCACGTCGACCATGGCAAGACCACCCTCGTCGACAAGCTGCTCCAGCAGTCCGGCACCTATCGCGAGAACCAGCGCCAGGTCGAACGGGCGATGGACTCGAACGACATCGAGCGCGAGCGCGGCATCACCATTCTCGCCAAATGCACCTCAGTCGAGTGGGAAGACACCCGCATCAATATCGTCGACACGCCGGGCCACGCCGATTTCGGCGGCGAGGTCGAGCGCATCCTCTCGATGGTCGATGGCGTGATCGTCCTGGTCGACGCCGCCGAAGGCCCGATGCCGCAAACTAAATTCGTGGTCGGCAAGGCGCTCAAGCTCGGCCTCAAGCCGATCGTCGCAATCAACAAGGTGGACCGCCCCGACGCGCGCGTCACCGAAGTCGTCAACGAAGTGTTCGACCTGTTCGCGGCGCTGGACGCCACCGACGAGCAGCTCGACTTCCCGATTCTCTACGGCTCCGGCAAGAACGGCTGGATGGGCAATTCGGAGACCGAGAACGACAAGGGCATGAAGCCGCTGTTCGACCTCGTCATCAAGCATGTCGCGCCGCCGGTTGTGGAGGAAGGTCCGTTCCGCCTGCTCGGCACCATTCTCGAAGCCAATCCCTATCTCGGCCGCATCATCACCGGCCGTGTTGCATCAGGCTCGGTAAAGCCGAACCAGGCCGTGAAGGTTCTGTCGCGCGACGGCAAGCTGGTCGAAAACGGCCGCATCACCAAAATTCTCGCCTTCCGCGGCCTTGAGCGTCAGCCGGTCGAAATCGCCGAGGCCGGCGACATTGTCGCCATCGCAGGCCTCACCAAGGGCACCGTCGCCGATACGTTCTGCGATCCGTCGGTGGAAACGCCTTTGCAGGCGCAGCCGATCGATCCGCCGACCGTGTCGATGTCATTCATCGTCAACAACTCGCCGCTCGCGGGCACTGAAGGCGACAAGGTGACCAGCCGCCTGATCCGCGACCGCCTGATGCGCGAAGCCGAAGGCAATGTCGCGCTGCGCGTGGTCGAAGCCAGCGATAAGGATTCGATGGAAGTGTCGGGCCGCGGCGAATTGCAGCTCGCGATCCTGATCGAGAACATGCGCCGCGAAGGCTTTGAGCTGTCCGTGTCGCGTCCGCGCGTGGTCTTCACCAAGGACGAGAACGGCAAGGTTCTGGAGCCGATCGAGGAAGTCGTGATCGACGTCGACGAGGAATTCTCCGGCGTGGTCGTGCAGAAGATGAGCGAACGCAAGGCCGAGATGATCGAGATGCGCCCCTCCGGCGGCAACCGCCTGCGCCTCGTGTTCTACGCACCGACCCGCGGCCTGATCGGCTATCAGGGCGAACTGATGACCGACACCCGCGGCACGGCGATCATGAACCGCCTGTTCCACGACTACCTGCCCTACAAGGGCGAGATCCAGGGCCGCCGTAACGGCGTGCTGATCTCCAACGAGCAGGGCGAAGCCGTTGCCTATGCCATGTTCAAGCTCGAAGACCGCGGCCCGATGATGATCGAGCCGGGCTGGCGGGTCTATCGCGGCATGATCGTCGGCGAACACACCCGCGAGAACGATCTCGAGATCAACGTGCTCAAGGGCAAGCAGCTCACCAACATCCGCACCACCTCGAAGGACGAAGCGGTGCGCCTGACGCCGCCGATCAAGATGACGCTGGAAAAGGCGCTGTCCTACATCGAGGACGACGAACTGGTGGAAATCACCCCGAAGTCGATCCGCCTGCGCAAGCGCCACCTCGATCCGAACGAGCGCAAGCGCGCGGAAAAGACCAAGGAAGCGCTGGCGAGCTAAGGCGGCGCGAAAGGATATACACGACGTCATGGCCGGGCTTGTCCCGGCCATCTGCGTTTTGGGACCTTAGGTCGCGATGACGGTGGCCACCTTGCACTTGAGATTGCCGTCTTATAGGTCGAGATAGAGAAAGCGTGGATGGCCGGGACAAGCCCGGCCATGACGATTCTCGTTTGGGCTGGCCAGAATGTCCCTTCCCTCCCACATCGACGTTGCGATTGTCGGCGCAGGCGCAGCCGGCCTTGCCGCCGCGCGCACGCTGGAGAATTCCGGTCTTTCGACACTCATCCTCGAAGCGCGGGATCGCATCGGCGGCCGCGCGCATACCATGATTGTCGGGGACGGCATCCCGTTCGATCTCGGCTGCGGCTGGCTGCATTCCGCCGACGAGAATCCGTTCGTCGCCATCGCCGAACAACTGGGTTTCGAGGTCAATCGCTCGCTCCCGCCCTGGCGGCTGCGCAGCTACAAAGATGTGTTTCCGCAAAAGGAGCGCGACGAATTTTTCGCCGCGCTCGATGCATTCTTCACCCGCACCGAAGCCGCCGCAAGGCGCGCGCAGGACAGCGTCGCGTCCGACTGCCTCGAACCCGGCAACCGCTGGAATCCGATGATCGACGCGATTTCGACCTATATCAACGGCTGCGAGCTGGATCAGGTCTCGGTGAAGGATTTCGAGGCCTATAAAGACACCGAGATCAACTGGCGCGTGCCGCGCGGCTATGGCGCGCTGATCGCCGCCTATGGCGCGCCGTGCCAAGTCGCATTGAACTGCAATGTCGCGCGGGTCGATCATTCCGGGCCGCGCATCCGCATTGAAACGTCACGAGGCACGCTGACGGCGGACAAGGTCATCGTCTGTGCGCCGACCGATCTGATCGCGTCGGAAGCGATCCGCTTTCATCCGGCGTTGCCGGAGAAGGTCAATGCCGCGGCGATGCTGCCGCTCGGCGCCGACGACAAGGTGATGCTCGCACTCACCGGCGACCATGATCTGCCGCCGGACGGCAACCTGCGCGGCGCCACCATGCGTACCGCCATGGGCACCTATCATCTGCGTCCGTTCGGCCGCGACTGCATCGAAGGTTTCTTTGGCGGGCGCTATGCGCGCGAACTGGAGAATGCCGGTGAAGGCGCCATGGCGGCAACCGCCATTGACGAGATCGTCAGCCTGCTCGGCTCGGACTATCGCGGAAAGTTAATTCCGCTCGGCGCGTCGCACTGGTCGCGCGATCCGTTCGCACGCGGTTCGTATTCTCATGCCCTGCCGGGACATGCCGACAAGCGCGCTGTGCTCGCCGCACCCGTGAACGGCCGTATCTTCTTTGCGGGCGAAGCCACCTCGCCGGACTTCTTCACCACTGCCCATGGCGCACAGCAGAGCGGCGTGCGCGCGGCGAAGGAGGTGATGGGGGAGTGAACGTCGGTTGACGCCCAATAATTCCATCTTGTGATAACATAGCTTTCTAGAGGAGGGATTTTTATGAACACGAATGGATCAGCCTCTTTCAAGGCGTGGCGCAATGTTGTCGATCGCTACTTACATGATACTTATTGCATAACTATCGCCGATGCGGGAATCGACGAGGAGCGACTTACCCGTTATTGGAAGGCCAACGACTCACCTAGAGAATTTGTAGAATGGTTCGCAGCTAAGTACGCCCTCGATTCGAAATGAGGTACTAGGTTCCTTTGAAGATATTATCGCGGTGAAACTTCAAAAAATGCGTATTCGGATGCAAAGTTTGATCCGTTGGAAGATTTAGCATCCGACTCCGGTTTATCAGACGCAACGCATCGTCCGGAACATGGTTCTTCGCGACGAGAATACGATAGTCATCGCTGATCGAAACAAGTCCTCGATCAAACATCCAATGAACTGTGCCGGACAGTGCCAAGCCGTTGCGCACGGAATCGGGGCCATTTGATGCAACCGGCTGAATGTGCGCCGCTTGGACTTCGGGTCGACCACCACCGTTTATCAATCGCAAGCCTGTAATTGCACACCGATTGGCATATGCCGCGCGGACATTATGCATAAACGATCTCTCGCGAAATGGACGAGAGACCGTCATTTCAACTATTGGCCGGATAAATGGCTGCGGCTGCTCCGAGAAGCCTAGGTTAGGATTTTCTACTGGAAATGTTTGCTCCGCTAAAACGGGGGCAAATCCAGCTTTCAGAATCCGATCAAATTCATCATCTGGAACGAGACGCACGGCGCGACCAAAAGCACCTTTGTTGGTACTGCCGTCTTCCTTCTGCAATGCGCTTTCGTAATAAAGCGCACCTTCGGCAAATGGGACCGGCCTATCAAAATCTAAATAGTCGCCCACAATTGCATAATAGTGATCCGGCTGCTGCTTATCCTCGATGATTGATTCGACCCGAGCAACACCAAAATATGACTGCCTACCGCCGCCACTCGAAAGATCCGCGCTTGATCGCCGCGGCTCATAATACACAACGTAGTCTCCAACCGCTTGTCGGGCATAGTTGAGATACGTTTTTGGAAAATGATACCGGACCTCTGGTAGGTCGTCGTAACTCGGTGTCACCTTAGTGATAAAAACTGCTTTTGCCATAAACAGCCAATCAGATCGGCTTCAATACATGTCAGAATAGACATGTATATGCGACTCAACCTCTTTCGTCGATCATCACTTCTTCTTCGCACTTGCGCCCTGCACGGGCGACGCTTGCACATTCAACCCCGCCACATTGGCCATGAGTGCCGCGAGCGTCGCCTCATCCCCCGCCTCCGCAAGCCAGTGGCCTTCCTTGCCGAAGGCCGGAAGAATCTGAAAAGCCACCTTGCCGTCTCCTGCCTCGGTGAACGCATCGGCCATCTGTTTTGAAAACGCCGGCGGAAAGAACGAATCGTTGTCCGCCACCAGCCATGTCACCGGCACGCGCGCGTCTTCGCCGAACTCCTTCGCGGCGGCGATGAGTTTGTCCGGCGCGCAGATGCTGTTGGCGCGATCATCCTTGCGGCCGCCGCGGCCCGGCGCGAACACAACGATGGCGGACATATCCTTTGGGCTGCGATCGGTCAGCGCCAGCGCACCCCATCCGCCCGCCGAGTGCCCGACAATGACGGAGGCATCCTTGCGCGCGAACGACTGTGCGCGGATGAACGCCAGCGCGGTCGCGATCTCTTCCGCCGTGGTGCGCGCCGACATCGTATATTCGGCGTTGTCGCAGCCCTCCTGGTCTTCAAGGTAAGGCCCGCCGGTCTTGCCATGGCCGAGCCGCTGCGGAATGAGCACCGCGAACCCTTTGGCGACCAGCGCGGCGGCAAGCGCGGGATATTCCGGCTGCGGCATCTGCGCCCGCGCCAACCGGTTCTGTGTCGAGGCGTGGGCAATCACCGCGATCCGGAACGGCCCCTTGCCGGGCGGGCGAAACAGCACCGCTCGCGAAGGTGTGATCTGGTCCTGCGTCGGCACCAGCCAGTCCTGACGGCGGTTTGGCCCCGACTCACCGCCCTGCGGACCGAGTTTCGACTCACCCCAAACGGGTGCCGGCGACAGAAGACCACCTGCCAGAAGCAGCACAGCGGCCTTGAGCAATGCGTTTTTTGTCATCTGCGGCGATCATTGCCTGCGTCGCGCGGCCAAGCCAAGCGCCATGCAGCGCACAACTGTCCTCTTTCGGCACAGGTAAGTATGAACCTGATGCAAAAACCGCACATATTAACCGATAATTAACGATGGACCTTGAAGGCGGCCCGCCGAGTTGCTTTGATTGCATCATGAGCACGATCCTTATCGAAGTTCGTCCCGCCAAGGCGTCCGATGCGTCAGCCGTTGCTGCCACGCATGACGAGGCTTGGCGCGCCGCCTATCAGGGAATCATCCCCGGCGCCGAACTCGAAAAGCTGATCAACCGCCGCGGCCCCCAATGGTGGGATTCGGCGATCCGAAAAGGCAGCCGCGTCAGCGTCTTGTGCTTCGGCGACAAGATCGCCGGCTATGCCAATTACGGCCGCAACCGCGCCCGCAGCCTGCATTTCGAGGGCGAGATCTACGAACTTTACCTCCGCCCCGAGTTTCAGGGCCTCGGCTTCGGCCGCCGCCTGTTCACCGCCGCCAAGCGCGATCTCGGCCAGAGCGGGCTCAAGAGCATGGTGATCTGGGCGCTCTCCGACAACGAGCCGGCGGTCGAGTTCTATCGGACGCTGGGCGGCCGGATGGTCGCGCGCTCGTCGGAGCGGTTCGGCGGCAAGTCGCTGGACAAGGTCGCTTTTGCCTGGACGGCCTGATTTGCGCTTGGACGGCCCAATTACGCGGCGCGATCCGCATTTGCGCGCCTGACGTCAGTTCTTATTCCTTTGGCCGGTATTTTCGGGCTTCCAGCCCCGCGTCCGATTCGCTAACCAGCGCACAGGATCGACCAACCACAAGGCCTGTCATGCGCATCGACGCGATTTCCATCGGCAAGAATCCTCCCGACGAGGTCAATGTCATCATCGAAGTGCCGGTCGGCGGCGAACCGATCAAATACGAAATGGACAAGGACGCCGGCACGCTGGTGGTGGACCGCTTCCTGTATACGGCGATGCGTTATCCCGGCAATTACGGCTTCATCCCGCACACCCTCTCCGATGACGGCGACCCGTGCGATGTGCTGGTGGCCAACACCCGCGCGATCGTGCCCGGCGCGGTCATCGCGGTGCGTCCCGTCGGCGTGCTGTTCATGGAAGATGAAGCCGGCGGCGACGAGAAGATCATCGCGGTACCGACCTCGAAGCTGACCCAGCGCTACGACAAGGTGACAAACTACAGCGACCTTCCCGAGATCACGCTGCAGCAGATCCAGCACTTCTTCGAGCATTACAAGGATCTCGAACCCAAGAAGTGGGTGAAGGTGCTGCGCTGGGGCAATGCCGAGGAAGCGCGCAAGCTGATCGTCGAAGGCATCGAGCGCGCGAAGAAAAAGTAAGGACGACGATCCCCGGGGATTCAGATCATGCGCCGCGCACTCCGCATCCTCCGTAACCTCGTCCTGCTGCTGATTGTGGCGGCGGTTGTTCTCGCCGCGGTGCTGGTGGCGAATACATGGCGCAAGCCCACGCGGCAGATCGCGGTTGCGCCGGTCGCCCCGGCGGCGGTCGATGAAACCGGCGCCGCGCAGCGCCTCGGCGCCGCCGTCAAACTGCAGACCATCGCCAGCGCGACCGATGCCGATCAAAGCGCGGAGGCCTTCCGCGCGCTGCACGGCCTGATCGCGCAAAACTACCCGGCCTTCCATGCCGCCGCAAAACGCGAGGTCGTCGCCAATTACAGCCTGCTCTACACCTGGGAAGGCAGCGATCCGAAGGCGCCGCCGTTCGCACTGCTGGCGCATCAGGACGTGGTGCCGATCGCACCCGGCACCGAAGGCGACTGGCAGGTGCCGCCGTTCAGCGGCGAGGTGAAAGACGGCTTCATCTGGGGCCGCGGCTCGTGGGACGACAAGGGCAACCTGTTCTCGATGCTGGAGGCCGCCGAGCAGCTCGCGAAAGAAGGCTTCAAACCCAAGCGCACGATCTATTTCGCGTTCGGCCATGACGAGGAAGTCTCCGGCAAGCGCGGGGCGGCGGCGATGTCGAAGCTGCTGCAGTCGCGCGGCGTGAAACTCGACTTCGTGTTCGACGAAGGCCTGCTGATCACCGACGGCATTCTCAAGGGCATCGACAAGCCGGTGGCGCTGATCGGCGTTGCCGAGAAAGGCTACGTCACGCTCTCCCTCTCCACCACGGCGACGCCCGGTCATTCCTCGCTGCCGCCGCCCGACACCGCCATTGGCAAACTGAGCGCCGCACTGGCGCGGCTGGAGAAACGGCCGTTTCCCGCGTCGGTCAGCGGTGTGATGCGCGAGACGCTGCAAACGGTGGCGCCGGAGATGGATTTCAGCAGCCAGCTTGTGCTGTCCAACCTGTGGCTGTTCGAGCCGCTGGTGCGCGCGCAACTCCTGAAGACCGCGCAGACCGCCGCTACGATCCGCACCACAACAGCGCTGACCATCTTCAATGCGGGCAACAAGGAAAACGTGTTGCCGGGCCGCGCCGAGGCGATCGTGAATTTCCGTCTTCTGCCGGGCGAGACCGAAGAGAGCGTGATCGCGCGGGTGAAATCCCTCATCGGCGATGACCGCATCAAGGTGACGCCGCTGCCGGGCAACACCAATCCGCCGCCGATGACATCGACCGCGACGCCGGACTATCAAATGGTGAACCGCACCATTCGCGAGATTTTTCCAGATGTGCTGGTGGCGCCGGGCCTGATGGTCGCCGCCACCGACTCGCGCAACTATCTCGATGTGACCAGCAACATTTTCCGCTTCTCGCCGGTGCGCGCCACGGCGGAGGACTTGAAGCGCTTTCACGGCACCAACGAGCGGCTCAGTGTCGCCAACTATGCCGACATGATCCGCTTCTACCGGCGGCTGGTGCAGAACGCGGCCGCGCCGTAGCGGCTACACCGCCGGAGCAGGCAATCCCTTGATCGCGCAAGCGGCGCGCACAGTGTTGACCAGCAGGCAGGCAATCGTCATCGGCCCGACACCGCCCGGCACCGGCGTGATCGCGCCCGCAACCTGAGCAGCTTCCTGGTAGGCCACATCGCCGATCAGTCTGCTCTTGCCGTCCGCGCCGGACACACGATTAATGCCGACATCGATCACGGTCGCGCCGGGCTTGATCCAGTCCGCCTTGACCATCTCGGGCTTGCCGACCGCCGCGAGCAGCAGATCGGCCTGCCTGCAAATCTCGGCAAGGTCGCGCGTCCGCGAATGCGCGATGGTCACCGTGGCGTTCTCGTTGAGCAGCAGTTGCACCAGCGGGCGGCCCACAAGATTGGAGCGGCCGATGATCACCGCGTTCAGGCCTTCCAGCGAGACGTGAACCGTTTTCGCAAGGATGATGCAGCCGAGCGGCGTGCAGGGCGTCAGTGCCGTGAGGCCAGTGGCGAGCCGCCCGGCATTGATCGGATGCAGGCCATCGACATCCTTGGCCGGATCAATGGCGTTGATGACGGCCTGGGTGTCCAATCCCTTGGGCAGCGGGAGCTGCACCAGAATGCCGTGCACGCTGGCATCCGCGTTCAGCTTTGCAATCAGCGCCAGCAAATCCTTCTGCGGCGTATCCGCCGCCAGCTTGTGCTCGAACGATGCCATGCCTGCCGCTTCGGTCTGCTTTGCTTTGTTGCGGACGTAAACTTCGGAGGCGGGATCATTGCCGACCAGAACCACCGCAAGACCCGGTGTCAGTCCGTGATCGCGCTTGACCCGCCCCACTTCGTCCGCAACACGGGCGCGCAGATCGGCGGCGATGATTTTTCCGTCAATGATTTTGGCCGTCATCAGGGGTCTTTCGTCAGGACTTGTCGGTCAGGTCTTGCCAGTCAGAGCTTGCAAGGTATCGCCCAGTTTCTTCGGATCGCCGTCCACCGCCACCTGCTTGAGGCGCGAGGTCGCGCCGGACAGCACCCGGACATGGCTTTTCGGCACATGAAGCGCCTTGGCGAGCAACTCGGTCACCGCGCGATTGGCTTCGCCGCCTTCGGCAATGGCACGGACCCTGATCTTGACCACGCTGCGGCCATTGGCCAGCGTCTCGATGCCGTCGATCGCATCCAGTCCTCCGCGCGGGGTCACCCGCAGCGCGACGCTGATGCCCTGAACGGAAAAGCGCCAAGGAATAGCCATGCAGGAGTCAAGGAACCGGAAGCCCTCGTGCGATCAGATCACGTTCGGATAGATGTAATAGGTAATCACGCGCTGGATGAACATGATGATCAGGATCACGATGATCGGCGAAATATCGAGACCGCCGAGATTGGGCATCACGTTCCGGATCGGCCGCAGCACCGGCTCGGTGATCTTGTAAAGGAACTCCGCGACAGCCGCGACGAACTGGTTGCGGGTGTTCACGACGTTGAAAGCGATCAGCCAGGACAGGATCGCTGAGGCGATCAGCAGCCAGACATACAGGTCCAAAACGATCAGAACGATGTCGAGAATGGCGCGCATGGCGGTTCTGGTGTCCTTCGCTCGCTTCCGTGGATATCCGTCTCCATACCGTTTCGCGGCGGCGCAAACAAGGGAGGTTTCCGCGCCGGACGGGCTCTTGAACCGGCCCGAACCGGGCCGCTGCCTCAAGATTTGCCCACGATCCCGCTACCGAAACGGCGTCCATTCGGGGCGAAAACCAGCGCCGCAAACATTGATTTGGGTGTTCTTGACTTGGCCATGATCGGGATTGTAAATGGCCCCCACTTCATCCGCCGCCGTCAGGCAGGCCGATCAAGGGGCCATAGCTCAGCTGGGAGAGCGCGTCGTTCGCAATGACGAGGTCGGCGGTTCGATCCCGCCTGGCTCCACCACGCTTCGCCTGCGGCTACGCGTGGCGCAGCCACGTAGCCGCAGGCGAAGCGTGCCCGGCAAAGCCCGAAGGGCGACGACGGGCCTCACAAACTCCTACACATATTTGGCTGCGAGCCCCGTCCTCAGCTACGCTGATGGCAACATCAATCGTGCTGCGCACTGACATGACCGGAGGGTCCGCATGACCACCGAAAAATTCCAGTTTCCCGGCTCGGACGGACAGCTTCTGGCGGCGTCCCTTGACCTGCCGGAGGGCGCTCCGGCCGCCTACTCCCTTTTCGCACATTGCTTCACCTGCGGGCAGAACGTGCTTGCCGCCAAGCGCATCGCCGAGGGGCTGGCGAAGCACGGCATCGCGACGCTGCGGTTCGATTTCACCGGCATCGGCGCCAGCGAAGGCGAATTCGCCAATACGACCTTCTCGTCGAACATCGCGGACCTCGTGCTGGCGGCGGATCACCTACGCAAGACCAGGCAGGCGCCGTCGATCCTGATCGGCCACAGCCTCGGCGGCGCGGCAATTCTGGCCGCGGCCTCGCTGATTCCCGAAGCAAAATGCGTCGCCACCGTCGCCGCGCCGTCGGACCCGTCGCATGTCACGCACTGGTTCAAGGAGCAGATTCCGGACATCCGTGAGAAAGGCGAGCTCGAAGTCTCACTGGCGGGCCGGCCGTTCCGTATCAAGCGTGAATTCCTCGACGACATCGCCGAACACAGGTTAACGGAGACCGTTGCAAAGCTTCACAAGCCGCTGCTGATCTTTCATTCGCCCACCGACAACACCGTCGGCATCGACAACGCGACCCATCTGTTCGTCGCGGCCAAGCATCCCAAGAGCTTCATCTCGCTCACCGGCGCCGATCACCTGCTATCGCGCAAGCAGGACGCGACCTACGTGGCCGACATGATCGCGCCATGGGCCACGCGCTATCTCGACGCGCCGGAAGCCGCAGGCGCAGTCATCGCAGATCCTCCCGCGGGCACTGTCGTGGTGAGCGAAACCCGCGCCAGCAAACTGCAGAACGTGATCGCGGCCGGCCGGCATCGCATCCTCGCCGACGAGCCTGTCGATGTCGGCGGCATGGACAGCGGACCTGGACCTTACGATTTCCTGCTTGGCGCGCTCGGCGCCTGCACGTCCATGACCATGCGGCTCTACGCGGAGCGCAAGGCCATTCCGCTCGCGCGGACAACCGTGACGCTGCGGCACAGTCGCATCCATGCCAAGGATTGCGAGGACTGCGAAACCAAGGATGGCATGATCGGCAGGATCGACCGCGTCATCGCCATGGACGGCGCTCTCGATGCCGAACAACGGGCCAAGCTGATGGAGATCGCGGACAAGTGCCCGGTCCACCGCACGCTGACATCGGAAATCAAGATCGTAACGACGGCGAAGGAGTAGCGTTATTTCGCCGGCACCTTGGCGCGGCGGGAGCGCGCGAGATAATCGACAGTCTCGGGGCGATCCCGGAGCCAGCCCGACCAGCGCTTGAGAATTTTCGCGATCCGATCCGGCTCGACGCCGAGCTGCACCATGGCGACGCCGCCATTGACCGACTCGCGATATTCCGCGATCAGCCCGCCCCGCAGCACGAACCGGCTCATGCCGTCGATCACCACGAATTGCCCGGCGAACTGCGGCACTGTCGAGGTAAAGCTCGACAGCGACCACGCATAGCCCGTATCGCCATTGCAGACCGGATCGAACATCTCCCAGCGATAGTCGTCGCCGGCGTCGCGATGAAATAGATGCTCCATCATGTGCGCGATCTCGACGCGGCCTTTGTGCGGGCCATAGATATAATCGTGATAGACCGCGTCTTCGGTGAAATGCCGCGCAAAGCGGTCGCCGTCACCGGATTCGGCCGACAGCGTGAAATCGTTCAACAGGCGCGCGAAGCTGTCCCGATCCATCCGCCTTACTCTGCCGCGAGCGAGGCGATTTGTCCGCGATCGGGCGCAGGCGGGCGATGCAGCCAGCCATCGAGGAACGCCGTCAGCCAGGCGCGCTCCGCGAGATCATGGACCATGCGGCCATTGAAATGTTCGGCGCGGTTGCGCGCGCCGGGCATCGACATGCGCTCGTGTCCGCGCGTGGTCCAGCGATGCAGCATCGCGTGAGTCACATCGGGATGAAACTGGATGCCGAAGCAGCGCCCGGTGCGGAAAGCCTGCACCGGAAAGTCGTCGCCTTCCGCCAGTTGCTCGGTGCCCGCGGGAAGGTCGAAGCCTTCGCGATGCCACTGGTAGACATGATCGGGCCAATGCGAACAGAGCTTGCGTCCCGCGTCCGTCGGGCGGATCGGATAGTAGCCGACTTCGGCGCGGCCTTCCGGATGCGGCGCGACCCGGGCGCCGAGATGCTTGGCGAGCATTTGCGCGCCAAGGCAAATTCCGAGGAAGGGACGCTGCTCTTTCAGCGGCACCGCGAGCCAGTCGATTTCGCGGCGGATGAACTCCTCGGTGTCGTTGGCGCTCATCGGCCCGCCGAAGATGATCGCGCCGGCATAGTGATCGAGGGTTTTGGGCAGCGGGTCGCCGAACACCGGGCGGCGGACATCGAGCGGATGGCCCATGGCGCGCAGCGCATTGCCGACCCGGCCTGGCGTCGACATCGGCCCGTGCAGGACGATCAGGACCGGCAAGGCGGTAAACCGGCCACAGGCGGTCAGACCAAAAGTCGTTGGACCCAGGGTCTCGAGGCCGACTTCGCCAAGCTGATTACCATCGGGCCGCAGCATCGAATTGTCTTCTTCCATCCCCGGCAAAGGACAAGCGTCTCCATTGAACGCCGAATTTGAAAATATTGTGTTGCACAGGCGCCGTCGAGACAGGATTACGCGGAGGTGACCTGCAACGGCGGGGATTTGGTTCGAGGCATGGCGTTGCCCGAAAAGCGGTACCCGCTTCTCGGAGCCTGCCTCAGCGCTTCTGCTGCACCCGGGCGACCGAGGCCAGCACCAGGCTGCGCGGCGCAAACCTCAGTAGGAACGGGATCATCCGCACACCGACCCCCGGCAGCACCAGTCGCTTGTTGGACATCAGCCCGCGATAGCCCGCCCGCGCCACGGCGGCGGCCGACAGATTGAGGACCGCCGAATCCAGTCCCGGCTTGAAGCCGGCCACGCCCTGAAATTCGGTCGGCACCGTGCCCGGACACAGCGCCGTGACCCGCACGCCCTTCGGCCCGAGTTCGCCCCGCATCGCTTCCGTGAACGACAGCACATAGGCCTTGGTGGCGTAGTAGACCGCCATGCGCGGTCCCGGCAGGAACGAGGCGATGGATGCGACATTCAGAATGCCGCCGCGATGCCGGACGATGCTCTCGGCAAAGCGCAGGGTCAGGTCGGTCAGCACGCGGACATTCAGATCCACCATCGCGAGCTGCTGGGCGCGGTCGAGATCGACGGCCTCACCGAACAGGCCGTAGCCCGCATTGTTGACGACGGTTTCGACCTCGGCATCCATCTCCTTCAGCGCCGCCGTGATTTTCTCGCAGACGTCCGGGGCGCAAAGATCGCAGGCCAGAACCGCAGGGCGCGGATGCCCGGCGGCCGCGATCTCGTCGGCGAGTTGCCGCAGACGATCCTCGCGGCGCGCCACAAGCACCGTGTCCGAGCCGCTTGACGCGAAAATTCGCGCCAGCTCGGCGCCGATGCCCGAGGAGGCGCCCGTGATCAGCGTGACACGTTTGGTCATGAATGCATGTCGTCGGTCAGATTGGCGGGATAAAGCGCAAATGGAAAACTTTGAAAATATGGCAGGTCAGGATGTCGTATCGGAGGCGAGCCGTCCATCGGCAACGCGATGCTTGAGATTGAGCCGGTCGCGCGATGAAATGCCGAGCAGGTCCGCAGCGCGCCAGACCACATTGTCCTCGAATTCAGTGACATGGCCGTCGGCGTAGACCAGTTCCCACATCATTTCGATAATGCGAAGGCGGCCCTCTTCATTGACGGAACGCATGATCACACTGGTGAAGTGATAGAGATCGACGGCCTCGCCCTCGACCAGCGTGGCGTCGGCGATCAATTTCGCAGCCATGCCCGGATCGAGATCGAAACGATACTCAAGCAGCGCGTGCAGCTTGCGCTTCTCGGTCTCCGATGGCTCGCCGTCGAGCGAAATCACATGGATCAGGAGCGCGGCGGCGGCCAGCCGGTAGTCGCCATCGGCAAAGGTGCGTGTTTCGGCTCCGGAGGGAGAAACAACATCGGCGATGAAATGGCGCAATCTGTCGAGCATCAATCTCTGCTATCGGACACGAACCTGAACACGGACATCATTCTCGAAAAAGCGAAGGCGCTCCCTCAACATCATGTCCGGACCAAAGTCTAGGACACAAGATCGTCAGGTTCTATGGCCTGAAAATGAAACTCTGGCAATCTCGGGACGGGTTCCGGGTTGCCGGGTTGCGTCAAACCGTCCCGCCCCGGCCACAACGACACATGGCCGTCATGGAATTTCGTAGATCACCACGCGGTCGGAAATCCCCCGCAATTCAACGGTTTTTTCCGCCGGGGTCAGCCCCGCCTTGTCCAGCAGTTCCATGACCGCGGGCGATTTAACCACCGGCTCCGTGGCATTGATGGCGCGCTCGGTGGCCTGACCCTGCACCCGGGCCGCGATGTTGACGGTCTGGCCGAAATAGTCCTGCCGCTCGTTCAGCATCACCGCCAGGCACGCGCCCTCGTGGATGCCGATCTTGACCAGCAGGTCCTGGGTGCCGCGCTCCGCGTTGAGGGCGTCCATCGCCTTGCGCATGCGAATGCCTGCGGCCACCGCCTGCTCCGGTCGCACGAATGTCGCCATCACCGCATCGCCGATGGTCTTCACCACAGCGCCCGCCTCCGAGGCGATGATTTCCAGCAGCGCGCGGAAATGCGCCCGCACCAGATCGAACGCGGCAAGATCGCCGACCCGCTCGTAAAGCGCGGTCGATCCCTTGAGATCGGTGAACAGGAAGGTCAGCGACGTGATCTTGAGGCGCTGGTCGATGCTGAGATTGTCGGCCTTGTAGAGATCGCGGAATGTCTGGTTCGCGAGAATCCGTTTCGCGGTGACGATCGGCTTGCGCTTGCCAAGCAGATCATGGAGCGCGTCGCCTGCGATCCAGACCGACGGCAACACCCGCTGCCCGGACTGGTTGTCGAGCGACAGCCGCAGCGGACCGGGACGCATCTCGACAGTGCCGGTCGGCGCATGCACCCCGTCGAAGGTCAGCGAGGCATTCTGCTTGTCCTTGGTCGGCTCACCCTTGACATCGAGGAACAGCGCCGAATGCGTCACCGGCTCGAACACGATGACGAACTCCGCGGGCAGTTGCAGCGACAGCACGGCCCGCTCGCCCGAAGCAAGCTCGACCGCTTCCAGCGTGGCCTCGTTCACCAGACGGGAGAAGGAGTGCTCGTTGATGTCGATGCCCGAGCTCCAGAAAATCTGGCGCCAGTAGTCCCAGCTCGGCAGCGTGTGCGGATCGTGCGCCGCGATCCGGCGCACCCGCGTGCTGACGGTGAACGCCACCTCGACCTGATCATCGATGGAGGCCTGATAGCCGGCCGCGCACAGGCCGCAGTGATAGTCCTCGGGCTGCAATTGCTTGAGCGTGTCATGCGCACCGAGAACGCCGCTGCAGCCGGGGCACAGCACATTCCAGGTCAGATCGAAAATGCCGATCTGCGAGGCATGCAGGAAACCCGAGATCACCTTCTCTTCGCCAAGGCCCGTCCGCGCGGCAAATTCGATCAGGTTGATCCGGTTCAATTCGTGATCGGCGCCGGTTTCCACCAGATGCTGGATCGCGTCCGCCACCTTCGGATCGGCGGTCTGCTTCAAGGTCGCATACAAGGAATTGAAGTCGCTCATGGCCGCAGTCTACGGCAGAGCGACCGGGTATCCAAGTAATGCGTTGAACGGATCGGCCGGAGCAAAGCCCCGGCCGATCACGTTTTCCGTCACATTTCGGCGAATCTGACCGCTAACGGGCGTAAACCACGCTCGGCAGCCACAGGATGATCTGCGGAAAGATGATGCAGATCGCCAGGCCCAGCGCCTGCAGCACCATGAACTGCACCGCCGCCCTGAAGATCGTCGCCATGCTGATTTCCGGCGGGGCGACGCTCTTCAGATAGAACAGCGAATAGCCGAACGGCGGACTGAGGAAGGCCATCTGCATGTTGATCATGAAGATCACGCCATACCAAAGCGACACATCGCTCGACTTCACGCCGGGCAGGCCGAACACGCCATCCCAGTTCAGGCCCTGCATGATGGGCAGGAAGATCGGCACCGTGAGCAGAAGAATGCCGACCCAGTCGAGAAACATGCCGAGCACGAACAGGATGAACATCATCAGGAACAGGATGCCGTAGGGCGGCAGGCCGGTGCCGAGAATGGACTCGGCCACGAACTGCTGGCCGCCCTTGATGATGAAGAAGCCGACGAACATTGTCGCGCCGAAGAAGATCCACATCACCATGGCCGTGGCCTTCAGCGTGGCGATGGCCGCCTCCTGCACGGCTGTCCAGTTCAGCCTGCGCTGCAGAGCGGAGACGAACAGCGCGCCGAAGGTGCCGATACCGGCAGCTTCCACCGGCGTCGCGATGCCGAGGAAAATGATGCCAAGCACCAGCAGGATCAGCAGCAGCGGCGCGATGGTGTTCTTCAGAAGCCGCAGCTTTTCCGTGAAGTCGACCCGCTCTTCGACGGGCAATGCGGGGCCGAGGCTCGGATTGATGTAGCAGCGGACCGTAATGTAGGCGATGTACAGGCCCGACAGCAGGAAGCCCGGAAACACCGCGCCGACCAGCAGTTCGCCGAGCGATTGCTGCGCGACGACCGCATAGACGATGGCCATGACGGACGGCGGGATGAGAATGCCGAGCGTGCCGCCGGCCAGCAATGCGCCGCACGCCAGTTTCTGGTCGTAACCGCGCTTGAGCATTGCCGGCAGCGCGATCATGCCCATGGTGACTTCGGTCGCGCCGACAACGCCGACCATCGCCGCCAGCGCCGTGCAGGCGATCACGGTCGCCGAGGCAAGGCCGCCCTTGAGCGAGCCGAGCCATTTGTAGACGGCGTCGAACAGTTCCTCGATGATGCCGGCCTTCTCCAGCATCGCCGCCATGAAGATAAACAGCGGCACCGCCGACAACTGGTAGTCGGTCATGAAGGGGAAGATGCGCGACGGCAGCATGTTCAGGACGGCGGAGTTGCCGAACAGGAACAGGAAGATCACCGCGAGACTTCCGGTGCAGAACGCCATCGGCAGGCCGAGCGCGAGCAGCACGCCCAGCGACCCGAACATCAGCAGGGTCAGCCATGCAATATCAATTTCCCAACCCATAGCTCAGGCTCTCCCGCGCGTCAGGAACACAATGTCCTTGATGAGTTTTGCAACGCCCTGCAGGAACAGCAGCCCGGCGCCGATCGGCATCATGACCTTGATCGGCCAGTACTGGATGCCCCACTCGGTGAATGAATGTTCGTTGTTGCCGATCGAGTCGGCGGCGAACCGCCAGCTCGTCCAGAACATCACGCCGACGAAGATGAAGAAGAAGAACGACGTGATGATATCCGCGACCGCTTTGCCGCGCGGCGAGAACTTGGTGTAGATGACGTCGACCCGGACGTGCTGGTCTTCCTTGTACGCATAGGCGCCGGCCAGCATGTATTGCATGCCGTACATCAGGAACATGCTTTCATGCACCCAGTTGGTGGGTGAATTGAAAGCGAAGCGCGCGATCACCTCGTAGTAGTAGACGAAGACCGAAATTACCGCCCAATAGGCCGAGAATTCGCCGGCGCGCACGTTGACCATCTCGATCTTGTCGGTGAGCCAGGTATGCACGTTCTTCGCCGGGTCTTCATCGGTGCCGTGCGGCGGTACCTCCGGAATATCCGCCAGCGGCGTCTGACGCTCATTGGCCTCCTTCGCGGCCGTCCGCCGGACGAGGCCGGGCAGCAGCAAGGCATCGGCGATCAGCATCGCCGCCATCAGAATCGCCAGCCAGCGCGAATAGTCACGCGCCGTCTCGAGATTCTTCTTTTCGGTCTCGAACTCCGCCTCCGCCGTCTTCAGGTCAGCTTGGGCCTTCGACAGCCGGGCGGTCGCCTCCGGCGTTGCCGCCTCGCCGGACGGAATTTTTTCCCGCGTGACCGCTGTATGGGATGATTCCACCGCCGCGCGGGTCCGTGAAACATCCTCGCGGTGGTCGCGGATATTCCCCGTCATGTAGAGAATGGCGAGGAACACGGGGATGAAAACAAAGCCCCACGCATTTCGCAGATAGAAGCGATGCAGCCCCATGAACCCCGAGCAAAGCCAGAACAGATAGGCGATGAACAGCGACGGCCCTCGCGGAATGCCGCGGCGGCGTTCCCTGGCAATGAAGTACATGGCGACAAGCGGAAAGACGATCAGCGTGCCCCAGTAAAGCCAATGGGGCAGCACGAAGGTGAGACTCGGCATTGATGCCTCGGATGGAAAGCAGGATGCGGGATGTCGTGGATGGCGGGGCCGCCTGACGGCGGCCCCGGTACTCTACTCGTGCCCTGAAGCTCAGAGATCGAGCTTCTGACCCTTGTACATGTCGGGCGTGACATAGCCGATGCTCGGCGATTCCATCACGTCGAGCTGTGCCTTGAAGATGCGCGCGGCATCCTTGTCCTTGTTGGCCCACTTGAACCAGATCGGCACCGCGACCTTCTGGAACTTCGGCAGATCTTCCACCGGAAGGCGGTTGACCTCGATGCCGGCCTTTTCATATTTCGGCCAGGACAGCATGTCGGCTTTCTGAATCGCGCCGTGATGATGCGCCGAATAGGCTTCCACCTCGTTCTGAACCCACTGCTTCATTTTCGGATTCAGCTTATTCCAGTGATTCATGCCGACGCAGAAGTCCATCAGGTCGACCGGCTGATAGATCGACTCAAGGCCCGGAGGGCCCATGAAGATGTACTTGGCGACCTGCGCGAAACCGAGGTCCCAGTTCACGGCCGGGCCGGTGTAGTCCGCCGCTTCGATGGTGCCCTTCTCGAGTGCGGAGAACACTTCGCCGCCCGGAAGCAGCGTCGTCTTGGCGCCGATCGCCGCGAACCCTTCGGCGATCATGCCGCCCGGCACGCGCAGCTTGAGGTCCTTGAAGTCCTCGATCGAGCGGATCGGCTTCTTGGAGTGGATGATGTTCGGGCCGTGATGAATGCGCCCGACATACATGAGGCCCTGCTTGGCGAACACATCGCGCGCCATTTGCAGACCGCCGTTGCCGTAGAAGAAGATGTCCCATTCGTGCGGATAGCGCAGACCCATCAGATAGGACGACAGGAACGCTGTCGCCGGGACCTTGCCGGCCCAGTACAGCGTGAACGAGTTCATCGCTTCCAGCACGCCGTTCTTGACGCCGTCGAGCAGTTCAAAATCGCCGACCACTTCCTTCGCGGCGAATGGCTTGAACTCGAGCTCGCCGCCGGTCTTTTCCTTGATGCTGCCGCACCATTCCTTGAACGTGGCGAGGCCGACACCCGCCGGCCAGGATGTCTGCACTTTCCAGGTGGTGGTTTCGGCGGCTTCTGCGTTGCGGATGTAAGGCGCACTGACAACCGCGGCGCCGGCTATCGCTGCGCCGCCCACGAATGCGCGCCGTGTCGTGGGCTTCCTGGTCTGAAACGGATTCTCGCTGTCGTTGGTCATGGTCTTCCTCCCTGCTTGCACTTTTTTAATTGTCGCGGAGATTTCCCCGTCCGGACCAAGTGTGGGCCAAGGCCCCGCGCCCGACAACTTGAAAAGTTGACGGAAGATCAGATTGATGGCGCAACATTGCGGGAATAAAACAGACCGCCGCGTTTTTACCGTCGCCGCGCAAGCAACTTAGGCCTGCAACACAGGGCTTTCTGCGGCCACGGCGTTTCGATTGCGACGCAACGAAACCGTCATGAGCGGTTTGCCGCATGGCACATCAGACTTTAGACGAAGACGGGACGCGATGCATCGCAGGACGAGCGCTGGACGCGAAAATGTCCGCTGCAGCGCAACGCAAACCATCTAGGCGGCGCTGCCGTCGCGCGGTGTGATCCGAAACATCGGGGAACGATCCGGCTGGGTGGTCACCACGCCGACCGGCGTCACCGGCGCATGATCAAGAAGCTCAACCTTGAACGCCGCGATCAGCTTGGCCAGCGCCAGCGTCGCTTCGGTCAGCGCGAACTGCGCGCCGATGCAGACCCGCGGCCCGACGCCGAACGGCAGATAGGCGAAGCGATCCGGCGGCGGGTTGCCCGGCAGGAAGCGCGACGGCCGGAAGGCATTGGGCTGATCCCACAGCTTTTCGTGGCGATGCAGCAGCCATGGAGAGATCAGCACCACGTCCTTTTTCGCGATGTCGGCCCCGGGCACCGCGTCAGGACCTGCGGCGGCGCGCACGATCAGGAACGCCGGCGGATACAGCCGCATGGTCTCGTCCAGCACCGCGCGGGTGAATGTCAGCCGCGCGGCATCGGGCGGCCCGCTCGCGAGCGCGCGCGATGCTTCCGCCGCCAGTTCATCCTGCGTCGGGGCATCAAGGGCGAGGAGATAGAGCGACCAGAACAGCGCGGTCGCGGTGGTCTCGTGCCCGGCCAGGATCATGGTCGAGACCTGATCGCCGAGCTGCTCGTCGGTGAATGCTTCACCCGTTTCCGGATCGCGCGCCGCCACCATCAGGCCGAACAGATCATGTGGCGCGGCATCGCCTGCGCTTTTTGCGCGGCGCTCGGAAATCAGCGTGCGCATGAACCGCGTCCAGCGCCGCCGGAACAGGGCGCGGGAGATATCCCTCGGGCTTGGCCAGCCTGGCGGCAGCAACAGATCGAAGAAGCGCGGCTGCGCAAGCCGCTCGCCGTAGTCATTGACGAAATCGCGCAACGCTGCGCCGTGCCTGTCGATCTCGAACGAGAACATCGTCCGCCCGGCGATGTCGAGCGCCAGCCGCTGCATGGCTTCTCGCAGATCGACCGGCGCACCGGCCTGTGCGCGCAGCATGCCGATTGCGTCATCGGTGGCCGCCAGCATGTGCGGGATGAGCAGGGGAATCGCGCGCGGCGCAAAGGCGGGCGCGAGCGTCCGCCGCTGGTTCTTCCAGGCCTTGCCCTCCGCCAGCAGAAGCCCTTCGCCGAGGATCGGCCGCAGCACGCGGAAGGCGGCGGGTGTGCGGGTGTAATTTTCGTAGTTCTCGACAAGAATGTGCCGGATCGCATCCGGCGTATTGAGGATGAAGCTGCTGCGCCCGAAGAAGCGGCCCTTGACGATATCCTCCTCATAGGCGCGCGGCCCCCAGCTCGCGATGGCGTTGCTGCGGATGAGCGCAAGGCGTCCGAGCGCGGACAGGTCATCCGGTGCCATGGGCGGGCGCGGCGGCACGAGCGGCGGCCGTTGCATGGGCGTGTCGAGAATTTCGGCAATGCTCATCCTGCAGTGACTCCCGCATCAAAAATTTGGCACCCGGCCCGTGCCTCACGGTACACCTCTCGGCGCGTGGAGCGAAACAGTCCAAAACAGCGCAATTGAGGCTGCCGGGGACAGCGTGTCACAAGGCCGTAACGATCGCCCGCCGCCGCGCCGGCGCGGCTGTCATGGCTGCCGCGCGCGGACGACGCTTGATATTTCGCATGTGAAATATATACAGGAGGGCGAATGAAACCGGACCGGCGGCTGATTTTCCTGATGACTGTGGGTTACCGCAGGCTTCAGCGCGGCCTTGAACAGGAGATGCTGGCGCAGGATGGCCTGACCTCGGCGCAGTCCGGCGTGCTGTTCTTTCTGGGACAGAACGACGGCGCCCTGATCGGCGATGTCGCCGGTGCGCTCGACCTTGTGCCGTCCGCGACCACCGGACTCGCGGACCGGATGGAGCGCGCCGGGCTGATCGAGCGCAGGCGCGACGAAAAGGATGGCCGCGCCCAGCGCGTCTATCTGACCGACGAAGGAAAGAGGGTTCGCAAGCGCGCGGTGGCGCGGGCCCAGTCCATCAACAGCAAGTTGATGGACGGATTCACCGACAGGGAAATCGACACGGTGTCGCGCTGGCTGACCAGCCTGCAGACCAAGTTTCCGAAGGACAGTTCTTGATTTCGACAGAAGGAACGAAGGCCATGACCGAGTTTGTGAAGAGTGAGCTTGAATCCAGCGTCCTGACCGTCACGATGGCGCGTCCGGACAAGAAGAACGCGATCACCAACGCCATGTATGCCGCGCTCGCGGATGCGCTGGAGCGTGCGGAGACGGATGCTGCCGTTCGCGCGGTGGTGTTTCAGGGCGATGGCGACAGCTTTACGGCGGGCAACGATATGGCCGACTTCGCGGCGCAGTCGAAGGACCCGACGGTCACAAGTCATGTCGGACGATTCCTGCAGAATCTCGCCGTCTCGACCCGGCCGCTTGTCGCCGCCGTGCAGGGCAACGCGGTCGGCATCGGCACCACCATGCTGCTGCATTGCGATCTCATCTATGTCGCGCCGACCGCGCGGCTGATCACGCCGTTCGTCAATATCGCGCTGGTGCCGGAAGCAGCGTCGACACATCTGTTGCCGGCGCGCGTCGGCTATGCCCGCGCCTACGAGATGTTCGCCTTCGGCGAACCGGTGAATGCCGAGACCGCCGTCGCGATGGGCCTCGCCAACGCGGTCGTTCCGCTGGATCAGCTTCGCAGCAAGGCCCATGAAGCCGCCGTCAAGCTCGCGAAACGGCCGGCGGGATCGCTGTCGCAGACCAAAGCCCTGATGCGAAATCCGCAGGCGATCTCGGCGCAGATGGAGCGCGAAGGCGCGATCCTGCGCGAGCGGCTCAAGGGCGCGGAGGCGCGCGAGGCGCTCACTGCGTTCGCCGAACGCAGGCAGCCGGATTTTTCAAAGATCGCAGGCTGAGACTCATTCGATGGATCGGAGCAGGCCGTTCGCACGCGCGGGCGGCCTGCTGTCGTATGAAAACTGGTATCGGGGATCAGCAGCCCCGGCAGATGCTTCTGAGCTGGCGCGACAGCGCCGCATCTTCCGCATTCATGCGCTCCAGCGGCGCACTTGGCTTCTGCTTCGCAGCGGCTTCCGCTTTTTTGGCGTCCAGCGCTTTCGCCTGCCGCTCGTAACAGGCTTCGCGCTCCGGCTTTGAATTGATGAAGCGGCACTGCTCGACTTTCGCAACGGCAGGGCCGACGGTCACGAGTGCGGCGAGCAACATTGCTGGTGGCAGGAATTTCATCGGGCCGATCCTCGGGATGCGAAGCCACAGGCGGGCGCAGCGCGCCGGTCTTCAAGACCGGAAAAGTGGTGCCGCCTATAGGATTCGAACCTACGACCCCATCATTACGAATGATGTGCTCTACCAGCTGAGCTAAGGCGGCAAAACGCGAAATCGGTATCCGCACCTGATACTTGCCAGCGCCCCGCTTTGCAACATCGCGGGGCGTTTTTGTCAGGCTGGATCAGGTCCGTGACGAAAATGCCATTGATGTCCTAATCAACTGACAAGACGGGACAAAAATCCCTTCCAGCCACCCTGCTGCGCCGGTTCCGGCTTCTCCGGATCGTCATATTCGTCATGGATCACCTCATCGGCCACGCCCGGATCGTCCGGCGCCCGGACGATGGGGATGACCGCCGGGATTCGCGGCGCATCCGGCTTTTCGATATCGCGGCGGGGACGAAACACCGGCGGCGGGACATTGGCGGCAACCGCAGGTGCGGCGGGGGCCGGCGGCGCTGCAGCTTCTTCCACGACCGGCTCCGGGGGCTGGTTGTCCTGCGATGTCGCAGGCGACGGCAGCGATACGGCCGGGGTCACATCCAGCGGAGGCGGCAGCGCAGGCTCATCCGCGATCTCGGCCTCGAGCACCGTAGCTTTGTCGGACGGAAGCGCGGCCACCGGCGTCAGCCATTGAAACGCATCGAGCCGCCCGCTGACCGGCGACACCGGCCGCCAGCTTTCGGAGACGTATCCGTCCGCGGTCCAGGCCGGATCGAGCGCGGCGCGTACCGCGCGTTGCATCCAGAGCCGGGCATTGCCGCTTTCGCCGTGCTCGGCGCGCTCAAGCTCCGCCATCAGAATGGCGACACGCTGCGTCGGCGCCTCGATGAACGGCGCCAGCGCCTCGCGCGCGCGCGCGAATTCTTTCGCATCAATGGCGGAACGCGCCACCGCCAGCGCGCCTTCGATATGTCCCGGCACTTTCGCGGCGAGCTTTTCGACGCGGCTCAGGCGGTTGAGCGCGGAATCGCCGAGACGCACATGGGCATAGGCATCGGCAAGATCGGGATGCGGCTGCGCGGTCCATGCGGCCTCGATCACCTGCATGGCGCGGCGGGTCTGGTTGTTCTCGCTGAGAAACTTCGCGGCCAGCGTCGCGGCCGGGACGAGCGTCGGCGCGAGCTTCACCGCTTCCATCACGCTCGCGCGGGACCTGTCGCGGTCTGACGTTTCCAGATCGAGCGCGCGCGCCGTCAAAAGCACGCCGCGCTGGCGCTTGTAGGGCGCAGGATCAATCAATCCCGCTGCGAGATTGTTCTCGAGAATCTTCAGCGCGCCGTCCCAGTCGCCCTTGCTGCAGCGGAAGCCGAGCACCGCATGCGACGCCCAGGCCGACGCCGGCGCGGTCTTCAAGGCCTCTTCAGCAAGCGCAACGGCTGAATAGGCATCGTCACGGCGCTGCGCCTCCACGAACAATCCGCGCAGGCCGAGCAGCCGCGTGTCCTTGCGCTCGGCCATGGCATGAAAGGCGCGCTGCGCGCCTTCGCTGTCGCCATGAAGCTGCGCGGTCTGTGCGTGCAGCAACATCGCCAGCGGGTCCTGATTTGCGAGCCGCTTTGCTACATCGGCATGGCGGCGCGCGGCAAAATGATCGCCGGTGCCGATGGCGATCAAGCCCTGTGTGATGGCGTTGCGGCCCTTCGCCTGACGCCGCTCGCGGCCAAGTCTGCGCAGCCGCTCCGGCGCACGCAGGAAACTGCGGACAATGGCCCAGACCAGCATCGCCGCGCACACGATCAGCAGCAGTGCCAGCGCGAGCACCGGTATTGACGTGTCGATGCGCCAGTGACTCCATGACAGCGTGACGTCGCCGGTTTGATCGGCGACCACGGCGGCACCGAGCGCGACGATACCGACCAGAAAAAGAAACAGGATGATCCGGATCATGATGTGTCCTATCGCGCCGGTTTCGAGATCGCGGTCAGCGTGTCCATTGTGAACTGCTCGGATGCGGTCAGCGCCTTCTCGCGGCCATCGACCTTTGCGATCCATGGCCGAACCAGAACGAGATCAGACTGCGGCAGCAACAGCAGTTCGCGCTTCGCCGCGTTCAGATCGTTTCGCTGCGCCGCAGCCGTTGCGCGCGCGATCACGCCACTTGGACTGCTGGCCTGCGCATCGGTGCGCTGAACGCGAACGAGCTTGGAAAAACTCTGCTGCAGGCGCTCCACGATACCGGAAGGCGCAGGCTCGGGCGCAGGCCTGGGTGTGACTTGCGGCAGCAGCGCGAGCAATTCCTTGCTCAGGGCGTCGGTGTCCGGAATCCCCGTATGGGCAAACGGATCAAGCGCCTTGAGCACATCGGAATCACCGGCAACAGAGCGTGCGGCAGCAAGCTCGGCAACATAGGGCGACCCGCGGCGCACGGCCTTGTCGAGATTGATCAGCACATCCAGCCTGCGCAGTCTTGGATCTTCCGTAGGCGGCGGTGGTGGTGGCGGCGCGGCAGCCGCCGCTGTCAATGCAGCGGTTGCGCGCTCGATCTTGTCGAGCCGTTCTTCAAGCGCCGGCGTGTCACCCGATGCAGCGGGCATTGACACCGCCGCCTGCGGGGATGCCGATTTGACGTCGTTGAGCGCAGCGACAATCTTTCCGCTTTCTGTCTGTACGGCGGTAACATCGCCACGCAGCGACGCCAGCGCTTTCTCTACCGAATCGAGGCGGGCCGCCAGCGCGGGATCGGTCACCGGCTTTGGAGCAGGCGCAGGCTTCGCCACATCGGATTCAACCTTTGCCAGACGCGCCCCCAGCGTGTCGACATCGCTCTTGCTCACCACATCGGCAGTCGGCTTCGGTGGCGGCACATCCAGCCAGCCGGTAGACTTCGCCACGCCGAGCACCAGCGCGGCGGCGGCGGCGCCGGTGAGCGCGGACAGGACAATCGGCGCGGCCCGCGACGGCGCTTTCGGTTCGGGCGACGGCTGATGATGTTCCGAAGCAGTTTTTTCCGCCTCATTCACGTCGGACGGCGCATCCGGCGCAGGCGTGCTTTCGGAAACGTCGGAGGCGGTCAGGTCGATGGTTGGCGGTGGACGTTTTGCGGCATCGCCGCCGCCCGGCTTGTCTTGCTTGTCGTCGTCCATCGAACACTCCCTGCGCATCGAACCCGAGACTAGCAGATTCTCCCGGCCTCGCCCGCTCCAATCAAGGAGACGACGCCTTGACCAATCTGTCCACCACATCCAGCAGGTTTTTTTCGTCCGGCACGCGCGCGGCTACAACCTGCGTCGCACCGGCCTCGCGCAAAACGCCTGCGACAGCTTCGGACATACAGCATTGCGGCAAAGCCAAGGCGGATATTTCCACGCCATCGGCCCGCGCCGCTTCGACATAGGCCCGCGCGCTACGGCGGGAATAATGCATCACCGCGCCGACGGCGCCCGCGCGAAAGGCGCTGCTGACCGGCTCGGAAAAACCCGCCACCGGCACCATGCGATAGGACGTGCGGGTCACCACCGTAAATCCGCGCGCGCCAAGTTCTCCAGCGAGATCGCGCGTGAGATCGGCGCCCGCCACATAGCACAGCGCAGCCTTCTTCTTCAGCTTGCCGGCCACCGCGCTCTCCGTGATCCGCTCACGCAACGAGACGGCATCGCCATCCGCGACCGTGATATTGGTGAAGCCCGCATCGCGCGCCACCTGCGCGGTATGTTCGCCCACCGCAAAGACCGGCAGGAGCGTCAGTCGCGCACGGATGGAATGATTCTCAATGGCGCGAACCGCATTGGCGCTGCTCAGGATCACCGCGTCGAAGACAATCTCGCCATCGTCCTCGAATGCAACCGGCTCGAACCGCAGCATCGGCGACAACAGCACCTCGTGGCCCCTTGCCCGCAAGGCGGAGGCGGTCTTGTCATTATCCGGCGCCGGGCGTGTGACAAGAATGGCCATTTATGAAGCTCTCCCTGTCTCAAGCAAGGATAGCCCGCCTGACGATTTCACGTTATGAACCCCCTCAATGACAGCCCATTGGCGGATTCAAGGGAAACGCCGGATTGGCCACCAACGCAAGGACTGAAATTGGCAAGCAAGCGCACACTGGTGCTGGGGATCGAGACCACCTGCGACGAAACCGCCGCGGCCGTGATCGAGCGGCACCGTGACGGCTCGGGCCGGATTCTCTCCAACATCGTGCGCTCGCAGATCGACGAGCATGCACCGTTCGGCGGCGTGGTTCCCGAAATCGCCGCGCGCGCCCATGTCGACATGCTCGACGGAATTGTCCGGGCGGCCATGAAGGAAGCCGATATCGGCTTCGGCGATCTGAGCGCCGTCGCCGCCGCGGCCGGGCCCGGACTGATCGGCGGCGTGATTGTCGGCCTGACCACGGCGAAGGCGATCGCGCTGGTGCATGACACGCCCCTGATCGCGGTCAATCATCTCGAAGCGCATGCGCTGACGCCGCGACTGACCGTGCCCTTGATGTTCCCTTACTGCCTGTTTCTCGCATCGGGCGGCCACACCCAGATCGTTGCCGTGCTCGGCGTCGGAAAATATGTCCGCCTCGGCACCACGCTCGACGATGCCATGGGCGAAGCCTTCGACAAGGTCGCCAAGATGCTGGACCTGCCCTATCCCGGCGGACCGCAGGTGGAACGTGCGGCGGCCAGCGGCAATCCGGCGCGCTTCACTTTTCCGCGCCCGATGGTGGGGCGGCCCGATGCAAACTTCTCGCTGTCCGGATTGAAGACCGCGGTGCGCAATGAAGCCGCCCGCCTGATGCCGTTCGAGCCGCAGGATGTTGCCGATCTGTGCGCGAGCTTTCAGGCCGCCGTGCTTGAAGTCACCGCGGATCGCATCAGCGTCGGGCTGAAACTGTTCCAGGAAAAATTCGGCCCGCCGCGCGCGCTGGTCGCTGCGGGCGGCGTCGCATCAAATCTCGCGATCCGCAATGCGCTGCACGAAATCGCGGGCCGCGCGCAGACCACGCTGATCGTTCCACCGCCCGCGCTCTGCACCGACAATGGCGCGATGATCGCATGGGCCGGTGCGGAGCGGCTGGCGCTGAAGATGATCGACGACATGGACAGCGCGCCCCGCGCGCGCTGGAAGCTCGATGAAACCACATCGACGCCGCTGAAGTTTGCGAATACGCGGGCGAGGCACTAAGGCATGATCCCGAAAAGTGGGCCCCGGTTTTCAGATAAGATCATGCCTTCAAAAATGAAGACGCTATGATCGCGCATCAGACCATTTCTGTTGTCGGCGCCGGCGCATGGGGCACGGCACTCGCCAATGCCGCTGCGCGGGCAGGCCGTGACGTCACGCTCTATGCGCGCGACCGCGCCGCTGCGGAGCGGATCGCGCAGACGCGCGAGAATCCGAAATTGCCCGGCATCCGGCTTGGGGAGGGCATCGCTGTGACCAGCGATCTCGCACAGGCTGGCCGCGCAAACGCGGTGCTGCTAGTCACGCCGGCACAGAGCCTGCGCGAGGCGGCGCTCGCGCTCGCACCGCATCTGGCAAACGGCGCGCCGGTCATCGTCTGCGCCAAGGGCATCGAGCGCGGCACGCATCGGTTCATGACCGAGATCGTCGCGGAGGTTGCGCCGAACGCCGTGCCCGCGATCCTGTCGGGTCCCAGTTTCGATATTGACGTGGCGCGCGGATTGCCGACCGCCGTTACGCTCGCGACAGCGGATGAAACACGCGCGAAGGCATTGGTCCATGCGCTCGGCTCGGCGACCTTCCGTCCCTATCACTCGACCGATGTGCGCGGCGTCGAGATCGGCGGCGCGGCGAAGAATGTGCTGGCGATTGCGGCGGGCATTGTCGCGGGCCGCAAGCTTGGCGCATCCGCACTGGCGGCGCTGACCACGCGCGGCTTCGCCGAACTGATGCGGCTTGGTCTGGCCTGCGGCGCGAAATCCGAAACCATCGCGGGCCTGTCGGGTCTCGGCGATCTCCTGCTGTCATGCTCGACGCCGCAGTCGCGCAACTTCTCGCTCGGGCTTGCGCTCGGACGCGGCGAGACGCCAGACCGCGGCAAGCTGGTGGAAGGCGAGTTCACCGCGCCGGTGCTGATCGAGCTTGCGGCTGAAAAGAATGTCGAGATGCCGGTCGCCAATGCGGTGGCGGCGATTCTCGGCGGCGCGGTGACCGTGGATGCCGCCATCGAGGCGCTGCTGACGCGGCCGTTCCGTAGCGAAGGATAAGGAAAACCGTAATGGCCTACTGGCTCGTGAAATCCGAACCCTCGGTCTGGTCGTGGGACCAGCAGGTTGCAAAAGGCGCCAAGGGCGAAGCCTGGACCGGCGTGCGCAATCACACCGCCAAGCTCAACATGATGAAGATGAAGAAAGGCGACCGCGCCTTTTTCTATCATTCCAACGAGGGCAAGGAGATTGTCGGCATTGTCGAGATCGCGAAGGAGCACTATCCCGATCCGTCCGACAAGACCGGAAAGTTTGTCTGCGTCGACATCAAGGCCGACAAGCCCCTGAAAAGGCCGGTGACGCTGGAGACCATCAAGACCGAGCCAAAGCTCGCCGACATGGAACTGGTGAAGCTGTCGCGGCTGTCGGTGCAGAGCGTGACGCCGGAGCAGTGGAAGCTGGTCTGCAAGATGGGCGGGATCTAGCTCAAGCAGCAGCCGTCAACACCACCTTTGCCAGAATCTGCTCGCGCCGCGCCGGCGAGCGGCATCCTTTCAAGGTCGCGGCAAAGCGTTCGAGGATTCCATCCTCGAACGCCGTCACGATGGTGTCGTGGACATAGCTTTTGCGGCAGATCGCCGGCGTGTTAGACAATTCATCGGCGGCCGCACGCACAGCTTCCAGCACCTGCTTGCGGCGGCCGCGCGCGCTTTCCGCCGGAACCATGCGCGATAGCGATTCCAGCACAGCCGCCGACGCCATCAGTGTCCGGAAATCCTTCAGCGATATGCGGAGCCCTGCGATCTCACGCAGAAAGGCATTGACCTGCGCTGTGCTGACTGTGCGCACGACGCCATGGTCATCGCGATACTGAAAAAGCCTGCGTCCCGGCAGAGCACGCAACGTTTCCACGGCTCGCACCAGGCGCGCCGCGTTGCATTCCTTGCGGACCGCCTTGTTGCCTTTCGCGCGGAACGACAGAACGATGCAGTCGTCCTCAATCATGACATTGCTTTTGAGCAGCGTCGTCGCGCCCCGCGTTCCGTTAAGCCGGGCATAGGATTCGTTGCCCGGACGAATCGCCGTACGCGCCACGAGTTCGATCACTGCGGCGAGCGTAAACTCCCGCGTTGGCGCGTCGTTGCCGAGATGCTGCGCCACGCTGCGCCGGATTTTCGGCAACGCCTCGATCAGGCTTGCAAGCCGCCGCGCCTTGCGGGTTTCGCGCACCTTTTCCCAATCGGGATGATAGCGATACTGCAATCGCCCGGCGGCATCGCGGCCCACCGCCTGAAGGTGCGAACGCGGATCACTCGCATAACGAACGTCGACATAGGCCGGGGGCACCGCCATGGCGTTGAAACGCCTGATGGTGGCGGCGTCGCGCACCAGCTTGCCGCCGGCGCGGACGAAAGAATAGCCTTTGCCGCGCTTGACGCGACGAATGTCAAATTCCATCTGATCGCCGATTTTCAGCCCGAGCTTTTTCGTCAGGCGCCGGACGGACGACGGTTTGCGCTGCGCAGACGCATCCGGCGGCGTGATACCGCGCGCTCCCTCCTTCAGTTCAGCGATGATCTGAGCATCAGCCATGACCTGCACAATTTCCCGACGCGGCATTTGTTCCCATCCGCCTTGACCCGGCGGACGAACTGCGGTGATACGCCTTATGGAACAGGCTCCGCAGCACCCCATCCCCGACAAAGCCGCCTTCATCCGCGCCAACACACGGCTGCGGCCGGTGCCGCTCGTCCCCGAAGTTTCGCTGTTCGTGGCCGATGAAGCGGTGCCGCTCTGGCACAAGACCGAGGAAGAACTCGGCGAAGCCGGGTTGCCGCCGCCGTTCTGGGCCTTCGCCTGGGCGGGAGGTCAGGCGCTGGCGCGTTATGTCCTCGACAATGCGGATATCGTGCGCGGCAAAACGGTGCTCGATCTCGCCAGCGGATCGGGGCTTGTCGGCATCGCCGCGATGAAGGCTGGTGCGGCTGCCGTGACTGTCGCCGATATCGACGCCTTCGCCTGCGCCGCCGCGGCACTGAATGCCGCCGAGAATGGCGTCGCGATCGCCACCTGCGACAAAGACCTTCTGGCCGGCGGGACACCGGAGCGCTGGGATGTGATCCTCGCGGGCGATATTTTCTACGAACGCGACACCGCGCAGCGCGCCTATGATTTTCTGTCCGAACATGCAGCGCAGGGCGCAACCATTCTGATCGGCGACCCCGGACGCAGCTATCTGCCCCGCGACAAATTGCGCCGGATCGCCGATTACAGCGTGCCGGTGACCCGCGACCTGGAAGATGCGGAAATCAAGAAAACCGCGGTCTGGAGCCTGTTGCCGCCGGCCTGAAATCCGCCATCATCCCCTTCATCTGGCACGGAAAATACGGGGTCCGCCAAAAGTCCTAGTTGCGGTCGCTTGTCGCTGATGTATGCACAGGCGCATAATATCAAAAACAAGAAGAAGCCGCGCGCATGTTGCGCCGCGGACGGCCTGCGTGGAGGAAACGAGGAAGTCATGTCCGACAAAATCTACGACGTATCCGCGGAATGGGCGAAGCGCGCCTTTATCGACGAACCTAAGTACCGCGAGATGTACGCGCGTTCGGTCAACGACCCCAACGGCTTCTGGGCGGACGAAGCCTCCCGCCGGCTCGACTGGATCAAGCCCTTTACCAAGGTCGAGAACGTCTCGTTCGCGCCGGGCAACATCTCGATCAAATGGTTCGAGGACGGCGTCCTCAACGTCGCCGCCAACTGCATCGACCGCCATCTCGACAAGCGCGGCGATCAGGTCGCGATCATCTGGGAAGGCGACGACCCGTCGGAATCGAAGAAGATCACCTACCGCGAGCTGCATGACGAAGTCTGCAGGATGGCGAACATCCTGCGGCTGCGGAACGTCCAGAAGGGTGACCGCGTCACCATCTATCTGCCGATGATTCCCGAAGCGGCCTACGCCATGCTGGCCTGCGCGCGGATCGGCGCGATCCACTCGGTGGTGTTCGGCGGCTTTTCGCCCGACTCGCTGGCGCAGCGCATCACCGACTGCAAATCGAAAGTTGTCATCACTGCGGACGAAGGCCTGCGTGGCGGCAAGAAGGTGCCGCTGAAGGCCAATGTCGACGCAGCCATCGCCAAGGCCGGCGGCGGTGTCGATTGGGTCGTCGTGGTCAAGCGCACCGGCGGCAAGATCGACATGGACCCCGTGCGCGACGTCTGGCACCACGAAGCCGCCGCGATGGTCGACACCGACTGCCCGGCGGAGCCGATGAATGCGGAAGACCCGCTGTTCATTCTCTACACGTCCGGTTCGACCGGCACGCCAAAGGGCGTGCTGCACACCACCGGCGGCTATCTCACCTTCGCGTCGATGACGCATCAGTATGTGTTCGACTATCACGAGGGCGACATCTACTGGTGCACCGCCGACGTGGGCTGGGTCACCGGCCACAGCTACATCGTCTATGGGCCGCTCGCCAACGGCGCGACCACGCTGATGTTCGAGGGCGTGCCGAACTATCCGGACAATTCCCGTTTCTGGAATGTCATCGACAAGCACAAGGTCAACATCTTCTACACTGCGCCGACCGCGATCCGCGCGCTGATGCAGGGCGGCGACGAGCCGGTGAAGAAAACCTCGCGCGCCTCATTGCGCCTGCTCGGCTCGGTGGGCGAACCGATCAATCCCGAGGCATGGGAATGGTACTACCGCGTGGTCGGCGATTCACGTTGCCCCATCGTGGATACGTGGTGGCAGACCGAAACCGGCGGCATTTTGATTACGCCGCTTCCCGGCGCCATCGCACAGAAGCCGGGCTCGGCCACCAAGCCGTTCTTCGGCGTGGTGCCGGAGATCGTCGATGCCGACGGCAAGGTTCTCGAGGGCGAGGCGCAGGGCAATCTTTGCATCGCCAAATCGTGGCCGGGCCAGATGCGCACGGTCTATGGCGATCACGCGCGGTTCGAGCAGACCTATTTCTCGACCTACAAGAACAAGTACTTCACCGGCGACGGCTGCCGCCGCGATGCCGACGGCTATTACTGGATCACCGGCCGCGTCGATGACGTGATCAACGTCTCCGGTCATCGCATGGGCACGGCAGAAGTCGAAAGCTCGCTGGTGGCGCATGACGCCGTGTCGGAGGCCGCCGTGGTCGGCTATCCGCACGACATCAAGGGTCAGGGCATCTACGCTTATGTCACGCTGATGCAGGGCGTCGAGCCGACCGAAACCCTGCGCAAGGAACTGGTCGCATGGGTGCGCAAGGACATCGGTCCGATCGCTTCGCCGGATCTGATCCAGTTCGCGCCCGGCCTGCCGAAGACACGCTCGGGCAAGATCATGCGCCGCATCCTGCGCAAGATCGCCGAAGACGAATACGGCAGCCTCGGCGACACCTCGACGCTGGCCGATCCGATGGTGGTCGACGATCTGGTGAACAACCGCCAGAACAAGAAGGCCAACGCCTGAGTCGTTCGGCTTTGAACAGACGCCGGGGCCGTTCTGCCATGCAGCGCGGCCCCGTGTTTTTGAGCGGTGATAACCGTCGCCCGTGCAGGTTCCGCAAAACGCGCCGGAGCCATCGGCTCCGGCGCGCGATCTCACAAAAATGTCACCTGCGCCGGGCCGTTTGAAGCCGGGTGTTGTTTCCCGGGCATTTACTTTGCCGCCGGAATTTTCTTTTTTGCGCCGCGCGGCCAGCCTTCTACACCCGGCGATAAGGTGCTGTTGAAACCTCTCCGGCAGGATGGCGTGCCCGAAAGTCCGCACGACCGGCAAACTGGAGGCGATGATGGTGCGTAAACTGACGATGATCCTGGCGGCCACCGTTGCATTTTCGGCAACGGGATTGTCCGGCATGACCGCGCAGGCAGCGCCGTCGGTGGTGGCTTCTCCCCACGGCTATGCGCCGGGAACTATCGTGGTGAAGACCAACGAACGCCGGCTGTATCTCATACTCGGCGAAGGGCAGGCGCTGCGTTATCCGGTCGGGGTCGGCAAGGCCGGCAAGCAATGGGCCGGCGCCACCCGCATCGACGGAAAGTATCGCCAGCCCGCATGGTCGCCACCGGCGGATGTGAAGCGTGACAATCCGAACATTCCCGATGTGATCCCCGGCGGCTCGCCGTCCAATCCGATGGGCGTTGCGGCCATGACGCTGGCCGGGGGAGAGTACGCCATTCACGGCACCAACCGTCCAAACTCGGTCGGCGGCTATGTTTCGTACGGCTGTGTGCGGATGTACAATCAGGACATCAGCGATCTCTTCAACCGCGTCGAGGTCGGCACGCCGGTGATCGTCACCTCGCGGTGATTGCCGCACCATTCCGATGTCAAGATGCCGCGTCATTGCGAGCGAAGCGAAGCAATCCATTCTTTAAGGAATGACTCGATTGCTTCGTCGCTGCGCTCCTCGCAATGACGCTGCGAATTCCTGCCGGCAACCTCGCCAACCGTCATCTCGCTGACGCCATGCACCACCCGCCGCGTCTGCCGCCCTGATAGGGACGCGCATGCCCGGCAGCCAGCAATGCCGACGACACATTCGGCGTGCGGCGTGTCGCAACGTCTGCCACCACGCGGCCGTTGTATTTGTCAGGTCCGATATTGAAGATCGTCACATCGCCATCGGCGAGTTGCGCGCGTAGCGCTTCGCTCGCCGTTTCCGCCATGCGCATTTCCTCCGCGCATGCGCCCTTCATTTCCGGGGCGTCGATCCCGCGCAGCCGCACCCGCGTTATCATTTCGAGCCCGGGCCACAGATGCACCCGCGCCTCGAACGTGTCGCCGTCGATCACACGCATCACCTCGACGGAATGACGCACACTGGTATTGCCGTCGCGGCTCCATGTGGGCGAGGGTAATGGCGGCGGGACGCTTGGCCCGGCTGACCGTTCGGGAACTCCCGCCCACGGCAGGCGGTCCCGGCCCGGGATCGCGGTTCCACACGCAATGCCGGTCACGAAAATCAGCGCGAACGGCCAGACCGGCGCACCGGGCGTGGTCCGGCGGCGTGGTAGCGAACGCCCCGCTGTTCTTTGAATAGGTCGATCTAGGATCATATACCTAGAATAGGACTAAAACACACCCGGCCGCAAGCGCGATCCGTACGATCCGTAGTCCTACGTAAGATCAAAAGTCCGAAGCGATGCCCTTCACTTCCCAATCGCCATAGCGGGTGGGTTCAGGCCCCTTCGGACCCTGAATCTCTTTCGCCCGAGAATCGGCCTGCGCGGCCTTGCGCCGTTCTTCGGCCTCGGCGAGCGCACGCTGGGCCTGCGGCGACAATGGCTTTCGCGCTGGGGCAGGATCGGCATCGACAGGATGTAAGCGTGACGGGTCATCATTCATGGCTGACACTCCCGGATGGTCAGAGCCGAAACTGGAATCTAGAGAGGCGCGACGCCTGATCAAGGCCCGCGGGCGATCCGTATCACGACAGCGACCGCCCGTCTGTGAACCAGTTTACATTTTGAAGACAAGACAATTCGAGCAAGCCGCAATTCTTACATTTGGCATATTCCGGTGTCACAGCTTTGCCTCCGGTGCGATATCCGTTGCGCCTGTCCCGCCAAAGAATGTTTTTGCTGCATGAAGCCTTCGAGATTTGTCCCGCCCACCGAGGTACCCGGCCTCGCAGCGCGCAGGATCGCGGCCGACATTCTTGACGGCGTTCTGCACAAGCATCGCATGCTCGACGATCAGCTCGACGGCCCGGGCGCACATCCGGGACTGAAAACGCTTGCGGATCGCGACCGCGCGCTGATGCGCCGCCTGGTTGCAACCATCCTGCGGCGGCTCGGCACGCTCGGCCATGTGCTGTCGCGCCTGCTCGACCGCGGCATTCCGAGTGACGCGCCCCGCGCGCAAAGCGCGCTTCTGATCGGCGCCGCGCAGATTCTGTGGATGGATGTTCCCGATCATGCCGCGGTCGATCTATCGGTCCGCCTTGTGCAGGCGGATCGGCGCGCGGCGAAGTACGCGGGCCTTGTCAACGCGGTGCTGCGGCGCTGCGCGCGCGAAGGCCAGCCGCTGATCGAGGAAGTGCAATCGCAGATGCTCGATCTGCCGCCGTGGCTGGTGGCGCGCTGGATCGCGGCCTATGGCGAAGACACCACGCGCGCCATGGCCGCCGCCATCGGCGTCGAGCCGGCGCTGGACCTCACCGTCAAATCCGATCCGGACAATTGGGCGGCGCGCCTGCATGGCGAAGCGCTCGCCACCGGCACGGTGCGGACGCTGCTGCATGGCTCGGTCACCACGCTTCCCGGATTCAACGAAGGCGCGTGGTGGGTGCAGGACGCCGCCGCCGCGATCCCGGCCCGTCTGTTCGGCGATATCAAGGACAAGAGCGTTGTGGATCTTTGCGCTGCGCCCGGGGGCAAGACCGCGCAACTGATTCACGCCGGCGCGCGGGTCACCGCTGTCGACCGCTCGCCCAACCGCGTGGCGCGTCTGCGCGAAAATCTGGCGCGCCTTTCGCTTGAGGCGGAGACGGCGGTTGCGGACGCGACCGAGTGGCAATCCGGCGACCTGTTCGACGGCGTGCTGATCGACGCGCCGTGTGCCGCAACCGGCACCATCCGGCGGCATCCGGATGTGGCCTGGCTCAAACAGGAGTCCGACATCGGCGCCCTCGCCGCGGTCCAGAAGCGCATGCTGCAGAAGGCCGCCACCCTGCTGAAGCCCGGCGGAACTCTGGTTTACTGCACCTGTTCGCTGGAACCCGAGGAGGGCGAGCAGGCCATCGCCAGCATTCTCGCCAGCGAACCGGGTCTGCGCCGCATGCCGGTCGGCCGCGATGAAGTCGCCGGGCTCGATGAAATCGTGACCGCCGACGGCGACATCCGCACCCTGCCCTCCCATCTCGCCCATCCTGATTCGCGCCTCGGCGGCCTCGACGGCTTCTTCGCCGCGCGCCTCGTCAAATCCTGACCCTGCGCGGCAAGTGATTCGCGATTGCCCGAAGCCTTCCTTGGCTTTTGCGGTCCTCATCGGCGGATTTCACTGAAATTACTGGGATATGTGTTGGGGGTGCCTTGCGGGCATTTCCGGATTACAACGGTGCGCAAAGATTCTCGCAGCCGGGAGACGGTATCCCGCGCGGGTCTCACTCGGTTCATGGGGAACGGTCAGCGCTGGCGGCGGGGACACCGCCGGCGCGATCAGGGACAGGGCGCAGGTGGCGGTCGCTTACCGACGACGCATTTCATCGCTTTTGCTGGGCCGCGCCGCGCGGTCCGTGCTGGCGCGCGCCAGCGGGCAATCGGTCGCGCTGTCGCGGTTCTGGCCCGGCCGCACCGACCGGTTGCTGATCGCACCTAACGACCTGCGCACCGTCGACGCCACCCGCGCCTCCGAAATCTATGCCGGGCGCTTCGTGTTCGCGGGCAAAATCGTCACCTCGCACGGCCGCTCGATTTTTGAACTCGATCCGCCGTCGGACGACTGGGAATCCAACCTGCTCGGCTTCGGCTGGCTGCGCCATCTGCGCGCCGCCGATTCGGCGATCACCCGCGCCAATGCCCGCGCGCTGATCGACGACTGGATTTCAAAGCCGATCCGCAAGCGCGGCATCGGCTGGCGCGCGGACGTGCTGGCGCGGCGGGTGATCTCGCTGCTGTCGCAAGCGCCGCTGGTGCTGAACGATGCCGACGGAAAATTCTATCGCCGCTTCCTGCGCAGCCTGACCCGCGAGATTCGCTATCTGCGCTATACGATGGTGGATATTCCGGACGGCGTGCCGCGCCTGCAGGTGCTGATCGCGCTGTGTTATGCCTCGCTGTGCCTCGCCAATCAGGCCAAGCACATCAAGTCGGCGTCGCGCAAATTGTCCGACGAATTGCAGCGCCAGTTGCTTCCCGACGGAGGGCATATTTCACGCAATCCCGGCGCACTGATCGAACTGCTGCCGGATCTGCTGCCCCTGCGCCAGACTTACACCGCGCGCAACATCGCACCGCCGCCTGCGCTGCTCAACGCTATCGACCGCATGATGCCGATGTTGCGCTTCTTCCGGCACGGCGACGGCAGCTTCGCACTGTTCAACGGCATGAGCAGCGCGCCCTCGGGCCTGCTTGCGACGTTGCTGGCCTATGACGACACCCACGGCACTCCGATGTCGAACATGCCGCATTCGGGCTTCCAGCGCCTCGACGCCGGCGCGACCGCTCTCATCATGGACACCGGCACGCCGCCGCCGCCCGCGGTGAGCCGCGACGCCCATGCCGGATGCCTGTCGTTCGAACTCTCGTCCGGCACCGGCCGCATTGTGGTCAATTGCGGAATTCCCTCCACCGGCCGCGACAACTGGCGCGCCTTCGCGCGCTCGACGGCCGCGCATTCCACCCTGATCTGTCACGACACCTCGTCGTGCCAGTTCATCGAACTGCCGGCGATGAAACGGATGCTGCAGGGCGCGCCGATTGTCTCCGGCCCGTCCAATGTCGGTGTCGTCCGCGAGGCGGATAACGACAGCATTCAGCTCACCGCGACCCACGATGCCTATGCGCGGCAGTTCGGCGTCGTGCATCAGCGCAGCCTGACGCTGTCCGCCGACGGCACCCGGCTCGACGGCGAAGACACGCTGCTGAACGCCTCGGGCTCGTCAACGCGCAACAAACCTGACGACTACGTGCTGCGCTTTCACCTGCACCCGTCGGTCAAGGCCAACCGCCTCACCGACGCCCATGGCGTGATGCTGGTGCTGCCCAATCGAGAGGTCTGGACCTTCGAGGCCCCAAACGACAAGGTCGACCTGGAAGACAGCGTGTTTCTCGCCGGGTCCGACGGGCCGCGCCGCACCTCCCAGATCGTGATCCGGCAGCACCGCGCGGACTCACCAAGCGTGCGCTGGAGTTTCAGCCGTTCCTCGGCCTCTGCGTCTGTCACCAATGCCCGCCGCGATGCCCGCCGCGAGCCGGAATTGCCGCTTTAGGGATCAAATCCCCTCGTCCCGGCCTGCGCCGGCACGACACCGGCGGTCATGCAAAATTCGCTGCAAAAACGACATGGATTGGAGGTTTTGCCCGGCGAAAAACCGTGCTACCGGGCGGCATCCGTCGAACCAGGACCCATTCCATGGCTGACCACCCGCGCCGCGTGACGCGCGCCCTTCTTTCCGTTTCCGACAAATCCGGGCTGATCGAATTCGCCCGCGCGCTTTCAGACCGGGGCATCGATCTGGTTTCCACCGGCGGCACCGCCAGGGCCATCGCCGACGCCGGGCTGAAGGTCCGCGACGTGTCGGATTTGACCGGCTTTCCCGAGATGATGGACGGGCGGGTGAAGACGCTGCATCCGAATGTCCATGGCGGCCTGCTCGCGATCCGCGACAACGCCGATCACACCCGCAGCATGAAGGATCACGGCATCGCGCCGATCGATCTTCTGGTGGTCAATCTCTATCCGTTCGAGGCGACCGTCGATAAAGGCGCGTCCGAAGAAGACTGCATCGAGAACATCGATATCGGCGGCCCGGCCATGATCCGCGCGGCGGCGAAAAATCATCACGACGTCGCCGTGGTGGTCGAGGCGTCCGACTATCAGGCCGTGCTGGATGAACTCGCCGGCAACAACGGCGCAACAACTCTGTCGCTGCGCAAAAAACTCGCGCAGAAAGCCTATGCGCGCACGGCCGCCTACGATGCCGCGATCTCGAACTGGTTCGCCGATCAACTGAAAATCGAAGCGCCGGATTTCCGCGCCTTCGGCGGCAAGCTGATTCAGGCGCTGCGCTATGGCGAAAACCCGCACCAGCAGGCATCGTTCTACAAGTCGCCGGAACGCCGTCCCGGCGTCGCCACCGCGCGCCAGTTGCAGGGCAAGGAACTGTCCTACAACAATATCAACGACACCGATGCCGCCTACGAAGCCGTCGCGGAATTCGATGCCAAGCGCACCGCGGCCTGCGTCATTGTCAAGCATGCCAATCCCTGCGGCGTCGCCGAGGGCGCGGATCTCGCCGCCGCCTATCGCAAGGCGCTCGCCTGCGATTCGACGTCGGCTTACGGCGGCATCATCGCCTTCAACCGCAAGCTCGATGCGGATGCGGCCAATGCAGTGGCCGGCATCTTCACCGAAGTCATTATCGCGCCCGACGCAACCGACGAAGCCATCGCCATTATCGGCAAGCGCAAGAATCTGCGCCTTCTGCTCGCGGGCGGCCTGCCCGATCCGCGCGCTGCCGGGCTGATGACCAAGACCGTCGCCGGCGGGCTGCTGGTGCAGTCACGCGACAACGCCGTGGTCGACGACATGACCTTCAGGACTGTCACCAGGCGCGCACCGACCGAAGCCGAACTGAACGACCTGCGTTTTGCCTTCCGTGTCGCCAAGCATGTGAAATCCAACACCATCATCTACGCAAAAGATCTCGCCACTGTCGGCATCGGCGCGGGCCAGATGAGCCGCGTCGATTCCGCGCGAATCGCCGCGCGCAAGGCGGAAGATGCCGCGAAAGAACTGGGACTGGCCGCGCCGATGACCAAAGGTTCGGTGGTGGCGTCCGACGCCTTCTTCCCGTTCGCCGACGGACTCTTGGTGGCGATCGAGGCCGGGGCGACTGCGGTTGTCCAGCCGGGCGGTTCGATGCGCGACAATGAGGTGATCGAGGCCGCCGATGCCCATGGCATCGCCATGGTCTTCACCGGCACGCGGCATTTCAAGCATTAGATCGTCATTGCGAGCGAAGCGAAGCAATCCACTCTAAATCCAAAAAGCTGGATTGCTTCGTCGCAAGTGCTCCTCGCAATGACGGGTGCTGATTTCACGCCTGGCTCTAGGCCCGAACTCTCTTCAGCAAAAATAGGCCCGCCGTGAAGAAGATCACCAGAACGGCCATTCCGGCCTTCTGGCTGTTTGCCGCATCGGTCACCAGTCCGATCAGCAGCGGCCCGAAGAACGCGGTGACCTTGCCCGTGAGCGCAAACAGTCCGAAGCATTGCGTGATGCGGTCTTTCGGCGCGAGACGGATCAGCATGGTGCGCGACGCCGCCTGCATCGGACCTGCGGCAAGGCCGATCAGAAAGCCGAGCGCGAGATAGGCCTTCTCCGCCGGCGCAGCAAACAGCGGTCCGTTCGGCACCGGCGGCGGCACCGGAATGAAGAAGATCGCATCGCGGTCGATCAGGAGAATCGCGGCGAGCGCGGCGAGAAGGATCACGAGGCTTCCGGCCACCACCTTTTTCGGACCGAGCCTGTCATCCAATCGTCCGCCGAGCCACGCACCGAACGTGCCTGAGATCGCCAGCAGAATTCCGAAGGTGCCGATCTGGATCGTATTCCAGCCGAACGTGCCTGCCGCATAGATGCCGCCGAAAGCGAACAGCGAGACAAGGCCGTCCATATAGATCATGTTGGCGATCAGGAACGCCAGCAGAGAGGGCGTCTTCGGCAGCCGCGCCAGCGTTTCGCGCAGCTCCTGCAGGCCCTGACGCACAGCGCCGCGCGCCGGTGCCTTCGCCGCATGATCGGGCGTCAGCAGAAACATCGGCAGCACGAAGATCATGAACCAGATCGCGGTCAGCGGGCCGGTCAGCCGGTCGCCTTCAAACGCTGCGGGATTGAGGCCGAGAATCGGCGTCAGTCCGAACAGGGTTTTGCCGGTCGAAGGGTTCGCCGCCATGAACCCGAGCACGAGAACAAGACTCAGGATTCCGCCGACATATCCCGTTGCCCAGCCGGTGCCGGACAATCGTCCGATGCGCTCGGGCGGGACCAGCGTCGGCATCATCGCATTGTTGAACACGGTCGCGAATTCGACGCCGACGGTCGCGATCCCGTAGGCGATCAGCAGCGGAACGATGATCGACGGATCGCCAGGCTTGCCGATCCACATGAGCGACGAACCGATCACCAGAAGCGCGCCGAACACCGCGATCCACGGCTTGCGGCGTCCGCCCGCATCGGCGATGGCGCCGAGCACCGGCGACAGCAAGGCGATGACCAGACCCGCCGCCGCCGTCGCGTATCCCCAACTCGCCTGACCCGTGACCGGATCGGAGGCGACGCGCGAGGCGAAATAGGGCGCGAACACGAATGTAGTGATCAGCGTGAAATATGGCTGGGCCGCCCAGTCGAACAGAACCCAGCCGATGATTGCCGAACGCGGCGGATAGGTCTGCGGTAACGCGGATGCGTGACTGTCATGCGCCGGAACGGCTTGAGCCATGATCGAATTTCCTGCCGAATCAATCCGGAGATTGGCCGTGGTTGCCGCGAAACCATATAGTGCGGCGGTCCAATTGCTATCGCGATTTTCCGTAGAGGCGGTTTGCCGGAGTAAGGTTATGGCTCTGTTTACCAAGCGCGGCGCACTCGCCTTGGCGCTCTGCGTCATCGGACTGTCGTCCGCAGCATCGTTCGCTCAGGACTCGCGGCATGGCTACTATGCGCCGCCTGCGATCGAGACGGTTCGGCCGGTTGCCGCGAAACACGGCATGGTGGTCGCGCAGGAAAAGATCGCGGCGCAGATCGGCCGCGACATCCTGGCGCGCGGCGGCAACGCGGTCGATGCCGCTGTCGCCACCGGCTTTGCCATGGCCGTCACATATCCCCGTGCCGGAAATATCGGTGGCGGCGGATTCATGATGGTGCATCTGGCCAGCGGCATGGATGTTGCCATCGACTATCGCGAGAGCGCGCCGGCGGCCGCGACACGCGACATGTTTCTCGGGGACGACGGCAAGCCGGATACCAAGAATTCGCGCGATCAGGCGCTCGGCATCGGCGTACCCGGCACGGTCGCCGGCCTCGCGCTGGCGCTGGAAAAATACGGCTCGGGAAAATTCAAGCTCGCAGACCTGATCGCGCCGGCCATTCCGCTCGCGCGTGACGGCTTCGTGCTCGCTGACGATAACGCGGACACGCTGCCGGACTGGCACCGGCGGCTGGCGAAATGGCCATCGAGTCAAAAGATTTTCTCGCGCGCTGACGGCACCTCGTTGCAGCCCGGCGACCGCCTGATCCAGAGTGATCTTGCAGCAACGTTGGAAGCGATTGCCGCGCAAGGCGTCAGCGGCTTTTACGAGGGGCCCGTTGCCGAGAAGCTCGCCGCCGCAATTCAGGCCGCGGGCGGCATCATCACCCGCGACGACCTCAAGACCTATCAGCCGATCATCCGCAATCCAATGCGCGGCACCTATCGCGGCTTCGATATCGTCTCGATGCCGCTGCCCTCCTCGGGCGGCACGGTGCTGATCGAAACGCTCAACATCCTCGAAGGCTACAAGCTGCGCGAGATGGGCGCCGGATCTGCGGATGCGCTGCATGTCTCCATTGAAGCGATGAAACGCGCCTATGCGGATCGCGCGCGTTATCTTGGCGATCCGGCCTTCGTCAACGCGCCGACAGTCCAGTTGATCGGCAAGGACTACGCAGCCAGGCAGCGCGCCACCATCGACATGTCTCACGCAATGCCCTCGAGCGAGGCAACCGGCCCGCGCGAAGGCAGCAACACCACGCACTATTCCGTGGTGGATTCGGAGGGCAATGCCGTGAGCAACACCTACACGCTGAACTTCAGTTACGGTGTCGGCCTGGTTGCGGACGGCACCGGCGTTCTGCTCAACAACGAACTGGACGATTTCACCGCCGCGCCCGGCGCGTCGAACGCCTACGGCCTTGTCGGCTTCGAGGCCAACCTGCCCGGCCCCGGCAAGCGTCCGCTGTCATCCATGACACCAACCATCGTGCTGAAGGACGGCAAGCCCGTGCTGGTGACCGGTTCGCCTGGCGGCAGCCGCATTATCTCGGCGGTGCTGCAGGTTCTGGTCAACGCCATCGACTTTGACATGAACATTGCAGCGGCGGTCTCGGCGCCGCGCCTGCATCATCAATGGCTGCCGGATGAAGTGCGCGTCGAGCGCGGATTTTCCGACACCGTCCTTGCTGCGCTGCGTGAGCGTGGACACAAGATCATCGCGCCGCTCGGCCAGACCTCGGCCAATTCCATTGCCGTGACGGCGGATGGCCTGCTCGGCGCGCCCGACCCGCGCACACGCGGCGCGGAAGCAGCCGGATATTAGAGCCATTCAGACGCGCGACCCGCATTTGGCTGATGACAGGTAAAATGATCTGCGTAAACTTGCCGCAGGCCGCAATGCGTTGCGAAGCCTGAACCCTGACGTCGTGCGGCGAACGCAGGGCCACAACAGAGCCGCAGATTTTGGGGAGCACCACATGAGTACGGCTCAACAGCCCGGCGCGATGGACGTCGCGGCGATCGAAGACACCAGCCTTCTCGCGTTCTACCGCGACATGAACAAACCGGAGCGGCGCACCTTCTGGGCCTGCTTCGCGGGCTGGTCCCTCGACGGCATGGACTTCATGATCTATCCGCTGGTGATCGGCACCATCATCACGATGTGGAAGGTCGATCCCGGCACCGCCGGTCTTGCCGGCACCGTGACGCTGCTGGCCTCCGCCATCGGCGGATGGCTGGCCGGTTATCTCTGCGACCGCATCGGCCGCGTGAAGACATTGCAGATCACCATCATCTGGTTCTCGTTCTTCTCGCTGGTCTGCGCCTTTGTGCAGAATTTCGATCAGCTTCTGGTGGCGCGCGCGCTCCTCGGGCTCGGCTTTGGCGGCGAATGGGCTGCGGGCGCCGTGCTGATGGGCGAAGTGATCCGCCCGCAATATCGCGGACGCGCAGTGGGCTCGGTGCAATCGGGCTGGGCCGTCGGCTGGGGTCTCGCCGTGTTGTCGCAGGCGGTGCTGTTCTCGTATCTGCCGGCGGACGTGGCCTGGCGCTGGATGTTCGCCATCGGTGCGCTGCCGGCGATTCTGGTGTTCTTCCTGCGGCGTTATGTGGAGGAGCCGAAGGTCGCGGCGGAAACGCTGGCGAAGCAGAAGACCTCTGGCGACAGCCCGGCGCTCTGGGAAATCTTCTCGGGACCCATCGCGAAGACCACGATCCTCGCATCTCTCGCGGCAACGGGCTGCCAGGGCGGCTACTATGCCATCACGTTCTGGGTGCCGCGCTTCCTCACCACCGAGCGCAAGCTCTCGATCGTCGGCTCGACCGGCTATCTTGCGGCGCTGATTATCGGCTCGTTCATCGGCTATCTGGTCGGCGCGTGGCTGGCCGACAGGATCGGGCGGCGTAACCTGTTCCTGACCTTCTCGCTGGGCGCGATGGTGGTCGTCCTTGCCTACACGCAGTTGCCGCTGACCAACGAAGTGCTGTGGCTGCTCGGCTTCCCGCTTGGCTTTTTCGCCTCCGGTTACTTCTCGGGGATGGGCGCGTTCCTCACCGAACTGTTCCCGACGCGACTGCGCGGTTCGGGACAGGGCTTCTGCTACAATTTCGGCCGCGGCATCGGCGCGCTGTTTCCGTTCCTGGTGGGCTGGCTCTCGACATCCACAACGCTCGGCAACGCGATCTGCATCTTCGCGGTCGCCGCCTACGGATTGTTCTTCCTCGCAGCCTTCGCGCTGCCGGAAACCCGGGGCAGGATTCTTCACGCCGATGCCTGATTCAATGAACCAGCCAATCAAGGAGGCCCCGTCATGTCCGGGGCCTCAGCCGCGTCAAAGCGGTCCAACCCGCTTCAAGGTGCCGCGCGGCGCTGTCGATACCCATGCCCATGTGATCGGCCTGCCGCCGGATTATCCCTTCATGCCGGAGCGCAGCTACACGCCGCCGGAAGCCACCGCGCAAAGCTACATCGCCATGCTGGATACCACCGGCATGACGTATGGCGTACTGACGCAGGTCAGTGTGCACGGCACCGACAACCGCCTGATGGTGAATGCGCTGCGCGCTCATCGCCAGCGGCTGCGCGGCATCGCGGTGATCCCGCTCGATTGTCCCGACAAGGACAAGCATGAGCTGAAGGATGCCGGCGTGGTGGGCCTGCGCATCAATGTGCTCTATGGCGGCGGCATCGGTTTCGAGCAGGTCGAAAGCTATGCTTCACTCTGCAAGGAAATGGGCTGGCATCTGCAGTTTCTGGTCGACGCGCGGCAGTTGCCTGAACTCGCACCGCGGCTGACGAAACTGCCGGTGCCCTTCCTGATCGACCATATGGGCCATTTCCCGACCACATGCGGAATCGAGAACGAAGGTTTCAAGACGTTGCTGTCACTGGTGCGCGACGGCGCATGGGTGCGCCTGTCCGGCGCCTATCGCAACACCGTCGAAGGCCCGCCCTATCGCGATACGATTCCCTTCGCAAACAATCTTGTCGCGGCCGCGCCGGATCGCTGTGTGTGGGGATCGGACTGGCCGCATGTCGCCAACTGGGGCGTGATGATGGGGGTGTCGGATCTGCTTGACCTTTTGGCCGATTGGGTGCCGGACAGCATGCTGCGCAACCGCATCCTTGTCGATAATCCGCAGCGGCTGTTCGGATTTCCTGCGGTGGCGTAAGGCCTGCAATTGCGAGCAAAGCGAAGCAAGCGCTCCTGGCAATGACAGAAGGGTACCACCGTCCTATCGCCCGACCTGATACGGCCCGCCCTTCTCCAGCGCACGCTGATAGGCCGGGCGGGCGTGGATACGCTCGAGCCACGCCCATGCCTTTGGATAGCTTGCATCAAGACCGGCGCGGGAGGACGCGGCTTCCAGCGGAAAGCTCATCTGGATGTCGGCGGCGGTAAACTCAGCGCCCGCGAACCATTCGCTCTTTGACAGCTCGCCTTCCCAGAAGGCGATGTGCTGCCTGAGCTGCGGATCGACCAGGGTGCCGAGCATCTTGTCGAACACCGGCTTGATGACCGGACGCAACAGGCCCGGCACGCGCTTCGGCGCCAGCGTGAACAGCAGCTTCTGCAACAGCAGAGGCATGGCCGAGCCTTCCGCATAGTGCAGCCAGTACGTATAGCGCAGACGCTCCGGTGTTTTTGGCGGCGGGATCAGGCGACCGTTGCCATAGGTGTCGACGATATACTCGACGATGGCGCCAGACTCCGCGATGGTGTTGCCGTTGTCGGTGATGACCGGCGACTTGCCCAAGGGATGAATGGCGCGCAGCTCCTTGGGCGCCAGCATCGAGGGCAGGCGCTGATAGCGCACGATCTCGTAAGGCACCTCCAGCTCTTCCAGCAGCCAGAGCACGCGCTGCGAGCGGGAATTGTTGAGATGATGAACCGTGAGCATGCTGGCCGCTCCTGTACGTCGCCAAGGGACGTCCCAGTCGTGACAGTCATGCCGTCAAAAGTCGAGAGGTAACCCTCGCACAGGCGCGGGCTCCCGCGAGGCGAACTCAGTCCATGGCCTGCTGTTCGAGCGACGGCAGCAGGGTTTTCGATTTGTCGGCGCCGGGCCCCGGATGCACATGCACCTCCTTGGCCGTCAGCGGTTCATTGCACACCGAACAGGTCATCACCGGATCGAAATGGTGGCCGCAGGTCTTATGCTGATGCAGCACAGGCCGGCCCCGTTCGTCCGCCATATGCACATCGCCCCAATGCACGATCGCCATCATGATCGGATGCAGTTCGAGACCCTTCTGGGTCAGAATGTATTCGTAACGCTTCGGCCGCTCCTGATAGACGACCTTGCGCAAGACTCCCTGCCGCACCAGCTTGCGCAGCCGCTCGGCCAACAGATGCCGCGTGATGCCGAGGCGTGACTGAAATTCATCGAAGCGCCGGATGCGCCGGAAACAATCGCGCAGGATCAGAAGCGTCCAGCGGTCACCGATCACGGATACCGTGCGTGACATCGAACAGGCTTCCTCGTCGAGACGATCCCATTTCATGCCGTATCTCCCCGCTGTCACGAGGGAGCGACAGCGATCAATTCCGATTTGGTATGCACTATACCGCCGACCGCGAAATCCGCGAAGCATTTGTTTTGTGCGTTGCGGTAAGTTTCCTGCCTCACCCGATTGCATTGACAGTTCTTTATTAGAACCCTATTGGTCGATGGGATGGCCGAGGGACCCCGTGCGGGTCCGGGCCCAACAACAACCAATCAGAGGAGACGATCCATGCTGAGGAGAACAGCACTCAAGGCCACCGCGGCCGCCCTGTTGCTTGCCGGACTGCCGCTCCCGGCGATGGCCGCCGATGCGCCCGGCGTCACGGCGACGGAGATCAAGGTCGGCGCGGTGTTTCCGTTCAGCGGCCCGGCCTCGGCGCTCGGCGCGGTCGGAAAATCCCTGATCGCCTATGTCGATCTCATCAACGAGAAGGGCGGCATCAACGGCCGCAAGATCAACCTCATCGCGATGGACGATTCCTACAGCCCGCCCAAGGCCGTGGAGCACACCCGCAAGCTGGTGGAATCCGACGAAGTCGCCTTCATGTTCTCGACTCTCGGCACGCCGAGCAATCTCGCCATCGCAAAGTATCTTGCGGCAAAGAAAATCCCGCAGGCGTTCATCGTAACCGGCGCAACGCGCTTCACGGACTACAAAGAATACCCGATGATCACCACCGGGCTGCCGAGCTACGATACCGAGTCTCGCGCCTACGCCCGCTATCTCGCCAAGGAAATGCCGGACGCCAAGATCGCGATCCTCTATCAGAACGACGATCTCGGCAAAGATTTCGTCAATGGCTTCAAGGCCGAGTTGAAAGAAGCATTCGACAGCAAGGTCGTGACGTCCAGCTATGAGGTCAGCCAGCCGACCATCGACTCGCAGATCGTGTCGCTGAAGAGCAGCGGCGCGACTGTCATGCTGTTCGCCGGCACGCCGAAGTTCGCCGCGCAGGCGATCCGCAAGACCCACGAATCCGGCTGGAAGCCGCTGTTCATCACCAACCTGATTTCAAGTTCGATCGCGGCCGTCCTTGCCCCCGCAGGCCTCGACATCTCGACCGGCGTGATGACCGCGACCTATCGCAAGGATCCAGACGATACGAAATGGGCCAACGATCCGGGCGTGAAGCTGTATCGCGCATTTATGGAAAAGCACATGCCGGGCGCGGACCATGCCGACAGCAACTACTTCACCGGCTTGCATCAGGGCGTCATTCTCGAAACCCTGCTCAAGCAGTGCGGCAACGATCTGTCCCGCGAGAACATCCTCAAGCAGACCCGCAACATCAAGGGCCTGGCCCTGCCGATGTCTTTGCCGGGAATTGTCGTGAACACCAGCACCACCAACAACAAGATGTACACCCAGCTCAATCTGCAGCGCTGGAACGGCAAAGCCTGGGACCTTGTCGGCGGATTGATCGACGACGACGCGAAGTAACTGAATTGACTTGAACCGCGCGCGGCGGAAACATCTCCGCCGCGCATCACCATCTGAACAGGGAGGCTGTCTTGGCCAAACGAAACGCAACTGTGGCCGTTATCGGCGCCGGCGACTACATCGGCGGCGAGATCGCCAAGAAATTCGCTTCCGAGGGATTTACGGTGTTTGCAGGCCGCCGCAACGGCGAGAAGCTCGCGCCGCTGGTGAAGGAGATCGAGGCTGCAGGCGGCGAGATTCACGCGCGCTCGCTCGATGCCCGCAAGGAAGATGAAATCGTCTCCTTCATCACCGATGCCGACAAGCATGCACCGCTCGAAGTCTGCATCTTCAACATCGGCGCCAATGTCAATTTCCCGATCCTCGACACCACCGAGCGCGTCTTTCGCAAGGTCTGGGAGATGGCGTGCTACTCCGGTTTCCTGGCCGGACGCGAAGCGGCACGGGTGATGCTGCCGCGTGGAAAGGGCAATATTTTCTTCACCGGCGCCACTGCCAGTCTGCGCGGCGGCCCGGGCTACGCGGCCTTCGCCAGCGCCAAGTTCGGCCTGCGCGCGGTGGCGCAGGCGACGGCCCGCGAGCTCGGACCGAAGAACATCCATGTTGCGCATCTGATCATCGACTCCGGCGTCGATACCGAATGGGTGCGTCAGCGCCGCATCGAAGCCAACGGTCCGGGCGCGCTGGACAATCCCGATCTCCTGATGCCGCCGTCGTCCGTCGCGGAATCCTACTGGCTGCTCTATCAACAGTCGCGCAGTGCGTGGACGTTCGAGCTGGAAATCCGCCCCTTCGGCGAGAAATGGTAAGCGCATAGCTGCCGAGCATCACGCCTGCGCGAGCCCTGCTTGCGCAGGCGTTGCGATTTGAGCAAGGATCGCGCGCTCATCAAGGAGGCCGATCCGGTCCTGATGCACAGTCTCCGGATCGCGTCTAACACTCAGCAAGAAGTGGATTTGGCATGCGGATTCTCGTGATCGGCGCCGGTGCAACCGGCGGATATTTCGGCGGCAGGCTGCTGCAGGCAGGCCGCGACGTGACGTTTCTGGTGCGCCCGAAGCGCGCCGAGCTGCTGGCGAAGAACGGCCTTGTCATCAAGAGCCCCGCCGGCGATGTCACGCTCAAGAATCCGCCGACCATCGTCGCGGACAAGATCACCACGCCGTTCGATGTCATCATCCTGAGCTGCAAGGCCTACGACCTCGACGATGCGGTTTCGTCATTCGCCGCCGCGGTCGGTCCCGACACCGCGATCATTCCCTTCCTCAACGGCATGAAACATCTCGATGTGCTGGACGCGAAGTTCGGCATCGACCGCGTGATGGGCGGACAATGTCAGATCGCTTCGATGCTCGACGCCGACGGCGTGATCCATCATCTCGCGCCGATGCAGTCGATGTCGTTCGGCGAGCGCGGCACGCCGAAGGGCGATCGTGCCAAACGAATCGAAGCGGCATTGCAGGGCGCAATGTTTGAAGCCCGCGCCAGCGATGCCATCATGCAGGAAATGTATGAGAAGTGGGTCTTCCTCGCGACGCTCGCAGGGGCGACCTCGCTGATGCGTGCGGCGGCCGGAGTCATCACCGGCGCACCGGGTGGTGAGCAATTCATCCGCGGACTGCGCGCCGAGATCGCGTCGGTGGCCGAAGCGGCGGGCCATGCGCCGCGGGCGGAATTCATCAATCGTACCGATGGCCTGCTGTTCGCGCCCGGCTCCCAAATGACCGCGTCGATGCTGCGCGACATCCGCAGCAATGCCCGGATCGAGGCGGACCAGATCATCGGCGACCTGATCCATCGCGCCGAGACCAACAAAAAGGGCGCGCTGAACGTAACGCTGCTGCGGATCGTCTATACGCATCTGAAGGCTTACGAATCGCAGCGGCCCTGATCGCTCGCGCTTGCGGAGAGTGCCGTCCCGGCCTAATCCAGTGCCGGAACAGGGCTTTCGACATGACCGATTCACACGACTACACCCCGCCCAAGGTCTGGACCTGGAACAAGGCCAACGGCGGGCGTTTCGCTAACATCAACCGCCCGATCGCCGGTCCGACCCATGACAAGGACCTCCCGGTCGGCAAGCATCCGATGCAGCTTTACTCGCTGGCGACGCCAAACGGCCAGAAAGTAACGATCATGCTGGAGGAGCTGCTGGCGCTGGGCCACAAGGGCGCGGAATACGACGCCTGGTTGATCCGTATTGGCGACGGCGATCAGTTCGGCAGCGGCTTTGTCGGGATCAACCCGAACTCCAAGATTCCCGCACTGATGGATCGTTCAGGTGACAAACCGATCCGCGTGTTCGAATCCGGCGCGATCCTCGTTCATCTTGCGGAAAAGTTCGGAGCCTTTCTGCCGCGCGAGGCTGCGCCACGCGCCGAATGCCTGTCATGGCTGTTCTGGCAGATGGGCAGCGCGCCATATCTCGGCGGCGGCCTCGGCCATTTTTACGCCTACGCGCCAACGAAAATCGAATACGCCATCGACCGCTTCGCCATGGAGGTGAAACGTCAGCTTGACGTGCTCGACCGCCGGCTGGCGGAGAGCGAGTATCTGGCAGGTAGCGACTACACCATTGCCGACATCGCGACCTTCCCCTGGTATGGCGGCTTGGTGAAAGGCCTGCTCTACGGCGCAGGCGAATTCCTCTCGGTGCAGGACTACAAGAACGTTCTGCGTTGGACGGATGCGATTGCCGCGCGCCCTGCCGTGAAGCGCGGGCGCATGGTCAACCGCGTACAGGGCGATCCCGCCCATCAGCTTCATGAACGCCACGACGCATCCGACTTCGAGACGAAGACACAGGACAAGCTGTCGGCGACGGCCTCATAAGCCGAGTGCAAGAAACGCGAACCGGAATCCCGCAGACTCCGGAAATCACGCTTGCTCGCCAATCCGCGACCGGCTGCCTCAGTCCCTGTTGTGATCCGTCAATGCATCGCGAGAACGGGCAGAAACGACAAAGCCGCCTTGCGGCGGCTTGTCATTCGACGGCAACGATCCTGCGTTACTATCGGCCAAGATTCTCATTCGAGAATTTCTGGAGCGGGCGAAGGGATTCGAACCCTCGACCCCGACCTTGGCAAGGTCGTGCTCTACCCCTGAGCTACACCCGCATCACAGAGAATGGGCGGGCGCGAAGCGCACCGCCGGGCCATCCTATGCCAAATGCCGCCATGCAATGCAACAGGGCACATCTCATTAATTCTGCCCACCGGTTCCGGTGATTTTCCGGCCAAATCAATGTTTTCATCGGCCTACCCGCCGCCGAGCCGCTGCCGGACCGATTGAAAACGGGCCAAAGGACCTCCATCTGTGGCTTTGCGCCGTTTTCGGCCCTCGGTCGCTGCCGGGGCCACGCGAAAATCGCGCCTTCTTGCATATCGGCTATTTCCCGTGCGGCGGATGAGGCTGCCGGAAAAGCGCCGGACCGTGCTAGAAGCAGCTCAACTCTATCCAGAACATGCGTCAGGCGAGGATCACGTGACCATAGTCGACCAAGGCACCGGAGCCGGGGCAGGATTGCCGCCGGACCTGATCAAGGACACCACGACCCAGACCTTCGTGAAGGACGTCATTGAGGAGTCGAAGCGCCAGCCGGTGCTGATCGACTTCTGGGCGCCCTGGTGCGGCCCCTGCAAGCAGTTGACGCCGGTGATCGAGAAGGCCGTCCGCGCCGCCAAGGGCAAGGTCAAGCTGGTCAAGATGAACATCGACGAACATCCGGCGATCCCGGGCCAGATGGGCATCCAGTCGATTCCTGCCGTGATCGCCTTCGTCAACGGCCAGCCGGCCGATGGCTTCATGGGCGCCGTGCCCGAAAGCCAGGTCACGGGCTTCATCGACAAGCTGACCAAAGGCATGCCCTCCCCGGAAGGCGACATCTCTGAAATTCTGAACGAGGCTGAAGCGGCCATGGCGGCGGGCGACCCCGCCACCGCCGCCTCGATCTATGCCGAGGTCCTGTCGGTCGATGCCACCAACCTCACCGCGCTGGCCGGACTTGCCCGTTGCTATGTCACGGCAGGAGCGCTCGACCAGGCCAAGCAGACGCTGGCCATGGTGCCGGAGTCGAAACGCGGCGATGCCGCGATTTCCGCCGTACAGACCATGATCGACCTTGCCGAGCAGGCCAAGGATCTTGGCCCGGTCAATGAGCTTGAGCAGAAAGTCGCCGCAAATCCGCTGGATCATCAGGCGCGTTTCGATCTTGCGGTCGCGCTCAATGCCGCGGGCAAACGCGGCGAGGCTGCCAATCACCTGCTGGAGATCGTCAAGCGTGACCGCAAGTGGGACGACGACGGCGCGCGCAAGAAGCTGGTGCAGTTCTTCGAGGCGTGGGGTCCGGAAGATGACGCGACGGTTGACAGCCGCAAGCATCTGTCGACGGTCCTGTTCTCCTGACGGAGCGTGTTGCACCTGAGTTGAGGGACGCGGATGCCAATCAACGCTGAATATCGTGGGCCCGCCGATCTGCCGAAGGTCATCCCGGTGTTTCCGCTGCCGGGCGCGCTGCTGCTGCCGCGCGGGCAGATGCCCCTCAATATCTTTGAGCCGCGCTATCTGCAGATGGTGGACGACGCCTTCCGCGACGGCCACCGCCTGATCGGAATGATCCAGCCCGACGTCAGCCACTCCCAAAGCAGCGAACGGCCGATCCTGTTCAAGGTCGGCTGCGTCGGCCGCATCACCCAGCTCGCCGAATCCGGCGACGGCCGTTACATCCTCGAACTTACCGGAGTCGCACGCTTCAAGGTGCTGGAAGAAAAAACCGTGCTGACACCCTATCGCCAGTGCAGCGTGGACTTCAGCCCCTTCATCGACGATTTCACCGCCCGCAAGGGTGAGGACTTCGTCGACCGCAAGGCTTTGCTCGAAGCGCTGACGCAGTTTCTCGAGGCCAACCAGCTCAAGGTGGACTGGGACGGCATCGAAAGCGCGCCGAACGAAGCGCTGGTCAATGCGCTGGCGATGATGTCGCCTTACGGGCCTGCCGAAAAACAGGCGTTGCTCGAAGCGCCGGATCTCAAGACCCGCGCCGAAATCCTGATCGCCGTGACCGAGATGGATCTCGCCAAGAAGCAGACTTCAGGCGATCCGCCGCTGCAATAAGTCACCCCTTCGATTTGCGCAGCGCCATGCTAGTGTCCCCTCAGTTGATTGCCGGAGAACCCCGATGACCACCGCCAGTGACCGCCCCGAAAGCAGTGTCGATCCGAAGCTGCTGGAAATCCTGGTGTGCCCGCAGACCAAGGGGCCGCTGGAGTTTGACAGCGCACGGCAGGAACTGATTTCGCGCTCCGCCAAGCTGGCCTATCCGATCCGCGACGGCATTCCGATCATGCTGCCGGAAGAAGCCCGCCGGCTCGATTGAGCGCAGACTCAATCGGCGTCGCATCCCCCGGCGCAACGCCTTGCCGATCATCACTCTCCCGGAGATGCCCGATGCAACATCACGCTCTCGAACGCTGGCACCAATTCATCAAGTCTCCCGATGAGAAAGTATTGTGGGACCTGCTGCATCCCGATGCCGTGTTTGAAAGTCCGGTCGTCCATACGCCCCAGCGCGGACGCGACATCACGTTCAAATATCTGGCGAGCGCCGGGACGGTGCTTGGCGGTCCCGGCTTCAAGTATCTCGGCGAATGGCGCAACGAGAACGGCGCCGTGCTGGAATTCGAGAACGAGGTCGAAGGCATCAAGATCAACGGCGTCGACATCATCACCTTCAGCGAAGACGGAAGCCAGATCACGCATTTCAAGGTGATGGTCCGCCCGCTGAAAGCGATGAACCTGCTGCATCGCCTGATGGGCGAGCAACTGGCGAAAGCAGCAGCAGCGGCCGGATAACTTCGTCATTGCGAGCGAAGCGAAGCAATCTACTCCTGAGAAAGCTGGATTGCGTCGTCGCTTCCGCTCCTCGCAATGACGGCGCTAGAGCGCCTCGCCGCGCAACAGCCGCGGCACCTCACCGGAGAGACCCGCCGCCTGCCGGATGAACGCGCTTTTCAACGGTGGTACGCGATCGACAAGGCCGAGGCCGATGTCGCGCACCGTGCGCAGCAGCGTCGACTTGTTCGAGAACAGCATGTTCAGCGAGTTGGTGGCGACGCCCATCGCCACGGTGTCAAAACGCCGCCAGCGCTGATAGCGCTCCAGCACATCGGCCTGTCCCGGATCAATCCCGAGCCGCGCCGCATCCACGACCACTTCCGCAAGCGCCGCCGCATCCTTCAGGCCCATGTTGAGACCCTGTCCAGCGATGGGGTGAATCACATGCGCGGCGTCGCCAACCAGTGCGAGGCGATCCGCAATAAACGAGCGCGCAACAAAGTAGCCGAGCGGAAAGGCGCGCGGCCTGTCGAGCGCTTTCACATCGCCGAGATGAAGTCCGAAACGAGTTTCCAGTTCAGTCTGAAACTCTGCCTCGGGCAGTTCGATGATCCGCGCGGCCTCGCCGCGGCTTTCGGTCCAGACCAGCGACGAGCGGTTGCCCTTCAGCGGCAGAATGGCAAACGGACCTGCGGGGAGAAAATGTTCTTCCGCGCGCCCCTGATGATCGCGCTCATGCCCGACGGTCACCACGATGCCGGACTGATCGTAATCCCAGCCATGGGTGGCGATGCCTGCGCGTTCGCGCAGCTTCGATTTCGCGCCGTCCGCGGCCACAAGCAGGCTCGCGTCGATGACGCGGCCATCGCTCAGGCTGACCCGCGTGCCTTCGCCGTACACATCATAGGACGAGACCGCGACCGCATTCAGTTCGATGCCTTCGGCTTCGGCGCGCGTCGCCAGTGCGTTGATCAGGTGCCGGTTCTCGACCATGTGCGCAAACGGTTCGCCCGGCTCAACCTCGCCGCCGAAAGTCAGGAAGATCGGGCGGGTCGCATCTTCGAGACGCGAGTCGGTCACCACCATGTCGAGGATCGGCTGCGCCGTCTCGGCGACTTGATCCCAGACACCGATCACCTCGAACAGGCGGCGGCAGGCGGCAACGATCGCGGAGGCGCGCGGATCGCGGCTCGGCCTCATGGCGAAGGCCGGATCGGCCACGACAATCGGAATCTCAGGCCCAAGTCCCTGACGTAAGGCCAGAGCCAGTACCAGACCGGCAAAAGCGCCGCCTGCGATCACGATGCTGCGTTGTGACGACATGACATCCGGACTTTCATACGTGCAATTCGTTTGGCCGCCGCCCTTGCCTCGGGCCCGGCCATGGGGGAAATATGCCCCGAGAATAGGCCCGAAGAGAGGCCTGCGCTGTTTATCAGGGTTTGCGGCTGACCGGAAATCGTCGCGCGCCCCGCCATACCGAAGATCGGAACATTGTGAATGTCGAAAAGCCTGATTGATCTGTTGTCGATCCTCGATATCGAGCAGTTAGAGGTCAACATGTTCCGCGGCGTCAGTCCGAAAACGCGCTGGCAGCGCGTGTTCGGCGGCCAGGTGATCGGTCAGGCGATGGTCGCGGCCTGCCGGACCGTCGAGAATGTCGAGAAGCGGCTGCCGCATTCGCTGCACTGCTATTTCATTCTGCCGGGCGACCCGCAGATTCCGATCATCTACGAAGTCGAGCGGCTGCGCGACGGCAAGAGCTATTCGACGCGGCGCGTCACCGCCATCCAGCACGGCAACGCGATCTTTTCGATCATGGTGTCGTTCCATGCCGTCGAGGAAGAGTCCTTCAATCATCAGGACCGGATGCCCGACGTCCCCCCGCCGGAGAAACTGACTGCGGAAGAAGTATCCAAGCAGCCGATGTTCAAGGAAATGCCGGACTTCATTCGCCGCTATTACGAATCCGACCGGCCTATCGAATTGCGCCCGGTGGAGCTTGGCCGCTACTTCGGCCAGAAAATCGACGACGGCCGTATCCACGTCTGGATTCGCACCGTCGCGAAACTGCCGGACGATCCGGCGCTGCACATGTGCGCGCTGGCCTACGCTTCGGACTTCTCGCTGCTGGATGCCGCGATGGCGCGCTATGGCCGCACCCTGTTCGATCAGCGCATGATGCCGGCGAGCCTCGATCATGCGATGTGGTTTCATCGCCCGTTCCGTGCCGACGAATGGCTGCTCTATGCTCAGGATTCGCCGAGCGCGCAGGGCGGGCGCGGTCTCACGCGCGGCATGATCTTCAAGCAGGACGGCACGCTGGTTGCGTCCGTCGCGCAGGAAGGCTCGTTGCGCGAGCGCAAGCAAAAGCCGGCAGGCTAGGATGGGCCCGCGCGCTATGGCGCGCGCGGCGCCTCGATCATGCGCTCGGATGATGCATCGCGCGGCACCACCGCGAGTTGCGAGATGAACCACTGCATGTACCAGCGCACGACCCACGGAATCGGAATCACCAGCACGCAGCCGATGATCGTGACTAATCCGCGCCAGAGAATTTCCAGCCCGGTGCCATTGAAAATCACGGAGCGGCGCGTGCCCTGGATGTTCTTGCACATCCACCGCGTCCATGCCGAATAGACCCAGGCCCAGCCGATGATGGTGAGGATGGAAACAACCACCAGCAGATTCCAGCCGAGATAGGCCCAGACCGTTCCGGAAAAGCTCAGTCCGAGCGGCTGTCCGTTGGACGCGAGGTTGGCAACCGCCCACTTGATGAAAAGCCAATAGAGCGCGACCTGAACGATGATCATCAGGTTGTTGAGCAGCTCGCTTCCGAGCATCGCAACGGCGATCGCAAGAACGACCGCGCCGAAATACCACGGCACGACCGCCATCGCCGTTCCCTCGAAACTGAGGTTCGGACGGCCCGGCACCCGCACGCATGGCACCAGCCACTTCAGATACCAGACCAGCAGCCATGGCAGCGGAATGACGAAAAGCGAGCCGACGCAGAAAACAAGGCTTCGCCAGACAAACTCCAGGAACGGAAAATCGGAATCCAGCGCACCCGCCGCGCCGCTGTCGGCATAGCCGTAAGCCGCCGTTGCCGGTCCAGGAACGGCCGCGCGCGGAAGAACCGGCGGCATGCGGCCGGGCGACAGAAGACCCGGAATGTCGCCGGCATATTTCCAGTCCTGCATACCGTCGGCCCACACATAGGTGTCGGCCCGAACATGCCCGCGCGCGATCAGGTCGCGGAATTCTTCCTCGGAATAAGGACCTTCCTGCTTATCTCCGGCGGCAACAAACCAAGATCGGCCCGACATGACTGGTCCTTTTCCCTCGGAAGATGGAGCACCGGACCGGCCGCAAAGCTCCTGCTCCACGGCGCATCAGCGGATCGCGATCGGTCTCAGCCCCAAGAGAGCTGATGCTACAAACGGACCGCGCAGCGCCGCAACGGTTTTCGGCTCTGCCTGCATATTTTTCTGTCGTCTTGCCCAAAAAGGTAGCGGATTTCCGCGCGCGCGCGTAAAGACGCATGGCGCTGCCGCGCAGACATCAAGGACGAAGAGCGACCATGAAGCTGATCACCGCCGTCATCAAACCCTTCAAGCTCGAAGAGGTCCGTCTGGCCCTGACCGCGATCGGCGTTCACGGCATGACTGTCACCGAGGTGAAGGGCTTCGGCCGCCAGAAGGGCCATACCGAAATTTACCGGGGCGCCGAGTACATCGTGAATTTCCTGCCCAAGCTGCGGATCGAGATCGCCGTGGGCAGCGATCTGGCCGACCAGGCTGTCGAGGTGATCACCGCCAGCGCGCGCACCGGTCAGATCGGCGACGGCAAGGTTTTCGTTACACCGATTGAAAATGCCGTGCGCATTCGCACCGGCGAAACCGACAACGACGCACTTTGATTTTCTGAGAAACATATACCAAGCGACTGCAGCGGCACGTGCACGATGCCGCAAGGTCTTCCTGGCCGGGGGGATTGCCATGTTGAGATTGCTGCCTGCGGTCGCACGCTGTGCGACTGTGGTTTCTGCCGCGAGTCTTTCTTTCATGCTGGCGACGCCGGCTCTTGCACAGGACACCAAGATCGACGCGGCGGATACGGCGTGGATGATCACGTCCACCGCGCTGGTTCTGATGATGACCATTCCAGGCCTTGCGCTGTTTTATGCCGGCATGGTGCGCAAGAAGAACGTGCTGGCGACAATGGCGCAAAGCCTGATCGCGGTGGCACTGATTTCCATTCTCTGGGTGATGTACGGTTACAGCCTCGTGTTCGCCGGTGACGGCGCCTGGCTCGGTTCGCTGGACCGCATCCTGCTGTCGGGCATGACGATGGACGGCGTCAACAGCGCCGCAAAGACCATTCCCGAAGCGCTGTTCACGCTCTACCAGATGACGTTCGCTGTCATCACCGTTGCGCTGGTCGCCGGATCGGTCGCAGACCGCATGCGGTTTTCATCCTATGTGCTGTTCTCGATCGGCTGGTTCACCTTCGTCTACATCCCGCTCGCACACTGGGTGTGGGGCGGCGGCTTCCTTGCACAGGCCGGCGTGCTCGATTTCGCCGGCGGTCTTGTGGTGCATCTCAGTGCAGGCACGGCCGGACTTGTCGCAGCGCTGGTGATGGGCCGCCGCCGCGGCTATGGCACCGAGAATCTCTCGCCTTACGATCTCTCGCTCGCGGTGATCGGCACCGGCCTGTTATGGGTCGGCTGGTTCGGCTTCAACGGCGGCTCGGCATTGCAGGCGAATTCGCGCGCGGTGATGGCGATCTTCTCGACCCATCTTGCCGCCTGCGCCGGCGCGCTGACCTGGACCGCGATCGAATGGGCCACGCGCCGCAAGCCATCGGTGCTCGGCATGATCTCCGGCGCGGTGGCTGGTCTTGGCACCATCACGCCCGCCTCCGGTTTCGTCGAGCCATGGCATGGCATCGTGATCGGCATCATCGCCGGCGCGGTTTGCTATTGGGCCTGCACCAGCCTCAAGCATCGTTTCAGCTATGACGACACCCTCGACGTGTTCGGCATTCACGGCATCGGCGGGTTGCTCGGCACCCTGATGACCGGAATTTTCGCCACGGCTGCCATTGGCGGAACTTCGGGACTGCTTGAGGGCAACCCGAAACTGCTTTTGACGCAGATTTATGGCGTGGCGGTTGTGTTCGTCTGGACCGGCGGCATGACCTTTATCCTGCTCAAGGCGGTCGACATGCTGTCGGGTCTGCGGGTGTCGCACGAGCATGAGGTCGAGGGTCTCGACATTACCCAGCACGGCGAAGCGCTGCAGTAGGCCGCCAATCCGACCGGATTCCTCCGCCCACAGCCGGGCGGAGATACCTTTTGCCCCTCCGCTGGGCATGAATGTGTCCGCAGTCTGTCCTGCCTATGTTTTTGGCATTTCTGTCGCTGTTTTAGGCGGCACCCCGCAGCCTGTTTCCTGCGCACCCCCCTCCGGGCCGAAAACCTCCGGATTCATAAACTGTTAGCGATTTTGGCGGTGTTGGCACGGCATTTGATTCTATGGGACCCGGCTGTGCCCGTGGAGTGATCTGTCTTCGCGCGGTGACCCTCAGTCGAGATCGCCCGGTCAGTACGGCCGGGCCCAAGCGGGGAAGAACCCATGAAAATTGTTATGGCCATCATCAAGCCATTCAAGCTGGAAGAAGTCCGCGATGCCCTGACCGCCATCGGCGTTCACGGCCTCACGGTGACGGAAGTCAAGGGATATGGCCGCCAGAAGGGCCACACGGAAATCTACCGCGGCGCTGAATACGCCGTGAGCTTCCTTCCCAAGATCAAGATCGAGGTGGCTGTCGCCTCGTCCCAAGTCGACAAGACCATCGAAGCGATCACCGGCGCGGCAAAGACCGGCCAGATCGGCGACGGCAAGATCTTCGTCATCAACCTCGACCATGCGGTGCGCATCCGTACGGGCGAAGCCGATGACGCGGCGCTCTGATTTCGCGCAAACCTCATCTTATCAGGAGTACATACAAATGACGTTCAAGCGTCCCACCAGCGCGGGATTGGCAACTCTCGCCGTCGGCCTCTTCGCTACGACAGCGGCCTACGCCGCGCCAACGGTCAACAAGGGCGATAATGCCTGGATGATGACAGCAACGGTTCTCGTGCTGTTGATGACCATCCCGGGCCTCGCACTGTTCTACGGCGGCCTTGTCCGCTCCAAGAACATGCTGTCGGTTTTGATGCAGGTCTTCTACACCGTCTGCATCGTCTGCGTGATTTGGGCTCTCTACGGCTACAGCCTCGCATTCACCGGCGGTTCGGATTTCATCGGCGGCTTCTCCAAAGCCTTCATGTCCGGCATCACGACTGACTCGATGGCGGCAACGTTCTCGGTCGACGCCAACATCTCGGAAATGATCTACTTCTGCTTCCAGATGACGTTCGCGGCGATCACACCGGCCCTCATCGTCGGCGCCTTTGCCGAACGCATGAAGTTCTCGGCGATCGCGCTGTTCATCCCGCTCTGGGTGACGCTGATCTACTTCCCGATGGCCCACATGGTTTGGTACTGGGCCGGACCGGACGCGATCACCGATGCCGCCAAGGCAGTCGCTGCCGCGGCTGACGGTGCAGCCAAGACTGCAGCGCAGGCGAAACTGGACGAAGTGATGGCGGATGCCGGCTTCCTCTTCAAGAAGGGCGCTCTCGACTTCGCGGGCGGCACGGTGGTGCACATCAACGCCGGTATCGCAGGTCTCGTCGGCGCTCTGCTGATCGGCAAGCGCACCGGCTACGGCAAGGAGCTGATGGCCCCGCACTCGCTGACCATGACCATGATCGGCGCCTCGCTGCTCTGGGTGGGCTGGTTCGGCTTCAATGCAGGATCGAACCTCGAAGCCTCGGGCGGTGCTGCGCTCGCAATGACCAACTCCTTCCTGGCAACCGCTGCCGCGGCCCTGTCCTGGATGTTCGCGGAGTGGATGATCAAGGGCCATCCGTCAGTTCTCGGCGCGTTGTCGGGTGCGGTCGCCGGTCTTGTCGCCGTCACTCCGGCCTGCGGATTTTCGGGCCCGATGGGCGCGATCATTCTCGGCCTTGTCGTCGGCGTGGTCTGCCTGTTCTTCTGTACGGTTGTGAAGAACGCGCTCGGCTATGACGACTCCCTCGACGTGTTCGGCGTCCACTGCATCGGCGGCATCGTCGGCGCTCTCGGCACCGGCATCCTGGTCAACCCTGCCCTCGGCGGCACCGGTGTCCTCGATTACGTCACCGGCAAAGTCGGCGATTACGACATGGTCACGCAGATGATCTCGCAGAGCTGGGGCGTGGGCACCACGCTGCTGTTCTCGGGCATCGGTTCGGCGATCATCTACAAGATCGTCGACGTGATCGTGGGCCTGCGGGTTCCGGTCGATGCCGAGCGCGAAGGCCTCGACATCACCGACCACACCGAGCGTGCCTACAACATGTAAGCGAGCCAGCATGACCCGGAAAAGTGGGAACCGGTTTTCCGAAAAGGTCATGCTCTGAAACAAGGACAACGGTTGGGGCACAAACCCGGCAATGCCCCGTCCGTCGGAGGGCTCCAGCGCAAGCTGGAGCCCTTTTCTTTGGGTTCGGCATATCCGCCAGCCCGGTTCCAAGACGGCGAAAATGCGCCCGACGGACGATGGTTAATCGCGTCTTAACCTCGCCCCACCTATGGTGATGTGATCAAATCCGCGCGCTCCCCGGGACCGTCCCGAGGGGACCAACGGACCGAAAGTGCTGGCGTTTTCCGAATGGCCATAACCGCTTCTTCCCGCCCGGCCGACGCTGCCGGCGCCCAAGGTGGCGCATCGGCCAGCGAGCGCTCGCCCTTCGCCCGGCTGGCCGACCTCCTCAGCCCCTACAAGCCCGGCAGACCCCTGATCAACATGTCGCTGGGCGAGCCGCAGCATCCGGTGCCCGATTTTGTCGGGCCGGTTTTAGCGAAACATATCAAAGACTTTGGGCGATACCCGATCGCCAAGGGGATTGAGCCGTTCCGGCAGGCGGCGGCAAGCTGGACCACGAAGCGGTTCGGACTGCCCCGCGCCGTCGATCCGGAAACCGAAGTCCTGGTGCTCAATGGCAGCCGCGAGGGCCTGTTTTTCGCGGCCATCGCCGCCGCCCGCTATGTCGCGCCACGCAAGGGCACGCCTGCAATCCTGATGCCCAACCCGTTCTATCCGGCCTACGCCGCAGGCGCCCGCGCCGCCGGATGCGAAGCGGTGTTCCTGCCGACCGTTCGCGCCAACGGCTTCCTGCCCGATCTCGATTCCCTAAGCACCGAGACGCTTGAGCGCACCGTCGCGTTCTATCTCGCCTCGCCCGCGAACCCGCAGGGCGCCGTCGCCTCGCGCGCCTACTTTGATCGCGTGAAGCAGCTCGCCGACCGCTACGGCTTCATCGTGCTCAGCGACGAATGCTATTCGGAAATCTACACCCACGACGCGCCGGGCAGCATGCTCGCCTCCGCGGGCCATGACTTCGCCAACGTCGTCGCCTTCCAGTCGCTCTCGAAGCGCTCGAACCTGCCGGGCATGCGCGTCGGCTTCGCCGCAGGCGATGCAAGGTTTCTCGCGCGCTTCCATGAGCTGCGCAATGTCGCAGCGCCTCAAGTGCCGGTGCCGCTGCAGCATGTCGCCGTCGCCGCCTACGGCGACGAAGCGCATGTCGAGGAAAACCGCAAGCTGTACCGGATCAAGTTCGATCTCGCCGACCAGATTCTCGGCAACCGCTTCGGTTACAAGCGCCCCGCAGGCGGCTTCTGCATCTGGCTCGATGTCTCCGCCCATGGCGGCGATGAAGCGGCCACCGTCAAACTTTTCAAGGACGGCGGCGTGCGTGTCATCCCCGGTAGCTATCTGGCCCGTCCGCAATCCGACAACACCAATCCCGGCACCGGCTATATCCGCGTCGCCATGGTGCAAGACAGTGAAACCACCGCCGAGGCCCTGCATCGCATGGTCGAGGTTTTGAGCGAGCCGCAAGGTTAGTCGTCATGCCAGCGATCGAACGTGTCATTCCCATCGTCGGCCAGATCTCCGATCCGATCCGCGAAATGCTCGCGCGCCGCCTGCGCGAACTGACCGGTCTCGGCGTGATCGCATTGTCCTGTGTCGTGGCCGCGGCGCTGATGACCTGGTCGGTGCAGGACCCGAGTCTCAGCCACGCAACCTCCGGCGCCATCCGCAACCTGATGGGCCGTCCCGGCGCCATCGGCGCCGATCTCCTGATGCAGATTCTCGGGCTCGGCTCGATCATGCTGGTGCTGCCGGTCGCCGTGTGGGGCTGGCGGCTGGTGACCCATCGCCTGTTCGACCGTGAGGCGCTGCGTGTCGCCTGCTGGGTTCTGTGCGCGGTGATCGCCGCCGGATTTGCAAGCTGCCTGCCGCGCAGCGGCGCATGGCCACTGCCGACCGGGCTTGGCGGCGTTGTCGGCGATGCGCTGGTGCGCTTTCCTGCGGTGGTGTTCGGCCCGCCCGGCACGATCTACCGAATCGTGCTCGGCATGATCCTGTTCGCGGCCATGATCGGAAGTTTCGCCTTCGCCTGCGGCGCGGGCGCCAAGGAAAAAATCCTCGAGCGCACCCGCCCGCCGATGATCGACGAGGATGAAGACGAAGACGACAACGATCGGGGCTCCGTCTCGCTCGGATGGCTGGTTCATGCGGCGATGAGCGCGAAGGCGCGCATTGCGCGGATGGCCGCCGCGCTGTTCGCCATGGCCGTCGGACGCACGGAATCCTCCTCCGCCCGCTCGTTCGAGCGCATGGAGCCAAACCTCGGTGGCGGGCGGCGCGCCCCGTCGCTGGTGCCGCAGGAACAGGACGAACACGACGAAGAGGAAGAAGACGAGGAGGAAGAGGAGGAGGAGGACGAGGAGCCCGCGCCCCGCCCCCGCAAGCGCCCCGAGCCGAAGCCGTCCGGCCGCAAGGGTGTCTTCGTTCTGCCGCCGATCTCCGTCCTCGCCGCTCCGAAGGCATCCGATCGCCAGACCCTGAGCAAGGACGAGCTTGAAGAAAATTCGCGCTCGCTCGAAGGCGTGCTTCAGGATTTCGGCGTGCGCGGCGAGATCGTGAAAGCCAGCCCCGGCCCCGTCGTGACGCTCTACGAACTCGAACCGGCGCCGGGCATCAAGTCCTCGCGCGTGATCGGCCTTGCCGATGATATCGCGCGCTCCATGAGCGCGGTCTCGGCGCGTGTCGCGGTCGTCTCCGGGCGCAACGCCATCGGCATCGAACTGCCGAACGTCAAGCGCGAGACGGTTTACCTGCGCGAACTGCTCAACGCGAAGGAAGCAACCGGCAGCACCGCGAAGCTGCCACTGTGCCTCGGCAAGACCATCGGCGGTGAGCCGGTGATCGTCGATCTGGCGCGCATGCCGCATCTTCTGATCGCCGGCACCACCGGCTCGGGCAAGTCGGTCGGCATCAACACCATGATCCTGTCGCTGCTCTATCGCCTGCGTCCGGATCAGTGCCGCCTGATCATGGTCGATCCGAAGATGCTCGAACTCTCGGTCTATGACGGCATTCCGCATCTGCTGACGCCGGTCGTGACCGATCCGAAGAAGGCTGTCGTCGCGCTGAAATGGGCGGTGCGCGAGATGGAGCAACGCTACAAGAACATGGCGAAGCTCGGTGTGCGCAACATCGACGGCTACAACACCCGCGTTGCCGAGGCGAAGGCCAAGGGCGAGGAACTGACCCGCACCGTGCAGACCGGCTTCGACAAGGAAACCGGCAAGGCGATCTACGAGGAAGAGAAGCTCGAGCTCGAACCGCTGCCCTATATCGTCATCATTGTCGACGAAATGGCCGACCTGATGATGGTCGCAGGCAAGGACATCGAAGGCGCGGTGCAGCGCCTTGCGCAGATGGCGCGCGCTGCGGGTCTCCACGTAATTCTCGCCACGCAACGCCCGTCAGTCGACGTCATCACCGGCACCATCAAGGCGAACTTCCCGACCCGCATTTCCTTCCAGGTCACCTCGAAGATCGACAGCCGCGTGCTGCTCGGCGAAATGGGCGCGGAGCAACTGCTCGGCCAGGGCGACATGCTATATATGGCTGGCGGCGGACGCATCAGCCGCGTCCACGGCCCGTTCGTGTCGGACGAGGAAGTCGAAAAGATCGTCCGTCACCTCAAGGCGCAGGGCCAGCCGGAATATCTCGAGGCGGTCACCGCGGAAGAGGACACCGACGAGGACGGCAATCCGGTTTTCGACGGTACCAGCATGGGCGCCAATGGCGGAGAAGGCGACCTGTTCCAGCAGGCGGTGGCCATCGTCAAGCGCGACCGCAAGGCCTCGACCAGCTACATTCAGCGCCGCCTGCAGATCGGCTACAACCGGGCCGCAACGCTGATGGAGCGGATGGAGCTGGAAGGCATCGTCGGCCAGGCCAACCACGCCGGAAAACGCGAGATTCTGGTGGGTGAGGAAGAAGAACGCTTCGGCTAAATCCACCCTATTCGCAGCCGCGAAATCGCCATAGCTTGGGGTTAGCCCCGGCGGACAGATCACAAGGCATCCCACAGGACGGACCGTTGAGACACCTTCATCGCCATCAGCCGGTCTGCCGCAACCCGCTCACCGCACATCATTTTCTCCATGTGAGATTGATGGCGGCTGCCCTCGCCGCCGCCATCGCTGCCGCGATCATGATTCCGGCGGCGTCGGCCCAGGCTGTCCCCACACCGAAGCCCGCGCCGAAGCGCGCCGATACACCGGTCCCCAAGCAGGCGCTGCCAAATCCCACCATCCCGGCGCCTTCCGCCGCCGCGCCACCAACACCGATCATTCCGGATCTACGCAATCTGTTCAGCGGCAACACGCCGAATTTCGACGCCAACCAGAAGGCGCTCGCCGCCAAGGTCAGCAGCTATCTCTCCTCGCTCGTGAATGTCTCGGGCAACTTCGTGCAGGTTGGCCCCGACGGCACGCGCTCGACCGGCGACTTCTACATTCAGAAGCCCGGCAAGATCCGGTTTGAGTATGACGATCCCTCGCCCATCGCGCTGGTCGCCGATGGGTCTTCGGTGATCGTCCGTGACCGCCGGCTGGCGACGCAGGACGTCTATCCGCTGTCGCAGACGCCGCTGCGCTTCCTTCTGGCCGACCGCATTGATCTCATGCGTGACACCAATGTCGTGGGCGTCGGCTCCGACGACATGTTCATCAGCGTGACCATCGAGGAAAAGCAGCCGCTGGTCGGCACCAGCCGCCTGATGCTGATGATCGGCGCCAAGGACAATCAGCTCAAGCAATGGACCGTGACCGATCCGCAGGGCTACGACACCACCGTCGCGGTCTATAATCTCGACACCACCAAGAAGCTCGATCCTGCCATGTTCAAGATCGACTACACCAACTATCAGACCAACCAGAACTAGCGCCGTCTATTGGTGCATATCGGCATGACCGCACTGGAGCGGGCGGACAAAACCGGCTAACGGTTTCTCTGTCTTTCCTCGCCGCCTGCGATCATGCGCCTCACCCTCACCACCTGGAATATCAATTCGGTGCGCCTGCGCATCGACCTGGTCGCCAAGTTCATCAAGGCCGTGCGGCCCGATGTGCTGTGCCTTCAGGAAACCAAGTGCATCGACGATGCCTTTCCGCTGAAGCGCTTCAAGCGGCTGGGTTACGAGCATATCGCGCTCAACGGTCAGAAGGGCTATCACGGCGTCGCCATCGTCTCGAAGATTCCCTTTGAATCGCGCGACGTGCGCACCTTCTGCGGCAAGGTCGATTCACGGCATATCTCGGTCGCCTTCGGACAGCAGGCGCAGATCGCAAAGCCGCTCACCCTGCATAATTTCTATGTCCCCGCCGGCGGCGACATTCCGGACCCTGTGCTCAATCCCAAATTCGAGCACAAGCTGTCATTTCTCGACGAAATGCGGGATTGCGCGCCGCTGCATCCGAAAGCCGATGACCGGCATATCCTTGTCGGCGATCTCAATGTCGCGCCGCATGAGCATGACGTGTGGTCGCACAAGCAGCTTCTGAAGATTGTCTCGCACACGCCAATCGAATGCGAGAAGCTGCTTGCGGTGCAGTCGCAGGGCGACTGGATCGACATCGCCCGCCAATGCATTCCGCTCTCGGAGAAAGTCTATACATGGTGGAGCTACCGCTCCGCCGACTGGGTCGCCGCCAACAAGGGCCGCCGCCTCGATCATATCTGGGTCTCGAAGGCGCTTGGCGACAGCGTTCGCGATTTCAGGATCACCCGCGATGCCCGCGGCTGGGAGCGGCCATCGGATCATGTCCCGGTGACGGCGGTTCTCGATGTTTGATGTCAGGAAAACCTGCGCTAGCGCAGCGTCGCGCCGACGCGCGTCATGGCGCCCAGCGCGGCATTGGAGCGCGCGGCGAAATCATCGCGCAGACGACGTGCCGCCTCGGGGTGGCTTTCAAGTACACGCTGAAACAGACTGCGCGAAATCCGCAGCACCGACGATGGCTCGAGCGCAACCGCAGTCGCGGGCCGTGGCATCGCGACGACAAGCGCCAGTTCGCCGATCAGCACATTCTCGCCGGCCACCGCTTCCTGCCCGTCATCGGACGCGACACGAAACGCGCCGCGCCGGACGATGAAACCGGAATCCGCCGGATCGCCCTGCACGAACAGCTTTTCGCCGAAACTATAATCGCGCTGCTCGGCGCCGATCGCGAGCACCTGCAAGGCAGCTCCGCCCAACAAATTCAATGTCGGGACGCGCGTGAACAGGGCGATGTCGTCTTCAATGGCCATTGAGCGCCGTGATTCGACTCATGGCACCAGCTTATAGCCCCCGGACTCAGTCACAAGAATTTCGGGGTTGGCCGCGTCCTTCTCCACCTTCTGGCGCAGGCGATAGATATGCGTTTCCAGGGTGTGGGTGGTGACACCTGAATTGTAGCCCCAGACTTCCTGCAGCAGGGTCTCGCGCGACACCGGCATCTGGCCGGCCCGATAGAGGAACCGCAGGATCGCGGTCTCCTTCTCGGTGAGCCGCACCTTCTTGGCATTGGCGCCGGTCAGCATCTTGGAGCCCGGACGGAAGCTATAGGGGCCGACCGTGAACACGGCGTCCTCGCTGGCTTCGTGCTGGCGAAGCTGCGCGCGGATGCGCGCCAGCAGCACGGCGAAGCGGAATGGCTTTGCCACATAGTCGTTCGCGCCGGATTCGAGGCCGAGGATGGTGTCCGAATCAGTGTCGTGACCGGTCAGCATGATGATCGGCGACTTGAAGCCGCCCTTGCGCAGGCTGCGTACCACTTCGCGCCCATCGGTATCAGGCAGACCGACATCCATCAGAACCAGATCGGGCGAATTGCTCTTGGCGGCCAGCGCACCCTTTGCACCGGTATCGACCGCGGAAGCCTCGAATTCCTCATGCAGCGACAATTGCTCCACAAGGGCATCGCGCAGATCGGTATCGTCATCCACGATCAGGATCTTGCGGGCGTTGGCCATTGATCCGGTCCTTTAAAATTTGGCTTGTAAAAGAGGCATTTGAGAGCGATCCCGGACGGGCGCATCTCAAAGCCTCGGCGAAATAGAGCATTTGCGGGTAAAAGCGCAAGCTGCGTTTGTGCGCAGCCGGTGAGAGCAAATAGGGGAAATCTAGGCTTTCCAATGGCTTATAGAACACCGTTCCGTGATCGGCCATTATCCATGATTGCGGTTCATGCCGCCGCCGGCCGCCCGACTCAGGGCTGGCTGACCGCAGGAGCGCAGGTCCTGCCGGTGGCGTTGGGACGCGGGGGAATCAAGGCCAACAAGTTCGAGGGCGACGGCGGCACCCCGCGCGGCGTCTTCCAGCCGGTCCGGCTGTGGTGGCGGGCCGACCGTCATCCCCGGCCGAAGACGTTTCTGCCGGTCCGTGCGATTACACCCACCGACGCCTGGTCCGAGGACCCTTCCGACCGGCATTACAACCGCGCCGTCACTCGCAAGGCCGGCGATGACGGCGACCGACTGATGCGCGCCGATCACCTGTACGATTTCATTATCGAGATCGACCACAACACACGTCCTCGGATTCCAAAGCGCGGCAGCGCCGTGTTCATTCATCTCGCCCGCGAGAGCTTCGGACCGACCGCAGGCTGTGTCGGGCTGACGCGCAGCGCGATGTTGCGCTTGCTGGAACGGATCGGGCCGCGAACCAAAATTGTGATCGGGTAAAGTTGTAAGCCGCTCGTCATTGCGCGCGAAGCGAAGCAATCCACTCCTGAAAAAGGAACTGGATTGCTTCGTCGCTAAAGCGCGTCGAAGACGCGCGTAAACGCGCTAATGGCTCCTCGCAATGATGATGTAGCTACTTGTGCGGACTCTACCGTTTCCCGAAGATCGCGGAGCCGACCCGCACATGGGTCGCGCCGAGCTGAATCGCGGTTTCAAAATCCGCGCTCATGCCCATCGACAACAATGGAAGTCCGTTGCGCGCGGCAATCTTGGCCGTAAGTGCAAAATGAGCAGCAGGTGGTTCGTCCACCGGTGGAATGCACATCAACCCTGAAATCTTCAGACCATACACATCGCGGCAGCTTGCAATGAACGCATCGGCGTCTGCCGGGGCGACGCCGGCCTTCTGCGGTTCTTCGCCGGTGTTCAACTGAACGAATAATTCCGGATGCCGGTCTTGCTTAACGATCTCTTTCGCCAGCGCTTCGCACAGGCTCGCGCGATCCACCGAGTGAATGGCACCGAACAGCGCCACCGCTTCCTTCGCCTTGTTCGACTGCAGCGGTCCGATCAGATGCAATGCGAGGCCCGGATGCTTCGCCATCAGGTCCGGCCACTTTGATTTGGCTTCCTGCACGCGGTTTTCACCGAAAACCTTCTGGCCGGCCTGGATCACCGGCTCGATGGCATCGCCGCTGAAGGTTTTCGAGACTGCGACCAGCGTCACCGACGATCGCTCGCGCCCCGCATCGCGGCAGGCACGGGCAATCTCGCGCTCCACTTCGGCGAAGCCGTTTGGTGAATCGGATGTTACCGGCGACACCTTTTGCTCATCCATCGCGGCAAACCTTCGTCAAATATGGAGATCATTCGATTTTTAACGAAATCAAAAAAGGGTCTTTGAACCCTTTTTTCGTAGGATTGGCGTGGGGCAAGGGAATACCAATGTCAATCGCCAGCTTCGGCCGCAACACGTCAAAACTCAAGGCGCTGCTCGGGATTCGCGCGCGCCTTGTGATTCTGGCGCTGATTCTGGTCGTCCCGCTGATGCTCGACCGGGTCCGTCTGCTCGAAGAATCCCGCTCCAGGCAGGTGGTGCAGGCGGCCAACGAACTGTCCGAACTCGCCAGGCACACCGCCGACGCACAGCGTGAAATCATTTCCACGGTGCAAGCCGTCCTCAAATCCTCCGCCTACATCTACGCATCGGCCGCGCAGCAGGGCCGTGGCTGCGCCATCATGCGCGCCAGCCTGCGCGTGGACCTGCCATGGATCCGTTCGCTGAATCTCGTGGACTCGAACGGCATCATCCAGTGCTCGACGCAATCCGCTTTCGTCGGCGCAAATGTCCACGACCGCGATTATTTCCAGCGCGCGATGGAAACCCATGAATTCGTCGTAAGTGACTATATCCTTGCACGGCCCTCCGGCACGCCGACCATCGTCGCCGCCTATCCGGTTTCGGCTATCGAAGGCAACAGCGAGGCCCTTGTCATCGCCTCCATCGACCTGAAGTGGATGTCGCAGCTCATCAGCAACCGTAACCTGCGCCCAGGCATGTCGGTGCTGCTCGTGGATGGCAGCGGCACAATCCTGGCAGCGCCGGAAAGCACAATCGACCTGATTGGACGCCCGCTGAAGGATACGTCCCTGCTCGAAGCCGTCACGTTTCGCGAGATCAATCTCGACCGGGAGTACGGCTCGATCTCCTTTGAATCCGCGAACGGCGAGAAAAAGGCTGTCTCATTCGCCCGTGTCGCGGGAACGCGCGCACGTATGATCGTTAGCATCGATCAGGCGACGATGCTGCGCGGTATCAACGGCGAGATCAGAACGGCCTATATTCAGCTCGCGCTGGTTGGTCTCTTCACCCTGCTCGGCGCCTGGTTCGCCGGTGAGCGTCTGATCATGCGACCGGTGCGCAAGATGACGGAGATGGCCAACCGGTTCGGCCGCGGCGAACTTTCGGCGCGCGCCTCCAGCGCCACACTGCCTGCGGAATTCGTTCCGCTCGCCCGGGCCTTCGACACGATGGCCTCGCAACTGTCCGAGCGCGAACGTGAAATGACCGCCGCCAACGATCGCTTGACGGTGATTGCGTCCCACGACCTTGTCTCGGGTCTCGCCAATCGCCGCGGCTTCCAGAGCCGGCTCGAATTTGAGTGGATGAAGGCGCTGCAGTCCAACGCGCAGCTTTCAGTTCTGATGATCGACGTCGATCACTTCAAGCTGTTTAACGACACCTACGGACACCCGGAGGGCGATGCTTGCCTCAAGCGCATCGGCCAAACGCTGGCGGACCTCTCCAATTCATGTGATGGCTTTGCCGCCCGTTATGGCGGCGAGGAATTCTGTCTGCTGCTGCCAGGCGGCGACACCGCCGATGCCCTGAGGGTCGGCGAGCAAGTCCGCGCCGCTGTGGAAGGTCTCGCAATTCCCCACCGCACCAGCCCCGGCAGGACTGTCACGGTCAGCATCGGCACCGCGACCGTGACGCCGGGCGACGCCCAGCCCGAGGACGACCTGATCGAGGCCGCCGACGCAGCGCTTTATGCGGCAAAACGGCAGGGACGGAACATGGTGGTCGCCCATGGGCTGATCCGGCCCGCCCCGTCGGCGGTTTCGCTCGCAGGCTAATGTCCCGAACAGGCTGCGCAGGGCCGATTCGCGCCCTAAAGCGTTGACCCGTCGCGGTCTTTTGTGGCTAGTCTCCGGCCTTGAATTCCCCCTCTTGGCAGACGACTGACCTGATGAGCACCGAACGCTACAACGCCCGCGAATCCGAACCGCGGTGGCAGAAGATCTGGGACGAGCGCGCGATCTTCGCGACCCGCAACGACGATCCAAGGCCGAAATACTACGTGCTCGAGATGTTCCCGTATCCGTCGGGACGCATCCATATGGGCCATGTCCGCAATTACACCATGGGCGACGTGGTCGCGCGCTACATGCGCGCCAAGGGCCACAACGTGCTGCATCCGATGGGCTGGGACGCTTTTGGTCTGCCCGCCGAAAATGCCGCGATCGAACGCAAGGTCGCGCCGAAGGCGTGGACCTACGAAAACATCGCCACGATGAAAAAGCAGCTCCAGACCATGGGGCTGTCGCTCGACTGGTCGCGCGAATTCGCGACCTGCGATCCGAGCTACTACAAGCATCAACAAAAGATGTTTCTGGATTTCCTGAACGCCGGGCTGGCCGAGCGGGAAAAGCGCAAGATCAACTGGGACCCGGTCGACATGACCGTGCTCGCCAACGAGCAGGTGATCGACGGCAAGGGCTGGCGGTCCGGCGCGGTGGTCGAGCAGCGCGAGATGAACCAGTGGGTCTTCAAGATCACGAAGTATTCGCAGGATCTGCTCGACGCGCTGGATACGCTTGACCGCTGGCCGGACAAGGTGCGCCTCATGCAGCGCAACTGGATCGGCCGCTCCGAGGGCCTGCTCATCCGCTTCGCACTAGACACAGCAACAGCACCGAGCGGCGAAAGCGAACTGCGCATCTTCACCACGCGCCCGGACACGCTGTTCGGCGCGAAGTTCATGGCGATTGCGGCGGATCATCCGCTGGCTCAGGCGGCTGCGCTGAAGAATCCGAAGCTGGCCGAGTTCGTCGCCGAAACCAAGCGTCAGGGCACCGCGCAGGAAATCATCGACACGGCGGAGAAGCAGGGCTTCGACACCGGCATCAAGGCCGTGCATCCGTTCGATCCGGACTGGAAGCTGCCGGTCTATGTCGCGAACTTCGTTCTGATGGAGTACGGCACCGGCGCAATCTTCGGCTGTCCCGCGCACGATCAGCGCGACCTCGACTTCGTCAACAAGTACAATCTCGGCACCACGCCGGTGGTGTGCCCCGAAGGCCAAGACCCTGCGAGCTTCGTCATCACCACCACGGCCTATGACGGCGATGGCCGGATGATCAATTCGCGCTTCCTCGACGGCATGACCATCGAGGCGGCGAAGGAAGAAGTTGCAAGGCGTCTCGAAACCGAAACGCGAGGCAACGCGCCTGTCGCCGAACGGCAGGTGAATTTCCGCCTGCGCGACTGGGGCATTTCGCGCCAGCGGTACTGGGGCTGCCCGATCCCCGTCATCCATTGCCCGAAGTGCGATGTGGTCCCGGTGCCCGCTGCCGATTTGCCGGTGGTGCTGCCGGAGGATGTCACCTTCGACAAACCGGGCAACGCGCTCGACCATCATCCGACCTGGAAGCACGTCACCTGCCCGCAGTGCGGCGGCCCAGCCACGCGCGAAACCGACACGATGGACACGTTCGTCGATTCGTCCTGGTACTTCGCGCGCTTCACCGATCCATGGAACGAGAACGCGCCGACCACGCCGGCGGTCGCCAACCGCATGATGCCGGTGGACCAGTATATCGGCGGCGTCGAGCATGCGATCCTGCATCTGCTCTATTCGCGCTTCTTCACCCGCGCGATGAAAGCCACCGGTCATATCGCCATGGACGAGCCGTTCGCAGGCATGTTCACCCAGGGCATGGTGGTGCACGAGACCTACAAGAAGCAGGACGGCACCTTCGCGTCCCCTGCCGAGATCAATATCGAGACCGTCGGCGACAAGCGCCGCGCGACCTTGCTGACGACCAAAGAGACTGTCGAAATCGGCCCGATCGAGAAGATGTCGAAGTCGAAGCGCAACACGGTCGATCCCGACGACATCATCGGCACCTACGGCGCCGACACCGCGCGCTGGTTCATGCTGTCGGACTCGCCGCCCGACCGTGACGTGATCTGGAGCGAGGAAGGCGTCCAGGGCGCGAGCCGTTTCGTGCAGCGGGTCTGGCGGCTGGTGAATGTATTCACCTCAACACAAATAAATCCGACGTTTTCTGACAAGTCCGGTCTTTCGGACTCTGAACAAGCCCTAGCTATTCGACGAATTACAAATAAGCGCCTAGCTCGAGTCAGCGACAACATCGAGCGCTTAGGATTCAATACAGCGGTTGCCCAGATTTATGAGTTCGTGAGTTTTCTGAGGACCGTTGTCGAGCCAGGAAAGGTAGCGGGGCCGCAATCATTTTCCGCTGTTCGCGAGGCTGTCGTCATCTTGGTCAAGATGATCTCGTTAATGATGCCTCACTTAGCCGAGGAATGCTGGAAAGCGCTTGGTCAGGTAGGTTTCGTCTCTGAGGCAAAATGGCCAGAAGTCGACCCCAGCTTGCTTGTAGAGGACACCGTCACACTGCCTGTGCAGATTAACGGCAAGAAAAAGGCTGAAGTTACAGTGACTTCAAATGCATCGGAGGCCGAAATAAGGGCTGCCGTTTTGGCGATTGATGCTGTAAAATTTGCCCTGAAGGGTGACCCACCTCGCTTGATCAAGATTGTTCCGCAGAGGATCGTGAATGTCGTGGTTTAGTACGCGCATCGCTGCCCGGTTCGTTGCCGTGGCCGCCCTTGCGGCCCTGACGGCCGGGTGCTTCCAGCCGATGTATGGCGAGCGCAGCGCCACCGGCGGGTCGGCGCTCCGGGAAAAGCTGCAGGGTGTCGAAGTTCCTCCGCTGAACCTGCCCAACGGCTCGCGCGAAGCGCGGCTTGGCGTCGAGATTCGCAACAACCTGATGTTCAGCATGTACGGCAGCGCCACCGGCGGCCCGACCACCCACCGCCTGCTGATGCGGCTGACCACCACTCGCCTGTCGATCATCGTCGATCCGACCACCGCGCGGCCTGACATCGAAAACTACGGTATCGATGTGGTGTACGAACTAAAGGACAACGCCACCGACAAGACAGTGCTGACCGGCACCACGTTCTCGCGCGTGTCGTATGACATCCCGGGTCAGGCACAGCGCTTCGCCCGCTCGCGCGCCCTGCGCGATGCGGAAGACCGCGCCGCCAAGGTGATCGCGGACAACATCAATCAGCGCCTTGCATCGTTCTTCATTGCCGGCACCTGATCTGACAACAGCCGCGGGATAATCGTGGTCGCGCTTCGCGGGAAAGAAATCGACGCATTTCTGGCCCGGCCCGATCCGTCGCGGCCGATCATCCTGCTCTATGGCCCCGACACCGGCCTTGTCCGCGAGCGAGCCGACGCCTTGATGGCGTCCGCCGTTGACGATCCCAACGATCCCTTCTCGCTTGTGCGCATGGATGGCGACGAGCTTGCCGCCGAGCCCTCGCGTCTGGTCGACGAAGCCATGACGGTGCCGCTGTTCGGCGGCCGCCGCGCCATTCGTATTCGCGCAGGCACGCGCAGTTTCGCCAGCGGCATCGACACGCTGGCGGAGATGCAACTGAGCGATTGCCGCATCGTGATCGAGGCCGGTGAGCTTCGCCCGGACGCGCCTCTGCGCAAGGCCTGCGAAAAGGCGAAGACCGCCGTCGCGATTGCCTGCTACGCCGACACCGAGCGCGATCTCGCAAAACTGATCGACGACGAACTGCGCGCTTCAAATCTGAGAATCGCAGCCGACGCCCGCGCGGCGCTGACATCGCTGCTCGGCGGCGACCGTCAGGCCTCGCGCAATGAAATCCGGAAAGTCGCGCTTTACGCCCATGGCAAGGGCGAAGTCACGCTCGAGGATGTGGTCGCGATTGTCACCGATGCGTCGGGGCTCGCGCTCGATCCCATCGTGGACAATGCCTTCGCCGGCCGCGCCGCCGATGTCGAAACGCTGTTCGCCAAAGCCATGGCGGCGGGGACTTATCCCGGCCTCATCATCATGTCGGCGCAGCGTCATGCCGCCTTGCTGCACAAGGCGCGGCTCTCGGTCGATGAAGGCCGCAGCGAATACGAAGCCCTTGAGAGCGGATTTCCCCGGCTGCATTTTTCGCGCAAGCCACTGGTCGAGACGGCGCTGCGAAACGCCAGTTCCGAGCGCATGGCGCGGGCGATGGCGCAACTCGCTGATGCGGCGTTCGACATGCGCAAGCAATCGTCCTTGGCGGAAGTGATTGCGCAGCGCGCATTGCTGGCGATTGCCGTGAATGCGCGGCGGCGGGGATAACGATTCGAGATACGGCTTGCATCACATGCAATGTCGTCCCCGCGAAGGCGGGGACGACCGGAAGGTAGATCGCTGCTCGCTTCCGATTTACTTGCCCGCTTCCAGCCGCCGCAAAATCTCGTCGAGCTGATCGAGATCCTTGTACTTGATCTGAACCGTGCCGCCGGGATTGCGATGATCGACGCTGACCTTGAGGCCGAGCACATCGCTGACGCGCTTTTCGAGCGCGATGGTGTCCGAGTCCTTGGCGGTTGCCGCGCCGCGCGTCTTCTGTGGCTTGCGCTCCGGAACGCCTTCCTCATGCGCCAGCGCTTCGGTCTGACGCACGTTGAGACCTTCCTCGACAATGCGCTTCGCAGCCGCCGCCGGATCCGGCAGATTGATCAGCGCACGCGCGTGGCCTGCCGAGAGTTTGCCTTCGGCAATGTAAGCCTGAACCTGATCCGGCAGCCTGGTCAGGCGCATCATGTTGGCGACATGGCTGCGGCTCTTGCCGACGAGTTTCGCGATGTCGTCGGCGCTGTGTTTGTATTCGGTGGCGAGCGCGTGATAGCCCTGCGCTTCTTCCATCGCGTTCAGGTCCGAGCGCTGTACGTTCTCGATGATCGCGATTTCAAGCGCGGCGCTGTCGGTGACTTCAACAGTGACGATCGGCACGTCATGCAGGCCGGCGCGCTGCGACGCGCGCCAGCGGCGCTCACCGGCGATGATTTCATAGCGATCCGCCGCGCCCTTCACCGGACGCACGACAATCGGCTGGATCACGCCATGCTGCTTGATCGAGGATGACAGCTCGTCCAGCTCCGCATCGGAAAATGTGCGGCGCGGATTGCGCGGATTGGCTTTCAGAAATTCAATCGGCACGCGGCGCGGCGTGCGCGACGGACGCTCGACATGAGCCGCCTCCCCGCCGACATCGCCAATCAGACTTGCAAGACCGCGACCCAGTCGCGAACGCTCCTCAGCCATAGCCGCTTCCCTTGCACCCAACCCACGCACTCCAAACTAGATCAAATCAACCCAGAGACGACGACCCGAGGACCATCTTTATCTGTCATTGCGAGGAGCGTTAGCGACGAAGCAATCCAGTTTTCGTTCAAGAATGGATTGCTTCACTGCACTTGCAATGACGGCGAAAAACTTAATGCGAGCGCAGTTCACGCTCGCGCTGAATCACTTCGGTCGCGAGTTTGAGATACGCATCGCTGCCGACGCATTTGAGATCGTAGACCAGCACCGGCTTGCCGTAGGACGGCGCTTCGGAGATGCGCACGTTGCGCGGGATCATGGTGTTGTAGACCTTGCTGCCCATGAACTGGCGCACGTCGGCGACGACCTGGTTCGACAGGTTGTTGCGCGAGTCGAACATGGTCAGCACTATGCCGTGAATCGACAGCGTCGGATTCAGCGTCGAACGCACCTGCTCTACCGTCTGCAGCAATTGCGACAGGCCTTCGAGCGCGAAGAACTCACACTGCAGCGGCACCAGAATCGCGTGTGACGCCGCCATGGCGTTCACGGTGATGAGATTAAGCGACGGCGGACAATCGACCAGCACATAGGTGTAATCGGTGTCTGGCTCGACATTGACGTTCAGATCGGCAATCGCATCGCGCAGACGAAACGCACGGTCGCGCGTGGTGCCGAGCTCAAGCTCGAGGCCCGACAGGTCCATGGTCGACGGCGCGATGTGCAGGCGAGGCACCGCGGTCGGAATGATGGCTTCGCGCAGCTTGGCTTCGCCGATCAGCACGTCATAGGTCGAGCAGTTACGGTTGCGGCGGTCGATGCCAAGGCCGGTCGAGGCGTTGCCCTGCGGATCGAGATCGACGATCAGCACCCGCTCGCCGATGGCGGCCAGCGCCGTTCCGAGATTGATGGCGGTCGTGGTCTTGCCGACGCCGCCCTTCTGGTTCGCCAGCGCCAGAATCCGGGGGTGACCCGGCTTGGCTGCCGCAGCGCTGTTGTCGTCCTGAAAAATTCCGTCGATGCCAACCATGTGCCTGGCCATGCCTTGCTGCTGCGGACGGTTATCGCCGCTCAATTTTATTGAGTTCGACGATCCAGCCGTGTCCGCCGGTGCGGCTGGGATGAAGAAGAGGCTCTATATTCCAGTATTTAGTAGCTTCCGTCAATTCAGCCTCTACATCTTGTCCCTTCAGGAACAAGGCTTTGGCGCCCCGCTGCACCAGAGGCGCCGCGAAACCCAGCAACATATGTAGAGGAGCGACCGCACGCGCTGTGACGCAATCGACCGGCTCTGACAGGCTATCCACATAATCCCCGATGTCAGCGAGGACAACGGAGCCCAGCGCGCCGGTCACGCGCAGAGCCTCGCGCAGGAACGCGGCCTTCTTGGCGATCCGCTCCACAAGCTGAACGCTCGCCCCCGGATGCTCCGCCATGGCGCAGGCCAGCACCACGCCGGGAAATCCGCCCCCGCTGCCGAAGTCGAGCCACCGCCGGGCGTTGGGCGCGAGATCCAGAAGCTGCAGCGAATCGGAAATATGCCGGGTCCAGAGCTGCGGCAGGGTCGAGGGCGCGATCAGATTGGTCTTGGCCTGCCACGCTACGAGCAAATCCACGTAGCGATCCAGCCGGGCCTCTGTTTCACGTGAAACAGGAGTGAGCTTCAGCGCAGCCGCCTTGTCGAAAGCGGAGATGGAAACCGGAGCTGGCTTGGCCATGATCAGGCCGAAGCGGAGGAGCGGCGGGCCTCGCGGCGCAGATAGGCCGCCAGGATCGCCAGCGCCGCCGGCGTCATGGCCTCGATCCGGCCAGCCTGTCCGATGGTTCGAGGCCGCACCGTCTCAAGCTTCTGCCGGGCTTCATTGGAGAGGCCGGGCACTGCCTGATAGTCGACATCGGTGATGACGAGATTCTCGTCGCGGCGGAAGGCTTGAACGTCGGCGGCCTGCCGCTCCAGATAGACGTCGTATTTGGCGTCGATTTCCAGATGGACCGCGATCTTCGGGTCAATCCCGCCAAGCTGCGGCCAGATCGAAACGAGATTGGTCCATTCAATGTCCGGATAAGCCAGCATTTCAAAAGCCGAGCGGCGCTGGCCATCCCGGTTGAGCGAAATGCCGTGCCTGGCAGCCTCGTTGGGGGTCACGGACAGCGATTTCGCCAGCGACTTGGCCGCATTCAGCGCAGCCATCTTGGTGGCATGCCGCCCTGCCCGCTCCGCGCCGACGCAGCCCAGTTCAAGACCGCGATCGGTAAGGCGTTGGTCGGCGTTGTCGGCCCTCAGGGTCAGGCGATACTCCGCCCGCGACGTAAACATCCGATAGGGCTCGGTGATGCCGCGGGAAGTCAGATCGTCGATCATCACCCCGAGATAGCCGTCGGCCCGGTCGAATACCGCAGGCTCCCCGCCTCCGGCCAGGATCGCCGCGTTCAGTCCGGCGACCAGCCCCTGAGCACCCGCCTCTTCATAACCGGTGGTGCCGTTGATCTGTCCGGCCAGGAAAAGCCCCGGCACCCGCCGGGTCTGCAGGGTCGGCTCCAGTTCACGTGGATCAACGTGGTCGTACTCGATGGCATAGCCCGGGCGGACCATTTTCACCCGCTCGAGGCCCGGGATGCTGGCCAGAATGGCCTGCTGAACCTCTTCCGGCAGCGATGTGGAGATGCCGTTGGGATAAACCGTGCTGTCGTCGAGCCCTTCCGGCTCCAGAAAGATCTGGTGGCCGTCGCGGTCACCGAAGCGGACGATCTTGTCTTCAATGGAGGGGCAATAACGCGGCCCACTGCTCTTGATCTGGCCGGAATACATCGGCGAGCGATGAACATTGGCCCGGATGATCTCATGGGTCGCGTTGGTGGTCCGGGTGATCCCGCATTCGATCTGCGGGGTCGTAATCCGGTCCGTCAGCACCGAAAACGGCTCGATCGGGTCGTCGCCGGGCTGCATTTCGACTGCGGACCAGTCAATGGTCGAACCATCGAGGCGCGGCGGCGTCCCGGTCTTAAGCCGGCCGAGCACAAAGCCGGCGCGCTCGAAAGACCTTGAGAGACCCATGGCGGGAGCCTCCCCGACCCGTCCTGCGGGCCAGTTCTTTTCGCCAAGATGGATTAGGCCGCGCAAAAAGGTCCCGGTGGTCACAACCACAGCGCCAACGGCGAATTCCTGGCCATCAGCCAGACGAACGCCGCTGATACGGCCGCCGGCAAGCAAAAGCTCGTCCGCCTCGCCCTCGATGACAGTCAGATTCGGTGTATCCCGAATTTGTGCCTGCATCGCCGCCGCATAGAGCTTGCGGTCGATCTGGGCGCGGGGACCGCGCACCGCCGGACCCTTACGGCGGTTCAAAACCCGGAACTGGATGCCGCCGCGATCCGCGATCCGGCCCATCAGGCCGTCCAGCGCGTCGATTTCCCGGACCAGATGACCCTTTCCAAGGCCCCCGATCGCAGGATTGCAGGACATGGCGCCGACGGTCGCGAACTGATGGGTCACCAGCGCTGTCTTTGCACCTCTACGAGCGGACGCCGCCGCAGCTTCGCAGCCGGCGTGGCCTCCCCCGATCACAATGACATCGAATGTCTGCATGGCCGCACTTCTATCGCTTTGGTGCGAAAGCTGAAAGACGGAAATCGCTCAGACCTGTTTCACGTGAAACACAGAGGCGATCTTGGGAAGCTGTTTCACGTGAAACAACGCAGAAAACTCGTTTCACGTGAAACAGGGCCAATGGCCGATCTGGAACCAACAGTCGGCCAGAGGCCTACTTCCCGATGCAGAACTCGCGAAATATCACATCGAGGATGTCCTCGACGTCGACTCGCCCCGTCAGGCGGCCCAATGAATGAATCGCGATTCGTAGCTCTTCGGCCAACAGTTCATCGCCCTTGTCGGCCGAGCGCCCTGCCCGGTCCAGAGCTTCGACCGTCTCCCGCAACAACGTCCGGTGCCGCGCCCGGCTCACCAGCGCCATTTCCCCGGACCCGAAATAGTCCTGGGCGTAGGACACCAGGGCGGCCATCAGCTCAGAGACGCCGTCGCCGCGCGACGCGGAAATATCGAACTGCGCCCTCGCCGCGTTTGCATTCCCATCACCGGCCAGATCGACCTTGTTGCGCACAATCCAGACCGGCGCGTGATCGTCTTCATTTTCCGGCAACGTCGCGCCTCTGTCACTTGCATCGACAAGCCAAAGGACAAGATCCGATGTGCGCGCACGGTCGCGCGCGCGGCGCACGCCTTCCTGTTCGACCGGATCATGGGTCTCGCGCACGCCTGCGGTGTCTATCACCGTCACCGGATAACCATCGAGATCAAGATGCACTTCGATGACATCGCGTGTCGTGCCGGCATGCGGCGACACGATCGCCGCTTCACGCCGCGCAAGACGATTGAGCAGCGTCGACTTGCCGGCATTCGGCGGTCCGGCGATGGCAACGGTGAGACCTTCGCGCAGGCGTTCACTTTGCGCCGATAAATAAAGGGTTTCTTCGATTTCAGATTTCAGCGCCGCGATCTTTTTCAATGCAGGTGCGATCAGCTCTTCAGACACGTCGCCTTCATCGGAGAAATCAATTCCCGCTTCGATCAACGCAGACGCTTCGATAATCTGTTGTCGCCATGTCTCAGCCTTTGCACCGAGCAATCCTTTCAGATGCCGTAATGCCTGACGGCGCTGACGATCCGTATCGGCATGAATCAAATCGTCGAGCCCTTCGGCTTCGGTGAGATCGAGCTTGCCGTTCTCGAACGCGCGTCGCGTGAATTCACCCGGCTCCGCCGGACGCAGACCGTCGATTGCGCCGAGCGCATCGAACATCGCGGCGATCACCGCGCGTCCGCCATGAACATGAAATTCGGCGACGTCCTCGCCGGTGGCGCTGTGCGGTCCGGGAAACCAGAGGGTCACCGATTCGTCGATGGCGCTGCCGTCGAGATCACGGAGCGTCGTGAACCGGGCAAAACGAGGCGAGGGCAGTTTTCCGCACAGCCGCTCGACAGCCATGCGGGCCTGCGGGCCCGACACGCGAAGAATGGCAATAGCTGACGGCGCGCGGCCGGACGACAGGGCGAAGATGGTCTGATCAGAGGACTGCATCGCCTATTTGGCGAACACCGCAAAAGCAGGCAATGAAAATCCCGCTTTGCCTTTGCCCGCAGAAAATCCGCTGTTGTTGCATCGCAATATACTGCGCCACTCCCGCAATATTACATATGTTGCGGCGCACAATTTCTGATCGCTGATCCCAGCAAAATGCCCGGCACGAAGGCCGGGCATTGAAAGGCTGATTCGCGAATATCTGGCGATCAGATCAGGTGTTCATCGAATCGAAGAACTCGGCGTTGTTCTTGGTGTTGCGGAGCTTGTCGAGCAGGAACTCGATCGCATCCATCGAGCCCATCGGATTGAGGATCCGGCGCAGCACGTACATCTTCTTGAGCAACTGCGGATCGGTGATGAGCTCTTCCTTGCGCGTGCCGGAGCGCGCGATGTCGATGGCGGGGAAGGTGCGTTTGTCGGCGACCTTGCGGTCGAGAATGAGTTCGGAGTTACCGGTGCCCTTGAACTCTTCAAAGATCACTTCATCCATGCGGCTGCCGGTATCGACCAGAGCCGTTGCGATGATGGTCAGCGATCCGCCCTCTTCGATGTTGCGCGCGGCGCCGAAGAAACGCTTCGGACGCTGCAGGGCGTTCGCATCGACACCACCGGTCAGCACCTTGCCGGATGACGGCACGACGGTGTTGTAGGCGCGGCCAAGTCGCGTGATCGAATCGAGCAGGATCACAACATCGCGTCCATGTTCGACCAGACGCTTGGCCTTCTCGATCACCATCTCGGCGACCTGAACGTGACGCACCGCGGGTTCGTCGAAGGTTGAAGACACAACTTCACCCTTCACCGAACGCTGCATGTCGGTGACTTCTTCCGGACGTTCGTCGATCAGAAGAACGATCAGATAGCATTCCGGATGATTGGCCGTGATCGAATGGGCGATGTTCTGCATCAGCACGGTTTTACCCGTGCGCGGCGGCGCGACGATCAACGCGCGCTGGCCTTTGCCGATAGGGGCTACGATGTCGATGACGCGCGGCGACAAATCCTTGCGGGTCGGATCGTCGATCTCGAGCTTGAACCGCTCGTCGGGAAACAGCGGCGTCAGGTTGTCGAAATTGACCTTGTGCTTGGACTTTTCAGGGTCCTCGAAATTCAGCGTGTTGACCTTGAGTAGGGCGAAGTAGCGCTCGCCTTCCTTCGGGCTACGAATATGACCTTCGATAGTGTCGCCGGTGCGCAATCCGAAGCGGCGGATCTGCGAAGGCGAAACATAAATGTCATCGGGCCCTGGCAGATAGTTCGCGTCCCACGAGCGCAGGAAGCCGAAGCCATCGGAGAGAACCTCGACGACGCCTTCGCCGATGATGTCGGTTTCCGCGATCGCAAGCTGCTTGAGAATGGCGAACATCAGCTCCTGCTTGCGCATGGTGCTGGCGTTTTCGACCCCGTTCTCTTCCGCGAAGGAGACAAGCTCCGCCGGAGTTTTGGATTTGAGGTCTTGTAGTTTGATTTCCCGCATCGGGGTTGTCCTGTGGAGCAAGTAAGGGAGAAAGGGGAGGGGAGGGTTCAGTCTGCTGACGACATACGGACTAAAGGTACGATCGAAAGTCCGCAGGTCTTGAGCGAGAAAGGTGCCGGGAGGCTTCGAACCTGAAGTGGCGGCCGGTCCAACAGTGAGACCGGGACTCAACCACATCCGCCTGCGTTGGGTGGGATGCCGCGAATATAGAAAATCGTCTGGTCTCACGCAAGGAGGCGATTGTCGCGAGATCGCAGCGTTTTGGACCTAAAACGGCTTCACAATCACCAGAATGACGATCCCGATCATCAGAATCGTCGGTACTTCATTGATAATGCGATAGAATTTTTGGCTTCTGGTGTTCGCATCATTGGCGAAATCCCGTACCCGCGCGCTGAAAAAGCCATGGACGCCCGACAGGATCAGCACCAGCAGGAATTTGGCGTGAAACCAGCCCGAAACGTACCAGCCGCCCTGCCAGGCGAGCCACAAACCGGCCAGCCAGGTCACCGCCATGGCAGGATTGATAATCGCCTTGAGCAGGCGGCGCTCCATCACCTTGAACGTCTCGGACTGCTTTGAGCCGATCTCCGCGTCACAGTGATAGACGAACAGCCGCGGCAGATAGAGCATGCCGGCCATCCAGGAGATGACCGCGATCACATGCAGTGCCTTGATCCATTCGTACATTGGAAATCGCAAACCTTAATTGCCAAGCTCTTTAGCTGCGAAGCCTTCGATGTTTCAAAGCTGGTGATTGTCGCCTGATAGCAGGAACCGGACACGGCTCGATGTGTTGATCAGCATCGGTAGATGACGTGAGAACAGGTTTGTCCGCAAGCACGACTTTCTTAAAAAATCCTTTTTAGATTCTTGGTTTGATTAAGTGTAACCGTGATTAGCGTTCGCGCATCGCTCTCCCGATCTTGTCCAGCACTCATCCACACCCGGCGGTTTTATGCCCGCTGTTGGATCGTTCGCCTGCGGCAAGGAATTGGCCGATGGTTCAAGTGCTTGAGCGCCGAGATGCGGGATTATCCCGAGACAAATCCACACAACCCCGCTACCATTCTGCCGAAAGCCAGATGTTCATCCCGAAATCAGTGCTGTGAATGAAAGAGCCGGTTATCCCAAGGGGGTCTGTTCGCCGCCGGATTGAGGTGACGATGCCCACAGGGACTCACAGCTTTTCACAGCCGCCGGATTAAGCGGAAACGGATTCGAATCACCATGCCTACCTCCGGCAGCTACTTTCATCTGCATATGATTTCCGATTCGACGGGTGAGACGCTGATCACGGTGGCGCGCGCGGTGGCCGCGCAGTATTCCAATGTGTCGCCGGTGGAGCATGTCTATCCGCTGGTCCGCAGCCAGAAACAACTCGACCGCGTTCTTGCGGAAATCGAGGAGACGCCGGGCATTGTGCTGTTCACGCTGCTTGAGAAGGATCTCGTGGAGCGGCTCGAAGCGAAGTGCCGGGAAATTAACATTCCAAGCCTCTCGATCATCGGTCCTGTGATGGAGCTGTTTCGCGCCTATCTCGGGCGGGAGACCTCGCCGCGGGTCGGCGCGCAGCACACCCTCAATGCCGAATACTTCAAGCGTATCGACGCGCTGAACTACACCATGATGCATGACGACGGTCAGCATGTGGAAGGCCTCGAGGAGGCCGACGTGGTTCTTGTCGGTGTCTCGCGCACCTCGAAAACGCCGACCTCGATCTATCTCGCCAATCGCGGCGTGCGCACGGCCAACGTGCCGCTGGTGCCGGGAATTCCGATTCCGCATCAGCTTGAAACATTGAAGAAGCCGCTGGTGGTCAGCCTTCATGCGACGCCGGAACGTCTCATTCAGGTGAGGCAGAATCGCTTGCTTGGCATCGGCAAGACCGGTGAAGACACCTACATCGACCGTCAGTCCGTCACCGAGGAAGTCGCCTTCGCGCGTAAGCTCAGTGCGAAGTTCGACTGGGCACTGCTGGATGTCACGCGCCGCTCGATTGAAGAAACTGCCGCGGCCATCATGAAGCTGTATGCGGATCGCCAGCGCCAGAAAGCATCGCAGTCGTGACCATCTGGCGTGAGCGGCAGCCTCTGATTCTCGCGTCGCAAAGCGCTGTGCGAAAGAGTCTGCTGGTGAATGCGGGAATTGCGGTTGAGACCATGCCTGCGGACATCGACGAACGCGGAATTCAGCAAGACTCGGGTCTGGCCGATCCCGGAAAGATCGCAGCACTGCTTGCCGCGGAGAAAGCGAAGTTCATCTCGGTGAAGAATCCCGGCCGTTATGTCGTTGGCGCGGATCAGACGCTCGCACTTGGCGAGCGGCTTTTCAGCAAGCCCACAGATCGCGCCGCCGCCGCCGCCCAGATCAGGACACTCTCCGGCCAGATGCACGCGCTCCAAAGCGCGGTCGCTGTTGCGAAGGATGGAACAGTGCTGTTCTGCGATGTCAGCGTGGCGCGGATGACCATGCGGCCTCTCACAGACGCCGAGATAACGGCCTATCTGGCGGAAGCCGGTGACGCTGTGCTCTCCAGCGTCGGCGCCTACCAGCTCGAGCGCACCGGCGTGCACCTGTTCGCACGCATCGAGGGCGACCACTTCACGATTCTGGGGTTGCCGCTGCTGCCGCTGTTTGATTTTCTGCGCAGCCGGAATCTGCTGGCCGTATAACGGAAGAGTTCTCCATGTTGTTGCTGGGTTTGACGGGTTCGATCGGGATGGGGAAATCCACCACGGCGAAGCTGTTTCAGGAGGCGGGCGTGCCGGTCTATGACGCCGACGCCACCGTCCATAAGATCTACGAGGGCGAGGCGGTGCCGGCGGTCGAAGCCGCGTTTCCCGGCAGCACCGCCAACGGCAAGGTGGACCGGCAGAAGCTGTCGGCGATGGTGGTGAACAACGCCGAGGCGATGAAGCGCCTAGAGACCATTGTGCATCCGATGCTGCGCAGCCATCAGCTCAAGTTCCTGAGCGATGCCGAAGCGTCCGGGGCTCCGGTGGCCGTGCTCGATGTGCCGCTGCTCTATGAAACCGGCGGAGAGAACCGCGTCGATGCGGTGGTGGTGGTGACGACCGACCCGCAGGTTCAGCGCGAGCGTATTCTGGCGCGGGAGAACATGACGCCGGACAAACTGGACGCGATCCTCGCCCGCCAGTTGCCCGACGCCGAGAAGCGCAGTCGCGCCGATTTTGTGGTGGACACGTCCCACGGTCTCGATCCGGTGCGCGAGCGGATCAGTGAAATCCTCCGGGAAGTCGTTAAAATGCCGAGGCGGCGGGCCTGATTCGGGCCGCGCTTATCCGGGTAGCTCCATGCGCGAAATCGTTCTCGATACCGAAACCACCGGCCTCGATCCGCTGCGCGGCGATCGTCTGGTGGAAATCGGCTGTGTCGAGATGGTCAATCGCATGCCGACGGGCCAGACATATCATGTCTATCTCAATCCCGAACGCGACATGCCGCAGGAAGCCTTCAACGTTCACGGGCTGTCCAGCGAGTTCCTCTCCGACAAGCCATTGTTCGCATCGGTGGTCGAGGATTTTCTGGCCTTCATCGGCGAGGCGCCGCTGGTCATTCACAATGCGATGTTCGATATCGGCTTCATCAACGCGGAGCTCGATCGCGTCGCGCGCGCCGCGATTCCACGCGATCGTCTGGTCGATACGCTGACGCTGGCCCGGCGCAAGCATCCCGGCGTGTCCAACCGCCTCGACGATCTGTGCTCGCGCTATTCGATCGACAATTCCCGCCGCACCAAGCACGGCGCGCTGCTCGACGCCGAGCTGCTTGCGGAAGTCTATATTGATCTGATCGGCGCGCGGCAGTCGCAGTTGATTCTGTCCGAGACGCGCCAGTCATTTTCTGTCGGGCCAGCCGATACGCCGCGCCGGCAGCGTGAGGTACCGCTTGCGCCGCGGGTGACGGAAGCCGACATCGCCGCGCATGCGGCCTTTGTCGCCACGCTCGGCGGCACGCCGTACTGGAACGAATACACCAAGGAAAACTGAACAAGGAAAACTGAGCGAGGCGAATTTGCCTCGCTGCGTGGGGGCGGCGCCTTAGCTCGGCTTGCCCTGCTGCTGTTCGGCCTGGCGCGCCATGTTCTGGCGATAGAGACCGACGAAATCCACCGGATCGAGCATCAGCGGCGGGAATCCGCCGGCGCGTACCGAGGAGGCCACGATTTCGCGTGCGAACGGGAACAGCAGGCGCGGGCACTCGATCATGACGAACGGATGCATGCTCTCCTGCGGCACGTTCTGGATGCGGAACACGCCCGCATAGATCAGCTCAAAGCCGAACAGCGTGAAATTCTCGTTTTCGGCCTTGCCCTCGATGGACAGCGAGACTTCATAGTCGTGTTCGGCAACCGCGGTCGCGGACACATTGATCTGGATGTTGATGGTGGGCTGCTGCTCCTGCGCGGCCAGCGACGCCGGGGAGTTCGGATTCTCGAACGAGAAATCCTTGATGTACTGCGCGAGGACATTGAACTGGGGCGGAGCCGCATTCTCAAGAGGTGCGCCGTTGCCGTTGGTCATGAGTGTGCTCCGAGAATGGGAAATTACGGATTGCCGCGGAAGCCATCCGGCGGGAACTGCCTGCGAAGCGTCTTTGGAGGCAAGGCCCTTGTCGGGGCGAGTGGCTATCATAGCCTTGCCTCATTCGACAAGGACGATAGGCCCATTCTGCCGCCTTTCGGTTGGCCGCGACCGCCGGATCGGGTAGAATCGCGCTAAATCGGCGCCATAGAAGCCCAAATTCGGTCTTTTGGGCTGCCCGGGGCGCGGCATCGTGCGATGTTGGCTGGATCGGATTTCGTGCCTACATGTGAGCTGCGATCGCCCGTATAACGCTGTTCATCGGGGAAGCCGCGCGGGTGGCGTGCAGTACCGATCAGAAAGTGAATGCGACGTGGATATTTACACCATCATTTTTCTGGCCTTGGCCGTCTTTATCTTCCTGCGGCTGCGCAACGTGCTGGGCCAGCGCACCGGTGACGAACGCCCGCCGTTTGACCGCGCGGCCCGCGATGTTCTGCGCGGCGCGCCGGACAACGTCGTGCCAATGCCGGGCAAGACCATCGACCCGGCACCGCTGGCTCCGTCCGCTGAACCTGCAGTTCCGGCCGATCGCTGGAAGGGCATCGCTGAGTCCGGCTCCGCGCTGGCGCGCGGCCTGGACCAGATCGCCGCTGCCGACTCCTCATTCGACGCGCAGCATTTCGTCAGCGGCGCGAAGAGCGCCTACGAGATGATCGTGCTGGCTTTCGCCAATGGCGACCGCCGGGCGTTGAAGGACCTCCTCTCGTCCGAGGTCTATGAAGGCTTTGAGGCCGCCATCAAGGAGCGCGAGCAGCGCGGCGAGAAAGTCGAGACGCGGTTCGCTTCGATCGACAAGGCCGAGATCGTAAATGCGGAGGTCCGTGATCGCGCCGCGCAGATCACCATCCGCTTCGTGTCCCAGATGATCTCGGTGACTCGCGACAAGGCTGGCGCCGTCGTCGATGGCAATGCGGAAAAGCTCACCGATGTCACAGATGTCTGGACCTTCGCCCGTGACATCACCTCGCGCGATCCGAACTGGAAGCTGGTTGGGACGGAAAGCGGACAGTAAGGACGCGACATCGCCCGGCTCATGCGCCGGGCGGTCCGGCGCGCGCCTTTGTTCGTGGCCTGGCGCCGCAGCCGCGGGATTTGTTCTCGCCCTTGTAATGACGGTGAACGCTCAGGCGAGACCTGCGGGCCGTCATCACACATCTCACGGCCCCCATCATGAACTCGGAAAACGTGCGCCAGTCGATTGGCCGCTGGAGATTCCGGGTGGACAGTACGAGCCGCTGACATGGAATGAGGTCGCCGGCTGGACCGACGACGATCAGCTCCCTGCGTTCAAGACGTTTCGCGCAAGCTGCAAGCCGATCGCTGCGCAGAAAGGCGCGCTCAACGACAGCAAGGCGCTCGGCACATCTCTGCGCGATCCCTGCATCGCGGCGCGCGCTGACAACATCGCCGACAGCGCCAGGGCGCGTGAATTCTTCGAAAAGAACTTTACGCCGCTGCAAATCTCGCGCATCGGCGAGGATGCGGGTTTTGTCACCGGCTACTACGAGCCCATCGTCGATGGTTCGCGCACCCAGACCGATGTCTATAACGTGCCGGTCTACCGGCGGCCGTCGAACCTGTTCGTGCGCGGCTATTCGCAGGCCAGCGCCAGCATGCCGAACAAGGGTCAGGTGTTCCGCAAGATCGGACGGCGCAAGCTGGTGCCTTACTATGACCGCGCCGAGATCGAGGACGGCGCGATTGCGGGGCGCGGGCTTGAGGTGGTCTGGCTGAAAAGCCAGACCGATCTTCTGTTCATCCAGATTCAGGGCTCGGCGCGGATCAGGCTCGAGGATGGATCCATGGTGCGCATCAATTACGATGCGCATAACGGCTATCCCTACACGCCCGTCGGCCGCGTGCTCATCGAGCGCAACATCGTGCCGAAAGAGCAGATGTCGATGCAGAAGATCCGCGAATATATGGAGCAGAATCCGGATGCGGCGAAGGAGTTGCGCCGGTTCAACCGCTCCTATGTGTTCTTCCGCGAGGTGAAGCTTGCGGCGGATGACGAAGCGGTCGGGGCGCAGGGCGTGCCGCTCACGGCAGGGCGCTCCATCGCCGTCGACAAGTCGCTGCATGTCTATGGCACGCCGTTCTTTATCGAAGGCAAGCTGCCGATTGAATCCGAGACGTCGAACACGCCGTTCCGCAAACTGATGATTGCGCAGGACACCGGCTCCGCGATCATTGGGCCGGCGCGCGCGGACATCTATTTCGGAGCAGGGGCGGAGGCTGGCCGCATCGCGGGCCGCCTGAAAAATCCGGCGCGGTTTGTGATGCTGCTGCCGAAAAGTCTCGATCCCTCGCCGCGCGGCAAGACCGTGCCGCTGCCGGACGAGCGGCCGTCGGCCACCATCGCCAAACTGTTTCCGCAGACCGGGCCTGCGAAGGAAGCAGCGGCGGATGCGCCGAAGGAGGCTGCGAAAGATCAGCCCAAAGCTGATCCTTCAAAGACTGATTCTTCAAAATCTGAACAAAAGACCTCGCCGAAGGACCAGCCCGCCGACGCCAACAAGACCGTGGCGCCGAAAGAGGCGCCTGCGGTCCAGGCTCCACAGGTCGCGCCGTCCGCGGCTACGCCTTCAACACCTGCCGCTGCTGTGGTTCCCCCCGTTGCGCAGGCTGTGCCGTTGCCGGACGCGCGCCCCAAAACCGCACCAGAAGCTGCCGCGCCGTCAGCCGTGAAATCCGCCACGCCGCGCCGCTCAAGGCATTACCGGCGGCATCGCCATCGCCGATGAAACGTCCGCGCAATCTCGATCCTCCTCCCGTGTCCCGGCGCAAGCGCGCGCTCACGCGCGAAGAAGCCGAACTCTGGGAAAGCGTGGCGAAGCAGGCGAGGCCGCTGCGCAAGCGTGCGCGTCCGGTCAAAACGGCTCATGACGCCGTCGATGAGACGCCGGCAAAGACAGAACCGGTGCTTCGGCTGAAATCTCTGCCGCCGGTCCACAAAACTCCGGTCGCCCCTCCGGCGCCACCGCTGGCCCCGCTCGGGCGGAGGGAGCGGTCAAAGCTCTCGCGCGGACGGAAGGACATCGACGCGCGGCTCGATCTGCACGGCATGACGCAGAGCCGGGCGCATCGCGTGCTGCGGGACTTTCTGCATCACGCGCAGGAAGGCGGATTGAGCGTCGTCCTGATCATCACCGGCAAGGGCAAGAGCGGCTCCGAGTCGGAGCGCGGCGTGCTGCGCCGTCAGGTACCGCAATGGCTCAGTCTGCCGGAATTCCGTGGCCTGGTGATCGGATTCGACGAAGCGCATATCGGCCACGGCGGTGAGGGCGCGCTCTATGTGCGGGTGCGGCGGGCGCGGTAATCGCGTCTGCCGTTCTACGGCGAAGTTCAGCAAACTCGGTGTCGTCCCCGCGAAGGCGGGGACCCATACTCCCTGATCTGCCGAGCGGGCAAAGTCGTAAAAGCGATCTACGCGATGTCATCACCAAATGTGGTGGTTATGGGTCCCCGCCTTCGCGGGGACGACATCGAATGTTGGCAAGTTCGACTGGAAAGCGGGGCTTGCGTTAGTCGGTCACAAAATAAACCGGCTGAGATCCGTGTTCTTCGCCAGATCGCCGATGTGCTTCTGTACATAGGCTGCATCGATGGTGACGGCCTGCCCATTCATGTCCGGCGCGTGGAATGAGGTCTCATCCAGCACGCGCTCCATCACCGTCTGCAACCGCCGCGCGCCGATGTTCTCCACCGTCGAGTTCACCGCCACGGCGACGTCCGCGAGTGCATCAATCGCGTCATCGGTGATATTCAGCGTGACGCCCTCCGTCTGCATCAGCGCGACATACTGCTTGAGCAGGGAGGCTTCCGGCTCGGTCAGGATGCGGCGCATGTCGTCGCGGGTCAGCGCCTGCAACTCGACACGGATCGGCAGGCGGCCCTGCAGTTCGGGCAACAGGTCGGACGGCTTGGCGATATGGAATGCGCCCGACGCAATGAAAAGGATGTGGTCGGTCTTCACCGCGCCATGCTTGGTCGAGACGGTGGTGCCTTCGATCAGCGGCAACAGGTCGCGCTGCACGCCCTCGCGTGAGACATCGCCCGCCCTTGCGCCATCGCGTACGCAAATCTTGTCGATTTCATCCAGAAATACGATGCCGTTGTTCTCGACCGCCTGCACGGCCTCCTGCGTCACCTGCTCGCTGTCGAGCAGCTTGTCGCTCTCCTCGTTGACCAGGACTTCGTGGGAATCCGCGACCGTCAGGCGGCGGGTCTTGGTGCGCCCGCCCATCTTGCCGAAAATATCTCCGATGTTGATCGCGCCGATCTGTGCGCCGGGCATGCCGGGAATCTCGAACATCGGCGCGCCGCCGGACGCTTGTGTCTCGATCTCGATTTCCTTCTCGTTCAGTTCGCCCGCCCGCAATTTTCTGCGGAATGAATCGCGTGTCGTGGCGCCGGCATTGGCGCCGACCAGCGCATCGAGCACACGGTCCTCGGCGGCCTGCTGCGCGCGGGCCTGCACATCCTTGCGCTTGCGCTCGCGGGTTTGCAGGATCGCGACCTCGACAAGATCGCGGACGATCTGCTCGACATCGCGGCCGACATAGCCGACTTCGGTGAACTTCGTCGCTTCCACCTTGATGAACGGTGCGTTGGCGAGGCGCGCAAGCCGCCGCGCGATCTCGGTCTTGCCGACACCGGTCGGACCGATCATCAAAATATTCTTCGGCAGGACTTCCTCGCGCAGCGAGCCGGTCAGTTGCTGCCGCCGCCAGCGGTTACGCAGCGCAATGGCGACGGCGCGCTTGGCGTCGCCCTGTCCGACAATGAAGCGGTCGAGTTCGGAAACAATTTCGCGAGGAGAGAAGTCTGTCATGGCTCTTAACTATTGTTGAGTGAGCTTGATCGCAAGCGGCGTGACGAAGCCTAGATGATCGGCGGCCCGCTCTGCCATTGCCGTATCGCATCGAACGGATGGATCAGCATGATGATATTCAGCGTCAGGTTGTCGCGGATATGCAGCCCGACGGCGATTTCAAACACGATGGCGATCAGCACGGTCGCGATCACCGGCAGTTTTCGCGCGGCGATGAAGCCGCCGATCATCGCCAGTGTATCCGAGATCGAATTGACGATGCTGTCGCCGTAATAGTCGAGCGAGATCGTGCCGGCACGGTAACGTTCGATGATGACCGGCGAGTTCTCCAGCAATTCCCAGCCGCCCTCGATCAGCATGGCGATCAGGAGGCGCGCGACCCACGATAGGCGCGGCAGCAGCAGCCAGGTCAGACCGTAGAACAGGAAGCCATGGATGATATGGGAGAACGTGTACCAGTCCGTGATGTGCTGCGAGTTCTCCGAACTCAGCACCACGCCATGCCAGAGCTTGATCGTGCCGCATGTGCAGATCGGCACCCGGCCCATGGCGTAAAGGATCGCGGCCTGCAGCGCGAGCAGCAGGACGGCGAACAGCAAACCCTGGCGGGGCGACAGTCCGCGCGCGGAAGGTGCCAAAGCGTTCTCCGCCGCGCTCATGCGGTCAGCGTTTCGAGGGTGACATTGCGATTGGTATAGACACAGATATCGGCGGCGATATCGAGCGCGCGGCGCACGATGGTCTCGGCATCCTTGTCGGAGTCGGCCAATGCACGAGCCGCCGCCAGCGCATAGTTGCCGCCGGAGCCGATCGCCATCACGCCCTGTTCCGGCTCGAGCACGTCGCCGGTGCCGGTCAGCACAAGCGAGACGTCCTTGTCGGCCACGATCATCATGGCCTCCAGGCGGCGCAGATAGCGGTCGGTGCGCCAGTCCTTGGCAAGCTCGACGGCCGCGCGGGTCAATTGGCCCGGATACTGTTCGAGCTTGGCTTCGAGCCGCTCGAACAGCGTGAATGCATCGGCGGTGGCGCCGGCGAAGCCGCCGATCACGTCGCCCTTGCCGAGCTTGCGGACCTTTTTGGCGTTGGACTTGATGACCGTCTGGCCGATGGAAACCTGCCCGTCGCCCCCGATCACCACCTTGCCGCCCTTGCGGACCGTCAGGATGGTGGTCCCGTGCCAGATTTCAGCCTGTGATGCCTGCATGATTACCTCTTTGAGGGGCCTGATCTAGGCGCTGGGGCCGCCGGTTGCAATCGGGCCGGGAAGCGGCGATTTCCGGTCACCATATCTGAAAACTCACGCGAAAATCGCGTCATCCCGCAGTAGCGAAGGCGTCATGTGCCTGTTAAAAGGACGCTTCTTTCCAGAGGACGGCGTTCGGAGAGCACATTTCATGCGCACCGCCACCATCAAGCGCAAGACCAAGGAAACCGACATCATGGTGTCGGTCAACCTGGACGGCACCGGTGTGTCCAACATCGCGACCGGGATCGGCTTCTTCGATCATATGCTGGACCTGCTGGCGCGTCATTCCCGCATCGACATCACCGTGCAGGCGGATGGTGACCTCCATATCGACTATCACCACACCACGGAGGATGTCGGCATTGCACTCGGCCAGGCCGTGAAGCAGGCGCTCGGCGACATGAAGGGCATCACCCGCTATGCCGGCGTCCACATGCCGATGGACGAGACGCTCTCGCGCGTGGTGATCGACATTTCGGGGCGGCCGGTGCTGGTGTTCAAGGCCGAGTTTCCGCGCGACAAGATCGGCGAATTCGATACCGAGCTGGTGCGCGAATGGTTCAACGCCTTCGCCATGAACGCCGGCGTAACGCTGCATGTCGAAACGCTCTATGGCGAGAACAACCATCATATCGCGGAGTCCTGCTTCAAGGGACTGGCGCGGGCGCTGCGCACCGCGGTTGCGATTGATCCGCGCATGGCGGGCGAAATTCCCTCCACCAAGGGCACGCTCGGCGGCTGATTTGAACCTGATGCGCATGCCGGGCATGCGCTGGACTTCACTTTTGGACCATCGCGCGGCGCACAATCTTATGCGGATCGCGCGCAGCGAGGTTCCGGAGAACGATCATGGCGGTATACACGGTTCACGGGCCGGCGAGTTACTACGGCAGCGATGTGCGCACCGCGCCTGACCAGCTCGTGTTCGTCCGCGACGGCTTCTATTTCTGGGCGTTTATCGGGACGTTCCTCTGGCTGCTGTGGCATCGGCTGTGGCTGGCGACGCTCGGCTATCTGGCTCTCACCATTATCGCCGAGATCGCGATGTGGTCGGCCGGCGTCGGGTCCGGCACCCGCTTTCTGGTGATGGCGGTGATCGCGCTGCTGCTCGGCCTTGAAGCCGGCTCGCTGCGCCGCTGGAAGCTGTCGCGCCGCAAGTGGCGTCAGCTCGATATTGTCGTGGCGGATTCGGAAGAGGCCGCGGAGCGCCGTTTCTTCGAGCGCTGGAACGCGAAGACGGCCCGCGAGAATAGCCGGAGTGCTGCGCCGCCGCCGTTGCCGCGCGCCTCCATTGCGCAACCGCAGGGCGTGATCGGCCTGTTTCCCGAGCCGGGAGCATCACGGTGAGTGTTGCCATCATCGATTACGGCTCCGGCAACCTGCACTCGGCAGCGAAAGCCTTTGAGCGTGCCGCGCGCAGCAGCGAGCAGCCGCAAAAGATTGTTGTGACACGCGATCCCGAGACGGTTTTTCGCGCCGATCGCATTGTGCTGCCCGGCGTCGGCGCGTTCGCCGATTGCCGCAAGGGACTCGACAGTCTCGATGGCATGGTCGATGCGATGACGGAAGCCGTGCGCGACAAGGCGCGTCCGTTCTTCGGCATCTGCGTCGGCATGCAGTTGATGGCGACGCAGGGCAAGGAATATGTCACCACGCCCGGCCTCGACTGGATCGCGGGCGACGTGGTCAAGATCGCGCCGCGCGACGAAGAGCTGAAGATCCCGCATATGGGCTGGAACACGCTCGATCTTGTGCGCGAGCATCCGGTGCTGGAGAAGCTGCCGCTCGGCGACAAAGGCCGGCACGCCTATTTCGTGCACTCCTATCATCTCAGCGCCGCCAGCGAGGCGGACGTCATTGCGCGCGCCGATTACGGCGGACCTGTCACCGCGATTGTCGGCAAGGACACCGCCATCGGCACGCAGTTTCATCCCGAGAAGAGCCAGCGCTTCGGCCTGGCCCTGATCTCGAACTTTCTGAAGTGGAAGCCGTGATTCTCTTTCCCGCTATCGACCTCAAGAACGGTCAGTGCGTGCGCCTCGAGCAGGGCGACATGGCGCGCGCGACCGTGTTCAACCTCGATCCGGCCGCGCAGGCAAAAACCTTCGAGACGCAGGGTTTTGAATATCTGCACGTTGTCGATCTCGACGGCGCATTTGCCGGCAAGCCGGTGAATGCGCAGGCGGTCGAGGCGATGCTGAAGGTCGTCAAATTTCCGGTGCAGCTCGGCGGCGGCATCCGGGATCTTGCGACCGTCGAAGCCTGGCTCTCCAAGGGCATCCGCCGCGTCATCATCGGCACAGCAGCGGTGCGCGATCCGGCGCTGGTGAAGGAAGCCGCGAAAAAGTTTCCCGGCCGGGTCGCCGTCGGTCTCGATGCGCGCGACGGCAAGGTCGCGGTGGAAGGCTGGGCGGAAACCTCGACAGTCACCGCGCTCGATATCGCGCAGCGCTTTGAGGACGCCGGCGTCGCCGCGATCATCTTCACCGACATTGCGCGCGACGGTCTGCTCAAGGGCCTCAATCTCGATGCGACCATTGCGCTGGCGGATGCGATTTCGATTCCGGTGATCGCCTCGGGTGGTCTTGCGTCGATTGAAGACGTGAAGGCTCTTCTGACGCCGCGTGCGAAAAAGCTCGAAGGCGCGATTTCCGGCCGCGCGCTTTATGATGGCCGCGTTGATCCGGCGGAAGCGCTCGAACTGATCCGGAACGCAAGGGCGGCGGCATAATGTTCAAGGTTCGCGTCATCCCCTGTCTCGATGTCAAGGACGGCCGTGTGGTCAAGGGCGTCAACTTCGTCGACTTGCGTGATGCAGGTGATCCGGTCGAGGCCGCGATTGCCTATGACGCTGCGGGCGCGGACGAGCTTTGCTTTCTCGACATCAACGCCACCCACGAAAATCGCGGCACGATGCTCGACGTGGTCCGCCGGACGGCCGAAGCCTGCTTCATGCCGCTGACTGTCGGCGGCGGCGTGCGCACCGTTGACGATATCCGCACCCTGCTCAATCACGGCGCCGACAAGGTCTCGATCAACTCGGCGGCGGTGGCGCGGCGCGAGATCGTCAAGGAAGGTGCCGAGAAATTCGGCGACCAGTGCATCGTGGTTGCGATCGACGCCAAGAGCGTGGCGCGTCCCGGCGGCGGATCGCGCTGGGAGATTTTTACCCATGGCGGGCGCAAGTCCACCGGCATCGACGCCATCGAATATGCGCAGGAGGTCGTCTCGCTCGGCGCAGGCGAAATCCTGCTGACCTCGATGGACCGCGACGGCACCCGGCAGGGGTTCGATATCCCGCTGACCCGCGCCATCGCCGACAGCGTCAATGTTCCGGTGATCGCCTCGGGCGGCGTCGGCAATCTCGATCACCTGGTGGCGGGCATCCGCGAAGGTCACGCGACCGCGGTGCTCGCGGCGTCGATCTTCCATTTCGGCGAATTCACCATCCGGCAGGCCAAGGACCACATGGTGCGTTCCGGTCTGCCGATGCGGCTGGACCCCTAGGCATGGCCCCGAAAAGTGGAAACCGGTTTTCGGATCAGGCCATGCCTCTAAAAATGCCAAATACCTGAATCGGATCAATTCTTTGCGCTCCCTACCGGGGTATGGAAGTGATAGAAGGCGCTTTATGAGCGGTTTTACGATCCACGATCTCGCAGCCACCATTGATGCCCGCGCGGCGTCGGGCGGCGATGCGTCCTATACCCGCAAGCTGCTGGACAAGGGTCCGGAGCATTGCGCCAAGAAACTTGGCGAAGAGGCGGTTGAAACCGTCATTGCGGCGATCGAGAACGATCGCAGCCATCTGATCGCCGAGAGCGCGGATCTGCTTTTTCATCTTCTGGTGCTGCTGAAATCGCGCGGCGTCAGTCTGGCGGATGTCGAAGCGGCATTGGCGCAGCGGACCGGCATGTCCGGGCTTGAAGAGAAGGCTGCGCGCAAGAAAGATTAGGTCAATTCGGCCGGCGCGGGGACGCGCGCAGGCCGGACAGGAGGAATGGCTCATGGATGTGAGAGCCGAACAGGTTCAGTACAATCCCTATCGCGTGTTCTCGCGCGCGCAGTGGGCCGCCTTGCGCGACGACATGCCGATGACGCTGACCGCCGAGGAAATCGCGCGGATGCATTCGATGCATGATCGCCTCGACATGAAAGAGGTCGAGGAAATCTATCTGCCGCTGTCGCGCCTGCTGTCGTTTTATGTCGCCGCCGCCCAGCGTCTGTTCGTGGCGCAGCGGCACTTCCTCGGCATCGAGGACCGCAAGATGCCCTACATCATCGGCGTCGCGGGATCGGTCGCGGTGGGCAAGTCCACCACCGCGCGCGTGCTGCAGGCGCTGCTCGCGCGCTGGTCGCCGCGCCCGAAGGTCGATCTTGTCACCACCGACGGCTTCCTGTTTCCGAACAAGGTTCTAGAGCGCGAAGGCCTGATGCAGAAGAAGGGCTTTCCTGAAAGCTACGATCTGCCTGCGCTGCTCGGCTTCCTGTCCGACATCAAGGCCGGACGCCGGCCGGTGCGCGCGCCGGTCTATTCGCATCTGACCTATGACGTGATCCCCAACGAGGGCGTCGAGATCGACCGCCCCGACATCCTGATCGTGGAAGGGGTCAACGTGCTGCAGACCGGTCGCCTGCCGCGCGACGGCAAGGCGGTGCCCTATGTGTCGGACTTCTTCGACTTCTCGGTCTATATCGACGCGGACGAGCCGGTCCTGCGCGAATGGTATGTCGAGCGCTTTCTCACCCTGCGCAATACGGCGTTCCGCGATCCGCGGTCGTACTTCAACCGGTACGCCAAGCTCTCCGACGAGGAAGCGACCGCGCGCGCGCTTGAGCTCTGGACCACGATCAACCTCGTCAATCTCGAAGAGAACATTCTGCCGACACGTCCGCGAGCAACGCTGATCCTCAAGAAGGGCGGCGATCATGTGATTGAGGACGTTCAGTTGCGGCGGCTGTAGGGATCAGCTCCTTCCGTCATTGCGAGGAGCACAGCGACGAAGCAATCCACCCTGCTTTCAAAGAGCGGATTGCTTCGCTTCGCTCGCAATGACGCTGAGGCCGGTCTACGCCGCGTGGCGCGTGGCGTCCGCGCCGAAGTGATCGAGGTAGCGGCCGGAGATGGCCGACACCGGCATGACAACCAGTACATCCGTGGTGCCAAACTGGTGGTCGACCACCGCGCCGTCGCCGATAAAGGCTCCGACGCGAAGATAACCCTTGATCAGCGGCGGCAGCATCCGCAGCGCCGCTTTGGTGTCGATGTTCTCTTTCGCAATCCGATTCATCTCCACCCGGCGCGACGGATGAGCGCTGGCGCGCCAGCCTTCCGGCGCGGCCGCGTAGTGATGAAGGAACGACAGCGGCAGGGCGAGGGCGTCGGGATTGGTGCCCTCGAAGCTGGCGCAGCCGATCATCACATCGAGATTGTGCCGGCGCACATAGCTCCACACGCCATGCCAGAGCAGTTCAACGGTGCGCTTGGTGCGATAGGGCGGCAGTACGCAGGAGCGTCCAAGTTCGAGAAATTTCAGGCCCGCCTGCCGCTGCATCAGGCCTGTGATGTCAAACTCGTCGTTGGTGTAGAAGCCGCCATGCTTTTCGGCGACATCCTGGCGCAACAGGCGATAGGTGCCGACCACCGGCTGCTTGCCGCTCATGGTCGGCTTGGCGGCGTGATCCACCACAAGAAGATGATCGCAGATCTTGTCGAACGCATCCTTGTCGCGCTGCGCCAGCATGGTTGCGGCGTCGGCGATGGCGGAGCCGTTCTTGTAGAACACCTTGTAGCGCAGCTTCTGCGCGCGCTTCACATCGCTCTTGGTCTGCGCGAGACGAACTTCAAGCGAACCGATCTTGCCGAGACGCGCGGGCTGAATCACATCCGGCACGGCCTCGCCGCGCAGGCCTGAATGCACAAGGTTTGGCATCAGCCATGTCGCGGCGGCGCTCGCGGCCGTCTTCGCATGGGTTGGCCGAAGCATCTGGACCAGCGGATTCTGGCGAAGTGCGTGAAGCGGGCCGCGAACGGCATTCCGCTCAAATGCTTTGGAATTTGCATCCGGCTTGGTCAGCGCCGGTTTGTTGCCGCTCATGGCGTCCTCGCGGCGGCGCGTCGTGATTCGTCAGGCGCAGCCCTGAGGCTTCAATAATCATGGTCGTGATACGGATTTATGACAGCGCAGTCTGCGCCGATGTCCTCGTCGTCACGTTTCTTGTGCTGACTGTCGTCAGCGCTTCGCTCAGTTTGTCGCGGTCCAGCGGCTTGATCAGGAAGCCGTCCATTCCCGCCTCGAAGCAAGCGTAGCGATCGTCCACCAGCGTGTTGGCCGTGAGAGCGAGAATCGTGGTTCGCCGTGGGCTGCGGCCCGCTTCATGCGCGCGAATGCGTTTCGTGGCGCTGATGCCGTCGAGCTTCGGCATCTGGATGTCCATCAGAACCACATCGTAGGGCGTGCCTGCGCTGTCCGCCGCGATCCATGATTCCAAAGCCTGCTCACCATCGGTGGTGATGACCGGCGCGTGGCCAAGTTTGATCAGCAGCGAGCGGATCAGCAGGGCATTGATCTCGTTGTCCTCCGCCACCAGGATCGAAAGCGCCCGCGATGCCGTTTCGGGCGGCATCGTGGAATGGGCCATGTCTGTCGCCGGAGCGTCCTCACCGGACAATTCCGGCAGCATCGCAGCGCTGGAAACGGACAGGCGTTCAGCCAGCGACGCGGCGCGGAGCGGCTTCACGAGATAGCCGGTATAGGACGCCGCCATCGCAGGCGTGATGTCCCGGCGCTGCGCCGGTGTGAACATCGCGATGCGGTGAGCTGAGTGCCGGACCGCGGCATTGCCGAAATCGCGCCATGGCGTATCGGCGCTGCCGCAATCGACCAGCACGGCGTGCCAGGGGCGTTCCGGCAGCAGGGCATGTGCGATCGAGATGTCCGCTGCGGTACAGGTCTGCGCGCCCCAGCGCTCCAGACGCCGCGCGATCAGCGACGCTTCGATGCTTTGCGGCGCCACCAGCATGATGGATTTGCCGGTGAGATCGGGAGCGATGAAGGCGGGTGCATCGTTGGTGTTCGCAGCGGCAAGCGGGATGGAAAACGCGAAAGTGGCGCCGTGGCCTTCCGTGCTTTCCAGCGCAATATGCCCGCCCATGCGCCGGACGATCCGGTCGCTGATACTGAGGCCGAGGCCTGTGCCCCCATAGTTGCGGGCGGTGCCTTCCGAAGCCTGCTCGAATTCGCGGAAGATCCGCTGTTGTGCTTCCGGCGCAATGCCGATGCCGGTATCGCGGACGATGAACGAGATTTCGCCCGGCCAGATGCCCGGTTCGACGATCAGCGCGACACCGCCGCTCTGAGTGAACTTGATGGCGTTGCCGGCGAGGTTGAGCAGCACCTGCCGCAGCCGCGCCGCGTCGCCGAGCACTTGCCGCGGCAGGCGTTCGTCGACATAGGATGCAATCTCGAGATTGCGCGCCTGCGCGCGGGGCGCGAGCAGTTCGGTGATGTCCTCGATCATGGCAGCGAGCGCGAAGGGACGCTGCTCCAGGTCGATCTTGCCGGCTTCGATTCTGGAAAAATCCAGCAGCTCGTCGATCAGCGCCATCAGCGCGTCGCCGGACGTCTTCACGGCCTTTGCATAGGTTTTCTGTTCGGCGGTCAGCGACGTGTCGAGCAGCAGGTTGCTCATGCCGATGATGCCGTTCAAGGGTGTTCGGATTTCGTGCGATGCCATGGCGAGGAATTTCGACTTTGCGCGGTTCGCCGCATTGGCGAGATCGCGGGCTTCGGCCAGCGCGCGCTCGGTCCCGGTGCGGTCGGTGACATCGCGGCCGACGCATTGCAGGTCGGCAGGCTGGTGAGCGTCACCACGGATCAGGCCCTCGCGCCAGGCGATCCAGCGCGGCCCGAGCGGGCTGTCGATCTTCTGGTCGTGAATGCGGGTGCCGTTCGGCTCGATGGCCACGATGCCCTGTTCCAGCACAGGCAAACTGAAGCGGGTCCCGATCAGCGCTTCGCGCGGCTTGCGCGCCAGCGCGCAATAGGCGTCATTGACCGACGTCACGATGCCATCGCCGTCACGCAGCACGATCAGGTCGCCCTGGGATTCAAACAGGCTTCGCGCGTGCTCCTCGGCGCTCTTCAGCTCCCAGTTTCGGTCGGCCAGCGCTTCGTTGTGCAGCTCGATCTTGCGCATCTTCTTGCGCAGCCAGCGCATCCGCATACTGAGCATGGCGAGCGCCAGACACGCGACCGCGAACAGGAAGCTCGCGCCGAGCGCGAAGGCGTGCGGATCGTAGGCTTCGGTCCGGCTACCGGTGATGAATCCATACGCGCCGCCGAATGTGGCGGAGAAAATCGTCACCGAGCGGATGGTGACGCTGATCCAGGGGTGACGGCGGGCAAACCGGCGGAGGCGCGATCTGATGCGCAAGGCTCGCAACATGAGGGGCCACTCCGCGGCTGGATGATGCGTCGGGAAGATTTGCGCAAGGATGTGTCGGGGACGTTTCAAAGTGCTTGAAGCGCGGAATCATCGGCGGCGGCGCTTCAGACATGGCTAACGGGAGGTTAACGCCTCACATGACCCGCTCGGAGAGCTGCACCCGGCGTCCGGCGCCGACCACAAGCGCTGCGGCGTCCTTTGTGCTGAAGGCGCGCGACTGCACGAAGATGCGATAGTCCGCGCCAGGATCACGCGACAGATAAATCACGGGATCGGTATCGGTCAGGTGGCGGTCTGAAATGCTGACAAACGAGGTGTCGCGGTTCACCGTGCAACTGTCGGCCTCCGCCGTCATCGTGCCGTCGATCACGGTGAAATCAGCCATGTCGGCGGCGTCGACCACCTGCACCCGCACGGTCGCCATTTCCGGATCGTCAGTGAAGCTGACATGAAGCGGATTTTGCCACGGCGCGGTGGCGATCTGCATCGAGGCGCGGCCCATGGCGATGCAGGGATTCGCGCTCGGGACCAGTTCGCCGCCGGCGACCACGCCGGCCAGCAGCAACGGGATAGTTGACGCCAGGACAGTTACGCGCATGACACCACTCACTCAAAACAGACTCGCAACACACACTGCGCATGGTCCTGCGGGTCGCGCACACGGCGATCCGGATCATGCGGCCAAAGCCGCCACAGGCGGCTTATGGTTTGTGAAGTGTAAAGAGAGATCGTTACGGAAGCGTTGTCAGGCCAAACGTTGTCGGGCCAAGGGCGATCTGGATTTCGCTCACGCCGCGCGGCGCAGATCGTCCGCGAGCGCGCGATAGGACAGCGCCTCGGCCAGATGAAGCCGCGCGATGACCTCGGCGCCGTCGAGATCGGCGAGAGTGCGCGCCACCCGCAGCACGCGGTGATAGCCGCGCGCGGACAGGCGCATGCTCTCGGCGGCATCGCGCAACAGTTTCTGTCCCTGCGCATCGGTGCGGGCAATTTCTTCGAGAACGGCGGCAGGCGCTTCCGCATTGGTGCGGATCTGCGGCAGGCCGAGTGCGCCATAGCGCTCCGCCTGAATCGCGCGGGCCGCGGCGACGCGCGCGGCGACCTCGGCGGAGCCTTCGGCGGGCGCGGGCAGGATCAGGTCGGAGGCGGTGACGGCTGGCACTTCGATGCGCAGGTCGATGCGGTCCATCAGCGGGCCGGAAATGCGGCCCTGATAATCCGCCGTGCAGCGGTCGAGGCGTCCGCGCTTGCAGGCATAGCCGGGTTCATAGGCATGTCCGCAGCGGCAGGGATTCATCGCCGCAACCAGCATGAAGCGCGCGGGATAGGTGACGCGGTGGTTGGCGCGCGAGACTGCGACTTCGCCGTTTTCCAGCGGCTGGCGCAGCGAATCCAGCACGCGGGCGTCGAACTCCGGAAGTTCGTCCAGAAAGAGCACGCCATGATGCGCCAGCGAAATCTCGCCGGGCCTCGCGCGCATGCCGCCACCGGTCAGCGCGGCCATGCTGGCGGAATGATGCGGGGCGCGGAACGGACGCCGCGCCGTCAGCGCGCCACCTTCGATCTCGCCGGCCACGGACGCGATCATCGAGATTTCGAGAAGCTCCGACGGCGACAGCGGCGGCAGGATCGACGGCAGCCGCGCGGCCAGCATGGATTTGCCCGCGCCCGGACTGCCGATCATCAAAATATGATGTACAATTAACCGGGATTTGAGTAGGCAGGAACCGAAAGGTTCCCATGAAGCCCAAGGCCTATTCCTACCTCCGAATGTCGACCGATCTCCAGCTTAAGGGGGACAGTCGTCGACGCCAGCTCGAAGCTTCGAAGGCCTATGCCGAGGCTTACGAACTGGACCTCGCAGACGATGCACAGCTCGAAGATATCGGAATTTCCGCGTTCAAGGGTGCCAACGTCCGGGATGGCGCGCTGGGCATATTTCTTGAGGCGGTGAAGGCGGGCAACGTAGCCAAGGGCTCTTATCTCCTCGTCGAATCTCTGGATCGTCTCAGCCGCGAAGAAATCCTCCATGCTCAAGCCCTCTTCCTGAGCATCATTCAGTCGGGGATCAATCTCGTCACCCTGATCGATAAGAAGGTCTACAGCGCGTCAAGCACCAACATCGTGGATTTGATCACGTCGCTCGTGATCATGGAGCGAGCCCACGAAGAATCAAAGACCAAGAGCATTCGTATCGGCGCTGCTTGGAAGAACAAGAGAGCCAAGGCAGCAGCCGACGGTCAACCAATGACGGCGCGCTGCCCGTCGTGGCTGAGGCTGTCCAGCGACAAGACGTCGTTCGAGGAGATCCCCGAGCGGGTGGAAATCGTCCGGGGCATTTTCTCCGACTCCATCGCCGGTATCGGCATGTACTCCATCGCGACGCGCCTTAATGATGAGGGAATTCCCGCATTCATAGGAAAGAATGGATGGCACCAGTCGTCCGTCGACAAAGTTCTGCAGAACCGATCCGTTCTTGGAGAATTTCAGCCGAACGTGAAGGTCGACGGCAAGCGTGTCCCAAGCGGCGATCCAATCTCCAACTATTATCCGGCGATCATCAGAGAGGATGAATTCTACCAAGCGCAGCACGCCCGCGCCGCACGGAGGGTTGGTGGGAAGGGCCGGAAGGGTCCCGGCTACACGAACTTGTTCACGGGGATAGCGCGCTGCGCTTACTGCTCCGGCTCCATCGTTTTTGAAAATAAGGGGCCGGGAACAAGGGGCGGCACGTACCTTGTTTGCGGGAGCGCTCAGCGCGGCCTCGGTTGCAGCGGCACGAGATGGCGATATCGAGACTTCGAAGCATCGTTTCTGGCTTTCGTTCAGGAGCTGGATATCGAAAGCATCGTCCGCAGCGATGAAGATGCCAGCAAGCGTAAGTCTCTGGAGAAGGATTTAGCCGCGCTGCGGGGCGAGATCGAGTCCGTGTCCAATCTCATGGAGAAGAGCTACAGCCTGCTCAACGAAAACGCGCCTGCGGAATTTGTTGCGGCGAAGTTGCGCGAACACGGACTGAAGCGGGATGAACTTCTGCAGCGCCTGCAAGCCAAAGAAGCTGAGCACGAGCAGTTTCTGGCTCATGAATCCCGGTTCTATAGCAGCAAAGAAGAAATCCGGGATCTGGTGAAACACCTTCAGTTGCCGCCATCGGAAGAGCTCTACAAAGTCCGTGCGCAGATCGCGGCGAGGCTCAAAGCCTTGGTTCATACGCTTTTGATAGCTCCCATAGGTCGGCTTCCCATCAGCCAAAGGAACATCGAGCAAATGAAATTGCTTTCACCGGGTGAAAACGGTGTGCTTGCGCACATGGAGAATCTTGCCGCCGATCCAGATGAATCGCGTCGTTATTTTACGGTGGGATTTCAGAATAATGCGGTGCGCGCGGTATTTCCCAAGTATGGCGATCCGCTTCAGTTCGAGCAGCAGATCGTCGGGGCGAGAGAGCGCGGCTTTGAAATCGTGCAGCCGGAACTGGCGAAATGACTCTCGCGCAGTTCCATGGCCGCCTTCAGTTCGGAAAATCAGCCGCCAGCGTCGTGAAGAGGCATCTCGTTCTCACGCTTGCCTCTGTTGGTGAGTTCCCTAGTTCAAAGCGACCAAGTTTACGATCCAATCGCCAGCGGCCTGATGGATGGTGTAAACGGCGGTCGTCGGTGTGCTGAGCTGCATTCCCGGACTATCGTAGCCGAAGCCTTTGACTCTGTACGCCAGCTTGCACGCCGCTCTGTTTGTAACGGGATCGAACTCCACGGGAGTCGGTTCGCTCGCTACGATAATTTCGACCGGTGTTTTCCTGATTTCTTCTCGCTTGCGTCTAGCTGGCCCAAGTTTAGCCTCTAGCTCCGCAATCTCTCTTTCAAGGGTTCCGATGCGCTCAGCCCTCGCTGCGTTCTGGTCACCCATGGAGCGATCGTTGGGATCTACCGGATTGCGAGCGTAGTACTCCTTCGTCTCCCGCAGGAGCTTTTCTTTCTCGGCAAGCGGATCACGAATGGCGCTGCCACGCGATGCGTCGAGCTTCTGAAGAACGTCACTCAGCTCACCGATATTGGGTGTCTGCTGGTGAATGAGCGTCCTTACCTTCTGAAGAATGGCGGTGTCGCCACACATCGTCGATGCACTGCCATTCGACGAAAAGAATATCCGGTTAGCAACCAAGCCCAACCCCACTACGGCAAGTACGAGGCAAGTTCTTTTGAGGTACCGCGACGTCTTATTGTCTGGGGAGGACGCCTCGGCTGAGGATTGATCGGGAGGGCTCATCGTTTCCAGCTTCCCCGGTTCTGCACCATGATCAGGTATGCACCGGCGGCTGCGATCAGGACCGCCATAAAGGCCACAGCTCCACTATCAGTGTAGCGATATCCGAGCAGCCACAGGATTACGGCTCCTCCACTCAAGAGCCCAAACGGCCACCAGCCTTGTTTCAGCATGCTTCTCCCCCTTGAGTTCGCCGACCGGCGGGTAGCCGGTTCGGGACTCGATCGACCATATCCAGTCGAACGCCCAAGTAACTGGATTAAACGAAAATAATTCGGTTTTAAAGCCGTGGGTCAAAAGACCACAAAGCGGTTGGCTGGGGTATGGACCTCCGCCAAGTACTCGCCACCAACCTGCGCCGGATCAGGCATGAGAAAGGCCTGTCTCAGGAAGCATTGGCGCATGAGGCTGGAGTAGACCGGGCGCACGTCAGCAAGATCGAGCGCGGCTTAACTCAGGTCGGCATTGAGATTATCGGTAAGTTTGTGGACGTTCTGGGCGTCGAACCAGCCGAATTCTTCCGGCCCCCGCCAAAGCGGACACGGAGGCGTCAGACCTGACGTCAGCGGAAATCCACCAGTCGTCCGGCAGCATCGACGGCTCTGACTGGCCTGCCGGTGGCTGATTCGGTGGCTCGAAGGGATTCTTGGATACCCTCGGCAGTGCCGGAGCTCTGGGAATGATCCCTCCAGAAACCGTCCCGGTCTCGAATCTGAATCTTGACCCCCGACCCCGGTCGAAATGATCGCAGGACGTCCGAAACCAGAATCCGTAGGGTATCCACCCAGAGAGACATCGGACGCTCCATGCCCTTCTGAAAGGACGGATGGGTTCAAGACCCATCCGTCAGGGTGGTTATCAAGCGGCTTTCTTCTTCGGCAGAGGCCGAGACTTGGACGCTGCGGCGAACAGGTCGTCGAGCTCACCGGCGCGGACGGCTTCGATCAGCGTGTTGATGACGGTAGGGAGCTTGTCCTTGGACGGGACTGCGATACCGGCTTTGCCCTTCTCGAACTCGATGGGCTTGGAGCCGAACTTCACCGACATCACGATCTGACCGGACGAGTCGGTCTTCCACCACGGCTTAACCCGTTGCTTTCGAACGACCGCCTGCTTCACGCCGTCGACCTCGGCGGTCCTCTGGACCGTTCGGACGTAGCCGGGGTCGGCCAGCAGGAGCTTCTGCTCCTCCAGCTTCTCGATGAACTTGGCTCGACGCATCCCGGTCGGATCACCGGCTGTCTTCGGCACTGCGGTAAAGGAAAGGGATTTCAGTACTGGCATTGGGTCTCTCCGTTGTTGGATCAAACCCAGCCCGTTCTAACATCGCGTACGCGCTTGTAACTGGCGTCGGAGAATGTTTTCCGTGTTACTATCTGAGTCCCGAAGACGCGTCCCCCCATCCTCACATCGACTTATCAAAGGTATCAGGGCAGACCGAATGGAGACATGTGATCTCTCAAGGCTTAGCGGCATAGGTTTCGAACGGTTAGTGCGAGCCCTTTGCTTCGAAAAACTTGGCCCTGCAGGTGTAGTGTATTCGTCTGGACCAGATGGAGGTAGAGACTTCACTTATGACGGAGCAATCAAGGGTTATGAAGGAAGGAATTGGAGCGGCTATTTAGTAATTCAAGCCAAGTATAAAGACGCGGCAACATCGATCGACGACTTGGCATGGTTCAAGCGTACTCTCGATATCGAACTTGAGAAATTCCGCCGCGCACGAAATGTGCTAAAGAAGCCAAAGTATTACATTATCGCGACTAATCTTCGGCTGTCGGGAGCAGATGGGAAATCAAGCCGAGGGCGTCGCAAAGGGGGACTGACGAAAGCTCTTGAATATCTTGAGCTGTGGAAGAAAGAGCTAGGCGTCACAGATGTTGATATTTGGTCTTACGATAAGATCGTCGATATGTTGGTTGGTCAGCCAGCAATTCGGCATACTTATGCAGCCTGGGTTACACCAGGGGACGTTTTAACGAAGGTTCTAGAACGTTTTGATTCGCAGCATCCAAATTTTTCTGAGATTGTGAGCAGATCGCTCAAGCATCAGCTATTTCGGGATCAATTCGTTCGCCTAAAAGATGCTGGGAGCGTCGGTGATCTGCAGATACGCACGAGCCAAGTATTCGTTGACCTACCCCTAATGCTTGGCGAAAGAGAGCAGAATCTGCTTATACACAATCGCGGTCTATCGAATACGGAAAACCTTCTTGAGCGACGCTCCCGAGTTGTTTCTGCATTGGTCGAACGCTCCCGAGAAAAACTTGATCCAGATTCGTTAGAGCAAGATGAGGAGCGACAGGGGAACGATGAGCGGAGGCCTTCAAAGAACCGCATTGTTTTAATTGGCGGTCCTGGTCAAGGTAAATCGACAGCGAGTCTATTCCTAGCTCAGTTGTTTCGATCCGCCATTCTTGAAAAGCATCCCGGTGCCCGGCGAGATCAGACGGTTCGCGCGTTAATTCCTGAGATACTGAAACGAGCTCAGACAGAGAATATCGGAACTGCCCTACCTCATCGATATCCAATTCACATCTCTCTGCCCCGCTTTGCTGACCAAATAAGCCAAGCCCGGACTGCGCATCAGCAAGTACCTTCCGTGATAGCGTACATTGCATCTGAGCTTTCTCTGAGCTCCGACGACGAAGTTACGCGATCGGAGATCAGAAATTGGCTGAGAGCTCATCCTTGGATCGTGCTGTTCGATGGACTCGATGAAGTTCCGCCTAGTGGCGAGCGATCAGCCATCATCGATGCGATCTCGAATTTTTTTCTGGAGGTAAGCGAAGTAAATGCGGATGTCCTTGCGGTCGTTACAACCCGACCTCAAGGCTACAATCACGATCTCGATGAGAAGCTTTGGGAGCATTGGAGGTTAGCTGAATTAAAACCTGAACAAGCTCTTGCATATGCCGGTGCGTTCGGAGAAGTCCGATACAAAGACGATCTTCAACGGCGGTTAGACGTTCATCGGCAATTACAAAAGGCTGCAGCCCAGACGGCAACCGCGCGCCTTATGGTGAGTCCGCTGCAAGTCACAATCCTGTATTTTATAGTTGATACGGGGGGCGGCGTACCAACAGCGCGATGGACGCTATTCAATGAGTACTTCGAAGTACTCAAAAGGCGCGAAAAAGCCAAAGGGGGAGAAACGCAGCGGATCTTGGAGCGATATCTTCATCGTCTTGGTCCGATACATCATCGTGCTGGGTTAGTTCTGCAGACAGATAGCGAGCATGGCGGCGGTGCCAGAAGTCGGCTCTCTCATGAACGGTTTCGAAGTCTTGTTAGAAGCTACCTTCTTTCGGAGGGCTTCGAGGCTTCTAAGGTCGAGGAGGGTGTTGAGGACCTAATGAGTCTTGCCTTGCATAGACTCGTTCTCCTTTCCTCCCAAGAGGAAGGGTCGATAAGCTTCGACGTGCGGTCTCTACAGGAGTTTATGGCAGCGGCCGCTATAACGTCCGGTGATGAATCCATTATGGAAAAGCGATTAGCTCATCTAGCGGGCAACTCGCATTGGCGACACGTCTTCCAGATCGCCGCGAGCCGGTGCTTTTCAGATGACAGCTTTCATTACAGACGATCTGCAATTGTTGCCATACCCAGGCAGCTCGACGCGGTCGAACCCGATAGACTGTGTTTGAACGGCACTCGTTTGGCCCTCGATCTTGTCGCAGATGGAATCGGTTTTGATCATCCACTATCAAGACGTCCTCTGATTCTTCATGCAATGGAACAGCTCTCTCTCGGCTCTGATCTTGACCCTAGAATAAGCGCCATTTGGGATGAGGCAGACGAAGAAGTAATCGCTCACCACATTACAACGAGAATTGGAGAGGTTGACTCTGTTACACGATCAGCGATTTGGAATCTGTTGTTTCTCTTTTCCGCTATGGAAAGTAAGTGGGCTAATTCAACGATTCTGAAATGGTTGCCACAAGACAATATCGCGGCAATGAAAATAATAGGAAAGACGAACTCATTCTATTTGAGCCAAGAAGTTTTAGACCGGCTTTACATGATATTGAAGGAGATAGGGCCCGCACCCCAACTGGAAGAACTATATCGCCTCTTTTATGCGCTTAAAGAACCTGACAGGTTCAACGAACGTGACGTCGAGAAATTGCGGCTTCTTAGCATCCATGAGCTAGCCTCTCCCGAAGGAGCCGGCCGAAAAGATATTATGTTGGAGCTGCCTCAATCTGATAGCCGAACGATTGTCAACTATGCTTCCTTGAACATGGTTGCGAGCTTTGAGAAGTTTGGTGGGTCAGAGTTTGACGCGGATGCTTGGATACCACTGCGCGCTTCACTCGTATTCCTAAGATCGCCATGTGCGGAATCGCTAGCTCTTAGCCTCGAGATGATTGCGAAGCCTGGCATCTTTGAAAATTCAAAAGTGATTATCGACGCGCTTCCTTGGCCCATCGCTTCAATCGTTGATGCAGCGGATTCTGCCGATGATTTGTATTTGCGGTCCACATTGGCTTTCGAGGGCCAGTACGGGGATCTACAAGATTGGCTTTCTGCAGAAACCCGTTGGGATGAATTCGGAATATCCGAAGCCGATTTGATCGCCAGCACGAAAGAATGGTTCTCAAAAGATGTTGCGCGCATTGGCTGCCCGCGTTGGATTTTAGCCGAGACCAATTATGTTGACGATGATCAAGGGCTTGCTTTGGCAGCGAGAATATATGAGCTGGCAAGCCACTCTGAAACGAAAGGCGTTAAGGACAAATTCCTCGAACTAGCTCATCATGTGACCCTGTTTGGCGTGAGACGCCCAACCCTCGAAAACGCCGAGACTTATTTGGATCTGCTCGCAAAAGGTGCGTCGGAATACATTCCAATGGAAGGAGTTTTAAATATTCCAGATGAAGCTTTAAGGGTTCGCGCCATCGTGCACAAGTTGGCAGTTGCGCTTCGCGAAGCTCGTTTTGATGAGTACGAGCTGGATAGTTTAACGCCTCCGATAATGAAGGCATTCAATGCCTTTCCGGATGAACGGGAGCTGCTGTATCCGTTGTTGAGCGCAATTTCGGTTCAAAAGCGTCAGTTTGATTTCTCAACTCTGAGCTCCGCTGCAGTTTCTCAGCCAGGAGATTCTCCACGAACGCGAGCTGCTACTGCTGCCCTTTCACTTCTGGTCGGGGATGAGGGCGAAGTAAAGAGCAGCATAGATATTTTGGTTCAAGAGCCTATTTTTCAACCCGGTTTGGATTTGGCTGAGCAATTATTGACAAGCAGTTCTGTCTCTGTGGAGCGAAGAATTCACGCCTTGTCCGCTCTGATCGAGGCTACGTCACATACTCTGAATAGCTCGTGGCGGCAGTTTGTCGGCCCGCTGCATATCGCTTTAGATTCACGAAAATCCGGATTAACAGTTAGGGAAACGTGGGTAGATCAACTTAGATTGCCTTCCGACGCTTTTGGAGTTGTGTTGCCTAACAACGGGCTTTGAACAACAACTGGTCCATTCCATCATCAGTTTGCAAAAGCCATTGGCTCTTTCCGCATGACGCAAAAATAGATCGACGGCGACGAGTATCCCTCGATAGAGAGTCAGGAAAGTTTATTGAATTATTCACTCAATGGCTTCTTCGATGAGGGCTTTACCATTTTGTATTGCCTTGATTGAAGACTCAATGGACCAGTCAAGAGAAACAAACTCCAGATCGATCATTGAGAAAAAAATACTTCGATATTTAGCTCGGACGTTCAAGGCCTGGGATATCGATCCTGAGAGAATAAGAACAGTCGGCATGGTCGAATGTTGCATGAAATTCGCGATTTATGGCCAACTGACATAGCTGCGATATCTCAGCAAAAACGAAAATAAAAAGCTAACCCCGAATAAAACTCCAGAGATGATCTTTCCTGCATAATTCTGAAGTCTCTCCAATTCACCCTTGAGTGGCCTTATCTTCCGCTCGGTGCTCACAATTTCTCCAAGAAGGAACTGCTGCAACTTTCTGAAGGAATCCATATCGCAAACGTCTGCTCTCAACCTCGTTAGCAGAGAGTGAGTCTGTATGTGTGATCGCTTTTCAACATCCAAGCATTGGTGCTGTTTATTGGCGGATCAAGCGGTAGAATCGCGGGGCACAAATGATTCACTACATCTAAGCGGGGCTGATCATGCAGTTCCTCGGATCTAGAGAACCGGAGCGACGAGAATCTGTCAGAGGCAGGCATAGATATTTTCAGGTCGAAACTGATGATACTTGGTCCATTCTATCATCAGTCCATGCAAGCCATTATGTTGCTATAAGGTTTGTTCACTTGGATCCCGCAAACCGATGGCAGCTTGTTATAATAGAGCACATCCGAGATTCTCTAAAATCAGTTATCAACTCTGCCTGACCGTCATTCATTTAAACAGATCGGTTCTCGGCGGTGTAGTCCACCGAGTAATGTTTTTGGCCGTAACTTTCGTTGTGCTGAATTTCACTAACCGAAGCCAGCGATCGGCGGTTCGGTAGAATTCCGGTCGCTCGCCCTCGTCAAGAACCAAATTCTCTTGATCCGCGAATAGAACGATAGCCGTGGCAGCATGACGTCTCGAGCTATTGTATCGTATGCCATCTACTTTTTGTCCGTTAATTTCAATGGCCGTTCGCACATATTCTGTAACCACCTGTGTTGGCACGTATTCAACATGAACTCGGTCATCCCGAGCTATGGGACGCGATATTTCCCGACTGATATTGTGAAGAAAGTTAAGCCGAGGTCGCGGATCGTACTCCATGGTATCCGACAGCTCAGCAAAGAAGCTCGGCACTTCCGGGATGCGGGTCAGATCGAGAATCATCAGGTCCCGATCATTTGCAAATTCCGCGACAACGAAAGTGCCAGGGGAATCGGCTGTCTCGGCTAGCGCTGTTTCCTTATCCTCAGCAGCATAAGTCATTACGACGCCGGGCGGACTCATGCGATTTGTTTTGATCGCATGATCAACTGGCGGCGGCCCCAGAGTTGATGCCGAGAAATAACTGGCATCTTTTGGTTGGTAACGCGCTCGGAACAACTTCGTACCGGCCGGTAGTGTAACGAAACCATTGGCGCTCTCTGCGAACTTAAAAATCGTGTGAAGTATTCTTTCGGGCGAAAATAGCTCGTCTTCGTCGTCATAGAGTGACCGATTCCGTTGCGGCCGCAAAAAGAAGAAACGCAGTTCGTGCTTTATAATGCGACAGAAATTTTCCCAGCTGAATTGCAAGCGCTGGTCGGACGACAATCTGAACGGCTCAGCCTCACTCCAAAGGTCGTTATCCACGCCTGCAGAGATAGCATTGTAAAGGCGGCCGTCTCTGTCTTGAGGAAAATCAAGACCTAACTCGTCGAAAACCTCGGAAGTATAATACGTCGAGCCTTGATAACCGCCCTCAGCTGACTCAAAAGGAAGACCAGCGTTGGCTGGATCGTCGAAATGGTGATGTATACAAGCATTGATATGACTTATTACATCATCAAGTGGGGCGGCTATCGGCTCCTTATTCTTTGTCCCGCAAAAACTGCACTCATTCTCTTCTGCGTATGCATTACAGAAGTCCTTCATGCCTTGATCATTGAAGCACTCCGCACAAACAAACTCATCATTCATAAGTGTGTGCCATTTGTGAGCGCTTGATTGGATCGCGAATGCTGCCGCTAAATGTATTCAACTTCTAACTCCAAAGTTGATCTGGCGCGCCAGTGTCGATTGAACTGATCAACTTCGTTTGCGGAATGCGCTCACAGTCCTTGTCTGCGCGGGGCGTTGGTCGGAGGATGCAGCTCCGAGTTTCGCTAAATCGCCAATCGTTAAATCTGCCACTTTGATCTCACTCAGTATTCGTTTTTTCAGCGTCTCCGAGATCGTGAAGCCACGGTCAAGCAGATCCTCATCCAGTTCGCGACCGTACGAGGCGCGGAAAAGCTTGAACACGTCATCCTCGGTAAATTCGATTTGCATGCGGTAGTCGCCAGTGAACTTCAGGGTTTGAGCCCATGCCACCGTGACCTCCCCAAAGTTTTTAAATAGGCCAGGTTTTTGCCGGTTAATGGTCTTCTTAGGATCATCCCGGATAGGAATATCCGACAAGTTATGACTGGCGATCAGATGAGTGCCCATATCGCGATTCCAGCCACGGAGCTTGAGGTCCATTGCAATTCTCCTTGTTTTCGGAAAACCCATCTGATCCCTTCAGCGAAAAGGAGTCAAGCACAGCAAGCCGGTAATTTTATTTCAATATAGGTATATAATCCTCTATATGCCGTGCATTGGGATTCTAAATGATATTATCGAGCAGGCCTGTACGATCGCCTGCGACTGGGTATGGTTCTGCATCCTGATAAATGGTCAGGAGCAAACCGTGTCTCTCGGAAAGCAAGCCAAGCCTCTATCAAAAGGCCAAATTGAAGCCGTACTCGGCTATCTCGCCAAGACCCGCCATCCGATCCGCAACCGACTGATATTCTTGCTCTCAATCAAAGCCGGTCTTCGCGCTCGCGAGATTGCGTTCATAACGTGGCGCATGGTGACAGACGCGCAGGGCGAGATCGGTCAAGCCGTCGTTTTGCAGGACCATGCGAGCAAGGGCCGATCTGGTAGGATTATTCCGCTGAATGAGGAGCTTCGCCGAGCACTCGTCGACTGGCGACAGGTAATTGCGCCGACACCAGACGGTCGCGTCGTCCGCACTGAGCGCTTGGATCAGACTTCACCTCAGGTGATCGTGAATATGTTCGCGCGGTGGTACGAGCACATCGGGTTCAACGGGTGCTCAAGTCACTCGGGACGACGCACGTTCATTACGAATGCGGCAAGAAAGATTTCGCTCGTGGGGGGATCGCTACGCGACGTCCAGATGCTCGCCGGTCACAGCTCGCTTCGTGTGACGCAGCGATACATCGACGGAGAGGAAGACGCGCAGAGGAAGATTGTGGAGCTCGTATAGTCTCCTTGTTTCTTGACGATACTCGCCAAAGGTCATTGAATTGGCGAGCGAGCGTTTTTCACTTTCGCAAATTTCATCAGACGATTTCTTTCTTAGGAGCCTTTATGACCATTTTTCAATTAACCCCTCAACAGATCGAACAATTTGCCAACGAGCCTGAAGTGGACATGGGTGTGCAGGTCGGCATCCAAGGCGACGGAACGCCGCTCGTTGTTGAAAGCGGCCGCATAGCCGTCCTTTACGATGACGACTCCGCCGAACAGCTTAATTTATTTTATGAGTTGGTGGGTGTGGGACGAGACGGAGCATTCTCTGCAGAGGAGTACGGTCAGCGTTTGGAGGCTTGGGTAAGTCGTTTACGGCCTTGTCCTCCGATCACCCCGATGGCTGCCCTCGCAGCTTGGAGCATTCTTCCATTCATCCACATGGGGCCTCGATACCCTCTTCCGGCGACTCCTTGGCGCCCCAGTTATGTCTATGGCCATCTTCCGTTTAAAGGGTTGTGCGGTGGCCAAGACGTGTTCTACCGCTATGAGCAGTTTTCCAAAAGTCAAAGGATCGACAGAGCCAGCAATAGAATCGTCAAACCCGAAACTTATGCGGCTCCTGCATCTGAGAAACCCTTCACTCCTACCGGTCTATCAGCCGTGGGACGATTTGCTCTTCCAAAACTATTGCCCGCTTGCTGGCGCTATGAGCTAACTCCGGTGCGCGGCACACTGGTGTACTATGGAGCTAGTGTTCCGCTGTATGGCCAATCTGGAGGGGCCGTTGAGGTCATGTTTCCCCACCCTTTCGACAACCATGGCAATATCCCTGCGGCTACGGTTCTGCCCATTCTTTAGGGGTCAGCTCCGGAGGTGTCAGTGGCGGAGCTCTTTTTTTGTGCACCGGATCGCACCGTCCCTGCTCTGACTCATAAATACTTCGAAATCTCAGTATTGACGCGCATCTAATAGCGTCCCGTACCCTTCGAAGAAGTGAGGCACTGCGGAAATCCGGTGGACTGAGACACTGGTTGGACCGGCAGGTTCAGCACTACCCGACCAAAGCAAGCAACGGTCGTAAAACGAAGCCTGCAAGAGACGGAAAGCTTTAGACCGTCATGGAAATCGGTGTGATCGTCGGATCGGTCCCGGGAGTACAGCGCAGACAAGCGGAGAGTAATGGGTCATTTCGCACTGCCTGACCCACCCCACAACTGGGTTTCTCTGATCCGATGTTTCCGAGGCACTATACGCACGCCACGGGTCCACTTAGCCGCGATAGGCTAAGTGTATCCAAAACACTGCCGCACATAAGTTTAGAAGGTTGGATGGGCTTAAGAAGCTGGTCAACCGAAGGCTCACCCGAGCGAAGCGAGGGTGAGTGAATAGAAGCCATTCAGCGCATCGGCTTCCAAGTTTTATCCCGTATCGCGATCATGACTTCGGCAACCGGCGATAAGGTTTTGTCGGATTTCGACGCAGCCACCGTTTCGACGGCATCCCAGTCGATCTTCACGACGCCATCAGAACCAACAGAATACAGCGCTGTAACTTCCGGCGACGCTTGCTGTATTCGCATCGTCTTGACCGATTTCGGAGCGTCCTGAGCAAGGCTAGGTGGCCCACAGAAGGCGATCATAAGGGCCGCTGTAAAAACCCGCATCGTTCCCCAAGTGCGTTGCATAGGCAGCAATCCCCAATTCTCGGCTCATCCGATCTCGACAAGCGTGAGGCTAGTCTTGTTAATTCCACCCATTGGAAATGGCGAGATGAACGAATGAGCAGCAAAGACTACGCCGAAATGATTAAAAAGGCGACGCTTGAGCTTAAAGCAATTGGCGAGTCGCGGCGGATAGAGCAAGCCGAACGTCTGCGCGAAGACGGGAGGTTGACGGCCGACGAAATTGACCTTGTGCTAAAACACGGTTGGCAAATTTCCTTTACACCTAAGCGGAAGGACGATGTCGCTGGCGAAGAGTTTCACACCATAGCAAAGACTGTTGCGAAGCATCCGAAGCTTTCAGTTAGTAGAGCATTCCACCTCACCGGACTTGATCCATTTTCACCGAATGACTGGCTGTATCTCGCCGATGCGTTGGCATCGATAGTCCTTCGCGGTCCTCGTAAAGTCTCACGCAACGAGGGTTTTCAGGCAAGACTCAAGGCAGATGTTCGCGTGGTGCGAGCGGCATATCCCACTGTTACGATGACCGAGTTGATCATGGCGCTCCACGCTATGGATAAGAAAACCTACTCGATGTCTGAACCCACCCTTAAGAACTATCTTCGAAAGGCTGGCATCAAGGGTCTAGCGCGCGAAAGCAGTTATACGAAACCTCGCAAGCTCGTTGTTACCAGACCTCAGGGCCTGTAATTCGCACAAACTCGCGGGCCCATTATAAGGTGCCCCATCGCCTGTCTCGCCTCCAGTAGATGGATATCGCCGCCTCAATCGAAGCGGTTGGGCCAAGCCCACCATCTAGATGCCCCGCACCAGCAGAGCTGGCCGGGGCGAGGAGCTGAAAATGAAAAAGTCGAATAAACAGAAGAACGCTGCAGTCGCTCGTAAGCGGGAGCGCCGCAATCGCAGGTTCGCCGCGCGAGCCAATCAGAACCATCGGACGCCTGCCAAAACCGGCGCGGCGGATCTGGCCAATCATCTTTCCGAGGCGTTCCTCAAGAATGCGGATTGGAGGCCGCCCACGATCAAGATGTCGGAACAGGAACGTGATAACTATCATGTGCGGATGATGCGTCTTCCGTACAAAGTGCCCCTGCAACGGGATAACTGCTTCGTCGCGGTCAACAGCAAGACCTACAGCGACAAGAATGACCCTCTGGAATATCAGACGGGTAAGCAGATGCTGCTCTGGCAGGAGATTCTGGATTCTATCCGGCCAGCTGGCATCGACTTCGTGAAGTCAGGTGGAGTCATCTGGGATTCAATTGATCTTCAGCCTCCAAAGCACCTCGTCGAGTCGGTTGTATCCGTTCACGACATCGATGATGCCACCCACCGCGCCGTTAACGCAGCGCTGTTCGCGGCCTATAACACTTCGCCTGTTCCCGCCAACATGGAAACAGTCGGATTGGCCTTGGCTGCCTTCATCCACGCTCATCCGCACTTCAAGAATATTGCCGACGACGGCGAGTTTCATCAGCCGTTCGGTGAATACACGTTCTGGAAGCTGCTGAAGCCGTACAAGTTCTGAGTATCAACACAGCGGAAGTACTAAAAGTTGCGACATAACGATCAGATCGGCTCAGGCAACTGAGCCGGTCTTCTCGTCTCCTGTAGTTATCTTCAACCTAACCGTAATGGCCGTTCAGAAATTCCCATCCGCCAATTTCAGTACGGCGCTTCAAGATCGCTTCGATAGCATTCAGCGCGTCAGCCGCGAGCCGATAGAAGTACACAGTTTTTCCACCGGCGACGGATTGGGCTTTGGTCTTGCCCGATTGTTCGAGCTTGAGGCCGATCAAACCAAGTATTGCTTGCAGCTGGCTGACTCCCGCCCCGCCGTCCTTTCGGACTTCGATCCCCAGCATGTTCTCGATAACGGGCTTTTCCGCTGCGACTTTTGTCATCCATGGCTCCAACGTCAGCTTGGTAACGATGCTGTCGCGCAGGAAACGTCCGTTGGAAAAAATCCCAGCATCGGTCAGCAGATGGTACAGGAGCTTGGCTACCGTCCGTTCGTCGCGGAGGAAACGCGTCTTAAGACCAAACATCTCTGCCTTATCCAAGTCGAGACTGGCCATGCCTTCTGCCGCCTGACGGCAGAATCTCATTAACCCCTCATATCGGACGATTCGCTCGCGTAGCTGGCCCCGATCATCTTGGTCGATCAGCTCGTCCGTGAGGGGCTGTCTGTAGAAACGCTCGATTCTCGTCCGGGCAAAAGACAGCCGCTCAGCGACGTCGATCTCGTCGTTGTCCAGAATACGCTGCTCGATGTCCTCAAAGGCCTCCTTGTCGAGCGGAGGTGCCGACACGAGCCGTTTGCGGTAAGCTGCATCGGCGAGTAGTCGACCCATCGCCTTGAGCGCACCGCCTTCACTGGCTATTGCGGGATCACTCTCGACAAACTCAATGATGTGGCCGTGTCGGCGCTTCATGGCGATGAAGTGCCGCTTCAGGTTGTTTTTGGAAGCAAGCTGCTGAGAACGGGCCAACGCAGCCATATCGATGAGTGGGTCGTCCGTATGGTAGATCGGACGCATATCGTCGTCGTATGTGGCGAGCACACTCTTGTAGAGCTGCTTTTGCTGAATCTCGCGCTTAACGACGTCCACTGCAGTATCAAAGTTGAATCGTCGTGGGCTTATCCAGACTCGAACTGCGCCTGGGTGACGGACGCGCCAAATCTGCTGGTCGAAGTCGAAGTGAGTTGTGATTCCTGCCTCGAAGAACCCGTAGACCACATCGATCTTGGCCTCTCGACCGGGAAACGTAATGTCGACGCCTGTCCCTAGAGAGGGAGAGGTGAGAATGGCGTCGTAATCCAGTGCGAGCTTGGCAGGATCGGCGATGAACGCCTTCACGCCTTCGTCCGATGTCGTGTCGGATGTAACGAGAATACTTCGGACCCCAACCTCGGTTGTCTCCTTCAGACCCTCATGCAGCGAACTGACGAGCTTCTTGGAGTTCGACGTCACGAAGACCCGCTTTCCGTCAGCAACAGCTTGCTTGAGATCGCCGATCATGTGCTCTCGTGATTCGAACATCTGCAGCGGTGCGGCGGTCTTGCGGTCGTTTAGGACGAGTGTGCTCTCTTTAAAGCCGGTTCCTTGTCTCGGCTGCGCCAGCTTTGAAAGGGTCTCGAACGTGAGCCATCCAAGGTCTGCGTCGAGCGCTATAATTGTCTTGGCATGCCGCAGCTGAGCACAAAATATCTCGAACAGATCGTGCCGCGTGGTCGCATCGATCGTGTCGGATAGAAAATGCGATAGAACCTGCTCAGATTCATCGATGATGATGCGCTCAAACAGGTTTTCCTTTTGCTGCATTTGGTATGGCGTAATGTGGTCAAGCCACTTCAGGCGGTGCAGACTGTCAACGCAGACGCCAAGGCGCTTTTCTTGCAACGCTCCAGTGAAATCCAGATAACACTGAAGGCCCAAGCGGTCGCAGCTTTGCCGGATCAGCGCGGTTCGGTGTCCGATCAGCAACGTGGACTTCTTGTCGTCCTGCAACTCGTGCTTTAGGAGCTCGGTCTTACCGGTGCCCTTAGGGCTCTTGATGAAAACGAGGCCCTTGGGAAAGGGGTTCGGAAATTTCAGGTACTCGCTCTCATATCGATAGATGTTCGAACGCGCTAAACCCTCGTGATACTGAACCCCGCTGGGGAGCAGCATCTTTGTAAATGGTCCAAGGTCGTCCTTCATGTCGCTGTAGTACTGCTCAGCCTCTGCGACCCGCCTGTCGAAGTCGGAGAAATCGTCGCCTTGTCTTCCGTTTGGAGGCCAGAAGGTCTGCGCGCATGACGAGCAGTGGATTCCCGTAGTGCCAGCACGCGACTCGACGATAAACGCGCTCGCATTCAAGTCACGGTGAAAGGGGCAGTGGACGGTGGCTCCAACCGAAATCTCGTCGAAGCGTCGGTGCTCTCCATTTTGAAGCTGAATCATCCTGTCGGGTGAAACTGGAAGTTTGGACGTGGTCGTCGTCCGGCCGAGTTTATCGCTGTCGTACTGGTCGCTTTCGAGACCCTGCGCGATCAGTTCGTCGAGAACTTCGGTGGAAAGAGATTTGTCTAACAGCTGCGGATTCGATCCCCGGGAACCGTAAAACAGCCGAGCCGCGTCTGTGGAGGCTAGGTCTCCGCCCAAACGCAGTGCGAGGCTACGGTAGGCCGCTTTCATGTCGCGCGCCGATTCTATGGTACGGGCTAGAGCGAAGACCAATCGAAAGCGGTGACGCTCCGCCGTATGGCTGGGCGTGGTGTAGAGGATGGTTGCATGGCTCTGGACGAAGGGGTCTTTAAGAGCATCATCAATCGTCCGTGTGCCGTCGACGTCGACGGCGAGAACGTCAGATGCAACGAAGTTGCTCGCCTTCCGCGAGCCGTCGAGTTCGCAGGAAAAGGCCATCCCGCCGTCGATGTACTCGGCAAGTTCACGCGGGGTGACGGCCATGTTGACCCAGCCCTTCGCGAAAAGGCTGGCGTCGTCCGCTTCGTTTTTATTGATGAGCTTGGGATTGATCGATAGGCGGAGCTGCCGATCCAGAACTGATCCTGACATGCCGCGTTAATAGCGGATGAGGGGATAGCGCCGCCGATTTTTATACAGCGATCATTTTTCGTCCCTGTTATCCCCTCCCGTCGGGGATGAGTCCGGACAATTAGCCATCATATTAGAATATGAGGTACTAATAACCGGCAATATTCCGGTTATTAGACCCTAACATAAACAGGTGATGGCCTCCGGCGGCCGCGATCTCGAGCGCGCGCTTGGCGCTTTCCTGGCCCTTGATATCGCGCAGGTCGAGGGATGCGATCTGGCGCTCGGCGATCTTCGGTTCGGGCCGCGAGAGCACCTGCGTGCCCTTGAAGTGATTGGCGATCTGGATCAGCGAGGCCGCCGCCACGATCTGGATTTCCGGGCTGGCCCACGCGGCCTCGGCGCCGCATGCTGCGGGACAGATCAATCCTTCGTCGCGTGCATTCGCGCCGATGGCGGCGGGCAGCACTCCGGCCACAGGCGCAATCGAGCCATCGAGGCCGAGTTCGCCGAGCACGGTAAAGCCGCTCAGTGCATCCGGCGGGATCGCGCCGATGGCGGCCATCAGCCCAAGTGCGATGGGAAGATCGTAATGACTGCCTTCCTTGGGCAGGTCGGCGGGCGCGAGATTGACGGTGATTCGCCGGGCCGGCAGCGCAAGGCCGGAGGCGATCAGGGCGGAGCGGACCCGCTCGCGGGCTTCGGAGACGGCCTTGTCCGGCAGGCCGACAATATGAAACGCCGGCAAACCCGGCGAGACCTGAACCTGCACGTCCACCGCGCGGGCCTCGATCCCCTCAAATGCCACCGTGGAAACGCGCTGAACCATGGCTTCCTCGCCCCCGTTGCCAATGCTAGCAGGAACCTCTCTTTTCGCAAGAACATTTCAGGAACATGGAACCGTAATTTGACAGGTGCCTGAACCGGCGAAAGAATTTCATTCAATCAACAAGAACGACAGGGCAGGAAATCATGACGGGGACATCATCGCGGCGGCGAATCCTTCTCGCCGGCGGGGCCATGGCCGCTGCGGGAGTGGGCGCTGCCTTATTGGGCGGCCGGGCGCGGCGGCAGGCGCCGAAGGTCGAGACCGCCGTCGCCAATCCGAAAGCGAAACGGCCCAACATCCTCATCATCATGAGCGATCAGGAGCGGCACTGGAGCAGTTTGCCGAATGATCTTCCGCTGCCGGGCCACGATCTCCTGCGCGAGCGCGGCATCTCGTTTGCGAACTATCACATCCACACCACGCCATGTTCGCCGAGCCGCTCGACCTTCTATTTCGGCCAGCACACCCAGCACACCAAAATGGTGGTCAATCACGGCGCACCGCCATTTCCGGAAGTGCCGAACACCCTTGTCAGTCTCGGCGATCTGTTCCGGGCGCAGGGTTATTACACCGCCTACAAGGGCAAGTGGCATCTCAGCCATATCGGCGGCAATCACAACCTGACCTACGGTCCGTTTCCCAACACCAGCGACGAACTCGAACCGTTCGGTTTTTCCGATTTCAACATCGACGGCGATCCGCATGGCGCGACATGGACCGGCTTTCGCTATGACGGGCAGATCGCGGCGGATGCCAGCATCTGGCTGAAGGACCGGGCCACGAAGCTGAACGACGAAGGCAAGCCGTGGCTGCTCGCGGTCAACTTCGTCAATCCGCATGACATCATGTATTTTTCGAGCGGCGACGATCAGGTGCGTTCGCGCATTGATCCGAACATGCTGGCGCCGATCTCGCGTCCGCCGGTCGGCGGGGTTTACGACACGGCATGGCCCGGGCCGCTGCCGGACAGTTTCTACAGGGCCGACATCAGCAAGCGGAACTGGTCGCAGCGCTCCTATGCCGCGTTCTGCGACATGATCTACGGCCGCTTTCCAAAGGACGATGAAACCGTCTGGCGCGACAACCAGAGCTATTATTTCAACTGCCTGCGCGATGTGGATCATCACGCCTCCACCGTGCTGGCGCGGCTCAAGGATCTCGGCCTCGATGACAATACGATCGTGATCTATCTCTCCGATCACGGCGAAATGGCCGGTGCGCAGAAGCTGCGGCAGAAGGGGCCGCACATGTTCCGCGAGAACATTCACGTTCCGCTGATCGTTTGTCATCCCGATGTGAAAACCGGCGGCGGATCGACGACATCGGCACTGGCCAGCCCGATCGACATGATTCCGACGCTTCTGGCATGGGCTGGCGTGGATGACGCTGCGCGTCGCACGAAATATCCGTATCTGAAGGGGATCGACGTTTCGAGCGCTGTCACCGGCGCGTCATCGCCGAGCGAGCGCGACCGTCTCGGCATTCTCTACAACTACGGCGTGGCTCACTATTGGGACCCGGTCTACACCGAGAAGGCGATCAACCATCACACCACGGCCGACAAGCTGTTCCTGATCCGCCAGATCTTCAACACCGGCGAGTTCTTCCCGTCGCTGGAAAATCCCGGCCTGTTCCGCGGCGTGTTCGACGGGCGCTACAAGTTCGCGCGCTACTTCCGCCCCTCGCAGCATCACATTCCGAGCGATTTCGAGATGCTGAAAAAGTACAACGAGCTCGAACTCTACGACACCCGCGACGACCCGCATGAATTGAACAATCTCGCGCTGCAGCCGGACGCCGTGAAGGACGAGCTGATGCGCCTTTGCAACATGAGCAACGCCTTGATCGCCCGTGAGATCGGCACCGATGACGGCCGCGAATTCACCGGCCCGCGCAACTGGTACAAGCTGACGGATAAGTTGCCCGGGAGCCCGGCATGAGAAACTGGCCGGCTATCGCACTGCTCGCTGCAACGGGCATTCTGCATGTCTATCAGTTCTGGCTGACACCGCCGTCGCTGCCGATGGTGACGACAGTGCTGTTCGGGTTTGTCTATCTCGGTATCGGCATTGCGCTGATTTTCGCCGGCCGCAAGGCGCTGTGGACTGCGCGGATCGTTCCGGCGGTCGGCGCGGTGCTCGCGCTTGGCAGCGTGGCGCAGGGCCAGCAGAAATTGCTGCCCTGGGTGCTGCCCTTCGTGATGGTCGATCTTGTGGTGCTGTGGCTGGTCTGGCGCAAGCGTCCGGTGCAAACGTAAACGGCAGCGCCTTGGCGCTGCCGTTCGTCGTCGCGTTTCGTCGGGTCAGAGATTCATGATCATCGGTTCGGCGATGTAACGGAAGCCGTCGCCCGCCTTCACCACATGACCATAGCCCGGCCACGGGAAGTGATACGACATCACCGCCGTCTTGTTCGCTGCGAGCATGTCCAGCATCTTCACCCGCGTCGCCGCCGCCATTTTCGGATCGGAGTCGTAGGCGAATTCCATGCGCGGGCGTTCGAGCAGCAGGATCTGGTGGTGCGTCAGATCGCCGAGGAAGGCGAATGACTTGCCGTCAGACTGGATCATGAACATGTGGTGGCCGAAGGTGTGGCCCGGCGCGGCAAGCGCCGTGATGCCGGGCAGGAACTCCTGACCGTCCTTGAAGAACACGACGCGGTCGCGCACCGGCATCAGGTTCTTGCGGGCATGGACGATGAAATCCTTCAGCGGCCCGTCCATCTTCTTCTCATCGGTCCAGAATTCCAGGTCGGTCTGGCTGATATAGACCTGCGCGTTCGGGAACAACGGCTTGCCGTCGGCGCCGACGATACCGCCGATATGGTCGATATGCGCGTGCGAGCAGACGATGGCGTCGACGTCTTCCGGCTTGAGGCCGGCCTCGGTGATGCTCTTTTGCAAGCGCCCGGTGGTCGGGCCGAACAGCTTCGATGTGCCCATGCCGGTGTCGAACAGCACGATACGATCGCCGAAATTCACAATCGGTGCATTCTGCTCAAGCACGACATTGCTGGTGGACAGGAAGTTGTCACTCAGCATTTTCTTCACGTCTTCCTTCGGCACGCCGATAAAGGTGCCGGAAGGATCGCCGAGCGGCAGAGGCCCGTCGGACACCACGGTGACTTCCGCGCTGCCGAGCGTGAAGCGATGGAAATAGGGCGCCTGCGTGCCGAGCTTCGGAGCCTTTGCCAGCGCACCGCCGCTGATTGTCGTCGCAGCAAGTCCGGCGCCAAGACCCGCGCCGAGAGCAAGGAGAGATCGTCGTGAAACATCGAGAGTCATGCGTTCCTCCGTTGAATTTTGTTGTTGGCCGTCGCGGGTACGATTATGCGGCCCGTTCCGGCGAACTGGCAAGCGCGCGTGCAACGGCGCACGCGCCAGAGCGTGACGCCGTCATGACAATTTCAGTCGAGATATTCTGAAAATCAGGCGGTCTGGGAGGCCGTCTGTGTGGCAATGCCGGGCGCCAGCGGCGCATCGGCGGCGTCAACACGGGCGGCTTTCGGCGAAATGCGAAGACCGAACACATGCGGAAAACGCATGATCTCGACATCGAAGTCCGGCGTGGTGACGGGTGTGATCGCGGCCGCGGCCTTGGGCGCATACAGGCGTCCCCAAAGGTCGACGCCAGCGAATTGCGGGAACTGGTTGAGGCGCAGGTTGCCGATGCTGCCGTCGAACTTCAGCAACTGGCGCGCGCGATCGTTGATCATCAGCACCCAGCCATCGGTGGTGTGGCCGGCGTCGTTGGCGATGGGCGATGCGATCACCATGGCGTCCGGCGCGGTCCGGAACAGATGATCGTAGACCTCGAGCTGATAGCTGATCAGCTCGGAATAGATCACCAGCATCACGGCGCCGTTTCCGAGCCTGATCGGGAGCACCAGCCGCTGCCAGACCCGGCCGCTTTGCGATTCATTGCCGGTAAAGCGGATGAAGCAGGGGGCCATCCTGCTCGCACTCTGGCGGTAGACATCGAGAAATTCACGCCGCACCGGGTTGGCGCTCTGCGATAGCAGCATGCCGGCGAGTTGCTCCTGCGAGGCGTCCCGGATCGTCTTCCCGACGTAGACGTAGAGGAAGTCGTCGCCGGTGCTGATCAGGTGGGTCATGTTGGCCTGCAGCGGAAAGTCCGATTCCTCGGTCAGGCGCTGCAGGTTCAAGTCATTGGTATCGTGGAGAGTTTTCCACTTTACCCACAGGTATTCCATCGCAGCCGTGGTCAGCTCGCGCGGGATGGATGTGCCGCTAAAGACTTCAATCGCCATGGGTCCCAGCCTGTTCGGTGCACGCATACCGCGTAACCCGCGATCGCGCACGCCTCCGGAGGCCAGATTGTCAGACGATGGTCAGCAATTGATTAAAGCAAGGGCAGCCTTGCAGCCGCCGCGTCACTTGCGCTTGGCGGCGATGACATCCCAGATTTTTGCCGCAACGTCGGGGCCGCCAAGCCGTGCGATGGCACGGATGCCGGTCGGCGAGGTGACGTTGATCTCGGTGAGGTGGCCGTCGATCACGTCGATGCCCACGAACAGCAGCCCACGCTCGCGCAGTGCCGGCCCGAGCCGCTCGCAGATTTCGCGTTCGCGCGGCGACAGGTCGGTCGCAGCCGCCGCGCCGCCGCGCACCATGTTGGAGCGCAGGTCGTCGGCCGCGGGCACGCGGTTCACCGCGCCGGCGAATTCGCCGTCGACGAGGATGATGCGCTTGTCGCCGTGCTTCACCTCGGGAAGGAAACGCTGGATCACCCACGGTTCGCGGAATGTCACCGAGAACATGTCGTAAAGCGAGCCGAAATTCATGTCGTTCGGGGTGATGCGGAACACTGCCGCGCCGCCATGGCCATACAGAGGCTTCATCACCACATCGCCATGCTCGGCGCGGAAGGCATTGATCTCGTCCTTGTCGCGCGAGATCAGCGTCGGCGGCATCAGGTCCGCGAACTCCATGACGAAGATCTTTTCCGGAGCGTTGCGTACGCTGGCCGGGTTGTTGACCACCAGCGTTTTCGGATGGATGCGTTCGAGGAAATGCGTGGTGGTGATGTAGGCGAGATCGAACGGCGGGTCTTGCCGCAGCAGGATCACGTCGAAGGATTCGAGATCGACGCGCTTGGGCTCGCCCAGCGTGAAGTGATCGCCTTCCTGATCGCGCACGGTGAGCGGCTGCACGCTCGCCACCAGTTGCTCGCCCCGGAGAGAAAGTTTCTCCGGCGTGTAGTAGGAGATAGCATGGCCGCGCTTCTGCGCTTCCAGCAGCAAAGCGAAGGTGGAGTCGCCGCGAATATTGATCCGCGCGATGGGGTCCATCTGGACGGCGACGTTCAGCTTCATGATATTCAAACCCGGCTGTTGATCTGTTGCGGCGGCAATCTGTGCGATTTGGCGCGATCTTTCCAGCGCAAATCCTTGCAACCCTGCTGGTCAAACCCCCGCATCGAACGCCGCCATCAGGTGTTTTGGAAGATGTTTCGGCGCGATCAGGACCACGTCGAAGCGCATCTCGAAATTCGCGTGCTCGGGATGGGTCATCAGCCAGACCTGCGCGGCGGCGACAATGCGCTGCTGCTGTTGCGGGGTGACCGAATACGCCGCGTCGTCCAGCGATGCGCGCGCCTTGACCTCGACAAAGGCCAGCAGGCCGCGCCGGCGGGCCACGATGTCGATCTCGCCGTAAGGCGTGCGAAACCGCCGCGCCAGAATGCGATAGCCTTTCGCGATCAGGTAAGCGCTGGCCTTGCTCTCGGCGGAGAGGCCGGTCTGAAACGCCGCGACGCGCTCCGGTGCGGGCGTTTTTCCCGGACGGTCCCCGGACGCCGAACTCTTGGGCGCCGACTTCTCGGGCGCGATGGTGCCACGGCGCTTGAGCGTTCGCTGCGGCGGATCGCTATTCTCCGTCATCGCCGCTCCGCATGTCTTTCGACAGTTCGAGCGCGCGGGCATAGACGTCCCGCTTCGCGCGGCCCGATGCGTCGACCGCCTGTGCCACCGCATCCTTCACACTGCCGCTCGCCAATGCGGCACGCAACAGGGTGTCCAGCGCCGCGTCATCCATGCCGGCGTCTGCCGCGGGCGGGGCGATCACCAACACGAATTCACCGCGGGTTTCGAGCGTGTCCGAGATCGCGGCAAGCTCCGGTAGCGGCGCGCGGCGGACTTCTTCATGCAGCTTGGTCAATTCGCGGCAGATTGCAGCATCACGCGCGCCCATGATGCTGGCGAGATCGTGCAGGCAGTCCTGCACCCGCGCGCCGCTTTCAAACATCACCAATGTCGCATCGATGCGCGCAAGCTCGGTGATGCGGGTGCGGCGGGCGTTCTGCTTTGACGGCAGAAAGCCCTCGAAGAAAAACCGGTCGGTCGGCAGCGCCGCCACCGACAGTGCCGTCAGCACCGACGACGGGCCGGGCAGCGCGATCACCGGAAAGCCCGCCGTGCTCACCTCGCGCACCAGCTTGAAGCCCGGATCGGAAATCAGCGGCGTACCCGCATCCGAGACCAGCGCGATGGACGATCCATTCGCCAGCGCTTCCAGAATCTTCGGCCGCGCCTGTTCGGCGTTATGCTCGTGATACTGTTTCAGCGTCGCGTTGATGGAGAAGCGTTCCAGCAGCCGCCGCGTGATCCGGGTGTCCTCGCAGGCGATGATGTCCACACCTGCCAGCGTCTCCAGCGCGCGCAGGGTGATGTCACCGAGGTTTCCGATCGGCGTCGCCACCAGATAAAGCCCCGGCGCGGCCTTCGACGCGCCGATGAGGTGTCCTGCCACCACAAAGCTGCGCATGGACTCGCCGGGTTCGGATGAAGCGGAAAAAGATTTGGCACGCATGTCGGTAACCTAGCGCGGCAAAGCCGCGGCGTCTTGTTCGCACCTGCAATAGCTGTTCATGTCCGGTTGTGCTTGACTGTGTGAAAAGCCTTTGATCCGGTTCGCTTATAGCCGACAATATGCCCGAATCCTCTTCCAGATGTGTCCGAGGATCAATGCCCGGAAGAGAAACGATGGTTGCGCAAAATTCCCCCAAGCCTTCCCGCAGCGGAGCGACTCGCCGCAGCGCCGTGGGTCTGATTCTGGGCGCGCCGCTTGTCGCCGGCTGTGCCGGCGGCATGTCATCGTTTTCCGGAGGCGAGCAACCGGCCGGTCCGCCGCAACAGCCGACATCGGTGGGCAGCGGTCAGGTCAAGGTCGGTCTGCTGTTGCCGTTGTCGGCGGCCGGCAATGCCGGCGCAGCCGCGCAGTCGATGCGCAACGCGGCCGAACTGGCGCTGGCTGAATTCCAGAACCCGAACATCCAGCTCCTGATCAAGGATGATGGCGGCAACGCAGCCGGTGCGCAGCAAGGCGCACAACAGGCGGTGGATGAAGGCGCCGAGATCATTCTCGGGCCGCTGTTCGCGCAGTCGGTCCCCGGCGCGGCGCAGGTCACGCGCAACCGCGGCATTCCGATGATCGCGTTCTCGACCGATTCGAGCGTCGCCGGGCGCGGCGTGTATCTTCTGAGCTTCCTGCCCGAATCCGATGTGAGCCGTATCGTCAGCTACGCGGCGGGAACGGGCAAACGGTCCTTTGCGGCGTATCTGCCGGAAAACGCCTATGGCAATGTGGTCGAGGTCGCGTTCAAGCAGGCCGTGGCGCGCAGGGGCGGACGCATTATCGCATTCGAGAAGTATGGTGCGGATCGCACGCAAGGCTCCGCGGCCATCGTGCAGTCTCTGGCGAGTGCGGATTCCCTGCTGCTGGCGGATGATGGCGACACGCTCACCGCGGTCGCGGACCAGCTCGTCTCAAGCGGCGCCGACTTCAAGCGCGTGCAACTGCTCGGCACGGGCCTGTGGGACAATCCGCGCGTGTTCGGCAACGTCAATCTGCGCGGCGGACTTTATGCAGCGCCGGACCCCTCGGGCTTCCGCAGTTTCTCCGCGCGCTATCGCGCCAAGTACAGCGGCGATCCGGTGCGGACAGCGACACTGGCCTATGACGGCGTTGCGCTTGTCGCGGCGCTGGCGCGCACCCAGGGCGGCCAGCGTTTTGCGCCGGACGTTCTCACCAATCCGTCGGGCTTTGCCGGAATCGACGGGCTGTTCCGTTTCCGCAGCGACGGCACCAACGAGCGCGGCCTTGCGGTGATGCGGGTCGGCGCAACCGGCGGCGTGGTTGCCGCAGGCTCGCCGAAGAGTTTCGGGGCGTAATTTCCCCTCTCCCCTTGTGGGAAAGGGTGCCCGAACGAAGTGAGGGCGGGTGAGGGGTAAGCGCCTCATCGCTATGTTGGCAACCCCTCACCCGGCTCAGTTTCGCGATGCTCAACTTCGCCACCCTCTCCCACAAGGGGAGAGGGGAAGAGAAACTAAGCCGCCAGATCCGCGACCACGGCGTCGAGCACCGGGAATCCCTGCATGGTCACGCGCACGCGCCCGTCGGGATCGACGGTAATCGCGCCCTCATCCCGCAGGATTTCGATCCGCCGCGGATCGAGCGCGCGGCCGGACAGCGCCTTGTAGCGCGCCGGGTCGATGCCTTCGGCGAGGCGCAATCCCATCAGGAGATACTCGTCGGCGCGCTCCTCGCTGTTGAGCAGGTCGTCGCCGATCACGCCATGGCCCTGCGCCTCGACCCGCATCAGCCAGGTCTCGGGCCGCTTCTCGGTGGCGACGGCGTGACGGATGCCGTCGATATCGAGACGGCCATGGGCGCCCGGCCCGATGCCGGCATATTCCTGGCCGCGCCAGTAGACGAGATTGTGCTTGCACTCGGCGCCCGGCCGCGCGTGATTGGAAATCTCATACGACGGCAGGCCGAGCTTTGCGCACACCTCCTGGGTCACGTCATAAAGCGCGCGTGCGACAGCCTCGTCTGGAATCTTGAGCTTGCCCGCCGCATGCAATCCGAAGAACGGCGTCTCCGGTTCGATGGTGAGCTGATAGAGAGACAGATGCTCGGCGGCTTCCGCCACCGCGAGCTTCAACTCGTCTTCCCACATCCGCGGCGTCTGGTCGGGCCGCGCATAGATCAGGTCGAATGAGTAGCGGTCGAATGCCGAGCGCGCGATGGCGACGGCATCGAGCGCTTCGCGTGCAGTGTGCAGCCGTCCGAGTGCTTTCAGCGAGGCATCGTCCAGCGCCTGCACGCCGAGCGACACACGATTGACGCCGGCGGAGCGGTAACCCTTGAAGCGCGTGGCTTCGACGCTGGTGGGATTGGCCTCCAGCGTTACCTCGACGTCGCGGGCGACGCTCCAGTGCTTGGCGATGGCGTTGAGAATTGCGCCGACGGTTTGCGGCTGCATCAGCGATGGCGTGCCGCCGCCGAGAAAGATCGAGGTAACTTCACGGCCGGGCGTGCGCGCGGCGGTGGTTTCGATCTCGCGCTCGAAGGCGCGGGCGAAGCGAAACTCGTCGATCGGCGCATGGCGGACATGGCTGTTGAAGTCGCAGTAGGGACACTTCGACAGGCAGAAGGGCCAGTGGACATAGACGCCGAAGGCTTCTTTCGCGGCGGTGCTCATGTCAGGCACATCTCCGCGAGTTTCACGAAGGCTTTCGCGCGATGGGACAGGCCCATGCCGTGCGGCGGCAGGCCATGCTTCTCGATGCTGGTCATCTCGCCGAAGGTGCGGCCGTGGCCGTTCGGCAGAAACGCCGGATCGTAACCGAAGCCGGCAGTGCCGCGCGGCGGCCAGACCAGCGTGCCGTCGACGCGCGCCTCGACATCTTCGAGATGTCCGTCAGGCCATGCGACACAGAGCGCCGAAACGAAATGCGCGGTGCGCTGCGCAGGTTCTTTCGCGCCGCGCTCTTGCAGCAGACGTTCGATCTGCGTCATCGCGGCCAGGAAGTTTTTTTCTTCGCCCGCCCAGCGTGCCGAATAGATTCCCGGTTGCCCATCGAGCGCGTCGACCACGAGGCCGGAATCGTCGGCGAAGGCGGGAAGATTGGTCGCGTTCGCGGCGGCGATCGCCTTGATGCGCGCGTTGGCCTGAAACGTGCTGCCGGTCTCAATCGGCTCCGCAAGACCGAGCTCCCCCGCCGACACGGCTTCGATGCCATACGGCGCAAGCAGTTCGCGCATCTCGGCGAGCTTGCCGGGATTGTGGGTCGCGATCACAAGGCGGCCGGTGATTCGGCGATGATCACTCATGCGCAATGCTTATCCGTGAAAGGCGTGGTTGGAAGCCTTAAATCAGGCCACGGCCATCTTTTGCAGATCGACAAGGCGGGCGATGCCCTTCTTGGCCAGCGCCATCAGATTCAGGAACTCGTCCTGCGAGAACGGTGTCTTCTCTGCGGTGCCCTGCACCTCGATGATGCGGCCATCGCCCGTCATGACGAAATTCGCGTCGGTCTCGGCTTCTGAATCTTCCGCATAGTCGAGGTCGAGCACCGGGGTGCCGTTATAGATGCCGCAGGAAATCGCAGCGACGTTGTCACGCAGCACGTTGTCGTTCTTGAGCATGTTGCGCGCCTTCATCCACTGGAGGCAGTCGGCCAGCGCAACCCATGCGCCGGTGATGGATGCAGTGCGGGTGCCGCCGTCGGCCTGGATCACGTCGCAGTCCACGGTGATCTGGCGTTCGCCCAGCGCGACGAGGTCGACGGTGGTGCGCAGCGAGCGTCCGATCAGGCGCTGGATTTCCACGGTGCGGCCACTCTGCTTGCCGGCGGCGGATTCGCGGCGCATGCGTTCATGGGTGGCGCGCGGCAACATGCCGTATTCGGCGGTGACCCAGCCGCGGCCCTGGCCTTTCAGCCATGGCGGCAGGCGGTCTTCCAGCGTCGCGGTCACCAGCACATGGGTGTCGCCGAATTTCACCATGCAGGAACCTTCGGCGTATTTGACCACACCGCGTTCCAGCGTGACGGGGCGCAGTTCGTCGGGCGCGCGACGGCTTGGCCGCATGAAAACCTCCTGAAATTCCGGGAAACCTTGATTTGGTGGTGCTTTTAGGGGGTTGGGACAGCAGCGGCAAGGGCCATGGGGCGACCATATCCCGTCATTGCGAGCGAAGCGAAGCAATCCACCTGTGAGGAAACTGGATTGCCTCGTCGCTATGCTCCTCGCCATGACGCCGAACTTGTACAAACCGGCTTGTCATGATGCCGGACGATGGACAATTGTAGAGGTCTCAACCCCGTCTGGAGCCCGAATTGGCCCATCACGAGCCGACAGGTCATCTGATCACGCCGAATGCCGGGCTGGCGCAGCTCAACGAACGGTCGCGCGATATTTTTCGGCAAATCGTCGAGAGTTATCTGGCCACCGGCGAGCCGGTCGGTTCGCGCAACATCTCGCGTTTGATCACCATGCCGCTGTCGCCGGCCTCCGTGCGCAATGTGATGTCGGATCTTGAGCAGTTGGGTCTGATCTACGCGCCGCACACATCGGCGGGCCGCCTGCCGACCGAACTCGGCTTGCGGTTCTTCGTCGACGCCCTGATGCAGGTCGGCGATCTGACCGAGCCCGAGCGGCAGTCGATCGAACAGCAGCTCAAGTCCGTCGGCGGCGCGCCGTCGGTGGAAGCGGCACTCAGCGAAGCGCTGACGCGGCTGTCGGGATTGACGCGCGCAGCCGCCGTGGTGCTGACGCAGAAATCCAATGTGCGGCTCAAGCATATTGAATTTGTGCGGCTGGAGCCGACGCAGGCGCTGGTGGTGCTGGTGGCGGAAGACGGCCAGGTCGAGAACCGCGTGTTGCCATTGCCGCCGGGCGTGCCGTCGTCGGCGCTGACCGAAGCGTCGAATTTTCTCAATGCGCGGATTCGCGGCCGCACGCTGGCGGAAGCGCGCAGCGAGCTTGAAGCCGCGCTGACGCAGGAGCGCAACGAACTCGATCAACTGACGCAGAAGGTTGTGGCTGCCGGTATCGCGAGCTGGTCCGGCGGCGCCAGCGAGGAGCGTCAGCTCATCGTGCGCGGCCACGCCAACCTGCTGGAAGACCTGCATGCGATGGAAGATCTCGAGCGGGTGCGGCTCCTGTTCGACGATCTTGAAGCCAAGAAAGGCGTGATCGACCTCTTGGGCCGTGCCGAGCGCGCGGATGGCGTGCGCATCTTCATCGGCTCGGAAAACAAGCTGTTCTCGCTGTCGGGTTCCTCGACCATCATCGCGCCGTACCGCGATGGCGCGGGGCAGATTGTCGGCGTGCTCGGGGTAATCGGACCGACCCGGCTGAACTATGCGCGGGTCATTCCGATGGTCGATTACGCGGCCCGGATTGTCAGCCAGTTGGTCGGCAAATAGCGCTTCACGCTTGATTTTCGGCGCCTAAAGCACGATATGCGGGCTAATAATCCCACATTGACGACGACGATTGCTGAAAAGGTGAGTAATGGCCAATTCCAACGGGCAAAAGGAACCGCAGGACGGAGCGGCGCCGGAGGCGGCGAACGATAAGGAGCCTGTGGTCTCAAAGCCTTACGTGATGCCTGACGATCCGGATGAAGGATCGGTCGAGGCGCTCACAAAGGAAGTCGCCGAGGCCAAAGACCGCACGCTTCGGACGCTGGCGGAAATGGAAAACCTGCGCAAGCGCACGGCCAAGGAAGTGTCCGACGCGCGGACTTACGGCATTACCGCGTTTGCACGCGACGTACTCGACATCGCCGACAATCTGCAGCGTGCGCTGGATGCGGTTCCGGCGGAAGCGCGCGAGGCCGCCGATGCCGGTCTCAAGTCGCTGATCGAAGGCGTGGAGATCACCGAGAAATCGCTGCTCAAGGCGCTGGAGAAAAACGGCGTGCAAAAGCTCGATCCGCTCGGCGAGAAGTTCAATCCGAACTTCCATCAGGCGATGTACGAGGTGCCGGATTCCTCGGTGCCCGCTGGCACCGTGGTGCAGGTCGTGCAGGGCGGTTACACCATCGGCGACCGCGTGCTGCGTCCGGCGCTTGTCGCGGTCTCCAAGGGCGGCGCGAAGAGCTGATCGCCGGCCGCGCCGGATTTTGCGAAAGAGCCAGAAGACTGACCTCGTCATTGCGAGGAGCGTCAGCGACGAAGCAATCCATTGTTTGTGGAAGATGGATTGCTTCGCTTCGCTCGCAATGACGACCAACAGTGACCCGATCAGCGTGGATCGATGCCGTCGCGCACCGCGCGGAAACGTGGAAACGCCTTCGGCCATTCCTCGCGCGTCGCGCTGGCGATGATCCGCAGCGAGCTGCCGCCGCCGAACCGCAGCCATTGCACCACGGTGACCGGCGTGTCGTTCTTTCCGGCGACCGCATCAATTCGCGTTTCATAGCCCGGGGTGCCGTCGATCCGCATCGGCTCGTTCGAGGTGATCCGCGCATTGCGGATGCCCGGAATGGTGCGCGCGGCCTGTTCGGCAAAGCGCCCGCGGTCATCCGCCTTTTCCGGCCCGGCCGTGGTGAGGCCAATCACCATATAGGGCGCGCCGTCGAGCGTGGTGTCCTCGGTTCCGTCGGTCAGCAGGATCGTGGCGCGCGGCGCCAGGGTGCGGACCGTCTTGAAGCTGCTCAGTTCGCCGATCTTGAACGGCATCAGGCTGAGTTGTTCCTCGACCGGCACCTCGCCCCGCAGCTTCGCCGAAGCCAGCATCTTGCGCATGGCCTCGTCGGAGATCGGCTTGGCTGCGTCCTCGCGGGCCTGCGCGATGATGTAGCCGGTGAACTTGTCGCCCGCGATGATGACCGAATACATCTTCACCGTGGTCGCGCCGTCCTTGCCGGTATCCGACGTGATGAAGGCCTTGCCGGCGGCGGTCTCGAACTGTTCGGGCTTCATCCCGGTGGGCGACGGCTTGCCCTCCTTCACGGCGGTCTCGACCGTGGTGAAGGCTTCGGCGGGGATTTCAGCGACCCCGATCTTCACTTTCTTGTCCTCGGATTCGAATCCCAGAAATTCCTTCGCCGCGGCAAGCCCTTCGGCGGGCACAAGGCCGACGCGCGAGCCGGAGGGGAACACCGGATCGGCGGCAAGGGCCGGGGAGGCGATGATGAGGGAGGTAAGGACGAGGGCGCGGACAATGATTTTCATGAACCCTGACTGCTGTCGTATTGAGGCCGTTCAATGGTCGGACCCGGCGGGGTGGAGCCGGGTCGTGCGAGGGCCCGACTGTTTCTGCGCCGGGCCAACAGATCAAGGGCCGGATCGTTGCAAATTGACGCAACGGGCTTGATCGCCGGGACCCATGGCCGGAGCGGAAAATTCCATTTTCCCGGCTGTTTACAAGGGCCGGTCCTTGCGGCCCCATGCCCCCCTCCTATATGAGGCGAAGCGTCGCGACGTCGCGAACATTTGATGTCTTGGGGGTTGGGATTGGAGCGCCGACAGGGCCCTGCCAGCCTGCCGCAAAAGGAAGGACGAAAGACCATGGGAAAGGTCATTGGGATCGATCTCGGCACCACCAATTCGTGCGTGGCCGTGATGGACGGAAAATCACCGAAAGTTATCGAGAATGCGGAAGGCATGCGGACGACCCCGTCCATTGTCGCCTTCACTGACGACGGCGAACGCCTCGTCGGCCAGCCGGCCAAGCGCCAGGCGGTCACCAATCCGGAAAACACCATCTTCGCCGTCAAGCGCCTCATCGGCCGCCGCTACGACGATCCGACGGTCGAGAAGGACAAGAAACTTGTCCCCTACAAGATCGTGAAGGCATCGAACGGCGACGCATGGGTCGAGGCTGACGGCCAGACCTACTCGCCCTCGCAGGTTTCCGCTTTCATTCTGCAGAAGATGAAAGAGACCGCGGAAGCCCATCTCGGCCAGAAGGTCGATCAGGCGGTCATCACCGTTCCGGCCTACTTCAACGACGCCCAGCGTCAGGCCACCAAGGACGCTGGCAAGATCGCCGGCCTTGAAGTGCTGCGCATCATCAACGAGCCGACCGCGGCTGCGCTGGCCTACGGTCTCGACAAGACCAAGAACGGCACCATCGCGGTGTACGATCTCGGCGGCGGCACCTTCGACGTCTCGATTCTGGAAATCGGCGACGGCGTGTTCGAGGTGAAGTCCACCAACGGCGACACGTTCCTCGGCGGTGAAGACTTCGACATGCGTCTCGTGGGCTATCTGGCCGACGAATTCCAGAAGGAGCAGGGCATCAACCTGCGCAACGACAAGCTGGCCCTGCAGCGCCTGAAGGAAGCCGCTGAAAAGGCCAAGATCGAGCTGTCGTCGACCACGCAGACCGAAATCAACCTGCCGTTCATCACGGCGGATGCGTCGGGTCCGAAGCATCTGACCATGAAGCTGACCCGCGCCAAGTTCGAGGCGCTGGTGGACGATCTGATCCAGAAGACCATCGAGCCGTGCCGCAAGGCGCTCAAGGATGCCGGCCTGTCGGCAGCCGAGGTCAACGAGGTCGTTCTGGTCGGTGGCATGACCCGCATGCCGAAGGTGCAGGAAGTCGTGAAGCAGTTGTTCGGCAAGGAGCCGCACAAGGGCGTCAACCCGGACGAAGTGGTTGCGATCGGCGCAGCTATTCAGGCCGGCGTGCTGCAGGGCGACGTCAAGGACGTGCTGCTGCTGGACGTCACGCCGCTCTCGCTCGGCATCGAAACGCTGGGTGGTGTGTTCACGCGCATCATCGAGCGCAACACCACGATCCCGACCAAGAAGAGCCAGGTGTTCTCGACCGCCGAGGACAATCAGGGCGCGGTCACCATTCGCGTGTTCCAGGGTGAACGCGAGATGGCGGCGGACAACAAGATGCTCGGTCAGTTCGACCTGATGGGCATTCCTCCGGCGCCGCGCGGCATGCCGCAAATCGAGGTCACCTTCGACATCGACGCCAACGGCATTGTCAACGTGTCGGCGAAGGACAAGGCGACCAACAAGGAACAGCAGATTCGCATTCAGGCATCCGGCGGACTGTCTGACAGCGACATCGAGAAGATGGTCAAGGACGCCGAGGCCAACGCGGCCGAGGACAAGAAGCGCCGCGAGGCGGTCGACGCCAAGAACCATGCCGACGCGCTGGTGCATTCCACCGAGAAGGCGCTGGCCGAGCATGGATCGAAGGTCGGCGAAGGCGATCGCAAGGCCATCGAGGATGCGCTGGCCGATCTGAAGGAAGCCTTGAAGGGCAGCGACGCTGAAGCCATCAAGACCAAGACCAATACGCTGGCGCAGGCTTCGATGAAGCTGGGCGAAGCGATGTACACGCAGCAGGCCGAGGCAGACGCCGCCAAGGATGCCGCGAAGGACGATGTCGTTGACGCCGAGTTTACCGAGGTCGACGACGACAAGAGCGGCAAGAAGTCCGCGTAACCGCGTAAGCGAAAGCCTCCCCCTCAAGGGGAGGCTCTTCGCGGCCAACCAACACTCTCACATCCAGACTCGCATGACCCAGATCAGCCATGTCTAAGGCCTGTTATTACGAGACGCTGGAAGTCGAACGTTCTGTCGATGAAGCCGGCCTGAAATCCGCCTTTCGCAAGCTCGCCATGAAATGGCACCCGGACAAGAATCCGGGGGACCCTTCCTGTGAACACAAGTTCAAGGAAATTTCCGAAGCCTACGAGATTCTCAAGGACGGCCAGAAGCGCGCCGCCTACGACCGCTACGGGCATGCCGCGTTCGAGCATGGCAATGGCGGCGGCAACGGCCATGGCTTCGGCGCAGGCTTCGCCTCATCTTTCTCCGACATTTTCGAGGACCTGTTCGGCATGGCCGGACAACGCGGCCGCGGCGGCCGCGAGCGTGGCGCGGACCTGCGCTACAACATGGAAATCACGCTGGAGGAAGCGTTCACCGGCAAGACCGCACAGATCAGCATTCCGGTCGCGGTGACCTGCGAGACTTGCTCCGGCACCGGCGCCAAGGCCGGCACCAAGCCAAAGGTCTGTTCGATGTGCGGCGGCGCGGGCCGCGTCCGCCAGGCACAGGGCTTCTTCACACTGGAGCGCACCTGTCCGGGCTGTCAGGGCCGCGGACAGATGATCGAAACGCCGTGTGCCTCCTGCTCCGGTCAGGGGCGGGTGCAAAAGGAGCGCACGCTGTCGGTCAACATTCCGGCCGGTGTCGAGGATGGCACCCGCATCCGTCTCGCCGGCGAGGGCGAGGCAGGCGTGCAGGGCGGTCCTGCGGGCGACCTCTACATTTTCCTGTCGCTGGCCGCGCACAAGTTCTTCCAACGCGACGGCGCCGACCTTCATTGCCGCGTGCCGGTGTCGATGGTGACCGCGGCCATGGGCGGCGAATTCGATGTGCCGACCATCGACAAGGGCAAGACCAAGGTGAAGGTGCCTTCAGGCACCCAGTCCGGCCGCCGCTTCCGCGTGGCGGGCAAGGGCATGCCTGTGTTGCGTTCCCGGCAGACGGGCGACATGTACGTCCAGGTCGTGGTTGAAACCCCGCAGAACCTCACCAAAAAGCAGAAGGAACTGCTGGCGGAGTTTGAAAAACTCTCGTCCGGCGACACCCAGCCGGAAGCGGCGGGTTTCTTCAAGATGGTCAAGGATTTCTTCGGAACCCGCGCCAATTAGCCCCGGCTGCCGCCGGCGCGGCGTTCTTGACGCTTTTTGCTTGCGTCGGTACCCCATTGTGAAGGAAATTTGACGTCTCGCTCCGCCCTGGGGCTCTGTTGGAAGTATCATGGCTCCCCAATCCACTGCGCGTGTGTTGAAAAAGCCGCTTCGTCTCGACGACGAGGTCCGTTTTCTCCGCTCATGGATTGAAAAGCCGCTCCACATGGGCGCGGTGATGCCCTCCAGCAAGGCGCTGGCGCGCACCATGGCGCGGTATGTCGATCCCCATTCCGATGGCCCCGTGATCGAGCTTGGTCCCGGCACCGGCGCGATTACCGATGCGCTGCTCGCCCATGGCATTGCCGAGAAGCGGCTGGTGCTGGTGGAATTCGATCCCGGCTTCTGCGCGCTGCTGCGGGAGCGCTATCCCCATGCCAACGTGATCCAGGGCGACGCCTACAGTCTCGACCAGACGCTGGCGGACCTGAAGAAACCGGCCTCCGCGATGGTGTCGGGCCTGCCGCTTGTAACCAAGCCGATGCTGGTCCGCCTCAAGCTGATGCGCGATGCATTCCAGAAGATGGAAGCGGGCGCGCCCTTCGTCCAGTTCACCTATTCGGTGGCCCCGCCGATCCCGAAATCCCTGCCCGGAATCCATACCCAGGCTTCGGAGCGGATCTGGATGAACCTGCCGCCGGCGCGGGTGTGGGTCTACCGCAAGGGCTGAGGCACGAACCGGCTTTCCCTGATCCTGAAAACGCTTTAAGTGCTGACCCTATGGCCGCACTGAAAATCCTTGTCATCCCCGGCTCGCTTCGCACCGGCTCGATCAATGCGCGGCTGGCCGCCGTGGCGGTCAAGGAACTGGCGCTGCTGGACGTCGATGTCACGCTGATTTCGCTCGCCGATTATCCGCTGCCGATCTACGACGGCGACATCGAAGCGAAATCCGGCGTGCCCGCCAACGCCGTCAATCTCAAGCGTATGATCGGCGCGCATCACGGCGTCTTCATCGTCAGCCCGGAATACAATTCCTCGGTGCCGCCGCTTCTCAAGAACGCCATCGACTGGGTGACGCGGGTGCGCGACCGCAACGAGACCTTCGGTCAGGTGTTTCGCGAGCGCGCCTTCGCAATCGGCGCCGCGTCGGACGGCAAGTTCGGAGGCTTGCGCGTGCTGATGGCGCTGCGCCAGATCCTCGCGCTCGGCTGCGGCGCGACGGTGGTGCCGAAACAGATGGGCCTGTCATTCGCCGATCAGGCCTTCGATGAGATGGATCGCCTGAAAAATCCCGCCGACGCCGAACTGCTGCGCGGAACCCTGCATCAGTTGATCGACGTCGCCCAGCAAATGATGTGAGGCACCGTGAAACCAGCCCATGTTGACACCCGCGACCGGCTGATCGTCGCGCTCGATCTCTCCAGCGTCGAGGCTGCAGAAGCGCTGATCGACAGGCTCGGCGACAGTGTGACCTTCTACAAGGTCGGCTACCAGCTCGGTTACGCCGGCGGCCTCGCGCTGGTGCCGAAACTCGCCGCGCGCGGCAAGAAAGTGTTCGTCGACTTCAAGCTGCACGACATCGGCAACACGGTTGCCAAGGGCATCGAGAGCATTGCGAAGCTGGGCGCGACCTTCGCGACCGTGCATGCCTATCCGCAAACCATGAAGGCCGCGGTCGAAGCGCGCGGTCCTTCGCTGAAAATTCTCGCGGTCACGGTGCTTACCTCCTACGACGAGGACGATCTGCACGCAGCGGGCTACCGGCTCGGCGTGTCGGATCTGGTCGAAGCGCGCGCGCTGCAGGCGCAGGCGCTAGGCGTCGACGGCCTGGTGTGTTCGGGCGAGGAAGCCGCCACCGTGCGCGGCATTGTCGGCCCGCAGATGGCGCTGGTGACGCCGGGCATCCGCCCCGCGGGAAGCGCGGTGGGCGACCAGAAGCGCATCATGACGCCCGGCCGGGCGATTGCTGCGGGCGCCGATTATCTCGTGGTCGGCCGTCCGGTGGTGGAGGCAGCAGACCCGAAAGCGGCGGCGGACGCGATCGTCGCGGAGATTGCTGAAGCAGGCGGATAATCAAGAAAGGGAAGCAACAATGGCCAAGGGTTACTGGGTGGCGCGGGTCGATGTGCATGATCTTGACGGCTACAAGCGCGATTACGTCGCCCATAATGGCGCGGTGTTCAAAAAGTACGGCGCGAAGTTTTTGACGCGCGGCGGGGCCTATGAAGCCTTTGAGGGGCCGTCACGCTCGCGCAATGTCGTCATCGAGTTCAAGGACTATGCGACCGCGCTCGCCTGCTACAAGTCGCCGGAATATCAGGAACTGATCAAAGCGCGCGCGCCGCATTCCAAGGGCGAGATCGTCATCATCGAAGGCTATGACGGCGAACAGCCGTAAAATTATCTTCCCATCCCGTTCTCGGGCACGATCAGCGGCACGAAGCCGAACACGTTGCTGCTGTCGGGATCGACCACGACGCGCACGGCATGCACCAGCGTGTCGCCGTAGACCATCAGCTTGTTGACGCCGGGGATCGGCTTGCCCTTGCTGTTGCGCAGCGGCGCGATCGAGAAATAGTGTTCGTCGCCATGGATCAGCAGCACCGGCTTGCCGAATGATCTTGCGCCGGCCTCGATGGCGTCGAGCGTGTTGGTGAAGCCGGACTGTCGCGGCATCGCGCCGTTGGGAAAGCGCGATTCGTCGAACTCGGCCTGCACGAACATCACAATGGCTTTGGCATTGTCGGCCTTCGCCTTGGCAAAACTCGCATCGATCCAGGCGACATTGGCCTTGTCGCGGGCGAAGAACTCCTGCACGCCCTCGGGATCGTGCGCCTCGAAACCATTGTTCGAGCCAGGCACATGCGCGGTGAAGAACATGACGCCGTTCTTCGCAAAGCGCGTGTTCTCCACATAGGTTGAGAATTCCGGCATCAGTTGCGCCTGGCTCTCCACAGCGAGCGGCGACTGGCCAAGCGACTTCGCAGGGTTCGCGAAAAACATCTCGCGCAGCTTGGCGAGGCGCTCGCGCGGATTGTAGCCGCCCGCCGCCTTGCGGTGACAGTCGAGCCACTCGTTGTCGCCGATGGTGTAGACCAGCGCGCCCTGAAGCGTCTGGATCTGGTCGTAGCTCTTTTTCAGAACCTCGTCGCTGCAGGGTAGATTGCCGGACTTGATATCGCCCATGTGCAGCGTGAAGGCGGGTTTGAGCGCGTTGATCGCGGCGATCAGCCGGTCGAACTTCGTGTAGTCCTCCGGCAGGTTGTAGGGCATGTCGCCCAGCGCCACGAACGAGAAGGCATTGTCTCCGCCGATCCGCTCTGCCGCGGACACCGGCGCGGGCGAGGCTGCGATAGCAAGGATCAGGGCAAAGGCCGGGAGCAGCAGACGCATGGGGTGTCCTTGTTAAAATCCCTCAATAGGCCGCGTGCGTGACCCGGGCATGACTCCGGGCTGAGGCAGCCGCGCGGTGGCGCGCGGTTGCCGCCGTGACTTCCCGCCGCTATACCGCCAAAAGCAAGTTCTGAAACGGGTTTTGAGGGCTGGAAATGGCCGATATGCGCCTGATTGTTGCGGGGGCCGGAGGACGGATGGGCCGGGCCCTGATCCGCGCCATCGACGAGACCGACGGGGTCACCCTTGTGGGCGCGCTGGAAGCGCCGGGGTCCGACCTGCTCGGCAAGGACGCCGGCCTGCTTGCCGGACTTGCCGGCAATGGCGTTGAACTGTCCGGCGACCTCTGGGCCATGTCGAAGGATGCCGACGGCATTCTCGACTTCACGGTGCCGGCCGCGACCATCGCCAATGTCGCCATCGCGGCCCAGCGCGGCATCGTTCATGTCATCGGCACCACGGGCCTGTCGGCGTCGGACAATGCGGTGATCCGCAGCGTCGCCTCGCAGGCCGTTGTCGTGCAGTCCGGCAACATGAGTCTTGGCGTCAATCTGCTCGCGGCGCTGGTCAAGCAGGTGGCGAAGTCGCTGGATGAGGATTTCGACATCGAAATTCTGGAGATGCATCATCGCCAGAAGGTCGATGCGCCGTCCGGCACCGCCTATCTGCTCGGTCAGGCAGCCGCCGAAGGGCGCGGCATCAATCTCGATCAGCGTTCGGTGCGCGCGCGTGACGGCTATACCGGCGCACGCAATCCCGGCGATATCGGTTTCGCGACCTTGCGCGGCGGCACCGCCACCGGCGATCACACCGTGATCTTCGCCGGACCCTATGAGCGCATCGAGCTGGCGCACAAGTCGGAAGACCGCATGATCTTCGCGCGCGGCGCGCTGAAGGCGGCGATGTGGGCAAAGGACAAGAAGCCGGGCTTCTACACCATGGCCGATGTGCTCGGCCTTGGCGCCTAGGACAATTCTACACCGGCGTCATTGCGAGCGGAGCGAAGCAATCTATCTTCCTTGAAACAGAAAAGATGTGGATTGCTTCGTCGCAAGCGCTCCTCGCAATGACGATGTCAACGTCTAACGACTGGATTGAACGAATGAGCGAACGTCTTCTTGTGCTGGTGCGTCACGGCCAGAGCGAATGGAATCTGAAGAATCTTTTCACCGGTTGGAAAGACCCGAACCTCACCGACCTCGGCGTCAAGGAAGCCATCGCCGCCGGACGCAAGCTCAAGGATGAGGGCCTGTCGTTCGATGTCGCGTTCACGTCCGATCTGACACGCGCGCAGCGCACGCTCGATCTCGCGCTGAGTGAAATGGGCCAGAGCGGCATTCCGGTCACGCGCAATCTCGCGCTGAACGAGCGCGACTACGGCGATCTGTCCGGCCTGAACAAGGACGATGCCCGCGCCAGGTGGGGCGAGGAACAGGTGCTGATCTGGCGCCGGTCCTATGACGTGCCGCCGCCGGGCGGCGAAAGCCTCAAGGACACGCTGGCGCGCACGCTGCCTTACTATGTGCAGGAAATCCTGCCCGGCGTGCTGCGCGGCGAGCGCACGCTGGTCGCGGCGCACGGCAATTCGCTGCGTGCGCTGATCATGGTGCTGGAAAAGCTGACGCCGGACCAGATTCTCAAGCGCGAACTCGGCACCGGCGCGCCGGTGGTTTACCGCCTCAACGCGGATTCGACGGTGGCGTCGGTGAAGGATCTGGCGGGGTAATTCTTCCCCTCTCCCCTTGTGGGAGAGGGTGCCCGAGCAACGCGAGGGCGGGTGAGGGGTTCGTGCTCAAGCGAGGAAATAACCCCTCACCCGGCTCAGTTTCGCTCCGCTCAACTTCGCCACCCTCTCCCACAAGGGGAGAGGGAAAGAAAGATTCACCGGTCGATAGATCACTCCCCCGCCGCCTGTCCGCTTTCCCAACCGAGCATCGCGCGCTTGCGAGTGATGCCCCAGTGATAGCCGGTGAGCGCGCCGCTCTTGCCGAGCACGCGATGGCAGGGCACGACGAACGAAATTGGATTGCGGCCCACCGCCGCGCCGACGGCGCGCGACGCTTTCGGCGAATTGATCCTGCAGGCGACATCCGAATAGGTCGAGGCGCGGCCCATCGGAATTTTCAGCAGCGTCTCCCACACCCGCACTTCAAAGTCGGTGCCGATCAGCACCACGCGCAGCGGCTGGTCCGCGCGCCATTGTGTTGAATCGAAGATGCGTTTGGCGAACGGCGCGGTTTCCGCGAACGATTCGATATAGGTCGCCAACGGCCAGCGCCGCTGCATGTCGGCCAGGGCCGGCATTTCTTCGCCCTCATCGGCAAACGCAAGACCCGCAAGGCCGCGCTCGCTGGTGATCACCACAGCCATGCCGAACGGCGAGGGATGAAAGCCATAGCGCAGCACCATGCCTTCGCCGCCCTTCTTCCATTCCCCGGGCGACATGGCTTCGTGGGTGACGAACAGATCATGCAGCCGCCCCGGCCCGGACAGACCGGAGTCGTAGGCGGCATCGAGCACGCTGGCGGAATCACGCAACAGGCGCTTGGCGTGATCCAGCGTCAGCGCCTGCATGAAATCTTTCGGTGTGAGGCCGGCCCAGCGGCGGAACAGATGATGCAGCTCGTCGGGCGTCAGATGTGCCGCGTCCGCCATCGCCTCGATGGTCGGCTGTGTGCGCCATTGTTCGGAGATGAATCCGATCGCGCGGCGCACGGAGTCGTAGTCGCGCAGCGCCGCGCCCTGTTTGGAAGGGCGCGCGAGATGCAGATCGTCGAGGGAGAACTCTTTCATCGCGTTGGTCATCATGAAGGCATCCGTTATGCGGTGTCCATCATGATCTAGGCCGCCTGCGGCGGCGCAGCCACCCGTTTCCTGTTTTCGTCAGGTTACCGGATTGTAGGTCGGGCCGCGCTTGGCGGTGGTGAGCGCGGCTTGCAAGGCGCTGGCGAAACTTGCCTTTTCATCCGGACCAAGGAACCCGCCGACGGACAGGCGCCGCCCGCGCGATACCAGATAAAGTTTCTCGATGCCGAACTCGTCGTCTTCCTTGCGCTCGAGCTGCACCCACATCGGATTGAGCGTCCATTCCATCGCATGGCCGCGATGGCTGACACGCCGGACGTAAATTTCGTACGGCGTCACCACGATGTCCTCGGTGGCTTTGGCGTGGCGGAAGTTCAGCTTGAACGCCCAGTAGATGATCAGGACATCGAGGCCGAAGAATCCGAACACCGGCCATGCGCCCATCAGCAGGAACGCGACGCCCGCCGCGAAGCTCACAATGGTGACAAAGATCATCAGCGCCATGAAGCCATTGCGGTTCAGCGAGCGATGCGGCGTCAGCCGCGCGCTGAACAGCACGGTGTCGGCGATCTGCCGGTGGTGATCGAGATCGTTGTCGCTCATGGGAGCCACCTTAACGCATTTTCGGCGCGACCGCCGCCAAAACCTGTTCCCACATTTCCGGATCGTGCCTATACCGGGATCATGGCAAAAAAGGCGATCCCGTCCCGTTCAAAATCTCCGGCAAAACGTCCGGCCACGCGAGCGCCCAAGGCAGCGAAATCGGGATCGGCAAAGCCAATAAGGAAAAAATCGGCCAAGCCGAAACCCTGGACCGAAGCCGAGGTGATCGAGGCGTTCACTCGCTTTCAGCGCGCCAATCCGGAGCCCAAGGGCGAACTGGAACATCTCAATCCCTACACGCTGCTGGTGGCGGTGGCGCTGTCGGCACAGGCGACCGATGTTGGCGTCAACCGGGCGACCCGGCATCTGTTTCCGGTGGCGGATACGCCGGAGAAAATGGTGGCGCTCGGCGAGGAGAAGCTGCGCGACTATATCAAGACCATTGGGCTTTACCGGACCAAGGCGAAGAACGTCATCGCTCTTTCAGAACAGTTGATCGCGCTTCACGGCAGCGAGGTGCCGCGCGACCGTGCGGCGCTGGAGGCGCTGCCCGGTGTCGGGCGCAAGACCGCAAATGTGGTGCTGAACATCGCATTCGGCGAGCCGACCATCGCGGTGGACACCCATCTGTTTCGCGTCGGCAACCGAACCGGATTGGCACCCGGCAAGACGCCGCTGGCGGTGGAGCTTGGATTGCTCGCGATCGTGCCGCCGCAGTTCGCGCGGCATGCGCATCACTGGCTGATCCTGCACGGACGCTACACCTGCATCGCGCGCAGGCCGCGCTGCGAGGTCTGCATCATCAACGATCTCTGCCGCTGGCCGGAGAAGACGGTGTGATCTTCACCTTCTCCCCGCGTGCGGGGAGAGGTCGGATCGTGAAACGATCCGGGTGAGGGGCATCTTGAGATGCCCATGCAAGCCCCTCACCCCGACCCTCTCCCCGTAAGAACGGGGCGAGGGAGAAGGGTTCACACGCTCGGCACACCGGTCCGCCGCATCGGCTCGAGCAGTTCGGGCCGCGGGCCGGACAGCCTCTTGTGCATGTGGACCATGAAGGCCATGCCGAACAGCGGAGTCGCCAGATTCACAATCGGGATCGACACGAAGGCGGCGATGAACAGTCCCGCCGTGAACACAGCGGCGCTGTTCTGCCTGCGTAGCAGTTTCGCTTCTTCCGGCGTGCGGAAGCGCATCGCGGCGAGTTCAAAATATTCGCGACCCAGCAGCCATGCGGTGGCGATGAAGAACACGATGAAGCCCGCGCCTGCGAACAGCACGAAGGGCAGCGCGACGATGTAAACCAGAACAGTCAGAAGCGCCGTCTTGGCGCCTTCCGTGATGGCGAGCCCGATCGGCAGCGCCTTGCCCGGCATTTCTGCGGGATAGTGCTCGCGCTCGACAATGTCGGCGACGTCGTCAACGAATACGCTGGCGACCAGCGAGGTGATCACCGGCATCAGGAACACCGCGCCGACCACGATGCCGAGTCCGGCCGCGATCGAGACGATCCACGAAATGATGGTGATGAGGGTGTGATAGTCGGAGCCGGCCATGGTCTCCGCCCAGACCTCGCCAGATCCGGCGAGCCAGCTCAGCAGCCGCTGCAGGCTCACGGCGGTCACGACAATCAGCACCAAAGCAAGGCCGACGGACTTCCATAAAATGGCGCGCATCGGCTGCGACAGGATCTGGGACAGCGCCTTGGTGGCGGCGTCGAGCATGGGTCTTCCCTCCATCAAACCCGGCGAGAGTTAAGTACGGGAAGTGTGTCTGGCAAGTGGTGATCTTGCAGCATGTCGTCCCGGCGCAGGCCGGGACCCATAACCACTGAATTCACGTTGTCGATGATTGTTGCAACGTTCTTTGCCTGTACGCCGTATAGGGCTGATGGGTCCCCGCCTTCGCGGGGACGACATCCCGGATTTATCCGCTCCGCTCGAGGTCGGAGTCCTGCTCAGGCAACGAGTTCGGACGACGGCTTGCGTTCCGTCTGATCCTGCTCAAACGCCGCAACAGGCGCGAGCGGTGCCTCTGGCGTTTGGAAGACTCCCTCTGGAAAGGGATCGGTCTCGTCCGCCACCTCCGGGGACGGCCTGGTCGTGTCGGCCCAGTGCAGGGCCGTGTAGTCGAAGCCGCGGACGATGGTCGGCTTGACGATTTCAAAATAGGGCGAGATGTCAAAATCGCGCGGCATGTAGAGCGAGGAATCGCGGATGTGCAGAATCTCGCGCCGCGCCTGACGGCTGGCCGCCTGCGTGATCTTGGGCAGGATCGGATAGCGCACTGCGCCGAAGGCCTGTGCGATCAGCGCCGAGCAGATGATCTTGGTCGGATCGCCCGAGCCCAGCGCGATCATGCGCCGCCGCCAGCGCTGCGGGATCGGCAGCGGGATGAGAAAGCGCATCAGGTCCAGAATGTTTTTTGTGTCGTAGCCGAAGCCGATGCGGTTGATCGCATAACGGCAGACGGTGGTGCGGTCCTCGTAGGACAATCCGACCGGGCGGCAGATGCGGGTGTGATAGGAAAAGTATTTCGACAGCGGCGCGGAGGTGACGCCTTCGCCGATATTGGCTTCGATCAGCACATGCTGTTCCCCATCGGGCTCACTCGCGCCGTCGACCGGGCCGACATACAGCGCCGCGTGCGACCATGTGGACTGGGTGAGGTACTTGATGATGCCGGAGACGCGGTTGTTGCCTTCGACCAGCAGCACGTCGCCGGGTTCGATCAGCCCGCGCAGCCGCTCCGGATCGCTTGGCGTAAACGGTTCATAGCCCGGAACCTCTTTCTGGAGGTAACCGGCAATGATCTTGCCGACGGTATCGAGTACGAAGCCCATGGGTTCTTCCCCCCGAGCGGCGCATTCCGGCCGCTTTCTTGTTGGCTTGTTTTGCCTTGACCCAGTTTGGTCGAAAGCAATTTCAATTTAGTTCATGCGTCAAGAGCGCAGCTCATCAAACATTCACCATGACCGTTGCCGGAAGCCTCATGATACGGCAATTTCGCCCCGCACCCCCGTTTTTGGTCGAATTCTGGAAACCATGACATGACAATTACCCGGCGCGACCTCCTGGCCGGCTCATCCGCGGTGATGGCGTCGTCGTTCATGGCGCGTGCCTTCGCCGCACCCCTGCCGCGTGATGCCGAGGTGGTTGTGATCGGTGCCGGTACCGCTGGCATCGCCGCGGCGCGCCGCATCGCGGCCGCCGGCCGCAAGGTGGTGGTGATCGAGGCGGCCTCCGCCATCGGCGGGCGCTGTGCCACCGACACATCCGCGTTCGATGTACCGTTCGACCGGGGCGCACGCTGGCTTTACAATCCGGACAGCAGCCCGATCGCAAAACTGGCGCGCGGCGCCGGGATGGACTTGATGCCGGCCCCGCGTGGCCAGCGTATCCGGATCGGCCGCCGCAATGCGCGCGCGGGCGAGGCTGAGGATTTTCTCGCCACCCTGGTGCGCGCCAACCGCGCCATCGGCGACGCCGTGCGCGGAAAGGCCGATATGCCGGCGGCGGAGGGGTTGCCGAAGGATCTCGGCGTCTGGGCCGGCACCACGGATTTCGTTCTCGGCACGCAGCCGACGGGACGAGACCTGAAAGGCCTTTCCGCGCTCGATCTTGCAGCCATGGCGCCGCGCGACAATCCACTGGCGTGCCGTCAGGGCCTGGGCACATTGATCGCCAAACTCGGCGATGGTCTTTCCGTTGTGCTCGCAACGCCGGTGACGCGCATCGCGTGGAGCGGCAAGGACGCGCAGATCGAAACATCGGCGGGCACCATGACTGCGAAAGCCGTGATCCTGACGGCATCCACCAACGCGCTGCTCTCGGGCAAGATCAGGTTTTCTCCGGAACTGCCGAAGCGCCAGCAGGATGCGGCGTCGAAGCTGATGCTCGGCAGCTACGATCACATCGCGCTTGAACTGCCGGGCAATCCGCTCGGCTTGTCGCGTGACGACATCGTGATCGAACAGAGCGCGGACCGCGCGACGGGATTCCTGCTTGCCAATACCGGCGGCTCGTCGCTGTGCCAGGTCGATGTCGCCGGATCGTTCGGCGCGGACCTGTCGGCGAAGGGCGAGGCGGCGATGGTGGCCTTTGCGTCGGAATGGCTGACCAAGCTGTTCGGCTCCGACGTCAAGGCCATGGCCAAACGCACCACGGCAACACGCTGGAACGACATGCCCTATGTGTTCGGCGCGATGTCGGCACCGTCTCCGGGCGGCCAGCTTGCGCGTAAGGTGCTGATGGAGCCGATGGGCAGCGTATTCTTCGCCGGCGACGCCGTTCATGAAACCCAGTGGGGCACCGTCGGCGGCGCGTGGGAAAGCGGCGAGCGCGCGGCGGAGGCGGCGCTGCGCAAGATCGGCGCGCTCAAGGCCGCGCCGGTCGCGGAAGCCCCCGCGAAGAAGAAGCGGACGCGCACCCGCGCGACGGCGGAGCCGTTGCCAACAGGCCCGCGCGGCGTGCTCTGGCCGCGGAATTGATGTTCGTCGTTGACCTGAATTCTTCCTCGATATCGCATCAGGCGAGATCGGCTCCCTCTCCCCTGTGGGGAGAGGGTGGGGTGAGGGGCTCTCAATCTATCGAGAGATTCTACGCTCTCACCCGCCCGTCTTCGCTCGCCATGCGAGCTTCACCGGGCCACCTCTCCCCACGGGAGAGGTGAAGGAGAGATCTACCCCCGCAACGTGCCGCCGGTCTTCTTCGTCACGTCCGCTACGATCTTCGCAGCGACCGCGTCGATCTCCTGATCGGTCAGGGTCTTTTCACGCGGCTGCAGCGTCACCGCGATGCCGACGGACTTCTTGTCTTCGTCGATGCCCTTGCCTTCATAGACGTCGAACACGGTCACGCCGGTGATCAGCTTCTTGTCGACGGCCTGCGCGGTGCGGACGATGTCGCCCGCCTTGACGCTGCGATCGACAATGAATGCGAAGTCGCGCGACACCGGCTGGAACGGCGACAGCTCCAGCAGCGGCTTGGCGCGGGTCGGCCTGGCCTTGGCATCCGGGATGCGCTCGAGAATGACCTCGAACGCGACCAGCGGGCCGTCGGCTTTCAGGGCTTCCAGCGCGCGGGGATGCAGCTCGCCGAAGTACCCAAGCACATTCTGTGGGCCGATCTGGATCGCGCCGGAGCGGCCGGGATGCAGCCATGCCGGAAAGTTTTTCGACTCCTTGGCGGAGACAATCTGCAGCCCCTGCATCGGCGCGCCTGCGGCGGCGAGCACCGCGAGCGCATCGGCCTTGGCGTCCAGCGCGTCAACCGTGAAGCTGCCGGACCAATGACGGCCGATGCCTTTGCTTGAGGCCTGCGCGCGGCGCACGCCGCTCGCCGCCACGAACTGGTCCTCGGGCCTGTCGCCCTTGAAGATCTGGCCGACCTCGAACAGCGCCACATCGCCGAAGCCGCGATCCGCATTCGCCTGTGCCGCCGCGATCAGGCCTGGGATCAGCGAGGGGCGCATGTCGGAGAGGTCGGATGCAATCGGATTGGCGAGGACGAGGTCAGGCTGGCCGCCGCCGAACAGGTCGGCCTGCGTCTTGGAGACGAACGACCATGTCACGGCCTCCAGCATGCCGCGCGCCGCCAATGCCCGTTTGGCGCGGCGGGTGCGAAGCTGAAGCTGGGTCAGCACCGGCTTGCGCGGTGCGTCGCCGCGCTCGAACGGCGTCAGCGGCACGCTGTCAACGCCGACAATGCGCACGATCTCTTCCACGATGTCGGCCTTGCCGTGTACGTCGCTCCGCCATGACGGCACCGCGACCTTCACCACCGGGCCTGTGCCCGCGATCATGAAGCCGAGATGGGCGAGAATGGATTTGACCTGCGGCAACGGCACCTCGATGCCCGCAAGGCGCTTCACCTCGCTGAGAGGGAATTCGATGATGCGGTCGTCGCCATGCGAACGGCCCGCGACCGTGATCTCCGACGGCGTGCCGCCGCACAGATCCATGACGAGTTTTGTCGCCATCTCAAGGCCCGGCACCATAAAGGCCGGATCGACGCCGCGCTCGAAACGATAGCGCGCGTCCGAATTGATGCCGAGCTTGCGGCCGGTCTGGGCGATATTGATTTCGTTCCACAGCGCCGATTCGATCAGCACGTCGGTGGTGTTTTCGTCGCAGCCGGAGGCTTCGCCGCCCATGATGCCGGCGATGGATTCCACACCATGCTCGTCGGCGATGACGCAGACGCTGTCGTCCAGCGCATAGGTCTTGCCGTCGAGCGCGATCACGGTCTCATTGCGCGCCCGGCGCACGATGAGATTGCCCTTCACCTTCTTGGCGTCGAACACATGCAGCGGGCGCGCCCGGTCGAAGGTCATGAAGTTGGTGATGTCCACCAGCGCATTGATCGGACGCAGGCCGATCGAGGTCAGGCGCCGCTGCAGCCATTCCGGCGAGGGGCCGTTCTTGACGCCGCGCACAAGACGCAGCGCGAAGCCAGGACACAGCGTCTCGTCCTCGATGGTGACTTTCACCGGGCAGGGGAATTCGCCCGTGATCTGCTTCGGCGGCTGATCCTTGAACTTGCCGATGTCGGCGGCGGCGAGATCGCGCGCGATGCCATGAACGCCCGTGCAGTCCTGACGGTTCGGCGTCAGGTTAATCTCGATCACCGGATCGCCGAGGCCGGCCCACTCTGCATAGACCTTGCCGACCGGCGCATCGGCAGGAAGCTCGATAATGCCGTCGTGGTCTTCGGAGAGTTCAAGCTCGGCCGCCGAGCACAGCATGCCGTGGCTTTCGACGCCGCGAATGGTGCCGACGCTCAGGGTGATGTTCTTGCCGGGAATGTAGGTGCCGGGCGGCGAGAACACGCTGATCAGGCCAGCGCGCGCGTTCGGCGCGCCGCAGACCACTTGGAGCGGCTTGTCGCCATTCGCGACCTGGCCGTAATCGACCATGCAGACGCGCAGGCGGTCCGCATTCGGATGCTGCTCGGCGGAGATGACCTTTGCGATGACAAATGGCGCCAGCGCCTTGGCCTTGTCGTCGATGTGCTCGACTTCAAGCCCGATCATGGTGAGCTTGTCGGCGATTTTCTCGAGCGGCTCGTCCGTGTCGAGATACTCTTTCAGCCAGGAGAGGGTGAATTTCATGACGACAGCCCTCCCGCCAGCGTCGGCACATCCAGCGGCTTGAAGCCGTAGTGATTGATCCAGCGGGTGTCGCTCTCGAACATCTGGCGCAGGTCGTTGATGCCGTATTTCAGCATCGCGATGCGGTCGATGCCCATGCCCCAGGCGAAGCCCTGATAGACATCGGGGTCGATGCCGCAGGCGCGCAGCACATTCGGATGCACCATGCCGCAGCCGAGAATCTCCAGCCAGTCCTCGCCTTCGCCGAACCGGATCTCGCCCTTGTCGCGGCGGCACTGGATATCGACTTCCAGCGACGGTTCGGTGAACGGGAAGAACGACGGGCGGAATTTCATGGTGACGTTGTCGACCTCGAAGAACGCCTTGCAGAATTCCGCGAGAATCCATTTCAGGTGGCCGAGATGCGAGCCCTTGTCGATCACAAGGCCCTCGACCTGATGGAATTGCGGGGTGTGGGTCGCGTCACTGTCGATGCGATAGGTGCGGCCCGGGCAGATCACGCGGATCGGCGGCTTCTGGCTCAGCATGGTGCGCACCTGCACCGGCGAGGTGTGCGTGCGCAGCAGCGGACGCGAACCATCTTCCTTGCGGTTGAAGAAGAAGGTGTCGTGCATTTCCCGCGCCGGATGGCCTTCCGGGAAATTCAGCTTGGTGAAGTTGTAATCGTCGGTCTCGATGTCCGGACCTTCCGCCACCGAGAATCCCATGTCGGCGAAGATGGCGACGAGTTCGTCCCAGACCTGCGAGAGCGGATGGATGCGGCCCTGCTCGGCGGGTGTCTCGCGGGTCGGCAGCGTGACGTCGATGGTCTCGGATGCAAGCCGTGCATCGAGCGCGGCATTCTTGAGAATGTCGCGGCGCGCGCCGAGTGCTTCGGTGACCTTGTCCTTGGCGAGATTGATCTTCGCGCCTTCGGTCTTGCGCTCGTCCGACGACATCTTGCCGAGCGTTGAGAGCAGCGCGGAGATCGAGCCCTTTTTGCCGAGCGCGCCGACGCGCACGGCCTCAAGCGCGGCTTCATCGGAAGCTGCAGCGATGGCATCGAGGATTTCGGATTCAAGTCGGGCGAGATCAGACATGCAAAGCCCCATCGGAACGGTTTCATCAAAACCGTCCGGCGGGGTGCGATCAGCCCAGCCGAACGGAGCGGGGCGGTTTACGCCCCGGTCGCATCGGCCTCGTTCAAGAGGGGCAAGACTTAGGCCGCGAGCGCGGCCTTGGCCTTTTCAGCGATCGCCTGGAATGCCGCCGGCTCGTTGATAGCCAGATCCGACAGCACCTTGCGATCCACAACCACGCCCGACTTGGCGAGGCCGTTGATAAATCGGCTGTAGGTCATGCCGAACGGACGGACGGCAGCGTTGATGCGCTGGATCCAGAGCGCGCGGAAGTTGCGCTTCTTCAGCTTGCGGCCGATGAACGCGTACTGGCCGGCCTTGTCGACGGCGGCCTTCGCAGCGCGGATGGTGTTCTTGCGGCGGCCACGGAATCCCTTGGCGGCGTCGTAGACTTTCTTGTGCTTGGCGTGAGCTGTAACGCCGCGTTTAACGCGAGACATGATGCATGTCCTTCAACTGGAAAAGTGAAAACAGGTGGCCGCGCGAGGGCGGCCCGGTGAACCGCTTAGGCGTTCGGCAAGAAGTACTTCTTGACGTTGTCGCCGTCGGTCTTGAACAGGATCCGCGTGCCACGGAGCTGGCGAATCTGCTTCTTGGTCCGCTTGATCATGCCGTGGCGCTTGCCTGCATGGGCGGACACCACTTTTCCGGTGCCGGTCACTTTGAAGCGCTTTTTGGCGCCCGATTTGGTCTTCAGCTTGGGCATTTGGCTCTCCTACTGGCCACGGAAAAAAGCGCCCGAGGGGCGCTTTCGCGGCTGAAATGCTCGTTAGAGCGTTGATAATGCTCGATTTAATCCCGAGTGGAGAAAATCGGCATTGACGTCGCCACGGCAGCCCTTGATCAGCCGGGCGGCGAAGGCTCGGCTTATGGCAGAGGAACGGGGAATTGGCAACGATTAACGGCGCCCTTGAACGTGAGGAACTGCTTCGGCGACTATCCGCAAAGTGCTCCCACCGGAAAGCCAGTCCCATGACCCTCAGCATCACGACACTTAGCGTCCTGAAACGGTCGGCCCTCCTTGCCCTGGCGGCCGCAGTCCTGTTCGCCGGTTCTCCCGTCCACGCCGCCTCGTTCGACGGTCCCTGGACCGTCATTATCGTCACCCAGTCCGGCAACTGCGATGCGGCTTACAGCTTTCCGCTCCAGGTCAGCCGCGGCCGGCTGGTCTCCACCGGCGGGGCCACGATCAGCGGGCGGATCGGCGGAAACGGCGTCGTGAGCGTCGCCATCTCGAGCGGCGGCTCCTCCGGCCGGGCCAGCGGGCGGCTGTCCGGGGCGTCCGGCTCGGGACGCTGGAGCGGCCTCCTGAATGGCGCCCGGTGCAGCGGGCGCTGGGAAGCGCACAGGTAATATATGATTGAACTTATTAGATATTCTCAAAAATAGTCAGCCATTGCTGCGTCGCACTAGAAGTCTTGCCACAATCTGCCTATATCTTGATCAGCACCCACCACATGTGAGGGATCGAGATGGCCGCGCGCGCCAAGACAATTGCTGTTTCCGAAAATCCGGCTCTCCGCCTGTTCGCCCTTGCGGCGTTCGCCGCAGCCATGCTGACGGCGGTCATCATGCTGGCCACCACGGCCCGCGCCGGGTCGGCGTTCGATGGCGCGTGGCGCGTCACCATCATCACCCAGTCCGGCAATTGCGATCCGGCCTACAGCTATCCCGTGAAGGTCGAGGGTGGCCGGGTCAGCTATTCCGGTGACGGCAGCTTCGATATTTCCGGCCATGTCGGCGATGCCGGCGCGGTCAGCGTCACCATCGCGCGCGGCGACCAGAAGGCCAGCGGCAGCGGCAAGCTCTCGGCCAATTCCGGCTCCGGCCAGTGGAGCGGCAAATCCGCGAGCACCTCATGCTCAGGCCGCTGGGAAGCGACCCGCGCGTAAGGCAGTTGCGAAGTCTTCAAATAAAAAAGGCGCTGCAACCGCAGCGCCTTTTTATTGAAGTGCGTCATTGCGAGGAGCGATAGCGACGAAGCAATCCAGCTTATTTCATAAGAGTGGATTGCTTCGCTTTGCTCGCAATGACGGTGGAATCGGGATTAGCGCGGCGCCAGCACCATGACGACCTGACGGCCTTCGAACTTGGCATCCTGTTCGACCTTGGCGACATCGGCCACAGCGGCCTTCACCTTGTCGAGCAGCTTGGTGCCGATTTCCTGGTGCGCCATTTCACGGCCGCGATAGCGCAGCGTGATCTTGACCTTGTCGCCTTCCTCGAAGAACCGCAGCATCGCCCGCATTTTCACGTCATAGTCGTGATCATCGATCATCGGGCGGAGCTTGATCTCCTTGATTTCGACGGTCTTCTGCTTTTTACGGGCTTCAGCGGCCTTCTTCTGGGCCTGAAACTTGAACTTCCCGTAGTCCATAATCTTGCAGACGGGAGGATTGTTGTTCGGCGAGATTTCGACGAGATCCATGCCCGCCTCCATCGCCATTTTCACCGCAATCGCCGTTTCGACAGTCCCGACATTGGTGCCGTTCTGGTCGATCAGCTGAATCTGAAGATTGCGGATTTCATCGTTGATGCGCGGCCCGTCTTTTGCGGCGGGAGCCGGAGCTCTGTTAGGACGGCGAATGGGGTCTCTCCAGTGTTGTGAACAAGGCAATCAGTTTGAAGGATTAAGGCCCGCCGGGCAAGCGCGCGCGGGCTTTCTGGGGCATTTTCCGTAAGCTGCCGCGGATCGGCGGGATCAGCCATGAAACCGTAAAATGCCTGACAAATGGCGTCGGCGCGCTCGTCGGGACCCGCTCCACATAGAGGCCCATGGCCCGCTCCGCAAGCGCGACAATCGCGTCTCCTCAAGCGGTTGCGTTGACGGACGGCGCGACGGCCCGCCATAACTGTTTAGGAACGGGGCAATTTTCATGAGTAATCCATCAGGCGGTTCCGCATTGCCGGAGCCGGACTTTATCGAGGTTGGCGAGGGCGGAACAAAACGGCGCATCGCCGTGCGCAAGCGCGAGGGCGACCGCCCCGGCGTGTTCTGGCTCGGCGGCTTCAATTCCGACATGAAGGGAACCAAGGCGCAGGCGCTCGATGACTGGGCCGTGGCGCAGCGCCGCGCCTATGTGCGGTTCGACTATTCCGGCCACGGCGAGTCCTCGGGCCGTTTCGCCGACGGCACGATCGGACAGTGGCATGAGGAAAGCCTCAGGGTGTTCGATGCCTTTTGCGCGGGGCCGCAGGTGGTGGTCGGCTCATCCATGGGCGGCTGGATGGCGCTGCTGCTGGCGCGCGCGCTGGCAAAGCGCCCGGCGTCGCGCGCGACGCTCGCCGGTCTTGTGCTGATCGCGCCCGCGCCGGACTTCACCGAAGAGCTGATGTGGAAAGGTTTCTCGCCGGAGATCCGCGACCAGATCATGACCACGGGTGTATGGCAGCGGCCCTCCGAGTACGGCGGCGACTATCCCATCACCCGCAACCTGATCGAGGAAGGCCGCAACCATCTCTTGCTCGGCGGCACCATCGACGTCGGGTGCCCGGTGCGAATCCTTCAGGGCGCGCAGGACCCTGACGTGCCATGGCGTCATGCCTTCGCGCTGACGCACTGTCTGCCGAGCGACGACGTGGTGCTGACGCTGGTGCAGGACGGCGACCATCGGCTGTCGCGGCCTCAGGACATCGCGCGCATGATCGGCGCCGTCGGCGAGTTGTCGAACGGGTAACGAGCAGTCAGGAGGACGTCATGCCGGCTGAAAAACTTCTCCAGGACTTCTGCCGCGCCGTCGAGCAGCGCGACGGCAAGAGCTTCGCGGCTCTATTCACCGAGGACGGCGTTTATCACGATGTGTTCTACGGCGCGTTCGCGGGGCGCGAAAAGATCGCGCAGATGATCGACGACTGGTTCTATCGCACGGCGACGGATTTTCGCTGGGTGATGCACGATCCGGTCAGCGACGGCAAAACGCTCTATGCGCGCTATACGTTCAGCTACACGTCAACGCTGCCGGAAGCGAAGGGCGCGCGGGCGATATTTGAAGGTGTTTCAATCATGGCGCTGAGCGACGGATTGATCGCTGAATATCACGAGGTGGCGAATACTGCGCCGGCCTTTGTCGACCTGAACTTCGCGCCGGAGCGCATCGCGAAGATTGTTGCCAAGCAGGGCGCGGCGCTCAAGGCGCGCCCGGAGATGCGGCGGCACTTGGGGAGGTAGTGGTTTCACCTCTCCCCGTTTACGGGGAGAGGTCGACATGCGCAGCATGTCGGGTGAGGGGCATTTATCGAGTGCAGGGCTTTGCCCCTCACCCCAACCCTCTCCCCGCAGGCGGGGAGAGGGAGTCTCCCTCGACGTTGCCGGAAGAATGCAGTCCCATCTCCCACTCGTTCCGCACATCGGCGTCATGGTCGGTTGACGCGGCGGCGAGTTCGGAAAATTCCTGATCCGAAAGCAGCCGCGACAGCGCCCACACCGCCGCACCGCGCACCAGCGGATTGGGATCATCGAGCAGGCGGCGCGCCTCCGGCGCCAGAGAGATATCGCCGCTGTTGCCGATCGCCGTCAGCACATTGCGCAGGAATCGGTCGCGGCCGATGCGCTTGACCGGCGATTTGGTGAACAGCGCGCGGAACGACGCATCGTCCAGCCGCGACAATTCAGCGAGCGAAGGCGCACGCAATTCATCGCGTGCCGCGAGCTTCGCTTCATGGCCTTCCTGCGCAAACTTGTTCCATGGACACACGCTCAGACAATCGTCGCAGCCATAGATGCGGTTGCCGATGGCCGCGCGATGCTCGCGCGGGATCGCGCCCTTGTGCTCGATGGTCAGATACGAAATGCACTTGCGCGCATCCAGCCGATACGGCGCGGGGAATGCATTGGTTGGGCAGATGTCGAGACAGGCCTGGCACGAGCCGCAATGATTCACATCGGCATCGTCGCGCGGCAGGTCGAGGGTGGTGAAGATCGCGCCGAGGAACAGCCACGATCCGAACTCGCGCGAGACGAGGTTGGTGTGCTTGCCCTGCCAGCCGAGACCGGCGGCATGCGCCAGCGGCTTCTCCATCACCGCGGCGGTGTCGACGAACACTTTCACATCGCCGCCGGCCTGTGCGATCAGCCAGCGCGCCACACTCTTGAGGCGCTTCTTGATCAGGTCGTGATAATCGTCGCCGCGCGCATAGACCGAGATGTTGCCGCGTGTTGTCTGTTCGAGCAGCGCCAGCGGATTTTCATTCGGTCCGTAGTTCATCCCGAGCATGATGACGGAGCGCACCTCGCTCCACAGCACTTTCGGGCTGGCGCGGCGCGAGGGCTCATTGGCGAGCCAATCCATGTCGCCGTGCGCGCCGGCATCGAGAAAGGCCTGCAACCGTTCGCGCGCGCCGTCGATGGCGGCGGGATCGGCGATGCCGAGGGTGCTGAAGCCGTTGGCGCGGGCTTCTGCCGCCAGCGCAGCCTTCAGTGCAGCCGCATCGGGAGGCGTGGTCAGAAGTCGAGATCCACGTAATGCGCCGAGGCCGGAACGCCCGCCATCCACTCGCTCAGGAGCGGACGGAACGACGGGCGGGATTTGATCCGCACGTACCACGCCTTGGCTGCGTCGTCCTCGTTCCATGGCACATCGCCCAGATAGTCCAGCGCCGACAGATGGGCTGCGGCGGCCAAGTCGGCATAGGTGAGCTGATCGCCGGCCAGGAAATTCCGGGTCCGCGCCAGCCAGCCGATATAGGCCAGATGATAGCGCACATTGGCCTTCGCTGCGCGCAGAACGTCGGTCGAGGGCGGGCCGCCGCCCTGGTCCGGCTTCATGAAGCGCTTGTAGATGCGTTCGGTGACCAGCGGGCCCGAGGCTTCTTCAAAGAACTTGTCGTTGAACCACGACATCAGCCGCCGCACCTCGATGCGGTCGTTCATGGCGCGCGGCAGCAGGCGGTGATCGCCCAAAGGCGCGCCATGGATTTCGTCGAGGAATTCGGCGGCGAGGCTCGGCCCCGGCATCGCAGGCGTGCCTTCGGCGATCAGCACCGGCGTTTCGCCCGCCGGGTTCAGCATCAGAAAGGCTTCGCGGCGTTCCCACACCAGTTCTTCCACGAGCCGGGTGTCGAGGCCGTGCTCGCCGAGCGCCAGCCGCACGAAGCGAGACCGCGGACAGAACGGGTGATGGAACAGTGTGAACATGAGGCTGGTGATACTCGAATTAGGTTTAACAAAGGGTCTCGAAGGGCGGTTAACGATCCCGGCGGCACCGGAGCCGGGCGCCTGTTGCCGGCCACCCCATTTCACGGATTTGCCGTTGCGGCAACACGGCGAATGGGCGACAAGGGCGCGGAACTCTCCAGCGCTTCGGATAATCCCAGATGCTAGCTGATCTGTTGAAGGCCGTCGTTCTCGGGGTCGTCGAGGGCGTGACCGAATTCCTCCCGGTGTCGTCCACAGGCCATCTGCTGCTTGTGGAGCGGTTCATGGATCTGGACCGCGAGAACTTCTGGAAGACCTTCGCGGTGATGATCCAGCTCGGCGCGATTCTCGCGATTCTGGTGATTTATTTCGGCAGATTGTGGCGCATTGCGGTCGGCATGTTTTCCGATCCCGCCGCGCGGCGCTTTGTCATCGGCGTGCTGCTGGCGTTTTTTCCCGCCGTCATTCTCGGCCTGCTGTTCGGCGGCTTCATCAAGAGTGTGCTGTTCAATCCGTGGGTGGTCTGCTTCACGCTGATCGCCGGCGGCGCGGTGCTGCTCTGGGTCGATCAGCAGGATCTCAATCCGCGTTATCACGACGCCACCACCTTCTCGCTGCCGATGTATCTCGGCATCGGCATCGCGCAATGCGCGGCGATGATTCCCGGCGTCTCCCGCTCGGGCGCGTCCATTGTGGCGGCGATGCTGTTCGGCGCGGACAAGCGTGCGGCGGCCGAGTTCTCGTTCTTCCTTGCGATCCCGACCATGGTCGGCGCGTTCGCCTACGACTTCTACAAAAGCCGCGGTGAGATGACGATGGATCATGGACTGGTGATCGCCGTCGGCTTTGTGGTGTCGTTCATCACCGCGATCATCGTTGTGAAGACGTTTCTGGATTTCGTCACCAAGCGCGGCTTCGCGCTATTCGCATGGTGGCGCGTGATCGTCGGCACGCTCGGCCTGATCGCGCTGGCGCTGGGGAAGTAACAGCGAGCGTGATTTGCTCTCTCCCCCGCTTGCGGGGGAGAGGTGGAGAGGGGGCTGCTGCGCGACGATTAACATCGCGCCCCCTCCCTGACCCTCCCCCGCAAGCGGGAGAGGGGAAAGCGACTCACGCATCCTTGTGCGCGAACTGTCCGGTCTTGCGATAGCGCCAGAGATAGGACGGCGTCACCGCTTCCAGAGAATCCGGCGTGATGCCGAGGCCTTCCAGCGTCAGGCCGGCGGCCTTCGCCGCATCCGACACCACGTTGTCGGCGCGCAGCATTTCGACCTGATCGGGCGTCAGCTTGAAATCGCCGGGCGCAAACTGCAGGAAGAATGATTTCAGGCGGGCCAGTGCGAATGGCAGCGGCACCAGCATGCGGTCGCGCTGGGTGATCTTCAGAATGTCCTCGATGATCTGCCGCATGGTCATCACTTCGGGGCCGCCAAGCTCGTATGTCGCGCCGGCCTTCGTCTTGCCATCGACTGCGTCGGCAATGGCGGTCGCGACATCGCCGGCATAGACCGGCTGCAGTTTCGTCAGGCCGCCGCCGATCAGCGGCAGCATCGGCGAGAGCCGTGCAAGGCCCGCAAAGCGGTTGGTGAACTGATCCTCGGGGCCGAACACAATCGAGGGACGCATGATCGTGGCCGAGGGGAGCGCCGCGGCGACCGCGGCTTCGCCGGCCGCCTTGGAGCGGTAATAGGCGGAGGCTGAATTCGCATCGGCGCCGATGGCCGAGACATGCACCATGCGCGCGCCGATTGCGGCGGCGGCACGCGCCACGGCTTCGGCGCCCTTGTCCTGAACCGCATCGAATGTCTGTGCGCCACCCTGGGCGAGAATGCCGACCAGATTGACCACGACGCTGGCGCCTTGCGCGGCCGCCTGCACCGAGGCCGGATAGCGCACATTGGCCTGAACAGCGTGAATCTGGCCGACCCGGCCCAGCGGCTGAAGGTGCCCGGCCAGTTCCGGACGGCGGACGCCGACCCGGATGCGATAGTCCCGCCGGGCCAATTCCCGGATGACATGCCGGCCGAGAAAGCCGGATCCTCCGAAGACCGTGACAAGCGTATCAATGGGGGCTGACATGCGTGATTCCTGCGCAAATGGACCTAACGGGACGGCGGTAGCGCCGGTTTCCGCGATACGCCATCGTCCCTGCGCTGTATAGGCCATTCCGGCGCCATCCGTGGTGCAAAAAGCGCGCAAAACTTTCGGAATCGGGGCGCGTCCGAATTTGACAAGCGCGCGGCCTGTCCTTACTAACCGGCCCACTGCCCAGGTGGTGGAATTGGTAGACACGCAGGTTTCAGGTACCTGTGCTGCAAGGCGTGAAGGTTCGAGTCCTTTCCTGGGCACCATCCATTTTCAAGCGATCGAAATCCTGATGCTCCGGCTCGGTTGAGCCGCCGGTTTATTCCACATCGGAAAAACGGAGCGCTCGTCGCCAAGGGCGGCGATACGGATCGTTCTGCGCCAATCTCCAAGCGCGTGTCGAACTGCTTTCTAGGTGCGGAGCGGCTGCGTGACGCGCAAAAAAGCCCGGCGAAAAGCCGGGCTTCATGAGTCAGGTCCTGTCTCGGTAAAATTCGTTCAGAACGGCTTCCATCCCGGTGCGAAGCGATAGTTGAGCCGCGCGGTCACAATGTCGATCGTCTGATCGGCCGCGATCACCCAGCCCGGGCGCAGTGTCAGGTCGCTGTTTCCGAAATCGACATGATTGTATTCGATGCCCAGCGACCAGTTCGGATGAAATCCATACTCGACTCCGCCTCCAATCGTCCAACCCGAACGCGAAGTGCTGGCGAAGAGCGTCGGCTGGTTGGCTTCAATGAAGGAATAGCTGTTGCGCGTCCATGCGCCGCCGCCCTTCACATAGGCCAGAATGTTGTTCCAGGTCATGCCAAGGCGGCCGGTCAGCATCAGCAGCGCATCGGTGTCGGCCGTCACTGTCAAATTCGAGTTGACCGAATTGGCAGGCGGGACATGACGTCCGGCGACATCGAGGCCGCTTCCGGAAAACTCCGCGCCGATGACAAAGTTGGAATACTGGATGTTATAGCCGATCTGGCCGCCGCCGAGGATGCCGTGCACATCCTGGCAGCCGGTGTCTGCGACGTTGGGAGCGAAGGGAACGGGAAGCTGTTGGCTGAAGCAGCTCTTGCTGCCCGCCATGCCGAGATGCCCACCCACATAGAAGCCCGACCAGTCGTAGGCGGAAACCGGTGACATCACCGGCGCTTTGGTAAACACGCGCGGTGCCATGTCGGCCGCCGTGGCAGATGTCAGCATCAACAGGCTTGCTACACCGGCAAGCGTCCCCTTCATGAACATGTCGTCCCCCAGATACATGCGTTAATAAAAGTTAATATTAGGCAGCTTTTGCAACGGTAGTCTGTTGCCTTCACGCAACACGGGAAAAGTTCTCGGGAAGGTAGCAATGCCTATGCTGGGATTGTTTTCCGGGGTTCGCGCCGTAGGCAGCGGCATGTAGAACAGGCCGTGATTCGCAGCGAAGCTCCGAATTCGATCTTCAGAACAGGGTGATGTTTGCGTGAAAAAAACAGCTCTTCTCCTGCTCGTCACCCTGTTGCCGGTGACATCCGCTCTGGCGATAGACCCGCGGTTCGCCGCCAGCCTGAAAAAGCTCGACCCGGACACGCGGCTTGAGCAGGTCTGCGATCTCGAGGCGATGAACCGGATCGACCGCGACCCCAATCCCTATCATCCGGACCGCGCCAAGACCGATGCCGTGTCGCTTCCGGTTCATGCCGGCGACACGGTGACGGGCAAGGGCGGCGCGTTCCGCAGCAAGGGGCGGTGGTATTCGTTTTCCTTCGCCTGCAAGGGATCGCCGGACCACATGAAGGTGCTGTCGTTCAGCTACAAGATCGGCGACCTGATTCCCGAATCCAGATGGGCCTCGCTGGGCCTGTGGCGCTGACGGACCTGCTTTTCTCTCGTCGGCACGAGGTTTGAACGGTAGTTTAGGCCGCGCCGATTCGATTGATCTGCATAGCAAGGGTTTTGATCGACCATGACCATCCGCCTGCATCGCGGCGACCTGCCTGATCTGTCGCGCTACACTCAATCGGTGGCGATCGACACCGAGACGCTGGGGCTCAATCCGCATCGCGACCGGCTGTGCGTGGTGCAGCTTTCGAACGGCGACGGCACCGCGGACGTGGTGCAGATTCCGGCCGGTCATACCGATGCGCCGAACCTGAAGAAGCTGCTCGGCGATCCGAAGGTCACCAAGATTTTCCATTTCGCGCGCTTCGATCTCGCGGTGCTGTTTCACACCTTCGGCGTGATGCCGGAGCCGGTCTATTGCACCAAGATCGTGTCGCGCCTTGTGCGCACCTATACCGACCGCCACGGGCTGAAGGATCTGGTGCGCGAGGTGCTCGGTGTCGATTTGTCAAAGCAGCAGCAGTCGAGCGACTGGGGCGCTGCCACGCTGACCGATGCGCAACTCGCCTATGCCGCGTCCGACGTGCTGCATCTTCATGCGCTGCGCGACAAGCTCGACGCCATGCTCGCCCGGGAGAATCGCACCGTCCTGGCGGACGCCTGCTTCAAGTTTCTGCCGACGCGGGCGAAGCTGGACCTGATGGGCTGGGAAAACGACGACATCTTCGCCCATTCATAATCCGGCCCTTTGCGGCGAAGTTTGCCCGGTTTCGGTCACTTTTTTGCTCTTTGCCAAGGGCTAATGGCGAGGGCGGTGTAAGCGCCTGATAGCGTGAGGCAAATGGCGGGCTGCCAAAAGCGCGGCCATTGCATAGAATGACCGGGTCATCCGGCGTCTCGGAGCACATGTTGTATTCGGTTCAGGGCCAGAACTATCAGGCTGCTGCGGATGCGCGCTACGCGAAAGCGCGGCGTCACAGCCGCCGTGTGCGCCAGATGCGCCTCGCCGTGCCGGTGCTTGTCGCAGCTGCGATGTTCACCATCATCGGCATTTCACTGTTCAATCCGTTCCGGATCCTGTCGAAGCTGCCGATCGACATCGGCAAGCTCGGCGTCTCGGGTACCAAGATCACGATGAGTTCACCGCATCTGGCGGGCTTCACGCCGGACCAGCGCCCTTACGAACTCTGGGCGAAGTCCGCGGTGCAGGATGTGACCAACCCGAACAATGTCGAACTGCATGAGCTGCGCGCCAAGGTGCAGATGGAAGACAAGACGGGACTCACGATGGATGCGCAAAGCGGCCTGTTCGATACCAAGACCCAATTGCTGAATCTGAAAGACAGGATATTCCTGCAATCTTCCACCGGATATGAAGCGCGGCTCACACAGGCGACCGTCGATCTCGGCGGTGGCACGGTCACTTCCGATAAACCCGTGGCCGTCAAATTGCTGAACGGAACGCTGGATGCGAACCGTCTGAAAATATCGGAGAATGGAGCCCTGGTGCGCTTTGACGGCGGCGTGTCGATGATCTTGATTCCGGAACAGCCCGCCTCAACAGACAACACGGCGCCTGCACGGGACGCTGCTGCGAAATGATGTTTTCCATGAAGAAAGTCCATGACTCGTTCTGCACCGGCGCGATGCGGCTGCTGTCTGCCGTCGCGATCGCCGCCATCGTGTGTTCGGCGAATACGGCGCATGCGCAGAGCACCGCGACCGGCGTGCCCAATGCCATGCAGGGTTTTTCGCAGAACCGCGACAAGCCGATTCAGATCGACGCGGCTTCGCTCGAAATGCGCGACAAGGACAAGGCTGCGACCTTCAGCGGCAATGTGAAGGTGGTGCAGGGCGACACCACCATGCTCTGCAAGACGCTGGTGGTGTTCTACGACAACGATCAGTCGGGCAAGAAGTCCGCGATGAAATCGGCGACACCGGGACCCGCGGGCAGTTCGTCGATCAAGCGGCTTGAGGCGCAGGGCGGCGTTGTCGTCACGCAAAAGGATTCGACGGTCACCGGCGACCGCGGCGTGTTCGATATGCGCACCAACACGGTGACCATGCATGGCAATGTGCTGCTCACCAAGGACAAGAACGTGTTGCGCGGCGACCGGCTGGTCGTCGATCTCACCACTGGCGTGTCCCGGGTCGAATCGAATAGCGGGCGTGTGCAGGGCGTATTCCAGGCCGCGCCGAGCAATGCGCAGCAGGGTGGTGGCGGCGGCGCGCAGCCCTCGCCAGCTACCGGAAAGCCGCTTAAACTCAATGACTTGTCTGGTGGGCGAAAGCCCCACGGTTGAACCTTGTGCGTTGTGCCTGTATCACCCCGCCCCTGACCATTTGGCAGTGGGCAAGACGCCGTGACTCAATCATTCTCAGGCGACACTTCCCGGACCTGAACAGTAGCGGGCTGAACTGAAGCGGCATGGTGGATTTCCTGCGCATCTTTCGTCGGAAGGGACCGGGGCGGGGACGGCAGGGCTTTGCGCGTTCGCGTCAGGACGGTCTGCGCGGAGACATCACGTCGCTTGCCGCGCGGATGGGAGATATTTTCAAACCGGCCGCCGGCGAGAAGCCGCTTCCCGCGCCGCGCGAGACCGCTGCGCCGGTGCGCCGCGAAGCCGCGATGGCGACGGTCTCTCGCGAGCCGCCACCGCTTGCGCCTGCCGAGTCCGCCTTTACCCATAATACGCCGCCGATCCCGCGCAACCTGCCGCGCGAGCCGGCAAGAGAGCCTGCCCGGGAACAGTCGCGTCCTCGCGCACCGGCCAATGGCGCGGCGCCGCGCGCGCAGCACGCCGGATATCTCGCGATCCACGGCGTCGAAAAAAGTTTCGGTACCCGCAAGATCGTGCACGGTGTCAGCCTGTATGTCCGGCGCGGCGAGGCGGTCGGCATTCTCGGGCCGAACGGCGCCGGCAAGACAACGTGCTTCTACATGATCACCGGCCTCATCAAGCCGGATCGCGGGCGCGTCGAACTCGACGGCCACGATGTCACGCAACTGCCGATGTATCAGCGCGCGCGGCTCGGCATCGGCTATCTGCCGCAGGAAGCATCGATCTTTCGCGGCCTCTCGGTCGAGGACAACATCCGCGCGGTGCTCGAGGTGGTCGAGCCCGACAAGCGCAAGCGCGAGCGCGAACTCGACTCACTGCTTGAGGAGTTCAACGTCACCCGTCTGCGGAAATCGCCGTCGATAGCGCTGTCCGGCGGCGAGCGGCGGCGTGTCGAAATCGCCCGCGCGCTGGCCTCGCGTCCAAGCTACATGCTGCTGGACGAGCCGTTCGCCGGCATCGATCCGATTGCAGTGGGCGACATTCAGCAACTTGTGCGCCACCTGACCCAGCGCGGCATCGGCGTTCTGATCACCGATCACAATGTGCGCGAAACGCTCGGCCTCACCGACCGCGCCTATATCGTCTATGCGGGTGAGGTTCTGACCGAGGGCAGCCCGGACGAGATCGTCAACGACCCGGACGTGCGCCGGCTCTATCTCGGCGAGGAATTCCGGCTCTGATTCACCTTGATGGTGAGCGGTTGCTGCGGCCCGTCTTTTCGACACGTCAAGCCGTGTACAAGCTCTCTGGAAAAGTATAAGCAAGAATCGGACCAATTTCCGGGCCGAGTCTTGATTTTATGGCACTGACGCAAAGACTAGAGTTCCGCCAGACGCAGTCGCTGGTGATGACGCCGCAGCTCATGCAGGCGATCAAGCTGCTGCAACTGTCGAATCTCGACCTCGTCGCGTTTGTCGAGGACGAGCTTGAGCGCAATCCGCTGCTGGAGCGGGCCAACCAGGACGGCGCGCCGGACCACGGTGAGCCGCCGGCGGCCCAAAGCGACGGCGACGGTGATTTTTCCGATGGTGCCGACTTCTCGCCCGGAGGCGACGGCGAGCGCGCGGGCGACGCCTTCGAGCCCGGCGCCGAGGAATGGATGTCGCCCGACCTCGGCAGCCGAACCGAGATCGAGCAGACCCTCGATACCGGCATGGAGAACGTGTTTCCCGAGGAGCCGTCAGACGCCGCCGCGCGCAACGCGCAGGACGCTGCGCCGACGGCTTACACCGAATGGGGCGGTGGCGCCTCGAACGACGATGACTACAATCTCGAAGCGTTCGTCGCGGCCGAGATGACCCTGGGCGATCATCTCGCCGAACAGCTCGCCGTCGCGTTTGCCGATCCCGCACGCCGCATGATCGGGCAGTACCTGATCGACCTTGTCGATGAGGCCGGCTACTTGCCCGCCGATCTCGGCGATGCGCATGAAAAGCTCGGCACCTCGCGCGAGGATGTCGAGGCCGTGCTGGCGGTGCTGCAGAAGTTCGACCCGCCTGGCGTCTGCGCCCGCAATCTGAGCGAGTGCCTTGCGATCCAGTTGCGCGAACGCGACCGCTACGATCCGGCGATGCAGGCGCTGGTCGAAAATCTCGATCTGCTGGCGAAGCGCGACATCGCCTCGCTGCGGAAAATCTGCAGTGTCGATGATGAAGACATCGCCGACATGATCGGTGAAATCCGTCACCTGGATCCGAAGCCCGGCCTCAAGTTCGGATCGGCGAAGGCGCAGAGCGTCGTGCCGGATGTCTATGTCCGTCCCGGCCCGGACGGCGGCTGGCATGTCGAACTCAACAGCGACACCTTGCCGAAGGTTCTGGTCAACCAGACTTACTATTCGCAGCTCTCTAAAACCATCCGCAAGGATGGCGACAAATCCTATTTCACCGATTGCCTGCAGAACGCGACATGGCTGGTGCGGGCGCTCGATCAGCGCGCGCGCACCATCCTGAAAGTGGCGACCGAAATTGTCCGCCAGCAGGACGGCTTCTTCACGCAAGGCGTTGCGCATCTGCGGCCGCTTAATTTGAAGGCAGTTGCGGACGCCATCCAGATGCACGAATCGACGGTGTCGCGCGTGACCGCCAACAAATACATGGCCACCAATCGCGGCACGTTCGAGCTGAAATATTTTTTCACTGCCTCGATTGCCTCCGCCGATGGCGGCGACGCGCATTCGGCAGAGGCCGTGCGGCACCGCATCAAACAGTTGATTGATGCGGAAAGCCCGACCGCGATCCTGTCCGACGATACCATCGTGGAACGATTGCGCGGGGATGGCATTGATATAGCCCGGCGCACGGTCGCGAAATATCGTGAAGCCATGCGTATTCCTTCGTCCGTGCAGCGCCGCCGCGACAAGCAGAGCATGCTCGGTACGGCATTGACGTCAACCTCTCCCGACAGGTCCCGCGACACAGCTACCGCTTGACTGCGCCTCAAAGAAGCGGAACGCTCCTTCATCCGAACTCTGCAAGACTGCAAGTCCGAAGAAGCAAGTGAGGAAAGACATGACACTCCGGGTCTCTGGAAAAAGCATCAGCATCGGCGAAGCCCTTCGCGATCGCGTCAGCGAGCGCACCGACGAAGTGCTCCGCAAGTATTTCGATGGCAACTACTCGGGTCACATCACACTCAGCAAGGATGGCTTCGGCTTTCGCACCGATTGCGCGCTTCATCTGGATTCCGGAATCACGCTCGAGGCGGACTCCATGGCTGCGGACGCCTATGCCAGCGCCGACCAGGCGCTGCTGCTGATCGAGAAGCGCCTGCGCCGCTACAAGAGCCGGCTGAAGGATCGCTCCGCGCGCAAGGCGCATGCCGCGGCCGCTGCGCTCTCCGATCTCAACGGCGCGGCGCTGGACGCGCCGAGCTATGTCATCGAGGCGCCATCGGATGATGACGAAGTGAGCGAATTCAATCCGGTGATCATTGCCGAGGCGACCACATCGCTGAAGCGCTGCTCGGTCAGCGAGGCGGTGATGGAACTCGACCTGACCGGCGCGCCGGTCATGGTGTTCCAGCACGGCAGCAGCGGGCGGGTGAACATCATTTACCGGCGGCCCGACGGCAATGTCGGCTGGGTGGATCCACCGGCGGTCAGCGAGGCCGCCCGCCATTGACGCCATGAATAAGCCTAACTATGGTCCGCCGCCTTTCGGGGTGCGGGCCATGGTTGGTGCCAAGAGCCCTTGCCGCCGCCCGGTCAGAGACCGATTTAGTCAGAAAACCAACAGCTTAACTTATCCTCGGAACGCTCCATGACGATTACCGATCTGGTCGCACCGGAGGCGATTCTTCCTGCTTTGAAAGTCAACAGCAAGAAGCAGGCCCTTCAGGAGCTCGCGGCCCGCGCCGCTGTCCTGACCGGACAGAACGAACGGTCGATTTTTGAAGTGCTGCTTCAGCGTGAAAAGCTGGGGACCACGGCTGTCGGCTATGGCGTGGCGATTCCGCACGGCAAGTTGCCGAAGCTCGACAAGCTGTCGGGCCTGTTTGCGCGGCTGGATCGTCCGATCGACTTCGAGGCGATGGATGGCCAGCCGGTCGATCTGATCTTCCTGCTGCTGGCGCCGGAAGGCGCGGGCGCGGACCACCTGAAGGCGCTCGCACGCATCGCGCGCCTGCTGCGGGACCAGGACATCGCCAAGAAGCTGCGCGCCTCCAAGGACGCGGAGGCGCTGTATTCGGTGCTGGCGCTGCCGCCCGCGACGGCGGCCTGATTTTCTTTTCTCTCAAAATAAAAGCGGCAGCGCTCGCCGCGCTGCCGCTTCGTTGTCCGATCGTCGCATCACGTCGCGGCTTGCGGCCTGCTCAGTGAACGCTGACGGTCTCGAGTTCGTTGCTCCATGCATTTGCGATCGCCGCTTCACGGCTGTCGGTCAGCATGATGGGCGTGCCGTCGGCGGCATGAAGCGCAAACAGCTTCAGGCCCGGCGCGATTTCCGGCGCCTGCGGGAAAAGTCCCGGCACGTCTTCCGAGCGAATCTGTTTGACGTACGCGATGTGGCCTTCGCCCAAGGTTGCCAGTGCCTCAAGCGAGACGGCGGGTTCGAAGATTACATTACCAGTCATGGTCTCGACTCCTTGTCAGAGTTAAGCGGTCGAGTCCGCTCTCGTTCCATTATTCGTGCTCTTTGATGGCTATCGTCTTAACGACCCGTTCAGGCTCGGGACGAGCCAGGTCGATCGACAGCAGGCCGTTCTTCAGGTCCGCGCCGATGACATACATCCCGTCCGCCAGCACGAAGGTGCGCTGGAAGTGACGCGCGGCGATGCCGCGATGGATGTACTGCCGGGTCTTGTCGTCCTGCTGGCGGCCCCGGATCACGAGCTGGTTTTCCTCAGTGGTTACATCGAGTTGATCGCGGGTAAATCCGGCGACCGCCAGCGTGATCCGCAGGCGTTCGGGCTGGCCTTCGTCACGGCCGCACCGCTCGATGTTGTACGGAGGATAACCGTCTGCGCCTTTCACGACGCGATCGAGCGCACGCTCGATTTCGTCGAATCCCAAAAGGAACGGCGACGACAGGGAAGGAACACGAGACATTCTCAAAGTCCTCTCGAAGCGACTTTGGGTTGGAGCCCTTGCGGCGCTCCTTCCTGGGTTCCCGGCTGCCTTGCGGCCAACCGGTTGAATCAAATATGGCGATTTGCCGGTTCCGTTCAAGAACCTCCAACCGCCTTTAAACAATAAGAAATTCGCTACCCGCCGATCCGGCTGCGGCCGTCGGGGCTGAACAGGTGCAGTTTGGCCCGCGCCGCCGATACGCTGATGCGCTCGCCAATGGCGGGCGCCGCCTCGCCGGGCAGGCGGACAATGATCTCGCCCGGAGGCAGCTCTCCGGGCTTCGCGCTCACGGCGGGGCCGGCATTCTCCCGTGTCCGGGTGCCGTAGACATATGTTTCCGCGCCGACGCGCTCGATGGCATCCACTGTGAGCTCGAGTGTCAGGCTTTCCGGCGCGGCGGTGCCTGTCAGCGAAAAGTCCTCGGGGCGGATTCCGAGAATGGCATCGCCGGGCGCCCCGATCTGCAAGGCATCGAGCATGCCGCCGAGATTGTTGGCCTGAACGGGCAGAAGATTCATCGGCGGTGCGCCGATGAAGGAGGCGACAAAGGTGGTCGCGGGCTTGCGGTAGATATCGAGCGGCGAGCCGATCTGTTCGACCTGTCCCGCGTTCATCACCACCAGAATATCGGCCAGCGTCATCGCCTCCATCTGGTCGTGCGTGACATAGATCGATGTGGTCTTGAGCCGGCGCTGCAGCTTGCGGATTTCGACGCGCATGGCGATGCGCAATTTGGCATCGAGATTCGACAGCGGCTCGTCGAACAGAAACACCTTCGGCTGGCGCACGATGGCGCGGCCCATGGCGACGCGCTGGCGCTGGCCGCCGGACAGTTGCCGCGGCTTGCGGTCCAGCATCGGTGTGATTTCGAGGATCTGCGCGGCCTCGCGCACGCGGGTGTCGATCTCCGCCTTCGGCGTGCCGCGGTTGCGCAGGCCGTAGGCCATGTTGTTGTAAACGCTCATATGCGGATAGAGCGCGTAGTTCTGGAACACCATGGCGATGTCGCGGTCGGCGGGTTCGATCTCGTTGACCACACGGCCGCCGATGTCGATCTCACCGCCGGTGATGGTCTCCAGACCCGCGACCATGCGGAGCAAAGTGGATTTGCCGCAACCGGATGGGCCGACCAGCACGCAGAACTGTCCGTCGCCGACCTCGAAGTCGATGCCCTTGATGGCATCGACCCCGCCGGGATAGGTCTTCTTCACATTGCGCAGGACGACATTCGACATGTTCGTTCTCTAAAACTTCCAGCAGCTACTTTTCGGTCTCGACAAGGCCGCGAACGAACAGCCGTTGCATGAACACCACAACGGCGACCGGCGGCAGCATGGCGAGAATCGCGGTGGCCATCGCGAGTTGCCATTCGGCCAGCTCGTCGGTGGTGGTGAGCATTTTCTTGATGCCGGTCACGATGGTCTGCATCGAATCCTGCGTCGTGATCAGCAGCGGCCACAGATACTGATTCCAGCCATAGATGAACTGGATCACGAACAGCGCCGCGATGGTGGTGACCGACAGCGGCAGCAGCGTATCCTTGAAGAAACGAAACGGTCCTGCGCCGTCGATCTTCGACGCCTCCAGCAATTCGTCCGGCACGGTCATGAAGAACTGCCGGAACAGCAGCGTGCCGGTCGCGGACGCGATCAGCGGCAGGATCAGTCCGGCGTAGGTATCGAGCATGTGCAGGTCGGCGACCACCTTGTAGGTCGGATAGATGCGCACCTCGACCGGCAGCATCAAGGTGATGAAGATGATCCAGAACGCGGTCTTGCGGAACGGAAAGCGGAAATACACCACGGCAAAGGCGGACAGGATGGAAATGAAGATCTTTCCGACCGCAATGCCGGTCGCGGAGATGAACGAATTCATCAGCATGTGCCCGACCGGCTCGCGGCTGGCGCGCGAGCCGCCGACAAAGATCGCGCGGTAGTAATTTTCCAGCGTATGGCCGCCGGGCGAAAGCGGCATGTTGCCGGTAACAACCGTGGCGGCATCGTGGGTCGATGCAATGAGAGCAAGATAGACCGGAAAGGCGACGATGAAGACGCCGAAGATCAGGATGGCGTAGGCGACGAAATCGCGCAGCGGACGATGCTCGACCATCAGTACTGCACCTTGCGTTCGACATAGCGGAATTGCACGGCGGTCAGCGCAATCACGATCACCATCAGCACCACCGACTGCGCGGCGGAGCCGCCGAGATCGCCGCCGAGGCGTCCGTCGGCATAAACCTTGTAGACCATGGTCGTGGTCGCGCCCGCCGGGCCGCCGCCGGTGACGGCGTCGATGATGCCGAAGGTGTCGAAGAACACGTAGACGACATTCACCACCAGCAGGAAGAATGTCGTGGGCGAGAGCAGCGGAAACACGATGGTCCAGAACCGCCGCAGCGGACCGGCGCCGTCAATGGCACCGGCTTCGAGCACGCTTTTCGGGATCGACTGCAGGCCGGCAAGGAAGAACAGGAAGTTGTAGGAAATCTGCTTCCAGACCGCCGCCATCACCACAAGTGTCATGGCATGATTGCCGTTCAGCAGCGGATTCCAGTCGAAGCCGAAGGCGCGCAGCGGCCGCGCCAGCGTCCCTAGCGACGGATGAAACATGAAGATCCACAGCACGCCGGCGATAGCGGGCGCCACCGCATAGGGCCAGATCAGGAACGTCTTGAAGGCGGGTGCCGCCTTCAGGTTCTTGTCGGCCTGGGTCGCGAACAGCAGCGCAATGCTGAGTGAGAACAGCGCCACGAGCGACGAGAACACGGCTGTCGTCAGCATCGCCTTATAGTATTCGGGCTGCGCGAACAGGTCCCGATAGTTCTCAAGGCCGACGAATTGCGAGGTGAGGCCGAACGCGTCTTCGCGCAGGAATGACTGCCACATCGCCTGACTGGCGGGCCAGTAGAAGAATACGAAAGTGATGATGAGCTGCGGTATGAGCAGGAGATAGGGCAGCAGCTTGTTGTTGAAGACGGCGGACTTTTCCATTCAGGGCGTCACTCGCGAACCGTCGGCGGATCGTTGCACTCCTGCCCGAACCAGAGCCAGTAGTTATCGGGATCGCGCAACTCGAATTCTTTCATGCCGTACAACGTGACGCGCAAATCGGTAACAGGCAAGCCGTCGCTCTTCCATGCCGCGTGAAGCGATGCGACGTCGTCCGGGTAGAAATAGTAGACCTGAAAGTTCTTCGCATGCAGCGGCACCGTGTCCGTTTCCGCGCGGGGAGGCTCATTGAGCATGAACTTGATGGCATCGCGCCCGATCATGCACCATTTTGGCTCGGGTTCACCGAAGACGTTGATGACGTTAAACCCAAGCCTGTCGCGATAAAACGCAATGCTCAGGGTCAGGTCTGACACACTGAGCATCGGAATGAGCGCGGTCAGTTTCATGATGGCCGCGCTCCCGAAGGCTCACTTGGCGGTTTTCTCGAAGGTCCGCAGCATGGCATTGCCGCGGCTCACGGCGGAATCGAGTGCATCCTTCGCGCTCTTCTGGCCGGCGAGTGCGGCTTCCATCTCTTCCGCCCAGATGTCGCGCATCTGCACCATGTTGCCGAAGCGAAGGCCGCGCGAGTTTTCGGTCGGCTCCTTGTTGGTAAGCTCCTTCAGCGGGGTCTGCAGCGTGGGATTCTTCTCGTAAAAGCCGTCGGCCTTGGTCTTTTCATAAGCTGCCTTGGTGATCGGCAGATAGCCGGATTCCTGATGCAGCTTGGCCTGGCGGTTGGTGTCGGAGAGGAAGGTGAAGAACTTGGCGACACCTTTGTATTCGTCCGGCTTCTTGCCGCCCATCACCCAGAGCGATGCGCCGCCGATGATCGAATTCTGCGGTGCGCCCGCGACATCCGGATAATACGGCATCGGCGCCGAGGTGAACGCGAACTTCGCCGTGCTTTTGGCGGTGGCGTAGTAGCCCGACGATGTCAGAAAGATCGCGCATTCGCCCGAGCCGAACCGTGCTTCGCCGGCATTGGTGCGCCCGGCATAGTCGTAGGTCTTGTCCTTCTGCAGATCGATCAGGTTCTGCAGATGCTTGATGTGCAGCGGCGAGTTGAACTTCAGCACCGTGTCGAAGCCGTCGAGACCGTTGGCCTTGGTGCCGATCGGCACGTTATGCCAGGCCGAGAACTGCTCGATATGCGCCCAGGTCGCCCAGGCATTGGAGAACCCGCAGGTGGTATGGCCCGCAGCCTTCAGCTTCTTCGCGGCGTCGAACACCTGCGGCCAGGTTTTCGGAATTTCCGCGACGTTGGCTTTCTTCAACTCGTCGAGATTGACCCACATCACCATCGAGGAGGAGTTGAACGGAAACGACAGCATCTCGCCCTTTGAGGTCGAGTAGTATCCGGTGATCGCCGGAAGATAGGCTTTCGGATCGAACGGCTCGCCCGCGTCCTTCATGAGCTGGTAGACCGGCTTGATCGCGCCGCGAGCGCTCATCATGGTCGCGGTGCCGACCTCGAACACCTGGATGATGTGCGGCGCGTTCCCGGCACGGAAGGCGGCGATGCCCGCGTTCATCGTGTCCGGATAGCTGCCCTTGAAGGTGGGAACCACCTTGTAATCGCTCTGCGAGGCGTTGAAGTCCGCCGCGAGCTTGTTGACGATGTCGTTGTTGCCGCCGGTCATGGCGTGCCACCACTGAATCTCGGTGACCGCCTGGGCGGGGGTTGCGAAGGCAAGGAAAGTGGAGGCAGCCAGGCCCAAGACAGCCTGCAAGCCGATCTGGCGACGTGTCATCAATGTTTCTCCCAGGAAGCCGTCATCATCGTTGCGCGGTAACAGCGCCGGATGACGTGCCGGTGACGGCGGGGATGGTAAGCGGGGACGGTCGCCGGAGGGAAGCACTAAATGAGCCGGGGCTGGCGCGGATCGCGATTGGCAAAAGGAAACGGGCGGCAGCCGCGAGGACTGCCGCCCGTCGATTTCAGGTCGTGCCCGGATCAGCGCTTGCGCTGCTCGACCACCACGCCGGACGCCTTGAGGTCGGCGATCTCCTTTTCCGAGTAGCCGAACTCACCCAGAATCTCGTCGGTATGCTGGGCGAATTTCGGCGGCACATGGCGCAGGCTGGCCTTGGTCCGGTCGAACCGGATCGGCGAGGCGACGCCCTTGTACCAATCCTTCTCGATCACATCGCCGCGCGCCTTGGTGTGCTCGTTGGACAGCGCCTTGTCGACCGACTGCACCGGACCGGCCGGCAGGCCGGCGGCCAGCAGGCGGCGGCACAGCGGCTCGCTGTCGAAATCCTTGAGGATGTCGACAAGCACGGCGCGCAGTTCGTCGCGATTCGCGATGCGGTCGCGGTTGCGTGCGAAGCGCGGATCGGTGCCAAGCTCGGGCCGTCCAAGCTCCTTCATCAGCTTGCGGAAGGTGCCGTCATTGCCGACACCCATGAAGATGTTGCCGTCGCGCGCCGGAAACACCGCATAGGGAACGAGATTGGGATGCTCGTTGCCGGTCAGCGCCGGCGGCTTGCCGTGCATGAAGAAGTTCGCGGTGTGCGGATGCATGATCGCGAGACCAACCTCGTAAAGAGTGGTTTCGAGGAACTGGCCTTTCCCGGACTTTGCGCGCTCGGCCAGCGCCATCAGGATGCCGGTGGCGGCATAGAGACCGGTCGACATGTCGACGAGTGCAACGCCGATGCGCGTCGGGCCGCTGTCCGGCGATCCGGTCGATGCCATCAGTCCGACCATGGACTGGATGATCGCATCATATCCCGGATGCCCGCCATGCGGGCCGTCGCCGCCGAAGCCGGAAATGCGGCAATGGATCAGCTTGGGAAATTTCGCGCGCAGGAAATCGTTGCCGATGCCCCACTTGTCGAGCGTGCCGGGTTTGAAATTCTCGATCAGCACGTCCGCCGTTTCGAGCATCTTCATCAGCACGGTGCGTCCGCCTTCGGACGCAAGGTCGAGGCCGACAGAGCGCTTGTTGCGGTTGGTGCCGATGAAATAGGCCGCATCATCGTCGTGGAACGGAGGACCCCAGTCGCGGGTTTCGTCGCCTGCGGGCGGTTCGACCTTCACGACATCTGCGCCATGGTCGGCAAGAATCTGCGTGCAGTACGGACCGCCCAGCACGCGCGTCAGATCAATGACGCGCAGTCCGGCCATCGCACCGGTCGCGGTTTGAGATGTCATGAGGTCAACCTTCGATCAGCGAATTGAGAATGACGCCGCGGAACTGCAGCGCGCCGTCACATTGGAAGAATTCGCGACGCGCCGTCAATATCGCGCCGATCATGCGTCCATGCGGGATCGTACATGCTGCACCGCCGCGTCGTTCAGTGAGCGAACGGGAGTTGATAGCCGGAAGCGGCCGAAGGTCAGCGCAAGTCGTCTGGTGGGCCCTCTGGCTTGGAATGCGGCAACAAGCGTTTCTTTGCGAATGCGCGACCCGAGTGTGATTTCAAGTACGTCTCGAATGAGAGCGCCTGCAACTTGTCATGAAAAGCGCAGTACCAAACGAGCCGCCGTGGTGCGAACTTCGCGGTATGCGCTGATTTCCCGGCGTTATGGTCGGCCAGCCGCTGTTTCAAATCGGACGTGGCACCGGTGTAGTCTTGATCCGGCGAACCGACGCTGCGGAGGATGTAGACGTACCACATGCACGCATCTTCCACTGCGTGAATGGTCGGCGTCAAATTCCAGAAGAGATCTGGGGAGTTCGGCCCGTCGTCGCCCTTTGGGCTATGCCGGGCACGCTTCGCCTGCGGCTACGTGGCTGCGCCACGCGTAGCCGCAGGCGAAGCGTGGTGGAGCCAGGCGGGATCGAACCGCCGACCTCTTGCATGCCATGCAAGCGCTCTCCCAGCTGAGCTATGGCCCCGAAACCTCACTGCACTTTGGGGAGTGCAGCGCTTTAGCAATCAAGGACGTCAAACCTGTCCGGCTTGAGCGCGAAGCGGATGACCGCTTCGCGAATACGCGCCAAAAATCACACTTGAGGATTTATCTCAAGTCTCTTCATCACCCGAGACGTCGCCAATGATATCAGTGACGTCTTCATCGTCTTCCTCGTCCTCGGCGATGAAGGTCGAATCATCATCGTCGTCGTCATCGAGGGTCTCATCGACCTCGATATCGTCCTCGGACTCCGGCATCACGGCCTTGACCTTGCCGGTCTTCTCCTCGGCATCGGCCTCTTCCAGCGAGACCAATTCTTCCGCCTCGGCAGCCTCCGGCACAATGCTCGACGCGCTGGCCGCTGCGGCGCGCGCGGCATCGCCGCGGCCGCGGGGCGGCGCCACCGGCGCGATCGGCACGATCTCGCCAGTATAGGGCGAAATCACCGGGTTCTTGTTGAGGTCATAGAACTTTTTGCCCGTGGTCGGGCAAATGCGCTTGGTTCCGAGATCGGCTTTGGCCACGGTTTATAGTCCTGAAGATGTCTTGAAAAAGCGGTGCTTCACTTGGGCGGTTGCGCCGCCGCTGTCAATAGCGGTTTGGGGGATAAATGACCGGCCCGTGACGTCCTGCAAGCCCCGTGGTAGGAGCCGCCTACACTGAAGGAAAGTGCCATCTTGACCCATTCAAATCCCCCAAACCCGCTCGAATCACGCGCTGCCGGGCCTCTCAGTGGCCGCGTCCGTGTGCCGGGCGACAAATCCATCTCCCATCGGGCCCTGATTCTGGGAGCACTGGCGGTGGGAGAAACCCGGATTTCGGGACTTCTGGAGGGGGAAGACGTCCTCAACACCGCCAAGGCCATGGCGGCCCTCGGGGCGCGGGTCGAACGAACCGGCGCAGGGGCCTGGTCGGTTCGTGGGGTCGGCGTTGGCGGCTTCAAGGCTCCGGACGCGCCGCTCGATTTCGGCAACAGCGGCACCGGATGCCGCCTGTCCATGGGTGCGGTGGCCGGCTGCCCGGTTGCGGCGACATTCGATGGCGATGCATCGCTGCGCAGTCGGCCGATGCGCCGGATTCTTGATCCATTGGAACTGATGGGCGCGAAGGTGACCTCCAGCGGCGACGGCGGACGGCTGCCGATGACGCTGCAGGGTGCGCGCGATCCGATCCCGGTGACCTATCGGACACCGGTGGCCTCGGCGCAGATCAAGTCGGCGGTGCTGCTGGCAGGATTGTCCGCGCCGGGTGTGACGACCGTGATTGAAAACGAAGCCAGCCGCGATCACACCGAACTGATGCTGGCGCATTTCGGTGCTGACATCGTTACCACCAACGAAGGCGCGCATGGCCGCCGGATCGTGCTCACCGGCCAGCCCGAACTGTACGGTGCGAATGTTGTTGTGCCCGCCGATCCTTCATCCGCGGCATTTCCGATTGTCGCGGCGCTGATCGTCCCGGACTCCGATGTCACGCTGACTGACATCATGACAAACCCCCTGCGCACAGGGCTTTTCATGACATTGCGCGAAATGGGCGCCTCGATTGAGGAGAGCCATGTGCGCGGCGATGCCGGCGAGCCGATGGCGCAATTCCGCGTGCGCGCATCGCAGTTGAAAGGCGTTACCGTGCCGCCGGAGCGCGCGCCGTCGATGATCGACGAATATCTCGTGCTCGCTGTCGCTGCCGCGTTCGCTGAAGGTACCACGACTATGCGCGGCCTTCAGGAGTTGCGCGTCAAGGAATCCGATCGCCTCGAGGCGACCGCCGCGATGCTGCGCGTCAACGGCGTCGAGGTGGAAATTTCGGGCGACGACATGATCGTCAATGGCAAGGGGCACGTCCCCGGCGGCGGTCTTGTCGCGACCCATATGGATCATCGTATCGCCATGTCGGCGCTGGTGATGGGCACAGCATCGGATGCGCCGGTGAAGATCGACGATACCGGCTTCATCGCCACCAGCTTCCCGGATTTCATTCCGATGATGCGCGGTTTAGGGGCAGATTTCTCATGATTATCGCCATCGACGGACCCGCCGCATCGGGCAAAGGCACGCTCGGCAAGCGCCTCGCCCATCATTACCACTTCCGGCACCTCGACACCGGCGTGATCTACCGCGCCGTCGCCAAGGCGGTGCTCGACATGGGCCGCGAACTCCATGACGAGGCGGCGGCGGTGGCCGCCGCGATGGAACTCGATCCGGAAAAGTTCGGCGATCCGGTGCTGAAAACACAGGCTATCGGCGATGGCGCTTCTGTCGTCTCGGCGTTTCCGCGCGTCCGGGAGGTGCTGGTGAGCTTCCAGCGCCAGTTCGCGGCGGAACCGCCCGGCGCGGTGCTCGATGGCCGCGACATTGGAACCGTGATTTGCCCGGATGCCGACGTGAAGATCTTCGTGGTGGCGGACCCCGTGGTGCGCGCGCGCCGCCGCACCCTGGAAGCCCGCGCCCGTGGCGAGCCGGCGGATGAAGCGGCCGTGCTGGCGGATATCCTCAAGCGCGACGAGCGAGACCAGAACCGCGCCGCTGCGCCGCTGCGGCGGGCGGATGACGCCCATGTGCTCGATAACTCCAAACTCGACATCGAGGCGGGGGTGCAGGCCGCCATTGCCATTGTCGAGGCGGTGCGCAGCCGACGGGGCTGACGACCCGGAACTGGCCTGAAATCGGCTTTTTGAGCTTATTTGACGGGCGTTTGAGGCTTGCCCGTTCCCTCTCGCGGGGCTATATCCCCTGCGTCCGGACAGCCATCGACATTGTCGAGATCGTCCGAGCGGGCCGGCCGAGGGCTTAGTACCCTGCCGTCATTGGAGGAATGTCCGCTCCCGATCTTCAGAGCAGTCGATTTTAATTCTGGCTCCGGACACCGTGTCGCGCGGCAATCGCGACAATCATTGAAATGCACCGTATCGCTCGTGCAGGCACAAGCCGGCCCGTTTTCGCAATCCTCTATGCGGAGACGGTGGTCAAAGGTTGCGGACCTTTGGCACTGGACGCGCGATACGCCCTTAACCCCGCTGCCGGCATTCCGCATCTGGAGATCAAATGGCTTCGACTGCTACTTCGTATAATCCTTCCCGCGACGATTTCGCCGCGATGCTCGACGAGTCCTTCGCAGGCGGCAACCTGCAGGAAAGCTCCGTCATCAAGGGCAAGGTTGTTGCAATTGAGAAAGACATGGCCGTCATCGACGTCGGCCTGAAGACCGAGGGCCGCGTGGCTCTCCGCGAATTCAACGGCCCCGGCCGTGAGAACGACCTCAAGGTCGGCGACGAAGTCGAGGTGTTCCTCGACCGGATCGAGAACGCACTCGGCGAAGCCGTGCTGTCGCGCGACAAGGCGCGCCGCGAAGAAAGCTGGGGCAAGCTCGAGAAGGCGTTCAACGCCAACGAGAAGGTCACGGGCGTTATCTTCAATCAGGTCAAGGGTGGCTTCACCGTCGATCTCGACGGCGCTGTCGCCTTCCTGCCGCGTTCGCAGGTCGACATCCGTCCGATCCGCGACGTTGCACCGCTGATGAACAACGCGCAGCCGTTTCAGATTCTGAAGATGGATCGCCGCCGCGGCAACATCGTCGTGTCGCGCCGCACGGTTCTCGAAGAGACCCGCGCCGAACAGCGTCAGGAACTGGTGCAGAACCTCGAAGAAGGTCAGGTGATCGACGGCGTGGTCAAGAACATCACCGATTACGGTGCGTTCGTTGATCTCGGCGGCATCGACGGCCTGCTGCACGTCACCGATATCGCGTGGCGCCGCGTCAACCATCCGACCGAGGTGCTCGCCATCGGCCAGACGGTGAAGGTCAAGATCATCAAGATCAACCACGACACCCACCGCATCTCGCTCGGCATGAAGCAGTTGCTGGACGATCCGTGGCAGGGCATCGAGGCGAAGTATCCGCTGAACTCGCGGTTCACCGGACGCGTCACCAACATCACCGACTACGGCGCGTTCGTCGAACTGGAGCCGGGCATCGAAGGCCTGATCCACGTCTCCGAAATGTCGTGGACCAAGAAGAACATGCATCCTGGCAAGATTGTTTCGACCTCGCAGGAAGTCGAAGTGCAGGTGCTCGAAGTGGATTCGGCCAAGCGCCGCATCTCGCTCGGTCTCAAGCAGACCATGCGCAATCCGTGGGAAGTGTTCGTCGAGAAGTTCCCGGTCGGCTCGACCGTGGAAGGCGAAGTCAAGAACAAGACCGAGTTCGGTCTGTTCCTTGGTCTCGACGGCGATGTGGACGGCATGGTCCATCTCTCGGATCTCGACTGGAAGCAGCCGGGTGAACAGGTCATCGACAACTTCAAGAAGGGCGACATGGTCAAGGCCGTGGTGCTCGACGTGGATGTCGAGAAGGAGCGTATCTCGCTTGGCGTCAAGCAGCTCGAGGGCGACCCGTTCGCCGAGCCGGGCGACGTCAAGAAGGGTGCCGTCGTGACTTGCGACATCCTTGAGGTGAAGGAAGCCGGTATCGAAGTTCAGATCACCGGCACCGACTTCACCACCTTCATCAAGCGTTCTGAACTGGCCCGCGATCGCGGCGACCAGCGCGCCGAGCGTTTCGCCGTTGGCGAAAAGGTCGACGCCCGCGTCATCCAGTTCGACAAGAAGGCCCGCAAGGTGCAGGTCTCGATCAAGGCGCTTGAAGTCGCTGAAGAGAAGGAAGCCATGGCGCAGTACGGGTCAGCCGACTCGGGCGCGTCGCTTGGCGATATTCTCGGCGCCGCGCTCAAGAAGCGCGACAAGTAAGATCGCTGCCGCGTCTCGCGGTTGCTGAAAAACGAAGGGCTCCGGATTTTCCGGAGCCCTTTTTGTTTGGCGTGATCGTCACTGCGAGGAGCGCATCATCTCTCACCGGTCGTCCCCGCCTTCGCGGGGACGACATCGGTGGTGTTGGAGGCGCTGTGTGTCGATGACGTTTCGTCATTGCGAGGAGCGCCGCGACGAAGCAATCCAGCTTTTTATCCAAGAATGGATTGCTTCGCTTCGCTCGCAATGACGGGAGGAACGTCCATTTCCTCTCCATTCCATCCGCATGCTTTCAATCGCTCATGCAGATGCACCGGCGCGGGCGCGACCACACGCACCGGCGGCTTGTTCTTTGACAGTGGGATCACGATCTCGCGCGCATGCAAGTGCAGCGACGGTTCGCCGAATCTGGGTCCATTGCCATAGATGTTGTCGCCGACAATCGGCCAACCGCTCGCCGAACAATGCACGCGCAATTGATGCGTGCGTCCGGTGATCGGTTCCATGGCGAGCCAGGTCAGCTTTGCACCGCCTGCATCGGTGCCACGTCCGAGAACCTTCCACACCGTTTTCGACGGCAGGCCGTTCGGGTCCGGCTTCTGCCACCAGCCGCGTTCTGCGTCCAAACGTCCCAGTGGAATGTCGATCTCGCCTTCGCTCGCGTCAGGTCCGCCTTCGACCACGGTCCAATAGGTCTTGTCGATCTTGCCATGCTTGAACAGCAGGCCGAGCGATGCGGTGGCCTTGCGATGGCGTCCCAGCACGAGACAGCCGGAGGTGTCGCGGTCAAGCCGATGCGCCAGCACGGGCGGGCGCGGCAGGCCGTAGCGCAGCGCGTCGAACGAGGCTTCGAGATTGGGCCCGCCCTTCGGCCCCTTGTGCACGGCGATCCCGGCCGGCTTGTCGATCACCAGCATCAGGCCGTCGCGGTGAAGCACGCGGGCCTGCATCTCCTCGGGCGTGGGCTGCGGGGTATCCATCAGTATCGAGCGTCTTTCGTTTGCAGTCTGAACCGGGTAACACACCCTCCTCATGAGTGACAGTCCGCAAGAACCCAAACAAAGCTGGTGGAAGCGCCTTTCCGCCGGCCTCAAGCGCACCTCCAGTTCGATCGGCGGCGCGGTCGCCGCGCTGGTGACGAAGCGCAAGCTCGACCGCGCCATGCTCGAGGACATCGAGGATGTGTTGCTGCGCGCCGATCTTGGAACCGAAGTCGCTGCGCGGATTGCGGAGGCTGTCGGGAAGGGCCGCTACGACAAGGATGTGTCGGCGGAGGATGTCACCACGATTGTTGCAACCGAAGTCGAGAAGGTGCTGTCTCCGGTGGCGAGGCCGCTTGAGATCGACACCGCGCACAAGCCGTTTGTCATTCTCGTGGTCGGCGTCAACGGCTCTGGCAAGACGACAACCATCGGCAAGCTCGCCGCGAAACTCACCGCCGAGGGCCGCAAGGTGATGCTGGCGGCAGGAGACACATTCCGCGCCGCAGCTATCGAGCAATTGAAAGTGTGGGGCGAGCGCAACAAGGTGCCGGTGGTTGCAAAGGCGCAAGGCTCGGATTCGGCGAGCCTCGCCTTCGAGGCGGTCGAGGCCGCGAAGGCGCAGAATATCGACGTGCTATTGATCGACACCGCCGGCCGCCTGCAAAACAAGACCGAACTGATGGTCGAGCTGGAAAAAGTGCGCCGCGTGATCGGCAAGGTCGATTCCACCGCGCCGCATGCGGTGCTGCTGGTGCTCGACGCCACCGTGGGACAGAACGCACTGTCGCAGGTCGATGCGTTTCACAGGACGGCGGGCGTGACCGGTCTGGTGATGACCAAGCTGGACGGCACCGCGCGCGGCGGCATCCTTGTGGCGCTGTCCGAGAAGTACAAGCTGCCGGTGCATTTCATCGGCGTCGGCGAGGGCATCGACGATCTGGCGCCGTTCACCGCGCATGACTTTGCCCGCGCGATTGCAGGACAGGATAGTTAACCATGACTGCTTCGGACAAACCCGCACCGCATCCGCTGTTCAAGCTCGCGACCGAACTCGGACCGCTGATTATCTTCTTCGGTGCCAATGCGAAGTTCGGGCTGTTCGTCGCGACGGCAGCCTTCATGGTGGCCATCGTTGCCGCGATCGTTGCATCTTATGTCGTCACGAAACATGTGCCGCTGATGGCGATCGTCACCGCGGTGATCGTACTGGTGTTCGGCGGGCTGACGCTGTTCTTCCACGACGAACTCTTCATCAAGATCAAACCGACGATCATCTATGCGCTGTTCGCGCTGACACTCGGCATCGGATTGCTGATGGGGCGCTCCTTCATCGCCATCATGTTCGACCAGATGTTCAATCTGACGCCGGAAGGCTGGCGGCTGCTCACCATCCGCTGGATGTTTTTCTTCGCCGGCATGGCGGTGCTGAACGAGATCGTCTGGCGCACACAGACCACGGACTTCTGGGTGTCGTTCAAGGCCTTCGGCGTGCTCCCGATCACCGCTGTCTTCGCGATGCTGCAGACGTCGCTGATCAAACGCTTTAGCATCGAACCCGCGACGGATGAAGCCGGCGACACCGAGCGCGGCGATATTACCAAGAGTTAGTGTAATCCGTCATTGCGAGGAGCGTCAGCGACGAAGCACTCCAACTTTGTTTCCATGAGTGGATTGCTTCGCTTCGCTCGCAATGACGAAAAGAAAGCGCACCGGCATCGCTGCCGGTGCGCTTTTGTCAGATTAGTTCAGAAGAATTACTTCTGCTTCGCGATGATCTTGTCCTTGATCTCGGCGTAGGTTTTCTCGGGGATGATCTTCTTCTGCACCAGATCATCCTTGCCCTTGTAGGGGCGGCCCTTGATGATCGCGGCGGAGTAGGCGTCACCGATGCCCTTGAGCGCCTTCAACTGATCGGCCGTCGCCGAGTTGATGTCGAGCAGATCGGCCTTCGGGGCCGCCGCCTTGGTGTCTGCCTTCGGCGCGGGCGCCATCTTCGAGTCGGCTTTCGGCGCAGCGGCAGGCGGTGGCGCCATCTTGCCGCCGGTGGCAGGCTGGGTCGCCTGCGCGAACGATGGCGACGACGCGAGCAAACCGAGAGCGAGGGTCGCGGCAGTCAATGAAGCAAGTTTCGCATAACGCATGGGTGTCCCTCCAGGACAGTGATTGCAACGCCCTTAGCGTATGTGCGAATTCGTGGCTGCGCCATGGCTCCAAAATGAACGGCAGATAAAAGCGCGAAATTATTTTCTGCCGCCGGAGAGGCCTGGATCAGGACTTGCGCAGCGCCTTTTCGATCTCGGCCTTGAGAGCGCTGTCGATGTTCTCCGGCGTGATCGGGCCGATCAGCTTGTAGGCGATCGCGCCGTCGCGGCCGATCACGAAGGTCTCAGGCACGCCGTAAACGCCCCACTCGATCGAAGCCCGGCCATTGGCGTCGGTGCCGACGGCTGCGAACGGATTGCCATAACGGCCGAGGAAGCGGCGGGCGTTGTCCGCGGAGTCCTTGTAGTTGATGCCGATGACACGGATGCGTTTGTCCTGCGCCAGCTTCACCAGCAGCGGTGCTTCGTCATGACAGGGCACGCACCATGACGCCCAGACATTGACCACGCTGACCTGGCCTTTGAACGCAGCCGGATCGAGGCCGGGCACCTGCGCGCCGTTGGCGGTGAGGCCCTCCAGCGGCGGCAGCAATGTTTGCGGCGCCGGGCGCCCAATAAGCGCGGAGGGAATCCGCGCCGGGTCGCCCGAGCCGAGCCGAAACCAGAACAGTCCGGCGAGCACAGCGAAGGCGATCAGCGGCAGCGCGACCAGCCAGGAACGGCGGCTTGGCGAAGTTGCGTTGCTGTTCGTCATGATGACGAGCCGGGCGGCTGCGCCGAGCGTCGGGTGACGCCGCGCGCCTCGAGATCGCGCAGAATCTGCTTTTGCCGTTTGTAATCGGACCCCACCCACACAATGAGGCAAGCGACCACAAGGCCGACCAGCAGATACGACGTCACGATGAAGGAGGCGTAGGGACCGAGCGATGCAAGCGCCATGACGATCACGCTGCCGGCCTGCTGGCTTGCATCATCTGCAAGCTGCGCACCCGCCGCCGCAGCACCTCGTTGCGCATCGCGGCGATATGCAGCGTCAGGAACAGCAGCGAGAACGCCACCGCCATGACGAGCAGCGGAATCAGGAATGCGCGATCCATGGTCGGCCCTCCGGCGCGAATGACCGATGCGCCCTGATGCAGCGTGTTCCACCAGTCGACCGAGAACTTGATGATCGGAATGTTGATGGCGCCGACCAGCGTCAGGATCGCGGCGGCGCGCGCGGCGCGTGAGGGATCTTCCACCGCGCGCCACAGCGCCATGATGCCGAGATACATGAGGAATAGAATGAGCACCGAGGTCAGCCGCGCATCCCATTCCCAATAGGTGCCCCACATCGGGCGTCCCCACAGCGATCCGGTCACCAGTGCGAGGAACGTGAAGGCCGCACCGAGCGGCGCGGCAGCTTTTGCGGCGACGTCCGCCAGCGGATGCCGCCACACCAAGGTGCCGAGCGCGGCCATGCTCATGATGCCCCACACGAACATCGACAGCCACGCATTGGGAACGTGGATGAACATGATCTTCACGGTCGCGCCCTGCTGGTAATCATCCGGCGCCATCGCCGATAGATACAGGCCGACCACGAGCAGGATCGCGGTCGCGGCCGCAAGCCATGGCAGCACCCGCTCCGCAAGCGCAAGGAACCGAGTCGGATTGGCGAGGTCGATAAGGCTCATAATGGTCCTGATAATGGCCGCAGGCGCGCGAGGCAATGTGCGCCAGCCTTGCGGTGCCGCGTTTCTGCAAAAGTTGATCGGTCGCGATGTCGCATCAGTCGAGCCCCTGCCGAAGGCTGGCGGCTGCTGCAAACGGTCCGATCACCAGCGTAAACAGCGACAGCGCGCACAGGATCGAAAACGGCGTTCCGAAGGATACCTGCTCGCTCAGGGCGGCGTTCGAGGCCGCGACGCCGAAAATCAGGATCGGGATCGACAGCGGCAGCACCACCACGGCGAGCAGCAGTCCGCCCCGCCGCAAGGTCACCGCGAGCGCAGCGCCGATCATGCCGGTAAAGGTCAATGCCGGCGTGCCGACCAGCAATGTCAATGCAACGGCAAATGTCGCGGGGGCATCCAGGTTGAGCAGGATGCCGATCAACGGTGTTGCGACGATCAGCGGGACGCCCGCTGCGATCCAGTGCGCCAGCGCTTTCGCCGCGCAGATCAGTTCCAGCGGCGTGCGGCTCATCGCAATCAGATCGAGCGAACCGTCATCCTGATCCGCGGTAAACAGGCGGTCCAGCGTCAGCAGGCTCGCAAGCATGGCCCCTAACCACAGGATCGCCGGACCGATGCGTTTCAATAAAGCCAGATCAGGTCCGAGCGCGAACGGCATCACCACCACGACGGAGACAAAGAACAGCACACCGATCAGCGCGCCGCCGCCGGCGCGCAGACCGACGCCGATGTCGCGGCGAATGAGGGCAACGAGCGCGGTCATGCGTCACCGCCGATTCGTAATTCCCGTGCGGCGATTCCAAGCGGCCCGTGGGTTGCGGCGAGAATGATGCCACCGCTGCGCAGGTGCGCGTCCATCAGGTTCGCGATCATCGCCTGTCCCGATGTGTCCAGCGCCGAGGTCGGTTCATCCAGCAGCCAGACCGGCCGATTGACCGCGATCAGCCGGGCGATCGAGAGTCGGCGGCGCTGGCCGGCTGACAGAAAGGCGGCGGGCAGATGCGCGGCGTGGCCGAGGCCGACGGTCTCCAGGCCGGCCATTCCGTCAATGGCCTGTCCGCCGAGAAACTCCCGCCAGAAATCGAGATTTTCCAGCACCGTCAGCGCCGGTTTCAGGGCATCGCGATGGCCGAGATAATGCGCCTGTTCGGGCAGCGTGAGGTCAGCTTCTCCGCCTTCCAGTGTCACCGCGCCGGAAGCTGCGGGCAGCAGGCCCGCGACCAGCCGGAGCAGCGAGGATTTGCCCGCGCCGTTGATGCCGGTGACGGCCAAAGCCTGTCCGGCAGGAACTGAAAAATCGAGACCGTCAAAGATATCCCGCCCGCCCCTGACACAGCGCAGGCTCTGCCCTGCGAGCCTCATGAGAGCTTCACCATGGGCTTGCGGTCAGGCAATGCGGTTCCAGTCGTGGCAGGCATGAGAGGGCGACAATCCATAGGAGGTGTGGTGGACAGACTGGAAAGATTCTATAAAACCGGAACTTGGTGCAGCACACAATCAGCCGCCGGAAACAGCACGGTTCAGCCCTGATTCCCTCGCTTTTGACGGTGTTCCGATACCTTTTGCCGGGTATCTCCAACTTCTGAACTGGGATCGTTCACATGCCCTCGCTCGACAGCTTCAAATGCCGGAAAACCCTCAAGGTCGGTGCCAAGACTTACGTCTATTACAGCCTGCCTGCCGCTGAAAAGAACGGCCTCAAGGGCATTTCAAAGCTGCCTTACTCGATGAAGGTGCTGCTCGAGAACATGCTGCGCAACGAGGACGACCGCACCGTCACCAAGGCGGACATCGTCGCTTTCTCGAAGTGGGCGAGCAAGAAGACCCTCGAACACGAAATCGCATTCCGTCCCGCGCGCGTGCTGATGCAGGATTTCACCGGCGTGCCCGCGGTGGTCGATCTCGCCGCCATGCGCAACGCGATGAAGGCGCTCGGCGGCGACGCCGAGAAGATCAATCCGCTGGTGCCGGTCGATCTGGTGATCGATCACTCGGTGATCGTGAACTTCTTCGGTGACAACAAGGCGTTCGGCAAGAACGTCGCCGAAGAGTACAAGCAGAACCAGGAACGCTACGAATTCCTGAAGTGGGGCCAGAAGGCGTTCTCGAACTTCTCCGTCGTGCCGCCCGGCACCGGCATCTGCCATCAGGTCAATCTCGAATATCTTGCCCAGACCGTCTGGACCAGGAAGGAGAAGATGACCGTCGGCAAGAAGACCGCCACCTTTGAAGTTGCCTATCCGGATTCGCTGGTCGGCACCGACTCGCACACCACCATGGTCAACGGCCTTGCGGTTCTCGGCTGGGGCGTCGGCGGCATCGAGGCGGAAGCCTGCATGCTCGGCCAGCCGCTGTCGATGCTGCTGCCGGACGTGGTCGGCTTCAAGCTCGAAGGCCAGCTCAAGGAAGGCGTCACCGCGACCGACCTCGTGCTCACCGTCACCCAGATGCTGCGCAAGCTTGGCGTGGTCGGCAAGTTCGTCGAATTTTTCGGCGCCGGTCTCGACCATCTGTCGGTGGCCGACAAGGCCACCATCGCCAACATGGCGCCGGAATACGGCGCGACCTGCGGCTTCTTCCCGGTCGACAAGGCGGCGCTGGATTATCTTAAGACCTCGGGCCGCGCATCGGCGCGCGTCGCGCTGGTTGAGAAGTATGCCAAGGCGCAGGGCCTGTTCCGCACCTCGAAGTCGCCCGATCCGGTGTTCACCGAATTGCTTACCCTCAACCTCGGCGACGTTGTGCCTTCGCTCGCAGGCCCGAAGCGTCCGGAAGGCCGCGTCGCGCTGCCGACGGTTGCCAGCCTGTTCGACGATGCGCTGACCGTCGAATACAAGAAGCCGACCGATCACAATGCGCGCTTCCCGGTCGAGGGCCGCAAGGAAGATCTCGGCCATGGCGACGTGGTGATCGCCGCCATCACTTCCTGCACCAACACCTCGAATCCGAGTGTGCTGATCGCCGCGGGTCTGCTGGCGCGCAAGGCGGCCGCCAAGGGTCTCAAGGCGAAGCCGTGGGTAAAGACCTCGCTTGCGCCGGGCAGCCAGGTGGTCGCCGGGTATCTCGCGGATTCCGGCCTGCAGAAGGATCTCGACAAGGTCGGATTCAACCTGGTCGGGTTCGGCTGCACCACCTGCATCGGCAATTCCGGACCGCTGCCGGAGGAGATTTCCAAGTCGATCAACGACAACGGCATCGTTGCCGCGGCCGTGCTCTCGGGCAACCGCAACTTTGAAGGCCGCGTCTCGCCCGACGTGCAGGCGAACTATCTTGCCTCGCCCCCGCTGGTCGTCGCCCATGCGCTGGCCGGTACGGTCACGAAGAATCTCGATATCGAGCCGATCGGCACCGGCAAGGATGGCAAGCCGGTTTATCTGAAGGACATCTGGCCCACGGCGAAGGAGATCAATGCCTTCATCAAGAAGTACGTCACCTCGACGATCTTCAAGAAGAAGTATGCCGACGTGTTCAAGGGTGACACCAACTGGCGCAAGATCAAGACGGTGTCGAGCGACACCTACAAGTGGAACATGAGCTCGACCTATGTGCAGAACCCGCCGTACTTCGAGGGCATGAAGATGCAGCCCGAGCCCACGACCGACATCGTGGATGCGCGCATCCTCGCGCTGTTCGGCGACAAGATCACCACCGACCACATCTCGCCGGCCGGCTCGATCAAGCTGACCTCGCCTGCGGGCAAGTATCTGTCCGAACATCAGGTGCGTCCGGCCGACTTCAACCAGTACGGCACGCGCCGCGGCAACCACGAAGTGATGATGCGCGGCACCTTCGCCAACATCCGCATCAAGAACTTCATGCTCAAGGGCGCCGACGGCAACATTCCGGAAGGCGGCAACACCAAGCACTGGCCCGATGGCGAGCAGATGTCGATTTACGACGCCGCGATGAAGTATCAGCAGGAGCAGGTCCCGCTGGTTGTGTTCGCCGGCGCCGAATACGGCAACGGCTCATCGCGTGACTGGGCCGCGAAGGGCACGCGCCTGCTTGGCGTGCGCGCCGTGGTGACGCAGAGCTTCGAGCGCATCCATCGCTCGAATCTCGTCGGCATGGGCGTGCTGCCGCTGACGTTCGAGGACGGCACGTCGTGGCAGTCGCTCGGTCTTAAGGGCGACGAGAAGGTCACGATTCGCGGTCTGCAGGGCGAACTGAGGCCGCGTCAGAAGCTGACGGCGGAAATCGTCTCCGCTGACGGCTCGCTGCAGCAGGTGCCGCTGCTGTGCCGCATCGATACCCTCGATGAGCTCGAATACTACCGGAACGGCGGCATTCTCCATTACGTGCTGCGTAAACTGGCCGCCTGATCCGGCCAGAAACGCATCCGTGAACAGGCTCACCGCGACGTGACTAGCGACCATGCAGGGGGCGGCCTATCAATGGGCCGCCTTTCTGCTGATGGGGCATCATGCATCCGAGGGATTGACGGCATGTCTGATCTGCCAGAACCGAAAACGGCGACAGCCGCGGCAATCGTGTCGCGCCTGTCGCGGACGCTGGGTGTCTGCGCGGTCTTCACGGTGGTGACGCCGGTCTGCGCCGACCCGCGCGCGGTGGTCGAACTCTTCACGTCGCAAGGCTGCTCGTCGTGCCCGCCCGCGGACAAGGTGCTCGGCGAACTCGCGCAGGACAAGTCCGTCATCGCACTCAGCCTGCCGATTGATTACTGGGACTATCTCGGCTGGAAGGACACGCTCGCCGACTCGCGGTTCAGCGCGCGCCAGAAAGCCTACTCGCATATGCGCGGCAATCGCGGCGTTTACACACCGCAGGCCGTCGTCAACGGCACCACCGATGTGCTCGGCAGTGACCGCGCCGGAATCGAGAATGCGGCCAAACGCACTCAAAACGTCGACGGCGTGATGTCGGTGCCGGTTACGGTGACGCAGGGCAGCGGTCAGATCAAGGTGTCGGTGGCGGAAGCGGGCGGCAAGAGCGGAGAGATCTGGATCTGCGCGGTGTCGAAGCAGGTGCCGATCACCATCTCGCGCGGCGAGAATCGCGGTCAGCAGATCACCTATCACAACGTGGTGCGTAACGTGCTGAAGGTCGGCGACTGGAACGGCAAGGCCGGAAGCTGGACCGTGCCGCTTGAAAACATCACGCGCGACGGCGTCGATGCGGCCGCCGTCTACATTCAGGACGGCAACCGCGACAAGCCGGGTCCGATGCTGGGCGCTGCCTTTACCTCACTGAACTGATTTCAGGCGTTCAATCGGACAGGGCTGTCGCGGCCGATGCCGCGCTCGCGTCTGTTTGCGCGTCCATTCGAGTCCGATTGCCAACAAAAAAGGCCAGCTCTCGCTGGCCCGAAGGATGGGGATTCTGCTGCGAAGAACTAGACCCGATCCTGACGACCCCGGGGGGCTGGGGGCTGAGGAATCCGGTGCCGAAAGGACCGGGTCAACGCAGTAGAGACTTGATCGCAGTCCACAAGGGCGGGGAATTGACCGAAATCGGGCGGCATTATGGTTTGTCTAACGTCCGCGTGATGCCCCGCCGCCGGGATGATCCGGTGCAAGCAATTGAAATCAGGCTTGCAGGGGCTGCCAGACGGGTGGATCATGTCGTCGAGATGACAGGAGGCGCCGATGAGCTCAGTGTCGGGCGACATCGATCCAAGCGAGAGCCGGGGGCTGGAGCGCAGCACCACGCAGCTCCCGCCCCAGAGCGTGACGTTCAACCGCGTCGAACTCAACCGCATTCTCAATCTCTATGGACGCATGGTGGCTGACGGAGAATGGCGTGACTACGCCATCGACTTCCTGAAGGACCGCGCGGTGTTCTCGATCTTCCGCCGCGCCTCCGAAGTGCCGATCTATCGCATCGAGAAAGATCCGCGCCTCGCCCGCAAGCAGGGCGCCTACAGTGTGATCGGTGCCAGCGGGCAGATCCTGCGCCGCGGCCATGACCTCGATCGTGTGCTGCTGGTGATCGACCGCAAGCTCGCGCTGGTTTAGGGAATGATCCCGAAATGGGCCAACCGGTTTCCGGATCGGATCATGCTCACGACATCGGGTCCTTCGGAAGGCTTGCACCACCCTCGCCGAGGGCGCGCTGCATCATCACAGTGTCGAGCCAGCGGCCGAACTTGAAGCCGACATTGCGGTGGGTGCCGATCATCTCAAATCCCGCGCGTGCGTGGACGCCGACCGAGGCGAGGTTGGCGGAGTCGCCGATCACCGCGATCATCTGGCGATAGCCGCGCGCCTCGCAGGCGGCGATCAGCTCCTGCATCAGCCGCGTTCCGATCCGCTGTCCGCGCGCCGCAGGATCGAGGTAGACCGAATTTTCGACCGTGAAGCGGTAGGCCGGGCGCGGGCGATAGGGCCCGGCATAGGCATAACCCACCACAACATCTTCCCTCACCGCCACCAGATACGGAAAGCCGTTGCCGGTCAGCGCCTCAAAGCGGCGGGTCATTTCCACGAGATCGGGCGGATCGAGCTCGAACGTCGCGGTGCCGTGCAGAACCGCGTCCTGGTAGATCGCGGTGATGGCGGGAAGGTCGGCGAGGGCGGCGGGCCGGATATGAACCTGAGGCATGTCGGGTCATGGAGCATTGTGCCGGAGCGGCTATCCCGCAGTCCTAGCAGCGAACCGGCGCAAAACAAAAGCCCCGGCTTTTGGCCGGGGCTTTCGCAAGTTATCGATCAGCCACGATCAGATCAGTCGCGCTGTCCAAGAAGCTGCAGCAGCAGCGTGAACAGGTTGATGAAGTTCAGGTAGAGCGACAGTGCGCCGGTGATGGCGGCCTTCTCTGCCACGTCTCCGCCCTGCGCGGCGTAACCGTAGATGTAGTCGTTCTTCAGGCGCTGGGTGTCCCAGGCGGTGAGGCCGGCGAACACCAGCACGCCGATCACCGAGACGACGAACTGCAGCATCGAGCTTGCCAGGAACAGGTTCACCAGGCTGGCGAGGATGATGCCGAACAGGCCCATCATCAGGAACGATCCCATCCCGGTCAGGTCGCGCTTGGTGGTGTAGCCGTAAAGGCTCAAGGCACCGAACGAAGCCGCCGTGATGAAGAACACGCGCACGATCGAGGTGTGCGTGTACACCAGGAAGATCGACGAGAGCGACACACCCATCAGCGCTGCGAACACCCAGAACAGGAGCTGGGCGGTCGCCGGCTTGAGGCGATTGATCCCGAAGGAGATGGCGAACACCATCACCAGCGGCGCGAGGATGAACACCCACTTGAGCGGGCTCACGAACATCGCGACGCCGAATGACGTCAGATACTGCTTGCCGATCCGGCCGGCGGCTGCGGCAGAGTCAGGTGTTACGGCGCCCATATACACGCCGAGCGCGGCAAGGCCCGTGATGGCCAGGCCGATCGCCATGTAGTTGTAGACCTTGAGCATGTACGAGCGCAGACCGGCATCGACGGTCGCGGCGTCAGCGCGCCCGGCGGCCCGGCCGAAAGGTGACGTATAGTTACGGTCCAAGTCCGACATCGTCGAAACCTCGTTGTTGACTGGCGATGGCGAAGGGTCTGCGCCGCCAGCTATAAGCATTTCCCAGAACCGTATCTGAAACCATCTCGGGACGGTATCAAGCCGGATTCTGAACCCGCTCGGTATGTGGGAAACTAACACATCCGGTGCAACCTCGCCCGCGCGGCTGTTTGTCGCAAAACCCGTTCTTCGCTGCTACAAATTGTCATAAGTTTCGCAGGACGGAGGCGGGTTTTTGGTTAAGCGCCAGTAATGTTCCGGCAAGCCCCAGCCCGACCGTGACGGCAAGCGCGGCCAGCACCACGAGGGCGGCGCTGCCGGCCTGCCAGACGAAACTGAGGGTCATCAGCCGGGTCACGATCTGCCATGCGGCGACCGATCCGGCGGCCACTCCGAATAAGGCGGTGGCAAGGCCGATTAAAAGGTACTCCAGCGCATAGGCGCCGAGCAGCCGCGCCCGGGTGGCGCCGAGAGTCTTGAGGATCACCGCGTCATAAACCCGGTGCCGGTGACCGGCGGCGAGCGCGCCGCCGAGTACCAGAATCGCCGAGATCAGGGTGATCGAACTCGCGCCCCGGATCGCGAGCACGAGGTTGGTGACCATCTTGCCGATGGAGTCGAGCGCCTCGCGGACGCGCACGCTGGTCACCATCGGGAAGGCGGCGGCGATGTCCTTGATCAGCCTGGCGTCGGTTGCGGCGTCCGACTGTGCTTCCGACAGCGTCGCGATGTCGGTATGCGGCGCGCCGGCGAAGGCCGTCGGCGAGAACACCAGCACGAAGTTGATGCCCAGACTCTGCCAGTCCACGGTGCGCAGGTTGCTGATCTTCGCGGTGATATCGCGGCCCAGCACGTTGACAGTGAGATCGTCGCCGACCTTCACGCCGAGGCCGTCGGCGATCCGCTTCTCCAGCGAGACCAGTGGCGGGCCGCTGTAACCCGCGTCCCACCAGGTGCCTTCGACCACCTTCGAGCCCCGCGGCACCTCGCCGGTATAGGTCAGGCCACGGTCGCTCTGCAGCACCCAGGCCGAATCGTTCGAGGGTTTGAGGTCTTCGGCCTTGATGCCCTTGGCGGCAGCAATGCGTCCGCGCAGCATGGGCACGGTTTCCACATGCGCTGCCGGTGCAGCTTTCTGCAGGAATTCGCTGAACCGTGGCGCCTCGGCGGCGGGAATGTCGATGAAGAAAAACGATGGCGCATGTTCGGGCAGGGCGGCCATGAACTGCCGCCGCAGGTTGCCGTCGATCTGGGTGATGGTCACAAGCACGGCAAGGCCGAGGCCAAGCGACATGACGACAGATGGTGTTAGAGCGCCGGGGCGATGGATGTTGGCGATGGCCAGCCGCAGCATGGTCAGCCGTGGCCGGGGCAGCCGGCGCGCCACGCCCATCAGGATCGCCGCGACAAGCCGGAGCAGGGCGAACACCCCGACCGATGAGGCCACGAACACGGCGGCGACGCGCTTGTCGTAGGCCAGTCCGATCGCGACGCTGACCAGCACGGCAATCACCGCCGCCATCAGGATCAGATAGCGGCGGCGCGGCCAGTGAAATTCCGACGCCACACCCTCGCGAAACAGCGCTGCTACCGGCACGTCGTGGACGCGGCCGAGCGGCCACAGGCCGAAGGCGAGGGCGGTCAAAAGCCCGTAGACGAACGACAGCGCCAGCTCGCCGGCATGGAAGGTGGCCTCGACAGGAAGCGGCAGGATGCTTCCGAACAGGCCGACAATGAGAAACGGCAACGCCGCGCCGATGGCGAGGCCAATCAGCGATCCCAGCGTCGCCAGCGCCATCACCTGCGTCAGATAAATGGTGAAGACCTCGCGGCCGGTGGCGCCGATGGCCTTGAAGGTCGCGATCACGTCGCGCCGCTCGTCGAGATGACTCTTGATCGCATTGGCGACCCCGACGCCACCCACCAGCAACGCGGCCAGACCGACCAGCGTGAGGAATTGCGTGAAGCGTGTGATGTTGCGCTCGAGCTGCGGCGAGGCATTGCCACGGGTGCGGACTTCCCAACCCGCTTCCGGCAGCGCCTTCTGCGCGGCATCCACAACCGCCTGCGTCGCGCGGTCATTGACCGCCGCATCCGGCAGCAACAGGCGATAAGTCCAGCGCACCAGCGTGCCGGGCTGCAGGAGGTCCGTGGCCCGCAAGGCGTCTTCACTGATCAGAAGGCGCGGCCCGAGGCCGACGCCGCCCGCGAGCTTGTCCGGTTCGGCAACGACGGTGCTGCGGATCTCGAACGCCGCGTTGCCGACGGTGATGCGGTCCCCAATCTTCAGGCCGAGGCGCGCGAGCAGGACGGCATCGGCGCCCGCGCCGAACACGCCGTCGCGCTGCGCCAGCAAATCCGGAATGGATATGCGCGGCTCAAGCGAAAGCTCACCTAACATCGGATAGTTGCCGTCGACCGATTTCAGGTCGACCAGCGCGAATTCGCCGTTCGATGCGCGCGCCATGCCGCGCATGATCGCGGTGGCGGACACCTTGCCGTTGGCATCGAGGAAGGCGCGCTCCTTCTTGGTCGCTTCGCGCTGGATCAGCGCAAAAGAGGCGTCGCCACCGAGTAGCGTGCGCCCTTGACTTTCCAGCCCCGCGCTAAGGCTGCCCGCCACCGAGCCGACGCCGGCGATAGCCATCACGCCAAGCGCGATGCAGGCGATGAACACATAGAATCCGCGCAGGCCGCTGCGCAACTCGCGCAGGGCATAGCGAACCGCGAGCGATAATGTGCCGCGGCGTGACGTGTCTGCGATCTCGCTCATCGGGAGGCCGTCTCGATCCAGTGCCGGTCGGTCGCAGGGCCGTCGATGCGGCCGGAGCGCAGCCGCACCACGCGGTCGCAGCGCTGCGCCAGCGAGGCATCGTGCGTCACCAGCACCAGCGTCATGCCGCGCTCCAGATGTTTTGCGAACAGCAGGTCGACAATCTGCTTGCCGGTGGACTCGTCGAGATTGCCGGTCGGCTCGTCCGCCACAAGGATCGCCGGATCGGGCGCCATGGCGCGCGCGAGCGCGACGCGCTGCTGCTCGCCGCCGGAGAGTTGCGAGGGATAGTGATGCAGCCGTTCGCCAAGTCCGACACCGGTGAGTTCTTTTGCCGCGCGTTCCGCTGCGTCGCTGCGGCCCGCGAGTTCGAGCGGCACCGCGACATTCTCAAGGGCCGTCATGGTCGGGATCAGATGAAACGACTGAAACACGATGCCGACGTGGCGGCCACGGAAACGTGCGAGGCCGTCCTCATCGAGGGCATTGAACGAGGCGCCGTTGACCACCACCTCTCCGCTGTCAGGACGTTCGAGCCCCGCCATCACCATCAGGAGCGTGGACTTGCCCGAACCTGACGGTCCGATCAGGCCGACCGCTTCACCGGGCGCGACGCGCAGATCGACATCCTTGAGGATGTGAACGCGCGCGGCGCCGGAGCCCAGCGAGAGATTGACGTTCGAGATGGAAATGGTGTCCGGTTCGAGACCGGCACGCTGCGAGGGTTCAATGAGACTGTCCATGGGTCTTTCATATGGGGGCTATGGCCGTGCGGTCGAGAGGCTCTCGCGCGTGTTCTTTGCCGCAGCAGCGGGGGCAATGATGGCGATGTCGGGGCCGGTGTCGGCCCAAACCGCAAATGTCGCAGATGTGAAGCCGATCAAGGTCGCGGTTCTGGGCGATTCCCTCACCGCCGGATATGGCCTGCCGGCCCCGGCGGCGTTTCCGGTGCGTCTGCAGAAGGCGCTCGCCGACAAGGGCATCGCGACCACGATCCACAATGCGGGCGTGTCCGGTGATACCACGACCGGCGGCCTTGCCCGGCTCGAATGGTCGATCCCGCCGGGCACTGAAGCCGTGATTGTCGAGCTTGGCGCCAACGATGCTTTGCGCGGCGTCGATCCCAAGGTCGCGCGCGGCGCGCTCGACGATATCCTCACCAAGCTGAAGGCGCGCAACATCGCTGTTTTATTGTGCGGCATGTATGCGCCGCCGAATTACGGCGCGGACTACACGGCGAAGTTCAACAGCATCTATCCCGAGCTTTCCAAAAGTCACAACGTGCCGCTGTACCCGTTCTTTCTGGATGGCGTTGCGACGGTCGCGAAGTTGACCCAGCCCGACGGACTGCATCCGACGGCCGAGGGCGTGGATGTCGTGGTGGAGCGGATATTGCCTACGGTCGAGGCGTTTCTGAAAAATCGTGCGTCGCAATTAAGCAAGCCCTGAGAAGGTTAGTCACCGCTGCTGCGATCGACGCTTCGCACTGTCATGTGGCTGCGGTACAAACGATATCAGGGTGATTCGCTATCCTCTCCAGCATCGAGGAGATTCGTGATGCCTCGCTTGTTTACCGGGCTGGAAATTCCCCCGGATATCGGCCAGACGCTCTCGAGCTTGCGCGGGGGCCTGCCGGGCGCCCGTTGGATCGACCCCGAAAACTATCACGTCACGTTGCGCTTCATCGGCGACATTGACGGCCCAGCCGCCAATGAAATCGCCTCGACGCTGGAGCGGATCAACCGCAAGCCGTTCGAGGTGGCTCTGCAGGGTCTCTCCAGCTTCGGCGGCAAGAAACCGCGGGCGGTCGTGGCATCGGTTGTACCAAGCCGTCCCTTGATGGAACTGCAGGCGGAGCTTGAACGCCTGATGCAGCGCTTCGGCTTCGATCCCGAGGGCCGCAAATTCATTCCGCATGTGACGCTGGCGCGGCTGCGGGATGCCTCAAATCAGGATGTTGCCGATTATCTGTCGGTGCGGGGGTATTTCCCCACCCGCAGCTTCACCGCGTCCCGGTTTGTGCTGTTCTCGTCCCGCGCCTCTGTCGGGGGCGGGCCCTATGTGGTCGAAGACGCCTATGCGTTGAGCGCATAGAGCAGCATTCTTCGCCTTGTGGTCTTGCATTTTCCGCCTCGTTCTGGCGGGTAGCGGACCATGAATGCTCCTACTCCTGCCTCGTTCCGTCGGCACTATCAGGCGCTCGTCACCGCGGGCACCATCGAGGCCGATCCGGCGCAGGCCCAGGCCGTCGAAGCCTATTCGGCGCTGGAAGCGCGCCTTGTTCGCTACCGGCCGGGCCGTGGCGGGCTTTTGCAGCGCCTGTTCGCCGACAAGGACGCGGCCGCGCCGCGCGGGCTCTACATTTATGGCGATGTCGGACGCGGCAAGACCATGCTGATGGACCTGTTCTTCAACGACAGTCCGGTGATCCACAAGCGCCGCGCGCATTTCCACGAATTCATGGCCGATGTGCATGAGCGGATTCACGGCTTCCGCCAGAAGATCGCGCGGCATGAAATCGCCGATACCGATCCGGTAAAGCTGACAGCGGCCTCGATCTTCGAGGAAGCATGGCTGCTGTGTTTTGACGAATTCCACGTCACCGACATTGCCGATGCCATGATCCTCGGACGCCTGTTCGGCCGTCTGTTCGAGCTGGGCACCGTTGTCGTTGCGACCTCGAATGTCGATCCTGACGATCTCTACAAGGGCGGCCTCAACCGCGCGCTGTTCCTGCCGTTCATCGGTCAGCTTAAGGAGCGGATGGATGTGCTGCGCCTCGATGCCCGCACCGATTTCCGGATGGAAAAACTTGCAGGCATCAAGATGTGGCTGGTGCCCGCCGATGCTGCAGCGGATGTGGCGCTGGACAAGGCCTGGACCAAGCTGACCGGTGGCGCGAAGGATCAGCCGCGCGACATCACGGTGAAAGGCCGCGCGCTGCATATCCCGCACTCCGCCCATGGCGTTGCGCGGTTCACGTTTGCGCAGTTGTGCGAGAAGCCGCTCGGTGCATCGGACTATCTGCGGCTGGCGCACGATTATCACACGCTGATCATCGACCGGATTCCGGCGATGAAGTACGAGGACCGCAATGCCGCCAAGCGGTTCATCACGCTTATCGACACGCTCTACGACAATGCGGTGAAGCTGATGGCATCGGCGGACACCGATCCGCTCTCGCTCTACAGCGCGAGCGACGGCGTCGAGGCCAACGAGTTCAAGCGCACCTCGTCGCGGCTGGTCGAGATGGGCTCGGAATCATATCTGGCCCTGCCTCATGGCCGCAGCGACTCCGCCGCCAGCGGTTCGACCACCGGTCTGGTCGAGACCTGAAGAAGGTTCGCTTTATGTTTCGGCTCGGAGGTTCGCGAAAGCCCGACATGAAAGCCGCCGCGGCTGCCTCCGCATTGGGCTGTGGTGCGCGATTGAGCGAACGGCGACTTGAACGCTTGCCGCGAAAGGTCTAACCAGCCCTCCAGAGTTTTCCCCTTCCTCTTTCGTCGACATCCAAAGGACAGATTTCCCATGGCGCGTGACAAGATTGCTTTGATTGGTTCAGGTCAGATTGGCGGCACACTGGCGCACCTCGTCGGCCTGAAAGAACTGGGCGACGTGGTGATGTTCGACATCGCCGAGGGCATCCCGCAGGGCAAGTCGCTCGACATCGCGCAGTCCTCGCCGGTCGACGGCTTCGACGCCAGGTTCACCGGCGCCAATTCCTATGAAGCGATCGAAGGCGCCAGCGTGGTGATCGTCACCGCCGGCGTGCCGCGCAAGCCGGGCATGAGCCGCGACGACCTTCTCAGCATCAACCTCAAGGTCATGGAGCAGGTCGGCGCGGGCATCAAGAAGTACGCCCCCGATGCGTTCGTGATCTGCATCACCAACCCGCTCGACGCCATGGTCTGGGCGCTGCAGAAGGCCTGCGGCCTGCCGCCGAAGAAGGTGGTCGGCATGGCCGGCGTGCTCGACTCGGCGCGCTTCCGCTACTTCCTTGCCGACGAGTTCAACGTCTCGGTGGAAGACGTCACCGCCTTCGTGCTCGGCGGCCACGGCGACACCATGGTGCCGCTGACCAAGTATTCCACCGTCGCCGGCATTCCGCTGCCGGACCTTGTGAAGATGGGCTGGACCTCGCAGGCCCGCATCGACGAGATCGTCGACCGCACCCGCAACGGCGGCGCCGAAATTGTCAACCTGCTCAAGACCGGCTCGGCCTTCTACGCGCCAGCTGCGTCGGCCATCGCGATGGCGGAAAGCTATCTCCGCGACAAGAAGCGCGTGCTGCCTTGCGCCGCCTACCTCAACGGCGAGTACGGCGTGAAGGACATGTATGTCGGCGTGCCGGTCGTGATCGGCGCGAAGGGCGTTGAGCGCATTGTCGAGATCGAACTGGCCGGCAAGGACCGCGAAGGCTTCGACAAGTCGGTCGGCGCGGTGCAGGGTCTGGTCGATGCCTGCAAGAAGATCGCGCCCGATCTGCTCGGCAAGTAAGGCAGCCACGCTGTCATCAGCGTGTGATCCGGAGATGTTCGCTTCGGGTCACACGCCGGAATTCCCTTCGTCTCTTCTCCGATCCCTTCTTTGATCTCTGGGGCAATCCATGAATATCCACGAATACCAGGCCAAGGCGGTGCTGAAGGAATTCGGCGTGCCGGTGTCGCGCGGCGTGCCGATCCTGAAAGCGTCCGAGGCGGAAGCTGCGGCGAAGGAGCTTGGCGGCCCGTTGTGGGTGGTGAAGAGCCAGATTCATGCCGGCGGACGCGGCAAGGGAAAGTTCAAGGAAGCCTCGGCGGGCGACAAGGGCGGCGTGCGTCTCGCCAAGTCGGTCGATGAGGTCAAGGAATTCTCCCGGCAGATGCTTGGCGCGACGCTGGTGACGATCCAGACCGGCCCTGCCGGCAAGCAGGTCAATCGGCTCTACATCGAGGAGGGCTCCGACATCGAGAAGGAGCTTTATCTCTCGGCGCTGGTCGATCGCGAGACCTCCGAGATCGCCTTTGTCGTCTCGACCGAAGGCGGCATGGACATCGAGAAGGTGGCGCATGACACGCCGGAAAAGATCGTGACCTTCTCGGTCGATCCGGCCACCGGCATCATGCCGCATCACGGCCGCACCGCCGCGCAGGCGCTGAACCTGAAGGGCGATCTCGCCAAGCAGGCGGAAAAGCTGATCGCGCAACTCTATACGGCCTTCGTCGCCAAGGACATGGCGATGCTGGAGATCAATCCGCTGATCATCACCAAGCAGGGCGACCTGCGCTGCCTCGACGCCAAGATTTCCTTCGACTCCAATGCGCTCTATCGGCATCCGGACATTGTCGCGCTGCGCGACACCACGGAAGAAGACGCCAAGGAAATCGAAGCCTCGAAGTACGATCTCGCCTATATCGCGCTCGATGGCACCATCGGCTGCATGGTCAACGGCGCGGGCCTCGCGATGGCCACCCTCGACATCATCAAGCTCTATGGTGAAAGCCCGGCCAACTTCCTCGACGTCGGTGGCGGCGCGACGGAAGAGAAGGTGACCGCGGCGTTCAAGATCATCACCGCCGATCCGAACGTGAAGGGCATCCTGGTCAACATCTTCGGCGGCATCATGAAGTGCGACGTCATCGCGCGCGGCGTGATCGCCGCGGTGAAGGCGGTCGGCCTGCAGGTGCCTCTGGTGGTTCGCCTCGAAGGCACCAATGTCGAGGAAGGCAAGACCATCATCCGTGAATCCGGTCTCAACGTTCTGCCCGCCGACGATCTCGACGATGCCGCGCAGAAGATCGTCAACGCCGTGAAGGGAAAGTAAGCCGATGTCCGTCCTGATCGACAAGAACACCAAGGTCATCACCCAGGGCTTCACCGGCAAGAACGGCACCTTCCATTCGGAAGCGGCCATTGCCTACGGCACCAAGGTCGTTGGCGGCGTCGCGCCCGGCAAGGGCGGCAGCACGCATCTCAGCCTGCCGGTGTTCGACACCGTCGCCGAGGCGGTCAGCAAGACCGGCGCCGATGCATCGGTGATCTATGTGCCGCCTCCGGGCGCCGCGGACGCGATCTGCGAGGCCATCGACGCGCAGGTGCCGCTGATCGTTTGCATCACCGAGGGCATTCCGGTGCTGGACATGGTGCGGGTGAAGCGCTCGCTCTCGGGCTCCAAGTCGCGCCTGATCGGGCCGAACTGCCCGGGCGTGGTCACCGCCGGGGAATGCAAGATCGGCATCATGCCGACCAACATCTTCAAGACCGGCAATGTCGGCATCGTGTCGCGCTCCGGCACCCTGACCTACGAAGCGGTGTTCCAGACCACCCAGGCGGGCCTCGGCCAGACCACCGCGGTCGGTATCGGCGGCGATCCGGTCAAGGGCACCGAATTCATCGACGTGCTGGAAATGTTCCTGGCCGACGACAAGACCCAGTCGATCATCATGATCGGCGAGATCGGCGGATCGGCCGAGGAAGACGCCGCCCAGTTCCTGAAGGACGAAGCCAAGCGCGGCCGCAAGAAGCCGATGGTCGGCTTCATTGCCGGGCGCACCGCGCCTCCGGGCCGCCGCATGGGCCATGCCGGTGCGATCGTCTCGGGCGGCAAGGGCGATGCGGAATCCAAGATCTCGGCGATGGAAGCGGCGGGAATCACGGTCTCGCCGTCGCCCGCGCGTCTTGGCACCACGCTTCTCGAAAGGTTGAAGGCCTAGTTCAGTCCTTGGTTCTTTTCCGCGCGAAGTTTTGCCCTAAATAGGGTAAAAGGTCCGGCACAAATACGATGCCGATACTAAATCGGACGATTTCTCCCGATTTCTCCGCGCGATAAACCTCAGGACGACCTCATGTCTCGCCAGGACGCGAACGCCAATTTCGCCCTCACATCCTTTCTCGACGGTGCCAACGCCACCTACATCGACCAGCTTTACGCGCAGTACGAGAAAGACCCGTCATCGCTCGATCCGGACTGGGTCGATTTCTTCAAGTCGCTGAAGGATCAGCCGGCGGACGTCGCGAAAAACGCGGAAGGCCCGTCCTGGGGGAAGACCAACTGGCCCGCCACGCCAAGCGACGAGCTGACGTCGGCGCTGGACGGCAATTGGGCCCAGGTCGAGAAGGTCGTCGGCAACAAGATCGCCGCCAAGGCCCAGACGTCGGGCGCTCCGATGCCGTCGCCTGCAGAGATTCAGCAGGCGACCCGCGATTCGGTTCGCGCCCTGATGCTGATCCGCGCCTACCGCATGCGCGGCCATTTCCATGCCAACCTTGATCCGCTGGGCATCGAAGGCCAGAAGGATCACGAGGAACTCGATCCGCGCTCCTACGGGTTTACGGACGCCGACTTCGACCGCAAGATCTTCCTCGACCATGTGCTCGGTCTGGAAACCGCGACGCTGCGCGACATCGTGGCGATCTGCCAGCGCACCTATTGCCAGACCCTCGGCGTCGAATTCATGCATATCTCCAATCCGGCGCAGAAGAGCTGGATTCAGGAACGCATCGAAGGCCCGGACAAGGAAATCAGCTTCACCCGCGAGGGTCGCCGCGCCATCCTGATGAAGCTGATCGAAGCCGAAGGCTTCGAGAAGTTCTGCGACATCAAGTTCACCGGCACCAAGCGCTTCGGTCTCGACGGCGGCGAATCGCTGATCCCGGCGCTGGAGCAGATCATCAAGCGCGGCGGCAATCTCGGCGTGCGCGACATCGTGGTCGGCATGCCGCATCGTGGCCGCCTCAACGTGCTGACGCAGGTGATGGGCAAGCCGCATCGCGCGCTGTTCCATGAGTTCAAGGGCGGCTCGGCCAACCCCGACGAGGTCGAGGGTTCGGGCGACGTGAAGTACCATCTCGGCGCGTCAAGCGACCGCGAGTTCGACGGCAACAAGATCCATCTGTCGCTGACGGCCAATCCCTCGCATCTCGAAATCGTCGATCCGGTGGTGCTCGGCAAGGCCCGCGCCAAGGAAGACCAGAACGGCGATGCGCCGGACAACCGTATTTCCGTGCTGCCGCTGCTGATGCATGGCGACGCGGCGTTCGCGGGTCAGGGCGTGGTGGCGGAGTGCTTCGCGCTCTCGGACCTGAAGGGCTATCGCACCGGCGGTTCGATCCACTTCATCGTCAACAACCAGATCGGCTTCACCACCTATCCGCGTTACTCGCGCTCGTCGCCGTATCCGTCGGATGTGGCGAAGATGATCGATGCACCGATCTTCCATGTGAACGGCGACGATCCGGAAGCGGTGGTGTTCGCCGCGAAGATCGCCATCGAATTCCGGCAGAAGTTCCACAAGCCTGTCGTCATCGACATGTTCTGCTATCGCCGCCACGGTCACAACGAAGGCGACGAGCCGGGCTTCACCAACCCGGTGATGTACAAGAAGATCGCGACCCATCCGACCACGCTCGATCTTTATGCCAAGCGGCTGATCGCTGACGGTGTCATCACCGAGGGCGAAGTCGACAAGGCCAAGGCCGACTGGCGCGCGCGCCTCGACGCCGAGCTCGAGGCCGGATCAGGCTACAAGCCGAACAAGGCCGACTGGCTCGACGGCAAGTGGGCCGGCTTCAAGTCGGCGGAGATGGGCGAAGATCCGCGCCGCGGCAATACCGGTGTGCCCATCGACGAACTCAAGGACATCGGCCGCAAGATCACCAAGGTGCCGGATGGCTTCCGCGTTCACCGCACCGTGCAGCGGTTCCTTGAGAACCGTTTGAAGTCGATCGAGAACGGAGAAGGCATCGACTGGGCGACCGGCGAGGCGCTGGCGTTCTCCACGCTTCTCAAGGACGGCCACCGCGTCCGCCTGTCGGGACAGGATTCCGAGCGCGGCACCTTCTCGCAGCGTCATTCGGTGCTGTTCGACCAGGAAGACGAAAGCCGCTATACGCCGTTCAACCATCTCGGCGACAAGCAGGGTCACTACGAGGTGATCAACTCGCTGCTGTCCGAAGAAGCGGTGCTCGGTTTTGAATACGGCTATTCGCTCGCCGAGCCGAATGCGCTGACCGTGTGGGAAGCGCAGTTCGGCGACTTCGCCAATGGCGCGCAGGTGGTGTTCGACCAGTTCATCTCCTCGGCGGAACGCAAGTGGCTGCGCATGTCGGGCCTCGTCTGCCTGCTGCCGCATGGCTATGAGGGACAGGGGCCTGAGCATTCCTCGGCGCGCCTCGAGCGCTTCCTGCAGATGTGCGCGGAAGACAACATGCAGGTGGTCAATCTTACGACGCCGGCGAATTACTTCCACGCGCTGCGCCGTCAGCTCAAGCGCGAGTTCCGCAAGCCGCTGATCCAGATGACGCCGAAATCCCTGCTGCGCAACAAGCGTGCGGTGTCGAAGCTCGACGAATTCGGGCCGGAGACCTCGTTCCATCGCATCCTGATGGACGACGTGGAAGCCGGAGGCGAGTTCAAGCTCGTCGAGGACAACAAGATTCGCCGTGTCGTGATCTGCTCGGGCAAGGTCTATTACGACCTGTTCGAGGAGCGCGAGAAGCGCGGCACCAACGACATCTATCTGCTGCGTGTCGAGCAGCTTTATCCTGTGCCGCTCAAGACGCTGGTGCAGGTGCTCGAACGCTTCAAGCAGGCCGAGGTGGTCTGGTGTCAGGAAGAGCCGCGCAACATGGGCGCATGGCACTTCATTGAGCCTTATCTCGAGTGGGTGCTGAATCAGGTCGGCTCCGCGCACAAGCGTCCGCGTTATGCGGGCCGTGCTGCTGCTGCTGCCACCGCGACCGGTTTGATGTCGAAGCATCTCCAGCAACTGAAAGCGTTCCTCGAAGAAGCTCTCGGCTGATCAATCGAAAATGCCCGCCTCTTGCGGGCATTTTCTTCCATTTCAATTTGTTTGAGGCGCTGACGGCAAAAGCCGCCGCTCATGACGCAAGGGGACTTAAGACATGGCTGAAATTCGCGTTCCGACACTGGGCGAGTCCGTCACCGAGGCCACCATCGGCCGCTGGTTCAAGAAGGCCGGCGAGGCCGTCGCCGTTGACGAGCCTTTGGTTGAACTCGAAACCGACAAGGTGACCATCGAGGTGCCGGCGCCGTCTGCGGGAACGCTCGCGGAAATCGTCGCCAAGGATGGCGAGACGGTCGCGGTCGGCGCGCTGCTCGGTCAGATCACCGAAGGCGCGGGCGGTGCCAAGCCTGCCGCTGCTCCCGCCAAGGCTGCCGAGCCGGCGAAGGCGGCTGCGCCTGCTGCTGCAGCGCCTGCACCCGCACAGAAATCGCCGCCCGCCGATGCGCCGCAGGCGCCGTCGGTGCGCAAGCTCTCCGCCGAATCCGGCGTCGATGCCTCCACCGTTCCCGGCTCCGGCAAGGATGGCCGTGTGACCAAGGGCGACATGCTGGCCGCTATCGAAAAGGCCGCCTCGCTGGCGACGCCGCTCAACCAGCCCGCCGCCGCCGTGCAGGTGCGCGCGCCGTCGCCCGCCGACGATGCGGCGCGTGAAGAGCGCGTGAAGATGACGCGCCTGCGCCAGACCATCGCCCGCCGCCTCAAGGAAGTGCAGAACACCGCCGCCATGCTGACGACCTTCAACGAGGTCGACATGAGCGAGCTGATGGCGCTGCGCACGCACTACAAGGACGTGTTCGAGAAGAAGCACGGCGTGAAGCTCGGCTTCATGGGCTTCTTCGTGAAGGCCGTGGTGCAGGCGCTGAAGGATGTGCCGGCGGTCAATGCCGAGATCGACGGCACCGATCTGGTTTACAAGAACTACTACCACATCGGCGTCGCGGTCGGCACCGACAAGGGCCTTGTCGTGCCGGTGGTGCGTGACTGCGATCACAAGTCGATCGCCCAGATCGAGAAGAACATCGCGGAGTTCGGCAAGCGCGCCCGCGACGGCCAGCTCAAGATCGAGGAAATGCAGGGCGGCACCTTCACCATCTCGAATGGCGGTGTGTATGGCTCGCTGATGTCGACGCCGATCCTGAACGCGCCGCAGTCCGGCATTCTCGGCATGCACAAGATCCAGGAGCGACCGGTCGCCATCGGCGGCAAGGTCGAAATCCGCCCGATGATGTATCTGGCGGTGTCCTACGATCACCGCGTCATCGACGGCAAGGAAGCTGTGACTTTCCTCGTCCGCATCAAGGAAAATCTCGAAGATCCGGCGCGGCTGGTTCTCGACCTCTGATCGCGGGGGCCGGAATGAGCAGCGTCGCCATTGTCACCGGAGGAAGCCGTGGCATCGGCCGCGCGACTTCGCTGGCCCTGGCGAAGCGCGGTTACAAGGTTGTTGTCGGCTATGCCAGCAACAAGGCAGCGGCTGACGACGTTGTCGGGACGATCGAAGCCAGCAACGGCAAGGCCATCGCGGTGAAATGCGATGTCGGCGTCGAGGCCGACATCCTCGATCTGTTCAAGAAGGCCGACGCCTTCGGCAAGCTCGGTGCGCTCGTTAACAATGCCGGCGTGGTCGATGCCACCGCCCGCGTCGACGAGATGTCCGCCGCACGACTCGCCCGCATGATGAACATCAACATTGTCGGCAGCATCCTGTGCGCGCGCGAAGCGGTCAAGCGCATGTCGAGCAAGCATGGCGGCACAGGCGGGGTCATCGTCAATCTGTCGTCGGTGGCGGCGACACTGGGCTCTCCGGCCCAGTATGTGGACTATGCCGCCTCGAAAGGCGCGATCGACACATTCACAGTCGGGCTGGCCCGCGAAGTCAGCACCGAAGGTATCCGCGTTGTCGGGATTCGGCCCGGCTTGATCGACACGGAAATTCACGCCAGCGGCGGCGAACCCGATCGCGCGCACCGGCTGGCGCACATGGTACCGATGAAACGTGTCGGCACCGCGGATGAAATCGCCAATGCTGTCGTCTGGCTGGTGTCGGATGACGCATCCTATGTCACCGGAACCATCATCGACGTTTCGGGCGGCCGTTAATTCTCATTTCTCTGTGCGTACAGGATAAATCCCATGGCTTCTTATGATCTCATCGTTATCGGCACCGGTCCCGGCGGCTATGTATGCGCGATCCGCGCGGCGCAGCTTGGCATGAAGGTCGCAGTGGTCGAGAAATGGCCCACCTTCGGCGGCACCTGTCTCAACATCGGCTGCATTCCGTCCAAGGCGCTGCTGCAGGCCTCCGAACGTTTCGAGGAAGCCTCGCACATGCTGCCCAAGATGGGTGTCGTCGTTGCAAAGCCGAAGCTCGATCTGCCGACCATGCTGAAGTTCAAGGACGACGGCGTGGACGGCAACGTCAAGGGCGTGTCGTTCCTGTTCAAGAAGAACAAGATCGACCCCTATGTCGGCACCGGCAAAATTCTCGGTGCGGGCAAGGTCGAGGTGAAGGGCGCCGACGGCAAGACCCAGATTCTCGAGACCAAGAATATCGTGATCGCCACGGGCTCCGACGTGGCCAGGCTCAAGGGCGTCGAGATCGACGAGAAGCGTATCGTGTCGTCCACCGGCGCTCTCTCGCTCGAAAAGGTGCCGGAGAAGATGCTGGTGATTGGCGCCGGTGTGATCGGCCTTGAGCTTGGTTCGGTGTGGCGCCGGCTCGGCGCTGAGGTCACCGTGGTTGAATTCCTGGATCGGATTCTGCCCGGCATGGACGGCGAGGTCGCGCGTTCGTTCCAGCGCATCCTTGAGAAGCAGGGCATGACCTTCAAGCTCGGCACCAAGGTCACGTCCGTCGATACGTCCGGCAAGAAGCTGAAGGCGACGCTCGAACCTGCGGCCGGCGGCGCATCCGAGATAATCGACACCGATGTGGTGCTGGTAGCGATCGGGCGCGTGCCTTACATCGAAGGCCTCGGCCTGAAAGAAGCCGGTGTCGAACTCGATCAGCGCGGGCGCGTGAAGACCGACGGTCACTTCGCCACCAACGTGAAGGGCATCTACGCCATCGGCGACGTGATCGCAGGCCCGATGCTGGCGCACAAGGCGGAAGACGAGGGCATCGCGGTCGCAGAGATTCTTGCCGGTCAGGCCGGACATACCAACTACGATGTCATTCCGTCGGTGATCTACACCTTCCCGGAAGTCGCATCCGTGGGCAAGACGGAAGAAGAGCTGAAGCAGGCTGGCATCGCGTACAATGTCGGAAAGTTTCCGTTCACCGCCAACGGCCGCACCAAGGTCAATCAGACCACCGATGGTTTCGTGAAAATCCTCGCGGATGCAAAGACCGATCGCGTTCTCGGTGTCCACATCATCGGCGCGGAAGCCGGCGAGATGATTCACGAAGGCTGCGTGCTGATGGAGTTCGGCGGGTCGGCGGAAGATCTCGCCCGCACCTGCCACGCCCATCCGACCCGGTCGGAAGCGGTCAAGGAAGCCGCGCTTGCGGTCGCAAAGCGCGCTATCCATATGTGAGCACAGGCCGGCATTCAGCCGGTCATGCTGGATGAGAATCCGTCATGCGCCGGTTGCTTCGCCCGCTCTGGGTCCTGCTTGCGCTGCTCTTTCTGCTCGAAGCGTGGCTTTGGGACCGCGTCGAGCCGATCATTGCGCGCGTTGTCGCGCTGATTCCGCTGCCGCGCCTCAAGGCGTGGCTGGCGGACCGGATCGAACATCTCTCACCGGCGCTCACGCTGATGGTGTTCGCAGTGCCGGTCATCATTCTGTTTCCGCTCAACTTCGTCGCGGCGTGGCTGCTGGCGCACAAGTATTTCGTCGGCGGAACGACGCTGATCGTGTTTCAGAAGGTTCTCGGCGTCGGCATCGTCGCATTCGTGTTCGATGTGACGCGCGAGAAGCTGCTGCAGATGGGCTGGTTCCGCGCGCTCTACGACTTCGTGCTCGATCTGCGCGTACGCGCGCTGGCGATTGTCGCGCCGCTGAAAATCCGGATTCTGCATTGGGTCAATCGTCTTCGCCGCCGCGCGTCGCCCGGATTTGTCCGGCGTTTGCGGCGGCGGATACAGGCGTCGCGCTAGCTACATCAAATGCACGGCGTGCGGGGCAAACAGGCCGATCGCGGTGAAGGCGAGACCGGCCAGCGCCAGCGCGCCTGAAATCCACGCCAGTGCCACCATGCCGGTGATGATGGTCGCGGACGCCAGCACAATCCCGATCTGGAATGCGGCCGAGGCGACTTCATAGTGATGATAGCGCGCCATCGCGAGATCGCGGGCGTGCTCGGCTTCCTTGGCGCGGGCCGCCAGTTGTTCGGAGCCTTCGCCGGTTTCCGGCTCGGAGCGATAGCGCGCCGCGGTCTTGGTCCAGTCGTCGATCTGCTTGGCCAGCGCCGCCTTTTGCGCCTCGTCGGTTGCCGCGCCAAGGCTGAGTTTGGCGTGTTCGGCGACGGCCTGAACCGTGGTGCGCCGGATGCTCTTGGCCTGGAAGAAGGCCCACAGATTCGAGGCCTCGACGTTCTTGCTGATGGATTCGGTCTGGGCGCCCTTGCCGAGGGTTTCGGAGAACGCCAGGAACAGCGCGATCACCGCGATCAGCAAGGCAATGCTCTTGTTGGAGCTGGAAGCGTGCTCGGCGTGCTCCGCATGCTCCATGCTTTCGTGTGCGCCCATGTCGAATATCCCCTCCGGATCGAAATGTGCGCCACGATTGACCGAACTGCCGTCCGCGCGCAAGGGGCGAGGCGGCGGCAACGCACGACTTATTCAGGACACGACTTATTTATGTCACGCGCGGGGGTGGGCCGTCTTGTAGACGTCAAGCAGCCGGTCGGCATCGACGCCTGTATAAATCTGCGTCGTCGACAGTGAGGAGTGGCCGAGCAATTCCTGAATGGCGCGCAGATCGCCGCCGCGCGTCAGCAGGTGTGTGGCGAAGGAATGGCGCAGTGCGTGAGGGGTTGCGCTGTCGGGCAGGCCGAGCGCGCCGCGCAGACGCTCCATTGTGAGCTGGATGATGCGCGGCGACAACGGGCCGCCGCGCGCGCCGACAAAAATCGGGGCGTCCGGCGCAATCGTGTGCGGGCAGGCCGCGACATAATCCTGAACGAGCGACAGGACGTTTTGCAGCACCGGCACCATGCGCGTTTTGTTACCCTTGCCGGTCACGGTGATCACGTCGCCCTTGCCAGGCAGCGGGACGTCGCGCCGCTTCAGGCCGAGGGCTTCGGAGATGCGCAGGCCCGATCCGTACAGCAGCGCCATCACGGCGGCATCGCGCGCCCAGATCCATGGTTCGCGGTTTTCGCCAGCGCGAATATCCGCATCGGTCATCTGCCGTGCGGCGGTCATCTGGATCGGCTTCGGCAAGCTCTTGCCGATCTTGGGCGCGCGGATCGCGGACAGTGCGCCGACCTTGCCCTTGCCCTCGCGTTCCAGAAAACGGCCGAATGAACGCAATCCCGCCAGCGCCCGCATCAGCGAGCGCCCGCCGATGTCGTCCGCGCGCCGCGACGACATGAAGGCCCGCACGTCGGTCGCCTCGATGGCGGCGAACTGCTTCAGGGTGACAAGATCGCCCCAGTGCCCGCTCAGGAACACGAGGCATTGGCGCAGGTCGCGCGAATAGGCTTCCAGCGTTTTCGGCGACAGGCGCCGCTCGGCGCGCAGATGGGATTGCCATCTTGCGATTTCGGCCAAGAGGTCCGGCGCGGCGCAGGTGATCTGCGCATCGCTGTCGCTGGAAATGGTTGCTTTGGCGGCTTTGACCATCATATGCCGGATGCGTTCGATCCTTGACAGGAATCGGTTTATCGCACCCTTTTCCTTATATCCTCCTTAATCCGGGCCCCTCTCACCATGGCAAGACGAGTTGTCGACGTTCTTGTCCCGGTGGCCCTGAACCAGACCTATTCCTATCGCGTGCCCGATGGCGTCGAGCTGAATCCCGGCGATGTGGTGAGCGTGCCGCTCGGGCCGCGCGAGGTCACCGCCGTGGTCTGGGCCGAGAATCCAAATCCCGATCCCCGGCTGCACAACCGCCTCAAGGACACCGGCGACAAGCTGGACGTGCCGCCGTTGAAGCCGGAACTGCGCAGCTTCGTCGATTGGGTCGCCAACTATACGCTGTCGGCGCGGGGCATGGTGCTGCGCATGACATTGCGCATGGGCGAGCACCTGGGACCCGAGCGCGTACGCATGGGCGTGCGGCTGGTCGGCACGCCGCCGCAGCGGATGACGCCGGCGCGTCATCGCGTGATCGAGGTGCTGTCGGACAGGCTGCTGCACGCGAAATCCGAAACAGCGAAGGAAGCGGGCGTCAGTCCCGGCGTGATCGACGGCCTCGTCGATGAAGGCACGCTCGCCACCGAGCCGATGCCGCGCGACCTCGCTCCGCCCGCGCCCGATCCGTCATTTGCGGAACCGGATTTTTCACCGGAGCAGCGCATCGCAGCGGACGCAATGAAGGATCTCGTTGCAAAGACCGAGTTTCAGGTCGCGCTGCTCGACGGCGTGACAGGCTCCGGCAAGACGGAAGTGTATTTCGAGGCGGTGGCGGAGAACATCAGGCGCGGCCGGCAAACCATGATCCTGATGCCGGAAATTGCGCTGACCGGACAGTTTCTGGATCGCTTTGCATCGCGTTTCGGCGTGCGGCCGATTGAGTGGCATTCGGAATTGACGCCGCGCACCCGCGCGCGCAACTGGGCGGCTGTCGCAGCAGGCGACGCGCCGGTGGTTGTCGGCGCGCGCTCGGCGCTTTTTTTGCCTTATGCCGATCTCGGCCTCATCATTGTCGATGAGGAGCACGACCAGGCCTATAAGCAGGACGAGGGCGCGCATTATCACGCCCGCGACATGGCGGTGGTCCGCGGATCGATTGCGAAGATACCTGTGGTGCTGTGTTCTGCGACGCCGTCCGTCGAATCCGAAGTCAATGCGCGCAAGGGACGCTATCGCCGCGTGGCGCTGCCCTCGCGTTTCGGCGGCCAGCACATGCCGCAGATCGAAGCCATCGACCTCAAGCGCGAAGGACCGGCGCGCGGGCGTTTCATTTCGCCGCGTCTTGCGGAAGAGATCAGAATCGCGATCGAACGCAAGGAGCAGGCGCTGCTGTTTCTCAATCGCCGCGGCTATGCGCCGCTGACGCTATGCCGTGCCTGCGGGCATCGCTTCGCCTGCACCATCTGCGATGCGTGGCTGGTGGATCATCGCTTCCGCCAGCGGCTGGTCTGTCATCATTGCGGCTTCTCGACACCGCGCCCGCATCAGTGCCCGCATTGCGGCGCGGAGGAATCGCTCGCCGCCATCGGCCCCGGTGTCGAGCGTCTGCAGGAGGAAGCTGCGAATCTTTTCCCTGATGCGCGCACCATGGTCCTGTCGAGCGATCTCATCACCGACATCGAGACCATGCGATCCGAACTGAACGAGATCGCGGAAGGCCGCGTCGATATCATCATCGGCACGCAGCTCGTGGCGAAGGGGCATAATTTTCCGCGCCTCAATCTCGTTGGCGTCGTCGATGCGGATCTGGGTCTTGGCAACGGCGATCCGCGCGCCGCCGAGCGCACATTCCAATTGCTCAATCAGGTGATCGGCCGCGCCGGACGCGAGCAGGGCCGCGGCGTCGGTTTCCTGCAAACCCATCAGCCCGAGCATCCGGTGATGAAGGCGCTGGTCGCGTCGGATCGCGAGGCTTTCTATGCCAGCGAGATCGAGGCGCGCGAACGAACGCTGTATCCGCCGTTCGGGCGGCTGGCGTCGCTGATTATTTCGGCGGGCGATCGTCCGACTGCGGAGGGTTTTGCGCGCAAGCTCGCGGCGGCAGCGCCGCTCGACGAGCGGGTTCAGGTGCTGGGACCGGCGGAAGCGCCGCTTGCGGTTATCAAGGGCCGCTATCGCTTTCGCATTCTGGTGAAATCGGTGCGCAGCATCGACCTGTCGGCTTACATGCGCGACTGGCTCTCGGCCGGCCCGACAACCAAGGGCAATCTCAAGCTCGAGGTCGATATCGATCCGCAGAGTTTTCTGTAGATCGTCATTGCGAGGAGCCATTAGCGCGTTCAAGCGCGTCTATGGCGACGAAGCAATCCATGTGAGCCATGGATTGCTTCGCTTCGCTCGCAATGACGAAGTGGAGAGCGTACCCATGAAAAAGGCCGGTGCGACTGGCATCGGCCTTTTCAACGCGACATGTTACGCAACTTGACTCAACGCAACGCTTACTGAACTTCCGCGACCACGTGGCCGACGCCACGACCGGTCAGGCCGACGGCGCGGGCTGCGCCCTTCGACAGATCGAGCACGCGGCCTTTGATGAACGGGCCACGGTCGTTGATGGTGACGACCACGCTGCGGCCGGCATGGGTGACCTTGACGCGGGTGCCAAACGGCAGGGTCCGGTGGGCGGCGGTCATGGCTTCCTGATTGAAGCGCTGGCCCGACGCGGTGCGGCTGCCGGATTCGTTGCCGTAGTACGAAGCCTTGCCCGAAAAGCTGCGGCCGATAGAGGCATTGGCGTCGCGCCAAGACCTTTCATGAGAAGCTTTGCGGTGGCCGGCTTCGCTTGCGGTGGCGCCCAGCGCCAGCAGGCCGATGGCGATCAAAGCGACAGAGGCATTCCGATTCTTCGCGGGTCGCCCCGGCATGCGCTTGATAGCGGCAATCATATAGTTGTCCCTCAAATTGGTATATTCATCCAGCGGCTGGCTAAATCGAGCCGCCGCTTGCGTGGGCGGATGGATGTTTCCATAATGAGGCATAAGCACGGCACGAAGAATCGTTCCATGTGCCGTCACATATTCGTTCAGAATTTGAGAGATGACTGTGATTACTTGACAGTAATCAGTTCACAAAGTTTTCGGTGGCAGTATATACGTTTATATACTGAATAGTTGGCGCAACTATTGGCTCCGCTAAGTAAACGCAATATCGCCCAATTGGTTTCAATCATGCGCATACTGCAATGCTGCATGCGGTATACGGGTAGCTTGGCATTACTTCCGGATGGAATCTGCGAAGCGTTGTTGGGAGCTTCTACAGCAAACAGTTCTGGACCTGGCTGCGGAAGCAAGGGCCGATTCGGCCTGTAAGCAATCAAGGCGCTCGGGATTCGCCCCGGAGGTTGTGCGGAAGCCGTCCCTTGATTGCGCGGCTGGCATCCGCTCGCCGTCTGCGACAAACCGGTGCCAGCAAAAGTGCGTTCGCAATCGGCGTCATGTTGCACCTGCGCGCGCCCTATGATAGCAAAACCGCGATTTTAGGCTGCTGGGTTCGTTGCTCCGGCCATAAATCGAAGTCCCGCTTGAATTCCAAGGACTTGGATCGCTTGGTGTCGTCCCTGACACCGACCCCGCAGCGATGGTCTTTTTCTTGGGCATTCGACAGCTAGAAGAGATTTTTGTGGCAACTGAAGATCCTTCCGTAACTGGCGTGTCCGGCCGCTATGCGACGGCCCTGTTTGAACTGGCGCGCGACCAGAAATCCGTCGATTCCGTCAAGGCGGACCTCGACAAGTTCTCTGCCCTCCTGACCGAAAGCCCCGACCTCCTCCGCCTTGTGCGCAGCCCGGTGTTCACCGCCGACGCGCAGGCCAAGGCGCTCGATGCGGTTCTCGCCAAGGCCGGCATCGGCGGCATTGCCGCGAATTTCCTGAAGGTCCTGACCAAGAATCGCCGGCTGTTCGCCGTTGCCGATTTGATCCGGGCGTTCCGTGCGCTGGTCGCCAAATTCAAGGGCGAAGCCACCGCGGAAGTCACTGTCGCCGAGCCCCTCAGCGACGCCAATCTCGATGCCCTCAAGTCCGCGCTGAAATCAGTGTCGGGCAAGGATGTCGATCTCAACGTGAAGGTCGATCCGTCGATCATCGGCGGGCTTGTCGTCAAGCTCGGCAGCCGCATGGTCGACAGCTCGCTTCGCACCAAACTCAATTCGATCAAGCACGCGATGAAAGAGGCAGGCTGATGGACATCCGCGCCGCGGAAATTTCCGCAATCCTCAAGGACCAGATCAAGAATTTCGGCCAGGAAGCCGAGGTCTCTGAAGTCGGTCAGGTTCTCTCGGTCGGCGACGGCATTGCCCGCGTCTATGGCCTCGACAACGTCCAGGCCGGCGAAATGGTCGAGTTCGAGAACGGTACGCGCGGCATGGCGCTGAACCTCGAAAGCGACAACGTCGGTATCGTTATTTTCGGTGCCGACCGCGAGATCAAGGAAGGCCAGACCGTCAAGCGCACCCGCGCCATCGTGGACGCGCCGGTCGGCAAGGGTCTGCTCGGCCGCGTCGTCGACGCGCTGGGCAATCCGATCGACGGCAAGGGCCCGATCCAGGCGACCGAACGCAAGCGCGTCGACGTCAAGGCACCCGGCATCATTCCGCGCAAGTCGGTGCACGAGCCGATGGCGACCGGCCTCAAGGCGATCGACGCCCTGATCCCCGTCGGCCGCGGCCAGCGCGAGCTGATCATCGGCGACCGTCAGACCGGCAAGACCGCGATCGCGCTCGACACCATTCTGAACCAGAAGCCGCTCAACGTTGCGGGCGCTCCGGAAGGCCAGAAGCTGTACTGCGTCTACGTCGCGGTCGGTCAGAAGCGTTCGACCGTCGCGCAGTTCGTGAAGGTGCTCGAAGAACAGGGCGCGCTGGAATACTCCATCGTCGTCGCCGCCACCGCGTCGGACCCCGCGCCGATGCAGTACCTTGCGCCGTTCACCGGCTGCACCATGGGCGAGTATTTCCGTGACAACGGCATGCACGCCGTGATCATTTACGACGACTTGTCCAAGCAGGCCGTCGCCTATCGCCAGATGTCGCTGCTGCTGCGCCGTCCGCCGGGCCGCGAAGCATATCCGGGTGACGTGTTCTATCTGCATTCCCGCCTGCTGGAGCGCGCCGCGAAGCTCAATGACGAGCAGGGCAACGGCTCGCTGACCGCGCTGCCGGTCATCGAAACCCAGGCCAACGACGTGTCGGCCTACATCCCGACCAACGTGATTTCGATCACCGACGGCCAGATTTTCCTCGAAACCGATCTGTTCTTCCAGGGCATCCGCCCCGCGGTGAACGTCGGTCTGTCGGTGTCGCGCGTCGGATCGTCGGCGCAGACCAAGGCGATGAAGAAGGTCGCCGGCAAGATCAAGGGCGAGCTGGCGCAGTACCGCGAAATGGCGGCCTTCGCACAGTTCGGCTCCGACCTCGACGCTGCGACCCAGCGCCTGCTGAACCGCGGCTCGCGGCTGACCGAGCTCCTGAAGCAGCCGCAGTTCTCGCCGCTGAAGATGGAAGAGCAGGTTGCCGTGATCTGGGCCGGCACCAACGGCTATCTCGATGCGCTGCCTGTCAGCAAGGTCCGCGCGTTCGAGGACGGCCTGTTGTCGCTGTTGCGCGGCAAGCACGCCGACATTCTCAATGCGATCCGCGACTCGAAGGATCTGTCCGACGACAACGCCGCCAAGCTCAAGGGCGTTGTCGAAGGCTTCGCCAAGACGTTCGCATAAACATCATCGCCGCGCCGATCCTTGATCGTGCGCGGCGAATTCGGGGTTGCGATCCGGTGTCAGGCTGGATCGGCAGGGTGAGATAAAGAATGGCGTCTCTCAAGGACATGCGTGTCCGCATCGCCTCCACCAAGGCGACGCAGAAGATCACCAAGGCCATGCAGATGGTTGCGGCGTCGAAATTGCGCCGTGCCCAGACCGCGGCCGAAGCGGCGCGTCCCTATGCCGAGCGCATGGACGCCGTGATCAGCAATATCGCAGGCGCGGCCTCCGGCTCGGGCTCCGCTCCGGCGTTGCTGGCCGGCACGGGCAGCGACAAGGTTCACCTGCTGCTGGTTTGCACCGGCGAGCGCGGTCTCTCGGGTGCGTTCAACTCGTCCATCGTGCGTCTGGCGCGCGAGCGCGCGCTGTCGCTGCTCAATCAGGGCAAAGAGGTCAAGATTTTCTGCGTCGGCAAGAAGGGCTACGAGCAGCTCCGCCGCCAGTTCGAGCGCAACATTGTCGGAAACGTCGAACTGCGCTCGGTCAAGGTGCTTGGCTTCAAGAATGCCGAAGACATCGCCAAGAAGATCATTGCGATGTTCGAGGCGGGCGACTTCGATGTCTGCACGCTGTTCTACTCGCGCTTCAAGTCAGTGATTTCGCAGGTGCCGACCGCGCAGCAGATCATTCCGCTGGTGATCGAGGCGAAGGACGACAAGGCCGGCGCGTCGGCGGTGTACGACTACGAACCTGCCGAAGACGAAATCCTTTCGAGCCTGCTGCCGCGCAACCTCGCGGTGCAGATTTTCCGCGCACTGCTCGAAAACAACGCGTCGTTCTACGGCGCGCAAATGAGCGCGATGGATAACGCTACACGCAACGCCGGCGACATGATCCGCAGGCAGACGCTGGTCTACAACCGCACGCGTCAGGCGATGATTACCAAGGAACTGATCGAAATCATCTCCGGCGCCGAGGCCCTCTGAGCCGACCGCCGACCAGACCGAGCTTTTAAGGAGATACTCTCATGGCATCAGCCAACCAGACCGGACGCATCGAACAGGTTATCGGCGCCGTCGTCGACGTGAAGTTCGACGGCCACCTGCCAGCCATTCTCAACGCGATCGAGACCACCAACAACGGCAATCGCCTGGTGCTCGAAGTTGCGCAGCATCTCGGTGAATCCACCGTGCGCGCGATCGCCATGGACACCACCGAAGGCCTGGTCCGCGGTCAGGAAGTCAGGGACACCGGATCGCCGATCGAGGTGCCCGTCGGCGAGGGTACGCTCGGCCGCATCATCAACGTCATCGGCGAGCCGATCGACGAAGCCGGCCCGGTCAAGGCGGAAGGCAAGCGCCCGATCCACGCGCCCGCTCCCGAGTACACCGAGCAGTCGACGGAAGCCGAGATCCTTGTGACCGGCATCAAGGTCGTCGACCTTCTCGCCCCGTATGCCAAGGGCGGCAAGATCGGCCTGTTCGGCGGCGCCGGCGTCGGCAAGACCGTGCTCATTCAGGAACTCATCAACAACGTCGCGAAGGCCCACGGCGGTTACTCCGTGTTCGCCGGCGTCGGCGAGCGCACCCGTGAAGGCAACGACCTCTATCACGAGTTCATCGAATCCAACGTCAACAAGAAGGGCGGCGGCGAAGGCTCGAAGTGCGCCCTCGTGTTCGGCCAGATGAACGAACCGCCGGGCGCCCGCGCCCGCGTCGCGCTCACAGGTCTGACCATCGCGGAAGATTTCCGCGACAAGGGCCAGGACGTGCTGTTCTTCGTGGACAACATCTTCCGCTTCACCCAGGCCGGTTCGGAAGTGTCGGCGCTGCTCGGCCGTATTCCTTCGGCGGTGGGTTATCAGCCGACGCTCGCGACCGACATGGGCGCGCTGCAGGAGCGCATCACCACCACCACCAAGGGCTCGATCACTTCGGTGCAGGCGATTTACGTGCCTGCGGACGACTTGACCGACCCGGCGCCGGCGACCTCGTTCGCCCACTTGGACGCGACCACCACGCTGTCGCGCTCGATCGCTGAAAAGGGCATCTATCCGGCGGTCGATCCGCTCGACTCGACCTCGCGCATGCTCTCGCCGCTGGTCGTCGGTGAAGAACACTACGCTGTCGCCCGTCAGGTGCAGCAGGTGCTTCAGCGCTACAAGGCTCTGCAGGACATCATCGCGATTCTCGGCATGGACGAACTGTCGGAAGAGGACAAGCTGACCGTGGCCCGCGCCCGCAAGGTCGAGCGCTTCATGTCGCAGCCGTTCCACGTCGCTGAAATCTTCACCGGTTCGCCGGGCAAGTTCGTCGACCTCGCCGACACCATCAAGGGCTTCAAGGGCCTCGTGGAAGGCAAGTACGACCACCTGCCGGAAGCGGCCTTCTACATGGTCGGCACGATCGAAGAAGCCGTCGAGAAGGGCAAGAAGCTCGCAGCGGAAGCGGCGTAATCACGATGGCCACCTTTCACTTCGATCTCGTTTCTCCGGAAAAGATCGCCTTCTCGGGTGAAGTCGAGCAGGTCGATATTCCCGGCGTCGATGGCGATCTCGGCGTGATGGCCGGGCATGCGCCGCTGGTCGCGACCATTCGTCCCGGCATCATGACGGTGACTGTTGGCGGCAAGCACGAGAAGATCATCGTGCTCGGCGGCCTCGCCGAAATCTCCGACAAGGGCCTGACCGTTCTCGCCGATACCGCGACCTCGATGGCAGAACTCGACGCGGTGGCGTTCGCCGACAAGATCGCGCAGATGGAAGAAGATTTGAAGGAAAAGGAAGGTTCGGTTCTCGATCAGGCGATCGAGCGGCTTGACCACTTCAAGACCATCCAGCGGCAGATCGTCAATTCGACCGCGATGCATTGACTGGAGCCATCCAGATGAATTGGAAAAGCCCCGCAATCGCGGGGCTTTTTTGTATCCGGAGAACTTCCGGGTTTTACTTGCCGGAAAACTTCGTGAATTCCTGAACCACGCGCTCATAGACCGGGCGCTTGAACGGCACGATGAGTTCGGGAAGATTCTGCATCGGCTCCCAGCGCCAGTCGATGAACTCGGCCTTGTGACCGGCGGGCGCGGCGACATTGATCTCGCTGTCCTTGCCGGTGAAGCGCATCGCGTACCATTTCTGCTTCTGGTCGCGGAACCGGCCTTTCCATGCGCGTCCCGCGACCGTGCGCGGAATATCGTAGGTCAGCCAGTCGGAGACTTCGCCCAGCTTCTCGACCGAGCGCGCATTGGTCTCTTCGTAAAGCTCGCGCTTGGCCGCCGCCCAGGTGTCCTCACCCGCATCGACGCCGCCTTGCGGCATCTGCCAGACATGGGCTTGATCGACATGTTCGGGTCCGCCGACCCGGCGGCCGATGAACACAAGTCCCTCTGGGTTGATCAGGGTAATCCCGACGCAGGTCCGATAGGGCAGATCGTCGTAACGAGTCATCCTGCTAAAACCTCTGATCCCCCGACTCACGAGGCGTGTGAGTCACTTCCATGCCGCCGCTCCATGCGCTCATCGGCCGGTTCCGGCCAGCAGCGCATCTAGCTTGATTTTGGTTTGAGCATCGCTGTTGTCAACGGCACAAGGACGATACCTCTTGCCTCGAGCTGACGCGCCCACCCTGCGATCCGCTCGATGGAAATCGGCAGCGCCGAGGCAACGCCGACGGCGGTTCCGCGCTCCTTCGCAAGGTTTTCGAGCTTGCCCAGCGCCCGGTCGATTTCGGCAGGTGTCGGCACGGTGTCGATGCTGACATCGGCGCGCGCGAACGGCATGGCCTGACCTTCCGCGATCACGCCGGCGATGCTGCGGGGAGCGGTGCCGTCGTCGAGCCAGGCGAGGCCGCGCCGGGCTGCTTCCTTCACCAGCGGCTGCATCGCAGCCTCTGTCGCAACGAAGCGGCCGCCCATGAAATTGGCGATGCCGACATAGCCCTGAAACCGGCTCATATGCCACGCAAGCCGGTCGGCGTTCTGCTCCGCGGAGAGCGTGGTCAGCAATGTCTGCGGGCCGGGATCGTTGTCCGGATAGTCGAACGGCTCCATCGGAACCTGGAGCAGCACTTCGTGTTTTTGCGCGCGGGCGCGTTCGACCAGCTTGCCGGGATCGGCGCCATACGGTGTGAAGGCCAGCGTCACCGCGCCGGGGAGCTTGGCGATCGCGTCGGTGGTTTTTGCAGCGCCGACACCAAGCCCCGTGATGACGATGGCGATCACGGGCTTTTTGGCGATGGCGGCCCGGTCGGCATCGTTGCCGGCGGCGTAGGCCCGGAATGATTTCAGGCCGCCAGCGGACACCGGAATCATGCCGTAGCGCGACGGCTCCAGCAGTTTCGGATTGATGCCGGCCATCAGCGGGGTCTGTGATGGGGCCTTTTCGGACATATCGGCCGCACCCCCGCCGACAACGACGTCCTGCCGCGCGCCGCTCGAGCCATCAATGATGGTGATGGTCTGTTGGCCGGCGGGAGGTTCCTTGACCGGCGCTGCGGCCTCCTTTGTCGTGGCTGGCGCGGGGCTCGCGGATTTTGCTGTCTTCTCGCCGGGCAGGGTGGCGGGATCGTAGGACACCCGCGCCAGAGGCTCGCCGCCCAGCGGATTGTGATTGAAGATCGCGAAGCCGAGGAAGGTCACGAGAAACAACCCGCACGCGCCCACGACGGCCTGTGGGGCGCTGAACGGCAGTCTGTATCGCCGCTTGCGCGGCCGATCTTGCCCGAGCGGAGCGCTCAGATCGTCGGTTGTCACGGCGTTCAACCTCGCGAATCAATTCGCGAATCCTACCACGGTCAGGCGGAGCCGGTCGTCAAGGCTGGCGGTTCCGGTTCGCGCTCGTGCCTGCGGCCACGAAAAAGGGCGGCCCGAAAGCCGCCCCGATCCAGTCAGTTCCTGTGTCGCGGTGTCAGTTCGCGGCCTTGTTGTTGGCCTTCTCGGTCGGCGCCGGAGCCGACGTGGTCTGCTTGATGCCATGGAGGAGGTCGGCGGCCATCTTGAGCGCCTTGTCGTCCTTGGCATCCGGCGGCACGTAGGACTGCGAGCCGGTCTCTTCCTGGCCCTCGGCCTTGAGATGGCCGCGCAGCGAGGCTTCGCCCTTGGTGTCCGTCTTCGCCTTCAGGTCGTCAGGCACGTCCTGCAGCACCTCGATATCCGGGGTGATGCCCTTGGCCTGGATCGACTTGCCCGATGGCGTGAAGTAACGCGCGGTGGTCAGGCGCAGCGCGCCGTTGCCCGATCCGAGCGGGATAATGGTCTGCACCGACCCCTTGCCGAACGAGCGGGTGCCGAGCAGCGTGGCGCGCTTGTGATCTTGCAGCGCGCCGGCGACGATTTCCGATGCCGACGCCGAACCGCCGTTGATCAGTACGATCACCGGCTTGCCCTTGGCGAGATCGCCGGGCTTGGCGGTGCGGCGCTGGGTTTCCTCGGCGTTGCGGCCGCGGGTCGAGACGATCTCGCCGCGATCCAGGAATGCGTCGGAAACCGACACGGCTTCCTCGAGCAGGCCGCCCGGATTGTTGCGCAGGTCAAGGATGTAACCCTTGATCTTGTCCGGACCGATCTGGTTGGTCAGGTTGGCCATCTCGCGCTTGAGGCCTTCGGTGGTCTGCTCGTTGAAGGTCGTGATGCGGATATAGGCGATGTCATCGCTTTCGACGCGCGCCCGCACCGAGCGGACGCGAATGTTGTCGCGCGTCAGCGTGATCTCGAGCGGCTTATCCTGACCCTTACGGATGATCTTGAGCTTGATCTTGGTGTTGACAGGGCCGCGCATTTTCTCGACGGCCTGATTCAGGGTCAGACCCTGCACCGCTTCATCGTCGAGATTGGTGATGATGTCATTGGCCATGATGCCGGCCTTGGAGGCCGGGGTTTCGTCGATCGGCGAGACCACCTTGATCAGGCCGTCTTCCATCGTGACTTCGATGCCGAGGCCGCCGAACTCGCCGCGGGTCTGCACCTGCATGTCGCGGAAGCTCTTCGCGTCCATGTAGCTGGAATGCGGATCGAGGCCGGTGAGCATGCCGCTGATCGCGGTCTCGACCAGCTTGCTGTCGTCAGGCTTCTCGACATAGTCGCTGCGCACCCGCTCGAACACGTCGCCGAACAGATTGAGCTGACGGTACGTGTCAGACGACGCAGCCCGCGCGGTCGATCCCATCAGGGTCGCACGCGGCTGTGTGAGGAAGAGAGTAGCCGCGGCGCCTGCTGCGGCGCTGAGGAGAACCAGGGAAGTCTTGCGCATCATCCGCGAACCTTTTGGCCTTCACTTGCGGCCCACCATGGACCAGAATCGATTGGAGTGCCGTCCTTACGGAACTCGATATAGAGCACAGGCTGGCTAGACGAAGCTGCCAGAATTGACGCGACCTGAGACGTGGTCCCCATGGTCGCGACCGGTTCTCCAGTCAGAACAAACTGCCCGATCGTGACCGAAATACGTTCCATCCCGGCGATCAGGACATGATACCCGCCGCCCGCATTGAGGATCAAGAGTTGTCCGTAGCTGCGGAACGGGCCCGAGTAAACAACCCAACCATCACAAGGTGTTGTGACCTGCGCCCCGGGTCTTGTCGCGATGGAAATGCCCTTTTCCTGGCCTCCGGCGCCGTCGGAACCGCCAAAACCGCGGATCCGGGTGCCGTTAACCGGAATCGGCAAAAGCCCCTTGGCCGAACTGAAGGCGACGGCGGGGCTGAGGCGGGCGGGGTCTTTCAGCGCGGCCAGATTAGGCTTGCCGTTCGGCGTGCTCGGAGTGCCCTTTAATTCGGCAGCCGCGGCAGCCTTGGCCGCCGCCTTAACCTCCTGCTCCATCTTGGCGATCAGGTCCTGCAGCGTCTCGGTCTGTTTGGAAAGCGCGACGGCGCGCTGGCGCTCCGCCTCCATGTTTTTCTCGGTGTCGGACTGCTGTTTCTGGCGCTCCTGCACCAGTGCGGCGAGGCGGGTGCGATCCTCATTGAGCCTGTCGCGATCCGCCGCCAGCCGGTCGCGCTCTTGCGCGATATTCTTGCGCAGGCTGACGAGTTCGCCGAGGTCACTGGCGAGCTTCGCGGCGCGCGCGCGCATGTCGGGCACGACCGCGCCAAGCAGCATCGCGGTGCGCAGCGACTTCAGCGCGTCTTCCGGCCGGACGAACAGCGCAGGCGGCGCGCGGCGCCCGGCGCGCTGCAATGCTGCGAGCACTTCGGCGATTTCATCGCGGCGCGATTCCAAGGCGGCGCGAATCTGCAACTCGCGCGCATCCAGCGGACGCAAACGGCCCTCGGTGTCGGCCATCTTGCCTTCGACATCGCGCACCTGCGCGGCAATGCCGATCAATTGCTGATTGAGCTTGGTGCGATCCTGGCCGATGGCGGCGATATCGGCCTTGAGTTTCTGTTCAAGCTCCGCAGCTTTCTTCTGCTGTTCGCGGGCTGCTTCCAGTTCCTGCGTGCGCTGCCTGATCGCTTCGGGATCGGGAGCCGCAACCTGTTTGCTCGCGGTCTGCGCATTCGCGGCGTCAATTCCTGCAACATGCAACGCCGCCAGCATCACGGACAGCGGCAATGCCGCGCCACGCGTCAGCCGCCGCAGACCTGCGGGATTAGTCGCTTCGGAAACCGTCGCTTTGACCACGGGCAGTTTGATCTTTCGAGATCGGATGATGGGCCTCAGGCTTCCGAAAACCACAGATTGCATTTCGGGAGCTTGTCCTACGCGCGATGGTACGGATGGCCGGATAATATGGTCGCGGCCCGGTAAATCTGTTCCAGCAGCATGACCCGCACCATCTGATGCGGCCACGTCGCCTTGCCAAATGCAACGCTCAGGTTCACCTTGCGCCGCAATTCAGGCGAAAGTCCGTCCGCCCCGCCGATCAGAAAAACAGCAGTGGGAACCGATTCGTCGCGCCAACGCCCAAGATGCCGCGCGAAGGCGGCGCTGTCGATGGTTTCGCCGCGCTCGTCGAGGGCAATGATGGACGATTTGTCAGGGATCAGCGCCGAGATCGCGGCGGCTTCATCGGTCATGCGGGCTGCAGCCTCGCGCGCCCGGCTTTCCGGAATTTCATGGATTTCGAGAGAGCGAAAACCGAGCTTGCGGCCGATATCGTCGAACCGGTCGCGATATCGTTCGGCAAGCTCCCGTTCCGGACCTTGCTTCAGACGGCCGATGGCGATGACGACAATGCGCATGGCGCGCAAACTAGCATGCGCGCAAACGCATGAACACGCACCGCTTCAACGCTCCTAGCGCGCCCTCTTCACCGGCTTGTCGGAGTCCCACATCTTTTCGAGATTGTAGAACTCGCGGACTTCCGGCCTGAACACATGAACGATCACATCGCCGGAATCGATCAGCACCCAGTCGCAATTGGGCAGTCCCTCGATATGAGGGGCCGGGGCGCCGCTTTCCTTGAGGCCCTTGGCGACATTCTCCGCGATCGCGCCGACGTGACGGTTGGCCCGTCCCGAAGTCACGATCATGTAGTCGGTGATGGAGGATTTGCCGCGAAGGTCGATGGTGACCGTTTCTTCCGCTTTCATGTCGTCGAGGCGGGAGAGGATCAGGCTGAGTGTTTCGTCGGCATCAGGCCGCGCCTTGAGGGCGGGGGCCGGGTCGGCGGACACAGGCATCGCTTTGGCACGAGGCTTGGACGAGGCGGTTTTGGACAATACAGATGTGGTCAGGGACCATTCCTTTCACTGTATCGCGAGCGCCGAATCTTGGCGCCCACTGTGATCATACGCATGTGGGGTTAACGGTTTCAATGTTCCAGACATGGCCGCGATGATTTGCGCTGTGCTGTTGCCGGAAAACGTCATTGCGGGCCGGTGTCCTTCCAACTCCCGTCCGGGTTCCGCAGGCGCGTGGAGGACAGGCTCGATTTCAGGCCGGTCAGGAATGCCCAGGCCGGCGCACGGCGGCTCGCGAGCAGGCCCGCATTCCGTTCATCGACCCGATAGGGCATCAGCGTCTGCGCGGCAACAGAGGCGAGGGCGCGGAAGCTGTCGGGCGGACGGTCGACCACCGCAATCGGCACCATGCTGGCGATGTTCTGCCAGCGCTCCCAGCGATTGAACTGCGCGAGATTGTCAGCGCCCATGATCCAGACAAAGCGCACGCCGGGACACCGGCGCCGCAAGTAGGAAATCGTATCTGCAGTGTAGCGGGTGCCGATGACGGTTTCGAGACAACTGATGTCGATGCGCGGATCGTGCGCGACCTTCGCTGCTGCGGCCATGCGCTCGCGCAGGTCATGCAGCGCGCCGTTGTTCTTGAGCGGATTGCCCGGCGACACCAGCCACCAGATGCGGTCGAGATTGAGGCGCTTGAGTGCAAACAGGCTGATGGCGCGGTGTGCTTCATGCGGCGGATTGAACGATCCGCCCAGCAGCCCGATCCGCATGCCGTCGGCATGAATCGGCAACGCGCGCGGCAGACGTGCTTCGCTCACGGGCGCGCAAGTCACGGACGTGTTTGTCCGGTGCCGTGCACGCGGTATTTGAAGCTCGTCAACTGCTCCGCGCCGACCGGGCCGCGCGCATGGAATTTGCCGGTGGCAATTCCGATTTCCGCGCCGAAGCCGAATTCGCCGCCATCGGCGAACTGCGTCGAGGCGTTATGCAGCACGATGGCTGAGTCCACCTCGTTGAGGAATTTCTGCGCGACATTCGCGTCCTCGGTGACGATGGCATCGGTGTGGTGCGAGCCGTAGCGTGCGATATGCGCCAGCGCGTCGTCGACGCCGTTGACGACCTTGGCCGAAATGATCGCGTCTTCGTATTCGGTTCCCCAGTCGTCTTCCGTGACAGGCTTCACGCGCGCGTCGACCTTGCGGATGTCGTCGCCGCCACGCACTTCGCAGCCGGCATCGAGCAACATGGTCACCAGCGGCTTGAGTTGCGCCTCCGCCGCCGCCTTGTCGACCAGCAGCGTTTCCGCCGCGCCGCAGACGCCGGGACGGCGCATCTTCGCATTGAGTACAATGGTCTTGGCCATGTCGAGCGATGCAGCCTTGTCGATGTAGACATGATTGACGCCGTCGAGATGGGCGAACACCGGCACACGCGCTTCATCCTGCACGCGGGCCACAAGCCCCTTGCCGCCGCGCGGCACGATGATGTCGATCGCGCCATCGAGGCCGCCGAGCATCAGGCCCACCGCCGCACGGTCGCGAGTCGGGACCAGCGCAATGGACTCTTCAGGCAATCCGGCCTTGCGCAGGCCTTCGGTCAGACATTGATGTATCGCGCGGCACGAGCGGAAACTGTCCGAACCGCCACGCAGGATCACGGCGTTGCCGGACTTCAGGCACAGCGCGCCGGCGTCCGCTGCGACATTGGGGCGGCTCTCGAAGATCACGCCGACCACACCGAGCGGCACGCGCACGCGCTCGATGGTCATGCCGTTCGGGCGCGTCCAGGTTTCGGTGACCTTGCCGACGGGATCGGGAATCGCGCGCACCACGTCGATGCCGTCGGCCATCGCGTTGACGCGCGCCTGCGTGAGTGCAAGCCGGTCCACGAAGGCGCTGCTCATACCGCCGGCTTTGGCTTCAGTGACGTCTTCAGCATTGGCAGCCAGAATCTGCGCCGCATGGGCGCGGATTGCCTGAGCCATGGCGGACAGCGCCGCGTCCTTCTGCTCGCTCGAGGCCAGCGCCAGCATGCGCGCCGCGCGGCGGGCGCCGGCGCCGAGTTCGGTCATCAGCCGTGCCAGGTCGGAGGCGGCCGGGTCTGAAGCGCTATCGAGAGCTTTGAGCGGAGCGGACATGTCGCACTACGTAAGGTTCAATTTCCGTAAGGCCATGCTCTAGCACAGAAATTTTGGCCGGGCGAGGCGTCGGGAACATGGCTGCCAAACACCGGGATTCGCGGCTCGGCCAATGGCCGAGGGCGCTGCTAGGTCATTGGCCGGGTTGTTATTTCGCGCTCTCGGTCCCGCCGCGCGGGCCACCCACCACCAGATCGTCGCGATGAATCATCTCGGCCCGGCCGCTGATCCCGAGGATCTGCGCAGCATCGGAAGATGACCGGCCCTTGATCAGTTCGGCGTTCTCCGCGTCGTAAGCCACAAGGCCGCGCCCGATTTCATGGGTGTCCGGGCCGCGCACGATCACGGCATCACCGCGCGCGAACTGGCCATCCACCCGGATCACCCCGGCGGGGAGCAGGCTCTTGCCGGCGCGCAGCGCCGCGACGGCGCCCGCGTCGATGGTGAGCGTGCCCTTCGGCTCCAGCGATCCTGCGATCCAGCGCTTGCGCGCGGTGACCGGATTGGCGGGCGTGAGAAACCATGTGCAGGGTCCGCCATCGGCGATGGCCTGCAGCGGGTGCTCGATCTTGCCCGACGCAATGAGCATATGCGTGCCCGCGCTGGTTGCGATCTTCGCAGCCTCGATCTTGGTGCGCATGCCGCCGCGCGATAGTTCGGATTCCGCCGCGCCCGCCATGGCTTCGATGTCGGCGGTGACGGCTTCGACAACCGGGATGAGCTTCGCGTTCGGATTGGCGGAGGGCGGCGCGGTGTAGAGGCCGTTGATGTCCGACAGCAGGATCAGAAGATCCGAACTGGTCATGGTGGCGACGCGCGCCGCGAGACGGTCGTTGTCGCCGTAGCGGATTTCGTTGGTGGCGACGGTGTCGTTCTCGTTGATCACCGGCACCGCGCGCCATTCGAGAAGTTTGGCGATGGTCGAGCGTGCGTTGAGATAACGGCGGCGCTCCTCGGTGTCCTGCAACGTGACCAGAATCTGTCCCGCGCCAATGCCGTGATCGCCAAGCACGCCGGACCAGATGCGCGCGAGCTCGATCTGGCCCACCGCGGCGGCGGCCTGACTTTCTTCCAGCTTGAGTGCGCCGCCCGGTAGCTTGAGGCGGCTGCGACCGAGCGCGATCGAGCCGGACGACACCACGAGCACATCCTTGCCTGCTTTGTGAAGCTTGGCGATATCGGCGGCGAGCGCGGCGAGCCAGCTTGCGCGGACTTCACCGGCTGCGGAATCAATCAGCAGCGACGATCCGACCTTGACGACGATGCGGCGGAAATTCTGAAGTTTGGGATTCGACATCGGACAACAGCGTGACGTGATCGTGATAAAATGCGTGCGAAAGTTTCAGCGGCCAAGTGGCGACCAGCCCGACGGCTGTTCCGGTTCTGGTTCCTGTGCGGACTCGGTCGCCTTCTTTGCGTTCGCCGAAACCGGGGCTTCCCCGATCAAGGCCAGCAACGCGCGCAAGGCTTCGGGCACGCCCTCGCGCGAGACGCTCGAGAGCAGCAGCGGCGTCTTTTTCGCCGCGCGCTTCAGCCTGGCCTTCTGGTCTTTCAGATGCTCGGGTGAGACTGCGTCGATCTTGCTCAATGCCACGATCTCGGTCTTGTCGGCGAGATCGGCGTCATAGGCTTCGAGTTCGGCACGGATGGTCTTGTAGTCCTTGCCCGCATGTTCGGATGTCGCATCGACAAGATGCAGCAGCACGCGGCAGCGCTCGACATGGCCGAGGAAGCGGTCGCCAAGTCCTGCGCCTTCATGCGCGCCTTCGATCAGGCCGGGAATGTCGGCGAGCACGAATTCGCGCCCGTCGGTGCGCACCACGCCGAGTTGCGGATGGAGCGTTGTGAACGGATAGTCCGCGATCTTCGGCTTTGCCGCGCTGACCACCGACAGGAAGGTCGACTTGCCCGCGTTCGGCAATCCGACAAGGCCGGCATCTGCGATCAGTTTCAGCCGCAGCCAGATCCAGCGCTCTTCGCCCGGTTGCCCGGGATTGGCATTGCGCGGCGCGCGGTTGGTCGAGCTCTTGAAGTGCGCATTGCCGAAGCCGCCATTGCCGCCGGTCGCCAGCACGAATTTCTCGCCTACCTTGGTAAAGTCGTGGATCAGGGTTTCGCGGTCTTCGTCGAAAATCTGGGTGCCGAGCGGCACCTTGAGGACGATGTCCTTGCCGCCCGCGCCATGGCGGTCGGAGCCCATGCCGTTGCCGCCCTTCTGCGCCTTGAAGTGCTGCTGGTAGCGGTAGTCGATGAGGGTGTTGAGGCCGTCGGCGACCTCGATGATCACGTCGCCGCCGCGCCCGCCATTGCCGCCGGAGGGGCCGCCGAACTCGATGAACTTCTCGCGGCGAAATGCCACGCAGCCGTTTCCGCCGTCGCCGGAGCGGATATAGACCTTGGCTTCGTCGAGAAATTTCATCGGGTGTCCGTTATGCCGCGACCGGCAAAAGCCCGGCTTTTCCGGCAGATCGCGCTTTTGTGTCAGGCCAGTGTATGCGCCATGGGTGGGCGAGCGGCAACCCATTCATGCAGGATATGGCGACAAAGCCTGCATTTGTAACGGTTGCCGAACCGCCATTCGCCTTCTAAACGACGTCCTCCGCGCGCTTTTTTGACGAATTAACGCTATCCGGCAACGCCCCCATGTCCGTGCTTGCAAAGATCTCCGCCGACGCCGGGAACCGGTCCGCCACGCTTGCGGGCATCGCGCTGATGCTGCTTGCGGTCTGGATGTTTTCGTTCGGCGATGCGCTGGGGAAATTCATCGTCGCGACCTATTCGGTCGGCCAGTTGCTTCTGCTGCGCGCCGCCGCCAGCCTCGTCCTGCTGTCGCCGGCGATCTGGCAGAATCGCGCCGCGTTCCGGACCATCCAGCGCCCCGGACTGCAGGTGGTTCGTGTGGTGCTGTCGACACTGGAGGTCGCAGCATTTTTCGCGGCGTCGGTTTATCTGCCTCTCGCGGACGTCATCACCTACTATCTTGCAGCCCCGATTTTCGTTACCGCGGCGTCGGCGATCTTCCTCGGCGAGAAGGTCGGCTGGCGGCGCTGGAGTGCGATCATGGTCGGTTTCGCCGGCGTGATGATCGCGTTGCGTCCGTCCACACAGGCGTTTAGCTGGCCGGCGATGATCGCGCTGGCCGGCAGCGCGTCATTCGCCGCGCTGATGATCATCACCCGTTCGTTGCGCGGTACGCCGGACGTGGTTCTGACCACGGCGCAATTCTGCGGAACGCTGCTGTTCGGCATCGTGGTTGCGCCGTTCGGCTGGATCACGCCGAGCCTGCCGGACTTCGGATTGTTCGCCGTCGCGGGCTGTATCTCCATCGGAGCGGCGATGTGCGTCAACCGCTCGCTCAAGCTGGCGCCCGCCAGCGTTGTGACGCCTTACCAGTACACCATGATCATCTGGGCGGTGATCTTCGGCTATGTCGTCTTCGGCGACGTGCCCTCAGCGGCGATGCTGGTGGGCGCCGCGGTCATCATTCTCGCCGGCCTCTATATTTTCCTGCGCGAGCGCGATCTCGTGCGGGAGGAGCCGGTGGTGGTGCCGCCGCCGGGCTGACTCCCAGGGCGAACTTTCAAGGCAAACTCGCAAGGCTCTGCTTCAAAGCATGGCCGCGCGAAACGGGCTGCGTTTCTGGCGGTTGCGCGCGGACCGGTTGCTTTCTAATCAGGACCGATTGCGTTGTGCGGTCATTGCGTTGTCTTTCATCCTGTCCAGCGCCTGCCATTGCCGATGAATTTTCCGCCTCGCTTTTTTCGCCGCACGACGCCGCTGTCGTCCGCGCTCTCCGGCATTTTGTTCATGCTGGCGGCGATGACAATCTTTTCGCTGGTCAATGTCTTCAGCAAGATGATGGTGGCGGCCTATCCGCCGGCGCAGCTCTTTTTCATTCGCGGGTTCGGGGCGATTGCGACGTTGCTGCCGTTTCTCGCGCGAGAGAATTTTGCCGCTGTGCGCAACGTGCCGAGACCCGGCTTGCAGGTGTTGCGCATGATGCTGTCGGTTTCGGACGGCATGCTGTTCTTCACTGCGATCAAATATATTCCGCTCGCCGACGCCACCACTTGCTATCTGGCCGCGCCGATTTTCGTCACGGCGTTTTCGGCGATCTTCCTGCGCGAGCATGTCGGCTGGCGGCGCTGGAGCGCCGTCGCCGCGGGCTTTGTCGGCGTTCTGATCGCGCTGCGCCCGACCGGGGCTGCGATCTCCTGGCCAGCGCTGATCGCGCTGGCGGGGTGCCTGTGCCAGTCGATCTTCATGATCGTGACACGCTATGTGCGCGGCACCTCCAACATCTTCCTCGCGACCACGCAGGTGGTCGGTTCATTCGCGTTCGGAGGGATCGTTTCGGCCTTCATCTTTGTCCAGCCGACATGGATTCTGGTGGTGGCGCTGCTGATCAGCGGCGTGGTCAACGTCGCCGCCGTGCTCTGTCTCAATCGCTCGCTGATTCTCGCCCCGGCCAGCGTGGTCGCGCCGTTTCAGTACACGATGATCGTCTGGGCCATTGTGCTCGGCTTTCTGGTGTTCGGCGATGTGCCATCGGCGAACACCATGCTCGGCGCGGGAATCGTTGCCTGCGCGGGAATCTATATTTTCATCCGCGAGCAGAAGGTGACCCGCCGCGAGCCGGAGCCCAATCCGCCCACGGTGGTGTGACCCTAGCGGTCACTCTCGCCGCTCGCACCTCAGAATATGACTCAAAAGGCGACGAATTTGTTCGATGAGTGGAGGCAAGATATCTTTTCCGTCATGCCCGGGCTTGTCCCGGGCATCCACGCCTTGTGAAAGCAGCCAAAAGACGTGGATGGCCGGAATAAATCCGGCCATGACGAACCTTAGCTACAGTCCGTCACTCGGGATGACGAAACGAATGTCACCGCCTGGTCGAGTTGTGCCAGCTCTTGATCGACGACCACACGCCGCGCTCCAGCTTGAAGCGGTCGACCGGTGTCGACGATCCAAGCGCGAGAAATCGGTGCAGTTCGACGCCGGTCCACTGGAAGCCGCACTTCTCCAGCACATGGCGTGACGCAGGGTTCAGCACGCGGGCGCCTGCCAGCAACTGGTCGATGGCGAATTCCTCGAAAGCGTAGTCGATGACGGCACGCGCGGCTTCCGTGGCATAGCCCTTGCCCCAGTGCTCGACACCGAAGCAGTAGCCGAGTTCCGGCGCGCTTTCGTCTTCCCAGCTCACGCCGACCAGCCCGACCACCGTGCGTTCGCGCTCGACCAGAAACACCGTGTCGATGGTGGCGGCGATGGTAGTGACGAAGCTGATGGCATCCTCGGCCGTATAGGGATGCGGCACGCGGCGCAGATTGATCGACACGCGCTTGTCACCCACGACATGCGCAATGGCTTTTACGTCCGCGAGTGTCGGCTGACGAAGGACCAGCCGATCGGTCTCGAGGACGACGGCTCTTGATTCCCGCAAGGTGGGTGTCGGCTTTTCCAGCAGCATGGTCAGGCTCCTTGATGTGCTCGCCCCCCACGAGCGCAAACGAAAAGGGGAGGCCGGTTTACCCGTCTCCCCTTTCGAGCCTTCTGGCGCTCTGCCGGTTCAACGAGATCCGGCAGACGCGATGTGTCTACCGTTTATTCAGCCGCGTCCACCATCGGAAGAACCGAGATGTACGTGCGGCCGTTGGCTTTGGCGCGGAATTCCACGCGGCCTTCGACCTTGGCGAAGATGGTGTGATCGGTGCCCATGCCGACGTTCTGGCCAGGGTGCCAGGTCGTGCCGCGCTGGCGGGCAATGATATTGCCCGGAATCACATGCTGACCGCCGAACGCCTTCACACCGAGGCGCTTGCCAGCCGAGTCGCGCCCGTTGCGCGAAGAACCGCCTGCTTTTTTGTGAGCCATCGCTCCGTCTCCAAACTTGTGTCTAGTCTATAGACCGATTCCTTGACGGAATCATTTCACTTTTTGTCGCTCTTTGCCTTCGGCGCAGCCTTCTTGGCGGGAGCCTTCGCTGCAGCCTTCGGAGCTGCGGCTTTCTTGGCCGGAGCCTTCTTCGCAGCCTTGGCAGGAGCATCACCCTCAGCGGCTGGTGCTTCGGCCTTTGCCTTCTTCGGGCGCGGACCCACGCTCGGGGCCTTGCCGTCGGTCAGAATCTCGGTGACGCGGATCACCGTGATTTCGTCGCGATAGCCGCGCTTGCGCTTTGAATTCTTGCGGCGGCGCTTCTTGAAGGCGATGACCTTCGCGCCACGCTTGTGGTCGAGCACTTCAGCCGCCACCGACGCGCCGCTGACGAACGGAGCACCGAGGACCGGCGTGTCGCCGCCCACCACCAACACTTCACCAAGCTGCACGATCGTGCCGACATCGCCGGCGATCTTGCCAATCTCAAGGACATCATCCGGAACGACGCGGAACTGCCGGCCGCCGGTTTTGATGACTGCGAACATCGTTTTTATCCTTCGTGTTCAATCCCGGCGCTCGGATTGATCCGGGCCGGCTTCTTGTTCAGTCGCTAAGGGTTCAATGATCTGCGTCGCTACGGCGTCGAGGCCATGCCACGCAAAAACAAACGGCGCGAGAAACTCCCGCGCCGGGTTGCGGGTGTTATAGCCGGGGCGACCGGTGAGTCAAGGAAAAGTGCCCGGAAAACCGGCCATTTTCGCGTGGTTTGGGCCGATTTTCCGGGCGTTTGAGCGCTGGCGCGCCGCCGGGTCATCCGGTGCCCGAAACCTTCCTGTTCCCTCGCCGTTATCCCCGGCAACAGACAAGGGGCTTTCTGGATGGCTGAGGACACGCTGGCAACCGCCGGGATTGGCAAGCATGGGGCGGCGCGGCTGCCGTCCGTGGATATCGACAGCTACAATATCGAGCTCAAGGACGAGGACGGCTTCCTGGGTGACCGCGCCAGCAAGGGCGCGTTTCAGAATATTCTCGATAAGTGGCGGAAACCATTAAAGAAAAATGACGAAGACCCGTTCGGTGCGAAATCGACCGAGGACATCAGCAAGAAGACCCTGGACAGCATCCTTGTGGGCGACGACGTCGAGGCGGCGGCGCTGGTCCATAGCGCGATCGAGGAATTCGCTCAGGAACTGGCCTATGTCACGTCCCGCTTTCTCAAGACCAAGGCGTGGGACAAGACCGAGGCGATCATTGTCGGCGGTGGTTTCCGGCAAAGCCGGATCGGCGAGCTGGCGATTGCCCGGGCCGACATCATCCTCAAGGCCGATGGCGCGAAGGTCAGCCTGATCCCGATCCGCTTTCATCCCGATGAGGCGGCGCTGATCGGATGCGCCCATCTGGCGCCGTCGTGGATTTTCGAGGGCCACGACAGCATCCTTAGCGTCGATATCGGCGGTACCAACATTCGCTGCGGCGTGGTTGAGACGCGCCAGAAGAAAACACCGGACTTGTCGAAGGCGTCGGTGTGGAAGTCCGAGCTCTGGCGCCACGCGGACGATGAGCCGACCCGCGAAGGCGCGGTGAAGAAGCTGGCGAACATGCTGAAGGGATTGCTGAAGGAAGCGGAGGAGGAGGGCCTGAAACTTGCGCCGTTTATTGGCTTGTCATGTCCCGGCGCGATCAACGCGGACGGCTCCATCGAAAAGGGCGCGCAGAATCTGCCGGGAAACTGGGAGAGCAGTAAATTCAATCTGCCGGCAAGTCTGATCGAGCTGATCCCCACCATCGGCGATCACGATACGGCGGTGCTCATGCACAACGATGGCGTGGTGCAGGGATTGAGCGAAATTCCCTTCATGCAGGATTACGCGCGCTGGGGCGTGTTGACCATCGGCACCGGTCTTGGCAACGCGCGCTTCACCAACCGCAAGAAAGCCGACAAGGCCGAGGCGAAGGACAAGAAAGCCAAGGATAAAAAGGCGTCGTAGCGGTCTTCGCGAGACGATGCTTCAGTCAGCAGTATGTTTGGAAGATGCCGTGCGAATGTTTCCGACGAAAATGCCCAGCCAGCGTAAATCGCGAGAGCTGCTGCGGCGGGCGGGAGACCAGAGTCGCAGAACGAAAAATTGCAGGCTGAGGGCGGTCTTGCGGCGCAAGGTTGGCGGCAGATGCGCGCTGACGGCAATTTCTCCGCCGGAGAATGTCGGCCTCAGAACTAAAAGTCTCCAGCCGCTGGCGATGGCGAAGACTTGCCATCGCGGCGACCGGACCGTGACGCGGAGAACGTCGCCGAACTCCTTTTCCGGGCTTCTGGAAAGGCAAACGGATGACAGCCGGGCCGCAGTCCAGCGGCCTGTGCTTTCCTGATAGTGCCATCCGGTCGGATACGAGACTTCATCGTCCCGGCTGCGCGGGCCGCTGGTTCTCGCGTCCACAAATCCGGTCGCGAAAAGCCGCCACATTTTTCCGAGCGCGCGCGTGAACGGCAACTCGGCATTCTGAGGGCTGGAACGTCGGACAGATTGCAGCAGCCGAACCGTCTCCGTAACGGCGGTGTGCTGCTTGTCTTGCTTTCCGCGATACCTTGCTTCCAGCCGGTCGGAAAACGTCATCGGGGCGGACTTAAGTTCGTCCCATGCAGTTTGTGGAACGTCGATCGTGGTTTCTTTCTGAAGGGTTTCGAGCGCATGCCGGGCAAGTGCGCCAAGCCGGAAGTCAAGTGCGGTTCTTGCGAACAGGCGCCAGTCGAGATTATTACCGGCAAATTTGCTGATCAGGAAAGCGTCGGCGATCCAATCGTAAGACACACGAGTATCCGCCTCGCCGCCATGAACCAGGCAGTGAAGCAGCATGTGCTCGGCGCAGGGAATGTGGGTCTGCTGGCCATAGACCACAACAGGACGGGCATGCTTGAAAAAGCGGTCCGTCAGTTCGAGGCTCGTGACTTCACGCAGCGGGCGCCAGTGCAGGTCGATAGCGTCCTGTAGCTTGTCGGGAATCTCAAACGTCAGCCCGTGAAACGATTCCCGCTCGGGTTCACTCAACGCGGCCCAGTTTGCCGGAACCGTACGCATGCCTTCCCGCTCAATCGCTTCAAAGGCGACGTGTTTATCCCGGTCTGCAACGAGAAGATCGCAATCGCCCATCTGCCGTGTGCTGAGATCGTCGGTGATCCCGGCCATGAGGGCACTCCCTTTGAGCAGAACGGAGGAGACGCCCCTGCTGTTCAACTGACCGAGCAGACGCGCGCAGAGATCGACCCGGTAGCTGTTTCTGATCCAGGTATAGCGGCTGATGCCTTTCAGGCGGCCCGCAACATCCTTGTCCGGAATACTTCGTCCGATATTCTTGTAGATCAGCGGGACGAGGCGTATGCCCGCGCCATCGATATCGTCGAGCCTGACTTCATTCTGCCAGGCCTTGAACGACTCCAGCGCTTTGGGCGGGGCATCGAGCGCCGCCGACAGGATGAGTTTCTGTCTCGAGTTCAGATAGGACATAAGGCGGAAAACTGGCGGGAGAAATGCATTGAAGAATGATATGCTCTTACTGACTTGCGATACTAAACTTTATACTAGTCGCGACGTCCCATGTCGCTCTGTTTCATCGTAGCCAATGAATATCGTTGTTATGGAATCAACAAGACTTTCGCGACATAGGAACCGATGAGATCCTGACGCAACAGCTCGAGACGCGCCTGATCGCGCAGGTCAGCGGCGCGCTGTGATAACCGGAAGAAGCCAGTTCTTTTCCTCCGAAGTGATTGAAGGTATTAATATATTATATGCGGTTGGTCCCTTCTTGATCCGCACGTCGGCTCACTTGGTTTCCGGCAAGCGCCTGACGTAGCAAAACGGGGAGCGGCCAGGCTATTGAACCATGGATTTGCGGGCAAGATTTCGGCCTTTTTTAATGTTTTTCGCTCGTCCGCCATGGCATTTGATGACGTCTCATTTCTGCGGAGCAGAACCGTGCAGTACTACACAACAGAAGTACCGAAGATCATCAGCAAGGAATTCGATGACGAAGTGGTGCTCGCGAACTACGACAGCGGCCTCTATTACAGTCTTGCCGACAGCGGCGCCAAGGTGTGGCTGGCGTTAAGAGCCGGAGCGTCCGATCAGAGCATCATCACCGCATTCGCCGGCAAATTTCCCGCGGCGGCGGACGTTGAAGCAAGCGTCCGCGCGTTCATCGCGCACCTTGTGCGCGAAGGCCTGATCGTCCCGGCCGACAGCGGGGATCAAAACGCAGGTCCGTCGCTCGACCTGCTGCACGAATTTCAGGCTCCGGTGCTCGATCGGTTCGATGACCTGAAGGAACTGCTGCTTCTCGATCCCGTTCACGATGTCGACGAAGCTGGCTGGCCCGTCAAGGCGGACGATGTCCGCTGACAGACAACTATCGCGATCCGTCGATGAGATTTTTCAGAGCGAGATTTTTTCCCGCGCAGAATGCCATTTTGTTCGCTGCGGATCGCTGACGCTTTCCCTGAAATTTGCTTCGCCGGACCTCGCGGATATTTTCCTGCCGTCGTTTCTTTCGGGTGACGATCAAAGGGCCGATCTGACGGTGGCGGTTGCAGGCGCCAAGGATGTTGATCTTTCCGGCATCGTCCCGGTACCCCGCGACAGACCTCGTACATTTGCAGGCGAGGCCGGCTACGCTGCTTGGCAGCCTGGAGAGAAAGACGTTCTTTCGCTCCTGAATTTTGAATCGAAGCGGGCGCTGATCTGGCTCCCTCAGGATGCTCCTCCCGCATGGTATGCAAGCCGCCCCGGGCTTCCTCTCGTTCATGCGCTGACGAAGGATACTGCGTGGAGTGCCGTGCATGGTGGTTGCGTTGGTCGCGAAGGACGCTTTCTGCTGCTCGCGGGCAAGGGAAAGTCCGGGAAGACCACCGCGTCTCTCGCCTGCGCGCGTGCGGGCTGGGATTATGCCGGAGATGATTTCGTGTTTGCGAATACGGACACCGGACAGGTCGAGCCGTTGTTTGCGACCGCGCGGCTTCGCATAACCGCGGCGTCGGAGTTTACGGGCCTGCTCAACACCGCCGCCGAACTCTCTCACGATGACGGCGATGCGCGGCACGAGTTGCGCCTTGGCGGCGCATTCGGCCAGCATCGTTTGAGAGGCGGGAAGATCGCAGCGATCCTGCTGCCGCGCCGGCTTGGCTCCGAAAGGCCGGTTTTTTCTTCGGCGCGTCGCTCCGATGCGTTCGCGGCGCTGCTGCCGCACACATCTGTCGGTCTTCTCGGCTGGCCCGACAAGACGACCCGCAAGGTCGCGGCCTTGGTGGAAAAAGCTCCGGCCTTTTTTGTGGATACAGGGACCACGCCCAACTATATTCCGGACGCGTTCCGGGATTTTCTTGATCGAGTGTAGTGCCAGATGACCGTCACGAGCGTCATTGTTCCGGTGCGAAACGGAGAGCGCTTTATTGCCCAGGCGATAATGTCGGTCACGGCTCAATTGCAGGATGATGACGAAATCCTGGTTGTCGATGATGGCAGCACCGACAATACGTGTGAGATTGTCCGGCGTATTGGAGATTCGCGTATCAGAATTCTTCCCGGCCTTGCGAAGGGTGTCTCATCCGCGCGCAATATCGGGCTGGACCATGCATCGGGGGAATTTATCTGCTTTCTCGATCATGACGATGCATGGCCTGAAGGTCGCCATAAAAGTTTTCTCGAAGTTATGCGGCGCCAGCGGGACTGCGACGCTGTCTATGGGCGGATGCACGTTATCGTTGAAGCAGACGCCCTCAGTTCGTCCCACTCGGTCTCGTGGGAGGGGCAGTATATGTCTGCGCATATCGCAACAGGTCTTTACCGCCGCAACTTGATTGATCGCGTTGGCCACTTCGATGAGGGCATGCATTTTGGCGAAGACATTGATTTCTCCATAAGGCTCGCCGAGGCAGGCATGCGGGAAGTTCGCGTCGACATCATCAGCCTTTGCTACCGTCGCCATGCCGGGAATGCTTCGAATGACCTGCTCAAGATTCGGGAAGGAATCTCGGCATCCCTCATCCGGAAACTGCGGCGGGCCCGACAGCCGGGCAATCCGCGATGACGCAGGTGTCGGTGGTCATGGCGGCGTACAACGCCGAACTGTATGTCGCCGAAGCCATTGACAGCGTGCTGCGGCAGAGCGTGCCTCCAGCCGAGGTGATTGTTGTCGATGACGGGTCGACCGACAGCACCCGGGCCATCGTCGAGAGTTTCTCGCCGCGCGCGACGCTTGTCACGCAGGACAACCGTGGCCAGACCGCGGCCCTCAACCGTGCGATCGGCATGGCGCGGGGAGAGTTGCTTGCATTCCAGGATTCCGACGACATCTGGGCCGAAGAGAAGCAGGCGCGACAACTCGCGGCTCTTCAGACGGCTCCGGAACTGGGCGCCGTCTTCGGGCTGATGAAGCAGTTCATCAGCCCTGATGTTCCGCTGGAGCGCAGACCCGCGATGCAGCCCGCCGCGGACATCGCCCCGGGGGAGATTCGCACCTGCATGCTCATTCGCAGGTCCGAGTTCGACAGGATCGGCGCGTTCGATCCCTCGTATCGCGGCGGCGTCTCGTTCGTGGAATGGCTCGGCCGCGCGAAGCAGATGGGACTTGCGACCAGAATGCTGGATCAAGTGATCGTCCACCGCAGGCTGCACCAGAACAATTACGGACGCACGAGCACCGGGGAAAGGGATGAGGAAACCATGAATGCCCTGCGGAGCATCATCCTTCAGCACAGGAACAAGCCCCGGTAGCGGCGGCCTGCCTGCGGCGGAACGGGGCAAGACGGCCGAATTTGCCTCTTTAACGGCTGGTCCGCTGCATTGGCTTCCCGGTCCCGCGATTCCGGGACCGGAAAACCTCTCCAGCGCCTTGTCTGGACGGGAATCCTCGCATAGAACTCCGCCCAACCCGGCGGTCACGCCGTCTTGGCGCCTGGAGAGGTGGCAGAGTGGTTGAATGCACCGCACTCGAAATGCGGCATAGGTGCAAGCCTATCGGGGGTTCGAATCCCTCCCTCTCCGCCAAACACAAATAGCTTTTTGATTTTCCTGTAAAAAACACCGTAGCGGCGGTTCGCCGCGCATGATGGTCCGCAGTCAGTGTCCCTTGCGGTGCTTCTTCTTCGGCTTCTTGCCGAAAGCCGGCTTCTCGACATCGGGCCATTCCTTGCGGTTTGCCTTTTTGCCGGTTGGCAGATTTTTGCCGCGCGCCGGCGCGTTCTCGAAACGGCGTGCGTCCTCACCTTGAGGCTTGCCGCCGTGCTTCGGCTTGTCGTAGCGCGGCTTATCGTCGTAGCGCGGCTTGTCCTCGCGGCGCGGCCTTGCACTGAAGTCTCCATCCTCACGAGCCGGCTTGCGCGGGCGCTTGTCGAAAGCCGCGGTCTCGCCCTGTGGCCCGTCCGGCAATGCCTCGATGCGGATATTGTCTTCCTTGTCGGGTCGTTTGATCTTTGCAGTGAACCCATCGACGGCGTTGGCGGAAATCTGAAACTCGGTGCTGCTGCCGTAAATGCGGATGGCGCCGATGTCCTGCTTGCCGATTCCGCCGCGGCGGCAGATCATCGGCAGCAGCCAGCGCGCTTCGGCATTCTTGTTGCGGCCGATCGCGGCGCGAAACCACATGCTGCCTTCCGGCATCTCGGCCCGCTTCGCTTTTGACTTCTGCGCACGATCATCACTGCGGGGCTCGCGGCTGTCGCGCTTTGAGCCGCGCTCGTCGCGTGAGCGCCCCTGTCCCGGATCGAGAATGTCTTCGGGCGCGGGAAGGCGTGAGCGATAGAGCCGCGCCAATGCCGTTGCGATGTCTTCCGCCGACCGCTCTGCGAGCAATGTCCGCGCCAGCACAAGATCGTCTTCGGTCGCCGCCTCGCCGAACAGTCCATCCTGCAGCATGCGCTGCTGGTCCAGCGCGCGGATTTCCTCAACGGTAGGCGCTACACCCCAGGCCGCTTCAACGCCTGCGTGATCGAGCAGAAATTCTGCGCGCTTCCGCCGCGCCGGCACGACCAAGAGGACGCTGACGCCTTTCTTGCCGGCGCGTCCGGTGCGGCCGGAGCGATGCTGCAGCACCTCCGGGTCGTTTGGCAGGTCCGCATGAATCACGAGACCGAGATTGGGCAGGTCGATGCCGCGGGCGGCGACATCGGTGGCCACGCAGACCCGCGCGCGGCCGTCGCGCAGGGATTGCAGTGCCTTGGTGCGCTCGTTCTGGGTCAGTTCGCCGGAGAGCGCGACGACAGAGAAGCCCCGCTCCAGGAGTGCAGCCTGCAGATGATTCACCGCGTTGCGGGTGTTGCAAAACACGATGGTGGTCGGCGATTCAAAGAAGCGCAGGACATTGACGACCGCATGCTCGACATCGCCGGGGGCGATGCGGATGGCGCGGTACTCGATGTCGGCGTGGCCACCGTCACCACCGGCGACCTCGATGCGGAATGCATCCTGCTGATACTGCTTTGCCATCGTAATGATGGTGCGCGGCAGGGTTGCCGAGAACAGCAACGTCCGCCGCGTCTCGGGCGTCGTCTCCAGGATGAATTCCATATCCTCGCGGAAGCCGAGATCGAGCATTTCGTCGGCTTCGTCGAGCACGACCGCTTTCAGCTCGGTGACGTCGAGACGCTTGCGGCGGATGTGATCGCACAGCCGGCCCGGCGTGCCGACCACGATATGCGCTCCGGCTTCGAGTTCGCGCTTTTCACGCTGCGGGTCCATGCCACCGACACAGGATACGACGCGCGCGCCGGCATGGGCGTACAGCCATTCCAGTTCGCGATGAACCTGCAAGGCGAGTTCGCGGGTCGGCGCGACGATCAGCGCGAGCGGCGATGCGGCGCGCGGCAGGCGCTCGGCGTCACCCATCATGTCACTTGCGATTGCGAGCCCGTAAGCGACCGTCTTGCCTGAGCCGGTTTGCGCCGACACCAGAAGATCGCGGCCGATGGCCTCGGGCGCGAGCACGGCCGTCTGGACCGGCGTTGCGTCATGATAGTTGCGCTCGGCCAGAGCACGGGCGAGCGGCGGACTTGCAGGCAGGGATTTCACGAACGTCAGACCTTGATTGGCGGGATCGCCAGAAACAGCCGAGACGCAGCGGTCATCGCTCCCGAAGGGCGTGACCGGACTGAGGCATCGGCGCGAGGATGAATTGGATGTGCTTTAGGGCAGTTGCGGCAAAAGCACCAACGAATACTGTGATGCCGAGGCTTTTGGTGGCCGTTTGCGGCGGTTTTCGGACCGAAACAGCTATCGGCGGCTCGAAAGCTCGCAAAACAGCGCCGATTCAACGAAAACGGCGCGCATCGCTGCGCGCCGTTAAGTTTCGATTTGGCGGTGTCAGCCTGCCGCTGTAACCGCGCGTTGCGCCAGCACCTTGATCAGGTTGGCGCGGTAGGGCGCCGAGCCATGGATATCCTCCATCAGCCCGTCGGCGGAGATTTTCACTCCGTCGATGGCGCTGGCGGACCAGTTCGCCTTCAAGGCAGCCTCGATGGCCGGCACGCGCATCACGCCGCTTTGCGATGCGCCGGTGGCGGCGACACGGACGTCTCCCGATTTCGTCTTCGCGACGAACACGCCGGTGAGCGCGAAGCGTGACGCCGGGTGACGCATCTTCTCGTAGGCGGCCTTTGCCGGAATCGGGAACGAGACCTCAGTGATGATCTCGCCGTCTTCCAGCGCGGTCGTGAACAGGCCCTGGAAGAAATCATCGGCCTTGATGCTGCGCTTGTTGGTTTTCACCGTGGCGTCGAGCGCCACGAGGGCTGCGGGGAAATCCGCCGCCGGATCGTTGTTGGCAATCGAGCCGCCGATGGTGCCACGATAGCGCACGGCGGGATCGCCGAGCACCGAGGTCAGATGCACGATGGCGGGGATGGCCTTCTTCGCATCGGCGCTGGTCATGATGTCGTAATAGGTCGTCGCCGCCTTGATGACGAGCGCGTCGCCGGTGGCCGACACGCCGCTCAGGCCCGGGATACGGGCAAGGTCAATGACATCCGACGGCTGCGCCAGCCGCTGCTTCATCACCGGCAGCAGAGTTTGTCCGCCGGCGAGATACTTTGCGTCCGATCCCCTCTTGAACAGATCGAGCGCGTTTTCGACGCTTGAGGCGCGATGATAGGTGGTCTCGTACATGGTCGTGCCTCCTTACTCTGCGGCCTGCTGTTGATGGATCGCGTGCCACACCCGCGACGGCGAGGCCGGCATTTCAAGATTGTTGGTGCCGATGGCGTCGGTGATGGCGTTGATCACCGCCGGCGTCGAGCCGATGGCGCCGGCTTCACCGCAGCCCTTGATGCCGAGCGGATTGCTCGGGCACGGCGTCATGGTGTGCGAGATCTTGAACGACGGCAGATCGTCGGCGCGCGGCATGGCGTAATCCATGAACGACGCTGTTACGAGCTGGCCGCTCTTGTCATAGACCGCGCCTTCGAGCAGGGCCTGGCCGACGCCCTGCGCGATGCCGCCATGGACCTGGCCTTCGACGATCATCGGATTGATGAGGCGTCCGAAGTCATCGGCGGCAACGAAGTTGATGATGTCGGTCTTGCCGGTGCCGGGATCGACGTCGACTTCGCAGACATAGGCGCCGGCGGGGAAGGTGAAGTTGGTCGGATCGTAGAACGCGGTTTCCTTCAGGCCGGGCTCCATGCCGTCCGGCAGGTTGTGCGCGGTGTAGGCGGCCAGCGCGACCATCGGCAGCGCGATGGCCTTGTCGGTGCCGGCCACCTTGAACTGGCCTTCCTCGATGACGATGTCGTTCTCGGAAGCCTCTAGCTGGTGCGCGACAATCTTCTTTGCCTTGGCCTCGACTTTTTCCATCGCCTTCACGATGGCGGACATGCCGACCGCGCCGGAGCGCGAGCCGTAGGTGCCCATGCCGAACTGCACCTTGTCGGTGTCGCCGTGAACGATCGACACCTGACCGATCGGAATGCCGAGGCGATCCGCGACCACCTGGGCAAACGTCGTCTCGTGGCCCTGACCGTGGCTGTGCGAGCCGGTGAGGATTTCGATGGTGCCGACGGGATTGACCCGCACCTCGCAGGATTCCCACAGGCCGACGCCTGCGCCGAGACTGCCGACGGCCTTCGACGGCGCGATGCCGCAGGCTTCGATGTAGCAGGAGAAGCCGATACCGCGCAGCTTGCCTTCCTTCTTCGCCTTCTCCTTGCGGGCAGGGAAGCCGGCATAGTCGATGGCTTTCAGCGCGGCATCCAGCGAGGCGTTAAAGTCGCCCGCGTCGTAGGCCATGATCACCGGTGTCTGATGCGGGAAGCTGGTGATGAAGTTCTTGCGCCGCAGTTCGGCCGGATCGACCTTGAGCTGCCGCGCCGCGGTTTCCATCAGCCGCTCCATCACGAACGAGGCTTCCGGACGGCCCGCGCCGCGGTAGGCGTCGACCGGCGTGGTATTGGTGTAGACGCTGATGACTTCGGCGTAGATATTCGGGATGTTGTACTGGCCCGACAGCAGCGTGGCGTAGAGATAGGTCGGGACCGAGGACGAGAACAGCGACATGTAGGCGCCGAGATTGGCGTGGGTCTTCACCCGCAGGCCGATGATCTTGTTGTCCTTGTCGAAGGCCATCTCGGCCTTGGTGAGATGATCGCGGCCATGGGCGTCGGTGAGAAACGCCTCGGTGCGGTCTGCGGTCCATTTCACCGGACGGCCGGTGCGCTTGGAGGCCCACAGCGCCACCATCTCTTCCGGATAGATGAAGATTTTCGAGCCGAAGCCGCCGCCCACATCGGGCGCGATCACGCGCAGCTTGTTCTCTGGTGCGATGTTGTAGAACGCCGACAGCACCAGCCGTGCGACATGCGGATTCTGCGATGTCGTATAGAGCGTGAAGTGATCCTCGGCGGAATCGTATTCCGCCACGGCAGATCGCGGCTCCATCGCGTTCGGCACCAGCCGGTTGTTGGTGATGTCCATCGCCACCACATTGGCGGCCTTCTTGAAAGCGTCGTTGGTCGCGGCTTCGTCGCCGATGCTCCAGTCATAGATGACATTGCCGGGTGCTTCAGGATGAAGCTGCGGCGCGCCGGCGGCGATGGCTGCGCGAATATCGGCGGCGGCGGGGAGTTCTTCGTAAACCACCTCGACGGCTTCGGCGGCGTCGCGCGCCTGATTGCGGGTTTCGGCGATGACAACGGCCACGGCGTTTCCGACAAAGCGCACGACTTCCGGCGCCATCGCCGGCCACGCGCCCATTTTCATCGGCGAGCCGTCCTTGGAATGGATCATCCATCCGCAGATCAGGTTGCCGACCTTGTCGTCGACGATCTGCTGGCCGGTGAGCACATCGACCACGCCCGGCATGGCCTTGGCGGCGTCGACCTTGATGCTTTTGATTTTTGCGTGGGCGTGGGGGCTACGGACGAACGAGGCGTAAGTCATGCCAAACAGGCGGACGTCGTCGGTATATTTGCCCTTGCCGGTGATGAAACGCTTGTCTTCCTTGCGCGTAACCCGTGCGCCGATACCTTCAGCACTCATAATCTCGACCTTTCCATAATCGTCGCCGTGGTCGCGCGAGCAGCGCGGGCGACTGCACATCCGATGAGTGAGTCCTCGTCGCGGATCATTCCGCGGCGGCGGCAACCTTCATGCGTCCGGCGGCGTCGAGCACCGATTTGACGATGTTGTGGTATCCCGTGCAGCGGCAGATGTTGCCTTCCAGTTCGTGGCGCACGGTAGCCTCATCGAGGTTGCCCTGATGGCGATGCACGATGTCGATGGCCGACATGATCATGCCCGGCGTGCAATACCCGCATTGCAGGCCGTGATTGTCGCGAAACGCGGCCTGCATCGGATGCAGGTCGTCGCCCTTCGAGATGCCTTCGATGGTGGTGACATTGGCGCCGCTGGCCTGACCGACCAGTGTGGTGCAGGATTTGACCGCGCGCCCGTCGATATGGACGATACAGGCGCCGCACTGGCTGGTGTCGCATCCGACATGGGTGCCGGTGAGACCGAGATGATCGCGCAGCAGGTGAACCAGAAGAGTGCGATCCTCGACATCGGCGGACACCGCCTTGCCGTTGACCGTTAATTTGATTGTCGACACAAGCACCTCCCAAAGTGATTCCAACGGACTTTTGGAAATCGTTTTTTGTAATTGTTCTAATTAACAACCGGCGCGCAAAACTTTGCAACGCCGATTTTCGTCGCGGGTGTCATCGTGCGATCATCTGGACGTGAAGCGTGCGTGTTCGCGATGCGCATGATGTTATTTCGCAGTTGCGAAAGCAGATTGTGCGGAAGGTGCAAGCAATGCCGCTTTCTGCATTCCCTCAATGCGGATGTGACGTTTGATCGGTCCCGTCTTTTTGCTTAGGCTCTCGCGATCAAAGCTCGGAAAATAGAACACGAACAAGGAGTAAGGCGTGATCGACAAGCGCGTGGAGTCGCTGGAGGCCGCGGTCGCCGGCGTGAAGGATGGTGCGACCGTTCTGGTGCCCGGTTTTGGTGCCGTCGGGATCGCCGACAATCTCCTTGAAGCGTTGCACGATCAGGGCGCGAAGGAGCTGACGATTGTCGCCAACAATTCAGGCAATGGCGATCACGGACTGGCGCGGCTGATCAATTCGGGCCGTGTGCGCAAGGTGATCTGCTCCTATCCGCGTTCGGGCGACTACAGCGCCTTTCTCAAAGCCTATCGCGCCAAGAGTCTTGAACTGGAATTGGTGCCGCAGGGCACCATCAGCGAGCGGATGCGCTGCGCGGCCGCGGGTCTTGGCGGATTTTTCTCGCCGGTATCGGCGGGGACCAAGCTCGCCGATGGCAAGGAGCAGCGCGAAATCGACGGCCGTCTGCATGTGTTCGAGAAACCGCTGAAAGGCGACATCGCGCTGGTGAAGGCGGCGAAGGCCGACCGCTGGGGCAATCTTGTCTATCGCAAGTCCGCGCGTAACTTTAATCCGGTCTGCGCCATGGCGGCGGAATTGACCGTGGTCGAGGTCGAGACCATGGTCGAACTCGGGACGCTCGATCCCGAGGCCGTCGTCACACCGGGAATTTTCGTCGACAGGATTGTCGTTGCCGAACCGCTCAAGATCGGGAGCTGAATCGTGACCTATACGCCTTTGACACGTCACCAGATCGCCTGGCGCGCCGCGCAGGATTTGCCGGAAGGCGCCTATGTCAATCTCGGCATCGGCATTCCGACACTCACATCAGGATATGTGCCGAAGACGCGCGAAGTGATCTTTCACAGCGAGAACGGCGTGCTCGGCATGGGTGGTCCTCCGAAGCCGGGCGAGGAAGATGAAGAACTCACCGACGCCGGCAAGAACCTCACGACGCTCGTGACCGGCGGCTGTTACGTCCATCATGCCGATGCCTTTCTGATGATCCGCGGCGGTCATCTCGATTTCAGCCTGCTCGGCGCATTTGAAGTTTCCGAGAAAGGCGATCTCGCCAACTGGACCACTGAGGATTCAGAGTTTCCGCCCGGTGTCGGCGGTGCGATGGATCTTGCGGTCGGGGCCAAGGAAATTCGTGTGCTGATGGAGCACACCGACAAGAAGGGCCAGCCGCGCATCAAGTTCAAGTGCAGCTATCCTTTGACAGCGGCAGGTGTGGTGAAACGCATCTATACCAACTACGCCGTCATCGACGTCACGCCGCAGGGCCTGATGGTCGCCGAGATGATTCCCGGCATGACGCTCGAAACGCTGCAGTCCATGACCGAGCCGAAACTGCAGCTTGCGCCTGGCTACAAGGACATGATGCCGCCTGCGCGCGCGGCCTGATCGTTGCGGGAACTCCGGTTGGCGATCCAGACCATCCGGGTTCCCTATGGAACCCAACCCCCACCTCGACGTTGTTTCTGAGACGGCGGCGGATGTACCCGCAGTCAGGCGAAGCGGCTTGGCACTGGCGTTCCAGGCCATTCCGTTCTCGCGTTACCGTGCTCTCCAGTGCCCAGATACCGGAGAGCCTTTCGTCATTCGCCGTGATGTCAGGACCTCGCGGCGTTCCATTCGTTTTCGCCGGTCACGGCGTCCATCGCAGGGGCAAGAGTGGAACCGAGAAGGACGACGGGATGTCAGTTTTGACAAACATCCAGATGTCCCCTGCAAAAACGGTATCGGAAGGCGGCGTGGTCTCCTTCGCGCGGGCGGGCGTGGTTGTCGAAACCGATATCCCTGCGCGTCTGGATTCCCTGCCGTGGAGCGGCTTTCACACCCGGGTGATCGCCGCGCTCGGGATCACCTGGATTCTCGACGGCCTCGAGGTCACGCTGGCAGGCGCGCTGTCCGGTGCGCTGAAGGACAGTCCCGTCCTGCGCTTCTCGAATACGGATATCGGAATCGCGACCAGCGCCTATCTCGCCGGCGCGGTCCTGGGCGCCATCGGCTTTGGGTGGCTGACCGACCGGATCGGTCGCAAGAAGCTGTTTTTCGTCACGCTAGCCGTCTATCTCGCGGCAACGGCTGCGACGGCGTTGTCCTGGAATCTCGCGAGCTTCGCGCTGTTCCGGTTTCTGACCGGCGCCGGCATCGGCGGCGAATACACCGCGATCAACTCGACCATTCAGGAGCTTGTGCCTGCGCGTTATCGCGGCCGCACCGATCTGATCGTCAACGGCAGTTTCTGGATCGGCGCGGCTATCGGTGCGGTCAGTGCTATCGTGCTGCTCGATCCGGCCATCATTGATCCGGAGCAGGGATGGCGTCTGGCTTTCCTGACCGGCGCTGGCCTCGGCCTGATCGTGTTCGTGATGCGGTTCTGGATTCCGGAAAGTCCGCGCTGGCTGATGATTCACGGTCAGCCGGAGCGGGCGCTGGCGATCGCGGCTGAGATCGAACAATCGGTCGCGCATAGCGGACAACAGAATGCCACGCCGTTCCCCACGATCAGGCTGACCATGCGGACGCATACACCGATCCGTGAGGTGATCGCGACACTGTTCCGGACCTATCGGAGCCGTTCGCTGGTCGGGCTGTCCCTGATGGTCGCGCAGGCATTTTTCTACAACGCGATTTTCTTCACCTATGCTTTGGTTTTGACAGATTTCTTCGCTATCCCGGCGGCAAATGTCGGCTGGTACATCTTGCCCTTCGCGGCCGGGAATTTTCTCGGCCCGCTGCTGCTCGGTTCGCTGTTCGACACGCTGGGCCGGCGCAGCATGATCGCATTCACCTATGGCGTGTCCGGCATCCTGCTTGCCGTGTCGGGCTACCTGTTCTCGATTGGCGTGCTGACCGCGCAAACCCAGACGATTGCCTGGATGGTGATCTTCTTCTTTGCGTCTCCGGCGGCGAGTGCGGCGTATCTCACCGTGAGCGAGACATTTCCGCTCGAGGTTCGTGCGCTGGCCATCGCATTGTTCTATGCCATCGGCACCGGCGTCGGCGGCATCGCCGGGCCCGCGCTGTTCGGGGTGCTGATCGACACCGGCTCGCGCGATAGCGTGTTCGCCGGCTATCTGCTCGGATCGGCGCTGATGGTCGGCGCGGCAATCATCGCATGGCGTTACTGTATCGACGCCGAGTGCAAATCGCTTGAGGAGGTTGCGCGGCCGCTGGCGGCGCATGAGTAACGGATGGATCATCGTGTGATTGAAAATTCGTCGGCAAAATCCGGGAGCGACGTACTGCTCGCCCCGGCCGGAATCGTTCCGGACTTGAGCCAGACCGCGCTTCTGCTCGACATCGACGGCACGTTGCTGGAGCTGGCACCGACGCCGCGCGATGTCGTGGTGCCGCCGAATCTTGGCGCGGTCCTGCAGACGCTGCATGAAAGGCTGGATGGCGCGCTCGCGCTCGTGAGCGGGCGCTCACTGACCGACATTGATGTGATCTTCGCGCCGTTGCAGTTTCCCGCCGTCGGCGGTCATGGCGCGGAGATGCGCCTCTCGGTCGAAAGCGAGGCGGTCGCATCGCGCGCGCCGCCGATGGACAACGATCTGAAGCGCCGTTTCATCGCCATCTCGCAGCTCAGTCCGGGAATCTTGTACGAAGACAAGGGCTATTCGATCGCGCTGCATTATCGTCTGGCGCCACAGTTCGAGAAAGCCATCTACGAGGCGGTCTCCGCGATTCGCGCCGACCTGCCGCAGGCGCCCATCGAGGTGCTTCCCGGCAAGTTCGTCTGCGAGATCAAGCCCGCCGGCTTCACCAAGGCGACCGGCGTTCGCGAACTGATGAACCATGCGCCGTTCTCCGGACGCAATCCCATATTTATTGGTGACGATGTCACCGACGAATCCGTGTTCGCCATCATGCCGGCGTTTCGCGGTGTTTCATTTTCCGTGGGCCGCCGCGCGCACGGCGTCAACGGGCAGTTCAAGGCCCCGAAGGACGTTCGCGCGTGGCTCGCGCAATTACTCGACGAAGAGGCGATAGCGGCGCAATGAACATTCCCAAGGTGGTCACGGCTTCACAGGCCGAAGCCGGTGCGAAGATAGATCATGGTCTCGATCTCGCGGTGATCGGCAACTGCAAGACGGCGGCGCTGCTTGAGCCGACCTCGCGGCTGGTGTGGTGGTGTTTCCCGCGCTTCGACGGCGATCCGGTTTTCTCCCGGCTGGTCGCGGGCGACGAGGAAAAGGGCTTCAGCGATGTCGTGCTCGACGGAATGGTCGAATACACGTCCGACTATGTCCGCAACACCGCGCTGGTCGAAACGATCCTGACCGACGCCAAGGGCAACGCCGTCCGCATCACCGATTTCGCGCCGCGCTTCCGGCAGTATGGCCGCATGTTCCGGCCGCCGCAGTTGTTCCGTATCATCGAGCCGATCGCAGGGCTGCCGCGGATCACGATCCGGGTGAGGCCGACGCACTCCTACGGCAAGCCGTTGAAGCGCAGCTCCCTCGGCAGCAATCATATCCGCTATGTCGAGGAGGAATCGACGGTTCGCGTCACCACCGATGCGCCGATTGCGATGATCGAGCACGAAACGCCGTTCGTGCTGACGCGCCCGGTGCACATGGTGTTCGGCCAGGACGAACCGTATCCGGGCGACCTTGCCGCGACGGCGACCTCGTTCGCGGAGCAGACCAAGGCCTATTGGCTGCATTGGGTTCGGCGTCTGTACATCTCGTACGATTATCAGGAAGCGATCATTCGCGCCGCGATCACGCTCAAGCTGTCGAATTTCGAGGAGACCGGCGGCATCATTGCCGCGCATACCACGTCAATTCCGGAGGCTCCCGGATCGGGCCGCAACTGGGACTACCGCTTCTGCTGGCTCCGCGACGCCTACTTCGTCGTGAAGGCACTGAACCGCGTCGGCGCCACGCAGACGATGGAAGACTTCATCGGCTTCACGCTGTCGCTGGCGACCAATTCCGACGGGCCATTGAAGCCGGTCTACAGCGTGGTGCCGAATCTTGCCCTCGATGAGTGGATCGCGCACGATCTTAAAGGCTATCGCGGCGACGGGCCGGTGCGCATCGGCAATGCCGCCGTCGAGCAAAGCCAGCACGATACCTATGGCAGTGTGATCCTTGCGGCGCTGCCTCTGTTCTTCGACCGGCGATTGCCGACCCCCGCTGGCGAAAAACTGTTCCGGCTGCTCGAAGACCTCGGCGAGAAAGCCGCGCAGGTTGCGCTAAAGCCCGATGCAGGCATCTGGGAATATCGCGGGCGTCAGCGGGTCCACACCCACTCCGCCGCGATGTGCTGGGCAGGCGTCAATCGTCTCGCGTCGATCGCAACGCGGCTCGGCCTGCATGACCGCGCGGCCTATTGGAATTCGGTCGCCGACCCGATTCACAAGGAATTGCTGGAACGCGCTTGGAATCCGAAGCGCGAGGCCTTCACGGCGGCGTTCGGGTCGGACGATCTCGACGCCAGCGTTCTGTTGTTGCCCGATCTGGGCGTATGCGAGGTCGACGATCCGCGTTTCATCAAGACGGTGGCGGCGATGGAGCGCGATCTGCTGCGTGAGAAGCATGTGATGCGGTATGCAGCCGAGGACGATTTCGGATTGCCGGCGACCGCGTTCATGATCTGCCGGTTCTGGCTGATCGATGCGTGGTGGCAGCAAGGCCGCCGCGAGGAAGCGCGTGAGGCGTTTGTCGACGCGCTCGCGCATCGCAACCGCTACGGCTTGCTGTCGGAAGACGTCGATCCAAAAACCGGTGCGTTGTTCGGAAACTTCCCGCAAACCTATTCAATGGCGGGATTGATTCTCACCGGCATGAAGTTGTCGCGCAATTGGGAGGATCGTTACTGGCGCAGCTAGTGCGCGTTTCATCGCAAGGGTTGTAACGTTCACGACTCAAACGGGAGGTAATCTGCATAGGTGCGCGTTGCGCAATTCGAGGTGTGTCAAGACTATGCAGATTGCTTTTAATCGGCCAACCTTTTGTCTTAATGGAACCCGGTTCCGCATTGAGCGCCCAAGTTTGACGTGAATCAGTCGAGAGGGTGGCGAGGAACCATATTGATGAACAGGTGTTGGTTTTGCGTACGCAAAACTAGGGAGGGGACCCTGTGGATCTCGTTGTCGTTTCCAATCGTGTCGCGCGGGCAAAAGCAAATGAACCGATGACCGGTGGACTGGCGGCGGCTCTGTTGCCAGTGGTGGAAAAATCAGGCGCGATCTGGGTGGGCTCTTCGGGCCGCGTGCGCGACAACATCTCGAAGGATTCGTTCGCGGAAATCGAATCGCTTGGCGCAGGCGCGCTGGCCTTGCTCGATCTGCCTGCGGCTCACTACGGCGGATATTATGAAGGCTTCGCGAATTCCGCGTTATGGCCCGCGCTGCATTCGCGCAACGATCTGATCAAGGTTTCCCTGGATGATTATCAGTCTTATCGCGAAGTGAACGCATTCATGGCGCGTGCGCTGATGCGTTTCAACAAGCCGACCGCCGCGTTCTGGATTCAGGATTATCATTTTCTGACGCTCGGCGCGGAGATGCGCGATCTCGGCGTCGGCAATCCGCTGGGCTTCTTCCTCCATACGCCCTGGCCTTCGCGGCGTGTGATTTCGGGCGTGCCGCATCACCGCGATCTGGTCGAGGCGATGCTGGCCTACGATCTGATTGGATTCCAGACCGAGGACGACTGCGAGAATTTCGCTGACTATCTGCAGGCGGAACTGGGTCTTGATGTCGATGGCGAACTGGTCTCGTCGCGGTTCGGCACCTCGCGCATCGGAGTTTTTCCTATCGGTATCGACGTCGATGGGTTCGCGGCGCAGGCCCAGCGCGCGGCCTCGCATCCCGACGTATCCCGTCTGCGCAAGAGCCTGCACGGCGAACGGCTCGCGATCGGCGTCGACCGGGTCGATTATTCCAAGGGGCTGGTCAATCGCATCAGCGCGTTCGACCGGCTGTTTGAAATCCAGCCGTCGCTGAAGCGGTCGGTCTCCCTGCTGCAGATCGCGACGCCATCGCGCGGCGGCATCGAGGCCTACAGCAACCTTCAGGATGAACTGTCGAAGCAGGTCACCGAGGTCAACGGCCGTCATGGCGAGGTGGACTGGACGCCGATCCGCTATCTGAGCAAGGGGTTCAGCCAGACTGTACTGGCCGGCTTCTATCGCGCCGCGCAGGTCGGTGTGGTGACACCGCTGCATGACGGAATGAACCTAGTCGCCAAGGAATATGTCGCCGCGCAAAATCCGATCGACCCCGGCGTCCTGGTGCTGTCGAAGTTCGCCGGTGCCGCGAACGAACTGGACACCGCGCTGCTGGTCAATCCGCACGACATCGACGGCATGGCGCGGGGCATCGCCACGGCGCTCTCGATGCCCGCGACTGAACGGCGGATGCGGTGGGAGGCCATGATGAGGAAGCTGCGCGCCGGAACCATCCATAACTGGTTTGCCGGATTTATCGACGCGCTGGAGGCGACGCGCGGGGCGGCAGGCCCCAGCCTTTCGCCATCGGTTGTTCGGCCGCTCCGGCTGGCCAGCGGACCGGCCCTGAGCGGCGGCCAGATGCGCGATCCGTCCCGCTTTGCGCCCCGCCCGATAGCCAATTAGCGCATAAATCTCAAATATTTAGGGAATATTTCGACCGGAAGCCCGCGCTCTCTTGCAAATCGGCGCGGGTCCCTTCATGACAGGCGCCACGGAGAGGTGGCCGAGTGGTTGAAGGCGCACGCCTGGAAAGTGTGTATACGGGAAACCGTATCGCGGGTTCGAATCCCGCTCTCTCCGCCAGAGAATTCTCCGCAGCATCAAGAATAGCGACCGCAGGTTGGGCGGAAGAGACGGCTTGCACCGGGCAGGGCCTGCGGCGGCGACGCACGTTATGCCTAACGCCTCCTTTCCAAACCGGCCCCAAGAGTCTCTTTTTTGTCACGCTCGCAGGGAATGAGGCGCGCGATCCCCCCGGGCAGGAACTGAAACGCCCCGTCTCCATTTTTCATTAACCGGGGGGCCAATAGGGTCCGTCCCAACTCAACACGGGGAAAAACCATGCGTATTCGTTCTGCTTTCCTGGCCTTGTCCGCCACCCTGCTGGCTTCGACTGCCGCTCTCGCCGCGGACCTCGGCCCTCGCACCTACACCAAGGCGCCGGTTTACGCGCCTGCACCGATCTACAACTGGACCGGCTTTTACGCCGGTGTGCACATCGGCGCAGCCTTCGGTGGCGACAACGGCTACGCCACAACGATCCCCGGCCTGACCGGCAACAACCGCGACGCAGCCTTCCTCGGCGGCGGTCAGATCGGCGCTGACTACCAGTTCGCTCCGAACTGGCTGGTCGGTATCGAAGGTCAGATCTCGGGCCTCTCGGACAACAACCGCACCTTCACCAACGGCGTGGACTCGTTCCGTGACAAGTCCGACTGGCTCGCTTCGGTCACCGGCCGCCTCGGCTACACCTGGGGTCCGGGCCTGATCTACGCCAAGGGCGGTGTCGCGTTCCGTGACGACAACGGCCTTGCTGCAACCGCTGGCTTCCTGCCGGCTGTGACCGACCGCCAGTCGACCGGCTACACCGTCGGTGGCGGCCTCGAATACATGTTCGCTCCGGCCTGGTCGGCCAAGGTTGAGTACCAGTACTACAACTTCGACACGACCAACGTTGCTTCGGCGGCTGGCGCTCTGTCCTACAAGGACGACCTCCACACTGTGAAGGTTGGCCTGAACTATCGCTTCAACTGGGGTGGCCCGGTCGTCGCGAAGTACTGATTGATAAGTACTGAGTTCGTCGAAAGACAACAAAAGGCCCCGGTTTCCCGGGGCCTTTTTATTTGGCGCGGCACTGTAACGGCAAGCCGGGTTTTAGCCCTTGTTCGGGTTGATCAGGAACTTCTCGCCGGTCGCGCGCTTGGCGTAAGCTGCGATGTTCGGCAATTGCAGCGCTTCCTGAAGCGACACCTCCTGTGTGTAGTGACTGGCGAACGTGGTCTTGAGTTCGGCGGCGACACGCTCGCGCAGTTTCTGCGCCTCCGCCGGGCCGATCTTCTGCAGGAACGGAAACAGCAGCCAGCCGCCGAGACCCCATGTCATGCCGAAATTCCGGTTGAGTTCGGTCGGGCGGGTATCGAGACCGCCGTAGATATAGACCTGCTTGTGAACGGTCGAGCCGTAGCGGCTGTAGACCTTCGCGGTCTTGTTGGCCGCGATTTCCATGCAGGTGAGAATCTGGCCCGCCAGCTTGCCGCCGCCGATCGCGTCGAACGCCAGTGTCGCGCCGGTGGCGATCAGCGCCTGTGTCAGATCTTCCATGAAGGTTGCGCTGGTGGAATCGCAGATATGCGTCGCGCCGAGTTTGCGCAGAATCTCCGCCTGCTCGGCGCTGCGCACGATGTTCACGAGGCCGATGCCGTCCTTGATGCAGATCTTGTTCAGCATCTGACCGAGGTTCGAGGCGGCCGCGGTGTGAACCAGCGCGGTATGTCCCTCGCGGCGCATGGTCTCGGTCATGCCGAGCGAGGTGAGCGGATTGACAAAGCACGACGCGCCTTCGGCCGCAGTGGTGCCATCGGGCAGCACCATGCAGTCGGCGGCCTTGATGCAGCGATATTGCGCGTACATCGCGCCGCCGATCATCGCGACCATCTTGCCCATCATCGACTGCGCGCGGCTGGAGCTTCCGGCGGCGACCACGACGCCCGCGCCTTCATTCCCGACCGGCATGGACTCATCGAGGCGACCTGCCATGGCGCGCATCAGCGGCTGCGGCACGGTGGCTGTCACAACGATGCTGTCGCCGGAGCCGGATGATTTCGCGGTGGTCATGTCGGCGGCGCCGAGCAGCAGGCCGAGATCCGACGGGTTGATCGGCGCGCCTTCGACTCGGACCACGACTTCGTCGGCGGCGGGTTCGGGAATCTTGACCTTGGCCAGCGACAGTTCAAGTTCGCCGCTCTTCTTGATCAAGGAGCGCAGTTCAAGTCCCTCGAAACCCATGGTGTTCTCCCGTAACAAGTGACGCCTTGTTTGAAACGCATGCCGACTTCTAACGGCGGCGGAGGGCACTTTGCGCCGGATTCACGCGCGCAGGCAATGAGGCAGAAGGAATATATAGCTGTTGACCTGTCGCGCTTCGCGAAGTCAACGATCCGCGGCGCCGGGCTAAACTTTAGCGCCGCCGCTGAGAATCTCGCGGTCGATGCGCGAGCGCTGGGTGACGAAATTGATCACCGCGCGCACCGGCGGAAGGTCGATCAGGTCGGGATGCGCCAATAGCCAGATATCGGAAATTCCGGCGAGCTTATGCGGCGAAACGCGGATCAGGTCGTCATGCGCATCGGCCACGATGCAGGACATGGCGCAGATGCCGACCCCGGCGCGCACGGCGGCCAGCATGTCGGCCTGCGACGAGCAGCGCATCGCCACGGAGGCCTGCCGCGCGACGTGATCGCTCCAGCGGCCGAGTTCGGCATTGGAGGCGCGGTCTGCGAAGCCGATGACGCTATGATGTTTCCAGTCGTCGCGACTCGCGGGCAGGGGATGCCGCGCCGCGTAATCGCGCGAGGCATAGAAGCCGACGCCCAGCCGCGCGATCTTGCGGCCGACGAGATTTTCGTCGCCGCTCTGGTAGATGCGCAGCACGATGTCGGCCTCGCGCTTGCGTACGCTGACCGGAAACGGATGCGTGACGAACTCGATCTGAACGTCGGGATGCTCCGCGATAAAGGATGCCATGTGCGGCATCAGCCAGTAGGCCGCGAGCGTCGGGCCGATGGAGAATTTCACCAGCCCGCGCGCCTTAGTGCCTTTCGCCGACACAGCGGCCTCGGCGCGCAGCGCAGCCGCCTCCATCGCGGTCGTGTGTTCGCGGAAGCGACGGCCCTGCGCGGTGAGAGTCAGCCCTTCATTGGATCGGACAAACAGTTTGGTCCCGAGCTGGGCTTCCAGCGCGGCGATGTCACGGCTCACGGTCGGATGGCTGGAGCGCAGCCGCCGGGCCGCGGCGAGGTAGCTGCCGGATTCGGCGACGGCGAGGAACGTTCTGCAGAGATCCCAATCCATGCTGTTCAATCTTGATGTCTCAATTGTTCAAGATTGGACATCCAGAGGCTCCGGTCAAGATGTTATTGTTGCTTACATTCAGAACAGGAACCCTCCGATGCCGCTTCCAGCCTCGCTCGCCGGTAAACTTGAACTGCCCGTTCTCGGATCGCCGCTGTTTATTGTCTCGGGTCCTGAACTCGTCATCGCCCAGTGCAAGGCGGGTGTCGTCGGCTCATTCCCGGCGCTCAACGCGCGGCCTGCGGAAAAGCTCGGCGAATGGCTGACCCAGATCGAGGATGAGCTTGGCGAGTATCAGGCGAACAACCCCGACAAGAAGGTCGCGCCCTACGCGGTCAACCAGATTTGCCACGCCTCCAACGATCGCCTGATGAAGGACATGGAAACCTGCGTGAAGCACAAGGTTCCGGTCATCATCACCTCGCTGCGCCCGCCGTCCGAAATCGTCGACGCGGCGCACTCCTATGGCGGCGTGGTGTTCCACGATGTCATCAACGTGAAGCACGCGCGCAAGGCGGCGGAGCAGGGCGTCGACGGTCTCATTCTGGTTTGCGCAGGTGCAGGCGGGCATGCGGGAACGCTGTCGCCCTTCGCGCTGGTGCGTGAAGTGAAGCAATGGTTCAAGGGCACGATCCTGCTCTCGGGCGCGATTTCCGATGGCTGGGGCATCGCCTCCGCGCTCGCGCTCGGCGCCGACATGGCCTACATGGGCACGCGCTTTATCGCGACCGTCGAGGCCAATGCCGATGAAGCCTACAAGAAGGCGCTGACCGAATACGCCGCGCATGACACGGTCTACACCAACCTGTTCACCGGCGTTCACGGCAATTATCTCGGCCCCTCGATCGCGGCCGCGGGTCTCGATCCCGCCAACCTGCCGGTGGCGGACAAGACCAAAATGAATTTCGGCTCCGGCGGCAACATGAAAGCCAAAGCCTGGCGCGACATCTGGGGCTGCGGACAGGGCATCGGCCAGATCACAGACGTGCCGTCGGTGGCCGAACTGGTGGAGCGCCTGAAGGGTGAGTTCAACGACGCCACCGGAGATTTTGCAAAGCGCATCAGCGCCTGATCGGCGTCCAGGGCACGCGCAAAAGCGCGGCCTCACAACAATAACCAACCGGGAGGAAAGAGCATGATGAAAGCTGGATCAATACGGACGCTTGCGGTCCTGACGCTCGTGGCGTTCGGGATCACACAGGTGCAGGCGGATACAAAGGGGGAGATCCGCATCGGCCAGACCTTGCCCTACAGCGGGCCGCTGTCGGGCTTCGGCATGATCGGCCGGGTGCAGGAGGCGTATTTCGAGAAGATCAATGCCGAAGGCGGCATCAACGGGCGCAAGATCAAGTTCATCAGCATGGATGACGCCTATTCGCCGCCGAAAACTGTCGAGCACACCCGCAAGCTGGTCGAACAGGACGAAGTGCAGGTGATGTTCGCCTCGCTCGGCACCGCGACCAACAACGCTGTGCATCGCTATCTCAACGGCAAGAAGATTCCGCAACTGTTCGTTCTCAGCGGCGCGACCAAATGGGCCGATCCGAAGGGCTTCCCCTATACGATGCCGGGCATGGCCGCCTATGCATCCGAAGGCGTGATCTACGCCAAGCATATCCTGGCGACCAAGCCGGATGCGAAGATTGCCATTCTGGCGCAAAATGATGATTTCGGCCGTGACTATGTCGGCGGCTTCAAGCGCGCGCTGGGCGCCAAGGCCGCAACCATGATCGTGGCCGAGGCGAGCTATGAAGTGACTGCGCCCACCATCAATTCGCAGCTTGCGACACTGAAGGCATCCGGCGCCGACGTGCTGTTCGGCGTGGTGCTCGGAAAGTTCACGTCGCAGCTCATCAAGGGCATCGCCGAACTGGGCTGGAAACCCGACATGACGTTCCTGCCGACTTCGGCGGCGTCGATTTCCTTCCTCGCCCCGGCCGGACTGGAGAATGCCGTCGGCATGATTTCGTCGAGCAACCAGAAAGACGTCAATGACGTGCAATGGGCGAACGATCCCGGCGTGAAAGAGTTCTTCGCGTTCATGAAGCAGTACATGCCGAATGCCGACCTGAACAACTCCAACTATTCCGCCGGCTATCACTACGCGCAGTTGATGGTCGCCGTGCTCAAGGCCTGCAAGGACGACTTCAGCAGCGAGAACATCAGGCGTCAGGCCGCTTCGCTCAAGGACGTGCACCTGCCGCTGTTGCTGCCCGGGATCACGGTCAATACAGGGCCGGACGATTATCTGCCGTTCCAGCAGCTTCTGCTCCGCCGCTTCGACGGCAAGAGCTGGGTCGGTTTCGGCAAGGTGCTCGACGACCAGTAAACACATGCGTCAGCGGCAGGCACGTCCGGACTCCCGGACGTGCCTGTTTCGTTTTCTTTGAGCCGGAGCGATACGATGATTATCAGCGGCGAACGCCGGATCAGTTATCCCGACATCCAGGAACGCATTGCGCGGGCCGCCAGCGGCTTCAAGGCGCTGGGCGTCCGCGATGGCGCGCCCGTGGGGCTGATGCTGCGCAACGATTTCGCGTTCTTCGAGGCTTCGTCGGCCGCAGCAATGCTCGGCTCGCCGGTGGTGCCGATCAACTGGCACCTGAAGTCCGAGGAGGTCGCCTACATTCTCGCCGACAGCGGCGCGCAGGCGCTGGTCTGTCACGCCGACCTGCTGCCGCAGATCAAGGACGGTCTGCCCAAGCGGTTGCCATTGCTGGTGGTGGAAACGCCGCCCGAAATCGTCGGCGCGTTCGGCGTTTCGCCCGAACTCGCGCGCGTGCCCGATGGCTATGTCAACTGGGACACCTGGCGCGATGGTCACGCGCCGTCGCGCGAAGCGCCGGGCCGCGCCTCGCCGATGTTCTATACCTCCGGCACCACGGGCCGTCCGAAAGGCGTGCGTCGTATGCCGATGCCGCCGGAGCTGATGGCTGCCGCAGAGCGCGTCAGTGGCATCACCTATGGCGTGAAACCAAACGAGGATCAGATCATTCTGATGAACGGGCCGATGTATCACTCGGCGCCGAATTCCTACGGCATGCTGGCATTCCGTCACGGCTGCACCATCGTGCTTGAGCCGCGCTTCGATCCCGAGGATCTGCTGCAGCTCATTGAGCGGCACAAGGTCACGCACATGCACATGGTGCCGACCATGTTCGTGCGCCTGCTGCGGCTGCCGGATGAGGTGAAATCCCGCTACGACCTGTCGTCGCTGCGCTTTGTCGTGCATGGCGCGGCGTCGTGCCCGGTGCCTGTGAAGCGGGCGATGATCGACTGGTGGGGACCGGTGGTTCATGAATACTTTGGCTCGACCGAAACCGGCATTCCGGTCTGGCACTCTGCGCAGGAAGCGCTGGCGAAACCCGGCACCGTTGGCCGCGCTATCGAAGGCGGCATCGTGAAAATTTTCGGTCCGAACGGAGAGCCACGCAAGGCCAACGAGATCGGTGAGATTTTCATGCGGCAGACCGCGATCCCGGATTTCGACTATCACCGCAAGGCCGGCGCGCGCGAGGAAGCGGGCCGCGAGGGACTGATCAGCGTCGGGGACGTCGGCTATCTCGACGACGATGGCTACTTGTTCCTGTGCGACCGCAAGCGCGACATGGTGATTTCGGGTGGCGTCAACATCTATCCCGCCGAGATCGAGAACACGCTGATCGGCATGGACGGCGTGCGCGATTGCGCGGTGTTCGGCATCCCCGATGACGAGTATGGCGAACGGCTGATGGCCTGCATCGAGCAGGACGCCGGCGTGTCACTGACGCCCGCAGCCGTGCAGGATTATCTCCGCAAGCGGCTCGCGAATTTCAAGGTGCCGAAGGACATCAGGTTCCTCGACGAACTTCCGCGCGAGGCCAGCGGCAAGATTTTCAAGCGCAAGCTGCGCGATCCTTATTGGGAGAATGCCGCAAGGGCATAAGCGGCGACTATCGCGCTGCCGATGCCTTGAATGTCACCGGAATCAGCAGGTAATGCACGCCGTTATCTTCCGCCGGCGGAAACGCCCCGGCGCGGATGTTGACCTGAATCGACGGCAGCAGCAGGGTCGGTGCGGACAGCGTGGCGTCGCGCGTCATGCGGGCGGCCACAAACTCGTCCTCGGTCTTGCCGCCGCCGATGTGGACGTTCCGCTCGCGCTGTTCGCGCACCGTGGTTTCCCATGCGTAGGTATCGCGGCCCGGCGCCTTGTAGTCGTGACACATGAACAGGCGCGTCTCCGGCGGCAATGACAGCAGCTTCCAGATCGAGCGATACAACTGGTGCGCGTCGCCGCCGGGGAAATCCGCGCGCGCGGTGCCGTAGTCCGGCATGAACATCGTGTCGCCGACAAACACGGCGTCGCCGATCCTGTAGCTGAGGTCGGCGGGTGTATGGCCCGGCGTATAGATGCATTCCACCGCGAGATTGCCGATCTTGAAAACTTCGCCGTCCTTGAACAGGTGATCGAAATCGCCGCCTTCGGGCTTCATGTCGGTTGCATTGAAGATAGGGCGGAAGATCCGCTGCACATCCTTGATGTGTTCGCCAATGCCGATCTGCGCGCCGGTTTTCGCCTTGATGTAAGGAGCGCCCGAAAGGTGATCGGCATGGGCATGGGTTTCCAGCGCCCAGACGATGGTCAGCTTGCGGTCGGCGGCGGCCTTGAGAATCGTCTCCACGGAGCGGGTGTCTACCTCGCCCGATTTGGGATCGTAATCGAGCACAGGGTCGATCACCGCGCTTTGTCCCGTCGAAGGGTCTGAGACCAGATAGCTGATGGTGTTGGTGGGTTCGTCGAAGAACGCCTGGATGTCCGGTGTGACAGTCATGGTGCGCGCCTTTCAATGTCGGTCAGTCGGGAGTTGACTTATTATATTAGACAATGCTAAATAAGCAATAGCTAATATAAGGAATGGCGATGAGCGTCCGATTTTCCGATCTTGCCGCGTTCGAGGCGCAAGCCGCCGAAGTCGCGGCGATCCTGCGCGAACTCGGCAACGAGCGGCGGCTGATGATCCTTTGCAAGCTGGTGGAATGGGGCGAGGCGAACGTCTCGGCGCTGGCGGAGGCCGTTGGCTTGAGCCAGTCGGCACTGTCGCAACATCTGGCGAGGATGCGGGACGAGAAGCTCGTGACCTTCCGGCGGGAGTCACAAGTGCTCTGGTACCGGATCGCCGATCCGCGCATCGAACAGCTTCTGTCGACGCTTCAAGGCCTCTTTTGTCCGCCACCCGCGCGCCGGACCCGGCGCTGAACCTCACGATTGGAGAACCATCATGACGCTGCGAACTGTCAGTCCCAAGAAAGCCCGCGAGATGCTGAACGAGGGTGCGATTCTGCTCGATATCCGCGAGGCGGACGAGCATGCGCGCGAGCGCATTGCCGCCGCCCGGAGCCTGCCGCTCTCCACGCTGGATCAGGCAGATTTCGCGCTTCATCGCGGAAAGCCCGTGATCTTCCATTGCCGCTCCGGCCAGCGGACACAGATGAACGCGGCCCGGCTGCAGGCGCGCGCAGGCGACGGTTGCGAGGCCTTCGTTGTGGAGGGCGGTCTCGATGCGTGGCGCAAGGCCGGATTGCCGGTGGTGACGGATCGCCGTCAGCCGATCGAAATGCAGCGGCAGGTGCAGATCGTGGCTGGCAGCCTTGGTCTTGGCGGCGTGCTGCTGGGCGCGTTCGTCTCGCCGGCATTCTATGCGGTGCCTGGATTCATCGGCGCGGGCCTTTTGTTCGCGGGACTGACCGGAACCTGTGGAATGGCCAAGCTGCTAAAGTTCGCGCCATGGAATCGCGGCATACTGGGTCCGGCCTGATCGCGCGAACGCTTCCCCGTTGCAAGTGAGAATGAAACCATGATGTCCCTGACGCAAGGGTTGCTCGGAGCGGCGTCAGGCTCGCTTGTTGGTTTCTCGCTCGGTCTCGTGGGCGGCGGAGGGTCAATTCTCGCGGTGCCGCTGATGGTCTATCTGGTCGGCGTCCCGAACGCGCATGTGGCGATCGGCACCAGTTCGCTGGCGGTGGCGGCGAGCGCGGCGTTCAACCTGATGATCCATGCGCGCACCGGCATGGTGAAATGGGGCTGCGCGGCGGTGCTGGCCGCGGCCGGGGTGGCCGGCGCGGCGCTCGGCTCCGTTGTCGGCAAGATGGTGGACGGCCAGCGGCTGCTGATGATGTTCGCGATGCTGATGCTGGTGGTTGCCTTTCTGATGCGCCGCCGCCGCGATCATGGCGGCGACAAGTCGGTGCAACTCAGCCAGGCCAACGCGCCGGTGCTGGCCGGCCTCGGACTGGTGACCGGAATTCTGTCGGGCTTCTTTGGAATCGGCGGCGGATTTCTGATCGTGCCGGCATTGGTGTTCGCCACCGACATGCCGCTGGTCTACGCGGTCAGTTCGTCGCTGGTGGCGGTGCTGGCTTTCGGCCTGACCACCGCCGCAAGCTACGCGGTCTCCGGCCTTGTGAACTGGCCGCTGACCGCGGTCTTTATCGGCGGGGGACTTGCGGGCGGCTATCTCGGCGTGAAATCGGTGCATCTGCTCGCCGACCGGCGGGCCTTGCTCAACGATATTTTCGTGGGCGTCATTACTGTTGTGGCGATCTATATGCTGGCCCGCAGCGTGATGTAATCACGCCGCCGGCTTGATCCACACCCGGTTGTCGTGGAAGGCCGCGCCACCATAGGGCGCCACCGGGTCCGCGCCGGTGAGGGTGTTGATGCCGCGCCCGTCCTCAAAAGCGCTGTTCGGCCAGATTGATTCTGCGATCAGCACGCCGCGGCGCACGCCCTCGAAGATCTTTGCATGAAGGCGCACCTCGCCGCGCGGATTGCCGAGGATCACCTTGTCGCCATCGGCAATCGAAAGAGTGGCTGCATCTTCGGGGTGGATCATCACCGTCGGCCGCTGTTCGCGACCGAGCGATGTCGGCGTTTCATTGAAGGTCGTGTTGAGGAAGTTGCGCGCCGGAGACGTGGCGAGCCGGAAGGCGTGGCGCTCATCGGCTTCCTCGATCACCGTCCAGTGGTCCGGCAGTTTCGGAAGGCCGTCCACCGGGCCGGAAAGCCCCGGGCTGCGGAACGGCACTGTCGGCCAGTCCGGCTTGAAGCGGAATTTCTTGTCGGGCCACGCAAAACCCTTGGTGTAGTGCGCGGTGTCGAAATCCGGCTGGCAGTCGATCCAGCGCTCGCGCTCCAGATTTTCCAGCGTGCCCCAGCCGGATTTTTGCAGCGTCCAGTCGATGATGTCGCGCGGCGTCATGTCGAAGCCGCGATGCTGCGCGCCGAGCCGCTTCGCAAGACCGACGATGACATCATGGTTGGAGCGGCATTCTCCCGGAGGCTCGATCAGCTTGGGTCCAAGCAGGATGTGCTGCTGCCCGCCGCCCTGATAGATGTCGTCATGCTCCATGAACATTGTCGCGGGCAGCACGAGATCGGCGGCCTTCGCCGTCTCGGTCATGAACTGCTCATGCACGCAGACGAACAGGTCGTCGCGCGCGAAGCCCTGTTTCACGCGGGTCTGGTCCGGCGCCACCGTCACCGGATTGGTGTTCTGGATCAGCATCGCCGTCACCGGCGGGCCGTTGAACAACGCATCCTTGTCGCCGCACAGGATCGCGCCAATTTGCGACTGGTCCAGCATGCGGATCGAGGGATCGACCATATCGGTTCCCTCGATCAGGCTGCGGTCCCAGTGAAAGATTGCGCCGTTGTTGTGGAATGCGCCGCCGCCCTCGTAACGCCATGCGCCGCTCACCGCCGCGATGCAACTTGCCGCATGCATGTTCGCCGCGCCGTTGCGCGACCGCGCGAAACCGTAGCCCAGCCGGAAATAGGTTCGCGGCGTGTTGCCGACGAGCCGCGCGAATTCTTCGATGGTCTCGACCGGGCAGCCGGTGATTTGCGAGGCCCATTCGGGGCCACGGCTGCGCAGATGTTGCTCGAGTTCATCCGGCGCGTCGGTATGTTGCGCGAGGAAATCGCGATCGGCCTTGCCGTCGCGGAACAGGCAATGCATCACCGCGCAAGCCAGCGCGCCGTCGGTGCCGGGCCGCACCAGCACGGCAAGGTCGGCCTGTTCCATGGTGCCGTTCATATAGACATCGACCGCGACGATCTTCGCGCCGCGCTCCTTGCGCGCGCGGGTTGCGTGGGTCATCACGTTGACCTGGGTGCTGACCGCGTTGGTGCCCCAGATCACCACGCAATCGGACTTCGCCATCTCGCGCGGATCGGGTCCGGCGAGCAGGCCGGTGCCTGCGACAAATCCGGTCCATGCCGGATTGACGCAGATGGTGGAGTGAAAGCCGGAATACTTCTTGGCATGGCGCAGGCGATGGATGCCGTCGCGCATCACAAGGCCCATGGTGCCGGCATACTGGTACGGCCACACCGTCTCGGAACCGTAGCGCGCCTCAGCCACGCGAAACTTCTCTGCGGCCAGATCGAGCGCCTCGTCCCACGCAATCGGCGCGAAGGTGCCGGAGCCTTTTGCGCCGGTGCGGACCAGCGGCCTGGTCAGGCGATCCGGATGATGAATCCGTTCGGCATAGCGGGCGACCTTGGCGCAGATCACGCCTGCGGTGTAGCTGTTGTCCCGCGCTCCGCGCACGCGGCCGATGGTGCGCTCGTCCAGCACATCCACTTCCAGGGCGCAGGTCGACGGGCAATCGTGCGGACAGGCGGTGGCTGCGACCCGTTGAGGCACAGATTTCGGCGGCGAGGATTTGGGACGCAGCATCTGGTTCATGACACGACCTTAGTGGGCGTGGAGCGGCATGCAAGGCTGCGGCACGGCTTTCGGGGCAGGAAAGCCCCGATTCCCGCGCATGGCGGAAAACCAAATCGCGGACTCAACTCCGGTAGCACGTTTGTGCTATGCGGAACCAGCATTCGGGTCGCGTCAGCGTGCCGACCCCGGTGTCTGGCTGCACATCGCGAAGGAATATCCATGAACATTCTGCCTGCCAATCTGCGCTTCGGCGCGGGACAATCCGTCAAGCGTCTCGAAGACCAGCGGCTTCTCACCGGGCAGGGACATTTCGTCGACGACAAGCCGCAGGACGGTGGCCTTTGGCTCTACGTTCTGCGTTCGCCGCACGCGCACGCGAGGATCAAGGCCATCGACACCGGTGCAGCGTTGGCGATGGAGGGCGTAGCCGCCGTCTATACCGGCGCCGATCTGGTCGCGGACAATATCGGCACCATTCCGACACTGCCGATTTTCAAGCGGCCCGACGGCTCGTCGATGCAGGCGCCCCCGCGCCGGCTTCTGGCGCATGAGATTGTTCGCTTCGCGGGCGAACCGGTCGCCGCCGTGCTGGCGGCGTCGCGCGCCGACGCGCAGACCGCAGCCGAGGCCATTGCCATCGACTATGAAATTCTGCCTGCAGTGGTTGCGCCGGCCGATGCACTCGCGCCGGGTGCGCCGGTGGTCTGGCCCGATGCGCCGGACAACATCGCAGCCTCCATGAGCTACGGCGATGCAACTGCAACGGAAGCCGCCTTTGCGAAGGCCAAACACGTCGTTTCGCTCGATCTGACCAGCCAGCGTCTGGTGCCGTCCGCACTGGAGCCGCGCAGCACCATGGCGGAGATCGACAAGAAGACCGGCCGTCTGACACTGCATGTTCAAAGCCAGACTCCGACCGCCACGCGCGACATTCTGGCCGATGTTGTGCTCAAGCGCCCGAAGGACAGCGTCCATGTGCTGGTCGGCGACATCGGCGGCGGCTTCGGCCACAAGGTCAATCTTTATCCGGAAGACGGCATCGTCGCCTATGCGGCACAGAAGCTGAAGCGCACGGTGCGCTGGCGCGGCGACCGCCTCGACGATTTTGTCGGCGGCCATCATGGCCGCGATCTCACCTCGACCGGTGAATTCGCGCTCGATGAAAAGGGCCGCGTGCTGGCATTCCGTGTCCGTTCGCTGGGCGGTGTGGGCGCCTATCTCACCGGCGCGGGCGTCATCATCCCGCTCGTGCTCGGGCCGTTCGTGGCGACGGGTGTCTACGACCTGCCGCTGATTCACTTCGACATCAAGGCTGTGCTGACTCATACCGCGCCCACCGGCCCCTATCGCGGCGCCGGACGGCCGGAAGCGGTGTTCATTGTCGAGCGGCTGATGGACGCGGCCGCCCGCCAGATCGGCATGGACCCGCGCCAGATCCGCAAGGTGAACTACATCAAGCCGTCGCAACTGCCCTACAAGAACGCGGTCGGCGAAACCTATGACAGCGGTGCTTTCGCGCACATGCTGGAGCGCGCCTCGAAACTCGCCGACTGGGACGGGTTCAATGCGCGCAAGAAGGCCGCAAAGAAAAAAGGCCTGCTCTACGGCCGCGGCCTGACCAGCTACATCGAGTGGACCGGCGGACGCGTTCACACCGAGAAGGTGACGCTGCACGCAACGGCGGAAGGGCGCGTCATCCTGCAGTCGGGCACGCAGGCGATGGGGCAGGGATTGCAGACCAGTTATTCGCAGATGGTCGCCGGGGCGCTTGGCATTCCGCTGGACCGCATTGACGTCATTCAGGGCGACACCGACAAGGCGACTGGCGGCGGCAGCGTCGGCTCGCGTTCGCTGTTCGTGGGCGGCACCGCGGCTGTCGTCTCGGCGGGCGACCTCATTCAGAAGGCGCGCGAGAAGGCCTCGCATGTGCTTGAAGCGTCCGTCGGCGATATCGAATATGGCGACGGGATGCTGACCGTGGTTGGCACCGACCGCCGTGTCAGCCTGTTCGACCTAGCGAAGGACGAGGAGGACGCGCGTCTTACCGTCAATAGTCAGGGCGATGTCGACGGGCCTACCTGGCCGAACGGCACGCATATCTGCGAAGTCGAAATTGATCCGGAGACCGGCATCACGCGCGTGGTGCGTTACACCACGGTGGACGACGTCGGCATCGCGATCAATCCGATGCTGGTCACCGGACAGGTTCACGGCGGTGTCGCGCAGGGCATCGGCCAGGCGCTGTACGAAGCCGTGGTCTACGATCCGTCGGGGCAATTGCTCACCGCGAGCTATCAGGATTACTGCATCCCGCGCGCCAGCGACATGCCGCATATCGACGTCACGCTTGACGATTCCGCGCCGTGCAAGACCAATCCGCTCGGCGCCAAGGGCTGCGGCGAATCCGGCGCGATTGGCGGGCCGCCTTGCGTCGTGAATGGCGTGATGGATGCGTTGAGCGAGTTTGGCATCACCTCGCTGCAGACGCCGCTCACGCCAGTAAAAATCTGGGATGCGATCCAGCAGGCGAAAGCCACGAAGGCGGCATAAACGCTTTCAGCGCGGCCCTTCGCCGGCCGCGCGCAGCGCGCGCAAGCCCTCGCGGTAGGTCGGATAGGCCAGCGTCACGCCGAGTTCGCCGCGTATAAGATCATTCTTCACGCGCTTGCTCTCGGCATAGAACGAGCGGCCCATGTCGGTGAGGCCGGCGTCATCGAGGCTGATTTCCGGCGGCGGCGTGACGCCGCAGAGCGATGCGGCAAACGTCACGACCTCCTGCGGCGGTGCCGGTTCGTTGTCGGTCACGTTGTAGATCGCGCCGGCGCGCGGCCGCGCGAGCGAGGCGTCCAGCGTCCGCGCGATGTCCTCGACATGAATGCGGTTGAACACCTGTCCCGGCTTGATGATGCGCTTCGCGGTGCCGCGCGCCAGTTGCACAAGCTGGCTCTGGCCCGGGCCATAAATTCCGGCGAGCCGGAAAATGTGGACCGGTTTGTTCGTTCGTGCTCCGAAGGCAAGCCATCCCCGTTCGGCCTGTGCGCGCTCGACCGAGCGCGCATTGGTTGGCGTCGCCGGGGTCTGTTCGTCGACCCATGCCCCTCGATGATCGCCGTAGACGCCGATGGTCGAGAGATAGCCGATCCAGCGCAGCTTTGGCGCGCGCGCGATGCGCTCGGCATAGGCTGCAAGGACGGGATCGCCGCTCATGCCGGGCGGAACCGAGATCAGCAGCGCATCGGCGTCCGCAACACCGGCATCAATCGCGCCGTCGCGCGCTTCCGGGCCGAACACATGCGCGGCGAGTCCCGCGGCGGACAGGGCCGCAGCCTTTTCAGGCGTGCGCACCGTTCCGCTGACCCGATCATGACGGGCAAGACGCCGCTGCGCAAAATGCCTGGCGCTGTAGCCGAGGCCGAAGACAAACAGATTCACGAAAAGCCCTGTTCAACCGAACCGATGCCACGTACCTATCGACTCGGAAAGCCGATGACAATGTGAGGAGCCGGTTTGGGCGATTTCGATCCGCTTCGCGACTATCTTGCGCAACAGACCAGAGTGGAACTGGTCCTGACCTTCGAGGAGATCGAGGACATCCTCGGCTTCGCCTTGCCGCGCGCGTCACAGCGCGCGTCGTGGTGGGAGAAGGAGCGCAATCCGGAGAATGCACGACCGCAGCGTGACGCCATTCGTGACGGTGGCTACGAGGCAACCCGGCTTGCGGACGGCAAGGGCGTCCGTTTTCGCAGGTTGTCGGCGGGGCGGTACAGGCCCGGGCATTGACCCCGGAGCGCGCGGGATATTCCTTGTGCGCCGCAATACGTTTGCGGAAATTGCACGGGGCCGCTGCGAAAGTTCAATGCCTCGTGCAAACGCGCTCCCGCTATAACAGGCGTCTCAAACAAGAATAATCGGGAGCGCACTTATGACATCGAGGTTTGTGGCCGCGGCTGTTGCGGCATTCAGTCTGACGGCGGTGCTGCCGGCTGCAGCGCAAGGCGTGAAGATCGGCATTCTCAACGATCAGTCGGGCGTCTACGCGGATTACGGCGGCAAGAGCTCGATCGAAGCTGCGAAAATCGCGGCTGAGGAGTTCGGCGGCACTGTGCTTGGCGGCAAGATCGAGATCGTATCGGCCGATCACCAGAACAAGCCTGACCTTGCGGTCAGCATCGCGCGCAAGTGGTACGACACCGAAAGCGTCGACATGATCACCGAACTGACGACATCGTCGGTCGCGCTCGCGGTTCAGGAAGTCACCAAGGAAAAGAAGAAGATCAATATCGTGGTCGGCGCGGCGTCGTCGGCTTTGACCGGTGCATCCTGCTCGCCCTATGGCTTCCACTGGGCGTTCGATACCCATGCGCTCGCGGTCGGCACCGGCGGCGCGCTGGTGAAGGCGGGCGGCGATAGCTGGTTCTTCCTCACGGCGGACTATGCTTTCGGACATGCGCTGGAGAAGGATACCAGCGATGTGGTCAAGGCCAACGGCGGCAAGGTGCTCGGCGCGGTCCGCCATCCGCTGAACTCGTCGGACTTCTCGTCATTCCTGCTGCAGGCGCAGGCGTCGAAGGCAAAGGTCATCGGTCTCGCCAATGCCGGCGCCGACACCATCAACTCGGTGAAGCAGGCGGCTGAGTTCGGCATCGTCGCCGGTGGGCAAAAGCTCGCGGGGCTTCTGCTCACGGCGTCGGAGGTTCATGGCCTCGGGCTCAAGGCCGCGCAGGGTCTGGTTCTCACGGAGAGCTTCTACTGGGACCTCAACGACAAGACCCGCGCCTTCAGCGAGAAGTTCTACAAGCGCACCGGCCGCATGCCGAGCATGATCCAGGCCGGCACCTACTCCTCGACCCTGTCTTATCTCAAGGCGGTGAAGGCCGCCGGGACCAAGGACAGCGATGCCGTTGTGAAGAAACTGAAGGAACTGCCGGTCGACGATTCCTTCACCTCGGGCGGCAAGGTGCAGGCCAACGGCCGCATGGTCGCGGATCTGTATCTCTTCGAGGTCAAGAAGCCGGAAGAGAGCAAGCGCGACTGGGACTACTACAAGCTGCTCGCCAAGGTGCCCGGCAGCACGGCCTATCCAAGCGCCAAGGACAGCGGCTGTCCGCTGACCAAGTAACCTCATTTCTGCATCCGGCCCGGTTCTCGCCGGGCCGGATGTCCCGCATCTTCCTTCAATTGACTTGACCGGAAACCATGCTTCTTAAGCATGAATGGCGCCGCCATCTTCTTGAACGGGCCGCGCCGCGCTAGGATCAGGCCATGATCCATCGTCTCATGCCGTACCTGCTTCTGTTGTCCGTTTTGCCTGCCGCCGCGCAAACGCCGGCGGAGCAGAATCCTGCGGCAGAGGTCGTAAAGCCCGCCGCCGTCGTCTGCATCTACAACAGCAGAAACTACAGCGAAGGCGCGACTGTCTGCGTGCAGAAGGCTGCGATGCAGACATGCACATTGGATAACGGGAAAGCCGCGTGGGTCACGGTGACCGACGAGACACTCAGCCGCCGCTGCACCGCGCCCGCGCCGCGTCTCAACAAGTATCAGCGGGCCGCGATCCGGAATCGCCGGAACATTGCGCGGCAAATCTCGCCGCCCGCAAACCGTTCTCCGCGCTGTCTTTACGAAAACGGCAAGCGGCTCTGCGAATGATACGCCGCTGATGCCAGCGCGCGACAGCGGTCAGGTTCGAGACGCTTCAGTTCACCTTGTGGATCGCGTTGGCCCAGGTGCCGCCGCAGGTCTCGTCGCGGTTGCCGGTGCACCTGGCGTTGCAGCCATCGGACTTTCCGAACTTGCCGAAAGTGTTGCCGCAGAAGCAATACGACGCATACTGTGTGCCTGCGTGGCTGAACCCTTTGGCGCGGCAGGTTGAGACGCACAGGTCTGTCGTCATGTTGCGGTCGTAGAAATTGTGCCCGTCGAGATCGCGCTTGCTGTCGTCCTTGAAGCAGCCGAGATAGCCCTTCGCAGCGCCGGATGTACCTGTGTTGACCGCAGCCGACCCTGGAGCGGAGGCGGTGGCGCCTTGTGCCGGATGCAGCGAGCGCTCGTCCGGCTTCGCGGCGGCGACTTTCGTGTCGGCCGCCTTGATATCCTGCAGGCGCGCGCGGGCGAGATCGCCATAGATGCTGTCGCCGAAGCGGCGCACGAAGGCTTCAAGCACGGCGGGGCTTGTGGTTGTGGACACCGCGCGCCACGCCTCGGCGATCTCGCCGGATGATGGAGCGGCTGCGGACGCCGCAGGTGCGCGCGGCGATGGCGCGCCGTCCAGATTGGCCGAAGCAACCTGTGCCGCGGCCGGCTTGCTGTCGGCTGCCGGTGCGGCTTTGGCGGTTGCGACATTCGCGTCGACAATAGCGACCGTGTTGCCGCCGAGCGAGCCGTAGACATAAGGCTCCTGCTTGCGGCCGGTGGAGGTCAGCACCGCGTCCCGCACCCGCCCGAACGCGATTCGCAGATCGACGCCCGGCGTGGCGATATGTTGAAGCAGCGCCGTCGTGAACGGGCTGTTGCTGTTGTCGCCGTCGAGCGCGATCGAGCCCGCTTTGGCGGCGAACGCGATCAGCGTGTCCGACACCGTCGGCTCGATCTTGGCGAGGCCGCGCCCGACCGAGCGCGACGCCACGGTGCGCTTCATGGTTTTGGCAAAGGGATTGTCACGGCAGGCGTCTAACATCACCAGACGCAGGCGCTTCGCCGGCTCGATCGCCTTCAGCAGCCGGTCGAGCGAGAGCGCCTCGTCCTCGATGTCGAAATCGCGCGCGAGCTTCGCATCGGCGGGCACCAGATAGTTGGTGCCATCGACCTCGATGCCATGACCGGCGAAGAACACCACTGCGACATCGGCGTCCTGCGCCTTGTCGGAAAAATCACCGACCGCGCGGCGCAGATCGGCAATGCCGACGTCGCGCTTGACCTCGACAACATCAAAGCCGGAGGTACGGAACAGGTTCGCCATCGCGTTCGCGTCATTCGATGGATTCGGCAGCTTGGCGACATGCTGATAGGCCGAGATGCCGAGCACCAGCGCCACGCGCTTGTCGGCCAGCGCGGCGCGCGTCGAGAACTGCGCCGCGGTCAGCAACGCAAACAGGATCAGCAGGGAACGCAGCAGGGCGCGCACGGTATCCTCCGGACTTCCGGCGCGTTATCTATCACAGGCGCGGAACGGCGGAAAAGAGCCCGGCTGTGGCAAAAAATCGCTGTTTCGCTTGAACTTTTTCGGGCGAGGCGTAGACATCGCCCGCCCCCGCAAACATCCACCACCAGCCAACGGGACTCGCCATTCATGTCCGTCCGCATTGTCGATATCCGCGAAATCACCAAGCCGATCTCGTCCCCGATCCGGAACGCCTATATCGACTTCACGAAAATGACGACCAGCCTCGTCGCGGTAGTGACCGATGTCGTGCGCGACGGCAGGCGCGTGGTCGGCTACGGCTTCAATTCCAACGGCCGTTACGGGCAGGGCGGCCTAATCCGCGAGCGTTTCGCCTCGCGCCTTCTGGAGGCCGATCCGAAAACGCTGCTCGATGCATCCGGCGACAACATCGACCCCGACAAGGCATGGGCGGCGCTGATGTCGAACGAGAAGCCGGGCGGCCATGGCGAGCGCTCGGTCGCGGTCGGCACCATCGACATGGCGATCTGGGACGCGGTGGCGAAGATCGCGGGCAAGCCGCTGTTCCGGCTGCTGGCGGAGCGGCACAACCGCAAGGCCGATCCGCGCGTGTTCGTCTATGCGGCGGGTGGCTACTACTATCCCGGCAAGGACAATTCGGCGCTGCGCGCGGAAATGCGCGGCTATCTCGACCGCGGCTACAACGTGGTCAAGATGAAGATCGGCGGCGCGTCGCTCGCTGAAGACCGCGCGCGCATCGAGGCCGTGCTGAAGGAGATCGGCAGTCAGGCGCAACTGGCGGTGGACGCCAACGGTCGCTTCGATCTCGAAACCGCCATCGCCTATGCCAAGATGCTGCGCGACTATCCGCTGTTCTGGTACGAGGAAGCGGGCGATCCGCTCGATTATCATCTGCAGGCCTCGCTCGCCGAGTTCTATCCCGGGCCGATGGCGACCGGCGAAAACCTGTTCAGTCATCACGACGCGCGCAACCTCATTCGCTACGGCGGCATGCGTCCGGATCGCGACTGGCTGCAGTTCGACTGCGCGCTGTCGTATGGGCTGTGCGAATATCTACGCACGCTGGATGTGCTGAAGACTCACGGCTGGTCGCCGTCACGCTGCATTCCCCATGGCGGCCATCAGATGTCGCTGAACATCGCAGCCGGTCTCGGCCTCGGCGGCAATGAAAGCTATCCGGACCTGTTCCAGCCGTACGGCGGATTCCCGGACGGCGTGCGGGTCGAGAACGGCCACATCACCATGCCGGATCTTCCGGGCATCGGCTTTGAAGGCAAGGCCGATCTCTACAGGGAAATGAAGGCGCTGGCGGCGTGATCAGTGGCTGCGCTGATGCCTCGATCTTTTGTCATGACCGGGCTTGTCCGGCCATCCGCATCTTGCTTTCGTATCGGGAGCAAAAGACGTGGATGCCCGCAACGAATGCGGGCATGACGTAGAGAGATCGTGCGAGCATTCCCTCGCTATTGGCTGCTGTCAGCGCGAAAACAATCACGAATTGACGTGAATGAAATCCCGCAGCAGCGGATAGATTTCGCTATTCCACTTGCGTCCGCTGAAGACACCGTAATGGCCGACCCCGGCCTGCATGTGATGCACCTTGCGATAGGCGCGCACACCGGTGCAGAGATCCTGCGCGGCGAGTGTCTGGCCGATCGAGCAGATGTCGTCCTTTTCGCCTTCCACCGTCATCAGGCCCATCTTCTTGATGGAGCCCGGATTGACCGTGCGTCCCTTGTAGGTGAGCTGACCCTTGGGCAGCAGATGTTCCTGAAACACATCGCGAATGGTGTCGATGTAGAAATCAGCGGGCAGATCCATCACCGCGAAATACTCGTCGTAGAAGGTCTTGATGGTGTCGGCCTTCTCCACCTCGCCTTTCGCCAGATGCTCGAGCAGATCGGTGTGGGACTTGACGTGACGTTCGAGATTCATCGACATGAACGCCGTGACCTGGATGAATCCGGGATAGACCTTCCGAAACGCGCCCTTGCACTGCATCGGCACGTAGTTGATGAGATTATCCTCGAACCATTGCAGCGGCTTCGAGGTCGCGAACTCGTTGACCTTGGTGGGCTGGATGCGGGTGTCGATCGGCCCCGCCATCAGCGTGAGGCTCGCAGGCCGCGCGCTGTGATTGTCTTCCGACATGATGGCGCAGGCGGCCAGCGCCGACACGGATGGCTGGCAGACCGCGACCATATGCGATTTCGGGCCGAGCTGATCCATGAAAGTGATGAGGTGCTCGGTATATTCGTCGAGGCCGAACTTGCCCTGATCCAGCGGAATGTCGCGCGGATTGTGCCAGTCGGTGATGTAGACGTCGTGATCCTGCAGCAGCGTCTGCACCGTGCCGCGCAGCAGTGTTGCGAAGTGGCCTGACATCGGCGCGACCAGCAGCAGCTTCGGCTGTTCCGGCGCGCCTTCCTTCCTGAAATGCAGCAGCGAGCCGAACGGCGTCGCGAACGGGACTTCCTCGATCACCGGCCACTCGCGATTGCCGACCGCAACCGGCTTGATGTCGTAGTCCGGCCGCTTGTAGGTCAGCGAGCTGCGCGATACCAGTTCGAGCGCGGCGGCGACGCGCCCGAAGACCTTGTCGGAAAAGCCCCCGGGAAACATCTTCAGATATGATAGTGCGGTCGCGGCCCCGCTCCGCCACGGGGCGGTCATGTCCATGGTGTTCTGATAGGTCTGGTACATCATTGGCGACATCCGGCGCATTCCTTTGCCTCTGCCATGCAAACTTGAAGCCAAAGTCCCGTCAATTGGTCATCCGGACTGGCATGTCGTTTGCTGTGTGCAAAAGGAGCAGGCGCTTAAACAACAGGCAGGCGCGGGCGTAATCGGCGGGAATCGGCCCGCCCCTTTGATGTGCAGGCGTCAGGAGAGCGACCATGGCCAAGGCCACTTTGACCATCAGCAGCAAGAATTATTCATCATGGTCGCTGCGCGGCTGGCTGCTGACCAAATTCTCTGGTTTGGACTTTGACGAGATCGTTATCGCGCCGGACGATCCCTCGGCGCGCGCCGAAATCCTGTTGTTGTCGTCCTCCATTCTGGTGCCATGCCTGCGCCATGACGGCGCGACGGTCTGGGACACCCTGGCAATCGGCGAATATCTCAACGATCTCATGCCGGATGCGGGTTTATTGCCGTCCGAGCGCATTCCGCGGGCGCATTGCCGCTCGATCTGCGGGGAAATTCATTCCGGGTTCGCCACCCTGCGCTCGTCGTTGCCGGTGAACATCAAGGGGCACTTTCCGGGCTTCAAGATCTGGTCCCGCGCGCAGGCGGATATCGACCGGGTCTGCGCGATCTGGAGCGACTGTCTGGAAAAATCCGGCGGACCGTTCCTGTTCGGGCACCGGTCCATGGCGGATGCGATGTATGCGCCGGTGGTGACGCGCTTTCTGACCTATGACGTGCAACTCGGGCCGACGCTGGCGGCCTACGCCAAACGCATCATAGCCCTTCCGGAAATGCAGGAGTGGATCGAGGCCGCGCGGCAGGAGCCGGCGGAAATCGAGGAGCTTGAGGTGGAATATTAGGCAGCGGCTGCGCGCAGTTGCCTGATCGCTGGGCCGGTCGCGGCTCGCGGGGCCGGCCCGTGTTGCCTCATTTTCGGGACGACGGGCGATGACATGATGCCTTGGTGTGCGGCCGTTGGCGTGCCGTCCCCGCCGTCGCGTCGAATCCCCCACGGACACAGGCACATTTTGTCCTGCGCAAAACTTCCGCACCGAAGCTCGCTTTCGATGCGGTCGCTGGCGCGGGATTCGCATGATGCATTGCAGAAGCAACTGCGCCGGGGCGAGCCCCGATGGGAGGATGCGATGAACGTGCATGCTGTGGTCGATTCAAAATACTCAGGTCTGACGCGCCCGGATGGTGCGCCGCTCCGCCTGAACAATCAGGATTTCGTGGCGATCGACCGCCACAAGGATACGACCTACGAGGCGACCTATCGTCCGCAAGCGCTCTACAGCCGCGCGGATGAAGGCTTTCACGCCAACAATGAAACCTTCCTGCTGCATGAGGTGGCGACGAACCTGCCGATCTATCGGCAGGACACAGGCCCGACCGATTTCCATCTGCATCTGCCGCCGGGCGGCTTCCAGCTCGTGCTGGTGACATCGGGCATGTTCACCTTCGATTACGACGGGCGGCTGTATTACGTCGGCCCCGGATCGGTGATGCTGCAAAGCGCGATCGTCCATCGCCAGTTGTTCTACACATGGTCGGGCCTGTCGACCGAGGAGAACCTGAAGACGCCGCAGACGGTGGTGCCCGATGCGATCTCCATGGGGTACTCCGGAAAGTTTCTTGAAGCCTTCATCACCGACCCGACCACGTTCCCCAATCCGACGATTGTGGGTCCCGACCAGATCAACGAGGCCGAGACCCCGCGCGTGGCCTGGAGCCATCCGCTGCATGACCGCCCGGCCGATGCGGGTTTCTGGCTGCAGGACCCGCTTGAACTCGATGCGCTCTACAAGCCGCTTGCGGATGCGTCGGTCAAATCCTCCTCGCCGGTCTATGTGCGTGATATCGGCATCGAGGTGCCGAGCGGTCATCTCGTCACCGGCCACATCATCGCAACCGATCCGCCCGGCCATTCGCTGCTGCCGAAGAGAGCGCAGGGCGCGGCAGACACGTCATGCCTCGCAACGGGCGAGGTCGTGATCTATCGCATCATTCGCGGCTCCGCCGAATTCAGGGACAGTGCGGGCAAGACCTTCGAGCTTGTGACCGGCGATGTCGTGACGGCAGGCAAGACCTCGATCAGCCTCGAAAGCGTCGGAGAGAACACACAAATCCTCCGGCTCGGCCTGCTCAAGGGCATCGAGAGCCTGAAGGGCTGGACACCGACACAGCGCGACGAGATCGACGGCCTGGCCGGTCAGATCATCACTCACAAGGATGTCCGTCCGCTACGTACCGAAGGCAGGCCGGTCGGCTATCTGTACAAGTAAGGCAGTTCGACGTCTGCGAATCTGCAACAGATCGCGCGCCGCTGCGGTGGCGATTGCGCTACCGCATGCTTATGTGGGTCCCGGTTGACTTCACCGGGGGAGACACATGCCGACACGCGCGCGCGTTGATGAATTCATTGCAGTGGTCGAGAGCGGCGACCATGCCGGCGCCATTGAACGCTACTACACCGAAGACGCCAGCATGCAGGAGAACACCTCGCCGCCGCGCGAGGGGCGAGTTCTTCTCGTGGCGCACGAGCGCGGCATCCTCGCCCACATGAAGGAGGTCCGCTCGAAGGCGCTGGTCTCGGTGGTGGAAGGCGACAATGTCATGATCCACTGGAACTTCGATCTGACCGGCCTCGACGGCAAGACCTTGCATGTGGATGAAATCGCCATGCAGCAATGGCGCGGTGACCGGATTGTCCGCGAGCGGTTCTTTTACAACGCCGCGAAGGGATGAGGATGTCGTCCTTGTCGTATGAGCGGGTGTCATGCGGGGCGTGAAATTCCCTCGCTTGACGGGGCGATCCGCATACTGACAGATGGCTGCGCCTGAACCGGCAGACAAGAAGAGCATCAAGCTCCTCGAGGAAACGCCAGACCATGAATGCGCCTCACGCGGCTCCCGCCGCGCAGGAGAAAGCACCCGACGAAACGTCGTTCCGCTATGAAGGCTGGCCGGTTGTCGGGGTCTGCTTTCTGGTCGCAACCTTTGCATGGGGTGCGGGGTTTTACGGTCAGGGTGTTTATCTCGCCGAGTTGCAGCGGTTGCACGGCTGGCCGGCCTCGCTGATTTCCACCGCGACCACCGTCTATTATCTCTTCAGCGCGGTTCTGGTCGTGTTTGTCAGCGAAGCAATCCGCGTGATGGGGCCGCGCCGGCTGCTGATCGGAGGAATTCTCGCCATTGCTGCTGGCACGGCGCTGGTCGGGCAGGTGACGTCGCCCTGGCAATTGTACGGCGCCTATGTGCTGATTGCTTTCGGCTGGGCCGGCACCAGTATCGCGGCCATCAACAACACACTGGGATTCTGGTTCGACAAGCGGCGCGGCATGGCGATCAGTCTGGCTCTGAACGGGGCCAGTTGCGGTGGCGTGTTCGGCGTGCCGCTGCTGGTCGCGGCCATCGGCAGGTTCGGATTCTCCGCCACACTGATCGGAGCGGCGCTGGTGATTGTCGCGCTTGCCGTGCCAGCCATCCTGATCTGGGTCGGTGCGCCGCCAAAGCGCATGGCACAGCACACGGGCGGGACGGCGGCCGGTTCTGTTCCGCACTCCGCCGCATCTATCCGGAAAGCGGCATTCGGCAGCCTGTCGTTCTGGACCATCGCGATTCCGTTTGCGCTGCTTCTGGTCGCGCAGGTCGGCTTCATCGTGCACCAGATTTCCTTCTTCGATCCGGTCATGGGCCGCGAGCGCGCCAGCATCGCGGTGGCGCTGATGACCGCGATGGCGGTGATCGGGCGTGTCTTGTTCGGCTTTGTCATTGACCGGATGGACCAGCGCAAGGCGGCGGCGATCTCCGCGGTCAGTCAGGCCGCCGCATTGATCGTCATGGTCAATACGCAAAACGAGGCAGTGCTGTTCACCGCCAGCGCGGTGTTCGGATTCTCGGTCGGCAACATGATCACGCTGCCGACGCTGATTGTGCAGCGGGAGTTCAGCACGGCGGCGTTCGGCGTGCTTGTCAGTCTGGTGACAGCGATCTGCCAGTTCACCTATGCGTTTGGCCCGGGCATCATCGGCCTGCTGCGCGATATTTCCGGAAGCTACAGCGTTCCGTTTTATGCCTGTGCGGCCGCCGAATTGATTGCCGCTGCCGTGGTGCTGGTGAAAGGCACGGCGCGGCAGCCGGTCTGATCAGGCGTCACGTTCGCGCAGCAGCGCCTCCACATCGAGACGGCGGGTGAACATCGCCAGCGTTCCGTCCGGATGGCGCGGCCATTCGGACTCGGGACGGTCCCGATACAGTTCGACGCCATTCTCGTCAGGATCGCGCAGGTAAAGCGCCTCGCTGACCCCGTGGTCGCTCGCGCCATCGAGCGCAATGCCGGCGGAGATCACCCGGTGCAGTGCATCGGCCAGCGCCGCGCGGGTCGGATACAGGATCGCAGTATGAAACAGGCCTGTCGTGCCCTCCGGCGGCGGCTTGCCGCCCTTGCTGTGCCAGGTGTTGAGGCCGATATGGTGGTGATAGCCGCCTGCAGAGATGAAGGCCGCCTGATCGCCGTAGCGCTGCATCAGCTCGAAGCCGAGCACGCCCTGATAGAAACCGAGCGCGCGGTCGAGATCGGCGACCTTGAGATGAACGTGGCCGATGCGCGTTCCGGCGATGACGGGCTTGAAAGAACTTGCGGTGGTTTCTCCGGACATACCGGCTTCTCCGATCTCAACATGTGTCTGCCGAGGTATGAACCCGACGGTCAGGGCACAAGGTCGCAGGTCTCACCTTCCGGAATTCCGACATCGAAGGTGTTAAGCGTCATCGACACCAGCGAATAGTAGCCAAGCAACCCGACCAGTTCGACCGTACCGGTTTCGCCGAGCAACTGGATCGCCTTTTCATAAAGCAGTTTCGGGACGCTGTGGTCCTCGTGCAGCGCCTCGCTGAACTCGTAAACCAGTTGCGCTTTCGGATCGTCGAAGTCCGGCACATGACGATGATTGATCGCGTCGATGATCGCCGGATCGAGGCCTGCCGCCAGCGCCATCTTCTTGTGCGCATACCACTCAAAGCGCGCGCTCCAGTGCCGCGCGGTGACCAGAATGGCGAGTTCGGACAGCCGTGGCCCGAGTGTGGTGTCGTAGCGCAGGAACGCGCCCAGGCGGCTGGCATGCCGCGCCATGTCGGGCGCATGGATCCAGGCCTTGAGCGGCGGCACGACGGTGCCGCGTTTGCCCGCGACGGATTCGGCATAGATGCCCTTCTGATCGTCGCTCATTTCGCCAGGCGAAAGTTCTCTCAGGCGCATGGTGGTTCCCTCTGTTTTAAACGCGGTCATGGCCGCCGCGATCGTCTCTGCATGGCTACCATATCGCAGCTTGCGGGGCATTTCGCGGCAGCGAGATATTGAAATCCGCCAAGCGGGCAGTACAGTCCGGCCCGGAAAATCAGCACGGGCCGCGCGCGTCGCGCAGCGGCTTCTCAGCCGAGGGAATGCCGAATGAGCGATCTGGAAAAATTTCGCAGCGAGACGCGGGCCTGGCTTGACGCCAACTGTCCGCCGGAAATGCGCAAGCCCGTCGCGGACGAAAGCGATGTGTTCTGGGGCGGCCGCAACACCAAATTCTCGTCCGAACCGCAGCGGCTCTGGTTCGAGCGCATGCGCGACAAGGGCTGGACCGTTCCCGACTGGCCGAAGGAATACGGCGGCGGCGGCCTCAATCTCGAAGAGACGAAGATCTTGCGGCAGGAAATGGCGGCAATCCGCGCGCGGCTGCCGCTGTCGAGCTTCGGCATCTGGATGCTTGGGCCGGCACTGTTGAAATACGGCAATGAAGAGCAGAAGCGCGAGCATCTGCCGAAAATCGCCGCTGGTCTGATCCGCTGGTGTCAGGGCTATTCGGAGCCGAATGCGGGCTCGGATCTGGCCTCGCTGCAGACGCGCGCCGATGTGGACGGCGACGATTACATCATCAACGGCCAGAAGATCTGGACCTCGATGGCGAATTTCGCGGACTGGATTTTCTGTCTGGTGCGGACCGACTTCAGCGCCAAGAAGCATGACGGCATCAGCTTCATCCTGTTCGACATGGCCTCGAAGGGCGTGTCGACCAAGCCGATCCTGCTGATCTCGGGCAAGTCGCCGTTCTGCGAAACCTTCTTCGACAATGTGCGCGTGCCGCGCTCCCACGTGGTCGGCACCGTCAATCGCGGCTGGGATGTCGCCAAGTATCTGTTGCAGCACGAACGCTCGATGATCTCCGGCCTGGGCGAGCGCGGCGGCGGACGGCCGCTGGGTCAGGTTGCGGCGAATTCGATCGGCGCGGACGATCGCGGCCAGTTGGACGATGCGGTCCTGCGCGGGCAGATCGCCGCGTTCGATGTCGACGAAGCGGCGCTTGCCTGCGCGGCGGAGCGGGCGGTCGATCTGGCGAAGGCGGGGCAGGGGCATCCGGCCTATTCGTCGGCGCTGAAGTACTACGGCACCGAGTTGAACAAGCGCCGCTATGAGCTGCTGATGTCGGCGGGCGGCGCCGACGCGCTGGAATGGGAAGGCCCGCGTTCGCATGAAGGCGCACTGGCGCGCTCATGGCTGCGCACCAAGGCCAATTCGATCGAGGGCGGCACCAGCGAGGTGATGCTCGGCATTGTCGCCAAGCGCATTCTCGATCTGCCGGGGGCTTAAAACACCTCGTCATTGCGAGCGAAGCGAAGCAATCCATCTTTAACGGAAAGAACTGGATTGCTTCGTCGCTTCGCTCCTCGCAATGACGGCCGCTTCAACTGAAATCTGTCTAATCGATTGGAACATCCATGGCTCTCGTCCTCAACGAAGAACAGTCAATGCTGCGCGACAGCGCGCGCGGCCTCATCAGTGACAAGGCGCCGGTGGCGCACTTGCGCAAGCTGCGCGACGACAAGGATGCGACCGGCTTCTCGCGCGATCTCTGGAAGACCTTTGCGGAGATGGGCTTCGCCGGCCTGCTCGTTCCGGAGGAATTCGGCGGCAGCGGACTGGGCGCTGTCGAAGCCGGCGTGGTGATGGAAGAGATAGGCCGCACGCTGATGCCGTCGCCGTTTCTGTCGACCGGCGTGATTGCCGTAAGCGCGCTGGTGCGTGGCGGCAATGCCGCGCAAAAATCGGAATATCTGACGAAGATTGCCAAGGGCGACCTGATCGCCGCGCTGGCGGTGGATGAAGGCGCGAAGCATCGTCCGCTGAAAACCGCGTTGCAGGCGGTGCGCTCGGGCAACGGTTTCAAGCTGAAAGGCGCGAAGGCGTTTGTGGTGGACGGCCATGTCGCCGATCTTCTGATTGTCGCGGCCCGCAGCGCAGGCAAGCCGGGCGAGCGTGACGGGCTGACGCTGTTTCTGGTCGATCCGAAAACAAAAGGCATCGAGATCGAGCGCACCGCGATGGTGGACGCACACAACGCGGCACGGATCGTATTCAACGATGCCGAGGTCACCGCCGACAGCGTGCTCGGCGAGGTCGATCAGGGGGGTGCCCTGCTCGAAGGCATTCTCAATGTCGGCCGCGCGGCGGCGGCCGCCGAGATGGCGGGCCTCAGCGAGGAAGCCTTTTCGCGCACGGTGACTTATCTGAAGGAGCGCAAGCAGTTCGGCAAGCTGATTGGCGAATTCCAGGCGCTGCAGCACCGTGCCGCGCATCTCTATACGGAGATCGAGATCACCAAGGCCGCCGTGATGAAGGCGCTGCAGACGCTGGATTCCGATTTCGACAACGCCGGTGCGGCGGTTGCCGTGGCCAAGGCGAAGGCGGGCGCGACCGCCACGCTCGCCGTGCAGGAAGGGGTACAGATGCATGGCGGCGTCGGCATGACCGATGCCTTCGACATCGGCTTCTTCATGAAGCGCGCGCGGGTGTGCCAGGAACTGTTCGGCGATGCCGCTTATCATGCCGACCAGTTGGCGCGGCTGAAGGGCTACTGAAGAATCCCGCCACGAAAACAAAATGGCCGGGACATCCCGGCCATTTTTTATCGTGATGATCTTTTAGCGGATCGGCGGCGCGTACTGGATGCCGCCGGCGTTCCAGAGCTGGTTCAGCCCGCGCGGTATCTTGAGCTTCGATCCTTCGCCGACATTGCGGTCATACACTTCGCCGTAGTTGCCGACATGGCGGATGATGCGCGCGGCCCAGTCCCGCGTCAGGTCCATTTCCTCGCCATAGGCGCCTTCGGTGCCGAGCAGCCGCATGATGTCCGGCTTCTTCGACTTCATCGCCTCGTCGATATTCTTGGAAGTGACGCCGAGTTCTTCGGCGTTCAGCATGGCGTAGATCGTCCACTTCACGATCAGCAGCCATTCGTCGTCGCGCTGGCGCACGACCGGCGCCAGCGGCTCCTTCGAGATGACGTCGGGCAGGATCACATGTTCGGCGGGCTTGGTCAGCCGCAGCCGCAGCGCATAGAGCTGCGATACGTCGGTGGTGAGGACATCGCACTGGCCCGAGTCATAGGCCTGCAGCACCTCGTCGAGCTTCGGGAAATTCAGTTCCTGATACTTGATGTTGTTGGCGCGGAAATAATCCGCGAGATTGAGCTGTGTCGTGGTGCCGGCCTGAACGCAGACCTTGCTGCCGTCGAGTTCAAGCGCCGAGTCGATCTTGCGCGACTGCCGCACCATGAAACCTTCGCCATCGTAATAGGCGACCGCGGCGAAGTTCAGTCCGTATTCGGTTTCGCGCGACATGCTCCATGTCGAATTGCGCGACAGGATATCGACCTTGCGGTTGCGCAGCTCCTTGAAACGCTCGCTGGCGTCGAGCGGAACAAACTTCACCTTGGTCGGATCGTTGAAGATCGCAGCGGCCACCGCGCGGCAGATATCGACATCGAAGCCCGACCAGTTGCCCTTGTCGTCCGGGATCGAGAAGCCGGGCAGGCCGGTATTGACGCCGCAGAGCACGGCATCGCGCTTCAGGGTGCGCTTGAGGGTCCGCGTGTCATAGCGCTCGTAGGTGATCGCGGCGGCGGCGATGGCGACGGCAATCACCGCGCCGATCGTCAGACCGGTCCCGAAAGTGCGCGAAAAAATGGCCATGAAACAATCTCGCTTCTAAAGGATGCGTGCAAGGAAAACGGGTGTGCCGGAGAACTAGATTTCAGGACGCTGGCGGATGATGACCTTGGTGCCCACGGGAACGCGCTCGTAAAGATCGGCCACATCGGCATTGACCAGACGGAAGCATCCGGACGACACGGCGCTGCCAATGGTCTGCGGCTGGTTGGTGCCGTGAATGCGATAGACCGTGGCGCCGAGATAAAGCGCGCGCGCGCCCATCGGATTGCCGGGGCCGCCGGCCATGAAGCGCGGGAGATAAGGCTGGCGGGCGATCATTTCCGGTGGCGGCGTCCAGTCCGGCCATTCCTGCTTGCGGGAAATCTTCTGCAGGCCCTGCCACTGGAAGCCTTCACGGCCCACGCCGATGCCGTAGCGAAGCGCGCGGCCGTTGCCCTGGATCAGATAAAGGAAGCGCTCGGACGTGCTGATGATGATCGTGCCCGGCGGCTCGGAGGTGCGATAGAAAACCGCGGTGCGCTTGAATTCCGGCGGCAGTTCTTCCTCAGCTTCATTCGGAACATAGCCGGGCTGATCGCCGATGTTCATCTCGCGGCCCTGCGCGAACGCATGAGGTGCCGAAAAGAGCATGCCGGCTGCAACTGCCGCCAAAGCAAGCGAGCGGAGGAGGTTCATGTCGAGAATCCCGCGTTATGTCGTGCCCCGTCTGCATCAAACCCGAGCCGTGTCCGGCTGGCAAGTGACACCGGCTCATGGGTAGCGCACCATGTGGCGTAAATCCTTAAAATATCTCTGAAATTTACCGGCCGAACGATCAGTGCGGCGCGATCCAGAGCCGCAGCAGCCAGGCGACCGCGGCGACAGTGCCGGTCCCCAGCAGCCAGAGCGCGGCGAACCACAACAGCCGCTGTCCGAGGGGCCGCGGCGTGTCGCGCGGCGCGGGCATCAGTGATATCCGCTCGAGGCGTCGACCTTGCCGCGAAACACCCAATAGGCCCATCCTGTATAGGCCAGAATGATCGGCACCAGCACCGCCACGCCGAAGATCATGAAGAAGAGGCTGTTGGCAGGCGCCGCCGCCTGCCAGATGGTGACGCTCTGGGGGACGATATAGGGAAACATGCTGACGCCGAGGCCGGCATAGGTGATCGCGAACAGGATCAGCGAGAGAACGAAGGGCCGGTAGTCTCGCTTGTCCGCGAGGCTCTTCAAAAGCAGAAGCGTGATCGCCGCCACCGCGATCGGAATTGGCGCGGTGAACAGAATGTTCGGCCACTCAAACCAGCGCCGCCAGTATTCGGCCTGCAGGAAGGGCGTGGCAAGGCTGACGGCGACAATCGCAGCCAGGGTGGCGATCAGCAACCACCAGCTCAGGCGATAGGCATGTTCGCGCAGGTCACCCGTGGTCTTCATGACCAGCCAGGTCGCGCCGAGCAAGCCATAGCCCGCGACCACCGCGCAGCCGGTCAGAACGCTGAAGGGGGTGAGCCAGTCCCACCAGCCCCCCGCGTAATGGCGCCCTTCGACATGGATGCCCTGCAGGATGGCGCCGAGTGCAATGCCCTGTGCCAAAGCCGCGATCAGCGAGCCGCCTGCAAAGGCGATATCCCAAAGGTTGCGTTCTCGCGTGGTGCGCCAGCGGAATTCAAACGCGACGCCGCGGAAGATCAGACCGATCAGCATGGCAATGATCGGCGTGTAGATCGCCGGCATCACGATTGCAAATGCCAGCGGAAAGGCGGCCATCAGTCCGCCGCCGCCCAGCACCAGCCAGGTTTCGTTGCCGTCCCATACCGGCGCGACCGTGTTCATCATCACGTCGCGGTCATGCTTCTCCGGAAAGAACGGAAACAGCATGCCGAGACCGAGGTCGAAGCCATCCATGACGATGTACATGAACACCGCGAAGGCGATGATGAAGGCCCAGAGCGTTGCGATGTCGAACGTGAATTCGGCCATGGCCGTTACCCCTGTCCCTGGGCGGCGGGAATGGCTTGCGCGGCCGCGGGCGTGATGCCGGCTGTGCGGGTTGGCGCATCCCTGCTCGGTCCCTGTTCGCCATGATGCGGTGGTTCGTGCATCAGGCGCAGGATGTAATAGACGCCTGTGCCGAACACGATGAAGTAGACAATCACGAAAGCGATCAGCGACGAGGCAACTGCCGGCGCAGCCAGCGGCGAAGCGGAATCGGCCGTGCGCAACAGTCCATAGATGGTGAACGGCTGGCGGCCGACTTCGGTGGTCACCCAGCCTGCGAGGACGGCGATGAAGCCCGCAGGTCCCATCAGCAACGCGAACCGATGGAGCAGTTTCAGGTCATAAAGCTGGCCGCGCCAGCGGGCCCACAGGCTCAACACACCGATGCCAAGCATCAGGAAGCCGATCCCGACCATCACCCGAAACGACCAGAACACGATCGGCACGTTCGGCCAGTTCTCGCGCGGCACCGTGTCGAGCCCCTTGAGAGGTGCATTGAACGAGTGCTTGAGAATCAGCGAGGAGGCCTTCGGGATTTCGATGGGATACCTGACGGTCCCCGCGGCCTGATCGGGCAGTCCGAACAGGATCAGCGGCGCGCCGTCCGGGTGGCTCTGGAAGTGGCCTTCCATCGCCATCACCTTCACCGGCTGATGCTCCAGCGTGTTGAGGCCGTGCTGGTCGCCGGCGAAAATCTGGATCGGCGCGACCAGCGCGGCCATCCACATCGCCATCGAGAACATCACGCGCGCGCCTTCAAGCTGCGTATTCTTCAGCAGGTGATAGGCGCCGACCGCGCCGACCACGAACGCGGTGGTGAGATAGGCCGCCAGCACCATGTGGACCAGGCGATAGGGGAAGGAAGGATTGAAGATCACCTTCCACCAGTCGGCGGCGACGAACTGCCCTTGCGAATTCATCGCAAAGCCGGCGGGCGTTTGCATCCAGGAGTTCGCCGAGAGAATCCAGAACGCCGAGGCAAGCGTGCCGACGGCAACCATGAGGGTGGCGAAGAAGTGCAGCCTGGGCCCGACGCGCTTCAGTCCGAACAGCATGACGCCGAGGAAGCCGGCTTCAAGGAAGAACGCGGTCAGCACCTCGTAGGCCATCAACGGGCCGATGATTGGACCGGCCTTGTCGGAGAACACCGACCAGTTGGTGCCGAACTGATACGACATCACAATGCCGGAGACGACACCCATGCCGAAGGCGACGGCGAAGATTTTCAGCCAGTAATTGAAAAGATTGATGAAAACTTCGCGCCCGGTCTTCAGCCACAGCGCTTCGAGGACGGCGAGATAGCTCGCAAGGCCGATGGAGAAGGCTGGAAATACGATGTGGAATGACACCGTAAAGGCAAACTGCATGCGCGCCAGCGTGATGGCGTCGAAACCCTCGAACATCGCGGACCTCCGGTATGTCCAGTTCGCGATCTATATCACGCAAATGCCGGGTTGATAATCACCACGGCTTGCAAAGGCGCATGGCACAGCCGCGATTGCGCCTGCGGCAAATGGCCATGATCCAAAGTGCAGGGGAGGCCGGCGCGCGGAAAGATAAGTCAGGCCGCGGGTTTTTCCGACGCATCGCCGTTGGCGAGCAGATGGATCAGGGCGCGCTTGATGGCGGCCTGCCGGGTCGGCGCGGTAATCTGTGCGCCGAGCAGATCGGTCACATAGAACACGTCGCGGGCGCGCTCGCCGAAGGTCGCGACATGCGCGGAGGCGATGTTGAGATTGAGCTTGGAGATCGCGGTGGTGAGCTGAAACAGCAGGCCGGGCCGGTCGAGGCCCGAGACCTCGATCACGGTGTAGCGGTCGGACCACTGGTTGTTGATAGTCACTTCAGGCTCGACAATGAACGGCTTCAGCCGTGTCTTCGAGGCCGTGCGGCGCGCCATCACGTCCGGCAGCCGCAGTTTGCCTTCCAGCACCTGCTCGATGGTGTCGCCGATGCGGGTGGCGCGGCGGCCTTCATCATCGTCGCGGTCGTATTCGCGGGTGATGGCGATGGTGTCGAGCGCGATGCCGTCGGTGGTGGTGTAGATTTGCGCGTCAACGATGTTCGCCCCGGCCGACGCGCAGGCGCCCGCGATGATCGACAGCAGCCAGGGATGATCCGGCGCCATGATGGTAAGTTCGGTGACGCCGCGCCCTTCGTCGAAGCCGACATTGACCGCGAGCTTGTGGCCGCCGGCTTCGCTCGCCTTCACAAACCGCGCGTGACGGATTTTGCGCGCCAGCTCGACCTTCAGCCAGTAGGCCGGATAGTGCCGTGAGATATAGGCTTCAAGCTCTGCTTCCGGCCATTCCTTGAAGTTGGCGCGGAATTCCGCCTGCGCCACTTCAATGCGCTGGGCGCGGTTGACCTCGGAGAAGCCGCCGGTCAGCACCGGTTCGGTTTCATAATACAGCGTGCGGATGAGCTGCGCCTTCCAGCCGTTCCAGACGCCGGGACCGACGCCGCGAATGTCGGCGGTGGTCAGGATGGTCAGCAGCTTCATCTGCTCCACCGATTGCACGACGGCGGCGAAATTCTCGATGGTCTTGCGGTCCGACAGGTCGCGCGACTGCGCCACCGTGGACATTGTGAGGTGTTCTTCGATCAGCCAGGCGATCAGTTCGGTGTCGGCGGTGTTGAAGCCGAAGCGCGGGCACAGCCGCCGCGCGACCTTGGCACCAGCAATGGAGTGATCCTCGGGCCGGCCCTTGGCGATGTCATGGAGGAATACCGCCATGTAGATCACGGCGCGATGTTCGGGCTGAATCTTTCGCATCAAGTCGCTGGCAACGGCGAATTCGTCGTTCCCGCCGCGCTCGATGTCCTGAAGGATGCCGATGCAGCGCAGCAGATGCTCGTCCACGGTGTAGTGGTGATACATGTTGAACTGCATCATCGACACGATCCGTCCGAACGCGCGGATGAAACGGCCGAGCACGCCGGCCTCGTTCATCCGGCGCAGCACGGTCTCCGCGTCGTTCGATGTCAGGATCTCCATGAACAGCTTGTTGGCGTCCGGATTCTCGCGCAGCTTCGGCGTGATAAGCCCGAGCGAGCGCGTGGCTGCGCGCATGGCGTCCGGATGGAATGCGAGATTGTTCTTTTGCGCGAGACGGAAGACGCGGATCAGATTGACCGGATCGGTCTTGAACACGTCGGGCGCGGCCAGGTTGATGCGGTTGTTGTCGACCACGAAGTCGTCGCTGCCGGGAACGCGGCTGCGTTTGCGGCCGGGGCGCAGCCGCGCCATCATGCGGCTCAGGACCGGCGCAGGCTTGGTTTCCTGATCCTCCAGTTTGGCGCAGAGGATCGCGGTCAGATCGCCGACGTCTTTGGCGATCAGGAAGTAGTGCTTCATGAAGCGTTCGACATCCTGCATGCCGGGATGCGAAGTGTAGCCCAGACGTTGTGCGATCTCGCGCTGCATTTCAAACGACAGCCGCTCTTCGGGCCGGCCGGTATAGAAATGCATGTTGCAGCGGACCGACCACAGGAAATCTTCGCAGCGGCGGAAGGTGCGGTATTCCTGCGGATCGAACACGCCCTGCTGGACGAGGTCCGCGGCGTCATGAACGCGGTAGACATATTTCGCGATCCAGAACAGCGTGTGCAGGTCGCGCAGCCCGCCCTTGCCGTCTTTCACGTTGGGTTCGACCAGATAGCGTGACTGGCCCGCGCGGCGGTGACGCTCCTCGCGCTCCGCCAGCTTGGCGGCGACGAATTCGGCGGCGGTGCCTTGCACCACTTCCTTGTCGAAGCGCATCACCAGTTCATCGTAGAGCGCTTGGTCGCCGGTGAGGAAACGGGTTTCCAGCACCGAGGTGCGGATGGTCATGTCCGCGCGCGCCTGACGGATGGACTCGTCGATCGAGCGGGTGGCGTGACCGACTTTCAGACCCATGTCCCAGAGGCAATATAGAATCGCCTCGGCGACCTGTTCGCCCCATGCGGTCTGCTTGTAGGGCAGGATGAACAGCAGGTCGATGTCGGACTCCGGCGCCATCAGGCCGCGTCCGTAGCCGCCGGTGGCGATCACCGCCATGCGCTCGGAGTCCGACGGCGTCGGCGAGTGATAGAGGTGCCGGGTCGCGGCGTTGAACAGGATGCGGATGATCTCGTCCTGAACGTCGCAGAGCCGCTCGGCGCAGCGGCGGCCGTGGCGATCCTTCAGGAGTTGGGCCTGCGCCGCGTCGCGGGCGCGCGCCAGTTCACCCTTCAGCAGTTGGGTGATGGCGGCGCGGAACTGATCGTCCTTGCCGGCGTGCCTGTCGGCCAGCGCATCCACCTCGGCGGTGATGCGCGCCGTATCGAACTGCACTTCGGGGGCTGGGGGAATCGAGGCCGTCACGCTGTCCATCCTCTTCGGATAACGGACAGCAACAGCGGTGTCATCAGGCGATTGCGGCAGAACGCGCCGTCTGTGCTGTTTTCTCGTCCGTTGGCGAGAGCGGCCTTTTTTGCGACGTGCATGTCTGCAGTTTTCGTCACGTCGGCGAAGCAAGATAACTTGTTGAAATATATCAACATTTCCCCCGTTAAAAAGGCTGCGTTAGGGGATTGCAGCAGGTGATTTGCGCGCCGCAGGTGAGAGGACATAATGCGGAATAAGCCGTCGGTGGCGATGTTGATCCCGGAAGAAACGGAGACAGGATCATGGATTCGACCGAGCTGCGCGCCATGCAGGCGCCGATCAAGGATCGCTACAAGGCGGACCCCAAGGCAGCCCTGATTACGCTCAAGGCGCGAGGTTCGCTCGACAGCGAGGGCCTGTCCTGCAAGGTCGAAACCGGCAAGGCGGCGGCTGCGATTGCCGGTTTGCATCCGGGGACAGGCGGCTCGGGTCTTGAACTGTGTTCCGGCGACATGCTGCTGGAAGCGCTGGTGGCTTGCGCCGGCGTGACCCTGAAGTCGGTGGCGACCGCGATCGACGCGCCGCTGAAATCCGGGAATGTCACGGCCGAGGGCGATCTCGATTTTCGCGGCACGCTCGGCATCGACAAGGAAGCTCCGGTCGGCTTTGCCGAAATCCGCCTGCGTTTCGATGTCGACACCGATGCGCCGCAGGACAAGCTCGATCAGCTTCTGAAACTCACCGAGCGTTATTGTGTGGTCTATCAGACTATCAGGAACGGCCCGAAGACCAGCGTGTCGATCAACCGCGTCTGATTACTGCTTCGGCAGCTTCGCTTTCAGCGCATACAAAGCATCGAGCGCTTCGCGCGGCGACATGTCGTCGGGATGCAGCGCGCCAAGCGCTTCGGCGATCTGGTCGGCGATGCTCGGCGGCTGCGGTTCGGGTGCGGCGCGCGACGGCACGGCGAATAGTGGCAGGTCGTCGGCCAAGGCGCGGGCCGTGGTGTTGCGGTCCTGTGCTTCGAGTTTCGCCAGCACCGACTTCGCGCGTGCGACCACGGCGGCGGGGAGCCCTGCGAGTTTAGCAACCTGAATGCCATAGGAGCGGTCTGCCGAACCCGGCAGCACCTCGTGCAGGAACACGACATCGCCCTGCCACTCTTTCACGCGAACGGTGGCATTGAACAGGCGCGGCAGATTGGCCGAGAGCGCCGTCAATTCATGATAATGCGTGGCGAACAATGCGCGGCATCTGTTCGATTCATGCAGGTGTTCGATCGAAGCCCATGCAATCGACAGTCCGTCGAAGGTGGATGTCCCGCGTCCAATCTCGTCGAGGATCACCAGCGCCCGCTCGCCAGCCTGATTGAGGATCGCCGCGGTCTCGACCATTTCGACCATGAAGGTCGAGCGCCCGCGCGCGAGATCGTCCGCCGCGCCGACGCGGGAGAACAGCCGGTCCACAATGCCGATATGGGCGAGCTTCGCGGGCACGAAGCTGCCGATCTGCGCCATCAGCGCGATCAGCGCGTTCTGCCGCAGGAAGGTCGATTTACCGGCCATGTTCGGACCGGTGATCAGCCAGATCTGCCCCGAGGACTGCGTCGGCCCCGGCGACAGGTCGCACGCATTGGCGATGAACGGCTGTCCGTCCCGTTTCAATGATTGCTCGACCACCGGGTGGCGTCCGCCTTCGATCGAGAACTTCAGTGAGTTGTCGACCACAGGCCGCGTGTAGTTCTCGTCGACGGCGAGCTTGGCCAGCGCGGATGTGACATCGAGCAGCGCGAAAGCATGCGCGGCGGCGCGCAAGTCATCGCCGGCAGCGACCGCCTGCGCGCACAGTTTGTCGAAGATTTCGAGTTCAAGCCCGAGCGCGCGGTCGCCGGCATTGGCGATCTTGGCTTCGATCTCGCCGAGTTCGGTGGTGGTGAAGCGAACTTGCCCGGCGAGCGTCTGGCGATGGATGAAGGTCGCATTCAGCGGCGCGGTCATCAGCTTGTCGCCGTGCTGCGCGGTGACCTCGACGAAATAGCCGAGTACGTTGTTGTGCCGGATCTTGAGGCCCTTGATGCCGGTATCGTCTGCGTAACGTGCCTGCATCGCCGCGACCACGAGGCGCGAGGCGTCGCGCAGGTTACGGGTTTCGTCCAGCGCGGCTTCGTAACCCGAGCGGACAAAGCCACCGTCGCGCTTGAACAGCGGCAGTTCATCCGCGAGACCACGCGCAAATTCTTGTGCGAGATCGCGTGACGGGCGGCGCAAAGCCTCTATCGCAAGTGAAATGTCGCGCGGCAGCTTTTCGATCTTCGCGAGCCGGTCGAGAATCCTGTCGGCGGCGAGAATGCCGTCGCGCAGTGCCGCAAGATCGCGCGGGCCGCCGCGCCCGACCGAGAGCCGCGCCAGCGCGCGTGAAATATCAGGTGCCGCGCGCAGGATGCTGCGCAGATCGTCACGCGCTGCGCTGTCGTCCGCGAACAGCGCCGTCGCATCGAGCCGGTGCGAAATAGCAGCGCTGTCGGTGAGCGGCGCCGCGAGGCGTTGCGACAGCAACCGCGATCCGGCGGCGGTTACCGTGCAGTCGATGGCGTCGAGCAGCGATCCGCGCCGCTCGCCCGCCAGCGTCCGCGTCAGTTCGAGATTGGCGCGGGTGGCGGGGTCGATCGCCATGGTGGTGCCCGCCGCTTCACGCGCCGGCGGCGACAGCGGCAGGTGCTGGCCGACCTGGGTACGGTCGACATAGGTCACGGCGGCCGCCGCTGCGGTGGCTTCCAGCCGCGACATCGCGCCGAAACCATCCATGGTCGCAACGGCGAAATAATCACACAGCCGCCGCTCGGCGGTGGCGGCGTCGAAAATGTCGCGGGTCACCGGCGTGACCGCGGCGAGCGTGCGGAACAGCGCGGACAGTTCGGGGTCTGAATACAGTGCGTCCGTGACGACCACTTCATTCGGATTGATCCGCGCCAGCGTGGCGCCAAGTTCGTTGGCACCACATTCGGTGACGCTGAATTCCGCGGTCGAAATATCAATCCATGCGAGGCCGATACGGTCGCTTGCCGCCGATGACCCGCGTGCGCGCGCAATGGCGAGCAGATAATTGTTCGCCTTCGCGTCCAGCAACGTGTCTTCGGTCAGCGTGCCCGGCGTGACCAGCCGTACCACGTCGCGGCGAACCACACTCTTGTTGCCGCGCTTCTTGGCTTCGGCGGGATTCTCGGTCTGCTCGCAGACCGCGACGCGGTGGCCGAGCGCGATCAGCCGGTGCAGGTAATCGTCCGAACGCTCCACCGGCACGCCGCACATCGGGATGTCTTCGCCCATGTGCTTCCCGCGCTTGGTCAGCGTGATGCCCAGCGCGCGCGAGGCGGTTTCGGCATCCTCGAAGAACAGTTCGTAGAAATCACCCATCCGGTAGAACAGTAGCAGGCCCGGATTGGCGGCCTTGATCTCCAGATATTGTTCCATCATCGGCGTGACCCGCCCGGCAGCGTCCGGGGCTGCGGTTTCGGGAGTCGGCGATGCGGGCGGCGTGGAATGGATGGTCATGGAGCGAACATTAGCAAAGTTCTTCCGCATGGTGGAATTGCCGGCGGCGTTTTCCACGTCTTGCGCGGTTCTGTGCATGGCCGCCCTGCCACGTCAGGAGCCTGTTCCGGCCATGGATCGTTTGACGCGGTGGAGACCGCTTCCTAAAACTCTCGCCAGCCGGAAGCGGACGCGCCAACGCCCGCAGGATTTTCAGGGAGAGTGACCATGCGTGATGTTTACATCTGTGATGCGGTGCGTACGCCTATCGGACGGTTCGGCGGATCGCTGGCCAAGGTTCGCGCGGACGATCTTGCCGCGGCGCCGATCAAGGCGCTGATGGAGCGCAATGCGAAGGCCGACTGGGGTGCGCTGGACGAAGTGTCCTATGGCTGCGCCAATCAGGCCGGCGAAGACAACCGCAATGTCGCGCGCATGGCGCTGCTGCTGGCGGGCTTGCCCGAGACGGTGCCCGGCATGACGGTCAACCGCCTCTGCGCGTCGGGCCTCGATGCGGTCGGCGGCATCGCCCGGGCGATCCGCGCCGGTGAAATCGACTTCGCCATCGCGGGCGGTGTGGAGTCCATGACCCGCGCGCCGTTCGTCACCGGCAAGGCCAACGAGGCCTATCAGCGTGCGGTGGAAACCTATGACACCACGATCGGCTGGCGCTTCGTCAATCCGCTGATGAAGAAGATGTACGGCGTCGACTCCATGCCGGAGACCGGCGAGAATGTCGCCACCGATTACCAGATTTCGCGTGAGGACCAGGACGCCTTCGCGATCCGCTCGCAGCAGCGCGCGGGCAAGGCGATTGCGGCGGGTTACTTCGCCGAGGAAATCGTCCCGGTCACGGTTGCCGGCGGCAAGACGGGTCCGGTGATCGTCGACAAGGACGAGCATCCGCGTCCCGAAACCACACTGGAGCAGCTTGCCAAGCTGAAGCCCGTGACCCGCCCGGACGGCACGGTGACTGCGGGCAACGCCTCGGGCGTGAACGATGGCGCGGCGGCGATCATTCTCGCGTCCGAAGAGGCGGTGAAGAAGCACGGCCTGACCCCGCGCGCAAAGCTGCTCGCGCATGCCTCGGCCGGCGTCGCGCCGCGTGTCATGGGCATGGGCCCGGTGCCTGCGGTGCGCAAGCTGCTCGAGAAGCTCGGCCTCAAGATCAGCGACATCGACCTGATCGAGCTTAACGAGGCGTTTGCCTCGCAGGGCCTTGCAGTGCTGCGCCAGCTCGGCGTCAAGGAAGATTCCGATTTCGTCAATCCGCATGGCGGTGCGATTGCGCTAGGCCATCCGCTCGGCATGAGCGGTGCGCGGCTCGTTCTGACGGCGGTGCATGGTCTTGAGAAGCGCGGCGGCAAGTATGCGCTGGCGACCATGTGCGTCGGTGTGGGTCAAGGTGCCGCCGCGGCGATTGAAAAGGTCAACTGAGCTTATCTGGCATCAGACGAAAACGGGGAGCCTTGGCTCCCCGTTTTTCTTTGAGTTGATCCGATGGACTATTCCATCACCGCGGCATGATCCGGGCTTTGCGTCTGTTTTCGCAGCGCGGCCTTGGTCGAGCCGATCATCATCGCCAGCGGGATGGCGCACAGCGTCACCACCATCACCATCTGGTAATCGTGCGAGAACGCGATGATCTGCGCCTGTGCCTTGATCATGACATCCATGATGGCGCGACCGGAATCCGTCGTCATGTTGAGCATTCCTGCGACGTCGGGCATCTGCATGGCCTGATTGAATGGCGTGACGTGTTCGTTGAGGATTGCGTAACTCTCCCGGCCGCCGGACGTTAATTTTGCGATCACAACCGAGATGCCGATCGAACTGGCGACATTGCGCATCAGGGTCAGCATCGCCGTGCCATCGGTGCGCAGCTCATTCGGCAGTGTCAGGAACGAGACCGTACTGAGTGGCACGAACACCAGCCCGAGACCGAAGCCTTGCGCGACGCTGACGGCCACGATGGTCGGTACGCCGGTCTGGTCGGTCCACTGGGTCATGAAGTAAAGCGACACTGACATCAGCAGCATACCGCTCGCGATCAGAGTCCGGGCCTCGACATACTTCATCATGCGGCCCACCAGCATCATGGCGACGAATGTGCCGCCGCCGCGGGTCGCGAGCAGCAGCCCTGCGGTCATGATCGGATAGCCGATCACGTTCTGCAGATAGGGCGAAGCCAGCGCCATGGTGCTGTAGAGCACGAGGCCCATGATCGCCATGAAGATGCAGCCGCTGATGAAGTTGCGGTCCTTGAAGATCGCGAACTGGATGAAGGGCCGCTTGGTCGTGAAGGAGTGCGCGAAGAAGTAGTAGAAGCCGATCGCCGAGATGACGGCTTCGGCAACGATCTCCGGCGATTCCAGCCAGCCAAGCTGTTCGCCGCGATCCAGCGCCAATTGCATCGCGCCGATGCCGATGGCGAGCGACGTAAAGCCGAACCAGTCGAAGCGCAGATCATGGTTCTGTTCGGTCTCGTCCATGAACGCCATCAGACCGAGAACGGTGAAGATGCCGAAGGGCAGGTTGACGAAGAACACCCAGTGCCAGGAGTAGGTTTCCGTCAGCCAGGCGCCGAGCGACGGACCCATGATCGGGCCGAGCATCACGCCCATGCCCCAGATCGACATCGCCTTGGCGCGCTCATGCAGCGCGTAGGAATCGAGCATCACGGCCTGTGAGAGCGGCACCAACGCTGCGCCGAATACGCCCTGCAGCAGACGGAACAGCACCATCTGCGTAATGTCCTGCGCGAGGCCGCACATCACCGAAGCCGCCGTGAAGCCTGCGGAGCAAACGATGAACACCTTCTTCCGTCCGAACCGGTTGGCGATCCAGCCGACCGGCGCAGTCATGATCGCCGCCGCCACGATGTAGGACGTCAGAACCCAGTTGATCTGGTCCTGCGAGGCCGACAGCGTGCCCTGCATGTAGGGCAGCGCGACGTTGGCAATTGTGGTGTCGAGCGCCTGCATAATTGTCGCGGTCATCGCGCAGATGGTGACCATGTTGCGGCGAAATCCCGGTGCCGCCGCCGTGGAGGCGGAGGCGGCGGTCACCGGGCGTTCTCCTGCGCCGTAGCAGAGGAGAATCCAAGCAGGCCTGCAAGCGTGCGCTGATGTCCGGTATCGACCCAGACAAACGTGCTCATGCCGGCCTTGAGCTTCCGGACGGCGGCGTCATGGGCGTCGAAATAGATCCGCACCGGCACACGCTGAACGACCTTCACGAAGTTGCCGGTGGCGTTCTGCGGCGGCAGGATCGCGAACTGCGCGCCGGTGCCGGGGCTGAGTGAGCCGACGGTGCCCTTGAAGGTGTGATCCGGGAATGCGTCGATCGACATGGTCACCGGCTGTCCCTTGGCGACGTAGGTCAGATCGGACTCCTTCAGATTGGCGTCCACCCACGGATGCGCATCGTCAATCACGCTGAACACCGGCGCCCCTGCGTTGACGAAGCGCCCGAGCTGGATGCTGTCGACTTGTGTGGCGGTGCCGTCGATCGGCGCACGCAGAACGGTGTGATCGAGATTGCGCTGCGCCTGGTCGAGCGCGGCCTTGGCCTGGAAGTAGGGCGGGAATTCTTCCAGCGGCAGGTCAGGGTTGCCAAGCAACTGGTTTTTCGAGCTCGAGAGCTGTTGCTGCAGCATCTCGAGCTGCGCGCGCGCCAGCACGAGATTGGTGGTCGCGGTATCGAGATCGAGCTGAGAGCCGGACTGCGACTTCACCAGCGACGCCTTGCGCTCCACATCGCGCTGTTTCAACTCGACGCCCTGTCTGGCGAGATCGAGCATCTGTGCGTAAATCTTCACGTTGTCGCGCAGATTGGTGTAGTTCGTCTTCGCGGTTTCGAGGGTGGCCTTGGCCTGCTGAAGCGCGAAGCGGAACGGCACCGGATCAATCTCGAACAGTTCGTCGCCAGCCTTGACCTTCTGCCCTTCCTTGATGAGCACTTTTTGAATCTTGCCTGAAATATCCGGCGTGATCAGCACCTTCTGCGCGCCGACATAGGCGTCATCGGTCGAGGCATAGCGTCCGCCTGACAGATAGAATGCGACGCCTGCGACCAGCGCGATGAGCGGCACCACGACCAGCAGCAACGTGCGCCGCTTTTCGCGGGCAAACTGGCGCCAGCTTTTCTTTCGCGGTGCTTCTGCCGCCGGAGCCGCGGTTTCGGGGGCTTTTTGTTCAGCGGGAAATTTGACGACTTGATCAGCCATACCGTGGCTCCTTGAGTTTGGCCTCGCTGACGGCCTGCAGCGCGTCGCGGACATTGTTCTTGATGAATTCGAGCTGGCCGGTCAGCGCATCGGCTTCCGGACCGGTGAGATGGCTCAATGCGGTCTGCGTGATTTCGGCGCGCAGCTTGGCGAGCTGTTCCAGCATCGGGCGCGCCGCCGGGCGCAGATACAGCCGGTTGACGCGGCGGTCTTTCGGATCTTCGCGGCGTTCGATCAGGTCGTTGCTGCAGAGCCGGTCGATCAGCCGTGTCAGCGTGATCGGCTGCATCTCCATCATGTCCGCGAGTTCGGACTGCTTCAGTCCCTCGGTGCGTTCGAGCTTGGCGAGCACCGCCCACTGCGCGCGGGTGATGCCGTAGCGCGCCGCCAGCTTGTCGGCATACAGCCGCAGCATCCGCTGGGTCTCGAACAGGGCGAACAGAAAATCGGCGTTGGTCCGGGGCATTCGCTGTTCCATCCGTAAGCTGCGCTATAATAAGCTAGCTTATTAATTCTGGAAGAGCATGCCCGGATGCGACCCATGCATGTCTGCATGGGTCAAAAACATCAATTTTATCAGATGATTGGACTTAAGCCCACTCCACACCGGATTCGGCAGCAAGGTCGATTGTGCTGCGGTGGCCGAGGTCGTCGAAATGGGCGTCGAGGAACTTCTTGGCGGCGCGTTTGCCGGCCCGGTGCAGCAGTTCAAAGAACTCGTAGTCGGTCTTCATCTTGCTGGAGGCGGCAAGACGGGTGCCGAGGATTCCGAGGTCGATCCGGTGAATGTTGAGCCGGCGATATTGATCCTTGCCGGTGCCGCGCGGCAGGCGGCCGTCGTCGATCAACCGATTGACGAAATCCATGGTGCGCAATTCGGAAATCAGCGCCGAGTTGAAGGTGATTTCATTCAGGCGATTGATGATCTCACCGGATGTTTTCGGCGTGGTGTCGCGCGATACCGGGTTGATCTGCACCACCACGACGTCTTCGGCTTCGGTCGCGTGCAGGAAGGGAAAGATCGCGGGATTGCCCATGTAGCCGCCGTCCCAGTAAGGCACGCCGTCGATTTCAACCGCGCGAAACATGAACGGCAGCGCTGCCGAGGCCATCACCACGTCGGCGGTGATCTTCTCGTTCGCGAAGACGCGCAAGCGCCCGGTGTGGACATTGGTTGCTGAAATGTAGAGTGCGAGCTCGGTGTTGGCGCGCAAGGCGTCGAAGTCGACGAGGCGCTCCACAAGCTGGCTCAACGGGTTGATGTTGAGCGGATTGAGTTCATAGGGTGAGAAATAGCGCGACATCGCCTCGAACCAGTTCTGCATCGGTGTGGCTGCGAAGGGCATCAGCGAAATCATGCGGTCGGTCATCGCGCGCTGGATCGGCGGCAGTTCTCCCCCGGTGCTGGTGGCGCGCCAGAATTCCGCGAGCCGCTTGCGCGCTTCTTCCGGTCCGCCGCGGGTCAGGCCATCGGCCAGCATCACGGCGTTCATGGCGCCGGCTGAGGCGCCTGAAATACCGGTGATCTCCAGACGGCCGTCCGCAAGGAAATGATCGAGGACCCCCCATGTGAATGCGCCATGCGAGCCGCCGCCCTGAAGCGCCAGATTGATCTTCCTGGCCCCGCTTTGTTTGCGCAGACCGCCAAAGTTCCAGGGCGCTAGGGTGTCGAGGTAAGTCTTGAGAGCGGTCGCCATGAGCTTCTTTCTCTCCGAACGGGTGTGACGCTTTGCTTCGGTATCATCAGCCCTTTGTAGACACGTCATTTAGGGCTTTTATGATGCGTCGCAATAGAAATTGCTGCAATGCGATAAATTCAGGCGTCCCATTCCCATGAAATTATGAGCGGAATCACGACATCCGCACTACATATTGAAGCGATGACATCCGCGAAGCCTGCATTTCCCGATCCAGATCATGACCACGGACGCTGTGCCGAGGACGCGTTTTCGCATGCCGAAAAAATCTGTGTCGGCCGCGGTCAGAAATTCACGCCGATCCGCCGGCAGGTTCTTGGCGCGCTGCTGTCGAGCCATCGGCCGCTCGGTGCCTATGAAGTGATCGATGAACTCGCCAAGACCATGCCGCGTCCGGCGCCGATCACGGTTTATCGTGCGCTGGATTTCCTGATGGAGAACGGGCTGGTTCATCGCATCGAGAGCCGCAACGCATTTCTTGCCTGCGCGCATCATCACGACGAGACCTCGGCGGTGGCGTTTCTGATTTGCGAAACCTGCGGATCGGTCGGCGAAATTCCGGCCGCGCCGCTGGCGAAAAGTTTCAGCGAGGCGGCACGCGGAACGGGCTTTGCGCCAAAACTGTCGGTGGTGGAAATCACCGGCGTCTGCGCACACTGCCAGCGGGCCGGCTGAGCAATGCTGAAATCGGACCGCTAGGCCCAACAAGAACACGGCGGCAAGCCGGACACGGAGCGTTATGCCCTCGAACGGTTTGAAGATTGCGCCGGCAGGCCGCCCCCTCGATACGAGGGCAGTCGCGCTGATGGTGATGCTGTGCCTGAGCTGGGGCTTCAACCAGATCACGGTCAAGCTCGCGCTTCCGGATATTCCGCCCATGCTGCAGGCGACGATCCGCTCGGCGGGCGGATTGATCATCATTCTGGCCGTGGCGTGGTTTCGCGGCGTGCCGCTGTTCCGGCGCGACGGCACGCTGAAGGCAGGTCTGCTCGCCGGAGTTTTCTTCGGTGTCGAATTCATCCTGATCTATCGCGGGCTGGTCTACACCACCGCCTCGCGCGCGGTGGTGTTTCTCTACATCGCGCCGTTCGTCGTGGCGCTCGGTTCCAAGCGGTTTCTCGGCGAGGCCTTGAGCAGACTGCAATGGGGCGGGCTTGCGCTGTCCTTCGCGGGTGTTGCGCTGGCCATCGGCGTGCCGCAGCCGTCGGTGGATGCCAAAGTCATTCTCGGGGACGTGCTGGTCATGGGCGGCGGCATTCTGTGGGCCGTGACCACACTGGTGGTGAAAGCGACGCCGCTTTTGCACGCGCCCGCTGAGAAGACGCTGGCCTATCAGGTCGCAATCTCGGTCCCGATCCTGGCGCTGGGAGCCGCGATCTCCGGGGAAAGCATCACCCACATGCCCGGGCCACTCGCCTTTGGCCTGATGGCCTATCAGACGGTCTGGATCGTTGGGACCACATTCCTGATCTGGGTCTTTCTCGTGAAAACCTACTCGGCGAGCAAATTGTCGTCATTTACCTTCATGACGCCCCTGTTTGGCGTCATTGGCGGCTATTTCGTCATGCATGACACCCTGACATTGGCCTTTGCGGGGGCTGCCCTTCTGGTCATGGCGGGCCTATATCTGGTAAACCGCCCCGGCGAACCGGCGGGGAACCCTTTGCTTCCAGCCACCGAAAACGACACCTGAGCCCAAAGAGATTTGACGTGAGCGATCTGAAAGAGCGGACCAAGGAAATCCAGGCCGGCCCCAAGGGGCGCCATCGGACGGTTCAGGTGACGGTCGGAAACGTCAAGGTCGGAGGCGGCGCACCGATCGTGGTGCAGTCCATGACCAACACCGACACCGCGGACATCGACGGGACCGTCAAGCAGGTCGCCGCACTGGCGCGTCAGGGCTCCGAGATGGTCCGCATCACGGTCGATCGCGACGAGGCGGCGGCTGCCGTTCCGCATATCCGCGAGAAGCTCGACAAGATGGGCGTGGACGTGCCGCTGATCGGCGACTTCCACTACATAGGCCACAAACTGCTCGCCGAATATCCGGACTGCGCCGCGGCGCTGGCGAAGTACCGCATCAATCCGGGCAATGTCGGCTTCAAGAACAAGCGCGACAGCCAGTTCACCGATATTGTCGAGATCGCGATCAAGAACAACAAGGCGATCCGCATCGGCGCCAACTGGGGTTCGCTCGATCAGGAACTCCTCACCAAGCTGATGGAAGAGAACGCGAAGTCGCCCGATCCGATCGACGCGCGCGCGGTGACCCGGGAAGCCATGGTGCAGTCGGCGCTGCTGTCCGCGGCGCGCGCCGAGGAAATCGGCCTGCCCAAGAACAAGATGATCCTGTCGGCCAAGGTCTCGAATGTGCAGGATCTGATCGCGGTTTATCGCGAGCTTGCCGCGCGTTCCGATTACGCCATCCACCTCGGCCTCACCGAAGCCGGCATGGGCTCGAAGGGCATCGTTGCCTCGTCAGCAGCGCTCGGCATTCTCTTGCAGGACGGCATCGGCGACACCATCCGTGTCTCGCTGACGCCGGAGCCGGGCGGCGACCGCACGCTGGAAGTGAAGGTCGCCCAGGAAATTTTGCAGACCATGGGTTTCCGCACCTTCGTGCCGCTGGTTGCGGCGTGTCCCGGCTGCGGCCGCACGACGTCGACCGTGTTCCAGGAACTGGCGCGCGACATCCAGTCGTTCATCAACGACGAAATGCCGAGCTGGAAGACGCGCTATCCGGGTGTCGAGCAGCTTAACGTCGCGGTGATGGGCTGCATCGTCAACGGTCCCGGCGAATCCAAACATGCCGATATCGGCATCTCGCTGCCCGGCACCGGCGAAACCCCGGCGGCCCCGGTGTTCGTCGATGGCGAGAAGTTCCGCACCCTGCGCGGTCCGACCATCGCGGCCGATTTCAAGGCATTGGTGATCGACTATATCGAGCAGCGCTACGGCGGGACCGGCGCCAAGGCTCCGGCCGTGACGGCGGCCGAATAGCTTTTGCGAAAGTCATGTTTACGAATGGCCCGCTGTCACAGCGGGCCATTTTTTTCGCGGTTGTCGACGACGGCTTCTTCCAGATCGAGATCGCGTTCGATGCGGCGGCGGGTTTCGTCGGTAATTTTTCCTTCGCGCAGCAGACGGTGCAGGCACAGCCGCTCCATCGTGATGATTTCGCGGACCAGCGAGGCGCCCTGCGTCGCGGGTGTGAATTGACCTTCCTCCCGCGGCGGTTCAGGCAGCGCGCGCATGCGCGTCTCGTGACGCGCTTCGAGAAACCGGGCGAGGCCTTCGGGCAGATCGCGCTCCTTGATGATTTTGTCGAGCGAGCCGCGCGCGTATTCCAGGATTTCCCGCCGTGCGGCGATCTCCGCTTCACGCTCATGGACCGCTTCCCGCTGCCCGTGCGCCGGCAGGCCGAGAGCCTTGACCAGTATCGGAAGCGTCAGCCCGATTCCGATCAGGGTGAAAGCAATGACACCGAAGGTGATCAACAGGATCAGGTCGCGGTGCGGGAAATCCTGTCCGTTCGGCAGCGTCAGCGGCAACGCCAGCGCGACCGCCAGCGAGACCACGCCGCGGATGCCGGTGAAGCCGATCACGACGATATACTGCCACGGCGGTTTGGCTTCGCGTTCCGCAAATCGTTTGCTGACGACGCGCGGGAGATAGGTGCCCGGGAATACCCACAGGAAGCGTGCGATGACGACGATGGCGGAGATGATCGCAATGGCGGTGAGGATTTCGGGCACCGGCAGCGCCTTGGATTTTTCCATCAGCAGCCGCAACTGGAAGCCGATCATCAGGAACAGCACGCCCTCGATCAGCCAGATCACGAAATCCCAGAAGAAGATGCCCTGCAGGCGCGTCTTGGATGAGATCAGCAGCGGCCCGTTCCAGCTCACATAGAGGCCGGTCACGACGGTGGCGATCACGCCGGAGCCATGGAAATGCTCCGGCACCCAGAAGGCGAGATAGGGTGTGAGCAGCGAGAGCGAAATTTCCACGCGGGGATCGTGTGCCCATTGCCGCAGCCGCAGACTGAGCCAGCCGACCGCGACGCCGAACACGATTTCGCCGGCGATGATCGCAACAAAGGTCTCGGCGGCAGGCGCGAGCGAAAACGAGCCGGTTGACACCGCGAGCACCGCGAACCGGTAGAGGATCAGCGCGGTCGCGTCGTTGGCGAGTCCTTCACCTTCGAGAATCACCAGAATGCGATGCGGCAGTTTCAACCGCCGCGCGATGGCAAGCGGAGCAACGACATCGGGTGGCGACACGATGGCGCCCAGCACGAATCCGACGCTCCAGGGAAATCCGAGCGCATAATGCGCCGCGGCCGCGACCAGCACCGTCGTGAAGATGACGCAGCCGATGGCGAGCAAGCCGATCGGGCGCAGGTTGGCCTTGAACTCGCGCCAGCTCATGGCGACGCCGGATGAGTAGATCAGCGGCGGCAGCACCAGCAGCAGCACACCTTCGGGCTTCATCTCGATGCGGGGAAATCCCGGCAGGAACGCCAGCACGATTCCGACCATGAGAAAGACAATGGCCGGCGCAACCGAAAGCCGTTTGGCAAGAACCGCGCAAATGCCCAGCGCGGTGAGCACAAGAAGGAACGTGAGAAACGTCGCGATCATGAAGAGATCATATGGCGCTGGCCGCGATGTTGACCATCAGGGCCAGCAACGCGGTGTTGAAGATAAAAGAAACGACGCCGTGGGCCGCGGCCGTCCGGCGGATGATCTTGTCCGTGATGCCGACATCCGACACCTGCGCGGTCATGCCGATCACGAAGGAGAAGTACACGAAATCCCAATAATCGGGTTGATCGTCACCGGGGAACGCAAGGCCGCTCTGCTTGCCGCCGCGATAATAATCGTGCGCGTAGTGCAACGCGAACGTGGTGTGAATCGCGGTCCACGACAGCACGATGGTCACCACGGCAAGAATGAGCTGCGGAGCCTGCTGCGGCTTGATCGCGAGTTCCATGACAATGGCGGCGATGCTCGCGAAAGCTCCGAGACCGGTCATGACAAGGATGAAGAATCGCCCATCGTCCTGCCGGGCGGCCTGACGGCGGATGTCGTCGATGCCGCACGAGAAGACGGTGATGAAAGCGAGGGCGACGTAGATGGCGATGAAAATATCCCAGGCCACCAGCAGCCGGCTTGCCGGCCGCCAGGATGCCGGCAGAAACAGCAAGGATGCCAGCCCGATCGCAAGCGCGATGAACGTCCGGGGCCGGGACATAACAATACGCAGCGGCCGCGGCATGCCCTTGAGGCGAAGAAGATACGGGTCGCCGTCCTTCTTGCCGGGCATCCTGTCGCCTTTCTAGTTCTGCCGTTCGGCGACGAAGCGTGATGCGGCGCGCAGAACGTCGCCTTTCGCACCGAACGGTGCGAGCGCGGCATCCGCTTGCTTGAGCAGATCGCGGACGCGCGCCTTGGCGCCGTCGATGCCGAGAAGCGTGACGAATGTGGTCTTGCCCGCAGCGGCGTCCTGTCCGGCCGGTTTGCCGAGCGCGGCCGCATCGCCTTCGACGTCCAGAAGATCATCGGCGATCTGGAACGCTTCGCCGAGCGCATGGCCATAGGTATCGAGTGCAGTGTAATGCTCTTTCGAGGCCTGCCCGAGCAGTGCGCCGGCGATGCAGCCGTATTTCAGGAGCGCGCCGGTTTTCATCTGCTGCAGCTTGGCGACATCCGGCGGTTCGGGATCACCGAAGCGGCCTTCGCCGGCGAGATCCATGATCTGTCCGCCGACCATGCCGCCGACGCCGGCGGCGCGCGCCAGCGCTCGGGTCAGCAGCAGGCGAACCGTCGGGTCCTTATGCACTTCGTCGCGGGTGACGATGTCGAATGCGAGCGTGAGCAGGCCGTCGCCTGCGAGGATCGCGGTCGCGTCGTCGAACTTCTTGTGCGAGGTCGGCCGGCCACGGCGCAGGTCGCTGTTGTCCATCGAGGGCAGGTCGTCGTGAATCAACGAATAGCAGTGGATGCATTCGAGCGCGGCGCCGACCATCAGCGCGCTCTCGCGCGGCACGTCGAACACGGCGGCGCTTTCAACAACCAGGAACGGCCGCAGCCGCTTGCCGCCATTGAGGCTCGAATAGCGCATCGCTTCCATCAGACGGTGCGGCCGCAGGATCTCGCCAGACAGCGGAACATCCGACAGAAGCTGCGTCAGCAGCGTTTCGGTGTCTGCCGCGGTGGCGTCGAGCCGTTTCATAAAATCTAGAGGGGACGTGCCGGTGGTCATCAAAAGCTCCAAAACAACGCAAATTTCGGCGGACAATCGGTCATGGCATCGCCCGCGTCAATTCCGCAAAGGCCGTTCTGACCGGGATTTGGCTAGGGCAGTGCGGCGGATTTCTGCTAGCTAGGCGGGGCTCGGATGTCTGGCCGATCTCCCAACAGGAGCCCCCATGCCTGCCTATGTCATTTTCGATGTCGAAATTCGCGATGGCGAGCGATACCAGAGTTTCATGAGCCAGGTGAAGCCGGCGCTCGAAGAGGCCGGAGGGCGGTATCTCGCCCGTGGTGGTGCGCACAAGGTTTACGAAGGCGACTGGACTCCGCACCGCATTGTTATCCTGGAGTTTCCGTCGGTGGCGGCGTTCGAGGCCTTTTACCATGGCCCGCTTTATCAGAGCCTCAAGCATATTCGGGATGAATGCAGTTCGGCCCGGCTCGTCAGTGTCGAAGGGCTGTAGCTTGAATGCGGCGATTGATCCGTACGGTGGTGCTGATTGTGCTGGGGCTGGTGCTACTGCCCTACGCGCTTACGCCGCTTTACAGCTTGGGCCATCCCGTCTCCACCTTGATGATCGGGCGCTATCTCACAGGTGAACCGGTGACCCGGACATGGGTCGATCTTGACGACATGTCCGAGGCCCTGCCGCGCTCTGTGATTGCCGCCGAGGACGCCAAATTCTGCTTTCATCACGGCATCGATTGGGATTCGGTCCGCGACGTCATCGAGGACGCGCAGGACGGGGACGTTGTACGCGGCGGTTCGACGATTACGCAGCAGGTCGCCAAAAACCTGTTCCTTTGGCCGGGCCGCAGCGTGATCCGCAAGGCGCTCGAATTTCCGCTGGCGATGTGGATCGACCTTGTGCTGCCGAAGAAGCGCATTCTGGAACTTTATCTGAATGTCGCCGAGCTGGGCCCGGGCGGGCAGTTCGGTGCGGAGGCTGGATCGCATTACGCCTTTGGCCGTCCGGCCTCGGCCCTGTCGCCCCGCGAAGCGGCGTTGTTGGCGTCGATCCTGCCCAATCCGGTCACCCGGAGCGCCCGCAATCCGGGGCCGGGGGTGCGGCGCATGGCAGGGACCTATGTGGTGAGGGCCCGATCCGCCGAAATCTCCGACTGCTGGGAGCGAAATCGCTGATATTTGGCCATTTTAACCCATTCTGGCGCCGCTTCCGGTCTGGATTTCACGCCAGCCTTGCTCTATAAGCGCGACCTCAATCCGGATTTTTGGAGAGCCCCCGCCCGGCGGGTGAGCCTTTTATAGGACGACGATCCCATGGCCGTTCCACGCAGGAAAACCTCGCCGTCTCGCCGCGGCATGCGCCGCTCGGCGGACGCGCTCAAGAAGCCGACTTATGTCGAGGACAAGGATTCGGGCGAACTGCGCCGTCCGCATCACCTCGATCTCAAGACCGGCATGTACAAGGGCCGCCAGGTCCTCAAGGTCAAGAAGGACTAAGGTCCTGATTTCAGCGCGCTGCCGATCCGGCAGCGCCGCTGTTGTCGCGATGTGGCAAGCGCGCGTTTGCGCGCCTTCACAAGAACGCCACAGACGCATGTGATGACGAGTGCATCACAGGATACTTCTCAGAGAGAGCCTGCCGACAATGATCGGTTTTCCGCTGCTTCTCATTCCGTTCGCGATCTACAACATCTTCGTCTTTCTGATGCCGGGCGTGGCGTTCACCGCGCCGGTCACGACCGTGTCGTTGATGTCGGGCGTCCAGTGGACGCCGACATTCGGCGATGCGCTGCTTGCATTGACGGCTGCTCTGTTGATGTTCGAGGTCATCAAGGCCGCGCGTCCCGGCGCGCGCTACCTGACCGATCATCTGTTGTCGCTGCTGGCTTCGGGCGCGGCGGTCGCTGAATTCCTGCTGCTGCCGCAGTTCGGCACGTCGACGTTCTTCCTGCTGGCCGTGCTGATGGTGGTGGAGTTTCTGGCCGGCGTCTCGATCGGATTCCGCAACCGTCACCGCCGTGTGCCGGTTGCGGTAGCTGCCGATGTTCCTGCGCCGACTCCCGCAGCAATGAGTCCCGCTCCGGTGACCACTGCGCCGGTCAATCCGGTGCCTGCCGAGCCGACCTTCGATCACATGCCGCAGGATGCAAAGCCTGTCGAGCCGGTATTTCCGCCGCCGCAGTCAACTCCCGCGCCCGAGGTTGCGCCGAAGCCGGTTCCGACGCTTGCGGTGGTTCGTTCGTCCGACAGCATGACGCCCGCGCCGGAGCGAAAGCTCTCCGACTGGACCGTCAGCGATCTTGTGTCGGATCACGCCCCCGACAACGCAGCCGGGCCGCAGCCCAAGCCCTGAGCCGCTTACACGCTCTGCGACACTACTTTGCCGAATGACGCTGCGCCCTTCGCTGTGGCGCGGCCATAGACGTCATGGGCGACCGAAGGCGTTTCCCGCCGCAGCGGGCGCGTCTGCGGAGCCTGCTCCGCCATCGCGATCAGATGCGCCACGAACGGTGCGCTCGGCCGGGACGAATAGCGCTCAGTAGCCCGGTGAGGATTTTCCAGCGGAACCAGCGCACGGCCTGGGATCACTACCTCGGCCTGCGGAGCGGTATCCGCGGCGGGTCGCGTTGTCTGGCCGATCCCTGCCGGGGACGTGATGCTGGACACGATCATTGCGGTCGCCTCGCCTGTCTCATTTTGGGACGCTATGCGTCTTCTTCACAAGACATCGCAAGGGCCGTGCCGGACATCGTTGGCAACACGTTACCAGTTTACGGACATTGGAAACAAAGCGCTTTGGCGGATTGTTCAGGAAATTGGCCTAGGCTGATGCGGCGCCGGGCCACTACTCTCGGTCCAGCGAATCATTCACGCCGTCTCAGAACGAGGCACCTTTGACAATCGCACCTGTCCCGGCCTCGTCATTGCCCGGCTCTGTCGCATCCAGCCGCCCGGCTTCCCTTGGTATGAATCCTGCCGAGAACGATCTTCTGGCCACCCTCGGTCAGGCGAGCTTTTCATGGGACATCGCCAGCGACACGCTGTGCTGGAGCGATAACGCCGCCGCCGTTCTTCGGGACATTCCGGCCTCGGCTCTGGCGAAAGCGGGTGAGTTCTCCAAGCTGATCGAGCCCTCGCGCAGCATCCGCAATGATGCGGTGCTCAACGCGACCGCTGCCGACAGCGGTGAGGGCGTGCCCTACCAGATCGAATACGGGGTACGCGCCAGCACGTCGGCACCGGTGCTCTGGATCGACGAGTGCGGCCGCTGGTTCGCCGGCGCGGATGGAAAGCCGGCGCTGGTGCGCGGCATCGTCCGCATCAACAACGAGCGCCATGCCCGCGACGAACAACTGCTGAAACTGTCGCAGGACGATCCGCTCACCGGCACGCTTAACCGCACGCGCCTCATCGCCGCGCTTGCCGAGGCGATCGAGGAGGCCAGCCGTTTCCGCTCGTCATTCGCGTTCATGCTGGTCGGAATCGACCATCTCGCCCAGATCAACGACGCATTCGGATACGAGGTCGCCGATCAGGTCATTCTCGAAGTCGCGACGCGCATTCGTGCGCGGCTGCGCGGCGGGGACGTGATCGGCCGCTTCTCGGGCAACAAGTTCGGGCTGATCCTGAAGAACTGCTCGGTTGACGATATGCATGTTGCCGCGGAACGGTTTCTCGCGGGCATCCGCGATGACGTGGTGCCCACGCGCTCCGGCCCGGTGGCGCTGACCGCGTCGATCGGTGCGATCAACGCGCTGCGCCATGCCGGCACGGCGGAAGAGGCAATGAGCCGGACGCAGGAGGCGCTCGATCTCGCCAAGGCGCGGCGGCGCGGCTCGCTGATGGTGTGGCGGCCGAATGTCGAGCGCGAGGCGCAGCGCCGCGTCAACATCCGCGTCACCGACGAGATCGTCACGGCGCTGAACGAGCGCCGGATCGTGATGGCCTATGAGCCGGTCGTGTCCACGGTCTCGCGCCAGCCGGCGTTCCATGAATGCCTGGTGCGGATGCGTCAGGAAGACGGCGAGTACTCGCTGTCACCGGATATCGTTCCGGTTGCGGAAAAGCTCGGCCTGATCCGTCTGGTGGATCACCGCGTACTCGAGCTTGTGGTTGCAGAACTTGCGGAAGCGCCGCAGGCGCAACTCAGTCTCAACATCTCGCCCGACACGACCATGGATCCGGACTGGTGGGCCAGCATCGAATCCCTGATGCGGACTCATCCCGGCGTTGCCGAACGGCTGATCGTGGAAATCACCGAGACGGTCGCCATTCAGGATCTGGACGACGTTCGCGGCTTTGTCACGCGGCTGAAGAATTTCGGCAGCCGCATCGCCATCGACGATTTCGGCGCGGGCTATACGTCATTCCGCAATCTGCGGAAACTGGGCGTGGACATTGTGAAGATCGACGGCGCCTTCGTGCAGAACATCGCGCGCTCCGCGGATGACCGCGCCTTCGTGCAGACGCTGATCGACCTTGCGCACCGGCTTGGCATCAAGACCGTGGCCGAATGGGTCCAGGACGAGGAATCCGCCGCGCTGCTGCGGGGCTGGGGATGCGATTACATCCAGGGCCGGCTGACGGGACTTGCGTCCCTGACCAAGCCATGGGCGGCGGGTGCAGGCGCGCCGCAGCAGAGCGCGAAGCCGATTGCCGCCGCGGCGGGCACTTGAACGGCACGCATATTTAGGCGGAACTAAAAATGAATGCGGCGGCAAATCTGCCGCCGCACACAATCGAATATCAGATGAGACCGCCGAGACAGGACGGCCTTCAAGAAGGCCTAGCTCTTGCTTTCGGTTTCGCGCGACATCCGCTCGAGACGATCCTGCATCTCCTTCATCTGACGCTTGAGATCGTCAATGTCGGCCTCGGCCGGTTCGTTCGCCGTCGGCGGCGATTCGGATGACGGTGTGTCCTTGCGCAGCGGCGCGCCGAACGGCTTGAACATCGCGAAGGTACGCTCGAACATTTCCATGTTGCGGCGGACATGTTCTTCCAGCGGCGCGAACGGCGTGTTGCTGAACGTGTTCGTCATCTGCTTGCGGAACTTTTCCTGCTCGCGCGTCAGCGTCTCGATGGATTGCTCGAGATACTTCGGCACCACCATCTGCATGCTGTCGCCGTAGAAGCGGATCAACTGGCGCAGGAACGTGGTGGGCAGCAGGTTCTGGCCTGCCTTGTTTTCCTGCTCGAAAATAATCTGGGCCAGCACCGAGCGGGTGATGTCGTCACCGGTCTTTGCATCATAGACAAGGAAGTCTTCGCCATCCTTTACCATGGCCGCCAGATCCTCGAGCGTGACGTAGGTGCTGGTGCCGGTGTTGTAGAGGCGCCGGTTGGCGTACTTCTTGATTGTAATCGGCTGGTCGGATTTTGCCATGGACTCATTACCTGGATGAGGGAAGCCAGCGGACGGCGCCGGGGGCAGTGCAAACAATGCATCGCAATAAACTAAGCACTTTCAGGCGGGTACGGCTACCGTTTTGTGCAGGACGGTTAATGTCGGGGCAGGACCTAGCGGTGGAACTGCCCATGGGGCAGCCAGAATGCCCTTTGGCCGATTGACAGGGCGGGGCTAGGTTAACAGGATACGCCCAAGGCCAGCCGGGCGTCCGGCGGCTTCCCCGCGGCCTTATAAGGTCCCCTCGACTTCTAAAATCAGGAGATGTCCATGTCAGACGATGTCGTCATCGTCAGCGCTGCCCGCACCCCGGTCGGCACGTTCAACGGCGCGTTCGCCAATATCCCAGCCCACGAGCTTGGCGCAGTCGCGATCAAGGCTGCGCTTGAGCGGGCCGGTATCGAGCCGGCGCGCGTTTCCGAAGTCATCATGGGCCAGATCCTGACCGCAGCTCAGGGGCAGAACCCCGCCCGGCAGGCCGCCATGAAGGCCGGCATTCCGGTGGAAAGCCCGTCCTGGGGCGTCAACATGCTTTGCGGTTCGGGATTGCGCACGGTGGCGCTGGGCTATCAGGCGCTGATGAACGGAGATTCCGAGATCGTGGTCGCCGGCGGCCAGGAATCCATGAGCATGTCGCCCCATGCACAGCATTTGCGCGCTGGCGTGAAAATGGGTGCTCTCGATTTCGTCGACACCATGATCAAGGACGGCCTGTGGGACGCCTTCAACGGCTACCATATGGGCAACACCGCCGAAAACGTCGCGCGGCAATTCCAAATCACCCGGCAGCAGCAGGATGAGTTTGCCGTCGGTTCGCAGAACAAGGCCGAGGCCGCACAGAAGGCTGGCAAGTTCAAGGCTGAAATCGTCCCGTTCACCGTGAAGACCCGCAAGGGCGACATCGTCGTGGAAGCGGATGAAGGTCCGCGTCATGGCGCATCGATGGATGCTATGGCCAAGCTCAAGCCAGCCTTTGAGAAAGACGGTTCGGTGACCGCCGGTAACGCGTCGGGCATCAATGACGGTGCCGCGGCGCTGGTGCTGATGACCGCAAAGCAGGCGGCCAAGGAAGGCAAGACACCGCTCGCGCGCATCGTCTCGTGGGCGCAGGCCGGTGTCGATCCGTCGATCATGGGCACCGGACCAATCCCGGCGTCGCGCGCTGCACTCAAGAAGGCCGGCTGGAAAGCCAGCGATCTCGATCTGATCGAGGCTAATGAAGCCTTCGCCGCGCAGGCCTCCGCCGTGAACAAGGAAATCGGCTGGGATCCCGCCAAGGTCAACGTCAACGGTGGCGCGATCGCCATCGGTCATCCGATCGGTGCGTCGGGCGCGCGCGTGCTGGTGACGCTCTTGCATGAAATGCAGAAGCGCGATTCCAAGAAGGGCCTCGCCACGCTGTGCATCGGCGGCGGTATGGGCATTGCACTTTGCGTTGAGCGCTAGAACCGTCTGAACGCACTGCACAATACAAAAACAAAATGCCCGGCAGTTTGCCGGGCATTTTTTCTTGCTGTTATCGCAAATGGCCTGAATACTTGCCCTCCAAAAACACGTCACTGAAGTTCGGAGGGAATACCTGATATGGCACGCGTGGCATTGGTTACAGGCGGAACGCGCGGCATCGGAGCTGCGATCAGCAAGGCTTTGAAAGCTGCGGGCTACAAGGTTGCGGCAAGTTATGCCGGCAACGACGAAGCCGCGGCGAAGTTCAAGGCAGAGACAGGCATTCCCGTTTACAAATGGGACGTCGCGTCATTCGACGCCTGCGCGGAGGGCGTGAAGAAGGTCGAGGCCGAACTCGGCCCGATCGACGTGCTGGTCAACAATGCCGGCATCACCCGTGACGTGCCATTCCACAAGATGTCGCTCGACCAGTGGAATGCGGTGATGAACACCAATCTCGGTTCGCTGTTCAACATGAGCCGTCAGGTGATTGAGGGCATGCGCGGCCGCAAGTTCGGACGCATCATCAACATCTCCTCGATCAACGGCCAGAAGGGACAGTTCGGTCAGGTCAACTACTCGGCGGCGAAGGCCGGCGATATCGGGTTCACCAAGGCGCTGGCGCTTGAAAATGCACGCGGCGGCATCACGGTGAATGCGATCTGCCCCGGCTATATCAACACCGAGATGGTGCAGGCGGTCCCGAAGGACGTTCTCGAGAAGAATGTGATTCCGCAGATTCCGGTGAGCCGTCTCGGCGAGCCCGAGGAAATCGCGCGCGGTGTGGTGTTCCTGGCCTCCGACGACGCCGGCTTTGTCACGGGCTCGACGCTCACCATCAACGGCGGACAATACCTGCAGTAAGGCGCGTTCCCTCAACAGTGGGAATCCGCCGAATGATATGGCGTCATCGCGGATTGAATGGCATTGATCCGCGATGACCGCCTCGACCGCTACGCTTATCGGCCTCACCGCCATTGTGATGTGGTCGCTGCTCGCCGCGCTTACGGTTGCGACGGGCCGCGTTCCGCCGTTTCAACTGCTCGCAATGACTTTCGCGATCGGCGCCTGCGTCGGCCCGCTGACATGGCTGTGGCGACCGTCCGCCATGCGCGCGCTGCGGCAACCAATATTGGTATGGCTGGTCGGGATCGGCGGTCTGTTCGGCTATCATGCGCTGTATTTTCTGGCGCTCCGCCTTGCGCCGCCGGCTGAGGCCGGATTGCTGAATTATCTCTGGCCGCTTCTAATCGTCTTGCTGTCGTCGTTCCTGCCGGGGGAACGGCTGGCGCCGCATCATATCGTCGGTGCGGTTCTGGGCTTCGCCGGGACGATCCTGCTGTTTGTTGGCAATGGCAGCGCCGCGCCCGATCCGGCGCATATTCCCGGATTCATCGCCGCCTTTGTCGCGGCCTTTGTCTGGGCGGGATACTCTGTCATGTCGCGCAAGCTCGCGGCGGTGCCGACCGACGCGGTCGCGGGATTCTGCCTTGCGACGGCCGTGCTCGCGGCGATCTGCCACCTCGCGCTGGAGCCGACGATCTGGCCGGAGACCACGGTGCAATGGCTTGCCATTCTCGCACTCGGGATCGGCCCGGTCGGCATCGCGTTCTTTGTCTGGGACATTGGCATGAAGCGCGGCGACATCCGTGTGCTGGGCGCCGCATCTTACGCGACGCCGGTGCTCTCGACCGCGTTTCTCATCCTCGCAGGCTTTGCCAGGCCAACCGCGACGCTCGCGATTGCCGCCGCCTTGATTGCAGGCGGCGGACTGATCGCGGCAAAGGACATGATCGCCGGACGAAAGTCCTGATCAGCGCTTGGGCGACGATTGGGGCGGCAACCAGCCGGGCGGTGCAAGCTCGAATGTCCTGAAATCGAATCCGGGCGCGACGGTGCAACTGACCAGAGTCCAGTCGCCGGTGCTGGCCGCAGCCTGCCACGCATGCGCGGGCACGACCGCCTGGGGCTGTTCGCCCGCCGCGAGATTTGCGCCGAGTTGTATGGTTCGTTCGCCGCTGTCGTCCGCAATCTTCAGCTCGAGCGCATCGCCTGCATGGTAATGCCAGATCTCGACCGCATCGACGCGATGCCAGTGCGATCTCTCTCCGCGCGCCAGAAGAAAGCAGATCGCGGTCGAGGCGGCGCGTCCGCCATCAACGGTGCGCGCGTCGCGAAAGGTCTCGCGATAATGTCCGCCCTCGGGATGCGGCTGCAGCCCGAGGCGCGCGATGATCTCGCCGGCGGTGAGACCGGAGACGCCGCTCATCACGATTTGTTTTTGCGTTCACGGATTTCGCCGAACACATCGGCCGGGCTCTTGCCGGTCATGCCGAGTGCCGCAGCGACCGACGGAACGTCGGCGCGCAGGAAGGTGTTGGCTTCTTTTTCGTCGCGCATCAGCGTCGGGATTGTCGGCTGGTTCGCGGCCCTCAGCTTGGCCACTTCTTCGGCGCGCGCCTTCAGCGCCGGGTTGTACGGCTCGATACCGAGAGCGAACTTGACATTGGATGCGGTGTATTCGTGGCCGCAATAAATCCGCGTATCGTTCGGCAGCGCGCGCAGCTTGAGCAGCGATTCCCACATCATCGGATAGGTGCCCTCGAAAACCCGGCCGCAGCCGATCGAGAACAGCGTATCGGCGCAAAACAGCGCGCGGTCGTCATCGAACATGTAGCTGATGTGGTCGAGGGTGTGGCCCGGTGTGTCCAGCACGCGCGCCGTCAGATTGCCGACCTTGACTGTCTCGCCTTCCTTGACCCGCAGGTCGACATCGTGAATCGCCGCTTTCTTGTCGAAGGGAGCGACAACGCGGCATTTGTATTTTGCCTTGAGTTCGGCGATGCCGCCGACATGGTCGGCATGGTGATGCGTCACCAGAATATCGGTCAGTTTCCAGCCTTCACGCTCCAGCGCCGCGATGATCGGGGCGGCTTCAGGCGCGTCGATTGAAGCAGTGGCGCCAGTGGCCGGATCGTGAATGAGATAGCCGAAATTATCGGACAGACAGGGGAATACGCGAATCTCGGCAGCCATGACATCTCCATTCATCGAGGGCGGTTCAGGGTAACACGCCTGCGATGACGAGTGAAATGCGTTAACGCTGGCGCGGAATGGCCTTGCAGCCGCTGCACGCTGCTGCCTGTTCGTGCTAGATTGAAACCATGACCATCGACGTGATTGATCTCCGCAACTTCTATTCGCAGCGCCTTGGAACGGTGGCGCGGCGGCTGATCAATCGCGGCATCAAGCAGCACTGGCCTCATGCGGACGGCCTGCGTGTGGCGGGGCTTGGCTACCCGACACCCTATCTCGGCCTGTTTCGCGAGGATGCCGAGCGCTGCATCGCGCTGATGCCGGCGGCGCAGGGCGTGCTGAAATGGCCGACGGCGCGACCCACGCTCTCCACTTTGGTGGATCAGTTTTCACTGCCGCTGGCGGATGCGGCGGTCGATCGCATTCTGCTGGTTCATGCGCTGGAAATATGTGACGACCCCGAAGGGCTGCTGCGCGAGGTATGGCGTGTGCTGGCGCCATCGGGTCGGATGATGGCGGTCATTCCAAATCGCCGCGGCGTCTGGACTCGGACTGACAGCACGCCGTTCGGTCATGGCCGTCCCTACTCTCGCTCGCAGATCACGCAGTTGCTGCGGCAGACATGGTTTACGCCGACCGCATGGGGCGAAGCGCTGTTCGTGCCGCCATTCCGGAATGGATGGGTGCTGCGCTCCGCGATGGCATGGGAGCGGATGAGCGCGGCGGTGTCGTCGCCGTTTGCCGGTGTGCACATCGTCGAGGCGTCGAAGCAGGTCTATCGCGCAATTCCGGCGCATCGCGAACGCACGCGCCTCATTCCCTCGATGCCACCTGTCTTTGTGCCGACGCCATCACGCCGCGACGATGGTCCGGCGAGAGGCTGACAGGTCCTTGCAAACAAAAAGGCCCGCCGGAGAATGACTCGGGCGGGCCTTTTTGATGTCTATTGATGCGGCTTACTCGCCTGCGGTTTCCGCCGGAGACGGTGCTGCACCTTCGGGGCGCGGACCGGGCGGACGGCGGCGGCGGCGATGACCGAAGCGCTCGCCGCGAGGGCTGCCTTCCTCTCCGCTGTTGCCGTTCGGCTGCGGTTGTGCGCCGCCGGTGATGAATGATGGCAGGCGATCGACCTGATCGTTCTCCGCAGGCTGTGCGGGAGGCTGCGGCTGCTGCCGGTTGTCGCGGTCACGATCGCGGAAGTTCTGTTCGCGCGGCTGCTGCTGCTCGCGCGGATAGGGCTGCTGCTCGCGCGGTTGAAACTGCGGCTGCTGCTGAGGCACGAAGCCGGGCTCGGCACCGAAGCTCGAATAGCCGTCGGTATCGTCGCCGTTGTCGTCGAGCGAATCGCCCTCGGGGCGCTGCATCGGCTGCTGCTGTTGCTGCGGCTGGCTCTGGCGGAACTGTTCCTGCGCCGCTGCGATCAGGCGGAAATAGTGCTCGGCGTGCTGGTAGTAGTTCTCGGCGGCGACCGGATCGCCCGACGAACGCGCGTCGCGCGCAAGCTGCAGGTACTTTTCCGCGATGTGGGATGCGGTTCCGCGGATTTTGATATCCGGTCCGTTCGACTCGAACACCCGGGTCATCGGGTTCTGGCCGCGCCGGTTGTTGTTATTGTTATTATTGTTGTTGTTGTTCCGGCTGCGCATGCGCTTGTTGTTGTTCGGGCCGTTTCTCATGTGGTGCCTTTTACCGATTCTGAATCGAGGTGAAGGAAGTACGGACACGGCGCGAAGCATTCGCGCGCGTGGCGATACCGTCAAAAGTCAGTCCGTGAGTGCCGTCAGTCGCGTTCAACAAGGACGCGGTCTCCAAATGCCCGAAGGCAATCAGCCATTGGGCCGGATCAGCCTGAGCCAACAGGCGCGATGTTTTGCAGTTGAGTGTACAAGCGCAATATCAGGCTTTCGTTCGCTTCGCGGTCCCGAGCAGCGCAGCTCTTTCAGCCTTCGCGCTCGCCATGACCAGCCTTTTTGGAACCTTTCATCCGGCGGGCCTCCCTCGCGGGATTTCCGGCTTCCACCCGTCATTTCTGAGCGGTGGCCAATGCCCTGAACCGATGTTGTGGCCGGAACGTAGTCGCTCCGGGCCGATATTCCAAGAGGTTTTTTCTGGCCCATGCCCCCTTTAAATGGCCGCTTTTCGCCCCATGACAGCCCGATGAATACCGCCAAGATCGGCCCTGGGCGGGTGTGACAAGGTTAACCCAGCCTGCCGCATCAGGGCACTCACATCGGCGCTCTGGCCCTGTCCCACCTCGAAGACGAGAACGCTTTGAGGGGCGAGCAGGGAAGCCGCCTGCGGCGTAATCGCGCGATAGGCATCGAGGCCATCGGCGCCGCCGTCGAGCGCCAGACGCGGATCGTAATCGCGCACATCGCGATCAAGTCCTGCGATCTCCGCAGAGGGGATGTAGGGTGGATTCGACACGATCAGATCGAACGGGCCGGTTAGTGCCGCGGCATAGCTGCATTGAATGAATGACGTCCGGTCAGTGAGCCCCAACCGCTGGGCGTTGAGACGGGCGGTGGCGAGCGCGCTCTCGCTGATGTCGGTGCCGATTCCTGTTGCGGCGGGCAGTTCGGAGAGCAGCGCCAGCAGGATGGCACCGGACCCGGTGCCGATGTCAGCGATGCGCAGCGGTTTCGCCTCAGCAGAATCCGCTCTGATCATTTCAAGCGCAGCGGCGACGATGGTTTCGGTATCGGGGCGCGGAACAAGCGTCGCGTCGGACAGACGCAGATCGAGCCCCCAGAATTCCTTATGGCCGAGAATGCGCGCGACCGGCTCATGCGCAAGACGTCGCTGCGCGAACGAAGCAATGATATCCGCTTCATCGGCGGTGACCGGCCGCGCCGCCTGAACCGCAAGGCCGGTGTGATCGAGAGCGAGTGCTGCGCCGATCAGGAGGCGCGCGTCGAGTTCGGGCGAGTCGATGCCGCCGGCCTTGAACTGCGTTGCCAATGCTCGCCGCGCCGCCTCGACGGTCAATCCGGCGAGCGGAGCGCCAGCGCTCACGACGCGCCGCCCTGTTCGGCGAGCAGCTTGGCCTGATGCTCGGTGGTCAGCGCATCGACCAGTTCGCCGAGCGCGTCGCCGGCGATCACCTGCGGCAGCTTGTAGAGCGTCAGATTGATGCGGTGATCGGTGACGCGGCCTTGCGGAAAATTGTAGGTGCGGATGCGCTCGGAACGGTCGCCGGAGCCGACCTGACCCTTGCGCTCGGCGGAGCGCTCGGAATCGAGGCGTTGTCTTTCGGCGTCGTAGATGCGCGAACGCAGGATGTTCATGGCGCTGGCGCGGTTCTTGTGCTGCGAGCGGCTGTCCTGCATCATCACCACGATGCCGGTGGGAATATGGGTGATGCGGATCGCGGACTCGGTCTTGTTGACGTGTTGTCCGCCTGCGCCCTGCGCGCGCATGGTTTCGATCCGCAGATCAGTGTCCTTGATCGCGACATCGACCTCTTCGGCTTCAGGCAGCACCGCGACCGTCGCCGCCGAGGTGTGAATGCGGCCCTGCGTTTCCGTATCGGGTACGCGCTGGACGCGATGCACGCCGGATTCAAACTTCAGTTTGGCGAACGCGCCGCGTCCCTGCACCTCGGCAATGATTTCCTTATAGCCGCCCATGGTGCCTTCGGAGGCCGAGATCAGATCCACCTTCCAGCCCTGCAGCGAGGCGAAGCGCTCGTACATGCGGAACAGGTCGCCTGCAAACAGCGAGGCCTCATCGCCGCCGGTGCCGGCGCGGATTTCGAGCACCACGTTGCGCTCGTCCATCGCATCCTTCGGCAGCAGCGCGATGCGGATGTCCTGAGCGAGTTCGTCACGGCGCGCTTCCAGCTCCGGACGTTCGCTTTCCGCCATGGACCGCATTTCGGGGTCCGTCGCGGCGTCCGCGATCAATGCGTCGATGCCGCCGATTTCGTCCACCGCCGAGCGATAGGCCTTCACCGCATCGACCACCGGCGCGAGCTCGCTCAACTCGCGGGTGATACGGACATAGGTTTCCGAATTCACCTGGCCGAGCAGTTCGGCCTCCAGCGCGGCGTGACGCGCCAGCAGGGTATCGAGTTTGGATTCGGGCAGTGCGGTCATTATATGGATTTTGGGTTTTGTTCGGCAGGACTGGATTCAAAAGCGGACGTCAGTTCGGCTCTGAGCGTCGCTACAATGAAAGCCCTTCGGCTTCGGCGAATTCCATCAGCTTGCTGCGGATCGACACGCTCCCGGCCGGCGCATCCAGCAGCGGCATGATCATCGCCTCGGCTTTCTTCGCGTCGAGATCGAGGATCAGCGCCTTGACCGGGCCGTGCGCGGTCGCCGACAGCGACAGTGAACGATAGCCGAGCGCGATTAGTACCAGCGCGCCGAGCGTCTGCGACGCCATTTCGCCGCACAGCGAAACCGACTTGCCGGCTGCGTTTGCTTTTCGCGCGATGTCCCTCAGGGCGCGCAGGATCGGCGCGGACAGCGTGTCGAAGCGCTCGCTGACCCGCGAATTGCCGCGGTCCACGGCGAAGAGGAACTGGAACAGGTCGTTCGAGCCGACCGAGATGAAATCGACCCGCTTGAGCAGTTCGTCCATCTGATAGAGCAGCGCCGGAACCTCGACCATGGTGCCGACATCGACGCGCTCGGGCAGGGTGTGCCCGTGCTGGCGCAGATAAGTCAGTTCGCGCTCGATCACGAGCTTGGCCTGATCGAATTCATCGACCTGCGAGATCATCGGGAACATGACGCGCAAATATCTTCCCGAGGCCGCACGCAGCAGCGCGCGAATCTGTCCGCGCAGCAGGCCGGGGCGATCGAGGCCGAGCCGGATCGCGCGCCAGCCGAGCGCCGGATTTTCCTCGACGATGGTGTCCATGTACGGCAGCGCCTTGTCGCCGCCGATATCGAGGGTGCGGAACGTCACCGGCTTGTCGCCGGCGGCATCGAGCACCGCGCGATAAAGCGATAGCTGTTCGCTGGTGCGCGGCAGGCTTTGTCCGACCATGAACTGCAGTTCGGTGCGGAACAGGCCGATGCCGGAGGAGCCGGTGTCGTCGATATGCGGCAGGTCGATCACAAGCCCGGCGTTGATCATCAGATCGACCGGCTGGCCGTCCCTGGTCACGCAGGGTTTGTCGCGCAATTCGCGATATTGCTCCTGACGCCGGGCGCGGAAGCGCACACGCTCGGCATAGGCCGACTGGATTTCATGCGACGGGCGGATGTAGATCGCGCCCGAAGTGCCATCGACGATGATCGCATCGCCGGGATCGGCGATGCCGGCGGCGTTCGGCACTTCGCCGACCGCGGGAATGCCGAGCGCGCGCGCGACGATGGAGACGTGCGAATTGGCGGTGCCTTCTTCCAGCACAAGGCCGCGCAGCCGCTTGCGGTCGTAGTCAAGCAGCGCCGCGGGACCCATCGAGCGCGCGATCAGGATCGCGTTGTCAGGCAACTGTTCCCGTGACGGCGCGTGATCCTGTCCGACCAGTTGCCGCATCAGGCGATGGCCGAGGTCTTCAAGATCGTGCAGGCGGTCGCGCAGGTAGGGATCGGTGGAGCGCAGCATGCGCGCGCGAGTGTCGGACTGCACGCGCTCGACGGCGGCTTCGGCGGTGAGGCCCGTCGCGACAGCTTCGTGTAGCTTGTGCTGCCAGCCCTGATCGTTGGCGAACATCCGGTAGGCTTCGAGCACGTCGCGGTGCTCGCCGCCCTCGGCAACATCGCCGCGCTCCAGCATGCGGTCGAGGTCCGAACGCAGCTTCAGGATCGCGGTATCGAGCCGCTTGAGTTCCTTCGGCAGGTCTTCGGCGATGTAGTTGGTGATGACGACGCGCGGTTCGTGCAGCACCACATGGCCGAGCGCGATGCCGTCCGAAAGGATCGCGCCGCTCTTGTGCAGCGAATGGCGCGCGGCCGGTTCCGCGCCGGGGCGCGCGATGGACGACAATTCGCCCGAAGCGATCATTTCCGCGAGCACCATGGCGGTGGTCTGCAGCGCCTCGACTTCTTCTTCGACGTAAGTGCGGTGCGCACGGTTCTGCACCACCAGCACGCCGAGCGTGTTGCCGGAGCGCAGGATCGGCACGCCGAGGAACGAGTGGTAGATTTCTTCGCCGGTTTCCGGGCGATACGAGAATGCCGGATGCGACTGCGCGTTCGACAGGTTGAGCGGCGTGGCTTCGGAGGCCACGAGGCCGACAAGGCCTTCATGGGCGTTGAGCACCGTCTGGTGGACGGCGTCGCGGTTCAGACCTTCCGTGGCGTAAAGCTCAAGGGTGTTGTCGACGCGCAGCACGTAGGTCGAGCAGACCTCCGCCACCATATTGGCGGCGATCAGCACCACGATCTTGTCGAGCCGTTCCTGAGCGCTGACCTGTTCGGCCATCACTTCGCGGAGCCGTCTCAACAAGACGCGGGGGCCTCCCAGCGCGCTCCGCATCCGTTGACATCCTTACCCGCAATTTCAGCACGGCCCGCAACCGGCTGCGATAGCGTTAACTAGCAGTAAAATAACGACTTTTCAGGACCCGCGAGACCGCGAGGCCGGCTTTTGGACGTAGCAGACGGTCCAGAACCGGAAGGCGCGGGCGCGGGTGCCTTGTCCTGAGGCTATATCGAATTGAGGCGCGTTTTGCCAAGCAAAACACTTGCCAAAAAATCCCCGCAAAAGACGCGAGGCGGTCCAGCAAACGACCTCGGCAACATGCCGCGGCGGAGTGAAGGCAGGATCGGGCCTCAGGCCTGATCCAGCCCGTAAAGCGTGTGCAGCGTCCGGACCGCCAGCTCGGTATAGGCAGCGTCGATCAGCAGCGAGAACTTGATCTCGGACGTGGTGATGGCGCGGATGTTGATGTTGCGCTCGGACAGCGCCTTGAAGGCCTGTGCGGCGACGCCGGCATGGCTGCGCATGCCGATCCCGATCACCGAGACCTTGGCGACATCGGTCGCGGAATCCATCGCCTTGTAGCCGATCTTGTCCTTCGCCCTGGTGATGGTGTCCTTGGCGCGGGTGTATTCGGAGGCGGGCACCGTGAAGGTGAGGTCGGTATATTTGCCGTCTTCGGACACGTTCTGCACGATCATGTCGACATTGATGCTGGCGTCCGCCAGCGGCCCGAAGATCGCAGCCGCGATGCCCGGCTTGTCCTCGATGTGGCGCACGGAAATCTGCGCTTCGTCCTTCGAGAAGGCGATACCGGTGACGACCTGGCTTTCCATGATTTCCTCCTCGCTGCAAATCAGCGTCCCCGGCGGCGTGCCGTGGGGATCGATATCTTCCGGCTTGTCGAAGCTCGAGCGCACGAACACCGGGACGTTGTGAACCATGCCCAGTTCCACCGAGCGGACCTGAAGCACCTTGGCGCCGAGCGACGCCATTTCCAGCATTTCCTCGAAGGCAACCTTCTCCAGCCGCTTCGCCTTTGGCACCACGCGCGGATCGGTGGTGTAGACGCCGTCGACATCGGTGTAGATGTCGCAGCGGTCGGCATGGATCGCGGCCGCAATCGCAACGGCGGACGTATCGGAGCCGCCGCGCCCCAGCGTGGTGATGCGGCCGGTTCCTTCGTGGATGCCCTGGAAGCCGGCGATGACGGCGACTTCCCTGCGCTCCTTGAAGCGCTTGATCAGCTCTGCGCCGTCGATGCCGGTGATGCGCGCGGAAGCATGCGCATCGCTGGTCTGGATCGGAATCTGCCAGCCCTGCCACGAGCGGGCCTGGATGCCGAGCGCCTGGAGGGCGATCGCCAGCAGGCCGGACGTCACCTGTTCGCCTGACGCCACGATGGCATCGTACTCGCGCGCATCATGCAGCGGCGAGGTCTCGGTGGCCCATGCCACAAGCTCATTGGTCTTGCCGGACATGGCCGACACCACCACGGCGACGTCATGGCCCGCATCCACTTCACGTTTCACATGCTGTGCGACGTTGCGAATGCGCTCGATGTTGGCGACGGACGTGCCGCCGAATTTCATGACTAGGCGGCCCATGCTCTCTTTTCGCGACGAATGGCGCTGTCCCGGTTGAATTGGTTGCAATCACGGCCGCGCCGCGCAAAACGGCAGCATGACCCCGAAAAGGCGGCTATACATACCCATCGGGTTCGGGGCAAGCAACACGGGACGGGAATGGGCCGCTATATCGACGATATCCTTCAGCCGGGTGAAAAGGTTCTGTATTCGACCACGATTCACGGGGTCATTTATGTGCCGGGGCTGGCCTGTCTGGCGGCTTCGGCGGCCTGTCTGGCCGCCTCCGGGGGCGGGGTGATCCTGCCGCTTCTGGCACTGAGCGCCCTCCTGGCGCTGGTCGGGGGCTTCCTGCTGTTCCGGGCCTGGTTCCAGCGCTGGACCACGGAGACCGATGTGACGTCCCTGCGGGTGGTTCACAAGGAAGGGTTTATCAAGCGCCAGACATTCGAGATGAGTTTGGATAAAATCGAAAGTGTCGACGTCAGCCAGAGCATTGCCGGGCGGATTTTTGGATGGGGAGATGTCACCGTTAATGGTGTCGGCGAAGGCACCAAGACGATAAAGATGATTGGCGCGCCGATCGAGTTTCGCAACCACATCACGGCGCGCTAGTGCGTATTCCGCAGAAGTGGGTACCGGTTTTGCGATCAGAATACGCACAGGTTAAGAATGATCAGGCGCCTGATGATCGGTAGCGCCAAGCGGACAAGACCATCGACATGACCACGAACTCTCCATCCGCGTCCACGGTCGATCCCGGCGAAGTCGCGCGGTTCTCGGAACTGTCGGAGCAGTGGTGGGATCCGAAGGGCAAGATGGCCCCTCTGCACAAGATCAATCCGCTGCGGCTGACCTATATCCGCGATGCGGCGTGCCGGAAGTTCGACCGCAATCCGAAGAGCCTGAATTGTCTGTCCGGCCTGCGCATTCTCGATATCGGATGCGGCGCGGGGCTGCTCTGCGAACCGCTGACGCGCCTCGGCGCGCAGGTGATCGGCGTCGATCCCTCGGCGACCAATATCTCGGTGGCAAAGCTCCATGCCGAGCGCGGGCATCTTTCCATCGACTATCGCTGCACGACCATCGAAGAGATGGACCCGCGCGAGCGCTTCGACATTGTACTGGCGATGGAAGTGGTCGAGCATGTCGCCAATGTCGGCATGTTCCTCGACCGCTGCGCGGCGTTGCTCAAGCCCTCGAGCATGCTGGTGGTGTCGACCATCAACCGCAACTGGAAGAGCTTTGCGCTGGCGATTGTCGGCGCTGAATATGTGCTGCGCTGGCTGCCGCGCGGCACGCATCAATGGGACAAGTTCGTCACGCCCGCCGAACTGACGCATCATCTCGAGCGCAACAAGCTCGCGATCAGCGATCAGGCCGGCGTGGTCTATAATCCGCTGGCGGATCGCTGGAGCATCTCGTCCGACATGGACGTGAACTACATGCTGGTCGCGGAAGCGGCGACCTAGGCCGCGCGCAATACCGGCATGAGATCGTGCTGGTTGACGGCAGCTTCAGGACGAGGCCTTTAAGCATAGCGCTCCCGCTGCTTTGAGCTTCGCCGTCATGACCCAGTTCGTTTGGCTCTGGATTCCTTTCACGCTGCTCGCCGCGGCAGGGCAGGTCGTGCGCAACGCCATGCAGCGCGGGCTGACCGCCCAGCTCGGCACGCTGGGCGCGACCCATATTCGCTTCCTGTTCGGCTTTCCGTTTTCGCTGGTTTTTCTCGGGCTGATCCTCGCCGTGAATGGCGACCGGCTGTCCTGGCCCGAACCCGGTTTCTGGGCGTGGCTTGTGGTGGGCGGCATGGCGCAGATTCTGGCGACCGCCCTGATGCTGATGGCCATGAACGAGCGCTCGTTCGTTGTGACCACTGCCTATCTCAAAACCGAGGCGATCCAGGCGGCGATCTTCGGCTTCGTGTTCCTGTCGGATCATCTCACAGCGTTGAAAGTTGCGGCTATTGTCATCGCCACGATTGGCGTGGTGATCACGGCGCTGCGTCCTGACGGAATGAAGGGATTCGGCGATCTCAAACCAACGATGCTCGGCCTTGTCGCGGCGGCGTTCTTCGCGCTGTCGGCGGTGGGTTATCGCGGCGCTATTCTCAATGTGACCGGCGTCAGCTTCGTCACCGCCGCCAGCGTCACGCTGGTGGCGACGCTGCTGATGCAGTCCATTGTTCTGTCGGCATGGCTGATCGTGCGCTCGCCGGGTACGATGAGCGCGATCTTCCGGCTCTGGAAGCCGTCGATGTTCGCGGGTTTCATGGGATCTTTCGCGTCGCTTTTCTGGTTTCTGGCTTTTGCGCTGACGGCGGCTGCCAATGTGCGCACGCTGGCGCTGGTCGAGGTTCTGTTCGCACAGGCCGTTGCCTATTACTCGATGAAGCAGAAAATATCGCTGCGGGAGATATCCGGCATCGCACTGATCCTGATCGGCGTGGCGATGCTGGTGGCGAGTTAAGCTATTTCTTCACGGCAAGAAGAACGGCTCCGGCGGCGATGAGGGCGATCCCGAGCCATCCTGTTCCGGAAGGCCGCTCGCCGAGAAACACGAAAGCGAACAGCGCGACCAGCACCACGCTCAGCTTGTCGATCGGCGCGACAAGTGTGGCAGGCCCGAGCTTCAATGCGCGGAAATAACAAAGCCATGACGCGCCGGTTGCGAGGCCAGACAGGACCAGGAAGGTCCATGTTCTGGCCGATACCTCGCCAGGTGCACGGAATTGTCCGGTGGCAAACAGGAGAACTGCGAAACTCGCGAGCACGATCACGGTGCGGATGAAGGTCGCGAGATCGGGATTGATGTCCTCAACGCCGATCTTGGCGAATATCGCGGTGAGCGCGGCAAATATCGCCGACAGCACCGCCCACATTTGCCAGGAACCCGATAGTGAGCCGGACCATGACATCGAATCTGGGCTCATATCGGTCTCATGGGCGTCTCGCGGACTGGATCAGTTTCTGTCACCCGGCAGAACAGGGAGAGCGGCGACTTCGATGCCTTCGTCCACCAGCGAGCGGGCTTCCTCCGTGGTCGCTTCGCCATAGATCGCGCGCTGTTCGATGTCGCCGTAATGCATCTTGCGGGCTTCCTCGGGAAACTTCTTGCCGACATCATCCGCGTTCTTGAGGACGTGGTCGCGCAGCTCCCGCAGCTTCGCAACAAGTTCGCGCTCCTGCGGCGCCATCACCAGCGATGTTGAAGTTGTGTCCTCGGCAGGCGCGGCCACAGGCTCGGGCGCCGATTTCGATTTGCCCTTGCGCGCGATGCGCGGCGCCATGATCGCCTTGTCGACCTTGGTGGAGTCGCACGTCGGGCAGGCGACCAGCCCGCGCTTGTGCTGGCTGTCGTAGGCCGAAGAACTCTGGAACCAGCTCTCGAAGTCGTGGCCGCGCTCACAGCGCAGCGAATAGCGGATCATGCCGATCCTCGCACGAGATGCAGATAGTCCGGCCCGCCCTTGGGGTCCTTGAGGCCGAAGCGTCGGCCATGCTGCAGCGACGGGATGCTCTTGCGCACCGCTTGAACCTTGGCCGGGTCGATCTTCGCCAACACGACACCGGTGTCGATGCTGTTCCCTTCCGCAAGGATTTCACCCCACGGATCGACAATCAGGGAATGACCGTAAGTCTCGCGTCCGCTTTCATGCTTGCCCGCCTGCGCGGCGGCAAGGATGAAGCAGCCGTTCTCGATGGCGCGCGCGCGCAGCAGCGTGCTCCAGTGCGCCTCGCCGGTCCGCACCGTGAATGCAGACGGGACGGCGATGAAGGATGCGCCGGCCTCCGCGAGGGCGCGGTAAAGCGCCGGAAAGCGGACGTCGTAGCAGATGGTCAATCCGATCCGGCCCCATGGCAGGTCGGAGATGACGGCGGTTTCGCCCGGCTGATAATTCGCGGACTCGCGGTAGCTTTCGCCGCCGTCGAGTTCGATGTCGAACATGTGAATCTTGTCGTAGCTCGCGAGGATGTTGCCATCCGGTGCGATCAGGAACGAACGGTTGGCCGCGCGCTCCGGCGTGGCGCGCACCGCGATCGAGCCGATATGCAGATAGATTTTCAGCTCGCGCGCCAGCTCGCGATAGGCCTTGAGCGAACGGTCGTCTTCCTCGTTCGCCAGCAATTCAAACAGCGCCTTGCGGTTCTGCTGAATGATATTGGTGACCTCGGGCGTCTGGACATAATCCGCGCCCTTGTCCTTGGCTTCGCGGATCAGCGCGATGCCCTGTTCGAGGCTTGTCTCGGGCAGCAGCGCGGTGCGCATCTGCACCATCGCCGCGGTGAAGGGTGCGCCGGCTTGAATGCTCGCGGTCATGACGTCACCTTCTGGCCGGCGAGCAGGCCATCGAGCCTGCCTTCGCGGTCAAGCGCATAGAGATCGTCGCAACCGCCGATATGCTGCTTGTCGATGAAGATCTGCGGGAAGGTGGCGCCGCCATTGGCGCGCTGGACCATTTCGGCGCGCCAGTTGGGATCGACCGCGACGTCGAACTCGGTGAAGGCCGCGTTCTTGCGCGTCAACAGGGACCTGGCCGCGCTGCAATAGCCGCATCCGGGGCGCGTGTAGATTTCGACGAGTGCGGCCATGGTTTGCCTTTGCGAACAGGGGAAGACACTAAATTATATGGGGGTCTGAACGGTGTCCACAACCCGGGCGAACACCAGCACATCCACGGACGCAGCCCTGGCCCGCAGCAGCGCGCGTGCGCAGGCATCGACGGTTGCGCCGGAGGTCAAAACATCGTCAACCAGCACGATCCGGCGGCCCTGCACGGAAGATTTGTCCTCCGGGGGCACCTTGAACGCGCCTTGTAAGTTGAGTGCGCGGTCGGCCTTGGAAAGGCCGACCTGTTGCAACGTCGGGCGGACGCGGCGCAGGGCGTTCCCGATCACCGGCAGATGATTGGATTTACCGATCACCGCCGCCAGCGCCCCGGACTGGTTGTAGCGGCGGCTCCAGCCGCGCCGCCAGTGCAGCGGGACCGGAATAAGGGCATCGGCGCCGGCGAGAAGTTCCTGACCGGCGCGGGCCATCCAGCGCCCCATGGCCGGGATGAGATCGGTGCGGTCCTGATATTTCAGAGCATGGACCATGGTCCGTGCGACATCGTCGTAGCGGACCGCGGCGCGGGCGCGCTGATAGGCCGGCGGATCGGCGATTGCCTGCATCGACAGCAGACCCGGTCCCGGATCGTAGACAAAGGGAATGCCGAGCCGTGCACAGAACGGCGGCGCGATGAACGACAGTTTGCCCCAGCACGCGGCGCAGACGCCGTCGCCCGCGACGGGTTCATGGCAGGCGACGCAGAGTGTGGGGAGCGCGATGTCGAGGGCTGCGCGCGGAAGCGCTGCAAGGGCAGCGCCGCAGGCTTTCAGAGTGCCGCGGAATCGCCCACGCCACCGGCCTGAAGGATGCGACGATGCCTGATCCAGCTCCGACATGATCTTCCCCGCGTGCCGAGGCTAGTTCCGGTGCGCGCCGGAAACAAGCGCGGTGGTGCCGGGAATTGCCAGAATGGTGCTAGAAGGCGTACCTACCGCCCATGAGCACGTCTTCGCCAGATCTGCCGCCGCGTCTTTTCGATCTTGCGCTGTTGCGCAGGCGGCAGGACCGCGCGCTTGCCCTTGGTCCTGAAACATTTCTGGCGGATCGAATCGCGGAGGACATGAGCGAGCGGCTCGATGTTGTGAAGCGCAGCTTTGCGGCTGTCGCCGACATCGGGTCGCCGGCAGCGGCGCTCAGGAATCCGTCGAATGAAAAATTCAACGGAACGAAAACCTATCTTTATCTGCCGTCATCGAATGATGAGACGCTCCCGATCGATCCGGGTTCGTTCAATCTTGTTGTCTCCGCGTTGGCGCTGCAGTTCGTCAATGACCTGCCGGGCGTTCTGGCGCAAATCCGCCGCGCGCTGAAGCCGGATGGCCTGTTTCTGGCGGCGATGGTCGGCGGCGAGACGCTCACCGAGTTGCGGCAGTCCTTTGCGGCGGCGGAAGCCGAAATTGAGGGCGGTGTCTCGCCGCGTGTTGCGCCGTTCGTGGACCTGCGTGATCTCGGCGCCCTGTTGCAGCGGGCAGGCTTTTCGCTGCCCGTGACGGATGTAGACCGTATTGTGGTGCGTTACGACAATGCATTTGCGCTGATGCAGGATTTGCGGCGGATGGGCGCGACCAACACTCTGAACGAGCGCCGCCGCACGCCGTCACGCCGCGCCACGTTCCTGAAGATGGCGCAGATTTATGCGGAGCGTTTCTCCGATCCGGACGGACGCATCCGCGCCACCTTCGACATTGTCTGGATGTCGGGCTGGGCGCCGCATGAGAGCCAGCAGAAGCCGCTGAAGCCGGGTTCGGCAAAAATGTCGCTGGCGGATGCGGTGAAGAAGGCGGGCGAGACGAAATAACTATAGCAATAAATCCGTCAGATGCGCGATCAGCGGAATGTCCGCAGGCGGCATCGGATAGTCGCGCAGCTTGTTGGCGCGCACCCATGCGAGCTGTTGCCCCTCACGTGCCGTCACGGTGCCTTCCCACTTGCGGCAGATGTAGAGCGGCATCAGCAGGTGAAAGGTCTCATAGCCGTGACTTGCGAAGGTCAGAGGCGCGAGACACGGCTCTTCCACCGTGATGCCGAGTTCTTCCGCAAGCTCGCGGATCAGCGCGGGCTCTGGCCGCTCGCCGGGCTCAAGTTTCCCGCCGGGAAATTCCCACAGGCCCGCCAGCGTCTTGCCTTCGGGGCGCTGCGCGATGAGGACGCGATTGTCCGCGTCGATCAGCGCGCAAGCGACGACAAGGGTGAGCTTGATCACGAGCGGTAGTCGCCATTAATGGCGACATATTCCTTGGTGAGGTCGCAGGTCAGCACGCGGTCGCGGCCCTTGCCGAGGCCAAGGCCGACCTTGATCTGGATCTTGTCCTGCTTCATCAGCGCGGAGACTTCTTTCTCGTCATAGGACGGATCGCGCGCGCCCTTGCTGGCGACGCGGATGCCGTTGAACGCGATCGACAGCTTGTCGCGATTGGCGGGTTCGCCGGCCTTGCCGACCGCCATCACCACGCGGCCCCAGTTGGCGTCTTCGCCCGCAATCGCGGTCTTTACCAGCGGCGAGTTGGCAATCGACATCGCGATCTTTCGCGCGGACGTCTTGGACGTTGCGCCCTCGACCACAATCTCCACCAGCTTGCGCGCGCCTTCGCCGTCGCGGGCGACCTGCTCGGCGAGATCGGCCAGAATGGCGTGAAACGCTTTCGTGAAAGCCTTCAGTCGCGGGTCGGAGGCGCGCGTGATTTTCGGCGCGCCGTTTGCCGCAGCCGCACCCGTGGCGAAGGCGAGCAGCGTGTCCGAGGTCGAGGTGTCACCGTCGATGGTCACCGCATTGAAGGTGTCATCGACGCCGGTCTTGAGCAGCGACTGCAACGCGGACGCTGAAATCGGCGCATCGGTGAAGATGAAAGATAGCATCGTCGCCATGTCTGGCGCGATCATGCCCGCGCCCTTGGCCATGCCGTTGATAGTGACCTTCGCCTTGCCGAGTTTCACGGTCGCGGTCGCGACCTTCGGGAAGGTGTCGGTGGTCATGATCGCGCGGGCAGCATCGTCCCAGCCGCCGGGGGCGGCCTTCTGCGCGAGGTCATCGAGCACGCCGTTGAACTTGGTCGCGTCGAGCGGTTCGCCGATCACTCCGGTGGAGGCGAGAAAGATCCGGGCCGGAGTTGTCTCCGCCGCCTTCGCCGCGATGGCGGCGGTGAGCGTGGTGGCCTGCTTGCCGGTCTTGCCGGTGAAGGCGTTGGCGTTGCCCGAATTGACCACCAGCGCGCGCGCTTCCCCGCCCTTGAGCCTGTCACGGCACCAGTCGACCGCCGCGCTCGGGCACTTCGACTTGGTGAAAACGCCCGCAACGGTGGTGCCCTTATCGAACAGCGCCAGCAGAACGTCGGTGCGATTCTTGTAGCGGATGCCCGCCGCTGCGGTCGCAAGCCGCACGCCGGCGATGGGCGGCAGTTCGGGGACTCTGGTCGGGGCGAGCGGGGAGACGGCGGTGGACATGAGGTCGATGGCCCTGGATCGAGGATTGTCTGTCGTGATCACCGGATGATTCCGGTCTTCCACGTCTTACGCCCATAATTGTGAAGGCCCCAAGACGTAAATGCCCGGGGCAAGCCCCGGGCACAACGTCAAACTAATCAAGTCTGCTGGCGAAGTCGATTTACTTCTTCGCTGGCGCTGCCGGAGCAGCCTTCGCATCTGGCTTCGCCGCCGGAGCAGCGGGTTCTGCCGGCTTGTCGAGCCGCTCGACCTTGGCCTCGCTGCGCAGCTTGGTGACGTAATCGGCCTGCGCCTTGCGGAGCACGAAGGCCTGGATCTGCCCCTTCACCTGGTCAAAGCTCGGCGGCTTGCGATCACGCTTTTCCTCGACCTTGATGACATGCCAGCCGAACTGCGACTTCACCGGGTCGGAAATCTTGCCCGGCTCGAGCGCGAAGGCGACGGCCGAGAATTCCGGCACCATCTGCTCCTTGGTGAAGAAGCCGAGATCGCCGCCATCGGCTGCGCCCGGGTCCTTCGACTTTTCCTTCGCGAGCTTGGCGAAGTCGGCGCCCTTGTCGAGTTCGGCCTTGATCGCCTTGGCCTCTTCCTCGGTCGGAACGAGAATGTGCCGTGCGCGGACTTCCTTCTCGCCCGCCACCTGCTTGGTGGCTTCCTCGTAGACCTTCTTCATGGCCTCGTCGGTGACGGCGGCCTTGCCTTCGGTGGCGAGCAGGCTGTCCATCAGCAGGCGGTCGCGGGCGAAGGCGAGCTTCTGCTTGAAGTCCGGCGTATCGCCAACCTTCTTGGCGTCAGCGGCCTTGGCGACGATCTTCATGTCGATCAGGAACGCGATCAGGTTTTCGCGGCGGGTGGCCGGGTCCATCTGCTGCAGGCTTGGACCCAGTTCCTCCTCGGCCACCGCAAGGTCGCTCTGGCGAATTTCGGCGCCGTTCACCTTGGCGATCACCGGGTTGGCGTCCTGGGCGTAGACCGGGCGGCCGGCACCAAGTGCGACCGTGAGGCAAATGGCGGCGGCGGATGTGAGCAGTCCAAGTCGCGCGCCCAGTCCACGGGGGAGGGGCATGCGGTTCTCAGAGACGGTCATGGAAAATCCTTATGGGTCAAAGCTGGTTACCGAGCCGGCCTTCGCGTCATCACGACGCGAATCCTTGAGGACCGGAGCACCGGGCGGTTCGGGAGGCCGGACACTCGCCCAACCTCTGTCCGGAAGCAACGTGAAAAAGCCGCCAAAATCATGAAATCCTTGACAGGTTCGCGCGTTGACAAGGCTTTGGACGGCCCATATCTCTGCCCCGCAAGGCTCGCCTGGCTGCCGCGGATTTGCCGTGGCCGAGCGGGTGAACCTCGGACGTCGTTTCCCGCACTCATCTTCTTGAGCGCCAATTCTTAAGGACTGCGCCAAGGGTCTGTCCCTGCACGTAATTCTGAAAGATATGCCTCACACGGGCCTCAATCGGGCCCACACTGCGAACTTTAGTCAGGACGATTGGGCTGCTGGGATCGCGGCTGCAATGCCAAACTGCAAGACAGGAATGTTTCATGCTCGGCGCGCTCGCCCGCAAGTTTTTCGGCTCCGCCAACGACCGGCGGATCAAGGGATACCAAGCCCGCGTCGATGCCATCAACAAGCTGGAGCCGGAAATCGCCGCGCTCTCCGATGAGGCGCTGAAGGCGCGGACGGAGGAGTTCCGCAAGCAGATCGCCGAAGGCAAGTCGCTCGACGATCTTCTGGTGCCGGCCTTCGCGACCGTGCGCGAAGCCGCCAAGCGCACCCTCGGCCAGCGTCACTTCGACGTTCAGTTGATCGGCGGCATGGTGCTGCATGAGGGCGACATCGCCGAAATGAAAACCGGCGAAGGCAAGACGCTGGTTGCGACCCTGCCGGTCTATCTCAATGCGCTCGCCGGCAAGGGCGTCCATGTCGTCACCGTGAACGACTATCTCGCCAAGCGCGACGCCGGCTGGATGGGCCAGATCTACACCTTCCTCGGCATGAGCACCGGTGTGATCGTGCACGGACTCGACGATGCCGAGCGTCAGGCCGCCTATGCCTGCGACATCACCTACGGCACCAACAACGAATACGGCTTCGACTATCTGCGCGACAACATGAAGTACCGGCTCGAGGACATGGTCCAGCGCGGGCACTTCTTTGCCATCGTCGATGAAGTCGACTCGATCCTGATCGACGAAGCGCGCACGCCGCTGATCATTTCCGGTCCACTCGACGACCGCTCCGAATTCTACAACACCATCGACACCTACATCCCGAAGCTGGAGAAGGTGGCGGACTTCGAGGTCGACGAGAAACAGCGCACCGTCACGCTGACCGAAGCCGGTATGGAAAAGATCGAAAATCTTCTGCAGGAGGCCGGTCAGCTCAAGGGCGACTCGCTCTATGACGTCGAGAACGTGTCGGTCGTCCATCACATCAATCAGGCGCTGCGCGCCCATTCGCTGTTCCAGCGCGACAAGGACTATATCGTCCGCGATGGCGAGGTGGTGATCATCGACGAATTCACCGGCCGCATGATGCCGGGCCGCCGCTATTCGGAAGGCCTGCATCAGGCGCTGGAAGCCAAGGAGCATCAGCCGGTCCAGCCGGAAAACCAGACGCTGGCCTCGATCACCTTCCAGAATTATTTCCGCATGTACGAGAAGCTGGCCGGCATGACCGGTACGGCGGCGACCGAAGCGGACGAACTGTTCGATATCTACAAGCTGGAGGTCATCGAAGTCCCGACCAACGTGCCGATCGCGCGTCTCGACGAGGACGATGAGGTCTATCGCACGGCGGACGAAAAGCACCGCGCGATTCTGGACGAGATCGAGCGGGCCAACAAGCGCATGCAGCCGGTCCTCGTCGGCACGGCCTCGATCGAGAAGTCCGAGGTGCTGGGCGAGTACCTCCGGAAGAACGGCTACAAGCAGATCGACTTCGGCAATCCGAAGGCGCTGGAAAAGCTCTATGCCGCCGCGCGCGCAGGCAAGCCGGCAAAACTGTTCGCCGTGCTGAACGCGCGCTTTCACGAGCAGGAAGCCTACATCGTCGCCGAAGCCGGCGTGCCCGGGGCGATCACCATCGCCACCAACATGGCCGGCCGCGGCACCGACATCAAACTCGGCGGCTCGCTTGAAATGCGCAGCCAGATCGAGACCGAAGGCGTCACCGACGAAGCCGAGAAGCAGCGGATCATCGACGGCATCAAGGTCGATATCGAAAAGTTCAAGGAGATCGTGCTCAAGGCCGAAGAAACGGTCGATCTCAACCCGGACAAGCCCGGCACCAAGACGATTCAAAAGCCCGGCGGCCTCTACATTATCGGTTCGGAGCGCCATGAGTCGCGGCGCATCGACAACCAGCTCCGCGGCCGCGCCGGCCGCCAGGGCGACCCCGGCCGCACCAAGTTCTATCTGTCGCTCGAAGACGACCTGATGCGCATCTTCGGATCGGATCGGCTCGACACCATGCTGCAGCGTCTCGGCCTCAAGGAAGGCGAGGCGATCATCCATCCGTGGATCAACAAGGCGCTCGAGAAGGCGCAGCAGAAGGTCGAGGCGCGCAACTTCGACATCCGCAAGAACCTGCTCAAGTTCGACGACGTGCAGAACGACCAGCGCAAGGCGATCTTTGATCAGCGCATCGACCTGATGCGAGACCAGAATGTCGCCGAAACGGTATCGGACATGCGTCATGCGCTGGTGGACGATCTGGTCGCCAAGCACATTCCTGAACACGCCTATGCCGAGCAGTGGGACGTCGCGGGTCTCAAGGAAGAGTTGAAGCGCGTTCTCGATCTCGATCTGCCGGTTGACGAATGGGCCAAGGAAGAAGGCATCGCCGACGAAGAGATGCTGGCGCGCATCGAGAAGCGTGTCGACGAGGTGATGGCGGCGAAGTCGGCGCAGTTCGGGCCTGACGTCATGCGCTATGTCGAGAAATCAATCCTGCTGCAGACGCTGGATCATCTGTGGCGCGAGCATCTCGTCATGCTCGATCACCTGCGTCAGGTCATCGGCCTGCGCGGCTACGGCCAGCGCGATCCGCTGCAGGAGTACAAGTCCGAGGCGTTCAACCTGTTCGAGAGCCTGATCGCGCATCTGCGCGAGGCGGTGACGGCGCAATTGGTCCGCGTCGAGATCGTGCCACCGGACGAACAGCCCGAACTGCCGCAGATGGAAGCGCACAAGCTCAATCCGAACACCGGTGAGGACGAGATGGCCTTCGCGCAGGCGTCGCTCGCGCCGGTGTCGCCGGCCGATCGCGATCCGCAGAACCCCGCGACATGGGGCAAGGTGGGCCGCAACGAGGATTGCCCGTGTGGCTCCGGCAAGAAGTTCAAGCACTGCCACGGCAAGTTCGCCTGACACGTTCAGGCATTCAAACGTAAAACGCCGGTCGTAAGACCGGCGTTTTTTTGTGACGTGAGATCGTTCAGCTTTAGCGGACCGTCGACCAGCGGCTGTCGAACGAGTTCGCGGGCACGGCCGGCTGCGCTCCCGCAAGCGATTGCGGATGCGAAGGCGCGGGGGCTGCGGCGGCAGGGGCTGTAGCCGGGCCGGCAGGTTTGGCCTGCTGCGGTTGAGCCTGCGCCTGCTGGCGCTCAAGCGGGATGACGCGCGGGGGGGCGCTCCTGGCTGTCTTGCTCGGTGCGGGCGACTTTGCCTTCGCTTTCGTCGCGGTGGTGACCGGCGCGGGCGCCGGGGCAGGAGCGGGTTCCGAACCGCGCAGGCCGACGCTGCGCGACAGCTTGCTGAAGAATCCTTCCGACGAGTTGGCGGCGCTGGCATTCGCCGAGGCGGTGCCCGCGGGCATCGTCGTGCTGGTGACGGCGACCATCGGTTCGCTGTTCGAGCCGGGCGATGTGAAACTGAACGACGACGGAGCGCCTTCGGGCGCCCGTGGGATCGTTGCATGGGCGGGCACGGTGCCGGGGGCGGGGCCGTTGGAGGCGATCGCATAGTCGGTGACGTCGCGGTCGATCGCCGCGTCGCCTTCCGGCAGCTTGGATGCGAAAATCGGATGCATGCCGCCGTCGATGCCGGCGCGCGAACGCGCCATCGCGGTGCCGCGCGAGATCAGTTGCGCGGTCTTGAGTTCGTCCTGGCGCTGCTTGTCCTGAACGGCCTCGGCGATTTCGGGCGAGACCTGATAGGCCGGGCACTGCGCGGAGGCATTGAAGGCGAGCGGACGGGTCGAGCCGGCAGGCTTCTCGGCGTCGAAGACATATTTCTTTTCGCAGAAGTCGACCTTCGGCTCCTGCTTGGTGACCTCGAAATGGTCGTTGCCTTCCTTGATCATCTTCCAGAAAGGCATGTTCGGATTGTTGCGATGGCGGGCCATGTTCTGCGCCGTCATGCGGAACGGATAGGCCTGCACCTGAAATGCATTCTGGCCGCCGAAGAAGGATTCGCGGCCGAGGGCATAAATTTCAGAAATCTGTTCGTCGGTCATGGCGTAGCAGCCGCGCGACGAGCAGTCGCCATGCACCATCAGTTGCGATCCGGTGCGGCCCCAGGCGCGGTCATAGGCGTTGGGATAGCCCATGTTGAACGACAGATAGTAGCCCGAGTTCGGATTCATCTGGGCCGGGGTGATCGAGTAGAAGCCTTCTGGCGCCTGCCGGTCGCCTTCCTTCACCTTCGGTCCGAGGTCGCCCGACCAGCGGCAGATCGGATAGGTCTTCAGCAGCGCGTACTTGCCGTTGCGGTCCTGCTTCCAGACTTCGAGTTCGGCTTCCTGCTTGAACAGGCGCACCAGCATCGGCGAGCCCTTGTCCATGTTCTTCGCTTCGATCTCGGCGAGCAGCTTGTCGGGGATCGGGCGATTGGCTTTTGAACTGGGGGACAGTTGTTCGCCATTGCAGCCGGCCAGCAGAACGCCGGCCGCAAGCGCAGCCGCGGTGACAAGCGCACGAACCGGCGGGCGTTTCATCACTGCAAGGCGTCCAATGCCAAGGCTTCGCGGCAAACCGGTAATCCCCATACTTCCGGCGAGACCCAAGACAAACAGGTCCAAGACCAGCGGCAGTCATCTTCCGACAAAGTGGCGCGCAAGGGGCGGCCCGGAAAACGCCGCCTTCTCAAAAGGCCGCATGTGTTTTCGTCGTAAAAGCGCGCTTGGCTTTTTGGCTCAAAACATGCGTCGGCAATTGAGCAATTATTATCCTTAAACCGCCCTCGGTCGCAAGCTGAACGGGCCGCGGCCCGGGGCTTTTGCCCGCGTTATGGTCAACGCTAAGTAAATCAAAACACTGGTGAAAAACGGCTGGTCCGCGAACGGGGCTGCCCCAAAAAGGCCATGATCCGGCACGGCTTTTATCAGCCGAGCTTGCGCCCGATATCGAGGAACTTCTGCCGGCGCTGGTTCCGCACCGCGCCCGCATCCAGGTTGCGCAGGTCGTTGAAGGACTGGGCGATGGCATCGCCTGTCCGCGCGATCATTTCGGCAGGGTCGCGATGGGCGCCGCCCGGCGGCTCTTTCAGGATGGTGTCGATCACGCCGAAGCGCAGCAGATCCTGCGCGGTGATCTTCATGTTGATCGCCGCTTCCTGCGCCTTGGCCGAATCGCGCCACAGGATCGAGGCCGCGCCTTCCGGCGAGATGACGCTGTAGACGGCGTGTTCGAGCATCAGTACGCGGTTGGCAGTGGCGATCGCGATCGCGCCGCCCGACCCGCCCTCGCCGATGACGACGGCGACATTGGGCACGCCGAGATTGAGGCAGGCATCGGTGGAGCGTGCGATGGCTTCCGCCTGTCCGCGTTCTTCCGCGCCGATGCCGGGATAGGCGCCAGCGGTATCGACCAGCGAAAGCACCGGAATGCCGAAGCGATCTGCCATTTCCATCAGGCGAACGGCCTTGCGATAGCCTTCCGGCTTGGCCATTCCGAAATTGTGCTTGAGCCGGGTCTCGGTGGTCGAGCCCTTTTCCTGGCCGATCACGCAAATGCTTTCGCCGCGGAAACGCCCGAAGCCGCCGACCAGCGCTTCATCGTCGCCGAACTTGCGGTCGCCCGCCAGCGGCGTGAATTCGGTGATGAGTTCCTTGATGTAGTCCACACAATGCGGACGCATCGGATGCCGCGCGACCTGCGTCTTCTGCCAGGGCGTCAGTTCGGCATAGAGGTCCCTGAGCGCCTGCGCGGCCTTCTCCTCGATGCGCGAGACTTCCTCGCCGATATCGCTGCCGCTGGCGGCAAGTGCGCGCAGTTCGTCGATCTTCGAATCGAGTTCGGCGACAGGCTTTTCAAAGTCGAGATAACTGCGCATCGGGTCCGGCATGTCGCGAATATATAGGGATTGGTCCGGTCAGGCGAAGGGCCTCCGGGACGGAATTCGGCTCGCCTTTCAAGTCAAGAAGCGGTCCCAAGTCAAGCGCCGCGATGGAAAGGCCCGATATTGTTGAGTATTTAAGGGGTCATTTATCGGCCAGCGGATGCAGGTCGCGCACCAGGCTCTTCAGCCGTTCTTCGACGATATGGGTGTAGATCTGCGTCGTGGAGATGTCGGTATGACCGAGCAATGTCTGGACGATTCGCAGATCCGCTCCGTTGTGCAACAGGTGAGATGCGAAGGCGTGACGCAGCACATGGGGGCTGACGAGGCGAGGTGCGATACCCGTCGCCGCCGCCAGCTCCTTGAGGTCGCGTGCGAAATGCTGCCGCGTCAGATGGCCGCTTTCGCCCGAGGAGGGAAACAGCCACTTCGAGGCCGCCGCCGGCTTCCGCGAGTCCTTCTGCGTGGTGTCGAGCGCGGCGAGATAATCCGCCATCGCCTGCTTGGAGGAGTCATTGAGCGGGACAAGGCGTTCCTTGTTGCCCTTGCCGCGCACCACGATCATGCGCGCATCGCGCTGCGCGGCGGAGAGCGGCAGTGCCACCAGTTCGGAGACGCGCAGGCCAGTGGCGTACAGGACTTCAAGCAGACAGGAGAGGCGCAGCGCGCGCAACGTCTGTAGAGGCGATTGGTCCGGTAGGCTAGCGGAAGTCTTCGCCTGTGTGAGCAGGCGATCGACATCGGCGATAGACAGGACTTTCGGCAGCGCGCGCCCGCGTTTCGGTCCGGACAGGATCGCCGCCGGATCATCGCCGCGCTTGCGCTCGCTCAGGAGAAAGCGGAACAGATGCCGCGTCGATGACAGCTTGCGCGCCACGCTCGACGACTTGAACCCGCGCGTGTCGAGGTCATCGAGATAGTCGCGCAGCATCTGGGTGTCGGCGATCTGCAACGATGACTTGTGCCGGGAGAGAAAGCTGGAGAGATCCTCAAGGTCGCCGCGATAGGCATCGAGCGTGTTGACGCCCGCGCCCTGCTCGGCGGCGAGCATGTCGAGAAACAGCGAAATCGAACGGGTGTCGGAAACTGTCTCGGAGGGCATGATCCCTCGTCGTTTATCGCTTGAGGAATCTGTCGGGCGGAACGCTAACCGTCATTTCACGCGGCTTCGGATTGACGAAATTGGCCAGCGCGAAAATGCCGCCATAGATCAGCCCGCCGATGATGGCGACGACCGTCAGGAAGCGAAACAGGCTGGGCATCGCGGAAAGCCTCGCATTAACCTTCAGGGAAGCCGCGTCAGGCGGCGCGTTAACCAGCGGAACGACGGTTCTGCCGTGCCAAAGTACCAACATGTTCGCGCTGGTTCGGCAAGAGTCTCTAGCGGCGGTAACCGCAGGAGTAGTATAGGTGACGTTTAGCCGCTCCGCGGCCCAACCGAGCCAGAAATGACCGAGATCGCGGCCAGACATCAGGACAGCACGACCCGCGAGGCCGACATCGTCGCGGCCCTGCATGGCCGTCCGGTGGTGCTGGTCGGCATGATGGGGTCGGGCAAGTCGACCATCGGTCGGCGTCTGGGCGCTCGGCTGCACATGCCGTTTCTCGATGCCGATCATGAAATCGAAGTTGCCCATGCCGGCATGTCGGTCAGCGAAATCTTCGCGCAGCATGGCGAGCCATACTTTCGCGATGGCGAGGCGCGGGTAATTGCGCGTCTGCTGGAGGGCGGCTCCTGCGTGATCGCGACCGGCGGCGGCGCCTTCATGCGCGAGGAAACGCGCAACAGGATTCACGACAAGGCGGTGTCGATCTGGCTGAAGGCGGACGGCGACGTGATCCTCAAGCGCGTCAAGCGCCGCGCCGACAGGCCGCTGCTGCAGACTCCAGATCCCGCCGCGACCATCGAGCGGCTGATTGCCGAACGCAGCCCCTTTTATCAGTTCGCCGATCTGGCGGTGGCGTCGCGTGACGTGCCGCACGAAAAGATCGTCGATGAATGTATCGACGCGCTCTCCGCGCATTTGCTGCCTGCCGGCGCGTCACACTCCAGCGGAACATGATGGCCACTTCTGTGAAGACCTCGAATCCGGTGACGGCAAATCCGGTCACTGTCGGCGTCGCGCTCGGCGACCGCGCCTATCACATCGTCATCGGCCGCGATGTGCTGCCCTCGCTGGGCCATCGCATTGCCAAGCTGCGGCCCGGCGCGCGCGTCGCCATCGTCACCGATCGCACCGTCGCGCAACACTGGCTGGCCCAGACCGAAGCGGCGCTGGCGGAGGCGGGCATTGCATCCTCGCGCATCGTGGTCGGTGAGGGCGAGGCCTCGAAAAGCTACGGCGTTCTGCAGGATGTGTGCGAAGGCCTGATTGCCGCGAAGATCGAGCGCAACGATCTTGTGGTCGCGCTCGGTGGCGGCGTGATCGGCGATCTCGCGGGCTTTGCCGCGTCGATTGTCCGGCGCGGCGTCGATTTCGTGCAGGTGCCGACATCGCTGCTGGCGCAGGTCGATTCGTCGGTCGGCGGCAAGACCGGGATCAATTCGCCGCATGGCAAGAATCTGGTGGGCGCGTTCCATCAGCCGGTGCTGGTGGTGGCCGATACCGCCGTGCTCGACACGCTGTCGCCGCGCCAGTTTCGCGCGGGTTATGCGGAGGTCGCCAAATACGGCGTGCTCGGCGATCTGGACTTCTTCGACTGGCTGGACGCCAATCACACGGAAATCTTTGCAGGCGGAGCGGCGCGCGAACAGGCCATTGCGATGAGCTGCCGCGCCAAGGCCGCCATCGTGGCCCGCGACGAGCGCGAGACCGGCGACCGCGCGCTGCTTAACCTTGGACATACCTTCGGCCATGCGCTGGAAGCTGCGACCGGTTTCTCGGATCGGCTGTTCCACGGTGAGGGCGTTGCTGTCGGCATGGTGCTCGCGGCGGAGTTCTCGGCACGCCTCAACATGATTCCGGCGGCGGAGGCCGCGCGTGTGCAACGTCATCTGGCATCGGTCGGCTTGCCGACCCGGCTGCAGGACATTGCTGGCTTTCAGCAGGAGGGTCTTGGCGATGCCGATACGCTGCTGACCCTGATGGGACAGGACAAGAAGGTCAAGCGCGGCAAGCTCACGTTCATCCTGCTGGAAGCGATCGGCAAGGCCGTGATCGTCAACGATGTCGATCCAATGAAGGTGCGCGATTTCCTTCAGGAAAAACTGTCAGGTTAATGGAAGGTTGTCCGGGCCCATGAAGCCGGGACAGGAACAGACATGAATTCGGCCGCCATCAATCTGCTGATCGCCACTCTTCTGCTAGCCGCCAACGCATTTTACGTGGCGGCGGAATTCGCGTTGGTGAAGAGCCGCGGCTTCCGCGTCAAGGCGATGGCCGAACAGAACCGCTTCGGCGCCCGCCTCCTGTTGCAGATGATGAGCAATATCGAGGCCTATCTTGCCTGCTGCCAGCTCGGCATCACCATGGCCTCGCTCGGTCTCGGGTGGGTAGGCGAGCCGACGGTGGCGGCATTGCTCAAGCCGGTACTCGAACCGCTGGGCATGCCGGAGTCCGCGCTGCACTTCACCGCGTTCATCACAGGGTTCCTGGTGTTCTCCTCGCTTCACATCGTGATCGGCGAGCAGGTGCCGAAGACGCTGGCGATCCGGGAGCCGATTCCGGTGTCGCAATGGATCGCCTATCCTCTCCATGTGTCCTATCTCGTTCTTTATCCGCTGAACTGGCTGTTGAACGGGGCCTCGCGCGGAATTCTCCGGATTCTCGGCGTCAAGGAATCCTCGCAAAGCGAGATTCTCACCGATTCCGAAATCGAAGGGCTGGTGGAAGAATCCGCGGAGCACGGCAAGATCGAGAGCGGCGAGGCCGAGTACATCCAGAATGTGTTCCGGTTCGGCGACCTGGCGGTTTCGGATGTGATGGTCCATCGCACCAAGATGATCAGCGTCAATGTCGACGGCCCGCGCGATGCGGTGATCGAGGCCATTCTCGATTCGGAATACACCCGCATTCCGCTCTGGCGGGAGAAGCCAGAAAACATCATCGGGGTGCTTCACGCCAAGGATTTGTTGCGCGCAATCCGCGCCAACGATGGCGACCTGTCCAAGATCGACGTGGCGGCGCTTGCCCTGCCGCCGTGGTTCGTTCCGGAAATGCGGCCGCTGTCGGAACAGCTCAAGGCCTTCCGCCGCCGCAAGACCCACTTCGCGCTGGTGGTGGACGAATATGGCGAGGTCGAAGGCCTCGTCACGCTGGAAGACATTCTGGAAGAGATCGTCGGCGATATTTCCGACGAGCACGACGTCGCGGTGGCGGGCGTGCGCGCGCAACCGGATGGTTCGGTCGTGGTCGATGGATCGGTTCCGATCCGCGATCTCAACCGTGCGATGGACTGGCATCTGCCGGATGAAGAAGCGACCACCATCGCCGGCCTTGTGATTCACGAGGCGCGTTCGATCCCAGATCGTGGCCAGAGCTTCACGTTCCACGGGTTTCGCTTCCGCGTGCTCCGCCGCGAGCGCAACCGCATCACCGCGCTGCGCATCGTGCCGCTGCCGCGCGACAGTGACGTGCTGGAAAAGAAACCGAAGGCTGGAACGGCGTTCTGAAGCTCAGTGCTTGCAGGCTTCCGCCGGTGCGGGGCGGCGGCTGTTCTCGCCGGGTGCATGGGCGTGGATTGCCAGCGCATGAACCGAGCCGGACAGTTCCGGTGCCAGTAACGTATTTATCATGCGGTGACGGTCGACCCGGGTCTTCCCCTCGAAGGCTTTCGACACGATATAGACTCTGAAATGCGTTTCGCCGCCCGGCCTGTGGCCGGCGTGGCCTTCATGCAAATGGGACTCATCCGCAACGTCGAGGCTTTCGGGTGCGAAAGCCTCGCTCAACTTCTTTGTGATTGTGTCCCTGACCGTCATGATCCGCGCAATATCGTGCGTTATTCGCCAAGGTCAATAGAGCCGTTTCAATTGCGGTTCACCCGCGCGGTGATGTATACTCCGCGCTCTTGAAAAATCGCTTCGGAATCGAAGCTCGCATTCAGGCTCGTCATTATCCGCCATGGCTATCGACTCATCGAAATTCTTTGACAGCATCCGCGTCAAGCCGACCAAGACCGCCGCAAAGCAAAAGGCGGTGCGCGAGGAGGCAGTGATGTGCGAGGCTCCCGGCTGCAAGAACCGGGGCGCGCATCGTGCGCCGAAGGGCCGTGGTCAGGAAAAGGACTACTGGCACTTCTGTCTCAATCATGTCCGCGAATATAATCAGGGCTACAACTTCTTTCAGGGCATGAGCGACGAAGCCGTCGCCACCTACCAGAAGGATGCGCAGACCGGCCATCGTCCGACCTGGAAAATGGGCCAGAACGGCGCCAAGGGCAAAGGCAAGTCGGGTCAGGTCAATCTCGAAGACGCCGTCGACCCGTTCAGCGTCTTCAGCGAGATGAATGGCCGTGGCGGCCGCTGGCGCGCCAATGCGAAAGCGGAAGAGCCGAAAGCGGAAACTCGGAAGATTTTCAATGCCGAGAAAAAGGCGCTTCTGGTGATGGGGCTCGGTCCCGATGCCACGCTGGAGACGGTGAAGGCCAAATACAAGCTGCTGGTGAAGCAGCATCATCCCGATGCCAATGGCGGCGACCGCTCGACGGAAGATCGCCTGATCGAGATCATCAAGGCCTACAACTATCTCAAGACCGTCGTGCGCGAGGCTTGAGCGCGGCGGTCTTCGATCTGGCGGAAGCAGGCGTCGTTCTTGATGCTGACTTCCGCATCGGTGCAGTTCCGCTTTTCGCCGCGCCCTTGCGAACGTGATAGGTCAGCGCCAGCCCGATACAGTGGCGCAGCGCCTTTTCCGGAATTCTGTCAGACATATCGAACAGGATGCTGCGGTTGCCGCCGTAGGTCATCTGGGTCGGATAGAGTTCGCGGAATGTCGCGACCAGATCGGTCTGGCAGTGGAAATACATCGCGATGCGGCCGTCGGTCTTTTCGCGGCCGATCCGGATGGTGCTGCCGCTGCCGGATTCGGTGGTGAGGTAGCTGGGCTGGCCCCATTTCAGGGTTTCTTCGATCGGGCCGACGCCGTCGAGGCCTTCGGCGGTGGAGAGGATGATCGCGCGAAGAATCATCAGCCTGGCGCGGATGTCCGCTGGACAGGCGTCGAACACCTTCGCGACGTTGCGATCTGAAAAAATCGGAATGTCTGTCCGTTTCACCGGAGGTCCTCCGCTACCGGCTCGAATCCGCCGCAGTCTTGCGCCGTTGACGCCAGTATTGCGCGGCCACCGCCAGACATCCAACGGCGGCGATACCGACGACCAGCGGAACTCCGTAGTGTTCGATCTTCATGCCCCAGCGCTCCGCAGCCGAGCCGGCAAGTGCGCCGGACAGGACATGCAGCGCGGCCCATATCAGCACAGCCGCGGCATTGACCGGATAGAAGCGATGCGGCGGCATGCCAAGTGCGCCGGCGGTGATAGGGATCACGGCGCGGACCGGAGGCACGAAACGCGCAAGGAAAACCGCTAGCGTCCCGTAGCGACGAAAGAAATCTTCGCTTCTCGCCACAAGCTGCCGGTAATTGACCATCGGCCAAGATGTCAGCACCTTGCGTTGGCTGACATGGCCGATCCAGTAAGCAATGCCGTCTCCCAGCAGCGCGCCCACCACCGCAAGGCCCAGAACCGGAATAAAGCCGAGGCTGCCGGACGGAATGAGAGCGCCGAGCGCGATGATGAGGGTCGATCCCGGGATCAGAGATCCAAGGATCGGGACGGCCTCGAGGAAGGCCGCAAGGAAGATCGCGGCATAGGCCAGCGCCGCATGAAGCGAGACGAAGCCGATCAGTTGCTGAAAGTATGAGGCCACCCGACGTCCGATACTGCGCGTTTGCTTCCGAATCCAGCATAGCGGTGATTCCGGTGCAAACCGCCACCCGCTACCCTTAGGAATCCCGCGTTCCCCGTCTATCGCAGGGCAGACCTACCAAAGCTGTGAAAATTGCCTATCTCGATGAAAATACGATGGAACTTTCATCAGGGGGTGGGCTTCTGCCGCTCGCATCTGTCTGCTAGGTTAAAGAACGCACCCCACCCGCAGCAAGCACGACTGGTTTCGGGAGCATCCGGGACCACGGAGGATTGATGAGCGCCGCCACGACTCTATCCCAGGAAGTCACGAACCTCCCCGACATGAAGGTGTCGGTCCGCCAGGTCTTCGGTATCGACAGCGACCTCGAGGTTCCTGCCTACTCCAACAGCGATCCCCATGTGCCGGACGTCGATTCGGACTATCGTTTCGACCGCGCCACCACGCTTGCGATCCTTGCGGGTTTCTCGAAAAACCGCCGCGTCATGGTCACGGGCTTTCACGGCACCGGTAAGTCGACCCATATCGAGCAGGTCGCGGCGCGGCTGAACTGGCCGTGCGTGCGCGTCAACCTCGACAGCCATATCAGCCGTATCGACCTCGTCGGTAAGGACTCGATCGTCGTAAAGGACGGCAAGCAGGTCACGGAATTCCGCGACGGCATCCTGCCATGGGCGCTTCAGCACAATGTCGCGTTGGTGTTCGACGAATACGACGCCGGCCGCCCGGACGTGATGTTCGTGATCCAGCGCGTGCTCGAAGTCTCGGGCCGACTGACGCTGCTCGACCAAAACAAGGTCATCAAACCGCATCCGGCGTTCCGCCTGTTCGCCACCGCCAACACCATCGGTCTCGGCGATACGTCGGGCCTCTATCACGGCACCCAGCAGATCAACCAGGGCCAGATGGACCGCTGGTCGATCGTCACCACGCTGAACTATCTGCCGCATGATGAGGAAGTCGAAATCGTGCTAGCGAAGGCCAAGCATTATCGCACGGACGCGGGTCGCGACATCGTCAACAAGATGGTTCGTCTTGCGGACCTGACGCGCAACGCCTTCGCCAATGGCGATCTCTCGACGGTGATGTCGCCGCGCACGGTCATCACCTGGGCTGAGAACGCCGAGATCTTCGGCGATATCGGCTTCGCCTTCCGCGTCACCTTCCTGAACAAGTGCGATGAGCTTGAGCGCCCGCTGGTGGCGGAATTCTATCAGCGCTGCTTCAATGCAGAACTGCCGGAATCGTCGGTGAATGTCGCGTTGAGCTGAACAACTTCCCCTCTCCCCTTGTGGGAGAGGGTGCCGAGCAGCCAAGGCTGCGAGGCGGGTGGGGGGTTCAGGACAGACGCTTACCCCTCACCCGGCTCGCCTCCGCTTCGCTTCGGCGATCCACCCTCTCCCACAAGGGGAGAGGGTGCAAAGAGTGCGAGATTGAAGGCGCAATGAGCACGTCCAATACCAAGTTCAGGACCGGGTCGAAGGAATCTCCGACCGAGCCGTTCAAGCGCGCGGTGACGTCGGCGTTGCGCGCGATTGCCAAGCAGCCTGAACTCGAAGTGACGTTCGCCGCCGAACGTCCGGGTCTGTCGCCCGGCAAGGCAAGGCTCCCTGAGCCTGCACGCAAGCTGACCCGCAAGGACGCGGCCATCGTGCGCGGCCATGCCGACTCCATTGCGCTCCGCATCGCCTGTCACGATCCGAAGGTGCATCGCAAGCTGGTTCCGGGCAATCCGCAGGCGCGCGGCGTCTTCGAGGCTGTCGAGCAGGCCCGCGTGGAAGCGATCGGCGCCAAGCGCATGAGCGGCGTCGCCAAGAATCTCACCGCGATGCTCGACGATCATTTCCATCGCGGCAAGTACGACGAGATCACCGACCGCGCCGATGCACCGCTGTCCGATGCGCTGGCCATGATGGTGCGCGAGCGCCTGACCGGCCTCGCGCCGCCGCAGGCCGCGCGCAAGATGGTCGATCTCTGGCGGCCGATTCTGGAAGACAAGATCGGCGCGCGTCTCGACCGTCTGAAGGAGTTCACCGAGGACCAGTCGCGCTTCGGCGATGTGGTTCACGATCTGCTGGATGCGCTCGAGCTTGGCGACGAAACCAACGCTGATCAGGACCAGGACGACGATCAGGACGAGAACCGCGAAGGCGAGAAGGATCAGTCCGGCGCCGATGGTTCGCCCGACAGCGAAGCCGCCGAGGAGATGAGCGCCGACCAGTCGCAGTCGTCGACAGAGGAAATGTCGGAGAATGCGATGGAAAGCGCGCAGGCCTCCGCCAGCGACGCCTTCGACGACAACGAGATGGGCGAGGATGAGTCGCCGGGTGAGGCGCATCGCCCACCGGGCCGCGGCGGCAACGAGCCGCGCGGGCCGGAATATCATGCCTTCGCGCCAAAGTTCGACGAGGTGGTCTCGGCGGAAGATTTGTGCGAGCACGACGAACTGGAGCGCCTGCGCAGCTATCTCGACAAGCAGCTCGCGCACCTTCAGCACATCGTGGCGCGTCTCGCCAATCGGCTGCAGCGCAAGTTGATGGCGCAGCAGAACCGCGCCTGGGATTTCGATCTCGAGGAAGGCATTCTCGATCCGGCGCGGCTGTCGCGCGTTGTGACCGATCCGTTCCATCCGCTGTCCTTCATGCACGAGAAGGAAGCCACCTTCCGCGATACGGTGGTGACGCTGCTGCTCGACAATTCGGGCTCGATGCGCGGACGCCCCATCACGGTGGCAGCGACCTGCGCCGATATTCTGGCACGGACGCTGGAGCGTTGCGGCGTCAAGGTCGAGATTCTCGGCTTCACCACGCGCGCCTGGAAGGGTGGGCAGTCGCGCGAGGCGTGGCTGGCGGCGGGCAAGCCCGCCAATCCGGGCCGTCTCAACGATCTGCGCCACATCATCTACAAGTCGGCGGACGCGCCATGGCGGCGCGCGCGCAAGAACCTCGGCCTGATGATGCGCGAGGGCCTGCTCAAGGAAAACATCGACGGCGAGGCGCTCGACTGGGCGCACAAGCGCCTGCTCGGACGCTCCGAGCAGCGCAAGATCCTGATGATGATTTCGGACGGCGCGCCCGTGGACGACTCGACGCTGTCGGTCAATCCGGGCAATTATCTCGAGCGGCATCTGCGCCATATCATCGAGGAAATCGAGACGCGCTCGCCAGTCGAACTGATTGCTATCGGCATCGGGCACGATGTGACGCGCTACTATCGCCGCGCGGTCACCATTGTGGATGCGGAGGAGCTTGGCGGCGCGATCACCGAAAAGCTGGCCGAGCTTTTCACCGAGACGCATACCGAGGCGCCGACGCCTCGCCGCCGACGGTTACATTCATAAATCATGACAAGTGCCATCAGCCGCCGGCGGCTTCTGCAGGGCGCGGCGGCTGCGCTGCCGGCCGGCATCGCCGGTTTGAGCCCAAGTGCAGCCCATGCGCAGACGGCTCCGTCCCTGGTGGACGTCAAGGCACGGCCGATCGAGTCGTTTGATCCACGCGACTCGACCCATGTCCGTTACGGCGCGCTGGAATTTCGCAGCGGATTGATTCTCACGTCGTCCTTTCGCGGTTTCGGCGGGTTGTCCGGACTGCGTCTCGACAAGAAGGGCGAGCAGTTCATCGCGATCAGCGACAAGGGACAGTGGTTTACAGGGCGCATCGCCTATCGCGGCAAACGTCTTGCGGGTCTTGCCGATGTGACATCGGCGCCGATGCTGGACGGTGACGGCAAGAAGATCACGTCGCGCGGATGGTTCGACAGCGAGTCGCTCGCGCTTGATGGCTCCCATGTTTATGTCGGCTTCGAGCGGGTCAACCAGATCGTGCGCTTCGATTTCGCCAAGGGTGGCGTCCGCTCGCGCGGCGAAGCGTTGCCGCTGCCGCCGGAGATCAGCAAGCTGCCGTTCAACAAGGGGCTTGAGGCGCTGGTGTTCGTGCCGAAGGGACAGCCGCTGGCGGGAACGCTGATCGCGATTTCCGAGCGCGGGCTCGATCCTTCAGGAAATATCCTGAGCTTTCTGATCGGGGGCCCATCGCCAGGCCAGTTCACAGTGAAACGGAGCAATAATTTCGATATCAGCGATGCGGTGCTGCTGCCGTCCGGCGATCTGCTGCTGCTGGAGCGCAAGTTCTCGCTCATGGAGGGCGTCGGCATCCGCATCCGCCGGATTCCGGGCGCGTCGATCGCGCGCGATGCCGTGATCGACGGGCCGGCGATCTTCGAGGTCGATCTCGGCTACGAGATCGACAACATGGAGGGCATCGACGTGCATGTCACCGGCGATGGCGAGACCGTGCTGACCATGGTGTCCGACGACAATTTCTCGATGATCCAGCGCACGCTCTTGCTGCAGTTCACGCTGGTGCGGGAGTGAGCACCTCATCGGCCGTTCGCGGTTTCTTCGTCATTGCGAGCGAAGCGAAGCAATGCACTCTTTGAAACGGAAGGAAATGGATTGCTTCGTCGCAAGCGCTCCTCGCAATGACGGGCGCGGATGTTCGATCAAACAAAAAAGCCGGGCTTTCGCCCGGCCTTTTCAAAATCAGGAATTCGGATCGGACGATCAGCTTGCCGCGGCGAGCTTCTTCTTTTCGATCTGGCGCTTCAGCTCAACGGCCTTCGGCGACAGGTTGTCGGTCTTTGCCTTGAGCAGGAACGCGTCGAGACCGCCGTTGTGGTCGACCGACTTCAGCGCATTGGTCGACACGCGCAGGCGCACGTTGCGGCCCAGCGTTTCCGAGATCAGGGTGACGTTGCACAGGTTCGGCAGGAACCGGCGCTTGGTCTTGTGGTTCGAGTGGCTGACCTTGTGACCAACCTGCGGCCCCTTGGCCGTCAATTCGCAGCGCCGAGACATGGCGAGAAATCCTTGTGTCGCCCCGGACCGCCATAAGGGGTCGCGTGGGGGTTTGAAACCGTCCATTTCAGGAACGGCGGAGCTATAAGGGGCTGGCGGCCCAGCGTCAAGGTTTAGCGGCGATTTCAGTCCCTTATCTGCAGGCCGCAAGGCTCGCCCGTACCCGCCGGAACGGCATTTTTGCCCGTCAAACCAAGGATTTCCCAACATATAATCGACGTATTCCCTGAGCAAACAGGCTGTTACAGGCTTTCGATCATGACTTTCGCGGCCTCTGCGGGCGAATTCCCGCCGATGCCGTGCCCGGTGGCCCCGGTGAATTGCCGGTCATTTGCGCAACAGGATTTTCGTCGGTGAATATGCCCCGGTTCCCCCAATTGATCTCCAGACGGGTCGCGACGGCCGCTTTCGCGTTGTCGCTGGCTCTCTGCGCCGCCCCGGTCCTGACCGCAGGGCCGGCCAGCGCTCAGGGGCGCCTGGATGCGAAGTATGAGGCCTCGCTGGCCGGTTTGCCGATCGGCAAGGGGGCCTGGATCGTCGATATCGCCGACGATCAGTATTCGGCGGCGGTGAGCGGCGCGACCACCGGCCTGATGAAATCCATCGGCGGCGGCAATGGCACAGGCACCGCGCAAGGCCGCATCGCCGCCGGTCAATTCTCGCCGCTGAGTTATGTCTCGACCATCAACTATGGGAAGAAGGCCGAAGTCATCCGTATCAATCTCGGCGGCGGCAATGTGAAGGATTCGGTCATCGAGCCGCAGCCGCCGGACACGCCGGGCCGCATCCCGGTCACGGATGCGCACCGGCGCAATGTGCTCGATCCGATGACGGGGGCGCTGGTCAGGGTCGCGGGCAATGCCGATCCGGTCGGCCCCGAGGCCTGCCGGAAGACGTTGCCGGTGTTCGACGGGCGGATGCGTTACGATCTGCGCCTCGAATACAAGCGCATGGAAAATGTGAAGAGCGAAAAGGGCTATCGCGGTCCCGTCGTGGTGTGCGCGGTCTATTTCACGCCGATTGCGGGCTATGTGCCGGATCGCATCGCGATCAAATATGTCGCGGCCCAGCGCAACATGGAAATCTGGTTCGCGCCCATTGCCGGAACGCGCGTACTTGCGCCCTACAGGATCACCATTCCGACGCCGCTTGGCACAGGCATGATCGAAGCCACGGAGTTCGTGTCGGCGCAGAAGACCGCCAAGACGAATTGAGCGAGACCACCTGACCGCGCTTCGACAGAGAGCCGTGCGCTGCCGTTTCGGAACGAATCCGGCTCTGAATCGTGTTGACTCTTTGGCCAATCCGATTCGACTCCGGATTTAACGAATTCAGCCTCCGGAACAGTGTGGGCGGAGCAAGTTCAAACCCGATATGGTATTGTTGAACGGCGTATCCTGCGACATGTTGAGGTCGTCAAATCAGCCAGGCGGCGAGTCAGCGATTCGGGCCTCTTTCGTTCCTTAACCGTTCTGAATCTTAAGTTGCAGCGTGAAAAGCGTTGCATTGTGAGACACTTCCAGACTTCTGCTGCGGCGTCCGCGTCGTTTGCGTCATGCGGACCTTGTGATCATGCCTCTCTCGTCTTCCGTCCCGCTGTTTTCCAATGCGCGCGCGCCCGGCGCGGGCGTGACGGCGGTTCTGGGTCCGACCAACACGGGCAAGACCCATCTCGCCATTGAACGGATGCTGGCGCATTCGTCGGGCATTATCGGCCTGCCGCTGCGCCTTCTGGCGCGCGAGGTCTACAACAAGATTTCCGCGCGGGCGGGAGCGGACGCGGTTGCGCTGATCACCGGCGAGGAGAAGATCAAGCCGCCCCGCGCGCGCTATTGGGTCTCGACCGTCGAGGCGATGCCGCGCGATCTCGATGTGTCGTTCCTTGCGGTGGATGAAATCCAGATCGCGGCCGATCTCGAGCGCGGCCATGTCTTCACCGATCGGATCCTCAACCGGCGCGGGCGCGACGAGACGCTGCTGCTCGGCGCTGCCACCATGCGGCCGATCATCGAACGGCTGTTGCCCGGCGTGAACATCGTCACACGCCCGCGGCTGTCGCAACTCGAATTCGTGGGCGACCGCAAGATCACGCGGCAGCCACGGCGCACCGCGATTGTCGCGTTTTCCGCCGATGAAGTTTACGCCATTGCCGAACTGATCCGCCGCCAGCATGGCGGCGCGGCGGTGGTGCTGGGCTCCTTGTCGCCGCGTACCCGAAATGCGCAGGTGGACATGTTCCAGTCGGGCGATGTCGACTATCTCGTCGCCACCGACGCCGTGGGCATGGGCCTCAACCTCGATGTCGATCATGTGGCCTTCGCCTCCGACCGCAAGTATGACGGCTATCAGTTCCGCCGCCTGACACCTGCGGAATTCGCGCAGATCGCGGGCCGTGCCGGACGCGCCACGCGCGACGGCACGTTCGGAACCACGGGGCGCTGTGCGCCGTTCGAGCCGGAACTGGTCAATGCGCTGCAGAACCACACTTTCGACAGTGTGAAGATGCTGCAGTGGCGGAATGCGCGGCTGGACTTTTCCTCGCTGGGCGCGCTGCAGGTCTCGCTCGCACTGGTGCCGAACCATGAGGGGCTGACCCGTGCGCCGATCGCCGAGGATATTCGCGTGCTCGACCACGCCGCGCGGGACGCGGATGTCCGCGACATGGCCAAGGGCGCGGACGCGGTGGAACGGCTGTGGGAAGCCTGCCAGATCCCGGATTATCGCAAGCTCTCGCCCGCCGCCCATGCCGAGCTTGTCACCACGCTCTACGGGTTTTTGATGCGCAAGGGCCGGATTCCGGACAACTGGTTCGAGGCTCAGATCGCGCAAACCGACCGGACCGACGGCGATATCGACACTTTATCGGCCCGGATCGCCCAGATTCGGACCTGGACCTTCGCGGCAAATCGTCCCGATTGGCTGGTGGCCCCCGAGCGCTGGCAGGGAATTGCCCGCGCCGTCGAGGATAAATTGTCGGATGCCCTGCATGAACGGCTAACTGAGCGTTTCGTTGATCGCCGGACCAGTGTATTGATGCGGCGCTTGCGGGAAAACACGATGCTGAACACTGAGATTGGAAAGACCGGCGAAGTGATCGTAGAGGGCCACACCATTGGCCGTCTCGACGGATTCATGTTCGCGCCGGAATCGGCCGAGGCTGGCTCGGATGCCAAGGCGTTGCAGGCGGCTGCGCTCAAGGCGCTGGCCGGCGAGATCGACGCACGCGCCGAAAAACTCTCGAATGCGCCCGACGATCAGTTCGTACTGGCTGCCGATGGCACGTTGCGCTGGACCGGCGACGCAGTCGCCAAGCTGGTCGCTGCCGACGACGTGCTGCATCCCCGCATCCGCATCATCGCCGACGAGCGGTTAACCGGCCCCTCGCGCGAAGCGGTGCAGACCCGTCTCGATCTCTGGCTCAAGACCCATATCGAAAAGATTCTCGGCCCGATGTTCGAACTGTCGAAGGCCGAAGACATCACCGGCATCGCGCGCGGCATCGCCTTCCAGTTGATCGAAGCGCTCGGCGTGCTGGAACGGACGAAGATCGCCGCCGAGATGAAGGATCTCGACCAGCCGTCGCGCGCCTCCCTGCGCAAGTACGGCGTGCGGTTCGGCGCCTATCATATTTTCTTCCCGGCGCTCCTGAAGCCCGCCGCGCGCGGCCTCGCGTCGCTGCTGATGGCGTTGAAGAACGACAACACCGACTGGGCGGCGCTGACAGGCGCACAGCATCTGGCCTCGAGCGGACGCACCTCGTTCCCGGCGGACAAGGCGCTCAATCAGGACACCTATCGCACGCTTGGCTACAAGCTCGCCGGTGACCGCGCCGTGCGCGTCGATATTCTGGAACGCCTCGCGGACCTCATTCGTCCCGCGCTCTCGTGGCGCCCAGGTGTGCCGGGCGAAAAACCGGCGGGTGCGTTCGATGGCCGCTCGTTCGTGGTGACGCAGGCCATGACGTCGCTGACCGGCTCCGCCGGTGAAGATTTCGCGGCGGTGCTGCGGGCGCTCGGCTATCGCATGGAGAAGCGTCCGCCGTTGCCGGTTGAAGCTGCGCCGCCCGCTCCGGTGGAGACGCAAGCCGAGCCTGTTGCGACTGATGCAGACGCTGCGCCGGAGGCGACTGCTGCTCAACCGGATGCAACGGCTGACGGTGCAAACGAAGCTGCTGCTCCCGCCGAGGCTGCGGCAGATGAAACGACTGCGGCGCGGCTGCCGGATGTTGAATTTACGCCGGTGGAAGTGACCGCGCCTATGGTTGAGGCGGTAACGATTGAATCCGCGGCGGAGCCTGTTGCTGCTGCCGATGTTGTCGCTATCGAAGCTGCAGCGCCCGAAGCGGAAGCTGCGCCTGCGGAGCCGGCCTTGGTTGAAGTCTGGCGGCCGGGCGGGCGCTCGGACGAGCGCCGTCCACGTCATGACCGCAGCCGTTACAAGGGGCCGGACAAATCCGCTACGGCGGGCGAGGGTGAAGCCGCCGCCGATGGTGAGAAGCGCGAGCGCCACGGCCGTCATCGCCGCGATCGCCACAATGAGCATCGGCGTCCGCATGGCGATGCGCCGGCTGCGAATGCCGGCGAGGGCGCCGCGCAGGCGCGTCCGCCGCGCGAAGACAAGAGCAGCCGCTCGCCGCGGGAGCACTTCAAGGGCAAGGATCGCAATCAGGATCGCGGCAAGGGGTCGTTCGACAAGCGCGGCCGCGATGGCCGCAGGGACGATCGCGGCGGCGCCGCGCACCGGACTTATGCGACCAGTGCCGCGCCGCGCGAGCGTGATCGCCCGGCCGATCCGAATTCGCCATTCGCCAAGCTGGCGGCGCTGAAGGATCAACTCGCGGGGACCCGCAAGGATTAATTTGGACCGGCAGCGCCTCGACAAGTGGCTGTGGCATGCGCGGGTGGTGAAAACCCGCACCGATGCCGCCGCTCTGGTCGCAAAGGGGCGCGTGCGGATCAACGGTGCGCGGCAGACCTCGCCAGGCCATGCGGTGAAGGCGGGCGAGGTGCTCACCATCACCCTCGACAGCCGGGTGCGTATTCTGAAAATCACGGGGTTCGCCGAGCGGCGCGGCGATTCCGCCGCCGCACGGGCGATTTACGTTGATTTGCAGCCCGCCCCTGAGTGACGAATTGCCAGTCAACGCTGTGACGGCATCCCTTGCGGCGGCCTACATCCTGCGCTACGCCAAACCTGAAAAATAGAGATGTTCCGGAGCCTTGGATGACCTACGTCGTCACCGAAAACTGCATCAAGTGCAAGTACATGGACTGCGTGGAAGTTTGTCCCGTGGATTGCTTCTACGAGGGCGAGAACATGCTGGTGATCCACCCGGATGAATGCATCGACTGTGGCGTGTGCGAGCCGGAATGCCCTGCGGACGCGATCAAGCCTGATACCGAGCCGAGCCTCGAAAAGTGGCTCGAGGTGAACGCAGAATACGCCAAGTCCTGGCCGAATATCACCCAGAAGAAGGACGCCCCGGACGACGCCAAGGAATTCGATGGCGTCGAGGGCAAGTTCGACAAATATTTTTCCAAAGAGCCCGGCTCCGGCGACTGATTTGGCCCCGCCGGGCACCCCCATCGCGGCTAACTCTTAACCCTACCGGTGCGAATACCGCTTCCGGGGGCTGCTGGAGCGGTGCCACGGCCCATAAATCATTGATTTTTGCGGGAAATGTGCTATTTTAGGCACATTCAAAGAGCTGAACCCCGTTTTGCCCCTGATTTGGGTTCCGATGGGTTCCCGCGAAACAATTGAAACAGGGGCGTGGCGTTTCCACGCATAGGCGCTGTGTCAGACAAATTGCGTCATAAAAAGAACTCCAAGATCAACGACAAGGGCTCCAAGGATAAGGGCACCAAGAGCGCGTCGGCGGCAAGCCGTAGCGCTCCAAAGAAGGATGCTCGCGCATCCGCCACCTCAAAAAACAAAAGAAGCACGATGCCCAGCAAGAAACCTGCAAAGACCACCGCGAAGCCCGCAGCGAAGACAGCGGCCAAGCCTGCCGCCAAGGCCGCAGCACCCAAGACTCCCGCAAAGGCTCCCGTTGCGAAGGCTCCGGCCGCCAAGGCCCCGGTTGCGAAGGCTGCGGTCAAGCCCGCCGTGAAGCCGGCTGCTGCCGCGCCGCGCGTCGAAGAGCCGAAGAAGCCGCTGACTCAGCGTCAGGGTTTCAAGACCAACGAGTTCGTGGTGTACCCGGCTCATGGCGTCGGCCAGATTCTTGCGATCGAAGAGCAGGAGATCGCGGGTGCGCGGCTCGAGCTGTTCGTCATCAATTTCACCAAGGACAAGATGACCCTGCGCGTTCCGACGGCGAAGGTCATCAATGTCGGCATGCGCAAGCTGTCGGATCCCGCGCTGGTCAAGCGGGCGCTCGAAACCCTCAAGGGGCGCGCCCGCATCAAGCGCACCATGTGGTCGCGCCGTGCTCAGGAATACGAAGCGAAGATCAATTCGGGCGACATCGTCGCGATTGCCGAAGTGGTGCGCGACCTGTTCCGTTCTGAATCGCAGCCCGAGCAGTCCTACAGCGAGCGGCAGCTTTACGAAGCGGCGCTCGATCGCCTGTCGCGCGAGATCGCGGTGGTTCAGCACGTCACCGAGACCGAGGCGGTCAAGGAAATCGAATCGAACCTCGCCAAGAGCCCGCGCCGGGGCGCGAAGGCTGAATCCGAGGCCGGTGCCGACGCTGTCGCGGACGACGAGTCCGATGATGGCGACGATTCGGTGTCGGCCGACGAAGCGGCCTGATCGTCGAATTCTCTTCATGAATCGAAAAGCCCGGCTGTCGAGCCGGGCTTTTTTTTTGGGTTCAGGCGCTGTCAGTTCAGTCGACGACAATCTTCACGCGCTCGCGCGGCTTGATGACCGTGCGCGAGTCGAAGCCGTTGAGAACCCGAAAACGCTCCACCTGGCGGTCGACGCCCTGCATGCGCTGGGCCAGAGATTCAACGGTGTCGCCGTGTTGCGCGGTGACGACCTTGATGCGCAGCGGCCGGGCCTGCTGAATCTCGGCGAGCGTCAGGCGGCGGAACGAATTGACCGTGTCCCGGAAGCCGCGGTCGCTCTCCGGCGTTTTTCTCTTCGCCGCGAAAATGAAGCGGTACACATCGCTGCCAAAGCGCAGGGCATAAATCCGGAATTGCCACTGGTCGCCTGCGGCGGTGGCGGTCGCGGATGGAAAGCCGTTGATGCTGGTGTCTTCCGTCGACGCCTTGTCGACATTCTCCATCCAGCCGGAATTGAGATAGTCGCCGAGGCTCTGTTCGGCCGGCACGCGCACCACATCGAAGCGCATCGCTTGCGTTCCGCCTTCGCGCACGCCGACCACCGCCTGCGCGGTGTTTTCCAGCACGAAACCCTCCGGCACCTGGAAGGTGAAGCCCAGTTTCGGATGCAGGAAGCGCCGGCCCCGCACGAAGCCTTCGCTCGGGTCTTCGCCGTAGACAAGGCCGTCGATTGCCGAGAGATAGGCGTCACGATCGCGTTCGCCGCCTTCCGGCGAGGAGAACTGGCGCGCACTGGCCTGCGCGTTCTGCACCCGCTCCGGTGTCGCAGGGTGCGACGACAGGAAGTCCAGCGAGCGCGGGTCGGCAGGCGCGCGTCCGGCTTTCAGCGCGGCGTTGCGCTCCATCGCGGTGAGGAAACGCGACGCTCCGAACGGATCGAACTTGGCGCGCGCGGCGATGCCGACACCGATGCCATCGGCCTCGAACTCCTGCGCGCGCGAGAAACTCGCCATGGTCAGCTTGGTCTTTGCCAGCGCCAGCGCATTCATGTCGGTGTCGCTGCCCATCTCGGCGACAACACGGGTCACGACAGCGGCCTGCTTGGCCTGGTCCTCGCGGATCGCGGCGTGCTTGGCCAGAACGTGCGCCATTTCATGCGCGAGCACCGACGACAGTTCCGATGTGTCGCTGGCCAGCGCGATCAGCCCGCGCGTGACATAGAGCTGTCCGGTGGGAAGCGCGAAGGCGTTGACCGCGCCGGAATTCAGGATCGTCACCTTGTAGGCGAGGTCGGGCCGCTCGGACGCCGCGACAAGACGATCGACGGTCTTGCTGATCAGCGCTTCCAGCCGCGGATCGTCATACGACCCGCCATAGGACGAGAGGATGCGGCTGTGTTCCCGCTCGGTCGCGGCGGTCTGGGCCGCGGGCTTGTTCGGCTTGACCGGCACGAAGCCCGGATTGGACGCGGTCTGGAACCGGCCGAGGTCGCCGCAGGCACCGAGAGAGAGAGAGACGCAAAGGACCACCGCCGCGATAACGCGGCGGGATTGCTTCGGGTCTTGCTGGCTCGCGGGTGCTGCCACGCCTCTATCTGCCCTCATCCTCCGGCACTGTTGCCGTCGTGGTCAGGCCGCCCTTCGGCCTGATTGCGCCCATCATCTCGATCTGGCCGGCATGCGTGACCACTATTCTAGGCCCGCTGCGCGCCTCGATCCAGCCGCGGACCAGAATTCTTTTGCCCTTCAGAGACTTAAGATCAATGCCGGCCGCCTCTACCGAGGCCATCATGCGCCTTGAAATAGTCACGGCAAAGTCCCGTGTCCATCGGCGCCCGAAATTGACATAAAATGTCGCGCCAGCAAGCCGCGCCGACGAAACAGTCCCCTCAATGACGGTAAAACGTCCTCGTCTGGCCAAAATATCGTCGGTGCTTTTCGCGTTTTTTAAGGCAGCCGACCCCGCCCAGATGCCGCGTCTTGCCGCACGGGCGGTGGCCTCCGCAGCCAGCAGCGCGCGAGAACAGGACGAGTCGACGGCGGTGGGCGAGGCGAAGGCTTCGCCCTTTGTCAGCAAATCGAACTGGACCGGTGCGTCCGATCCGTCCAGAACCGCGAAGGCGGGCTGGCGTCCGTAGCGGTCCGGCGCGTCGTTATGGCCGCGCAGCGTGACGGCGCGGCCCTCGATCAGTCCTGCAAGCGCCGCCTTGCTGCGCTCGGCCATATCGTCCGCACTCTCGAGTCCGGCAAGGCGCACCTCGCGTCCGTCATCGAGGCGAAAGGTTCTGCCATCGAGCACGGCGACGACGCGGCCATGGCCTTGATCGCTGAATTCGCATGCGGAAAAGGCCGCTTCCGAACGGAGCATGACGATCGTGACGGTAAGGATCGCGGCGCGGGCAGCAATACGATGCCTGCATCCCGTCATTGGAGTTGCGCCACGGGTGTACGCCATGGATGTCGCCTCAGAGGCCTGCCTGCCGCCGCTCCATGTCCTTGCGAAGCGCACCGGCGTAATTTTTGAAATCCACCTCCAGCGTATAGCGCGCCGAATTCAGCCACGTCCGCTGCTTCTGTTCGTGATGCGATCTGATCTCGCGCGCCATATCGTCGTCGGACGGCAAGGCCATGCTATCGGCAAGCGCCGCCGCGATCCACCGCGCCTGGACCTCCACCAGCGGAATTGTCGCGCCGATCGGCTGCACCAGACCAGCGAAATAAAGTCCCGGCAAGCCGGGCGGCGTGATGCGGCGATAGAGGTTGACCATCTCGCCATCGCTGACCGAGAACAGTGACGGCGCGAGAAACGGAAATGTCGTCTTGTAGCCTGTGGCATAAATGATGGCGTCGAACGGCTTGCGCGACCCGTCCGCGAATTCGACCGCATCGCCGTCCAGCTTCACAACATTCGGTTTGATGTCGATCCAGCCGTGCCCGATATAGGGCAGCAGCTCCTGGCTGATCGTCGCGTGTTCGCGCCACATCGGATGCTTTGGCTTTGGAATGCCGAACCGGCGCTGATCTCCGACGGCAAGGTAGGCCAGCCGCGCCATGATCATGCGTGTTATCAGCGTCGGCAGTTTCAGTTTGCGGGAGAAGAACGCCGACCAGCGGTCGGTGGGGATTCCCATCAGGTATTTCGGCATCACATAGGCGCCGGTGCGCGTCGACAGCGTGACGTTTTTTGTCCGCTTGCACAGATCCACGGCGAGATCGACGGCGGAGTTGCCGATGCCCACCACAAGGACATTCATGTCGTCGAAAGGCGCGGCGGTGCGATACTCGCTGGAATGAATAGCGGTGCCGTCAAACGTTCCGGGAAACGACGGGCGGCGCGGATTCCACAAATGTCCATTGGCGACGATAACAGCGCGATAGTCGCGCGCGCGACCGTCGGCGGTGGTCACAAGCCAGCGTCCGCCGTCCGTTCGCGCGACGGAGGTGACCTCGGTGTTGAACGAGATCGCGGAGCGCACATGGAAATGATCCGCGTAGGATTCGAGATAGGCCAGCAACTGGCGATGGGAGAGAAAATCCGGCTGGTCGGCGGGAATCGGAAAATCCGGATAGCCGAGATTGTTGCGGCTGGTGTCGATGTGCAGGCTGCGATAGGCGCAGGAGAGGCCGTTGTCGTTCTCGTAACGCCACATGCCGCCGAGATTCGATCCCTTCTCGAAACAGTCGAAGGATAATCCGCGGTCGCGCAGGGCCTTTCCCACTGCGATGCCTGACGAGCCTGCGCCGATGATGCAGATATCCGGAGGGGCTGTTGCGGTGTTATGCATCGCGGAGACTCTCGGCATAGTGACGAACGATATCGCTGAAGCGGATATCGCCGGAAATGCCAGCCTCCGAGGCGGTCCGCGAGACGAAACCTTTTGGCCATCCATCGACGATGGTTTCCAGCGCCGCATCGGGCACGAAGGTGATTTGGCCCAATTCTGATCCCAGATAATCCTTCAGTGCGTCCACGATGTCCGCCATGCTAACCGTGAGTGCGGGAAGATTGATCGCGGTTGTTCCGCCCAGCGTGGCCGACGCAGTGTCATGCATCGCGATCAGGCCAGCGACGACGGCCGCGACCGACGCAACAGGAATGCGCGTCTCGGGTTTCAGGGGAATGGTGACATCGCGCCCTGCCACGGCATCGCGAACGATTGCGGCCACGCGATCGGACACGGATGACGTCGGCGGCCCGGGATGTACCAGCACGATGGGCAGGCGCAGCGAGCGTGCCTCGATCTCGCCGCGCCGGGTCGCATCCGCGAGCATCAGTTCCGCAATGGATTTGTGCGTGCCGTAGGATGTTTGCGGATGCTGGACCAGATCGTCGTCGACGATCTCCGGCAGATCGCCGCCGAACACGGCAATCGAACTAGGAAATACAAATTTTGGCGGCTTGCTGCGCGATCCGGTGACCTCGATCAACCGCGCCAGGGCGGCGACATTCACGCCCATCGCCCGCGCCGGTTCTTTCTCCGCGGCGCTGGTCAGCATGGCGGCGAGATGAAAAACCGCGTCGGCGCGGAAACTCCCGATGCGCTGCAGAACGTCGCCGCTGGTGATGTCGCCCTTGACCGGCTCGATCCTGCCGTCGGAGCAGTCCGGAAGATGGGAGTCGACCAGCAGCACGCGCTCGATTGCGCGGGGCATTCCCGATCTGTCGGCCAATTGGCCCGTCTTGAGCAGCGCGCGGACAAGGTGGGAGCCGATAAATCCGCCGGCGCCTGTAACGACAATTCGCATGGTATTCCGTCTGGCGAAATGCGCGCTGCCGTGCCGCGCGCGGCGACGTGCAAACTTGTAATTTCCGCATGGTGTGTCAAGTGCATGCGGTCTTGTCGCTGGCGTGTCGTTGCGCCATGATGAAGCCAATCAAAGATGCTGCCGACGAAGCGCGGCATCGACAACGGGAGACTACATTGAAGAAAATTCTCGCGACCCTCCTTTCATCTGTTGTTGTGCTCGGATCGGGCGCCGCCCTGGCGCAAGGCAAGCCGCCGCTGAAACTCGGCGCCATTCTCGATATGTCCGGCCTTTATGCCGATATCACCGGCCCCGGCAGCGAAACTGCCGCGAAAATGGCCGTGGAGGATTTCGGCGGCGAAGTGCTCGGCCGCAAGATCGAGATCATCGCGGCGGACCATCTCAACAAGGCGGACCTGTCGTCCAGCATTGCGCGCGACATGTTCGACAATCAGGGCGTTGAGGCGATTATCGACGTTGCCGCGTCGGCCACTGCGCTTGCCGCCAACGAGATCGCCAAGGCACGCAACAAGATTATCATCTTCAACGGTCCCGGCTCCATTCGCCTGACGAACGAGGCCTGCGGCCCCTACACCGTCCACTATGTGTTCGACACGTTCGGACAGGCGAACTCGACTGGCCTTGCCGCCGTGAAGGCGGGGCTGGACACCTGGTTCTTCCTGCAGGCCGACTATGCGTTCGGGCAGGATCTGGAGAAGGACACCTCCGCCGTCGTGAACAAGATGGGCGGCAAGGTGCTCGGCACCGTCAAGCATCCGCTGAACACTTCGGATTTCTCCTCCTTCCTGCTGCAGGCGCAAAGTTCAAAAGCAAAGGTGATCGGTCTTGCCAATGCGGGCGGTGACACCATCAACGCCATCAAGCAGGGCGCGGAGTTCGGCCTGATGAAGGGCGGGCAGAAGATGTCGCCGCTGCTGGCTTTCGTGACCGACATCGACAGCATCGGGCTCGAGACCGCGCAGGGCCTCGTTCTGGCGGAAGCCTGGTATTGGGATCTGAACGACGACACCCGCGCCTTCTCGAAGCGCTTCATGGAGAAGATCAAGCGCGCGCCGACATCGGCGCAGGCCGGCGTCTATTCTTCGGTGCTGCACTATCTGAAAGCGGTGAAGCAGGCGGGCACCACCGACTCGGCGGCGGTGATGAAGATCATGAAGTCGACTCCGATCAACGACATGTTCGCCAAGGGCGGCAAGATCCGCGAGGACGGCCGCATGGTTCACGACATGTATCTGTTCGAGGTGAAGAAGCCGTCGGAATCGAAGGCCCGCTGGGACGACTACAAGCTGCTCGCCACCATCCCGGGCGATCAGGCGTTTCAGTCGCTTGATGCGTCGCGCTGTCCGTTCATCAAGAAGTAACGTCATTGCAAGCGCCGGCTGCTGCCGGCGCTTGCGCTTCGATCCAGCACAGGAAACGTCTCATGAGCGGCACCGTTCTGCAAAGCCTCGACCGTGGTCTCCTGACCCTCACCATGAACCGGCCTGACCGCCGCAACGCGATCAATGCGGAAATGTCGGCGGACTTGATCGAGGCGGTGCGCCGGGCGGCGGACGATACCGGGGTGCGGGCGGTGCTGTTGCGCGGCGCCAACGGCACCTTCTGCGTCGGCGGCGATGTCAAGTCGATGGCCGAGAACAAGTCGGAACTCACGTACGAGGTGAAGCGCGCCAATCTGCGCAAGGGCATGGAAATCTCGCGGCTGCTGCATGAGCTACCCAAACCCGTAGTGGCGCAGATCGACGGCGCGGCGGCGGGCGCGGGTCTGTCGATTGCATTGTCCTGCGATCTTCGGGTTGCGGGCGCGTCCGCCAAGATCACCACCGCGTTCGCCAAGGTCGGATTTTCCGGCGACTATGGCGGCACCTACTTCCTGACCCAATTGCTCGGCAGCGCCAAGGCGCGGGAACTCTATCTCTTGTCTCCCGTGCTGACCGCGCAGGAGGCGCTCGCGCTCGGCATGGTCACGAAGGTTGTTCCGGACGATCAGGTGGCGGAGGCTGCGACCGAACTTGCGATGTCGCTGGCACAGGGGCCGAGCGTCACGCTCGGCTATATCAAGCGCAACATCAACAACGCCGAACAGCTATCGCTCGAAGCGTGCTTCGATGCGGAAGCCGCGCATCACACCCGCTGCGGCGAAACGGCGGATCATCGCGAAGCCGCGAAAGCCTTCATGGAAAAGCGCAAGGCGGTGTTCAAGGGACACTAGCGCGACGCAGCGCTGACGGTTCACCGTGAAATAACAAGAGCGACAAGGGAGCGCCTCCATGACCGGCACCACGCGCATGCGGCAAATCTGTCTGGTTGCGCCGCATCTTGAGCCGGTGGTGGGTGACATCGCCGCGATCATGGGCTTGTCAGTTTGTTATCGCGATCCCAATGTCGCGCGCTACGGGCTCGAGAACGCGCTGCTTCCGGTCGACGATATCCTGCTCGAAGTGGTCGCGCCGTTCCAGGGTGGCACGGCAGCCGGGCGTTTCATCGAGAAGACCGGCGGGCGCGGCGGTTACATGGCGATCCTGTCCTGTGCCGATCCCCGCGAGCGGCAGAAGAATGCCGATGCGATGGGCGTACGGACCTCGCATGTGATTGATCGCCCGCCCTATCTCGGCGTGCAGCTTCATCCGCGCGATTGCCGCGCGGCGTTTATCGAGTTCAATCATACGGCAGGCAGTGACAACATCCGCGGTCCCTATCCGCCGGCCGGGCCGGACTGGCACCGGGCGATTCGCGATGAGGTGACGTTGGCGCTGACGGAAGTCACCCTCGCCAGTCCTGATCCGCAGGGACTCGCGGCGCACTGGAGCCGGATCATCGGCGTTCCGGCAACCGGCGCGGACATCGATCTGGTGAACTGCAGGATCCGGGTCGTCCAAGGCGAGAGCGAGATCATGAGTGGGCTCACTTTTCGCGTGCGCGATCCTGCCGCGGTGCTGCGTACGGCGCAGGCGCGCGGGCATGTGGTGCAGGGCGACACGTTCGCTCTTGGTGGCGTCGATTTTCGCATCACGGCCTGAACGCGATGCCGAAACATCCGCTGGACAGCTTCTTCTCGCCAGACAGCATCGCGATCATCGGCGCGTCCCGCGACGACAAGAAAATTCCCGGCCTGCTGCTCACGTTTCTGCGCCGGAACGGATTCGCCGGAACGATTTATCCAGTCAATCCGTCCTGTGACAGCATCGGCGATCTCACTTGTTATCCGTCGATTGCCGCGATCGGGAAGGCGGTCGATCTTGCCATTGTGATCATTCCGGCGCGTGCGGTTCTTGGCGCGTTGCAGGAATGCGCGGCGGCGGGTGTGAAGAACGCCATCGTCATTTCTTCGGGCTTTGCGGAAGAGGGCGGCGAGAGCGCGGACATGCAGGCGGAGATCGCAGAACTCGCCAGACGCACCGGCATGCGCATTTCCGGGCCGAATGCGGAGGGTTTCTATAACGAGCCGCAGCGGATTGCCGCGACCTTCAGCCCGACCGTGGATGTCAAGCCGGATGCGCCGCGATTGCTGGCGACGCCGCGCCGTGTCGGCATCGTTGCCCAGAGCGGCGGTATCGGTTTTGCGATCTACAACCGCGCGAAGGCGATGGGTGTTGCCGTCAGCAAGGTCATCAGCACCGGCAATGAATCCGATCTCGCCGCCGGTGAGTTCCTCGATTACATGGCGCAGGACGCGGACACCGATGTCATCCTGATGTTCATCGAGGGCATTCGCGATCCGCAGGTGTTCATGGCGGCGGCGCAGCGCGCGGCCGAGAGTGGCAAGCCGGTGATCGTGACCAAGGTGGGCCGCTCCGGTGCGGGCGAACGCGCGGCGGCGTCTCACACCGCGAGCATGGCGGGATGGACGGCGGCCTACGATGCCGTCTTCGCGAAGTATGGCTTCATCGTCTCGCACGATCTCGACGAGGCGGTGGCCATTGCCGCAGCATTCGCCAGCGCGCCGTTTCCGCGCGGGGATCGCGTGGCCATCGTCACGGTGTCGGGCGGCGCGGGTGCATGGATGGCGGATACGCTGGCGGCAGAGGGATTGCAGATTCCGGAGTTGCCCGACGCCCTGCAAGCGCAGGTGCGGGCGCTGATTCCATCTTATGGCTCTCCGCGCAATCCGGTCGATATCACGGCGCAGGCGGTGCATAGCGGCGGCCTGCAGAAGATCGTCGAATTGCTTGAGCGATCCGATGACGTGGACATCATCGTTGTGGTGGTATCGCTTTCGAGCGAGACGCGCATTCCGGTGAAGCAGGATGAGATCAGGCCGCTGATCGCGGCGCAACGCAAGCCGATCCTGTTCTTCACCTACACCCTGCCGTCGCTGTTCGCACGCGCTGAACTCGCGGAGTCCGGGATTGTCGCGTTTCCGGGCATCGCCGCGTTCGGCCGCGCCATGAGCCGTCTTGTAAGCCGAAGCCGGTTCAGGCTTGCGACAAGCGTCGCCATGGATGGACCGGGCCGGACATTTCCCAAGGGGCCGCTGCCCGCGCAGCTTTCCGAGCATGAGAGCAAACTCTTGCTGCGCGAGGCCGGCATCGCGGTGCCGCAGGGCGTGTTGGTGCGCGATGCCTCCGCACTGACTGCGCTGTCCGGCGTGACGTTCCCCGTGGCCATGAAAATCCAGTCGCGCGATATTCCGCACAAGAGCGAAGCGGGCGGCGTGCGGATCAACGTGCGCGATCCGGAGGAGGCCGCCGCGGCCTTCGATGAACTGATCGCGCGCGCCCGCCGGTTCAAGCCGGAGGCCGGGATTGACGGCGTGCTGATCGAGCCGATGGCCCGGCCGGGCGTCGAAATGATCGTCGGCACGGTCAACGACGATACGTTCGGTCCCATCGTGATGGTGGGACTGGGCGGGATTTCAACCGAACTGTTCAGAGATGTGGTGTACCGGCCCGCGCCGGTCGATGCCGCACAGGCCTCGGCGATGATCGGCGAACTCAAATCCGCGGCCCTCCTGAACGGATTTCGCGGCGCGCCCAAAGCCGACACGGCGGCACTGGCGGCATTGATCGCCCATGTGTCACGGCTGGCTGCGGAGATGAAGGACCGTGTCTCCGAGATCGAGATCAACCCGGTCCGGGTTCACGAAGAAGGCGCGGGCATCACCATTGTCGATGCGCTGATCGCCGGACGGGGATGATGGACGTATGTTCGCGCATCTGCCATTCCCGCCGCAGACCGGCCTGAAAATCGCTGTCATGGACCGGCGAGGGCCGTTAGATTGCGCGCAACCACAAGCTCTCAAGAAGGATACGAAATGGCCAAGGATGGATTGAATGTGATTGTCACGGGCTCGGCTTCGGGCCTCGGCGCAGCATCCGCGCTGCTGCTGGCAAAGCAGGGCGCGCGTCTGGTCATCAACTATTCGTCGAGCCAGAAGGAGGCCGAGCAGACCGCGGATCAATGCCGCAGCGCAGGCGCAGCCGAGGTCGTGGTGGTGCAGGGCGATGTCTCGCGCGACGAGGACTGCAGGAAGATCGCGGCTGCGGCGGCCTCATGGGGACGGCTCGATGGCCTGATCAACAATGCCGGCATGACCAAGCATGTCGATCACGGCGATCTCGATGGACTGTCGGCGGAAGATTTCCAGCGCATCTACGCGGTGAACACCATCGGGCCGTTTCAGATGGTCCGCGCGACACGCGCGCTGCTGGAGGCGGGAGCGAAGCATTCCGGGCGCAGTTCGTCGGTGGTGAACGTGTCGTCGATTGCCGGCATTGCCGGTATCGGATCATCCGTGGCCTATGTCGCAAGCAAGGGCGCGCTGAACAGCATCACGCTGTCCCTGTCGCGCGCGCTTGCGCCGACGATCCGCGTCAATGCGGTATGCCCGGGTTACATCGACACGCCGTGGTTCACCAAGGGCCGCGGCCCCGAACTCGCGGGGAAGATTCGCCAGATGGTCATCGAGCAGGCCCCGCTGCAGCTTGCGACCACGGCAGAGGATGTCGCCGAACTGGTCTGCTTCCTTGCGGGGCCGGCCTCGCGCAGCATGACCGGTGAAATCGTCCGGATGGATGCGGGCGTGCATCTCGGGCCGGCTGTCCTGCCCAAACGCTGACGCCGTTCAGACCTTGTTGCCGGGGTCGGAAACGACCCCGCGCGCCACCAGCCTGTTCCAGATGAACAGCACCAGCAGCGCGCCGATGGTTGCGGTGATGAAGCCCGCGCCTTGGTTCGGCCCGTAATGGCCGATGGCCTGGCCGATGAAGGTCGCGAGAAATGCGCCCGCGATGCCGAGCACCATGGTCAGGATAAAGCCGGTCGGATTGTTCGGGCCGGGCGACAGCAGCCGCGCGAGAAAGCCTGCGACCAGTCCGACGATAAGAATGTAAAGCATGTCTGGTGTCCCTGTAACTGAATCAAAAGAGCATTCGCAATCAACGTGGAGTGACTGAAATTACTCCACGTTGTCCGGTGACGCGATCAAATCCAGCGCGAGGCTTCGTGCTCCGTCGGCAGACGGCCGTCGGGCGTGAGCTGGTTGATGATGTCGGGCAATTGCTTCGCCAGTCCGGAGAGCAGTTCGTCGCGCGACAGGCCGGTTTGCGATGACAGCGTGTTGATCTGGTCGGCGCCCAGCGCCGAGGCAAGATCGCCGGGCGAAATCTGCTTGTTGGGGCCGTTGGCAACCCATGAATTCGCGGTCTCGGTGTGGCCATTGTCCTGAAACTGCTTCAGCAGATCGTTCAGTCCGCCGCTGAGGACGCTGCCCGCTGCGCCGCCTGCCAGCAGGCCGCCAAGAGCGCCGCCGAGCGGGCCCTTCATCAGGTCGCCAAGTCCGCCAGCAAGTCCGCCACCCAGCGCGCCGCCGAGTCCGCCGGTGCTCGCGGTGGTCGTTCCAGGCAATGGCGTGGGCGCCGAAGGCGCATTGTCGGCAGGGCTTGCGCCGGTGTGGCTGCCGCCGAAATGCTTGACGGCCTTGTAGGCCAGAAGGGCGAGGATCGCCATGGTCATCGGCGACATCCCGCCTTTGCTTTCGCCGGGTGCGCTAGGCTCGCTTGGCCCGCGCGGCCCGTTCTGCATGCCGTTGAGAATGTCGAGCAAACCCATTGTCGTCTCCTGTCGAACGCCCCTCTCGCGAAGAGTAGTGCGCCGACATGACGGTTACAAGGCAGTCAGCAGCAACGGATTCGGCGGAAAACGCGAAAGTTTTAGGCGCATCTGCTGTTCATGAGCGGTTCATATGGCTGTCTGATGCCGCGAAATGAGCATGCGTCTGGTTTAGGCGTTCGCGCAGCAAGATCGGCTACTTGTAGGAGGCAATCTCGATCAGACTGCCATCGGGATCGCGGCAATAGACCGAGTTCAGCGTTCCCCGCGCGCCGTGCCGCTCGACGGGGCCTTCCTCAATGGCGATGCCGCAGCTTGTGAGATGCTCGACGACCTGCTGCGGCGTCGATGATGTCAGAAAGCAAAGATCGTCGCTTCCGGCGGCCTCGTGATCGGCTGTGAACCACTCGACTTTGCCGGTTGCCACCGGCCGCAGGTTGATTTTCTGGTTGCCGAAGATCATCGCGATGCGCTTTGCATAGCCGCCGCCCGGATCGAACTCCTGTCGCGTCATTCCAAGCGCGCGTTCGTACCAGATCGCGGACTTTTCGGCGTCCGTGACGTTGACAACGAGGTGGTCGATCGCATTGACTTTCAGGGACATGAGGAAATCCTTGTTCTTGGTCCGCTGGGTTATGACGGTGCTTTGGAACCTTGTGCGACAGTAACTCTTGATCCGGTCAGACGAGCCGCGCACGCGCCACGCCAGCGGCCTTCAGAGAAGGCGTTTCAGCACGGAAGGCGCGTGAAACCAGATATTATTATGGCCGTACATACGATACTCGCGCCGAAGGTAGATGCCATGGTTTTTGTCGTAGGATATATCAGCGCCCTCATCATATTCGGAGCCGTCGACGCGGTGTGGTTGAGCATGATGGGGCCGCTCATCTATAAACCGGTTCTCGGCGATATACTTCTCCCGAATGTCCGTATCGGCCCGGCCATCGCATTTTATGCGATGTATCCGGTCGGCATTCTTGTGTTTGCGGTGCTCCCCGGTCTTCGCAGTGGCTCTCTTGGGACAGCGTTCGTGCTCGGCGCGCTTCTGGGCGTGATCGCCTATGCGACCTACGATCTCACGAACTTCGCGACGCTTCGCAACTGGACGCTGCAGATCGTTATCCTGGATGTTGTTTACGGCGCGATTGCAACCGGCGTTGCAGCGGTCGCGGCATGCGCGATTATTCGTGCGACGGGATTGGGGCCCGGCTCCGGCACAGGTTAGATATCTTACGAAACAGGCTGCAGTCTGTAATGACTGACGCCCCATTCCTTGCCGCCGGAATGGCCAAACAGTCCTGCGGTCGCGAGGAAGAACAACCGCCAGCGCCGGTGCCAGATACGCGCGTCGGCTCCATACACACGCCGGAGAATGTCGAATATTGCGGCGTTGTTGTTGTCGAAGTTTGCCAGCCAGTCGTTTGCGGTTTTCTCGTAGTGACTTCCGCTCCATCGCCATTCCGCGTCGACAGCGAACATATCGGTAAATTCGCGGATCAGTGAATGCCCCGGCATGATGCCGCCGGTGAAGAAATGCTGTGCAATCCAGTCATTCTGGTTGGCGTGATCGAAGCGATACGATGCCGACCGATGGCTAAAGATGTGCAGAAAGAGCCTCCCGTCAGGGTTCAGCGCATCTTTCACACGCTTCAGAAGCGGTCGCCAGTTGGCCATGTGCTCGAACATCTCAACCGAGACAATGCGGTCGAACTGTCCAGGCGGAATGAATCCGTTCATATCGGCAGTTATGACTTCAAGATTGGACAGTTCTTCATGTCGCGCGCGTTCGGTGATGTATTCGCGCTGCGAATGTGAATTCGATACCGAAACGATCCGCGCAGACGGATAGTGACGCGCCATCCAGAGCGAGAGTGAGCCCCAGCCGCAACCGAGTTCGAGTATGCGTTGTCCGTCGCCGAGTAATGCGTGATCCGCCGTGCGGCGCAGCGCATTCTCTTCCGCCTCGGCAAGCGACCGGATGCCTTCGTCATAGAGGCAGCATGAGTATTTCCGCTGCGGCCCCAGGATCAGTGCGAAGAATTCAGCCGGGATTTCGTAGTGCTGGGCGTTGGCATCGTCGGTATGCAACGCCACCGGATAATTGGCCATTTCGCGCGCAAAGCCAGCGGTGTCCTGAACGTTTCCTGCGAGCGCCCGCCGGGTTTGCCCGACAAGCCGATCAATCACGGTGCGGCTCAATGCATCGGGCCAGGGTACGGCTTCTCCGATGCGGATGGCAGCCCGGGCAAGGCTCATGATGCTGTTCCTGTATCGCGCGCGGGAAGAGGGAAGAAGGCTGAGGTCTTCAACTGGTAATCCCGAAACCGCGATCCATGGCGGTTCAGCATATGGTCTTCCAGCGGCGGGATTCCGGATACGTGGACAAGCAGCCAGTACATGCAGATCGGCCCGGCAATGGCGGCGAATCCCCATGGGAATCCGCCGCCCAGGTCGATCGCGAACAGGGGATAGGCGATCCAGCCCAGCCACTCGAAGAAGTAGTTCGGATGACGCGACCATTTCCACAGGCCTGTATCGCAGATCGAATCCCTGTTTTTCGCATTTGACCGAAAGTGACGCAGTTGCCGGTCGGCCAGTGCTTCGCCGCCGATCGCGACGAGGAAGATCAAGATCGCGAAAATGTCCTGCGTCCTGATTGCCGGATAGGGATTTGAAGCAGCCAGAAACATCGAGAACGCCAGCGGGATGCTGACAAGCGCCTGCTTTTGGAGCAGCCAGAACATCTGCCGCGACGCATCGGCACCCCAGCCCTTTGCCAGCGCTGCATATCGCGGATCATCGACGATGCCCGTGGTACGGCGCGCGATGTGCAGCCCGAGCCGCAGCGACCAGACGACGATCAGCGATCCAACAATAACGCGCCGCGGGCCTCCGCCCGGCGCCAGAAATGCGCTGAGACAGCCGATTGTGCCGAGGCCGAAGGTCCAGATCGTATCGACCCAGCCCGAATTGCGGGATACGCGCCAGACCAGCCAAGCGGTTGCCATCACCAACGACAGCGCGACCGACAGCACGCCAAGCGCTCTGAGTGCCTCAGGAGCGGTCATGTCGCCCAATCTTGCTTTGCAACGCCGCGCTTCTGCCGGCCACGCACTGAAAACTCAAGGTTTTCTGGCACATGGCGGAACCCAGGCGGCCTGGACCGGGCGGGCGCGGGTGAGCCATTCGCACGGCCTGATCTGCCGACGCGCTGAAACCTGAATCGGTCTGGTCCGTATCATTCCAGTTGGTTTGCACAGCAAACGATACGAGCCGCACGGCGTTTGGTTTCACGCCGGTGCAAATTTCTCCCGGCCTCGTCCGTTTGCGATTACGGGACGGAAAAATACGAGATGGGACGTGAACATAGCAGGAAAACTATCGCCGTCGTGGGGACGGGGATCGCAGGCATGTCGGCGGCCTGGCTGCTGAGTGCGCAGCATGATGTGACGGTTTACGAGCAGGCACCGCGCACCGGAGGCCACTCAAATACCGTCATGGTGCGGAGCGCGGCCGGTGATGTTCCGATTGATACCGGTTTCATTGTCTACAACGAAGTGACTTATCCCAATCTGACGGCCTTGTTCGATCATCTGGAGGTTCCGACGCAGGTCTCCGAAATGTCGTTCGCGGTCTCGCTCGCCGATGGCAACCTGGAATATTCCGGAGGCAAACTCGCGGGCTTGTTTGCGCAGCCAAGTAATGTCCTGCGGCCGCGATTCTGGTCCATGCTGAACGACCTTCAGCGATTTTACCGCGAAGCGCCGCGTGATCTGGTGCTGCTCGACGGCATACATACGACTCTCGGCGACTATCTGGACGCCGGCCGCTACGGCGCCGCATTCCGGAACGATCATCTCCTTCCGATGGCAGGCGCCATCTGGTCCGCCCCGGCGCGCAGCATTCTCGGTTATCCGGCCGCGTCGTTCATCCGGTTTCATGACAATCACGGGCTGCTGAAAATCCGTAACCGGCCGCAATGGCGAACGGTCACCGGTGGCAGCCGCGTCTATGTCGAGGCGCTGACCCGGCGTTACGCCGGCCGCATCCGCCTGTCGACGGGCGTGCAGTCGATCTCACGGCGCGGGGAGCGGGTCGAGGTGCGGGATCGCGACGGAAGCACGGCGAGCTTCGATGACATCGTGATTGCAGCCCATGCCGACCAGGCCCTGTCGATCTTGTCCGACGCCGACGATCGCGAGCAGGCGCTGCTCGGGTCGTTCCGCTACAGCGTCAATCGCGCCGTGCTGCATTCCGATCCGGCGCTGATGCCAAAGCGCAGGGCGGCATGGTCGAGCTGGAACTATATCGGTCGCGCGGGTCATGAGGGCCTCGAGAGTCCGATGGTCACCTACTGGATGAATGCGCTGCAGAACATCCCGACCCGTGAGCAGTGGTTTGTGACGCTCAATCCCGTGCGGGAACCCCGTGCGGTCTGGCATAGCGAGAGCTACGAACATCCGCTGTTCGACTCAAAGGCCATCAGCGCGCAACAGAAGCTCTGGTCGCTACAGGGACGCCGCAATACCTGGTTTTGCGGAAGCTATTTCGGGGCAGGATTTCACGAGGATGCGCTGCAGTCCGGACTGGCGGTGGCCGAGGCGCTGGGCGGCGCACGCCGGCCCTGGAACGTTGCGAAGGAGTCCGGCCGGATCTTTATCTCGCCAGCAGCGCAGCAGCCAGCCGGGATTGCCGTATGACGGTCCGATCCAGTCTCTACGTGGGAAATGTCTTCCACCATCGGATGCGTCCGCGTGTCCACAAGCTGCGCTATGGTGTGTTCTGGATGCTGGTCGATCTGGACGAACTCGATGCCATGGACGGGACGCTGAGATTTTTCTCTCGTAACAGGTTCAATCTCACGAGCTTCCACGATGCCGATCATGGGAACGGCGGCGCCATTCCGCTTGCGCGTCAAATCAGGGACCTGCTTCGGACCTCGGAAGTTGCAACCGAGGTCGGCCGGATCGATCTGCTCTGCATGCCGCGAGTTCTCGGCTATGGCTTCAATCCGTTGAGTGTCTATTTCTGCTACCGGCCGGACGGATCGCTCGCCGTGATCATCTATGAGGTCCATAACACTTTCGGTGAGCGGCACAGCTACATCATTCCCTGCAAGCCGGCCGATAACGGCCGCATCGAGCAGCAATGCGTGAAAGCCTTCTTCGTGTCGCCTTTTCTCGATATGGAGATGCACTATTCGTTCCGGGTGGATTTACCGGCTGAAACCGTCAGGATCACGATTCAGGGTGACGATCCGCAGGGGCCGACAATTCTTGCCTCGCTGGCCGGTTCGCGGCAGGTGTTGAACGATAAATCCCTCCTGCGCCTGATGGTCAGCCATCCCGTGATGACGCTCAAAGTGATCGCCGCGATTCACTGGCATGCGCTGCGGATGATCCTGAAGGGGTTTCGCCTGCGCCGGCATGTGTCCGCACCCCGATGTCGCGCGACCGTCGTGCCTAGCGCAGAACTAGCCTGAAATTTGAATCACCCGAGCCGGGACCGGCGGGGTGGCGGCGACGCACGGCGTCTGATATGGAATTGCGAAAGTTTAAACGCTCCTGCCGAGTGCGGTGGGCATTCAGACCGGTCCCGTAGCTCAGCCGGATAGAGCGACGGTTTCCTAAACCGTAGGTCGGAAGTTCGAGTCTTCCCGGGATCGCCATTTGTCGTGCGTGGAATGATGTCCGAAGCGCTCTTGCGGGTTTGCCGCGGCGACGCACGCGGGGGCATGCGATGCAGGTCGTCGGTATGATAAATAATTGACAATGTCATACTGCGCGTGCGAGCGTGACCTGCCGGTTCTGATCGACATGCGGGGGCATTTCCATTCAACGGTTGAGTTTGAGGCGTCGTGAAGCGGCAGCGCGTTGTCGCCGCGAGCGGCGTGGCGCGCGCGGGCTTTGGCAGGCACCGCTGGCGATCGGCCTTGCGTTCGCCGGACTGATTGCAGCCCCGCGGAATGCCTCGTCGCAAAGCACCGATGCGGCGGCGGAATCCGCATTGCCTCCTGTCAACGTGACGACACAACGTGCGCGCCAGGAGCGCCGGACTGTCACGCTGCAGACCGCGCCTGCCACGACGACAAGCCCCGATGTGAACGAGGGTGCCGGTCAGGCGCCGGTCGCCTCTGCCAGCGAAAAGAATGTCAGCGGCGAGGAGGTCAACGCGCGGCCGTTTTCGCGGCCCGCCGAGGCGCTTGAAGTGGTGCCGGGCCTCATCATCACGCAGCACAGCGGCGACGGCAAAGCCAACCAGTATTTCCTGCGCGGCTTCAATCTCGATCACGGAACCGATCTGGCGATCAACGTCGATGGCATGCCGGTCAACATGCGCACCCATGGCCACGGGCAGGGCTATGCCGACCTGAACTTCCTGATTCCCGAACTGATCGGATCGGTCAACATCCGCAAGGGTCCGTACTTTGCGGACGAGGGCGACTTCTCGTCGGTCGGCGCGGTGCATATCGGGTTGATCGACACCATCCAGAAAACCATGGCGCTCGGAACGGTCGGCAGTTTCGGCTATCGCCGGGGCCTCGGCATCACCTCCACCAAGGCCGGCAACGGCAACCTGCTGATCGCAGGAGAGGTCAACACCTACAACGGGCCGTGGGACAATCCCGACAAGCTGCGCAAGCTGAATGCGGTGGTGCGTTATACGGAAGGCACGGCAGCCAACGGTTTCTCGCTGACCGGCATGGCTTATGCCAATCACTGGAATTCGACCGACCAGATTCCGCTGCGCGCGATCACGTCGGGACAGGTCGGCCTTTATGGCGCGCTCGATCCGACCGACGGCGGACGGTCCGATCGCTTTTCGGTGTCGGGCCGATGGGCCCAGACCGACAGGGACGGATCGTCGAAGATCAATTTCTATGCGATCAAAAGCTCGCTCGATCTCTACAACAATTTCACGTTCTTCCTCGATAATCCGGATCAGGGCGACCAGTTTCACCAGCACGATGATCGCGTGCTGGCCGGCGTCAATGCGTCTCACACGTTCAACACGGTCGTCGCCGGCCTACCGATGCAGACCGAGGTCGGCTTCCAGAGCCGCTACGACGACATCAAGGTCGCGCTGTCCAACACCTATCAGCGGCAGTTTCTGTCCGGTACGCGGAGCGACAAGGTGAAAGAGGCAAGTGTTGGGGTCTACATCCAGAACACCGTTTACTGGACCAACTGGATGCGCACCACGCTCGGCTATCGCGGCGATTTCTACAACGCCAATGTCAACTCGATCCTGACGTCGGCGAATTCTGGCAACGCAAATGCTTCGATCGGCAGCCCGAAGATGAGCCTTGTGTTCGGGCCGTTCAACAAGACCGAATTTTTCATCAATGCGGGCGAGGGGTTTCACAGCAACGATGCGCGCGGCGTGACCATCAAGGAATCGCCATCGGACGGCTCGCCGGTCGATGCATCGCCGTTCCTAGTCAAAACACGCGGCGCCGAGGTTGGCGTGCGAACGCGGATCATTCCCGGTCTCGACAGCTCACTCAGCCTGTTCGTGCTGGATTCGGCATCGGAAATTCTGTTCGTCGGCGATGCGGGCGACACCGAGCCGAGCCGCCCGAGCCGCCGCTATGGCTTCGAGTGGAGCAACCATTACAAGCCGGTGTCCTGGCTGCAGATCGACGGCGATCTCGCCATGACCCACGCGCGGTTCCGCGGCGACAACTCGGCGCAGGCCGCTGCCTATGCCGAACTGGCCGGCTATCCGGAAGCCCAGATCGGCAACGCGCCGGGCAACTACATTCCCGGCGCACCGAACATGATTGCCTCGGCGGGAATCCGGCTGGGCGAAAAGACCGGCTGGTTCGGCGCGCTGCGCTATCGCTATTTCGGGCCGCGTCCGCTGACCGAGGATGGCGCTTTCAGGTCACCGGGGACGGGCTTGCTCAACGGGCAGATTGGCTATCGCTTCGACAACGGCTGGCGCATCCAGCTCGATGCCTACAATCTCACCGACAGCAAGTCCGACCAGATCACCTATGCCTACGGCTCGCTGCTCAAGAGCGATGCGCTGTATACCCAGTGCAGGTCCGGCTCGCCACCGCCGGCGGCCGTCTGTGGCACCGGTGTGATGGATCGCGTGCTGCATCCGGTCGAGCCGCTCGCAGTCCGCCTCACTGTCGCGGGGCAGTTTTGACCCATGCAAAGAGTCTGCTTCAACACGGTTGAAATAGCCTCTAAGGTCGCGCCCGTCACATGAGATCATCAGGCGCATGTTCGGAATTCTAGGCCTCGGCTTTCTGCTCGGCATGCAACATGCGCTCGAGGCGGACCATATCGCGGCGGTGTCCAGCATCGCGGCGCGGCGCACCAGCGTTCGTGACATCGTCACGCATGGGCTGACCTGGGGGCTGGGGCACACCATCACGCTGTTTGTCTTTGCCGGCGTGGCTATCGTTCTTGGCCATGTGATCCCCGAGCATGTTTCGGGCCCGCTGGAAACCGCCGTCGGGATCATGCTGGTCGGGCTCGGCGCGCATCTGCTGTGGCGGCTGTGGCGCGACCGGGTGCATTTCCATCAGCACCGGCATGGCGATGGCACGGCGCACCTTCATCTGCACAGCCACGGGACGGACGCCGTTCCGCATCAGGACAGCCGCCACGACCACGCGCACGGTTTCCGGTGGCGTTCGCTTCTGGTCGGCCTGATGCACGGCATGGCAGGATCAGCGGCGCTGCTGGTGCTGGTCGCCTCGCAATTCGCAAATCCGTTGCACGCCTTGCTCTACATTCTGCTGTTCGGAATTGGCTCGATGCTGGGGATGGGCGCGCTGTCCGCCGTCATCGCGGTGCCGCTTGCGGTCTCGGCAAGATGGCTGACATGGGCCAACCGCTCCCTCCAGGTGGCGGTCGGCGTCATCACCATCGCCATCGGCGTCACGACGATCTACACCACGGCGCTGGCGTAAGGGGGGCCATTCCCCGCACGCAGCTTGTCCCGATGGGCGCCGATGTGCACAGTGCCGGCAAAACAACAGCCGACGGGGAACGCCTTGGCCGATCACAGCGAGATTTATGCGATCCGTTACGCCACGATGACGGGGCGCCAGCCGCATCAGAATTATCTCACACCGGACATCCACAACGAAGGCACCGACCTCGACTATTTCGTCTGGCTGATCCGCGGCAAGGGCGGGGACATTCTGGTCGATACCGGCTTCAACGATGTCGCAGCCAGGGAGCGCTCACGCACACTCACCATCAATCCTGCTGACGCGCTGAAGCAATTCGGCGTGGCACCGGACAGCATCCGCGATGTCGTCATCACTCATCTGCACTACGATCATGCGGGGAATCTCGATCTCTTTCCCAACGCGCGGTTTCATTTGCAGGATCGCGAAATGACCTTCGCCACCGGCCGCTGCATGTGCCACGGCCTGCTGCGTCATCCGTTCTCTGTCGAGGACGTGACGCTGATGGTGCGGCATGTCTACAGCGACCGAGTCGTATTTCACAATGGCGACGCCGAAATCGCGCCCGGCGTGACGCTGCATCATGTCGGCGGGCATTCAGACGGCCTGCAGGTGGTGCGCGTCGAAACCGAACGCGGGCCGGTCGTGCTCGCCTCCGACGCCGCGCATTATTACGGCAACATGCATCGCGGCAACCCGTTTCCGATTGTCTATAACATCGGCGACATGATGCAGGGCTGGCGCACGGTCGAGAACCTTGCCGGTCATGCCGACCGGGTCATTCCCGGTCACGATCCGATGGTGCGCGAGCTTTATCCGCAGGTGGACTCCGCGGCGGATGCGGTCGCACTGCACAAGAATCCGAAGCGCTCGTTTGCCGGCTAGTTGCCGTGTGCCGGACCGGCGGCAAGCGTTGCTCCAAACAATCAATCTTGATTCCGTTTCGTCCGCGCATGGGTATAATTCTTGCGCGTCGCGCAGCTCGATGCGGCGGCTGTCGGCAAATGAACGCGGCTGAGGCTGGATGCACGAAAAAAACGTCAACATAGGGAAGAAGACAGCATTCGTTTTCGCGGGCGGCGGAAGTTTCGGTGCGATCCAGGTCGGGATGATGCAGGCGCTTGCCGCGCACGGCGTCACCGCCGATCTGGTGGTCGGCTCGAGCGTGGGTGCGATGAACGGCGCTTACTATGCGGGTGCGCCGTCACTGGATGGCGTGAAGAAACTTGCCGACATCTGGCGCGGCTTGACACGGCAGGATGTGTTCCCGGTCTCGGTGCGCTCGTTTGCATCGTTCCTCTGGCGCCGTGATTTCCTGATCTCCCATGACGGCGTGCGCAAGCTGATCGAGGATCATCTGCCCTACAAGAAGCTCGAAGAGGCCATCGTCCCGGTCCACATCGTGACCACAGATATTGTGACCGGTGAAACCGTGGTACTGTCCGAAGGGTCCGCGGCGGAAGCGATCGTGGCCAGCACCGCTATTCCCGGCGCGTTTGCACCCGTCCCGCACGACAATCGCTTTCTGGCGGACGGCGCGATCTCCAGCAACACGCCGATTCGGGTTGCCATCGACAAGGGCGCGGAACGCCTCATCATCATGCCGACGGGGTTTGCCTGCGCAGGGCAGGAGCCGCCGGTGGGAGCTGTGGCGACGGCCCTGCATGCGCTGACCCTGCTCATCGCGCGGCAGATGACGGTCGAACTGCAGTATCTCGAATCGAGCGTCGATTACTGTGTCGTGCCGCCGCTTTGTCCTCTGGTCGGCTCACCCTATGACTTCACCCGCACGGACGATCACATCGAGCGGGCCATCACGAGCACCGAGGCGTGGATCGCGGACGGCGGCCTTCAAAAGAGCGGCATTCCGGGCGAACTGCAGCCACATCAGCATTGACGGGCGCGGGTTAAGGCCTGACCGCATCTGGCGGATATTGCTTTGCAGCAACGGTCAATTTTACGGGAGCGATATGACGCCATCACGTCAGGCATCCGGATAATCGCGATGTTCGCGATGTCGATGATTGCCCGGGTTGATGTATAGTTTCCGGCTATCGGAGCCGTTGATGACGCGCCATGGACCCGCGTCATGAAAAGGGTCAATCTGCGTTTCCGGAGCGATATCCGGGCCGCCAGCGAGGTTTTCATGCAGGTTCTCGAACTGATGTTCTCGCCGCGTTTCATCGTCCTGACGCTGTGCATCGCCGTCACGGCGCTTCTGGTGTGTGGCGCGATCTACGATCCGGAAGACATCGTGCTGTTCGCGATTCCGATCGCGATTTTCGGCTCGCTCTCGGTGCTCGGCATTCACGACCTGCTCCAGAAGAGCCATGCGGTCCTGCGAAACTATCCGATCTCGGCGCATATTCGCTTTCTGCTGGAGGAAATCCGGCCCGAGATGCGGCAATATTTCTTCGAGAGCGAGAAGGACGGCAAGCCGTTCAGCCGCGATACCCGCGCGGTGGTCTATCAGCGCGCCAAGATGGTGCTCGACAAGCGTCCTTTCGGCACGCAGGAAGACGTCTATGCCGAGGGCTATGAATGGATGAATCATTCTGTTGCGCCCAAGCCTCCGGCCGATGAGCACTTTCGCGTCACGGTCGGCGGACCGGATTGCAGCAAGCCGTATTCAGCCTCGGTTTTCAACATTTCCGCAATGAGCTTTGGCGCGCTCAGTCCAAATGCGGTGCGCGCATTGAACGCCGGCGCGAAAAAGGGAAACTTCGCCCATGACACGGGTGAGGGCGGCGTCAGCCCGTATCACCGCGAGAACGGCGGCGACCTGATCTGGGAGATCGGGTCAGGATATTTCGGCTGCCGCAATCCCGACGGCACGTTCAATCCCGATCTGTTCGCGAAGATCGCGAGCGACGATCAGATCAAGATGATCGAACTCAAGGTCAGCCAGGGTGCTAAGCCCGGCCATGGCGGCGTGCTGCCCGCTGCGAAAGTCTCCGAGGAGATTTCGCGCATTCGCGGCGTGCCCATGGGCGAAGACTGTATTTCACCGGCCTATCATCGCGCATTTGCGACGCCGCTCGAGATGATGCAGTTCATCGGCGATATGAGGCGGCTGTCCGGCGGCAAGCCGGTCGGCTTCAAGCTCTGCATCGGCCATCGCTGGGAGTTCCTCGCCATCTGCAAGGCAATGGTGAAGACCGGCATCTACCCCGATTTTATTGTGGTCGATGGCAATGAAGGCGGCACGGGCGCCGCGCCGGCGGAGTTCATGGATCATATCGGCATGCCGATGCGCGAGGGTATCAACTTCGTCCACAACGCGCTGATCGGCATCAACGCACGCGACCGGATTCGCATCGGCGCAGCCGGCAAGATCGCCACCGGATTCGATGTCGCGCGCGCCATGGCGCTCGGCGCGGACTGGTGCAATTCGGCCCGCGGCTTCATGTTCGCGCTCGGCTGCATCCAATCCCTGAGCTGCCATACCGACCGCTGCCCGACCGGCGTGACCACACAGGATCCGACGCGCAACCGCGCGCTGGTGGTCCCGGACAAGACCACGCGCGTCTACAACTATCATCGCGCGACACTCCATGCGCTCGCGGAACTGATCGCCGCGTCCGGTCTCAGTCATCCGCAGGAGATCCAGCCGATTCACTTCTCGCGGCGCATCTCGGCTACGGACGTGCTGTCCTTCGCGCGGCTCTATCCCGAACTCCGCCCCGGCGAACTTTTGGACGGCCACCTCGACAGTCCTCGCTTTCATGCGTGGGCTTTTGCGCAGGCTGAATCGTTTGCGCCGCTTCCGGCTGCGCAGCCGTCCCCGGCAGTGGTTGCTGCCGCCGCCGCGCAGTGAGACGCTAGAATTCCCCGTGCAAGCGGCCTGAGAAAATCGAGACCGGTCCACGGTCCGCGTTGTAAGCGGGATTTGTGATCAACTGGTAGTCCGCCGTGAAGGTGAACATCTTGTCGAGCGCCAGCGCATAATACGTCTCGAAGATGCGCTCATTGCTGTAGTTCAGCCGGCCGTCGCCGATCAGCAGGCCCTTGCCGCCGGCGGCGAGAAAGTCGCGATGCGCACCGGACAGGCCGTTGACGGCGCCGCCCAGTGCGAACGTATCGGCGGGACGTCGCCAATAACTGCCCTTGATTGAAATGCCCCCGGAGACGCTGCGGTCGACATCGGTGAACGAAAGAATTTCGCTCTGGCCGTCGTTCCAGCTTGCGCGTGCAAAGATGCCGATGTCGGTGGCGACCTGCTGCTCGCCGTTGACGTAGAAGCCGTACTTCAGGCGCTCGCGCCGCTCGCCGAGGACGATGTCATTGATGTCGAGGCCGGGATTGACCGCGCCGATGCCGAGCACATCGCGATAGCTGGCGGTGTTGCCTTTGTTGGCGAACACGCCGACGCGCAGCTTGCCGGGTTGGCTGAAAACGGTGTGACGTTCCTCGAATTCCACCACCGCGCCGCCGGACTTGAAGGTCAGCACGTCGTTGTTGGGTTGTGACGGCACCTGGAACAGGCCGGCGCGGATCGCCCAGTCCTTGCGGTTGAGTTCGACCACCGCGCCGCGCGTGAAGCCCGGCAAATCGGCGGGGAAATCATAGGCGGCTGACGCCCACATTGCCCAGTTCATGAAATCGGCGCGCGGGTCCTTCGCATAGGAATTGCCGTCGAAATAATCGCCCACGGCAAACCGTCCGACGGTGACGGTGATGCGGTCGATGTCACGTTTTCCCGGGAGTTGGTTCGGTCCGTCGGCGACGTCTTCCTGCTCGCCGCCAAGGCCGAAAGTCTGACGGAAGAAGTAGCGCTGCGCACGAAACTTCGGATATTCCGCGCCACCCTTCTGCGCCTCGCCGTTGGAGAAGCCCGCAAGGCCAAGCGTGCTGCCGATGCCGAAACCCTGCGCGAGTTCGGGATTGAAGTAGAATTCACCGCCTTCCCACAGCCGCCAGCCGAGAAAAGCGCCGACAGTCCAGGTCTCTCGCGCGCGGCCTGCGCCGGGCAGGCTGTTCGGTCCCTGATAGGGCGCGCGGAACGAGGGATAGCCCTGCGTGATCAGCGTGGTCTGTGCGTGGACATTCCAGTCGGCCGATTCCGGCAGCGCCAGCGGCCTGATCGCAGCGCCGCTCGTCCATGGCGGCGCATCCCAGAGCCGGTAGTTGAGGCCGACCTTGAGGGTGTGAATCTTCGGATCGACCGCGACGTCGGGCAATGGGACATCGCCGAGGCCATATGTCCGCGCGCCGAGATCGAGGTAGTTGTATTCGACCTTTCCGCTCCAGTTGCCGCCAAGCGCAACTTCGAGGCCTGTCCCCGCGACCCAGCCGAGGTGCATGCGCGACTTGTTGCCGACAATCTCGCCGGCCGGATCGTTAAGATCGATGCGCGTGCGTCCCCACGCGACGCCGCCGGTCACATAAGGCAGCCACGTCCCGAAGGCGTAACCGATGCGGGCCCGCGCCGTGCCGAAATAATCGAACGTGGAGTTGAATGGCGCGGGCTCGAGTTTTGGCCGATCGAGCGGACTGGTGAACGAGATGTCGGCCTCGACGCCCAGCACCCAGCGGTTCGGGAGCTGAAGATTGTATCCGGCCTGAGTGCCGCCGATCAGCCCGGTGATGCTGTGCGGCAGGAAGACGCCCTGCTGTGGCAGCGGATTGGTGTCCGGCCCGAAGCTGCCGCCGCCATAGCCAACATGCCCCCCGACATAAAAGCCGCTCCAGTCAAAAGCGAACGCCGCCTGGGGGGCCTTGCGCGGCATGATCGCGTCCGAAGCGCGCGCGACATCGGCCGCCGCCGCTCCCAGCGCCAGTCCTGCGACCGCGCCTGTCAAAAGGGATATCGGGCGTTTGCTCAGGGTCATGAAATATCCGGCGTGCAGAGGCGCACCTGCGTGTCGAGAAACCAGAAAACTTCACGCTTCCTGACATTTGGATGTATTTGCGGCTCGTTCTCAAGGCCTTGTTCGGCTTATGAGCAGCCAATGCGAGGCGGCTGAATCGCCCGCGACCCATGACACCGTTATGTGACAGTTGGACGACAGCCGGCTGTGGCTTACGGACGCTTGTGCAAGACTGCAAGACAAACAGCGCACAACGAAATGACCCGCCCGGGGGGACAACCGGGCGGGTCCTTGAATCGGTGCGGCGTGGATGAGGCGCCGCGCCGAACTCAACTTTGAATGCGATCAGTAGCAGCTACGGACGCGGCCGATGTAATTGCCGTAGGCGTCGTACTGGCGAACCCAGCCGCAGCGGCGATAGCCGTAATCGTCTGCATAGGCGCTGCTGGCGGCGGCGGCGAACAGGGCGCCGGCGGCGAGACCGACACCGATGCCGACGCCGTGATGATGATGAAACTTGCCGGCATGAGCCTGCTGGGTCGAGGCGGCGATGCCACCGGTCATGGTCAGGGCGGCAACAGCGAAAGCGGCAATCTTGGTCTTGATCGACATGAGACTCTCCATCCTTGATTTGGGGCGGGCCGTGTGGACCGCATGCCAATTGGTGGTGGGCTCATGGAATTCGGTTCGAAGATTCTTTGCGGAATCTTTAAATCTAAAAATTTATTGCAATATCAATATGTTATACATCTAACTCATTATTTCCGGCCGGTTTGCCAGCCGGCTGAGGTCGAATTGACGGACATCATCGAGCAGTTCAACGAAGGCGCGCGCGCCGTGATCCAGCAGCGTGTCGCCTTTCTGTGCGCTGGCGAGCGTGGCATCGCCGACCACGCCGAGCGGATTGAGATCCTGCGCCGCCCAAGCAAACGGCGCGGGACGTCCGGCAGAAAGCCAGCGAAATTCTGTCGTCATCTGCTTTTCGGCGGATTCGAAATTCGCGATCCGGTTCTCTTTCACCTGATCGGGGAACGCCGCGAGCATGATCGAGGTCTCGACTGCGCCGCCGTGAATTCCGAAACGCAGTTCGTCCGCAGAGAACATGCCTTTGGGCGCACCGAAGCGGCTCCAGCTTGTGGAGACCGCGAGCATGTCATGCTTCGCGCGCAGATCCTGCGCAATCAGCGCCATCGCGGCGCTGTTGCCGCCGTGGCTGCTGACCATGATGATCTTGCGGATGCCTGTCTGCGCCACGGCATCGCACAGCGCCATCCATTTGTTCAGCGCGGCGTCCGTCGCCAGCGTCTGCGTGCCGGGCCAGGCGATGTGCTCTGTGGAGATTCCGACCGGCTCGATGGGCAGAAATGTGACCGGCAGATTTTCCGGCAGAATGGATCGCACGCGCGCGAGATAGGCCTGCGCGATCAGCACATCGGTTTCAAGCGGCAGATGGGGTCCATGCTGTTCGGTGGCCGCCAGCGGCAGCACGGCGATCCAGCGGGAGGCTTCAGCCTCGCCGATCGCGGCGGAGCGAAACGCGGTCCAGTCGCGCAGGGTATTCGGGGTCATCGCAGACGGGTTTCTTTGAATCGATTAGCGGGGTAGTTTTGCCAAGCCCATCATGGGCAAAACGCTCAACGGAGTCCAATCATGCCACCCAGCCGGTTGCTGTGCGCATTCGCCATTGCTCTGGCTTTGGTCGTGGGTGGCCCGGCTCGCGCCGAGACGCCCGCGCCCGGTGTCCTCGACAAGGTGTCGTTCGGCACCAACTGGGTCGCGCAGGCCGAGCACGGCGGATTCTATCAGGCAGTGGCGGATGGCACCTATGCGCGTTACGGCCTCGACGTCAAAATCGTTCCGGGCGGCCCCAACGTCAACAACCGCATTCAGTTGATCGCAGGCAAGCTCGACTTCTTCATGAGCGCGAACTCGCTGCAGTCTTTTGACGCCGTGGCCAACAATGTACCGGTGATCGCGGTGGCTGCGATCTTTCAGAAGGACCCGCAGGTTTTCCTCGCGCATCCCTCCTCGAAGGTTACCAAGCTGGAAGACCTCAAGCCGCTGACCCTGTTCGTGTCCAAGGAGGGGATGCCGACCTATTTTCAGTGGCTGAAATCCGAATACGGATTCAGCGAGGACAAGGTGAAGCCATATACCTCCAACGCGCAGCCGTTCCTCGCGGACAAGAACAGTGCCATGCAGGGCTATGTCACGTCCGAACCCTTCGCAGTGGAGAAGCAGGCGAAGTTCACGCCCACTGTCATTCTGCTCGCGGATTATGGTTTCAACGCTTACTCGACCCTGATCGAAACGCGGATCGCATTCGCGGAAAAGAAACCCGATCTGGTGCAGCGCTTCGTCGATGCCTCGATCATCGGCTGGTACAATTACATCTATGGCGACAACGCTGCCGGCAATGCGCTGATCAAGAAGGCCAACCCGGAGATGACCGACGATCTGCTCGCCTATTCGGTGGACAAGATGAAACAATACGGCATTGTCGATTCAGGCGACACCTTGAAGGATGGAATCGGCGCGATGAGCGACGAGCGCATGGCGGCGTTCTTTGGCAAGATGGTGCGTGCGGGTGTGACCCGGCGCGATGTCGATTATCGCAAGGCCTATACCCTGCGGTTCGTCAACAAGGCGGTGGGTCTCGACCTGCGGCCGAAAAACTGACGCAGCGGATTGCCCGGCATGTCTGTTCTCGAGGCTGATGGTGCGCAAGGCGGACCGCCGGGTGGATTGGCGGTATCGCTCCGCGATGTCACCAAGGTTTACGACAACGGCGTTGTTGCGCTCGGCCCTCTCAATCTGACGATCCGGACCGGCGAGTTTGTCTCACTGCTCGGGCCCTCCGGCTGCGGCAAGTCCACCGCCTTGCGGATCATCGCGGGCCTCAGCGATCCCACGGCAGGCCATGTCGATGTGAGGGGACGCGGCGCGCATGATGGCGCGCATCACAACATCGGCTTTGTGTTTCAGGAGCCGACCCTGATGCCGTGGACGACAGTGCGCGGCAATGTGCAGCTTCCGCTGGATCTCGCGCATGTCCCGAGCGCTGCCGCGCGCGCGCGCGTCGATCAGGCGCTGGCGCAGGTCGGGTTATCTGAATTCGCGGACGTCTATCCGCGCGAACTGTCAGGCGGCATGAAGATGCGCGTGTCGCTGGCGCGGGCGCTGGTCACCGATCCGGAAATTCTCCTGATGGATGAGCCGTTCGCCGCGCTCGACGAGATCACCCGCTTCAAATTGAACAATGATCTGCTGACGCTGTGGCGCAGGCTGCGCAAGACCGTGGTGTTCGTCACCCATTCGGTCTTCGAGTCGGTTTATCTGTCCCAGCGCGTTCTCATCATGTCATCGCGGCCGGGCCGTATCACGCGGGATGTTCGCATTCACGCGGATGAGCCGCGCGGCGAGGACTTCAGGACGTCGCCGGAATATGCAGCGCATTGCCGCGAGGTGTCCACAGCGCTTGCAGAGGCCAGCAAGGCGGGGGCTGCGGCATGACGCAACGCCATGCGCCGGGCAGCTTCATCAGGATCGCGCTGCCGCTGCTCGCGCTCGCCGCCGGCGTTGCCGTGTGGGAAGCCGTCGTCCGCATGAACAATACTCCCGCCTATGTGCTGCCGGCACCGAGTTTGGTGTTTGCCACGCTGATTCAGGACTGGTCCCTGTTGTCGGGCTCACTGCTGACGACGCTGCTGACCACGGTGCATGGCTTCATCGCGGCTGCCGTCGGCGGCATTGCGCTCGCCATCCTGTTCAGCCGCTCGAAATGGCTGGAATACGCCTTGCTGCCTTACGCCGTCATCCTGCAGGTGACACCGGTGATCGCCATCGCGCCGCTGCTGCTGATCTATCTGCCGCAGCATGTCGCGGTGGTGACCTGCGCCTGGATCGTGGCGTTCTTCCCCGTTCTATCCAACACGGCGCTCGGTCTCAGTTTGGTGGATCGCAACCTGCTCGGGCTGTTCCAGCTCTACGGCGCATCCGGCACGCAGACCCTTTGCCGCCTGAAACTGCCTTCGGCGCTGCCGCATATTCTCGGCGGCCTGCGGATCGCCGGAGGCCTGTCGCTGATCGGCGCGGTGGTCGCCGAAATCGCCGCCGGATCGGCGGGGGCAGGCTCCGGACTGGCGTACCGCATCGCCGAGGCGGGTTACCGGCTCAACATTCCGCGCATGTTCGCGGCGCTGTTGTTGCTCTCATTTGCCGGAATTGTCATCTATGGAGGCCTCTCGCTGGCCTCATATCTTGTGCTACGACGCTGGCACGAAAGTGCGCTTGGAAAGGACAACTAATGGCTGCGAACGGGTCTGAGGAACAGGTCGATGTGCTGATTTACGGCCCGTCAAAGCCGGTGGTCGACAATGGTTTTCCCGAGAATTTCGTCCTCCACAAATTCGAAAACCAGCGTGACCTCGGCCGTATCTCGCCTGACGTGGCGGCGCGCATTCGCGGCATCGCCGTGACCGGCCTTGTGCAGGCCGATGGTGCGATGCTGGCGAAGTTTCCGAAGACCGAAATCGTCTCCAGCTTCGGCGTCGGCTACGATCATGTCGATTTCAGATATGCCGCCGGGCATAACATTATTGTCACCAACACGCCGGATGTGCTGACCGAGGAAGTTGCGGACACGGCGCTTGGCCTTCTGATCGCGACCTTGCGAGAGTTCATCGAGGCTGATCGTTATCTGCGTGCAGGCCACTGGAGCACCAAGGCCTTTCCGCTCAGCCGCGGTTCGTTGCGCGACCGCAAGGTCGGCATGGTCGGCATGGGACGCATCGGGCAGGCGATCGCGCGACGTCTCGAAGCGTCGCTGGTGCCGGTGGTCTATCACTCGCGCAATCCGGCGAAAGGTGTCAGCTACAAGCACTATCCGAACCTGATCGAGATGGCGAAGGACGTCGATACGCTGATCGCGATCACGCCGGGCGGTCCCTCGACCGCGAAGATGATCAATGCCGAGGTGCTGAAGGCCCTCGGTCCGCGCGGGGTTTTCATCAATGTCGCGCGCGGATCGGTGGCCGATGAAGAGGCGCTGATTGCCGCGCTCAAGGACGGCACCATCATGGCCGCCGGCCTCGATGTGTTTGCGAACGAGCCGGAAGTGCCCGATGCGCTGAAAGCGATGAAGAACGTGGTGCTGCTGCCGCATATCGCCTCCGCCTCGATCACCACGCGCAACGCCATGGATCAGCTTGTGGTGGACAATCTCAAGCTCTGGTTCGATGGCAAGGCGCCGCTGACGCCGGTTGCAGAAACGCCGTTGAAGGGACGCTGACATGGCACGCGCCGCGGCGGCCGGACTCGGGAGATCGTTGCCGGTCGGGTGGATATGTCTGCTCGCCTTCGCGACGATGGCGATGAGCAGCCGGAACGCCGCGGCGCAGGACGCCCGCTCGCTGACCAGCGAGATGGTGGGGCAATGGGAGTTGTCGACAGCGGGGCGAGACAAGACCTGCGTCGTCACGCTCAAGAACGAAGCGTCCCCGCAAGGGTTGAAACTTGAGCTTGAAAAGGGATGCGGCGACACGCTTCCTTTCGCCAAGGCGATAGCGGCATGGAGCGTGAAGGGTCTCGATCTTGTGCGCCTGCAGGATGCACGGGGAGAATCCGTGATCGACTTCACCGAAGTCGAGAGCGGCATCTTTGAAGGCCGCCGGGAGGGCGAAGGGATTTATCTCCTGCAGAATCTTGCAGCCGCCCGCGCGCTGTCGAAATCGACCGACCAGTTGATCGGCGACTGGGCAATGGTGCGCGGCAGCGGCAAGTCCATCTGCGGCCTGACGCTGACCAATACCGAAGCGGCGCCGGATAACTTCGCGGTCTTTCTCAAGCCGAAGTGCGATCCGCTTGTAACGGTGTTCGCGCCGAAGCTGTGGCGGATCGAGCGCGGTGAACTGCTGCTGCAGTCGTCCAGCGGCGAGATTTGGCGCTTCGAGGCCGACGACAATGCGCAGTGGCGTCGCATTCCTGACAGCGCCGATCCGCTGCTGTTGACGCGACAATAGGTTCCGTCATTGCAAGGAGCGCAAGCGACGAAGCAATCCATTCTTTTGTAGTCACGATGGATTGCTTCGCTTCGCTCGCAATGACGGCTCAGTGAGTTTATTCGCGGCTCACATCAGCCGCAGCCCCTTTAGACTGGCATGGCCGTTCTTGCCGACGATGATGTGATCATGCACGGAAATGCCGAGCGGACCTGCGATGGCCATGATGGATTTCGTCATCTGGACATCGGCGGTGGAGGGCGTGGGATCGCCGGACGGATGATTGTGGACCAGAATGATCGCGGTCGCCGATAGTTCGAGCGCGCGCTTCACCACCTCGCGCGGATAGACCGGTGTGTGATCGACCGTGCCGACCTGCTGCAATTCGTCCGCGATCAACTGGTTGCGCTTGTCGAGAAACAGAATCCGGAATTGCTCCTTGTCGGCGAATGCCATCGCCGCGCGACAGTATTCGATCACGGACGACCATGACGAGAGCAGGGTCTTTTGGGTGTTGATCTGCCCTTTCGCGACCCGGCTCGCGGTGGCGGCGATCAGCTTGATTTCGGTGATGGCGGCATCACCCAATCCGGTGACCTCCTTGAGGCGCAGTTCCGGCGCGTGGACCACTTCAGCAAACGATCCGAATTTCGCGATCAGCGCCTTGGCCAGCGGTTTGACATCGCGCCTCGGCAGCGCGCGAAACAGCACCATCTCGAGCAATTCGTAATCGCTGAGTGCATCGGGGCCGGCATCGCGGAAGCGGTCACGCAGCCGTTCACGGTGACCATGATAGTGGGGTGCTTCGGAAAAGCCGGCGGGATCGGGCGGGTCTTTGGGCGTCGTCGGCATGGCGCAATGCGTGCTCTGATGTCGAGCAAGCATCGCCGTGCATCGCTGCATTTGCAACAGGGTTTATCCGCCCGCACAGGTGAAAGATTTCACATGCGCGGTTGCAAGTCTGCAAGCGAGCGATTGCAAGTTTGCAGATTATCCGGCGGTCCGATACGGCGGCTTGTCCAGCTTGCCCGGCGAGAGCGTGAAAATCTCCACGCCGTCCGCCGTCACGCCGACCGAATGCTCGAACTGCGCCGACAGCGAGCGGTCGCGCGTCACCGCGGTCCAACCGTCGGAGAGCACCTTCACGTGCGGCTTGCCGAGATTGATCATCGGCTCGATGGTGAAGAACATGCCGGGCTTCAGTTCAACGCCTTCGCCGGGGCGCCCGATGTGGATGATGTTCGGCTCGTCATGAAACATGCGGCCAAGGCCGTGGCCGCAGAAATCGCGCACCACGCTCATCTGCTGCGGCTCGACAAAACTCTGGATCGCATGGCCGATATCGCCGGTGGTCGCGCCGGGTTTGACGGCGGCAATGCCGCGCATCATCGCCTCATAAGTGACGTCGATCAGTCGCTCGGCGCGGCGGGAAATTTCGCCGACCGCGTACATACGGCTGGAGTCGCCATACCAGCCGTCGACGATCATCGTCACGTCCACATTGACGATGTCACCTTCCTTGAGCGGACGATCGCCGGGCATGCCATGGCAGACCACATGATTGATCGAGGTGCAGGTCGAATAGCGATAGCCGCGATACATCAGGGTGGCGGGATAGGCTTTGTGATCGAACGCGAACTTGCGGACGAAGTCGTCGATCTGCGAGGTGAAAATACCGGGGCGCACAATGGCTGCCAGTTCATCGAGGCACTTGGCGACCAGCGACCCCGCCTTGCGCATGCCGGCAAAGGCCTGCGGACCGTGCAGCTTGATCTGCCCGGTTTTGCGGAGCGATGTGTCTGTGGCTTCGACGTAGGTCATGCGGTCTCTGGTTTCAAATCGGATGATGGAGTGAATTTCAGCTCAATTTAATGAATGCGGGCCGCAGTGCAAGCGCCGGTCTCGCGGGGCTGGCAAGCTGAATTAGAGCCTGTTTGAGAGGTTTTTCGCATTTCAGTCCTCAATGGGAACAGAACGGTCGAGCCTGATCTCGTCGCAGGTGAGGCGGCAGGTCCAGGCCAGCGCCTCAACGCCGGATTTGCGGGCTTTGTCGAAGGCTCGCGCATAGGCCGGGTCGATATCGCGGGCGAGAGCGAAGGACTGCGCCGAGCCGATCTGAATCACGAACACCATCACGGCGCGGGCACCGGAAGCGGCCATCCCGGCCAGTTCATCCAGATGCTTCGCGCCGCGCGCCGTTACCGAATCCGGGAACTCGGCGATGCCGGCACGGCGCATGAGATGGACGTTCTTGACCTCGACATAGCAGGGCGGCCGCGCGGGATCTTCCAGCAGGAAGTCGATCCGCGACCCTTTGCCGTTGATGACGCGGCCATACTTCACCTCGCGGCGAATGGTCGCGTAGCCCGTCAATTCGGGAATCGTTCCGGCGGCGAGAGCCTCGGCGACGATCGGATTCGGATGCAGGGTATTGACGCCGGTCAATTCAGCGCCGCTGCCGAAGTCCGCCTCGATCAATTCCCACGAGTAAGGCAGCTTGCGCGCAAGGCTCGGCGACCTGGAGAGCCACACCCGTGCGCCTTCGGCCTGAAGGCCGGTCATGGCGCCGGGATTGGCGACATGCGCGGTGATCACGCTGCCGTCGGCAAGCTGGACGTCCGCGAGAAAGCGCTTGTAGCGGCGGATCAGGGTCGCGGGAACGAGCTTGCTTCCAAAGCGCATGCAATGTCTGGTCTCTTGGCCAATGCCGGATCGGCGGTTGGGGGCCATCCTTGATTGACAGCCGGTGTATCAGAATCCGGCACGCGGGACTTACACCGGCAAATCGGGCGCAATCGTGATTGCGCGACAAATGGGTTGGCGTCGGGCCGCTGCGACGATATTCATGCAAATGCAAGCAATTCGGATCGCGCGGACGGAGACAGGCAGCACTAATGGCATCCCTCGACTCGGTCAGCATTGCCATTCTGCTCGGCTCGGTTCTGGTCATGGCGGGCATCCTGTCCAGCCTGCTCGCGCTGCGGTTCGGCGCCCCGTTGCTGCTGGTCTTCCTTTTTGTCGGCATTCTCGCCGGTGAAAGCGGGCCGGGCGGCCTTCGCTTCGACGATGTGCAGACGACCTATCTGGTCGGCTCGGTGGCGCTGGCGCTGATCCTGTTCGACGGCGGGTTGAAGACCCGCTTCCAGAGCATTCGCGCGGTGCTGGCGCCGTCGGCGGCCTTGGCCACCGTTGGTGTGCTGTTGTCCGCGCTGATCACGGCGCCGGTCGCCAAATATGCCCTCGATATCGGCTGGACCGAGGCGCTGCTGGTGGGCGCGGTGGTGGCGTCTACTGACGCCGCGGCCGTGTTCCTGCTGGTGCATAGCCAGGGCCTGCGCCTGCGTCCGCGCGTCGGCGCGACGCTCGAGGTTGAATCCGGCACCAACGATCCGTTCGCGATCTTTCTGACCCTGATGCTGGTGGAATTCCTGTCCATCGGGCAAAGCTCCGTCGGCCATATCGTGGTTCAGCTTGTCCGGGAGAGTGCGCTCGGCGTGATGTTCGGGGCCGTCGGCGGCTGGCTGGTGGTATTCGCGCTCAACCGGGTTGCGCTTCCGCAAGGCCTGCACGCGCCGTTCGTGACCACGGCGGCGCTGGTGATCTTCGGAATCTCCCAGATATCGCATGGCTCGGGATTCCTCGCGGTCTATCTCGCCGGCATGATTATCGGCAATCGTCCGACCCGCGCGCATAATTCAGTCGTCGCTTTTCTCGATGCCGCGACATGGCTGGCGCAGATCGTGATGTTCGTGCTGCTCGGCCTTTTGGTCTCGCCGGAACGAACCTTGAGCACGCTGTTGCCTGCCGTCGCGGTGGCGCTGGTGCTGATGCTGGTGGCGCGGCCCGTCGCGGTGTTTCTCTGTCTTGCGCCGTTCCGGTTCAATTGGCGTGAAAAGAGCTTCATTGCCTGGGTCGGCCTGCGCGGCGCGGTCGCGATTTTCCTTGCCTCGATTCCGATGCTGGTCGGGCTTCCGAACGCGCAGATCTATTTCGACGTCGCCTTTGTCGTCGTTCTGATTTCGCTGCTGCTGCAGGGCTGGACACTGGCCTCCGCTGCGCGCTGGCTGCATGTGGCGCTGCCCCGCGCGGATCGCGGCCCGCGGCGTGTCGAACTCGATCTGCCGGGACAGCTCGAGCAACAGCTTGTCGGCTATCCGGTGCGCGCCAACAGCCTGTTCCTCAAGCGCGGGCTGATCCCGTCCTGGTCGAAGCCGACGCTGGTGATCCGCGATGAGAAGATTCTCTCTCCCGCGGAGGCCGATCCGGTGGTGAAGGGCGACTATCTCTATCTGCTGGCGCCGCCGGAAAAGGCCGAGGCACTCGACCGCTTCTTTGTCGATATGCCGGTGGTGCCGGCGCCGGACCCGCATTTGCTCGGCGACTTCATGATGGCTGGCGATGTCACGCTCAAGGATGTGGCCGATACATACGGCGTCACCGTCGCGCCCAGCGACGCGCATCTGACGCTAGCGGATTACTTCGACATTCATCTCGATCACGCCCCGCGCGTCGGTGCGGAACTGCCGCTCGACAGCATCGTGCTGGTGGCGCGCAACATCGGCGGCAATCGCGTCAATGTGGTCGGCCTTCGCCTGCCGGAAGATGAGGAGCCGCCTGCGCCGCCGCAAACCCGTGCTGCGGCCGCAAGGCGCAGGGTGGCGCGCGCCTGGAGCCGATTGCAGTCTCCGTGACCTAAAGCGCGCGGGACGGTAGCAGCAGCGGACCGTCCGGTGTGTCGACCCGGTTGACCGAAATGCCGAAAACGTCAGCGATGCGTTCCGGTGTCAGCGCGAGAACCGGCGCGTCGTTGGCGACAATGCGGCCCTCATTCATCACCACCACACGATCCGCAAACCGCATCGCCAGTGCAAGGTCGTGAATAATGGCCAGCACCGCCGCGCCCTGATGCGCAATCTTTTGCAGCAGGTCCATGACGATCAACTGATGCCGCTCGTCGAGCGAAGCCGTCGGCTCGTCGGCAATCAGCACCGAGGCTTCGGTTGCCAGCGCTCGGGCGATGGCGACACGCGCCTGCTCGCCGCCGGACAGCGTAGTGACAAGCCGCGCGGCAAAGCCGCCGACGGCGGTGGCCTCCATCGCGCGCTCGATGGCGATGCGGTCCTGTGCGGACGTCTGCGAGAACGGATCGGCATGAGGCTCTCGCCCGAGCGCCACGATGCTGTCCACGCGCATCGGCCAGTGAAACTCGTGGCCTTGCGGCAGATAGGAGATGGCGCGGGCGCGGGCGCGAGGTGCCAGCGTGAGCAGGTTCATGCCGTCAAAGGCGATTGAGCCGTGAGCCGAAATCAGTCCGGCCATGGCGCGGGCCAGGGTGGTTTTGCCCGCGCCGTTCGGTCCGGCGAGAATGGTCAGCTCGCCGGCGTTCAACGTAAGATCGGCGCTGTCCACGATCCGGCGTGATCCGCGAACGACGGTTATATCGGTGGCGACGAGGCGCGGTGCATCGTTCGGTTTCATTGGGGGCTGTCCTCCAAAGCGCGGCGCTCATGGAAGATCATCGCCAGGAAGAACGGCACGCCGATCAGCGCGGTCACCACGCCGATCTTGATCTCGATCACGGCAGGGATCAGCCGCACGGCGATATCGGCGGCCATCAGCAGCGCGGCTCCGGCGAGCGATGCAGGCAGCAGGACGCGCGCGGGATCGGAGCCGTAGAACCGCCGCACCAGATGCGGCGCGACCAGACCGACGAAGGAGATTGCGCCCGCGACGGACACTGCCGCGCCCACACCAAGCGCGACGCCGATCACCACCAGCACCCGCGTCCGCTCCACATTGACGCCGAGCGACGCTGCGGCGTCCTCGCCGAGCGTCAGCGCGCGAAAGGCCTTTGCATTGCAGGCCATCACGACCCAGCTCACGATCATGAAGGGGGCTGCGAGCCAGACATGCTCCATGCTGCGGTCACGCAGCGAGCCGAGCAGCCAGAAGGCAATCTCCAACGCAATGTAGGGGTTCGGCGCGAGATTGAGGATCAGCGCGATGGCCGCGCCCGCGAGGCTTGCGAGGGCGAGACCCGCTAGCAGCGTCACCGTCAGCGATGCGCGGCGGCCCGCGATGGCGACCAGCGCGCCAACTGAGAGCAGCGCGCCCGCGATCCCGCCCAGCGGCACGGCGAGCGACAGGGCATTGGCAAACCCGAAAGCCATGATGGCGGAGGCCGCGGCTGCGGCTGCCTGCGGCGCGCCGAACAGCGATGGTTCCGCCAAAGGATTGCGCAGCAGGCCCTGAAGCGATGCGCCAGCCAGTCCGAAGGTGGCGCCGATCAGCAGCGCCAGGATGGTGCGCGGCAGGCGGATATCGCGCACGATGATTGACGCGACACCCTGATCGGAGAACAGCGCTGCAACGACTGTGCGCGGCGAAAAGTCGGCAGGTCCCGTCATCAGCGACAGCACGAACAGCACCGCGACCAGCACCACAAGTGTCACGGTCAGCAGGGTGCCTTGAAAATTGTTGCGGTTATCGCTGGTCATTCGGGTCCGGCCTGTCGGCGCAGCCACAAGCCGCTGACGCCAAACGATTGGCGTGGCATAACAGGCTGTCATGATGAAGAAAACCACCTTTGCGGGCCTGTTCGCGGCCATCGTTGCCGCGCTGGGCGTCGCGGCGCAGCCCGCGCGTGCGGACGGGCCGCCAAAACGTATCGTCTCCTTCAATCTGTGTGCCGACCAGTTGCTGCTGGCGCTGGCGGATCCCGGCCAGATCGCGGGGCTATCGCCTTATGCTGTCAATCCGCTGCTGTCTGTGACGACAGACAAGGCTGCGCCGTTTCCGCGTCTCGACTGGGACGCCGAGTCGGTTGTGAACCTAGCGCCGGATCTCGTGCTTGGCGGGCCGAGCCATCGTCCGATCCATGCGATGTTGAGTGCGATGGGCATTCGCGTGGTCGACGTTGCCCTGATCCGCAATCTCGCCGATGCGCGGCGGCAGGCCATAGAAATCGGAAAGCTGATCGGTCATCCCGCGCGCGGCGAGGCGCTGGCGCGGCAGATCGATCAGGCGGAAATGCGTCTCGCGGCGGTCGCGATGAAGCCGCCGCTGACCGCGCTGGTGATCCAGCGCGAAGGTTATCGCGAAGGTCCTGCCAGCCTTGCCTCGGCAATGCTGTCGATCGCAGGACTGCGTCCGCCGGATCGCGCCGCATCGGGCGCGGGCGGCTTCATGGCGGCGGAGCAGGGCGGCTTCGTTTCGCTCGAACATCTGCTCACCAGCGGACCCGACGTCCTGGTGTTGCAGGATCCGCCACGCCAGGCGCGCGATCAGGGCGCGCTGTTCATCACCCATCCGGCGCTGCTGGCGCGCTATGGTCCGAACCGGCGGATCGATCTTCCCGAGCGTTATACCCTGTGCGGCGGCCCGCCGCTGATCGAAGGGCTGGATTATCTTGCGAAGGCAATCACGGCGCTGAAATAGACGACTGGCTCAAACCGGCGCCGGCAGCACGTCGACACCGCCGAATGCGACCACCTTGCCGCGCTTGAGCATCACCACATTCGTCGCCAGCCGCCGCATCTCGGCGGGATCGTGGCTGACAAAAACCATGGGAACGCTGGCTTTATCCCGCAGCCGGATGAGGTAGGGCAGGATCTCCGCCTTGCGTTCTTCATCCAGCGATCCCAGCGGCTCGTCCAGCAACAGCAGGCGCGGCTTTGCCAGCAGCGCGCGGCCGAGCGCGACACGCTGACGCTCGCCGCCTGACAACTGTGCCGGACGGCGATCCAGCAGATGTCCGATGTCGAGAAGACCGATCGTGTGATTTTCCGCCGCGGTGTCCTGTGCCAGCCCGTTCATGCGGCGGCCGTAATCGAGATTTTGCCGGACGCTGAGGTGAGGAAACAGCCGGGCGTCCTGAAACACGTAACCGATCCGCCGCCTGTGCGGCGGGACATGGACACCGGATGCGCTGTCGTCGAGTACTTCGTTGTCGAGTGCGATGTGGCCGCGATCCGGCGCTGTCAGCCCGGCGATCATGTTGATGATCGAGGTCTTGCCCGCGCCGGAATTGCCGAACAGGCCTGTCACCAGTCCGTCGCTGGTGAAGCAGGCTTCGATCCGGAAAGAGCCAAGCTGCTTTTCGATGGCAACGGACAGCATCTTAGTACCCATGCAGCCGGCGCGTGGCGCGCCGTGCCAGAATTTCCGACGCGATCAGCGCCGCCATGGCAATTCCGATGGAGACGATCACAAGACGCAGCGCGGCGGCGTCGCCATCGGGAGTTTGCGTGAGCGAATAGATCGCTGCCGAAATGGTCTGGGTTTCGCCGGGAATGTTGGAGACGAATGTGATGGTGGCGCCAAATTCGCCGATCGCCTTGGCAAAGCCCAGCACCATGCCGGCGAGAATGCCGGGCAGCGCGAGCGGCAATGTCACAGTGAGAAACACGCGCCATGGCGCCGCGCCAAGTGTGCTGGCGGCCTGTTCGAGCCTGCGGTCCACGGCTTCGATGGACAACCGGATCGGCCGCACCAGCAGCGGAAACGACATCACGCCGCAGGCCAGCGCCGCGCCGGTCCAACGGAACGCAAAGACAATGCCGAGGTGATCTGCGAGCCATTCGCCGATCAGTCCTTTGCGCCCGAATGTCAGCAGCAAGAGATAACCGGTGACGACCGGCGGCAACACCAGCGGCAGATAGATCAGGGCATCGATCGCGGCCTTGCCCCAGAAATCATAACGCGCGAGCAGCCACGCCACGGCGATGCCGAGCGGCGTGGCCACCAGCGTGGCGATGGAAGCGACCCGCACCGAAAGCAGGATCGCCGTCCATTCCTCAGGTGAAATAGCGGACACGTTGTTTGCGATTACGCCGTCGGTTTGATCAGGAAGGTGAAGCCGTATTTCTCGAAGATGGTCTTGGCGGCCGCCGAGCGCAGGAATGCGAGATAGCCGGCCGTATCGGGTTTCGCAGCAGTCGTCGCCGCAACCGGATAGATGATTGCCGGATGCGAATCCGCCGGGAACGCGCCGATGACCTTCACGCCGGGATCGACCTTGGCGTCGGTTTCATAGACGATGCCGAGCGCCGCCTCGCCGCGCGACACCAGTGCCAGCGCGGCGCGCACGCTTTCCGCCATGGCGAACTTCGGCTCCGCCGCCTGCCACGATCCGAGTTTCTCCAGCGCAGCCTTGGCGTATTTGCCCACCGGAACGGCCTTCACGTCGCCGGTGGCGATCCTGCCGTCGCCCGCGAGTTTGGCAAGATCGAAGCCTTGCCCGATCCTGACATCGGTGAGTTTGGAATCCTTCGGCGCGATCAGCACGATCTTGTTGCCGAGCAGATTCACGCGGCTGGGTTCGTTGATGGTTTTCTTCTTCGCAGAATAGTCCATCCAGTCGATGTCGGCGGAAATAAAGGCGTCGGCCGGTGCGCCCTGCTCGAGCTGCTTGGCGAGCGCCGAACTCGCGGCGTAGCTCGCCGTGACCTTCATCCCGGCTTTCGCGGCGAAGGCGGCATTGGCTTCATCCAGCGCATTCTTCATGGACGCCGCGGCGAAAACGGTGATGGTTTTGTCCTGAGCCGCCGCGGATGGCGCGGCGGAAGGCTTGGCATCCTGCGCATGCGCCATCGCGAACAGCGGGGCGCAGACAAGCGCGGTCATAACGAGAAAGCGGGACATCAAGGTCATTGGGCGCTCCATGGCAGGTCTGCGCGCCAACGCACGCCTGACCCGGCTTTGATCATGTCATCTGACGACAAGCGGAAGCGCCGTTCCGGCAACTCCGGCAGCGCCCAGCGGGCCGGAGCATCGTTCGCGGACGACCATATCAGGCGTGGCTGCGGGGTAAAGTCCCGGATCGCTACCTTGCTACGGCTATGGCCCCGAATTCGGATTGCCAGGCCATGCCTCAAGGCGCCTGCAGCACCTGCCGGCATTCGGCGGGCAGGTTTGCCATGGTCAAGGGCGGCTTCGGCTTCGGTGGCTTCGTCGGCGGCTTGGGGTGCAGCACGCGGTCGCTGAACCAGTAGGCGAGATCGCCCGCGCTGCAGCCTTCGCTGTCACCCGGCGGCGGCTGGGATTCGCAATTGGTGCTGCCGGGCGGACATTTCATGCGGATGTGAAAATGATAATCGTGCCCGTACATCGGGCGCACCTTTGACAGCCAGCTCCGGTCGCCCTTCGCTTCCCGGCACAGCGCCTTCTTGATCGCGGCATTGACAAAGATGCGCTCCACCTGCGGCTCCTGCGCCGCGGCGCGGATCACCGTGAGATGCGTCGGCGTCCAGGTGTTGGGATCAATGTCGAGACGATCTTTCCGCACCATCATCACGGCGGATGTTTCCTCGCGCTCTTCCCGCGAGAACTGCCGGTTCGGCATCGGCGTCAGCCAGATGTCGGCATCGAGACCGACCTGATGGCTGGCATGGCCGGTCAGCATCGGACCGCCGCGCGGCTGCGACATGTCGCCGACCAGAATGCCGGGCCAGCCTGCGTTCTTCTTGGCCTTGGCAGCGACCCGCTCCACCAGCGCGATGAGGTCGGGATGCCCCCAATAGCGGTTGCGCGACAGCCGCATCACCTGCCAGGCCGGTCCGTTGATGGGCAAAGCCACTGCGCCCGCGATGCATCCGTGTGCGTAAAAACCGATCGGACTCGGTTTCATCGCCGCCGGCTGCAGCTTGCGGCCGAACAGTTCCTTCGCGGGTGTGTGCGGATCGTTCGGATTGGCGAGCGGCGGAAGCGGCTTCGGATTGACGCTCCCTTTGTCCTGCGCGGAGGCTGCAACCGTCATTGCCATGACGAGCGGAAGGAGAGCGAATATCAGTCGGTGCCGCGTCATGATGCCTCTCGCGAGAGAGCCGCATCGTTGACGCGGCAGGCGATTCTTTACCTCATGTTAGCCATGTCCGAGGGTGACGCAAATTAATGCGTGCTGCCGTCTAACGGTGCATGGATACACCCGCTGGCTCGCGAGACCTCGAAGTTTATTCCGCGAGCCGGAAGAAAGCGGGAAAATCCGGTGGCGCGGCCTGCACGCGCGTCGGACGATAGCCTCGCAATTGAGCAAATCCGTTATCCCTGCGTGCAGCATGTCCGTTCATCGGATTGCGGCAAGGCCCAGAGATACCAATTTTTCAGACACTTATAGGAAGACTGCTGCCCGCAGAATGCGAGGGATGCGGGGCGATGCCGATCAATCGGCCAAAATCAAAAACCAGGACCGGAAAATCAGTTCATGCGCGGGGAAGGCTGCCGGTCCGGCGGCCAAAGCCTGTTCCGAAACTGATCGGCAAGGGCCGCAAGACATCCGACATCAGCGAAATCGTTCGTACGCGCGCCGAGGCTGAAGCTGCGATCGCCGACGCTGCGCGCTCCAACGCGCGGCTGCGCGAGGCCATCGACATCCTGCCTCAAGGCATCGTGTTTCTCGATTCCGACGGCCGTTACATCCTTTGGAACAAGAAATACGCCGAGATCTACAACAAGAGCGCCGATCTGTTCGAGGAAGGCGCGATGCTGCGCGACACGCTCAAGGTCGGCGTCGCGCGCGGGGATTATCCGGACGCGGTCGGCCGCGAGGATGAATGGATCGCCGAGCGGCTGGAGAAGCTCTATCATCCGGGCCACCGCCACGAGCAGACCCTGTCCGACGGTCGCTGCATCCTGATCGAGGAACGCCTTACCGGCGACGGCGGCGTGATCGGACTGCGTGTCGATATCACCGAGCTGAAACAGCGCGAAGCGTCGTTCCGCCTGCTGTTCGACGGCAACCCCGTGCCGATGATCCTGTGCAGCCAGGACACCGAGCGGATCATCAGCGTCAACGACGCGGCGATTGCCCATTACGGCTATTCCCGCGAGGACTTCGAGAAGCTGAAGGTCTCGGACATCCAGGCTTTCGATCAGGCCGCGCCATGGACCGGCGAGCAGACCACCGAGGAGCGCGCGGCGCGGACCTGGAAGCACGTCAAGGCTGACGGTGCGCTGATCGACGTTGCGATCTATTCGCGTCTTCTGGTGTTCGAGGGTCAGCCGGCCATGCTGCTGGCGCTGATGGACATCACCGAACGCAAGCGCGCCGAGGCGCGGCTCGCCTTCATGGCGCAGCATGACGGCCTGACCGGACTGCCGAACCGCATCCTGCTGCGGCAACGGCTCGATGAGCTGCTGGCTCATACCCGCCGCAGCGGCGACAAGGTCGCGGTGCTGTTTCTCGATCTCGACAATTTCAAGGGCATCAATGACACGCTGGGCCATGCGGTCGGCGACAAGCTGCTGAAGGGCGTGACCAAGCGGCTGCGCTCGTCGCTGCGCGAGGAGGACGCCATCGCGCGTCTCGGCTCCGACGAATTCGCCATCGTGCAGGCTGGCGTAAATCGTCCCGAAGACGTGGCGTTCCTGGCGCGGCGCCTGATTGACGCCATCAGCGAACCCTATCTGTTCGACGGTCACACCATCATCAGCGGCGCCTGCATCGGCATCGCGATTGCGCCGGGTGATGGCGACGACGCGGAGAAGTTGCTCAAGAACGCCGACATGGCGCTGTCGCGCGCCAAGAGCGACGGCCACGGCACGTTCAGCTTCTTTGAATCGGAAATGGACGCGCGCGCGCAGACGCGCCGGCGCATCGAACTCGATCTGCGCGGCGCCATCGAAGGCAATATCCTGCAGCCTTACTATCAGCCGCTGGTCGATCTCAAGACCGGCCGCATCACCGGATTCGAGGCGCTGGTGCGCTGGCCGGATCAGGAGCGCGGCATGATTCCGCCCTCGGAATTCATCCCGGTCGCTGAGGAAACCGGCCTGATCAACGCCATCGGCGGCCTGATGCTGCGCCGCGCCTGCATGGATGCCGCGCAGTGGCCCGATGATGTGCGCGTCGCGGTCAACCTGTCGCCGCTGCAATTCCGTGTCGGCAATCTCCTGTCGGTCGTGATGGATGCGTTGAAGACCTCAGGCCTGTCGCCGAAGCGGCTTGAACTCGAAATCACCGAAACCGTGCTGCTCGACAAGAGCGATCAGGTGCTCGCTACGCTGCATGCGCTGCGCGCGCTCGGCGTGCGGATTTCGATGGACGATTTCGGCACCGGCTATTCGTCACTGAGCTATCTGCGCAGCTTCCCGTTCGACAAGATCAAGATCGACCGGTCATTCGTGCAGGATCTCGATTCCAATCACGACGGGCAGGCAATCATGCGCTCGATCATCTCGCTCGGCATGAGTCTCGGCGTCACCATCACCGCCGAAGGCGTTGAGACCGAGGCCGAACTGAGTTGCCTTCGCGCCGAAGGCTGCCACGAGGGGCAAGGCTTCCTGTTCAGCCGCGCGCGGCCGAACGAGGAGATCGTCGCGCTGCTGCAGGCCCAGCGCGAAGCCGTGCAGGCGCGCGTGGCCTAAAACCGTTCGCCACAGCATCTTCAGAAACGAAAAAACCCCGGCGCGAAGCCGGGGTTTTCCTTTGCGGCGATAACGCCGAAATCACTTCTTCTTCGACTTCTTCTTTTTCTTGGCCGGCTTGTCCTTCGGCGCCTTCATGGCCTTGGACATGTCTTCGACGTCAGCCTTGGCGACGTGCTTGACGATCGACTTGATCGTGCTCTTGGCGGATGCCTTGTTGGAATAGCCTTCCGAAGCGAACATCTTCTCGCCGTTGGGCGCGCGGAAGCGAAAACGGAATTCGCCCGACTTGTCTTTGTAAATCTCGAATTTATACGACGCTGCCATCACCCTCTCCGATGGTTGAATATCAATCGCGCACCACCGTCGAGCGGCGGGCGCAAAGAGTCAAGCGCGGTGCGCGCTTTTCCCCTCACGCTGCACCCAGCAGATTCGGCGTGAATGCGCAATGAACAGCGACGGGCAATCGCGCTGCTTGCAGGCGCGAGCGGTGTCATGATGCGCCGGCTTGTATCTGCGGCCCGCAATTATTCTCAAGGATTGCAACGCGCTATCGTGATGGAAGGTGATGCTGTCCGGTCATCAGAGAAGCGCGCGGTCTCCAACTGGAAGGCCGCTTTCCGCATCGTGTGATGCCGCCGCGTCATTGCGAGGAGGCGAAGCCGACGACGCGATCCAGTTTTGAGATATACGGATCGAAATAGGTGGCAAAGTCAGGTAAGATGGATTGCTTCGCTTGCGCTCGCAATGACGAGAAGGTGCGAGCGACGTCCTGAGATTGCTAGTTTTACGATTGAGCGAGATTGCTCACGAAGACATGAAATCACATCCGCTTCACCTCAGGGCGCGGACAACCCGGTCCCGTTTCCGTCTCTCGTGAAAGAGAGAATGGAGCGCCGGGAGGCGCCAGAGTGCTTGCGAGGCACCCTTTGCGAATCCTTGCGAGGGATTCGCCCGCGTGCCTGACGAGAGCGGATTGCGAGTCCGTCTCGCGAGACGCGCGCGTTCTGATGCGAGAAGGTTTGCGAGGCCTTCCGCCCGAACGCTGCGCCTCCCGGCGCTCCATTCGCCATCCCGGATTGATGGGGCGGCGGTGGATCATTCCTCCGCGTCATGAGCGCGGAAGACAATAGGAATATAGTCCATTGCAGGAAAAGTCAAGCGATCGAGCCTTGGTGGACCGCGTTCCGGTCGTCCCCGCGAAGGCGAGGACGACGCGATGATAGGTCTCGCTCGTTAGCCCAAGTCTCGGCAGTTCACTTACTTGGTTTTCAGCTATCCACCTTCAGCGCGGCAATAAAGGCTTCCTGCGGGATGTCGACCTTGCCGAACTGCCGCATCTTCTTCTTGCCTTCCTTCTGCTTCTCCAGAAGTTTGCGTTTGCGCGTGATGTCGCCGCCGTAGCATTTCGCGGTGACGTCCTTGCGCAGCGCGCGCACGGTCTCGCGCGCGATCACCTTGCCGCCGATCGCCGCCTGGATCGGAATCTGGAACATGTGCGGCGGGATCAGCTCCTTCATCTTCTCGACCATGGCGCGGCCGCGGCCTTCGGCACGGGTGCGATGGACCAGCATCGAGAGCGCATCCACCGGCTCGTTGTTGACCAGGATCTGCATCTTCACGAGATCGGCGGCCTTGTAGTCGGTGAGGTGATAGTCGAACGAGGCGTAGCCCTTGGAGACGGACTTCAGCCGGTCATAGAAATCGAACACCACTTCGTTGAGCGGCAGTTCGTATTTCACCATCGCCCGGGCGCCGACATAGGTGAGTTCTTTCTGGATGCCGCGCCGCTCCTGACAGAGCTTGAGAACAGAGCCAAGATATTCGTCAGGTGTGAGGATGGTGGCCTCGATCCACGGTTCGTGAATCTCGGCGATCTGCACCACGTCCGGCATGTCGATGGGATTGTGAATCTCCATCTCGGTGCCGTCGGTGAGGTGCATCTTGTAAATGACTGATGGCGCGGTCGCGATCAGGTTGAGATTGAACTCGCGGCTCAATCGCTCCTGAATGATTTCGAGATGCAGCAGGCCGAGGAAGCCGCAGCGGAAGCCAAAACCCAATGCGGCGCTGGTTTCCATCTCGAAGGAGAAACTCGCGTCGTTCAGCCGCAGCTTGCCCATCGCGGCGCGCAGTGTCTCGAAGTCGTCGGCATCGACCGGAAACAGGCCGCAGAACACGACCGGCACGGCGGGCTTGAAGCCCGGCAGCATGTCGGAGACGGGATTGCGGTCATCTGTGATGGTGTCGCCGACGCGGGTGTCCGCGACTTCCTTGATCGCCGCGGTGATAAAGCCCACTTCACCGGGGCCGAGTTCATCGACATTGACCATCTTGGGCGTGAAGAAGCCGACGCGCTCGATGTCGTAGGCGGCGCCGGTGCCCATCATGCGGATGCGCTGGCCCTTCTTCAGGGTGCCGTCCACCACGCGGACCAGAACCACCACGCCGAGGTAAACGTCGTACCAGGAATCGACCAGCAGCGCTTTCAGTGTCGCGTCACGGTCGCCCTTCGGCGGCGGCAGGCGGGTCACGATGGCTTCCAGCACATCGGGAATGCCGATGCCGGTCTTGGCCGAGACCATGATGGCGTCGGACGCGTCGATGCCGATCACGTCCTCGATTTGCTGCTTCACCTGCTCGGGTTCGGCGGCGGGCAGATCGACCTTGTTCAGCACGGGGACGATTTCGAGATTGGCGTCGAGCGCGTGATAGACGTTGGCGAGTGTCTGTGCTTCGACGCCCTGGGATGCGTCCACCACCAGCAGCGCGCCTTCGCACGCCGCCAGCGAACGCGAGACCTCGTAGGCGAAGTCGACGTGGCCGGGCGTGTCCATCAGGTTGAAGATGTAGGTGTTGCCGTCCTTGGCCTTGTAGTTGAGGCGGACGGTCTGCGCCTTGATGGTGATGCCGCGCTCGCGTTCGATGTCCATCGAATCGAGCACCTGCTCCTTCATCTCGCGCGCCTCCAGCCCGCCCGTGGTCTGAATCAGGCGGTCGGCGAGCGTGGATTTTCCATGGTCGATATGGGCGACAATGGAGAAGTTGCGGATGTTCGCGATAGGGCTGGTTGTCATGGGCGCGGGATAGCATCCGCGCCTCAAAGCAGCAACAAAATTGGGGGTATTTCGTGCATACCTTGCGCGAAATGACGCGGTTTTCCTGTTGCCCGTGATCCACCCGCGCTGCTAGCTACGACGGCTGCAGAAAGTGCCAGTTCCGACACAGGTTGACCGCAATGTCCGACGCTTCATCGACCGAGATCGCGCGCAGAACCGGCAAGAATCCCGGCCCGCGCACCGGATTGCGATCCCGCCAGAATGCGCGCCTGCGCCATGTGCCGGTGACGCGCCGTGTGGCGGCATGGGTCGCGGCCATGGCGCACGATCCGGCGACCTCGTTCAGGTTCGTCATCGGCTTCGCGATCGCCCACACGCTGCTCTGGACCATCATCCTCACCGCGCTGAAAAGCGCGCAGGACGTCCATATGGATGTCGCCGAGGCTTACGCTTGGGGCCAGAAGTTTCTTCTCGGCTATGGCAAGCATCCGCCGTTGTCGGGCTGGATCGCCGGCGTCTGGTTCCGGATTTTCCCGGTCACCGACTGGGCGACCTATGCACTGGCGATGACGGTGACGGGATTGGGCCTCGTGATCTGCTGGCTGATCGCGGTTCGCGTGGTCGATCATCGCCGCGCGCTGTTTTCAGTGGCGATGCTGGCGCTCTATCCGGTCTTCACCTTCAAGGGCTTCAAGTACAATCCGGACCTGCTGCAACTCGTGACGCTGCCGCTGTTCGTGCTGGCCTATCTCCACGCTTTTGAAAAGCGCACGGTGCGCGCAGGCCTCTGGCTCGGGCTGGCCGCGGCGCTGGCGCTGATGACCAAATACTGGGTGCTGACCATGATCGGCGCCGCCGGCCTCGCATCGCTGCTGCATCCGGACCGGATGCGCTTCTGGCGCTCGCCCGCGCCATGGGTGGCGTTCGCTGCGGCTTTTGTCGGCATGCTGCCGCATCTGTGGTGGCTGAAGCAGGCAGACTTCCTGCCGCTGATCTATGCCGACGATGTCTATGGCGGGCGGACGCTTCTCACCACATTGCGGCTGGCGGGAATTTATGTCGCGCACAATATTGGGCTGCTTCTGATCCCGGTCGCCTTCGCGGCGATTGCGCTGGCGTGGAAGCTGCAATGGTGGAAATCGCTGCGCAGGCGGGGACTCGTTGGCGAGTTCATCGCCTCGGCGAAGCGCCCGTGGGTGCGCGGCCCGAACTCCGGCGTGTTCCTCACCCAGGCGCGGCATATCTGGATCATCCAGATCATCGCCGGTGTGGTGCCGCCGCTCGCCGCCGTGGCATTCGGCATCTACATGAAGACCGACTGGGGCATCTCGCTGTTCTTCCTGGTGCCGCTGGCGCTTGTGGCCCTGCCAACGCTGCGTGTGACGCAGATGGCGCTGATCCGCCTGATGTTCATGTGGCTGGCGTTCACGCTGATCATGCTGCTGGTGTCGCCGATCATCGCGGCGCAGACGGTGCGGCGCGACGGCGAGGCCGGCGTGCCGTTCGCGCCGAAGTCGGAGTTCGCGCTGCAATTGACGGAAGCCTGGCGCGCGCGCTTCAACCGGCGCTGGGCCGTGGTGGCGGGCACCACCGAGATCGGCGAGCCGCTGACCTTTTACAGCCCGGATCATCCGGCGCCGCTGACGCCGCGCGAAATCTGGGGCTCGGGCCTGACCAGTCTGGATGCCGCCAAACGACTCGGCTTCATCGGCATCTGCGACACCAAGGATCTGGAATTGAGCAAGTGCGAGGCCTGGATGGCGGAGAATGCGCCGAATGCCGAGCGGCTCGATCTCACCTCGCGGCGCTATTTCCACGGCAAGGCTGGTCCGGCGGTGAAGTGGAAAATCTGGATCGTCGGTCCGGAGCGGCCGGATGAGGAAGACGATCAGTAGGCAGAGCACGCTCTTTTCCACGGGCCGTCCCCGCGAAGGCGGGGACCCAGACTCCCTGCGTTGTCGATCTGAAACAGATGTTAGCTATCTGTTCCGAACCGTGGGCTGAGTGGTTATGGGTCCCCGCCTTCGCGGGGACGACATCTGAGATGGTGCAGCTTTAAGTGGAATCAGCCCGCGTCTTCCTCGCCGAACTTGTTGGCGAGCAGTTCGGTAATGGCATCCATCGCAGCCTGGGCCTCGCGGCCCTTGGCGGCCACGGTGATGGTGGTGCCGATGCCGGCGGAAAGCATCATCAGCCCCATGATGGACGTGCCGCCGACGCTTTCGCCGTTGCGGGTCACGGTCAGTTCGGCGTCGAACTTCTCGGCGGTCTGCACGAACTTCGCGGACGCGCGCGCGTGAAGACCGCGCTTGTTGATGATGGGAAGTTCTCGGACGATGACGCCGGCAGACGAAGACTGTTGCTCCGGCGCGGTGCTCATTTTCCGGCAAGCACCCGGCTGGCGATGGTCACATACTTGCGGCCAGCTTCCTGCGCGGCGGCGATCGCGTCGGGCAGCGGCTTGTCGTCGCGCACCTTGGCGAGCTTGACCAGCATCGGCAGATTGATGCCCGCCAGCACCTCGACCTTGGGGCGGCTCATGCAGGAGATCGCGAGGTTCGACGGCGTGCCGCCGAACATGTCGGTGAGAATCGCGACGCCATCGCCGCTGTCCACGCGCTTGACGGCTTCAATGATATCGCTGCGGCACAGATCGGCATCGTCTTCCGCGCCGATCGTGATCGCTTCGATTTGTTTTTGCGGACCCATCACGTGCTCAAGAGCAGCCTTGAACTCGTCGGCGAGACGCCCGTGGGTCACCAGTACCAGACCAATCATCCAAAACTCCTCGCGGGCGCTTTGATGCACCGCACGAAAGGGCCACATGTTGACCATCCCGAGCCTTGGCGCAAGGGGGGATGTTGCCGCGTACCCCCTTAAAAAGGGTGTCCGGGCCGGCCATCGTCAGTGGCGGGGTCTGGCTTATATGGCGAGCCGGCGGCGCCCGGCAATCAGCCGAAGGTCGGGAGTTCGCTTTTGAAACCTTAAACTGTGGTAAGGAATCCCAGCACCAGGGGCAGGGCGGCATACCCCCGTCCCACCGGGATACGCGGGATTTCCACCCCGGAAACAGTTGTTTTCAGGGCCTGTAGCGGCGGCAGACGCTCGGCATCGGCCGCCTCCAGGTCGACCACAACCGCCACGGGTGCCTGCCCGGCATGATTGATCGAGCGGATTCCCAGCCCCCGGATTTCGATTTTTCCGGCCAGTTCAGGGACGCCCGCGACGATGAGGCTGGCGTCATGAACAGTTAGACGGACACGATCATCCCCAACAAGGAGCGTGGGCGGAATCTGCCCCGCCTGACCGGCAAGGATCAATTCCAGGGCCAGCCGGGACTTTCCGGACCCGGAGGGTCCGCGAATCAGGATGCCCCGCTCGCCACTCACCACCGCGGTGGCGTGGATGCTGGCCTGACCCGCCGCGCTCATATCGCGGGCAGCCGGACCGTGAAGCGCGCACCGGCAATGCGGGCGTCACCGTCCGCATCAACAGGGCCGGGCCGGTTTTCCGCCCAGATGCGTCCGCCATGGGCTTCGACGATCTGTTTGGAGATCGAGAGGCCCAATCCGGAATTCTGTCCGAAGCCCTGATGCGGGCGGTCGGTGTAGAAGCGCTCGAAGATTTTCTCCAGCGCGCCCGGCCTGATCCCGGTGCCGTCGTCATCGACCACGATTTCGATGTCCGATTTCAGTCGGCGGCAGACGATCCGCACCTTGCCGCCGTGATGCGAGAACGACTGCGCATTGCTCAACAGATTTGCGATCACCTGGCCGAGCCGCGAGTCATGGCCCGGCACCGAGAACGTATCGTTCGAGCGTCCCTCGAAGCGGACGTCAACCGTGACATCGGTGCCGTGCTGGGTTTCGTTCGCGACCGACACCAAGGTGTTGAGCAGGCGGCGGATATCCACCGGCTCCATGTCCTGCCGCTGCAGTTCGGCATCGAGGCGGCTGGCGTCGGAAATATCGGAGATCAGGCGGTCGAGACGGCGCACATCGTGTTCGATGACCGCGAGCAGGCGCGAACGGCTGTCGTCGGAGCGCGCCAGCGGCAATGTCTCCACCGCTGAACGCATCGAAGTCAGCGGATTCTTCAATTCATGCGCGACGTCGGCGGCGAAGCGTTCGATGCCTTCGATGCGGTTGTAAAGCGCGTCGGTCATGTCGCGCAGCGCGCGCGACAGATGGCCGATCTCGTCACCGCGTGCGGTGAAGTCTGGAATCTCGACGCGGGTCTTGATGCGGCGGCGGACACGCTCGGCACTGTCGGCGAGGCGGCGCATCGGGCCGGCGATGGTCGAGGCCAGCAGCAGCGACAGCAGGATCATCACGCCAGCGGCGATGCCGAACACTTTCAGAATGGCGAGACGCTCGGCTGTCACGAGCTGGTCGATGTCGTCGCCTTGCGTCGAGAGCATCAGCGCGCCATGCACTGCGCGGAAGCGCTGCACCGGCACCGACACCGAGACGATCACCTCGCCGCGGTCGTTGATGCGCACCATGCTGGCCTTGCGGCCATCGAGCGCCTGCTGGACTTCCTGATAGCCGTTGCCGTTTTCGGGACCCAGCTCGCGATAGAGCGGCAGGTCGCCGCGGTTCAGCCAGGTGCGGATCGCGATCATCGTCCGCTCCGCGAAGCCCGGCTTCTCGGCGGTTGGCGGCGCCAGCTCGAAGCGCAGCACGTCGCCGCGCCCGTAGAGATTGCGGCTGTCCAGCACCAGCACGCCGTCGCGGTCATAGATGCGCGCGCGCGTTTTGGTCGGCGAGATCAGCCGCCGCAGCACCGGCGCGACGCGCTCGGGATTGATCGGGAAGTCGATGTTGCTGAGGGTTTCGTCGCTCGGCCCGTAGGTCTCGCCCGGCTTGAGATCGAGCAGGCGCTCGGGATCGACGGTAATGGCGTTGGTTTCGACCGTGGCCGAGGCGGCGATGGCGCCGGAAATGATCTCGGCCTGTACCAGCAAGCTCTGCGCGCGTGCGTCGATCAGCCCGGCGCGGAACTGCGACAGGTAGAGAATGCCCGCGAGCATCGCGAACAGGCCGATCAGGTTGAGAACGACAATGCGGCGCGTCAGGCTCGAGAACGTCAGTGCGGTGAGATAGCGGCCGGCCCGCTTGACCAGCGCGACCGGACTCCAGCCACGGCGCTTGCCTTCGTCCGGCGGCGTATCGGCAACCGGCGCGAGCGGCGGCGCACCGACATCGGCGTCTTCGTCGTGCTCGGACTGCGGTCGATCAAGCAATGGCGGAACCGTGTTTTGCTTCGGACAGACGCTTTATAGCACTAACCGGCGTGTGTAGCCCGGACAGAGCGCAGCGGAATCCAGGGCGATAGCCGCCATCCTGCCCGGATTGCGCTGCGCTCCATCCGGGCTACGATCCGATCGAGATCGGTTAGGTTTCCTTGAAGCGATAGCCGACGCCGTACAGGGTTTCGATCATCTCGAAATCGTCGTCGGCCGCCTTGAACTTCTTGCGCAGGCGCTTGATGTGGCTGTCGATGGTGCGGTCATCGACATAGACCTGATCGTCATAGGCCGCGTCCATCAGCGCGTTGCGGCTTTTCACCACGCCGGGGCGGGTGGCCAGCGCCTGCAGGATCAGGAACTCGGTGACCGTCAGCGTCACCGGCTCGTTCTTCCAGGTGCAGGTGTGACGCTCCGGGTCCATGCGCAGCGAACCGCGCTCCAGCGCCTTGGCATCCATTTCCTTCGGCGCGGCGGCGGGGTCTTTCGGAACCGCGCGGCGCAGCACCGCCTTGACGCGCTCGACCAGCAGGCGCTGCGAGAACGGCTTGCGGATGAAATCGTCGGCGCCCATCTTCAGGCCGAACAGTTCGTCGATCTCCTCGTCCTTCGAGGTGAGGAAGATCACCGGCAGGTCGGACTTCTGGCGCAGGCGGCGCAGCGTCTCCATGCCGTCCATGCGCGGCATCTTGATATCGAGAATGGCCAGATCCGGCGGGCTGGTCTTGAAGCCCTCAAGGGCCGACGCGCCATCCGTATAGGTCATGATCCGGTAGCCTTCGGCTTCCAGTGCGATCGAGACCGACGTGAGAATGTTGCGGTCGTCATCGACCAGGGCGATTGTGGGCATGAACCTGCTTTCCAAATCGAGTGTGTGAACGTGGCGCTACTGAACGGACTGACCGGAGGCCGCGAAACGAGGCGTTGGCCTCTTTGCAACGAGCAATGCAAGCTGGGCTGAAATGTGACCGGTTCCAGCTTCTCAGGCCGCAACGGGAACCAGACCGTTATATAAGGCGATTGTTCCGGGGTATAACCCCTTTTGGCCGTAAAAAAGCCCGTTAACCAATGACATCAGGCTGACAGATGGACCCCTCTGCCGACGTCAAACCGGCCCGCCTGACCCGCTCGCTGCTGGCCCGCTCCCGCCAGGGCGCGCTGGCGAGCCTGATGCCGGGCAGCGGCGATCCCTATTGCTCGCTGGTCAATGTGGCCTCGGCGCCGGACGGCGCGCCGATCCTGCTGATCTCGCGTCTCGCGGTTCACAGCAGGAACATCCTGGCCGATCCGCGTGTCTCGCTGATGCTGGACGAGCGCGGGCCGGGCGATCCGCTGGAAGGCGCGCGCATCATGCTGGCCGGGACAGCGGAGGAGGCGACAGGCGACGTCGAACCCCTGAAACGGCGCTATCTTGCCGCGCATCCGTCCGCCGAGGAGTTCGTCGGCTTCAAGGATTTCTCCTTCTTCCGCATCAGGCCGAAAGGCGTGCATCTGGTGGCGGGTTTCGGCCGCATCGTCGATCTTGTGCCGAAGGATTTCCTCACCGATCTCACCGGCGCCAAAGCGCTGGTTGAGGCCGAGCCTGACATCATCGCGCACATGAATGCCGATCATGCGGACACGATTAATCTGTATGCAGTGAAACTTCTGAACGGCACGGACGGCGACTGGCGCTGCATCGGCTGCGATCCGGATGGCCTCGATCTGCAGGATGGCCGCCGCACCCTTCGGCTTCCGTTTCCCGAGCGGATCGTCGCACCTGCCGCACTGCGGCAAGTCCTGAAAGCCCTGGCGGACCGGGCGAGAGCCCTGCCAAGTCCGTGATATTCAACCTGTTTTTTCAGGGCACGCGGTTCTTTACCGCTTTGTGACGGATCGACTTGGCAAGCGGTGTGTTGGGCACTTATAAGTCGCCGGATCGAAGCCCGGGAGATATGATCCCCGGCATCCGCGACAGGGGCGTTTGGCGACAGCCGCGCGAAACGATACGCGGTCTTTGTGGGAGATTCTTAAAGTGCAAGAGACGGGTGTGCGCAACGGTGCCTTCGGCGCCGACAAATTCGGTTTCAAAAATCTCAAACAGGTAAACTGGAATCTCGGCACCGCGCCGCTTTACGAGCACTCGCTGCGCAACCACGAAGCCGAGCTGTCGGCCGGCGGCGCGCTGGTGGCGGAAACCGGTGTGTTCACCGGCCGCTCCCCGAAGGACAAGTTCACGGTGCGCGACGCGCTCACCGACAAGACCATGTGGTGGGGCGGCAACCAGTCCATCACCCCCGAACAGTTTGAGGCGCTGTATCAGGATTTCCTCAAGCACTGCGAAGGCATGACCCTGTTCGCCCAGGACCTGTACGGCGGCGCCGATCCGAAATTCCAGATCAAGACGCGCGTGTTCACCGAAATGGCGTGGCACTCGCTGTTCATCCGCACGCTGCTGCGCCGCCCCGAGACGGCAGAGCTCGCCAGCTTCGTGCCGGAACTGACCATCATCGACCTGCCGAGCTTCCGCGCCGACCCCAAGCGCCATGGCTGCAAGTCCGAGAACGTGGTCGCGATCGACTTCACCCGCAAGATCGTTCTGATCGCAGGCAGCCAGTATGCCGGCGAAATGAAGAAGTCCGTGTTCACCACGCTGAACTACTTCCTGCCCGCACAGGGCGTGATGCCGATGCACTGCTCGGCCAATGTCGGCCCGAACGGCGACAGCGCGATTTTCTTCGGCCTCTCCGGCACCGGCAAGACCACGCTCTCCGCCGATCCAAACCGCACGCTGATCGGCGACGACGAAACCGGCTGGGGTCCGGACGGCATCTTCAATTTTGAAGGCGGCTGCTACGCCAAGACCATCAAGCTGTCGCGCGAAGCCGAACCCGCGATTTACGACGCCAGCATTTGCTTCGGCGCGGTGCTCGAAAACGTCGTGCTCGACCCGATCACCCGCGAGCCGGACTTCGACGACGGCTCCAAGACCGAGAACACCCGTTCGGCCTATCCGCTCGAGGCGATCCCGAATGCCTCGCGCACCGGCCGCGCCGGTCATCCGAAGAATCTGGTGATGCTCGCCGCCGACGCGTTCGGCGTGATGCCGCCGATCGCCAAGCTGACCCCGGCGCAGGCGATGTATCACTTCCTCTCGGGCTATACCGCGAAGGTCGCGGGCACCGAGCGCGGTCTCGGCAACGAGCCGGTGCCGGAATTCTCGGCCTGCTTCGGCTCGCCGTTCCTGCCGCGCGATCCCGCCGAATACGGCAAGCTGCTGAAGGAGCTGATTGCGAAGCACAATGTCGACTGCTGGGTGGTCAACACCGGCTGGACCGGCGGCAAGTACGGCACAGGCTCGCGCATGCCGATCAAGGTCACCCGCGCGCTGCTCACCGCCGCGTTGAACGGCTCGCTGCGCAATGCCCAGTTCCGCACCGACAAGTATTTCGGCTTCGCGGTCCCGACCGCGCTGGACGGTGTGCCGAGCGACATCCTCGATCCGGTCAACACCTGGAAGGACAAGGCCGAGTTCGACAAGACCGCGCGCGCGCTGGTCGGCATGTTCCAGAAGAACTTCGAGCAGTTCGAAAAGCAGGTCGACGCGGACGTCCGCGCCGCCGCTCCCGAGGTCAAGCTCGCCGCGGAGTGAGTTTCGTCACCCCGGTTTTGAACGTATAAAGGGCGGCCTGCGGGCCGCCTTTTTGTTGCCCGGTCACACGGAGATCACGGAATGAAGATCAGCGCGCGCAACCAGCTCAAGGGCAAGGTCGTCGCCATCGACCACGGCGTCACCACCAGCCATGTGAAGATCGACATCGGCGGCGGCACGGTCGTGACATCGGCCATCACCAGGACCTCGGTCGAGGAGTTGAAGCTCGAGGTCGGCAAGCAGGTCTACGCCATCGTCAAGGCCAGCGATGTCATGGTCGGGATCGACTGAGAAAGGTCATGACCCGCATTGACCGGCGATCGCTCATAGCTGGCGCCAGCATGATGTTGCTGGCGCGGCCGGCACTTGCTGCGCGCACGGTGACGGATTCCGCCGGACGGACGGTCGAACTGCCGGATCGGATCGGCAGGGTGTTCGCGGCAGGCGCGCCAGCCTCGGTAGTGGTCTATGCGATGCGGCCGGGGGCGCTGGCCGGCTGGCCGCGTGCGCTGCGCGCGGAGGAGCGTCCGTTCATCGCGCCTGAGCAGCGTGACCTCCCTGAAGTTGGCCTGCTGACCGGGCGTGGCGACACCGCCAACGTCGAGACCGTGCTGAAGATGAAGCCGGATCTGATCGTGGACTACGGGTCGGTGCGGCAGACCTTCGCGTCGCTGGCCGACAGCGTGCAGCAGCGCACCGGCATTCCCTATGTTCTGATCGACGGGCGATATGAGGCAACGTCCGCCTCGTTCCGGCTGCTGGGTACCATCTTCGGCGTGCCTGAACGTGGCGAGGCGCTTGCAAAGTATTCAGACGATCTGTTCAAGAGCCTTGAGTCGATGCGCAAGGACATTCCGGAGGATCAGCGTCCGCGTGTCTATCTCGCGCGCGGACCGGATGGCCTTGAGACGGGACTGCGCGGTTCGATCAACACCGAGATCATCGAACGGGCCGGCGGGCGCAATGTCGCCGACGCGCAGGACCAGCGGCGCGGCATCGCCAACGTGTCGCCCGAACAGCTTCTCGCTTGGAATCCGGATGTCATCGTGACCTGGGATCGCAATTTCCATGACAAGGTTGTCAAGGGCGGTGATTCACTCTGGCAGGGACTCAAGGCCGTCAAGGACGGCCGGGTTTATCTCGCGCCGACCGCGCCATTCGGCTGGATCGACCGGCCGCCGTCGATCAACCGGCTGATCGGGCTGCGCTGGCTGGCCCATCTGTTTCACGGCGCGCGCTTTTCGTTCGATATCCGGCAGGACACGCGCGCGTTCTACAAGCTGTTCTATCATGTCGATGTGAGCGATGCCGATCTCGACACGCTGATCGCATGGGCGGATGGCAAACCGCCCTCACTCCCGGCACGCCGATGATCGTGGCATCGCGGGTGTCCTGGATCATTCCCGGTCTCGCGGTTCTGGCGATTGCAGTTGCCGTGATCGGATTAACTGTCGGCGCATTTCCTATCACGCTCGATGGATTTCTTCGCGCACTCACCAATGTCTGGTCCGGCGATCTGCCGCAGACCGCCGAACAGCGTGTGCTGTTCGGGATTCGCGGCCCGCGCGTGCTGGCAGGACTGATTGTCGGAGCGTCGCTCGCAGGCGCAGGCGTGGCCTATCAGGGGCTGTTCAGAAATCCGCTGGTGTCGCCCGATGTGCTCGGCGTTTCGGCGGGTGCAGGCCTTGGCGCGGTGATCGGCATCTTCCTGTCGCTGCCGGTGTTTGCGATTCAGATTCTGGCCTTCGGCGGCGGTCTTGCCACGGTCGGGCTTGTCTATCTGATCGCGGTGTCGGTGCGTGGCCGCGATCCGACCCTGGTGCTTGTCCTGGGCGGCGTGGTTGTCGGCGCGCTCGCAGGCGCGGCGATCTCGCTGCTGAAAATTCTCGCCGATCCCTATGACCAGTTGCCCGCGATTACGTTCTGGCTGCTCGGCAGCCTCGCCAGCGTCCGCAGCGGCGATTTGTGGAATGTCATGCCCGCGGTGGTGATCGGCCTTGTGCCGCTTGTGCTGCTGCGCTGGCAGATCAACGTGCTGTCGCTCGGCGACGAGGAAGCCAGATCGCTCGGCGTGGAATCCGGCAGGCTACGAGTGATCGTGATCGCGGCGGCGACGCTCATCACCGCGAGTGTGGTGGCGATCTCCGGCGTGATTGGCTGGGTCGGCCTCGTCATTCCGCATATCGCGCGCATGCTGGTCGGTCCGAATTTTGAGCGGCTGCTGCCGGCGGCGATGCTGATGGGCGCGAGCTATCTCGTGCTGGTCGATACGCTGGCGCGTTCGCTCGGACGCATCGAGGTGCCGCTCGGCATTCTCACAGCGGTCGTCGGCGCGCCGTTCTTCCTGTGGCTCTTGTGGCGCGGCCGGCACGGGTGGTCGTGATGCGCCTGATCGCCCGCGATCTTGCCTTCGGTTATCCCGAGCGGCCTGTTGGCCGGAATCTGAATTTGACCGTCGAGACCGGCGAAGTGCTGTGCCTGCTCGGGCCGAACGGTTGCGGCAAGAGTACGCTGTTCAAGACGCTGCTCGGCCTTCTCTCTCCGCAGGGTGGCGATGTTTCGCTCGGCGGCGATGCGTTGTCCGGTTTGCCGCGTGCGGAGATTGCGCGCCGCGTCGCCTATGTGCCGCAGGCGCAGGACACCGCGTTTCCCTACACCGCGTCCGATCTGGTGCTGATGGGCCGGACCGCGCATCGCGGTGTGTTCGCAGCCCCGACCCGGGACGACCGCAAGATCGCGCAGGAGTCGCTGGCTGAACTCGGGATCGCCGAACTCGCCTCGCGCGAGGTGACAACACTGTCCGGCGGCCAGCGCCAGCTTGTGCTCGTCGCCCGCGCCATGGCGCAGGCCGCACCCTTGATCGTGATGGACGAGCCGACTGCAAGCCTCGACTTCGGCAATCAGGTCGCTGTTCTTGCCGAAATCCGCAAGCTGGCCGCGCGCGGCACCGGCGTCATTCTGTCGACCCACGATCCCGATCAGGCCTTTGCGGTGGCAAGCCGTGTCGCGCTGATGCAGGACGGTGTGATCGTCGCGCAGGGATCGCCGCCTGAGGTGCTCACCGCCGCGCGGCTCAAGGCGGTTTACGGTGTCGATGTCACGGTGGAGCGGCTTTCCGGCGGGCAGACCGTCTGCGTGCCGGTGTATCCCTCATGAATAAAGGGGCGGCCTTGCGGGCCGCCCCTTCTGTCTCAGACAATGGCGCCTGGTGTCAGCGCGCGGTCGCCGTCGTGGTGCCGGAGGTCTTGCCGGTAGCGACGTTGAGAACCGATCCGTTTTCGAGGTCGATGCGATAGACTTCGCGCAGCACGTTGCCGGCGAAACCAAGCTCGACAATGGAGACGGTCTTGAAGGTCACCGGAAGGCCGTCGGGCAGGATCTGGTTGAATTCGGCGGCAGCCTGATCCATGTCCTTCTGAAGCTCGGGCGTGAACTTCACATTGCTGTAGACCAGCGTGTTGTGCGGGTTGTGCGAGCGCAACTCCTTGCCGTCCTTCACCACGTTCACGCCGCTGACCCCAACAGTCTTCACCAGATCCTTCGCCGCATCGCTCATGGCGGCATAGACCGGGCCTGTGCAGCGCGGCAGCGGGCCGTCACGCAGCGGCGCAAGCGCGGCGGTGGCGGTGGTGTTGAACGCCATCATGGATTCAAAGCCGGCACCTTCCTTGACAATGCCGAGGTCCAGCCACCACGGCTGTCCGGCGCCCTTGGCGGCTTCGGTGGTGTAGAACTTCTTCAGCGTGACAGTGAGCACGCCCGGCAGCTTCGGCAGCGCCTTGAGCATTTTCTCCGGCGTGGTGGCGTCCGCGTTGTGAATATGCACGACCGTGACATGCGGGATGTTGGAGCGCTGGGCCTCGTCGTCGAGCTTCGCATTGAGCAGCTTCTCACGCAGCATGCCGCGCGTGGTCAGATCGAGGGTGTCGTTGACCTCCTTCGGCAGCGTGTAGACGAGGCCGAAGGTGCGCACATGCGGACGGAAGCCCGGCGAGGATAGCGAACTGTTGTCAATGTCGGCATGGGCTGTGACGGCAAACATGGATGCGGCTGTGGCGACGGCAACGGTCGCAAGGCGATGGGACAATTTCTGGATCATGGACAATCTCCGGTCATGTGTTGAGACATGCTCGCTTCAGCCGGAAAACGCGGTGGGACCGCAGACACATGCCGGATCGCGAGCAGGTGGCGGAACCATGGACTTTGAATATGACAGGGAGATTGGGGCGTCGCCGCCGCGCGCTGCGGCAATTCGCCCCTCTGGATAAATGCCGGGTGTCAGGCCTTGAAGTAGACCACCTGCGAGGTGGTGGCGAGCAGGCGGCCGGAAGGACTCCACAATTCGCCGGTCTGGTCGCTGAAGCTCTTGTGAAAGATGCTGGCGTCGGCGGCGCCCAGCACCGCGGTGGTGTTTTCCGCGGCAAGGTCCGCTGCGTCGGCGTGAAATACCGTGGTCATCGACACCGTTCCGATCGGCACGATGGCGCCCAGCACATGGAAGATGCGGGCGAAGAACGAGTCCGACATCGACAGCAGCGACAGAAAGTCGATGGGCCGCGGCTGCGTGTCACTCAGCCACATGCGCGAATAGGCGCTGGCGGGGGTGTCGTTCACTGTGTCGCTGTAGCTTGGCGCGCCTTCCACGAAACGGAATTGATATTGCTGCGCCCATGGAGCAACGAGGTTGTTAGGGATCGGCTTCACCTGATCGAACGGCGGCGCATCCGGCATGGTGGCCGCCTGATGCGACCACGAGGGACGGCGCGCCGCGAACACGGCGGTCATGAAAGTCGCGATCTCGCCATTCTGCAGAAGTTCGACCATCCAGTGCTGGGTCGAGCGTGTTGCTTTCATCAGCCGCACGGCAAGATCGAAGCTGCCATTGCCGACAGGCGCGCAGAAATTCACGGTGACCGACAGCGGATCGCCGATCCGTTCGGGTTGGATCAGGATCGCGCGCAGCATGGTCGCCGCCGTCGCGCCGCCGAACGGGCCGACAAAGGCGAAATAATCCGCGCTGGCTTCGCCGCGCCAGCCGCCATCCCCGGCGTGTACCTGTGTGGCGCGGTCGAACGGATGCACAGTGTCGCGCAGGGCGGTCTCGGGTGTCTTCTCAAGCATCAATGGCTCCCGTTTGCGGGACGCACTTTGCGCAGGATCGCGTTGGGTTCAATGACGTGGGAGGTAAAGGGGGCATGCACATTTGCCGCGAGTGAATTTGTGCATCTGACAGCAAGCGCGATGCCAGCGCGCGGATGAGCGCGACGCGTCGACACGCATATCTTTTGCATGTGCCGAATGGTTGAGCTCAAAAACGCGCTCAGGTGACCTTCGAGATCGCGGTCGCGCCTGTGCCGTCAACCGTGCGATTCAGCGAATTTGGAACAAATTAAGAACACTTTAGCAAGTCATTGATATATCATTGTGATTCGGCCCCTTCGGGCCACCATATCTAGGGCCTGTCTGAGGTTTCGAGGACTACATGTCCAATATCGCTTTCGACAACACGGCGCTGACGCGGATCGCGGACTTCGCCCGGACGCTCTCGCGCCTTCATGCCGCCGCGCGGACGCGGCCGGTGGATGACGACCACATCGACCGCGAGTTCAACGCGGTCTGCATGTCGGTGTGGGGCTACACCACCGACGACTTCAGCGATGACCTGTTCTCGCTGAAGGATCACGAATTTCTGGATTCGCTGGACGAGGCGCGGGCGCGCATCTTCGCCGCGGAGCACGGCTACGATCTGGTGGACGACACCGGCATTCTCACCGACTGGTGGGGCTATTGCTGGATGATCCTGGCCGAACATCGCGGCCTCCTGACGCCGGAGATCAAGGCGCGGGCGCGGATGGAGATGGAGGAAAAGTATCTCGCCGCGCCGAACGTGATCGGCGTCATCGTCGGGCGTTGAGGCTTACAGCGCGCGCCTGGCTTTCTGCGTCGCGATCTTCGGCAGCGTGGCGTCCGGCGCCATCGGCTGCGCATATTTCGGCTCGGGCACCGAGCCGGTAATGTCCTGCGACGAATAGGTGTCCTCGGGAAGTTCGGCGGTCACCGGCGCGACCTTCATCTCGCCGAGGCGCGCGCGCAGATCGGCGGTGAGGCCGGGATAGTTGTTCACCGGCGTGAACTGCGCGGTCTGGGTCGCGGCATTGGTGCCGGAATAGGCCACCAGTCCGCTCGACGTGGCGACGATATCGCCGGGGCGCAGCGTCGCGTCGAGGGAGAGATCGACCGGCGCAAGACCCGCCGGATCGCGGCCGTTGCAGGTGCAATCCGCCTTTAGCGCCTTGCGATAGGCAAAGGCATTCGGCGTATCGACATAACGCTCGCCCATATGGCCGACGGCATAGTCGATGCTGTTGCCGGAGAACACCTTGGTCTGGCTCGCGGGGCAGAACGCCTGGCACACCTGCGCCGGCGTGCCGCTGCCGCGCCCCGTCAGCGGGAAATAGCGGCCGTCGCAGGTGCGCACGCAATAAGTGGTGAAGCGCCCGCCGCCGGAGGAGGCGGACTGCGCAGGCGCAGGATTCGGTGTGGAGAGGCCGAACGGATCGGCAAAGGCGTTGCTGGGCTGCTGTTGCGGCTGGGCTTCCTGCCGCTGCGGCTTGTCGCCGCCGAACAGGAAATCGAAAATACCGGCGGATGCTGCCCCCGGTGCGAGCACCATTGGCATGGCCATCGCGACAGCGAGAACAAGCGTCATGCGACGCCGCATGCGCGAAATACGCAACTGTTTACGCAACTTATCGCCTCACTCACGCAACGCTTACGCGCGCTGCGGCGACGATCGCCGCAGCGTCAATGACCATAAGTCGTGATGGTAAACGCGAGGTTAGGAGTGAGATGGCCCGCGCGCTTCACGCGCCTTGACCATGACCTGAAGCGCGAGATTGGCCGGCGTCGGAATGCCCAGCGCCGCGCCTTTGCGGACCACATATCCGTTCAGATGGTCGATTTCGGTGGGTTTGCCGCGCATCAGGTCCTGCGCGGTCGATGAATACTGCTCCGGCATGGAGGCCGCGAGCGACAGGATCGAGTCGCGCAGTGTCGCGGGCAGGGGGATGTCCAGCGCCCGCGCGACTGTTTCGCACTCGCCGATCACGGCGCGCATCACGTCGGTGACGCCTTCGATTTGCAGCAGTGGGCCATAGGGGAGTTCGGCAACCGCCGACAGCGCGTTGTAGGCGCAGTTCGTGACCAGCTTCACCCACAATTCACTTGTGACCTTGTCCGAGACTGTCGTCGGTACGGCGGCCTCGCTGAATTGCCGCGCGATGTCGTCGCTTGCGGCAGAGGGGCCGATAATCAGTTCGCCGCGGCCGTTGTGTTTGACATGGCCGGGGCCTGCCATTTCGGTGGCGACATAAACCACGGCGGGAATTGCGATGCGCCCCGTCACCGCCCGCAGCCGCTCGGCATTGTCGACGCCGTTCTGGAGAGACAGGATCGCGGCCTCTGCTTTCAGGAATGGCGCGATGGCGCGGCCCGCGCTTTCGGTATCGGGCGACTTCACGCAGAACAAAACGACGTCGGCACCTTCAACGCCCGATGCGTCCGTCGTCGCCTGCATCGGGATGTGACCGGTGAAGGTCCGGCTTTCCAGCATCAGGCCATGGTGTCTGACGGCCTCGACATGCTGCGGCCGGGCAATCAGCGTGATGTCATGGCCTGCACGCGCCAGCATCGCGCCGAAATAGCAGCCGACCGCGCCGGCGCCCATCACCGCAACTTTCATCGGATCTCTCCGCTCGGTCTGTTCGCAGCTTACGGCCGGAAGAACAGGAATGTCGCCAGCACAAAGGTCGGGATCAGCACCAGCCCCGACCACACCATGTAGCCGAAGAAGCTCGGCATCTTCACGCCGGCCTGCCGCGCGATGGCATAGACCATGAAGTTCGGCGCGTTGCCGATATAGGTGTTGGCGCCCATATAGACCGCGCCGGAGGAAATGGCGGCCAACGTGGCGGCCTTCGCACCCATCAGCACTTGCGGATCGCCGCCGGCGAGCTGGAAGAACACCAGATAGGTCGGCGCGTTGTCGAGGAACGACGACAGGCCGCCGGTCAGCCAGAAATAGGCGGCGGAGTTGTCGCTGCCGTCGGCATTGGTGACAAGGCCGAGCAGCGGCGCGAACGGCCCCTGCGATCCGGCCTGAAGCATCGCCATCACCGGTACGATGCAGATGAAGATGCCTGCGAACAGGATCGCGACTTCCTGGATCGGTCCCCACGAAAAGCCGTTGGCCTTGCGATCAGTCTTGGCCGTCCATGCGAGGGATGCGAACACCACCACCACAAAGATCAGGTCACGGAGCAGGTCTTGAATTTCGAGCTCGACGCCAAAGACCTTGAACGCGATGCCGGGCTTCCACTGCGCGCTCATCAGGATGGCTCCGATAATCACCGCGATCAGCAGAAGATTGATCTTGCCATGCAGCTTGAGCGGCGAGTCCGGTGTCGGGTCCGTGCGGCGCGGAAAGCGCCCTTCGCGATGATGCAGAAAGACGTCGATCACGAGGAAGATGGCGAGCACGATGCCGCCGACCACCAGGGTCTCCAGCCAGAGATGCTGCGTGGTCCAGAAGAAGTCGACGCCTTTCAGGAATCCGATGAACAGCGGCGGATCGCCGAGCGGCGACAGCGCGCCGCCGATATTGGCGACAAGAAAGATGAAGAACACCACGACATGTGCATTGTATCTGCGGTCGTCGTTGGCGCGGATCAGCGGCCGGATCAGGATCATCGCCGCGCCGGTGGTGCCGACAATGCTGGCCATCACTGCGCCCACTGCAAGCAGCACGGTGTTGGTGAAGGCGCTGTCGTGCAGGTTGCCTTCAAGATAGATGCCGCCGGCGACCACGAATAGCGCGAGCAGCAGCAGGATGAACGGCATGTATTCCAGCAGCGCGGTATGCGCCAGCGTGGTGGTGACGGTGTGAACGTCCGCAGTCAGGGACAGCGGAACGACAATCAGCGCCGCCCACAGTGCGGTGAATTTGCCGAAATGATGCTCCCAGACATGGGGATAGAACACCGGGCCGGTGGCGATGCAGAGCAGGATACCGACGAACGGCAAGGCCCAGAGGATCGAGAGCTTGGCACCGTTCAGTCCTTCGGCGGCAAAGGCGGGCTCGGGAAGAAGGAACAGAAGACAGGCAAGCAGGCATGTCACGGCTGCACCGGAGATCGCTGAACCGTGTCGTCTCCGGCGGAGAGTGTGAAGTGCCTGCATCCTGATCCTCATGTCGTTGTTACGCGTTGGCCTGCCGCGTGCGGGGCATGATCAGCCCTTGAGAAATTCGCCCGCCTTGTAAAGCGAACGGAACGGGATGCCTGCCTCGGCAAACGCTTCCGTCGCGCCTTCGTCGCGGTCCACCATGGTGAACACCATGGCAACCTCGCCGCCGGCATCCTTCACGGCGTCCACGGCCTTGATCGCCGAGCCGCCGGTGGTGGTGACGTCTTCGACAATGACAATGCGCTTGCCTGCAAGGCTTTCCCCCTTGGCAAGGCCTTCGACCGCGAGCCGCGCACCATGCTCCTTCGGCTTCTTGCGCACGAAGAACGCGGCGATCGGCCGGCCCTTCAGCCAGGAAAGCTGTGCGATGGCGCCTGCGATCGGCACCGCGCCCATCTCCAGCCCGCCGATATAGTCGATCTGGTCGTCCTTCAGCGCATCCAGCGACAGTTCGGCGAGCAGGGCCGCGCCTTCCGGGTCCAGCATGGTCGGCTTGAGGTTGAAGTAGAAATCGCTCTTGCGGCCGGATGCCAGCGTGATTTCGCCGCGCCCGAACGAGCGTTTGCGGATGATGTCGGCAAGGCGGGCGCGGGAGGCTGATTTGGACAAGGCGATCTCTTCGAGCTATGGGGGATTTCACGGATGTTACGGCATGATCCGGAGCGGGGGAACCGCTTTCGGGCGGTTATGCCGGGCAGGACTGGCGTGGAGATTCCACAGCGGATCGCTCACCGTCAACAGCGCAAGACCAATAAAAGGGGAGCAAATGACCATCGACTTCTATGCGTGGAATACGCCGAACGGCCGCAAGATCAGTGTCGCACTCGAGGAGATGGGGCTGCCCTACAAGGTCCATCCCATCAACATTTCAAAGGACGAGCAGTTTGCGCCGGATTTCCTGAAGATCAGCCCCAACAATAAGATCCCCGCCATCGTCGATCCGGAGGGGCCGCACGGCAAGCCGGTCAGCATTTTCGAGTCGGGCGCCATCCTGCTGTATCTCGGCGAGAAGACCGGACAGTTTCTGCCGCAGGATCTGGGCGAGCGCATTCCGGTGCTGGAATGGCTGATGTGGCAGATGGGCGGCTTCGGGCCGATGCCCGGACAGGTGCATCACTTTATCGCACTCGAAAACGAGCAGGACCGCCGCTACGGGCTGGAGCGCTTTTCCAAGGAAACGCGCAGGCTCTATGGTGTGCTGGACCGGCGGCTGGCCGAGCATGAATTCGTCGCCGACCGGATTTCGGTGGCGGATTTCGCGATTATCGGCTGGGCATGGCGGCATGAACGCCACAAGGTGCCGCTGGAAGAGTTCCCGCACGTCAAGCGCTGGTACGAGGCGATGATGGCGCGACCCGGCGTCAAGCGCGGGTTTGAGGTGAAGCTGGGATAGCTCTCAGCGGCTGGTGCTGAAGGCGAACCAGACGGCAATCGCCGCCAGCAGCACGGCAAGCACCCGGCGAACCGTGCGGCGCTGCGCCGGTGTTGCGATCACGCGCTGCAGCCGCGAGGCGAGCAGCACGATGGTGAGATGGATCGCGGTGGCGATGCCGACATAGATCGCCGACAGCATCAGCGTCTGCGCTGCAACTGCGCCTTTGCCGATCTGGATGAAATCCGGCAGCACGGCGACATAGAACACTGCGGCCTTCGGATTGAGGAGGTTGGTGATCAGCCCGCGCTGGAATGCGGTCCATGGATTGATCCCGCCATCGACCGCGTCGGGAGATACTTCGCGCTCGGCGGCCCATGCCTCCCATGCCAGCCAGAGCAGATAGACGACGCCGCCCCAGCGCAGCGCTTCATAGAGAAAGCGCGAGTTGTCGATAATGGCGCTGAGGCCGAGCGAGGCCGCCACACCATAAACCGCAAGACCGAGCGCGATCCCTGCAACCGCTGCCAGACCCGCGCGCACGCCTTGCGAGAGCGACAGCGCAGCGAGATAGGCCATGTTCGGCCCCGGGGTGATCTCGATCACAAGGCAGGTCAGCGCGAAGGCGAGCAGGGAGGGGGTCACGTGCTACAGCCTCGCGCCAGCCATCAATGCGCTTCGTCCCAGTTGCTCGCTGCTCTTGCATCGACTTGCAGCGGCACCGACAGCGACACCGCCGGGAATGGCGCGTCCTGCATCACATGCTGGATCACCGGCAGCGTCGCCGCCACCTCGTCCTCGGGCACCTCGAAGATCAGTTCGTCATGCACCTGCAGTAGCATCTGCGCCGACAGCTTGTGCTCCGCGAGCGTATCCTCCATCCGGATCATGGCGCGGCGGATGATATCGGCGGCGGAGCCTTGCAGCCGCGCGTTGATGGCGGCGCGCTCGTTGAACGAGCGGATCGACGGATTGCTGGCCTTGATGTCCGGGTAGTGACACTTGCGGCCGAAGATAGTTTCGACATAGCCGTTCTCGCGGCAGAAGTCGCGCGTCGCATCCATATACGCGCGGATGCCGGGGAAGCGCTCGAAATACTTCTTGATGTAAGCGCCGGCCTCTTCGCGCGGAATGCCGAGCTGGTTGGCAAGGCCGAACGCCGAGATGCCGTAGATGATGCCGAAGTTGATCGCCTTGGCGCGGCGGCGCACTTCGCCCGGCATGTCCTTGATCGGCACGCCGAACATTTCCGACGCCGTCATGGCGTGAATGTCGAGCTTGTCGTGGAACGCCTGCTTGAGCGAGGGAATGTCGGCGATCTCCGCCAGCAGTCGCAATTCGATTTGAGAATAGTCCGCCGAGACGAGCTTGTGGCCCCTGGTGGCGATAAAGGCCTTGCGGATCTTGCGGCCGTCCTCGGTGCGCACCGGAATGTTCTGCAGGTTCGGCTCGTTGGAGGACAGCCGCCCCGTCGTGGTTGCCGCGAGCGCGTAGGTGGTGTGAACACGCTGGGTCTGCGGATTGACGTATTCCGGCAGCGAATCCGTGTAGGTGGATTTCAGCTTGGTGACCTGCCGCCATTCGAGCACGCGGGCGGGGAATTCATGCCCGGCCTCGGCGAGTTCGTCGAGGATTTGCGCCGAGGTGGACCATGCACCGGTCTTGGTTTTCGCGCCGCCCGGCAGCCCCATCTTGCCGAACATGATGTCGCCGAGCTGCTTCGGGCTGCCCGGATTGATCGGCTCACCCGCCATCTTCTGGATGTCGGCCTCGACCCGCGCGGCGGTCTGGGCGAATTCGCCGGACAGGCGCGACAGCACTTGTCTGTCGATGGAAATTCCGCGCCGTTCCATGCGCGCCAGCACCGGCACCAGCGGACGCTCCAGCGTCTCGTACACGGTGTTGACGCGATAGGCCAACAGGCGCGGCTTCAGCACGCGCCAGAGTCTGAACGCGACATCCGCGCGTTCGGCGGCGTATTCTGCGGCCTTCTCAATCGGCACCTGATCGTAGGTGATGCGGCTCTTGCCGCTGCCGACAAGATCGCCGAAGCCGATGGTTTTGTGGCCGAACCAGCTCTCGGCCAGCGATTCCTGATCGTGTTTCGCGCGGCCTGCATCCAGCACATAGGAAATCAGGATGGTGTCTTCGACCGGCGCCATGGCGATGCCGTGCTGGGCGAGCACCACGGTGTCGAACTTCAGATCATGGCCGATCTTGAGCACGCCGGCGTCGGTAAGCAGCGGATTGAGCACAGCCAGCGCGTCTGCGGTCTTGATCTGGTCCGGCGCGAGGCCGCCCGCGAACAGGCCCGCACCGTCGCCGGGCTTGGTATGCCCGAGCGGGATGTAGCAGGCCTCACTGACACCGGTGGCCAGCGAGATGCCGGTGATCTCGGCCTGCATCGGATCGGTACTCGCCGTTTCGACCGTAAGTGCGAGCTGACCGCTATCGAAGGCGCGCGCGGTCCAGCGCTTCAATTCGTCGAGGCTCTTGATCGTCGCGTAAGCGGCGCGGTTGAACTTTGCGCCGCGCGCTTCCTCGGCGCGGGCATCGGCCAGCGCTTTCGGAGTCTGCGGGCCGCTGTTGCCTGCGGTCTGCTTCGGCTTTGCAGAACCCGCCCATTGGCCGGCGGTTGAGGATGGACTTTTTCCAAACAGGTCCGGCTCGCCGCCCAGCGGCGGCGTTGCGGCTGATTCGGCAGGGGCGTCGGTGCGTGCGGATGCACTCTTTGTGTTGGTGTCGGCTTCGACATCCGACGGATCGATCTGGGAATACTCAGCCACGCGCCGCGTCAGCGTCGAGAATTCCATCGCCTTGAGGAACGCGATCAGCTTGCGCGAATCCGGTTCATGAACGGCGAGGTCGTCCAGCGGGACGTCGAGCTTCACCTTGTCGTCGAGTTGCACCAACTGACGGGAGATGCGCGCCTTCTCGGCGTGTTCGATCAGCGACTCGCGCCGCTTCGGCTGCTTGATCTCGGGGGCGCGCTTGAGCAGGGTTTCGAGATCACCGTATTCGGTGATAAGCTGTGCCGCGGTCTTGATGCCGATGCCCGGCACGCCCGGCACGTTGTCGACCGAGTCGCCCGCCAGCGCCTGCACCTCCACCACCTTCTCGGGCGGCACGCCGAATTTCTCGATCACCTCCGGAATGCCGATGCGGCGATCCTTCATGGTGTCGTACATCGACACGCAATCGGTCACCAGTTGCATCAGGTCCTTGTCGGAGGACACGATGGTCGCCGTCGCGCCGCGCTCGCAGGCCTCGCGTACATAGGTTGCAATCAGGTCGTCGGCCTCGAAGCCGATCTGTTCCAGACACGGCAGGTCGAAGGCGCGGACCGCTTCGCGGATCAACGCGAATTGGGGAATCAAATCGTCCGGGGCAGCCGGACGCTGCGCCTTGTACTCGGGATAGAGCTTGTTGCGGAAGGTGACCTCGGACTTGTCGAAGATAATGGCGAGATGGGTCGGCCGGTTGTCCGGCGGCATGTCGCGCATCAGCTTCCACAGCATGTTGCAGAAGCCGAGCACGGCATTGACCTGTAGACCGTCCGACTTGCGGTTCAGCGGCGGCAGGGCGTGATAGGCGCGGAAGATATAGCCCGAGCCATCCACCAGAAAGACGTGATCGCCGCGGCGAGGCGCATTGGCTGTCGCCGTTGCGGGCTTGGCCGTTGCAGGCTTCGCGGCGGGTTTCGTGGCGGGCGATTTCGCGGGGGACGCAGGCTTTTTGGGCATGGGCGCAATTTAGGGATTTTGGCCGCGATTGACACCCCTTTGCGGGGCAGATGCGCACGGGATTCTTTGCCGCCATTCCCGAAAATCGGCGTCGTCCCCGCGCAGGCGGGGACCCATACTCCCTGCACTCTCAATTTGACGTGGATACCGGAGTTACTTACTCGCTATTGCCATGACGTTTGGTGGTTATGGGTCCCCGCCTGCGCGGGGACGACGTCACACTGAACTTACTCCGCCGCCTGAAGGGCGGGGCGTTTCTGCTTCGGCGCGATCCAGAACATCTCCGGCCGCTCGAACAGGAAGTTGAGCCCGGCGCGCCTGGCGCCCCACCACATCAGGACGGCGCCGGTCACGCCCGCGACGGTGTCGATCAGTGAGACCACGCCGATATCGGCGATGATGCCGGTCTTCAGCAGCACCACGCGGGTGACCGCCATCGGCAGGAAGAAGGCGAGGTAGATCACGATGGAATGCTCGCCGCAGTAACGCACGAAGCCGAGCCAGTTGGCGCGCGCCAGCAGCGCGCCGGTAACGATCACGGCGCAGGCGCCGGCGAACCCGAGCACCAGCGAAATGACCGGCCGGTCGCCAAAGCCTGCGAACACCAGAACGCCGTTGGCGATGGCCCATGCGGCGAGGCCGAGCAGTGCAGCGCTTGGCTTTTCCTGAGCCCGGCTGGCGAGCGCGAACACGTAGTTGGCGAACAGATAGCCGGAATAGAAATACACAAACCGCGCGGCGAATTCGTCGATCACGGTCCAACCGGTGGACACATGCATGGCCTCAAGCCCGGCGGCGATGAGCCAGATCAGCGGCGCAGGAATGCGCAGCGTGGCTTTGGTCACGACGAAGAAAATGGGCAGCAGGTAGATGAACCACAGCGTGCCGAACGGCTCGATGAAAGATTGCAGATACATGACACCGACATGGGCCCAGCCCTGTTCGGCGGCGAAAGCGGGCGCCTTGAAGCCGAACTGGATCGTGACCCACAGCACATAGAAGTAGGCGAAATGGACCACCTTGCGGTCCAGATAGGTGCGCCAGTCGCGGCCGATCACCCGTGCCAGGAAAAGACCCGAAATCAGGAAGAAATCCGGCATCCGGAACGGCCTTGCAAACTCGACGAACAGGTGCATGAAGCCCTGTTTGCCCGCCGCCGCCTCGACGCCCAGCGTCGAATGCATCATGACGACCATGACAATGCAGATGCCCTTGGCGTAATCGACCCAGTCGATCCGCTCGGAGGCGGGCAGGGCGCGTGCGCCGGATGTGCCGTTGCTGTTCATGGTGTCCCGTTTCGGTCCAGTTGCGCGCCATCCTGATGCGCAGGGGTTTCATTCTCCTTTATTCATACAAATGTTGTGCCCCCTTCACGCGGATTTGCGCTAAAAGCCCCGCGAAACGGAACATCGTTAACGAGGCGGTATATGCGGATTGCCATGATCGGCACGGGGTATGTGGGGCTGGTGTCCGGCGCCTGTTTTGCGGACTTCGGCCATCGCGTGACCTGCGTCGATACCGACGCCAGCAAGATCGACGCCCTGAACCGGGGCGAAATCCCGATTTTCGAACCGGATCTGGATCGGCTGGTCGCGGATTCGGTCAGTGCAGGGCGGCTCGATTTCACCACCGATATTGCGGGTCCCGTCGGCAAGGCGGATGCCGTGTTTATCGCGGTCGGCACGCCGTCCCGGCGCGGCGACGGCCATGCCGACCTGACCTATGTCCACGCCGCGGCGCGCGACATCGCAAGGGCCGTGCAGGGCTTCACCGTCGTTGTCACCAAGTCCACCGTGCCGGTCGGCACCGGCGACGAGGTCGAGCGCATCATCCGCGAAACCAATCCGCAGGCCGATGTGGCGGTGGCGTCCAATCCGGAATTCCTGCGCGAGGGCGCGGCGATCCGCGACTTCAAGCATCCGGACCGCATCGTGGTCGGCACCTCCGATGAGCGTGCGCGAAAAGTTCTCGGCGAGGTCTATCGCCCGCTCTATCTCAATCAGGCGCCGATCATGTACACGGAGCGGCGCACGGCGGAACTGATCAAGTACGCCGCAAATGCTTTTCTCGCCACCAAGATCACCTTCATCAACGAGATGGCGGATTTGTCGGAAAAAGTCGGCGCCGACGTGCAGGAAGTTGCACGCGGCATCGGCCTAGACAACCGCATCGGCTCGAAGTTTCTCAACGCCGGTCCCGGTTTCGGCGGCTCATGCTTTCCGAAGGATACCCGCGCGCTGGTGAAGACGGCGCTGGATCATGACGTGCCGCTGCGCATTGTCGAGGCGGTGCTCGCGGTGAACGACAACCGCAAGCGCGCGATGGCGCGCAAGGTCGCAGGCGCGCTCGGCGGCAACCTGCGCGGCAAGACCATCGGCATCCTCGGCCTGACCTTCAAGCCGGACACCGACGACATGCGTGAAGCGCCGTCGATCCCGCTCATCACGGGTCTGCTCGATCTCGGCGCGAAGGTGCGGGCCTACGATCCGGAAGGCATGGATCAGGCGAAAGGCGAACTGCCCGAGATCACCTATTGCGAAGACCCTTATGCTGTTGCGAAGGACGCCGACGCGCTGGTGATTGTCACCGAGTGGCGCCAGTTCCGCGCGCTCGACCTGAAGCGCCTCAAGCGCGAGATGGCCAATCCCGTGATGGTGGACCTGCGCAACATCTATCGCCGCGATGAGATGGAGGCGCTCGGCTTCATCTATGAGAGCGTCGGGCGGGGCGCGGTCTAAGCCCTGGACAGTTAGACGTCATTGCGAGGAGCACTTGCGACGAAGCAATCCAGCTTTTCTCAAAAGTGGATTGCTTCGCTTCGCTCGCAATGACGGTTATACCTATTACGATGATGAACTTCTCCACGCCTCTTCCCATCGACGCTGTCCTCGATGACCTGACAGCGGCGCTTGCGCGCAGCAGCACCGCCGTGTTGGTGGCGCCGCCGGGCGCGGGCAAGACGACGCGCGTGCCGTTGGCGCTGCTGGATGCGGAGTGGACCGCTAAAAAGAAGATCATCGTGCTGGAGCCGCGCCGGATCGCGGCGCGTGCCGCCGCCGAACGCATGGCGCAAACGCTCGGCGAAAAGGTTGGCGACACTGTTGGCTATCGCGTGCGATTTGGCTCGAAGGTTTCACGGGCCACGCGGATCGAGGTGGTGACCGAAGGCATTTTCACCCGCCAGATTCTGGACGATCCTGAACTCAACGGCATCGCCGCCGTACTGTTCGACGAATTCCATGAACGCTCGCTCGATGCAGACCTCGGTCTTGCACTCGCGCGTGATGCGCAAACAGGACTGCGCGAGGACTTACGCATTCTTGTGATGTCGGCGACGCTCGACGGCGCGCGCGTTGCCAAGCTGCTCGGCCATGCGCCTGTGATCGAAAGCGAAGGCCGCGCATTCCCCGTCGAGACGCGTTATCTCGGCCGCAAGCCGGACGTGCAGATTGAACGCCAGATGGCGGATGCGATTGCGACGGCGTTGCGTGCGGAGACTGGCTCGGTGCTGGCGTTCCTGCCGGGTGCAGCGGAAATCCGCCGCACCCAGAATTTTCTCGCCGAGCGCGTCAGCGATCCGAACACGGAAATTGTTCCGCTGTTCGGCGCGCTTGACGCCGGCGTGCAGGACCGCGCCATCTCGCCGCCGCCCAAGGGCCAGCGCAAGGTGGTGCTGGCGACCTCGATTGCGGAAACCTCGCTGACCATCGAGGGCGTGCGCATTGTGGTGGATTCCGGCATGGCGCGCGTGCCGCGCTATGAGCCGGACATCGGCCTCACGCGGCTCGAAACCATCCGCGCCTCACGCGCAGCCGTAGACCAGCGCCGGGGCCGCGCGGGCCGCACCGAGCCTGGTATCTGTTACCGGCTGTGGGACGAGCCGCAGACCGCGTCGCTGGAGGCTTACACCCGGCCCGAGATTCTCTCGGCCGACCTGTCGTCGCTGGTGCTCGATCTGGCGCATTGGGGCGCGAGCGATCCAGCGGCGCTGGCGTTCCTCGACCCGCCGCCGTTGCCGGCAATGACCGAAGCGCGCAATCTTCTTCGCGAACTGAATGCGCTGGATGAGACAGGCCGGATTACGCCGGAAGGCAACAGCCTGCGTGCGCTGGCATTGCCGCCGCGCCTTGCGCGCATGATCGTGGATTCGCATCGGCTCGGTTCGGGGGACGAGGCTGCGTTGATCGCGGCGATCCTCACCGAGCGCGGTCTTGGCGGCGACAGCGCCGACCTCGATGCGCGTCTCGATCTTTTCCGCCGTGATCGGTCGCAGCGGGCGCAAAGCGCGCGGCAACTGGCCGAGCGCTGGGCGAAGCAGGTGGCGGCGAATGAGCCGTTCGATGTGGCGGATCGTTCGCTTTCGACCGGCCTCATGCTCGCGCTCGCCTTCCCGGATCGCGTGGCCCGCAATCGCGGCAATGGATCGTTCGTGCTGGCCAACGGACGCGGCGCGAGCATTGAGCAAACCTCCGCGCTCGCGAAGTCGCCTTATATCGCTGTGGCCGAACTGACCGGCACGGCAGCGAACGGACGTATCTTGCTGGCGGCGCCGATCACGCAAAGCGAAATCGAGCAGCAGTTCGCCGATCATATCCAGAGCGATGACGAGATCACCTTCGATCGCGCCGCGATGGCGCTGCGCGCCCGGCGCCGGAAGAAGCTGCATGCCGTCACGCTCTCCGAGCAGACGTTGCCGGTGTCGCCGTCGGCGGAAACCGCGCGCGTGCTGGCCGATGGTCTGATCGCGGCGGGTATCGAGCGGCTGCCCTGGTCGAAGGCGCTCAAGCAATGGCGCGACCGCGTGATGTTTTTGCGCGCGGCGTCTCCCGAAGACTGGCCCGATTTGTCCGACAGCGCATTGGCGGAGACGCGCGCGGACTGGCTGGTGCCTGCGCTGTTCAACAAGACCTCGCTGGCGGGTTTTTCCGCGGGCGATTTCTCCGATGCGCTGATGAATCTGTTGCCATGGGATGCGCGCGCCAAACTCGACCACGAAGCGCCGACCCATTTCGAGGCGCCGACCGGAACCTCGTTGCCGATTGATTATGAAGCCGAGCAGGGGCCGACCATTGCGGTGAGGCTGCAGGAACTGTTCGGGCTCAACACCCATCCTTCCATTGCGAAGGGCAAAATCCCGCTGGTGCTGGAACTGCTGTCCCCCGCGCACCGCCCGGTTCAGGTGACGCGCGATCTGCCGGGTTTCTGGCGCGGGTCGTATGCCGCCGTGCGCTCCGACCTGCGCGGGCGCTATCCGCGCCATCCCTGGCCGGAAGACCCGGCTTCGGCGCTGCCGACACGCCGGGTCAAGCCGCGCGGCACCTGAGAATTAACCCTTCCCTCACCCTTATTTCGGAAAAAGCCGTCTTTGCGGGGGCGGGGACGATCAAGCTTCGGCCTGCCGTGAAGAGGTTCGCGTAAGGTTCGCGCGGGACCGGGTGAGTACAGGTGTAGGCGTATGCGTAGCATCTTGATTCTGGCGGCCATGCTGATCGTGTTCGGAACGTCCATGGCCAAGGTCGCGGACACCATGACCAGCGAACGGGCGCAGGCCAAGGCCGTGGACAAGTCGCGGGCGATGAATGCTTTCGCCTCGGTGCAGCCGCAGACCAGCGGAAATTCCGGCCGCCGCAGTGTCACTCTTTCGCGAGACAGCCGCGGGCACTTCCAGACCGATGCCCGTGTCGAGGGCCGCCGTCTCGGCTTCATGGTCGATACCGGCGCGTCGGTGATTGCGCTGAATGAATCCTCCGCCGCGCAGATCGGCGTTCGCCCGCGCCCGAGCGATTACACCGCCAATGTCTCGACCGCCAACGGTTCGATCAAGGCCGCGCGCACGCGGCTGGCGATGGTCGATATCGGCGGCCTCGTGGTGCGTGATGTCGATGCGCTGGTGCTGCCGGATGAAGCGCTGTCGGAAAACCTGCTCGGCATGTCGTACCTGTCGAAGCTGCGCCGGTTTGAAGTGGCGAACGGCAAGCTGGTGATGGAGCAGTAGGACGCTTGCTGCGGCGTTATTGCGAGGAGCACTTGCGACGAAGCAATCCAGCTTCGTGCCCGCCGCTCTGGATTGCTTCGCTCCGCTCGCAATGACGACTACACTCGCCGGAAAACCACGCTCAGATTGTTCGCCGGCATTTCGGTGATCTCCGGCCCTGAAAATCCCTCATCGCGCGCCAGCGCAGCAACAGTCTCGAGATCGCGCAGGCCCCATTCTTCATTCCGTGCCTTCAGGCTTTCGTCGAACGCCTCATTGCTCGGCGCGGTAACCACATCGGCGCGGCGATACGGCCCGTAGAGATAGAGCGGCGCACCTGCGGGCAGCAGTCTCGCCGCGCCGTGAAACAGGCCTTCGCTCGCGCGCCATGGCGCAATGTGGATCATGTTGATGCACAGGATGGCGTCCGTTGCATGGACCGGCCAATGGCCGGACGCCGCGTCCAGCATCACCGGTGGCCGGATGTTTTTCAGGCCGCTGTCTTGGCTCCACGCCACAATGCTCTGGAGCGCCGCATCCTCGGGATCGGACGGCTGGAAGGTCAGGTTTGGAAACGCCCCCGCGAAATGCACCACATGCTCGCCCGATCCGCTGGCGATTTCCAGCACAGACCCGGAGGCGGGGAGAACCCTGCGCAGCACGGCGAGAATGGCGTCGCGGTTGCGCGCGGTGGCGGGATACTCAAGACGGTGGTCGGTCATGGCGTGCTCGACGTGAATGCGGGTTAAACAGGGCCGCTGCCAATATGCCGCAATTCGCTCCTAAATGCGTGGCTCCCGCCTTTCCACAGTTCCACGCATTCGCTAAAGCTGCTGGATATTGCCCGCCCTGCCATGAGGCCCCCTGAATGTTTCCGAAGCCCAAGCCCGAACTGATTCCGAATACCTATGCCTATGAATCCGAGCCGATGGTGAAGGCGACCGGCTTCCGCGAATACGACGCGCGCTGGCTGTTTGGCAAGGAAATCAACCTGATGGGCATTCAGGCGCTGGGCATGGGCCTCGGCACCCTGATCGCCGAGATGGGCCAGAAGCAGGAGATCGTCACCGCGCACGATTTCCGCAGCTATTCCGCCTCGATCAAATACGCACTGATCTCGGGACTTCTGGCCTCCGGCTGCAGGGTCCATGACATCGGCCTTGCGGTGACGCCGATGGCGTATTTCGCGCAGTTCGATCTCGACGTGCCGTGCGTCGCGATGGTTACCGCCTCGCACAACGACAACGGCTGGACCGGCGTGAAGATGGGCGCCAACCGTCCGCTCACCTTCGGGCCGGACGAGATGAATCGCCTCAAGGAAATCGTGCTCAACGCCGATTTCAAGCTGAAGCCCGCTGGCGGCTATCAGTTCCACGAGAATTTCCCGACGCGCTACATCGCCGACCTCACCAACCGTACGAAGCTGAAGCGCAAGCTGAAGGTGGTGGTCGCGTGCGGCAACGGCACCGCGGGTGCGTTCGCGCCGCAGGTGATGGAAGCGATCGGCTGCGAGGTGATCCGCCTCGACACGGAACTGGATCACACCTTCCCGAAATACAATCCCAATCCCGAGGACATGGAAATGCTCCATGCCATTCGTGACGCCGTGCTGGAGCACAAGGCCGATGTCGGCCTCGGCTTTGACGGCGACGGCGACCGTTGTGGCGTGGTCGATAACACCGGCGAGGAAATCTTCGCCGACAAGGTCGGCGTGATGCTGGCGCGCGACATGTCCGCGATTCACAAGAACGCGCAGTTCGTGGTGGACGTCAAATCGACCGGCCTCTTTGTGACGGACCCGGTGCTGCAGAGCCAAGGCGCGCACGCGACCTACTGGAAGACCGGCCATTCCTACATGAAGCGCCGCACCCATGAATTGAAGGCGCTGGCGGGCTTCGAGAAGTCCGGCCACTTCTTCTTCAACGCGCCGATCGGCCGCGGCTATGACGACGGTCTCGTCTCGGCGATTGCCGTGTGCGAGATGCTGGACCGTGCGCCGGGCAAGACCATGGCGGACCTGAAGGACGCCCTGCCGAAAACCTGGTCGTCGCCGACCATGTCGCCGCACTGCTCCGATGAGACCAAGTATGGAATCGTTACGCAGGTAGTGAAGCATTTCGAGGATGTGAAGGCCAAGGGCGGCAAGGTCGCCGGTCAGCCGATCCGCGATCTCGTCACCGTCAACGGCGTGCGCGTGACCTGCGAGGACGGAAGCTGGGGTCTGGTGCGCGCATCATCCAACAAGCCGGAGCTTGTGGTGGTGGTCGAAAGCCCGGTGTCCGAGAAGCGGATGCGCGACATGTTCGAGGCGATGGACTCAGTGCTGCGCACCCATCCGGAAGTCGGCGAGTACAATCAGAAGATCTGACGCACGAGTCGTTCTGCTGTCGTCATGCCGGCCCTGTGCCGGGCCTATATGTCTTGAAAATCGATCGACAAGGAAGACGTGGATGGCCGGGACAAGCCCGGCCATGACGGATGGTTCGTGGGTCATCCGATCAGCTTCACAAACTCCTTGTCTGCCCGGGTCTGGTGCCGCTCCTTGTGGCGCAGCAGATAGAAGCTGCGCGAGGGCAGCGGCAACTTGAGCGCGACCAGCGCGCCCGATTTCAGCGTGTTCTCCGCCACCAGCTTCGAGAGAACGGTTGCGCCGCTGCCCGCGATCACGGCGCCGCGGACCGATTCATTGGACGGTAGTTCGAGCGCGATCCGAGTATCGTTTTTCTTCAGCCCGAGTTCGGCCAACGCCATCTCAAAAACCTTGCGCGTGCCGGAGCCCTGCTCGCGCGCGATCCATTCGGAGGCTTTCAGCTCGTTCAGCGTTGCCGTGCGTTTCCTTGCCCATGGATGCGAAGCGCCGACCACCAGCACAAGTTCGTCCTCGGCAACGACGCGCGACGACAACGCTGGCGCATCGACCTTGCCCTCGGCAAATCCGAGATCGGCGCGGCCGTCCAGCAGCCATGCCGCCACCTGCTCGGTGTTGCCGATCTTCAGGTCCAGCGCGATGCCGGGATATAGCGAATGGTAACGCTGGATCAGCGGCGGCAGCCAGTAGTTGCCGACGGTCTGGCTGGCAGCGAGTGCCAGCGATCCGAGCTTCAGCCCTGCGAGATCGTCAAGCATGGCTTCGGCGGCGGCGGAACGGGCCAGCACCGCGCGCGCTTCGGTCAGAAAGAGTTTTCCCGCCGAGGTCAGCTTGATGTTGCGTCCAACGCGGTCGAACAGGCGGACGGCATGACGCTCCTCCAGCGCGGCGATCGCCGCGCTGGTCGCCGATTGCGTCAGGTGCAGCGTCTCCGCTGCTCGGGTCATATGCTCCTGCTCCGCGACTGCGACGAAGATCCGCAACTGCTCCAGCGTCATGAACTCTCCTAGGTCGTGATCTTCACCAGCATCAGGCTGAATGTCGCGATGAAGAGGAAGGCCGCGGCACCGAGCAGCAGCGGCCGCAGGCCCTTGGCGCGAAGTTTTGCAATGTCGGTCTCCAACCCCATCGCCGCCAGCGCCATGGTCAGCAGGATCGTCGTGATGGTGATGATCGTGCCTTTCACGTCCGGCGGGATCGCGACGATGCTGTTGACGCCCACCAGTGCGGCAAAGCCCAGCACGAACCACGGCATCGGCGGACGCGGGCTGGCGTGTGCCGCACCGGGCGTCCGGTTGCGCCGGGTGGCCAGCAAGCCGAGCGCAATCACCACCGGCGCCAGCATCGCAACCCGCGAGAGCTTTGCGATGGTCCCGAATTCGCCGGCCTGCTTGCCGTCCTGAAACGCGGCGGCGATCACCTGCGCGATCTCGTGAATCGACGCGCCGCTCCACAGGCCATAGGCGCGCGGGTCGAGATGAAGCAGGCCGGGCAGCAGCGGATAGACGAACATCGCGATCGATCCGAATACGGTGACGCAGGCCACCGCATAGGCGACATCCTCGTCATGCGCGTAGGTGACGGTGTTGGTGGCGATGACGGCGGATGCACCGCAGATGGAGGTGCCGGCCGCGATCAGTTGCGTGAGGCCCCTCTCGACACCCAGCAGACGGCCAAGCCATGTCGTGAACACGAATGTCGCGATCAGCGTCAACGCGATCACCGCAAGTCCAGCCGCGCCGACCTCGGCGATCTGCGCCGCGGTCAGTTGCAGGCCGAGCAGGATGATGGCGAAGCGCAGAATCTTGCGCAGGGTGAATGTCACGCCTGGTTTTGCGCGTGCCGGTGTTCCGATCACATTGTGAAACAGCATCCCGATGACAATGGCGATGATCAGCGGACTGAAGGCCGAAACCGCCGGGACTTCGCGCAGGCCGAAGGCTGCGGCGGTGATCAGGCCGGTGAGCAGCAATCCGGGCCAGATGCCGGATGCGAGAGAAGTCCCATGCGGGCTGTCCTCGTGGGCAGCGGGCGCGGTTGTTTTGCCTGGATGCGGCAGGTGCAGCGATTGTGTCGTCATGGCCGAACTCCGGTTTCCGGCCGGATTATCGAAGATAGCGAATAATCAATCCAACTGATTATATATGTTATTTCAATCGTAAAAAACGATCAATCGGGCCAGACGAAAGCCGCCGGCTTTGACCGGCGGCTTTCCGCGAAACCGATACGGCAGATTATGCCGCCGTCAGAGCAGGCACCGGCAGCGCGGTCACCGACTTGATCTTCTCCATCGCAAAGCGCGAGGTCACATTTTTCAACGCCACGGCACTGATGAGCTTCTTGTAGAAAATGTCGTAGCTCTGCATGTCCGCGACCACCACGCGCAGCATGTAATCGACATCGCCGGCCATGCGGTAGAATTCCATCACTTCGGGCATGGCGCTGACGGCATCAGCGAATTTCTTCAGCCAGGCGTCGGAATGGTCGCCGCTCTCCACCGAGACGAACACGGTGATGCCGAGGCCGATCTTGTTCTGATCGACCAGCGCCACGCGGCGCAGGATGATGCCTTCCGCCTCCATGCGCTGAATCCGCTTCCAGCACGGCGTGGAGGAAAGGCCGACGCGGTCACCGATTTCGGCGACCGAGAGCGAGGCGTCGTCCTGCAGAACGGTCAGAATTTTGCGGTCGATGGCATCGAGTCGGCGCGGAGCATCAATCGGCGCGACGGCAAGGTCAGACATCAAAAGAACTTTCTTCTATAATTGAGGGTTAAATACCTCATAGATAGAAAATCATTCTCAGGCAAGCCCAAATCAGTGGCTTTTAGAGACCCTCTACCCGCTTGCGCCCGCCAGATTTGTGCTCAAAAACTCTTCAACTTCAATGCGTTGAGGCGAACCGAACGCGCCGCCGAACCGGGTGCATTTCAGCGCCGCGGTGGCAGACGCGAATCGCATCGCCTGCTCCAGCGGCATGTCCTCGGCGACGCCAAGGGCAAACGCTCCATGAAAGGCGTCGCCTGCGCCCAGCGTGTCCACGACGTGGACCGGAAAGGCCGGCATCTGGCGCGGCTCGCCCTGCGGATCGAGCCAGATCACGCCTCTCGCACCGGAGGTGACGCCGAGCAGAGCCGGGGTCACCTGCGCGAGCTTGCGCAACGCGGTGACGTCATCGCTTTCGCCGGCGGTGGCATGCAGCGCCTCCGCCGAGAAAATGATGTGCGACGCGACCTGCAGCAATCCCTCGCGCATCGACATCATGCGGTCGCCGTCGATGATCACAGGAATGCCGCGGCGTTGCGCTTCCGCGCAAACATCGGTGCCGAATTCGGCGCAACGGCTTTCGATCAGGACGGCGGCGCAATCGGCGAGCAGGGTTTCTGTCGGGGGCAGGGTGACGGTCCACAGTTTCGGGTCGCGGAACGTGGCAATGGTGCGCTCGCCGCTCGGATCGATCAGCACGCTCGAAATCGGAGTCACCACGTCATCCACGGTCACAAGCCCGCTGGTGTCGATGCCTTCGCTTCTGAACTGGTCGTCGATGATCGCATTGCTCGCAGCCAGCGCCCCGCCGATCGGGCCGGTCAGCAGAACGCGGCCGCCGAGGCGCGAGATGGAAATCGCCGCATTGGGCGAGTTGCCGCCCGCGATTTCGGCGAAGGCGCTGGCGTATTCCTTCTGACCGCGCGCGGGCACTTCCGGAACGCGGAAAATGAGATCGCGCACCGGCATACCGATGCAGACGATGCGTGGGGATGCCGTGCGCTCTTGATGGGGGCTGTTCGCTGACACTGAACCTCGCGTGAAATGGTCATGACTTGCCGTGACCGGGACAATCCATGACGGGCCATGCGGTTCCGTGCGCGGAACCGCGCGCGTTCATGCGGTTTCCGCGATCCAGTTGGCGAGAAGATGATGCGCGATGGCGACCGGATGCGGTCCCGTCAGGCCTTCGGCGTGATTGCGCGCCAGCATCGCAACCGCTTCGTCGCGCGTGAACCAGCGCGCGTCCTCAAGCTCGGTGCGGTCCACGGTGATGTCGGTGGTGGTGGCGCGGGCGCTGCAGCCGATCATCAGCGATGACGGGTAGGGCCATGGCTGCGTCATGTAATAGCGTACATCGGTGCAGTGGATTCCCGCCTCTTCCAGGATTTCGCGCTGGACCGCCTGCTCGATGGTTTCAGCGGCTTCGACAAAACCGGCAAGGCACGACCACATGGTCGGCGGAAACTGCGACTGGCGGCCCATCAGGCATCTTTCGCCGTCGGTCACCAGCATGATGACGACCGGATCGGTGCGCGGGAAATGCTCGGTCTTGCAGCTCGGGCAGATCCGCCTCCAGCCGCCGTCCGCCATCGAGGTGCGCGCGCCGCAATTGGCGCAGTAGCCGTGACGCTGATGCCAGCTCACCAGCGACTTCGCCATGGCGATGGTGGACAGTTCGCGCGCGGGCACCGCGCCGCTTGCGGCCACCGCGCGCAGGTTTTCCACGGCGACATCCTGACGTCCCATCAGGTCTTCGGCGGCCGAAGCGGCGATGCCCATGCCGAAAATCGGCGCGCCTTCGTGCAGGCCGAGAAAAATGGTGCCGGGATTGGCGCCGAACTTCCGTGCTTCATCCAGCGTCAGCAGCGCGCGCGGACCGTCAGCGCCCATCGTCATCAACAGCGAGTCGCGATGCACCACATAGGCCCGCGCCTTGCGGTCGCCTTCCAGCGCGAACAGCTTGTCGGCATCGGTGCGGATATGCGCCGCGCGGTCGATGGGATGCGAGACGAAGCCGGGTTGGCCAAGGGGAAAGGGCTTTTCATTGGTTGTCATTGATTGTCAGCCTGATTTTCAGTGTGGGCGCGAGCTCTCAACTCAGCCAGATCTTGCGGCGGAGCGCGGCGATGAAGGTTTCGACTTCCTGCGGATCGTGCGCCAGCGGCGGTACCACGCCCCAGACCGGGCGCGGCCATGCCGCGTCCGTGGTCCGGCGTGCGATGATGTGAACATGCAATTGCGGAACGACATTGCCCAATGCCGCGATGTTCAGCTTGTCGGGCTTGGTGATGTCCTTCAGCGCACGGGCGACGCGGTTGATCTCGGTGGTCAGTTGCGCCTGCTCGATCTCGTTCAGGTCGATGAGTTCGACGGTATCCGGGCGGCGCGGCACCAGCAGCAGCCAGGGATAGTTGGCGTCCTTGATGACAAGCACGCGCGACAGCGGCAGGTCGCCGATGTTGAGGGTGTCTTTTTCGAGGATGTGGTGGAGCGACCAGGCGGAAGCGGACATAGGGATTCCCGAAACAGTTCCGGCAATTTTGCAGAGAGCAGGGCCGCGAACAACACTTCTCATGGCAGGTTGCGCGCGGAGCTTCCATGCCCTTGCGCAATCGGGGCAAGCAGGCGTCCGTCTCAAGCCACGCGGCCCTGAAAACGGCCGATTTCGCAAGCCGAAACAAGGCGGTGCGAACCGCCGCCCGGCGCTTGCTTTCCGGCGGATTTGGCCCCAAATAGGGACCGGGAGATTGGCGGTGGACGAGCCACTCGCCAACCGGGTCAGGTCCGGAAGGAAGCAGCCCTAACGAGGTCCGGATCGGGTCGCTCGTCAGTCTCCTACCTCGCTTTTCCGCCGGGCGGACAAGGCGTGATGCGTGCGCCGCGCGCTCTCTCCAGATACGCTAGCCGAGACAATCGCGGACCAGTCCATGACCGATGCTGATATTGCCGGTGCGGCCTCGGACGATCAGCCCGGTTTCGCGCTCGGCGGAGAGCCTGCCGCTTCACCGGCCTCAGGCGCCGGTTACCGTGTGCTCGCGCGCAAATATCGTCCCTCTAATTTCAATGATCTGATCGGCCAGGAAGCCATGGTGCGCACCATCTCGAATTCGTTCGAGACGGGACGTGTGCCGCAGGCCTGGATTCTCACCGGCGTGCGCGGCGTCGGCAAGACCACGACCGCGCGCATTCTGGCCCGCGCGCTGAACTACGAATTGCCGGATGGTTCGGTGAAGGGGCCGACCATCCACATGCCGAAGATGGGTGTGCACTGCCAGGCGATCATGGAAAGCCGACATATCGACATTCTCGAAATGGACGCGGCATCGCATACCGGCATCGACGATGTGCGCCAGATTACCGATGGCGTGCGTTACGCGCCCTCCAGCGCGCGCTACAAGGTTTACATTATCGACGAAGTCCACATGCTCTCCGAGAAGGCGTTCAACGCCTTCCTCAAGACTCTGGAGGAGCCGCCGGAGCATGCCAAGTTCGTGTTCGCGACCACGGAAATTCGCAAGGTCCCGGTGACGGTGCTGTCGCGTTGCCAGCGGTTCGATCTGAGGCGGGTCGAGTCGGATGTGCTGATGACGCATTTGTCGAACATCCTGTCCAAGGAAGGCGTGCAGGCCGAGCCTGAAGCGCTGGGGATGATCGCGCGCGCGGCCGAAGGTTCGGTGCGCGATTCGCTGTCGCTGCTCGATCAGGCGATCGCCCATGCCGCAGGCGTGGTGCGCGCCGAAGACGTACGGCAGATGATGGGGCTTGCAGATCGCACCCGGGTCATTGATCTGTTCGAGGCGCTGGCGAGCGGCGACATCGCCGCGGCCTTCAAGGAGTTTCGCGACCAGTACGACACCGGCGCTGATCCGGTGGTTGTGCTCAGTGACCTCGCAGAGTTCGTGAACTTCGTGACGCGGGTGAAGGTCGTTCCCGCGACGGCGGAGAATCTCGCACTCGGAGAAACCGAACGCACGCGCGGTCGCGATTTCGCGGCCAAGCTGTCGATGCGCGTGCTGTCGCGGATGTGGCAGATGCTGCTCAAGGGCATTGCCGAGGTTCAGGCCGCGACACGGCCGCAGGCGGCGGCCGAGATGGTGCTGGTGCGGATCGCCTATGTGGCGGACCTGCCGACGCCGGATGAGGCGATCAGGATGATTGACGCCAATGGTGGCGGCTCGCACCTTCTGGGTGGCAATGTCGTCGGCAATGCCGCGCCGCGCGGTCCGTCAGCCGCGTTATCGTCCAGAAGCGATGATGGTTCGCAGGTTCGCGCGGTGGCGTCCGGTTCGCGGCCCGCGCTCGATACATCACCGCGTCCGCAGATGAGCACGCCCGCGCCGGCGCCTGCCGCGGCGGCGCCAGTGCGGCGGCTGAATACGTTTGCCGAACTTGTGGCGCTCGCCAGCGAGAAGCGCGACATCCAGCTTAAGTCCGCGCTGGAAGCCGACATGCGGCTGGTGCGCATGGAAGACGGCAGGCTGGAAGTGGCACTGGAGCGCAGCGCCGCGCGCTCCGTTGTCAACGATCTGTCGCGCAAGCTCGAACAGTGGACCGGTCGGCGCTGGACCGTGATCGTTTCCAATGAGGCCGGCGAGCCGACCCTGCGCGCGCAGGCGCAGGCGGAGAAGGAAAAACTCACCGATGGCATTCACGCCGACCCGCGCGTGCAGGCGGTGATGGCGAAGTTTCCCGGCACGCAGGTGATTGATGTGCGGCGTATCGTGCCGGACGCCGACACCGGCGCCGATGAGTCCGGTCCTGTCGCTGCCGCCGAAGAAGACGACGATCTTTAAAACGGGAATTTCAGACGAGATAAACGGATTCCGGATGATTTGTCCGGACATCAACCACAAGGGATCAATTCATGGCTGACTTTCTCGGCATGATGAAACAGGCGGCGCAGCTTCAGTCCAAGATGAAGGCGCTGCAGGACGAACTCGACACCATCGAGGTCGAGGGCCTGTCCGGCGGCGGACTCGTCGGCGTGCGCATGACCGCCAAGGGCGAAGTCAAGGCGGTGAAGATCGATCCGTCGCTGATGAAGGCGGACGAGCGTGAGGTTCTCGAAGACCTCCTCGTCACCGCGCTTGGCGATGCGCGCCGCAAGGCCGAAGCCGCGATGCAGGAAAAGATGCAGGCGCTGACCGGCGGGCTCGGCCTGCCTCCGGGGCTGGGCCTCGGCTAGAGATGTGATTGACAATCGTCATTGCGAGGAGCGCAAGCGACGAAGCAATCCAGCTTTCCTTTGGAATGGATTGCTTCGCTCCGCTCGCAATGACGAGGTTGAGAGTTGGAATTTTAAGAGCTTTCTCGAATGGCATCCTCGGTCGCCGGCCCCGAAATCGAACGTCTGATCCAGTTGCTGGCGCGGTTGCCGGGTCTCGGCCCGCGCTCGGCGCGCCGCGCCGCGCTGCATCTGATCAAGAAGCGCGAAGCATTGATGACGCCGCTGTCGGCGGCGCTGCAGGTGGCGATCGACAGGATTCAGGTCTGCAACACCTGTGGTAACATCGACACGCAAAATCCCTGCACCGTCTGCACCGATACGCGGCGCGATCCGTCGATCATCGTTGTGGTGGCGGATGTCGCGGATTTATGGGCGCTCGAACGCGCTCATGCCACAAATGGTTTTTATCACGTCCTCGGCGCCACGCTGTCGCCGCTCGATGGTGTCGGTCCGCAGGATCTGACCATCGACGCTCTGGTGCAGCGTGCGCTCGACCCCCGGGTCACGGAAATCATCCTTGCACTCAATGCGACGGTGGATGGCCAGACCACGGCCCATTACATCACCGACCTGTTGCAGGATGCCAATGTCAAGGTCACTCGGCTGGCGCACGGTGTGCCGGTCGGCGGTGAACTTGACTATCTCGACGAGGGGACACTGTCGGCCGCCATGCGGCAGCGGACGCTGTTCTAAAAACCAACCTGAAATTCACGAAATGGAAGCCTGATGTTTCTCCGTCTGTTCGCGAATGCCCCCGCCATGCTCGCCGCCGGCTGTCTCTCCGTGCTGATCTCGTCCGATGCTCTTGCGCAGCAGAAGGCAAAGCCACTGAAGACGGGTGAGGTGCTGTCGGGTGAATTGACGGCGATGCGTTCCGGTCCGAGAAAAAAGCGGGTCATCACCTATCAGCTCACCAGCGAGCCGCGCCGCCTGCCGCCGCCGTCGGGCATGTGCAATCTCGAAACCGGCCCGGAGACATTCCAGATCGTGACCAATAGCGACGCCGAGGCCGCGGCGCTGAAGCCGTATATCGGCAAGAGCATTGCGCTGAAGGCCAATGAACTCTCCTGCGCGCAGGCCGCCGGACAGCTCAGTGATGCCATCGTCACAAAGTGGAGTGTCGTCACCAGACACTGATGCGCTTGACGGTGTTCGGACACCCGCCCTAGTCTTCCGATTCTGGACATCGGTTTTTGGGGCGGTCATGTCATTGCAGCGAAGGCTGTTTGCGTCTCTCTTCGTGACTGCTCTTTTCTTGGTCGCTCCGGCCGTTGTGAAATCTGCGGTCGCACAGGTGCAGGTCGCGGTGATTGGCGACAGCAATGTCTACGGCAAGGGCATCTCGTCCTCCGAGAATTATCCAAGCCAGCTTCAGGCCGCGCTGAATGCCCGCAGCCTGAATGTCAGCGTCAGCAATGGCGGCATCAATGGCGATACCAGTTCGGGCCTTGCGGGGCGTCTGGACTCGGCGGTGCCGTCGGGCACGCGGGTGGCGGTGATCTGGATCGGCATCAACGATATCCGCCGGGGCGTCAGCATGGCGGAGGTTCGGGCCAACGTCGCGGGCATTGTCAGCCGCCTGCGGGCGAAGGGGATCGAGAGCTATGTGATCCGGCCGCCGGTTTACAACGTGGCGGACCATCAAAATCCGGCGCTCACCGTTGGCGGCGGCGACAAGCATTTCAACGCGGCGGGCTACAGAAAGATGGTTGGCAAGACCATCGGGCCGATTGCGGCGCTGGTCAGCAAGGCTGCGAAGAAGAAGGCGGCCTGAGCGATTATGGTGCGGCTGCCTCGCGCCGCCGGAGCGACTCGAAATGTCCGCGCCGCTGCAGCCAGGCCAGCAGGATCAGGCTCGGCACCGCGACCAGCACACTGAGCACGAAGAACGCAGGCCAGCCGGTCGCCTGCGCGGCATAGCCCGCGCCAGCCGAGAGATAAGTCCTGCCGATCGCGGCAAAGGCGGTGAGCAGCGCATATTGGGTCGCGGTGTGCAGCGGGCTCTGGCACAGCGACGAGAGGTAAGCGACGAAGATCACGGTGCCGATCGCGCCGGTGAAATTCTCCACCGTGATCGCCAGCGCCAGCGCCCATTGATTGTGGCCGACAAAGGCCAGCCACGCGAAGGCGAGATTGGAAATCGCCTGCAACACGCCGCCGGTCCAAAGGCACGCTTCCAGCGACCATGCGCGCGCCAGAAATCCGCCCGCGAATCCGCCAATCAGCGTGGCGGCAAGGCCGACGCCCTTGACGATGGCGGCATAGTCGTTGCGGGTGAAGCCGAGATCGATCACGAACGGCGCGGTCATGGTGCCGGAGAACGAATCGGTGAATTTGTACAGGATCACGAAGGCGAGCACTGCCCCGACGTCCTTGCGGGTCAGGAATTCGGTGAAGGCGCCGATCGCGGCGTTAATGACGCGGGAGATCGCGCTCTCGCCGCTCGTCGCCTCTTCCGCGCGGCGTGACTGCTCGGGCTCGGTGGCGGCGAGCGCCGCGATCATCCCGATCAGCACCATCGCCGCCATGGCGATATAGCCCCACATCCACGCGGCGGATTTGGCGAGGCCGGTCGATTCAAATCCGCTGACCAGAAACAGCGCACCGGCAGTCGAGATCAGCATGCCGACGCGGTAGGCCGCCACATAGGACGCCATGCCAGCGGCCTGCTCACTTTCGGGCAGGCTTTCGACACGGAACGCATCGACCACGATGTCCTGCGTGGACGAGGCCGCGGCCACCAGCAGCGCACCGAGCGCAACATAGAATGGCGAGCGCGCCGGATCGGTCACCGCGAGCAGCAGGATCGCTCCGATCAAAAGCAGTTGCGCGAACACCAGCCAGCCGCGCCGACGCCCCAACCACCTTGTGAGCAGCGGGACATGCAGCGCGTCCACCAGTGGCGCCCAGAGGAATTTCAGCGTGTAGGGCGTGCCGACCAGCGCAAACAGGCCGATGGTGCCGAGATCGACGCCGGACTCGCGCATCCACACCAGCAGCGTCGAACCGGACAGCGCCAGCGGCAGCCCCGACGAGAAGCCGAGGAACAGCACGATCAGCACGCGCTTTTGCAGATAGACGGCCAGCGCCTCGCGCCATGAGGCGCGGGATGTGGCGTTGGCAGCGGGCTCTATTTTTACGGTGTCGGGTGCTGTCATGCGACGGTGTTAGCAGATTCGCACCTTCCCCTCTCCCCTTGTGGGAGAGGGTGCTGAGCGGCGCAGCCGCGAAGCGGGTGAGGGGTATGGACACCACGATGAGATCGTAACCCCTCACCCGGCTCAATCTCGCTTTGCTCGATTTCGCCACCCTCTCCCACAAGGGGAGAGGGGAGGAAGAAGCTGCTACCGGAAAATTACTCTCCCGCCTGCAGCTTGCGCAGGGGATGTGGCGGAAACAGGTCGCTGGAGGAGACGACTCGGGGTGCATCCGCAGGCTCGCTGCCCTTGCTGAAATCCAGTTCCTCGATGCGGCCCGCGCGCTTCTCGATCTTGTCCGCCGAGATCAGGATCTGGCGCACGTCCTCGTTCACGTTGCCGAAATCCTTCTGCAGCTTGAGCACGCGCTCGCGCAGCCGGCCGAGATCGTCCGACATATGCATCACCTCGGTGCGGATCAGGTCGGCGGCATCGCGCATCCGCGCGTCCTTCAAAATCTGCTGCATCACCTGGATCGCCAGCATCAGCAGCGACGGCGACACCAGCACGATCCGTGCGCGATAGGCTTTCTGGATCACGTCGTCGAAGCCGTCGTGGATTTCCGCATAGACGGATTCCGATGGCACGAACATCAGGGCCGTGTCCTGCGTCTCGCCGGGGATCAGGTATTTGTCGGCAATGTCGTTGACGTGCTTCATCACGTCCTGCCGCAGCCGTTGCGTCGCGGCTTTCTTTTCCTCGTCGGTGCGTGCGTCGCGCAGTGCCGTGAAGGCTTCCAGCGGGAATTTCGCATCGACGCAGAGCGGACGCTGGTCGGGCAGGAAAATCACGCAATCCGGGCGGGTCCTGTTCGAGAGGGTGTGCTGGAAAGCGTAGGAATCCTTCGGCATGCCGTCCTGCACGATGGCTTCCATCCGCGCCTGACCGAACGCGCCGCGCGACTGCTTGTTGGCGAGCACGTCGCGCAGGGTCGTCACCTGCGAGGTGAGGTCGGTGAGATTCTTGTGCGCGTTGTCGATGATGCCGAGGCGCTCGTGCAGCGCGCGCAGCGAATCCATGGTGTTGCGCGTGGTCTGCTCCATCGACTGGCCGACGCGGTGGGTCACCGAATCCAGCCGCTCGTTGACGGCGCGCGCCATGTCGGCCTGCCGTCCGGCCAGCGCCTGTCCCATTTCGTGGACGCGGCCCGCAGCTTCATTCTGGATGCGCAGAACCTCGGCGAGGCGTTCCTCAAGTTCGTCGGCGCGCACCGCCTGCGCCATGGCGGCTTCCGCGCCCTTCGCGCCCGAGCGTGCGATGACGATGGCGATGATGAGCAGCAGCAACAGCGCCAGCGCGCCGAAGGCGATCAGGGCGGCACTCATGCGGACCGGCACATCGCCGAGGATAAAAAGAATCTCGTTCATGCCTCCTTGTAACCCGATTCGGCGGTGAATGCGAACGAACAGGGAACATTTATGGTTAATAAATACCTGATTTTGATGGTTAATCGGCGGTGAACGGCAAGGAACCCAAGGCGCAACCGTTTGGTGCGACAACATGTTTGACCCCGGCAAGCGCGCCCATTACATCGCGCAGCATGGCCAATCCTCGTGACATCATCATCCTGCCGGACAAACAGTTGCGGCTGATCTCCAAGCCCGTCGAAAAAATCACGCCGGACATCCGGACGCTGGTCGATGACATGTTCCAAACCATGTACGACGCGCCGGGTATCGGCCTTGCCGCGATCCAGGTCGCGGTGCCGCTGCGGCTGATCACCATGGACCTCTCCAAGAAGGAGGGCGAGAAGGAGCCGCGCGTTTTCATCAATCCGGAAATTCTCGCGTCGTCCGATGAGCTGTCAGTCTATGAAGAAGGCTGCCTGTCGATTCCCGAATACTATGAAGAGGTCGAACGCCCCGCGCGGGTGCGCGTGCGCTTCATGGACCTTGAAGGCGTGACGCGCGAGGAAGATGCGGAGGGGCTTTACGCCACCTGCATCCAGCATGAGATCGACCATCTCAACGGCGTGCTGTTTGTGGATTATCTCTCCAAGCTCAAGCGTGACCGCGTGATGAAGAAGTTCACCAAGGCCGCCAAGCTCGCGGCGAAATAAGCCGGAGCTTTTGATGCCGCTTCGTCTGATCTTCATGGGCACGCCGGATTTCGCAGTGCCGACGCTGCTGGCGCTGGCGGATCATGGCCATGAGATCGTCGCGGTCTATACCCGCGAACCCAAACCAGCCGGGCGCGGCATGAAGCTGCAGGCGACGCCGGTGGAAATGGCCGCGCGCCAGCTCGGCATTCCGGTTTTCGCACCGAAGACCTTGAAGACACCGGAAGCCGAGGCGGAATTCCGTGCGCACAATGCCGATGCCGCCGTTGTGGTGGCCTATGGCATGATCCTGCCGAAAAACATTCTCGATGCGGTACCGCTCGGCTGTTTCAACCTGCATGCGTCGCTGCTGCCGCGCTGGCGCGGCGCCGCCCCGATCAATCGCGCCGTGATAACGGGCGATGCGGAATCCGGCGTCATGGTCATGAAGATGGATGTCGGGCTCGACACCGGCGACGTGGCGATGGCCGAGCGCCTGCCGATCACCGATGCCATGACCGCGCAGGACCTGCATGACGCGCTCGCGCCGCTCGGCGCGGACCTGATGGTGCGCGCCATGGGCGCGCTGTCACGCGGTGGCCTGCAATTGAAGAAGCAGAGCGAAGAAGGCGTGACTTACGCCGCCAAGATCGACAAGGCCGAGGCGCGGATCGACTGGACAAGGTCCGCCCGTGAGGTGCTGCGGCACATTCACGGCCTGTCGCCGTTTCCCGGAGCGTGGTTCGAGATCGCGATTGACGGTGAGCCGGTGCGCATCAAGGTGCTGCGCTGTGAGCTTGCCAAAGGCTCCGGCGCGCCGGGCGATGTGCGGGACGACAAGCTCACGGTTGCCTGCGGCGACGGTGCGATCCGCATTCTGGAACTGCAGCGCGCCGGAAAGCCGCCGATGAAGGCGGATGCGTTTCTCAACGGCACGCCGCTCAAGCCGCCGGCGCGAGCGAGCTGATGCCCCGCTACAAGCTCATCATCGAATATGATGGCGCTCCGTTCTGGGGCTGGCAGTATCAGGACAAGGGCCCGTCGGTGCAGGGCGCGCTGGAAGATGCCGTGGCCGCGATGACCGGCGAGCGGGTCCGGGTCAACGGCGCAGGCCGCACCGATGCGGGCGTGCATGCACTTGGGCAGGTGGCGCATATCGATCTGGCGAAAGACTACAGGGCCGATCGCGTGCGCGATGCGCTGAACGCCCATCTGCGGCCGCATCCGATCGGTGTGCTGTCGGCGGAGATCGTGCCCGACACATTCGACGCACGGTTTTCAGCGACAAAGCGGCATTACATCTATCGCATCGTCAATCACCGGGCGAACCTTGCGCTCAAGGCAGGGCAGGCGTGGCGTGTGCCGCGTTCTCTGGATGCAGACGCGATGCACGAAGCCGCGCAGGTGCTGCTTGGCAGGCACGACTTCACCACCTTCCGCGACACCGAGTGTCAGGCGAAGTCCCCCGAGAAAACGCTCGATGCGCTCGATGTGGCGCGCGAGGGCGACGAGGTGACCATCACGACCTCCGCACGTTCGTTCCTGCACAGCCAGGTGCGCTCGATGGTCGGCTCGCTGGTGTGGGTGGGGCACGGCCGCTGGATGGCGCAGGATTTGCGCAATGCGCTCGAAGCGCGCGACCGCACAGCCTGCGGCCCCGTCGCGCCGCCGGACGGGCTGTATCTGGTACGGGTTGAGTATTGAGGTCTTTTACCTCTCCCCGTTTACGGGGAGAGGTCGGCGCCGGGTGAGGGGCATAGGTCCGCCAAAAGGAAACAAGCGCCCCTCACCCCAGCCGTCTCCCCGCAAGAGCGGGGCGAGGGAGCATCATCGTGCGATGCTTTTCATCGCATCCCAGAATAAGTCTTCACCGTTAGCGACATTCTCGTTCCAGTGATCGGCGGCGTTTTCGTCCGCAGCATCGGTGATGAACTTGAAAGCGCGCCATGGAATCGCATGACGCTGGCTGACATGGGCGATGGCGAACAGCTCCATGTCGACAATGTCGATGCTGTTCTCCACCAGCCAAGGGTCGATGGCGGTGACGAAGCTGTCGCCGGTGCCGCAGACCACGCCGTCGAAGCCGGATGACAAGCGGTCCATCTCCGGCGCGAACGGCGTGCGGCCGCGCGGCGCCAGCGGCATGGCCGCCATGTCGCGCTGGATCACATGCGCGACCTCCACAAGGCCATTGTGAATGTGCGCAATCTTGCCGGCGGTGCCGTAGTTGATAATCAGCCTCGGCTGCAGCGCGAGTACGGTGAGCGCCGCGACATGGGCGGCGTTGACCTTGCCGACGCCGGTATAGATCACCTCGACGCCGTCTGGCGCGCGCTCTTTCTTCAACTCGTTGTCGATGGCGGTGAGGACGACGATGGGGCCGCTGGTGTTCGTGTCGTTCATGCGAAGTAGCGATCCAGCACGCCGCGATAGATCTTCGTCAGCTTTTCAAGATCGGCGACCGGCGTGCGCTCGTCGATCTGGTGCATGGTCTGGCCGACAAGGCCGAATTCCAGCACCGGACAATAATGCGTAATGAACCGCGCGTCCGAGGTGCCGCCGCCGGTGTTCAGCTCAGGCTTGCGGCCCGTTACCTCTTCGATGGCGGCGGACACAAGCTCGGTGAACGGGCCGGGCTGGGTCAGGAAGGCATCGGAATTCGACGGCTCCCACACCACATGCGCCTTGATGCGATTGCCGCTCGCCCTGGTGACACGCTCTTCGATCAGCGCACGCAGCGATTCGCGGGTGTGACGGTCGTTGTAGCGAATGTTGAAGCGTGCGCGCGCCTGAGCAGGAATCACATTCCAGGCGGGGTTGCCGACGTCCACCGAGGTGAATTCGAGGTTCGACGGCTGGAAATGCTCGGTGCCGCTGTCCAGCGGATCGCCGCTCACGGCCGCGATAATCGCCGCGATGTCCGGAACCGGATTGGAGGCGCGATGCGGATAGGCGACATGACCCTGCACACCGTCCACTATAATTGTCCCGCTTTGCGAACCGCGCCGCCCGGCTTTGATGGTGTCGCCGATCTCGTTGACATTGCTGGGCTCGCCGAGCACGCAGTGATCGAATTTTTCGCCGCGCGCCGCGGCCCATTGCAGCAGCTTGATGGTGCCGTTGACGGCAATGTCTTCTTCGTCGCCGGTAATGAGAAACGAGATCGAGCCTTTGGGCTTGCCGCCGTTGGCCGCGAGATAATCCAGCACGGCAGCGACTGAACAGGCGATGCCGCCCTTCATATCGACCGCGCCACGGCCGTAGAGCATGCCGTCCTTCACATCGCCCGCGAACGCACCATGGGTCCACTTTGTTTCGTCGCCAGCGGGCACGACATCGGTATGGCCTGCAAAGGTGATGTGCGGCGCTTGCGTGCCGATGCGAGCGTAGAGATTGTCGATGTCCGCCGCGCCGGGCTCGGAGAAGGTGACGCGATGCACCTCGAACCCGGCATTGCCGAGCAGCTTCTCCAGCACGCCGAGCGCGCCCGCATCCGCCGGCGTCACCGAGGGACAACGCAGCAGGTCACGGGCGATGGAGAGGGCGTCGGTCATCCGCGAGGATCAGTCCCGCAGCAGTTCGTTGATGCTGGTCTTGGAGCGGGTGCGCTCATCGACGCGCTTGACGATGACGGCGCAGGCGGTGTTCGGGCCGGGCTGGCCGTTCTTCAGCGGCTTGCCCGGCAGCGTGCCCGGAACGAGCACCGCATACTCCGGCACTTCGCCGATAAAGGTTTCGCCGGTTTCGCGGTCGACGATCTTGGTCGACGCGCCGAGGAATACGCCCATCGCCAGCACCGCGCCCTTGCGGACGATAACGCCTTCGGCGACTTCCGAGCGCGCGCCGATGAAGCAGTCGTCCTCGATGATGACGGGACCGGCCTGCAGCGGCTCGAGCACGCCGCCGATGCCGACGCCGCCGGAGATGTGCACGCGCTTGCCGATCTGCGCGCAGGAGCCGACCGTGGACCATGTGTCCACCATGGTCGCTTCATCGACATAGGCGCCCAGATTGACGAAGGACGGCATCAGCACGACGTTCCTGGCGATATAGGCCGAACGGCGCACGATCGCGCCCGGCACGGCGCGGAAGCCGGCGTCGCGGAAACGGTTCTCGCCCCAGTCCTCGAACTTGGAGGGCACCTTGTCCCACCACTGCGCGCCGCCGGGGCCGCCGGTGATCGGCGCCATGTCGTTGAGGCGGAACGACAGCAGCACCGCCTTCTTCAGCCACTGATTGACCTGCCATTTGCCGTCGGCCTGCCGCTCCGCCACGCGCGCCTCGCCCTTGTCGAGCAGGTTGAGCGCTAGCTCCACGGCATCGCGGACCTCGCCTTTGGTGTTGGCGTTGATGGTATCGCGGGCCTCGAAGGCGGCATTCAGTGTGGTTTCAAGCGCGGCGAGGGACATCGGTGTTCCTTGGCAGAAAAGCAGTTTTGGGATGCCGCTTTTGTCGGGATTTGGCGGCGGCGAGTCAAGTTGGACAAGGTCAGTTTGAGGCCCTTATTGCGGCCAAAAACCCGGTCAGATTGTCGGTGATGTGATCCACATACGCCGCATCGCGGCCCTCCAGCTCCCAGTCCTCGCGGACCACGTTTTTGGTGCCGTCGGGGACGACCAGAACGGTGGTCATGCCCAGGTCATGCGGCGTCACCAGGTTGCGGGCGAGATCCTCGAACATCGCGGCTTTCGAGGGATCAACGCCGTGCAGCTTGAGAAACTTCATGTAGGTTTGCCGCGCGGGCTTGGGCTCTAGCTCGGCGGCGACGATGTCGAACACATCCTCGAAGTGATTGCCGATCCCGAGACGCTCCAGCACGGCGCCGGCATGGGCGCGCGAGCCATTGGTCAGGATCAGCTTGCGGCCGGGGAGCTTCTCGATGGCCGCGCCCATCGCGGGATTTGGCTCCAGCGGCGAATGGTCGATCTTGTGGACGTATTCGAGGAAGTCGTCGGCCTTGAGACCGTGCTCGGTCATCATGCCGCGCATGGTGGTGCCGTAGCGGCGATAATAGTCCTTCTGGATTTTGAAGGCCTCGTCCTTCGGCACGTTCAGGTACTGCGCGACGAAATCGCGAATCCGGACGTCCACCTGCTGCCACAGATTGACGTGGTGCGGATACAGCGTGTTGTCGAGATCGAACACCCAGGTCTCGACATGGGCGAACGAGCGTTTGTCTTTTGTCATGGCATCCCGAAGCGTAATGTCTTGCCGGTCCCTGCGGTCATGTCGACGCGATCGTAGCCGCTCGTGTTCAGTCCGCGCGGGCCGCAATCGCCCTGCTCGGAGAACTCGAACTGCGCCTCGCGGGTGCAGAGCATGGTTGCGCCGCCCCAGTTCAGCGGCCGGCCGTTGATCTTGATGGTGCGGCCGGTTGAATCGACCGCTTCGGCGAAACTGAAAATCCGGCGGGGCTGTCCCGAGATGTCGGGATGCAGGCACTTGCGCGGCTCGATGCGATACCAGCCGCGGCTGGTGATGGTCTTGCCGTCGTCGGTGGCGATCGAGGCCATGACACGATAGGGCGTGTCGTTGCACCATGTCAGGCCGGTTGCCGAGGGCGATTCCACGGCGGCAATCATGCTGTCGAAAAATCCGGGTGCTTCCGCCGCATTGGCCGCAAGGCCGCGCGCTTTCAGGAAGGCGGCGAGCGCGTTCTGGGTCTTTGGCCCGTCGACACCGTCGATCGGCGCGGCATCATAGCCGGCGATCACAAGGAGGCGCTGGATTGCCGCCAGCCGTGCCTGTTCGTCGTCATACTCCGCGCCTTCGGCGAGATACGCGACCTGATGACCGTCCTCGGACGTGCTCGGCTTGATCTCGGTGAAGGGCACGGAGGTCTGGCTGGCGTTGCATTGTCGCCCCGCGATCACGAAATCCTTTTGGGCGACGCAGAGATTGTCGGTGCCGTTCTGCGGGGCAGGCGATGCGCCATACACCGGCAACGAGCGCGCGTGCAGCAGGATGCGATCCGCGGTGATGTTGCCCTGCGCGACCACGCGGCAAGTCGCGGGGTCGATCCGGAACCAGCCGCGTGTCGCGGTCGCGGTTCTGTCCTCGATGCCGATGGCAGCTTCGACGACATAGCTCATGCGATTGCAGATTTTCAGATCGGCGCGGGCGGGGGAGGCAACAAACAGGCCCGTCATTGCGAGGAGCGCAGCGACGAAGCAATCCATCTTGAGGAGCGTGGATTGCTTCGCTTCGCTCGCAATGACGAGGTGAGCTGTCATCACTTGTGGATCAGCGTTCCCGTGCCCTGGTTGGTGAACAGTTCGAGCAGCACCGCATGCGGGGTCTTGCCGTCGATGATGACCACGCCCTCGACACCGGCTTCCAGCGAGTAGATGCAGGTCTCGACCTTCGGGATCATGCCGCCGGAAATGGTGCCGTCGGCGATCAGCTTGCGCGCATCCTTGATCGACAGTTCCGGAATGAGCTTTTTCGACTTGTCGAGCACGCCCGGCACGTCGGTCAGCAGCAACAGGCGCTTGGCCTTCAATGCACCGGCAACCGCGCCAGCGAAGGTGTCGGCGTTGACGTTGTAGGTCTTGCCGTCGGCGGACGAGGCCAGCGGCGCCAGAACCGGGATCAGTTCATAGCCGATCAACTGGTTGAGCAGGGTGAGATCGACCTTGTCCGGCTCGCCGACAAAGCCGAGATCGACCACCTTCTCGATGTTGGAGCCGGGATCGACCATGGTGCGGGTCGCCTTGGTGGCGGTGACCATGTTGCCGTCCTTGCCGCACAGGCCGACGGCCTTGCCGCCGGCTTCGTTGATATGGCTGACGATCGACTTGTTGATTGAGCCGGCCAGCACCATCTCGACGATTTCCATGGTCGGCGCGTCGGTGACGCGCAGGCCGGCGGCGAATTCCGACTTGATACCGAGCCGCGACAGCATGGAGGCGATCTGCGGGCCGCCGCCGTGCACCACCACGGGATTGATCGCGGTCTGTTCGAGGAGAACGATATCGCGGGCGAACTGCTTGGCGAGATTTTCCTCGCCCATGGCGTGGCCGCCGTATTTGATGACGATGGTTTCCTCGTCGTACTGCTGCATGTGCGGCAGCGCTTCCGACAGGATGCGGGCCTGATCCTGCGGGCTGATATTGGTCGGCAGATCCATCATGGGGAGTCTCGTTCGCGCGAGCTGGCAAAGATGCCGAGGGTTTAGCCGATTGGGATGACGCTGCAAAGCGTAAGGGCAGATTGATCAGCCGCGTTTATTTCTCCGGTCGTCCCTGCCTGCGCGGGGACGACATCTCTTATTTTGCCGCCCGCCGCGGCCAGAGCGCCGCGAGGGCGAGCACCAGCCAGCTCAGGATCAGCAGCGTGCCGCCGGTCGGCGCGGCCATTGTGAACAATCCGTGACCGGCGAACTGGCGCATGGCGAGATCGCCCGCGAACAGCGCCGCACCCACAACGAAACCGAAGGTCGCGGTCAGGCCGGGGCCGCGCCGCGCGATGCCATGCCCGGTCAGCAGCGCGGCGCCGATCACGGCGCTGGCATGGAACAGCAGCATCGACGAGGCGGAGGCCAGCCGCGCGGCATCGGGCTGGTGGGCGGACGCAGCGGCCAGCACCACACCGGCGGCACCCATCACTCCGGCCAGCACAGCGGCGAGGCGCAGCACACCATTCTGGGTCATTAGATTCGTTCTCTCAAAAGGCGGATCATGGCGGCGCGCAGTTCGGGCATGCCGTCGCCGGTGCGCGACGAGGTGACCAGCACTTCCGGAAACGCCGCCGGATGTTTCGCCAGCGCCGCCTTGGTCGCCGCGATGGTGTTTTCAAGTTCGGATTTCTTGACCTGATCGGCCTTGGTCAGCACCACCTGATAGCTGACGGCGGATCTGTCGAGCGTCTTGAGCACGTCCTTGTCGACGTCCTTGAAGCCGTGGCGTGCGTCGATCAGCACATAGACCCGCGCGAGATTGGCGCGGCCCTGCAGGAATTTGTGAATCAGCGTGGTCCATGACGCGATCTGCGATTTCGGCGCGGAGGCGTAGCCATAGCCCGGCATGTCCACCAGCCGCAGGCCAGCGTCCTTGCCGTCGGCCGGCGTCGGGCCGTCGAAGAAGATCAGCTCCTGCGTGCGTCCCGGCGTGTGGGAGGTGCGCGCAAGGCCGTTGCGGCCGGTCAGGGCGTTGATGAGGCTGGATTTGCCGACATTGGAGCGGCCCGCAAAGGCAACCTCGACGCCCTTCATCGGCGGCAGCGTCTCGATGGACGGCGATGCCCAGATGAACTGCCAGTCCCCGGCGAAAATCTTTCGCCCGGCCTCGATCAGCTCCGCATCGGTGTTGTCAGTCATGCGAAGAGTCTCGGTTGTAATATCCGCCGTCATCCTTCGAGGCTCGGGCTTCGCCCTCGCACCTCAGGATGACGATCCTTGGTGTTGCGTCACCCTGAGGTGCCGTCGCGGAGCGACGGCCTCGAAGGGTGGGGCGTTGCGCGCGCTACGTCGTCTTTTTGCTGCCCGCGAAGGTCGATTTCAGATTGTCGAACAGTTCGATCTTCGCGCCGTTCTTTTTCATGATGTAGCTCTGCTGCAGCACCGACAGGGTGTTGTTCCAGGCCCAGTAGATCACGAGGCCTGCGGGGAACGAGGCAAGCATGAAGGTGAAGATCAGCGGCATCCAGTCGAAGATCATCTTCTGCGTCGGATCCGGCGGCGTCGGGTTCAGCTTCATCTGGAACCACATCGTGATGCCCATGATGATCGGCCAGATGCCGAGCGCGAGGTAATGCCCGATCACCGGAATCGTGGTCGGATCGTAGGACAGCAGGCCGAACAGGTTGAACAGGTTGGTCGGGTCGTGCGCCGACAGGTCCTTGATCCAGCCGAAGAACGGCGCATGCCGCATTTCGATGGTGACGAACAGCACCTTGTAGAGCGAGAAGAATACCGGAATCTGGATCAGAATCGGAAGACAGCCCGCGATCGGGTTGATCTTCTCCTTCTTGTAGATTTCCATCATCTCCTGCTGCTGCTTCATCTTGTCGTCGGGATACTTGTCCTTGAGCGCGGCAAGCTGGGGCTGCACGGCCTTCATCTTCGCCATCGAGGCGTAGGACTTGTTGGCGAGCGGGAAGAACACCAGCTTGACCAGCACGGTCACCAGCAGGATCGCGACGCCGAAGTTGCCGACGATGTGGAAGAACCAGTCGATCATGAAGAACATCGGCTTGGTGATGAAGTAGAACCAGCCCCAGTCGATCAGGCGGTCGAACTTGTTGAGGCCGAGCTTCTTGTCATAGGCGTCGACGGTGGCGTTTTCCTTGGCGCCGGCGAACAGGTTCGTGGTGGTGCTGGCGCTGCCGCCGATCGCGATGGTCATCGGATCGAGCAGATAGTCGGTCTGGTAGGTGCGCAGCGTGCCGACGAGGTTCGACGAGAAGCGCGCCTGCACGTTCGCCTTCGGGTCCGGCAGCAGCGTGCCGGCCCAGTACTTGTCGGTGATGCCCATCCAGGCGTTGGAGACCTTGAACTCGACCGCCTTCGTCTCGTCCATCTTCTTGTAGCCGTACTCCTGCAGGCCCTGGTCGCCGAGCACGCCGATCAGGCCTTCATGCAGAATGTAGTAGCCGGACACGTGCGGCGTGCCATGGCGCGAGATCAGGCCGAACGGATAGATCGTCACCGGCGCGTCGCCGACATTGGCGACGTCGTCCTTAACGGTGAACAGATATTTGTCGTCGATCGAGATGGTGCGCTTGAAGGTGAGGCCCTGTCCGTTGTTCCAGGTCAGCGTCACCGGCGTGGTCGGCGTTAGCGCCCCGGTGCCTTCCTGCGTCCACAGCGTATCGCGGGTCGGCATCTTGATGGTCGAACCGGCCGACGGCACAAAGCCGAACTCGGCGTAGAACGGCTCCTTGGTGCCCGACGGAGAAAACAACTCGATGGCCGGCGATTTCGGATCGACGGTCTCGCGGTATTTCACCAGCGCCACGTCGTCGATGCGCGCGCCGGTCAGCGAAATGCTGCCGGAGATGCTCGGCGTGTCGATCTTGACGCGCGGCGAGGCGGCGATGACGGTGGCGCGGCTCTGCACGGGAGCGGCGGTGGTCGGGCCGCCGGGGATCGCGGCCTGCGTGCCCGGTGTTGCAGGCGTGGCCGACGGATTGGCGGG
>NZ_KB375281.1:2429953-2778825 GCF_000336555.1 Afipia clevelandensis ATCC 49720 | reverse complement strand
CCCGCCGGCTGGTTCGCGCCGGGAGTGGCTGCCGGATTGGCGGCTTGCTTCTGGGCCAGTTCGGCCTGCTGCGCGGCGCGCTGCTTTTCCATGGTGGGAATGTTGTAGAAATACTGCCACGCGATCAGCACGAGGCCCGACAGGATGACGGCGAGGATGGTGTTGCGATTTTCGATCATCGTTCAGGTCTCGTCATTCGCGTGCGCGTGAAGGGGCTTTGGTTCCGGCGGTATCGCCGGAGGGGCGTGGTATTGATGGCTTCGGCGTCTGCCGCTCGAGGCGGCTGAGTGCCGCGCGCAGATCGTTGAACATGGTTTCAAAGCCGCGGTCCAGCGCGGCGCGGCGGCCAACGATCACATAATCATGGTGTGGTCGCACGGATGCGGCATCGAGTCGCTTCACGAGTTCGCGCAATCTGCGGCGGACGCGGTTGCGCTCGGTGGCGGTGCCGACTTTCTTTGTAACGGTAAAACCGACGCGGACAGGGCCGTTATCGTCGCGGGCGCGGCTCTGCACCAGAAAGGCAGGGCTGGCCATGCGCGGGCCATTGGCCGCGGCGAGGAAATCCGCGCGCTGCCTTAACCGGTCCATGGTTCCAACCGGCGCATGGAAAAGGTCTCGGGTGAGGTCTGCTCAGGCGCTCAGACGCTTGCGGCCACGCGCGCGGCGGGCGGCGAGAACCTTGCGGCCGCCGGCGGTCGCGAGACGGGCACGGAAGCCGTGACGGCGCTTGCGCACCAGTTTGCTGGGTTGATAGGTCCGCTTCACGGTCGTTCTCCGGTGCGAAAAGCACGTCCGGCAGGCTCGCCGAAGGCCATTCGCCAATAATTAAGGTGACATCCTGCGATGGCGGCCCTGAAGTGGACCAATTCCGGTCCAAAATGAACCGGCCCGGTCAAGCCGGGCCATCGAGGACAGTTGGCGCGGCTTATACGGGAGCGGCCTGTTTTCGTCAATCTTGGGGTTTTGTAACGCGGTCGGGTCGTGAGCCCCGGCCGGGGGCTTAAACCATAACAGTTCCGGGGGTTTGACCCCGGCCGCTGGCAGGCGCATCCTGTGGCGGCAAATCAATAAAACGGGCGGGCGATCAACCAATGGCGGTATCAGGCCAAAGCCCTGACCGGACGGACCCTCGGCCTCAGCCGGGGATGGGCTTCGGCCTGTCCGGAAAGCTGCTGCTGCTGACCATTCCGCTGATCCTGATCGTCGAAATCCTGATCTACGTTCCTTCCATCGCCAACTTCCGGGTCAACCGGCTCAACGACCGGCTGGCGGCGGCGAGCACCGCGGCGCTGGTGCTGGATGCCGCCCCGAGCGGCATGGTGCCCGATGCGCTGGCGCGGCAGATTCTCTCCAGCATCGGCGCGCGGGCGGTGGCGATCAAGAGCGGCCAGCAACGCCGCCTGCTGGCGGCTGCCGACATGCCGGCGAAGGTCGATCATGACATCGACATGCGCGACGTGAACGCGTGGGCTGCCATTGTCGACGCGTTTCAGGTCATGCTCGACAGCGGCGACGAGGTGATGCGCATTATCGGACCCGCGCCGGGCAGCGGACAATTCATTGAAGTGGTGGCCGACGAGAAGCCGCTGCGCGCTGCGATGTTCCGCTTCTCGCGCAACGTGCTGCTGCTGTCGCTGGTGATGACCAGCATCACCGCGGGCCTGATCTACTATGCGCTGCATCACCTGTTCGTGCGGCCGATGCGGCGCGTGACCGCCAATCTTGTGGCGTTTCACGAGAATCCGGAAAGCACCGCGCGCATCATCGAGCCGTCGAAACGCACCGACGAAATCGGCGTGGCGGAGCGCGAACTGTCGGACATGCAGCGCGACCTCGTTTCGATGCTGCATCAGAAGAGCCATCTTGCGGCGCTCGGCCTTGCGGTGTCGAAGATCAATCACGACCTGCGCAATCTTTTGGCCTCGTCGCAACTCCTCTCCGACCAGCTTGCCAGCGTGCCCGATCCGCGCGTGCAAAGATTTGCGCCCAAACTGATGCGTTCGCTGGAGCGCGCCATCGCGTTCTGTCAGTCGACATTATCTTACGGCAAGGCGCAGGAAGCGCCGCCGGACCGCCGGCTGGTCCAGGTGGAGCCGGTGGTGAAGGAAGTCCGCGAATCGGCGGGAATCGGCTCCGATACGTCGATCCAATGGATCAACGCCATCGAGCGCGGCCTCACCGTCGATGCCGATCCGGATCAACTGTTCCGGGTGCTGCTCAATCTGGTCCGCAACGCCGCGCAGGCGCTGGAAAGCGAGAAGTCCGGTCTCGGAATCGCGCGGCAAATCCGTTTCACCGGGCGGCGCGAGGGTGCGGTGACGATTCTGGAAATCTCGGACACCGGCCCCGGCATTCCGGAAAAGGCCAAGGCGCATCTGTTCGAAGCGTTTCAGGGCTCTTCGCGGGATGGCGGCACCGGTCTCGGCCTCGCCATCGCCGCGGAACTGGTCCGCGCCCATGGCGGCGAACTGAACCTGGTGGACGGCACCATCGGCGCCACCTTCCGGATCATGATTCCGGATCGGGCCGTGGAGCTTCACCGGCTGCGGGATGCCCGGGTCCGGGCCTGAAAAAACGACCCTTTTGGTCCGAAATCTGTGTCTTATCGATCTTGCAAAGCCGCGCCGGAGCCGGTAGCTATGGCGCTCTTTCGCGGCCCGGCCTCCGGCCCTTCAGCCTAGCGAAATGCGCGCCCGTAGCTCAGCTGGATAGAGCACCAGACTACGAATCTGGGGGTCAGGAGTTCGAATCTCTTCGGGCGCGCCAGTACTTAGCTTGCACTCGCCAACCTCAAAAATCGATCCGGGACGGGCCGGGGACGGCAGGTAATGCGGCTTGTGCGCAGTCCGGACAACCAGTCTCAAGCCAGTGCCATAACCGCAAGTTTGGCGTAGAATCGGCCGGGGCGCGCCGCAGTCGAGCCCGCGCGCCCAAGGTTAATGGATGGCCACTTACCAAACGCAAACGCTTTCAGAGGACAATCATGTCGACCCAATCGACGTCGAGGGGCAGACCTATCTGCGCGTCGCCGAGATTGTGCTGGGTAAGGCGTTATCTCCTCTGAAGGCGCGCGAGATTGTGGAACGTGGAATCGAACATGGGCTATTCGGTGATCATGTGATGGGCCGGACGCCAGAGAAGTCGATGCAAGCCCGGCTCAGTATCGATATTCTCACGCGAGCCGGAAACTCTCGGTTTATCAGAACGGCTCGGGGTCGTTTTGCATTGCGCGCGTCGGCGAATAGCGGATCGCAGCCAGCAAAAGAATACGTCGCTGAAAAGCGCGTCTTGAACTTACCCAAAGAAGAAGTGCTTTGCGCGCCCGAAGTGAATTTCAGGGATGTTCTTACGTTTCAAGGTATCGATCCAGATTCAACGTCAATTCTTAAGCGTATCCTGACCTCGCATGCTCCGACATACATTGCTCGAACTGAGGCCGAGACGCGCGACGATGCCAAGCAATTTATCACCTATGTGCTAGTTCAATGCGGCGAACGACTTTTATTCTTCAAACGATCTTACCTGAGCCGCGCCGCCGAATTTCTACGCGGATCGAAGTGCATTGGTTTTGGCGGTCACGTGAGCGCGGCTGACGTCGATATGTGGTCACATGAGGACTACGGCCTCGCCGCATGCGCGCGTCGAGAGTTGGCTGAAGAAATTTCGTTGCAAGATCGTTCGTCAACTCCGGCAGCTAATACTCGCAAAACGATCCGTCTCTTCCAAGAGGTCCCGCTTGAACGTCTTGGCGTTTTAAATGACGATTCATCAGAGGTCGGGCGCCGTCACGTTGCTGTAGTCTATCGTGCCTGGATTTCCGATTGGAACATCGCCAAGAAACTGATGAAGGGTGATTCTTCGATCAAGGGCATTAACTGGATCGATTTGTCGAAGGACACATTGGACATTGCGGATTTCGAGTATTGGTCTCAGCTATGTCTACGAAAATTTTATCCATCAACGCTCGTTGCGAAAGCGCGTCTTCAAGTACTCAATAGCTCGCGATTGACAAAAGATCATCTTCTCGTAGTTGCGGGGCGCGTTGGCTCAGGAAAATCTGAGACCTCGACGTATCTGGGTGAACGCCTATCGCATCCGGTAATTCGAACGGGGGAGCTCGTGCGTAATTTGATGGATGCCCCACCAATTTCCGAAATAGGCCGGGAAGAATTTCAGAAGCGCGCTTTCGAGTTTATCAGTGGGGCAAACGGCCCTAACAGGCTTGCGCAAGCGATTCTTAGGCAAGTTACAAACAACGGTGGTCGACCCTGCATCGTCGACGGGGTCCGTAATTTGCAAACATTCGAGAAGCTCGAAGCGATGTATAATGGTGGCGATATTGGATTGATCTACATCCAAACGCCGCCTGACGTTGCCTTTGATATGTACCGCGCACGAGAAGCGCAGAGAACATTGTCATTCAGCTACCGAAACTTTTTGAAGGTTTACGACGCGCCGGTAGAGTCGGAGATTACAAGTCTGGGCCGGAAGGCGCACGCTATTGTCTATAATTCTTTCGGTATGGAGGCTTTCCGTAGAACCCTAGACGATTTCGTATCACGCAATCTAAAGACGCCCATCGCGCCGATTCACATCATAGAGCGGGGAAAAGCGAAGGTTCGTTCTTAATTCGATGCTCCATAAACTTTTCGAGCGCGCGAATCGATTGTGAAACCTTGAGTTTCTCAATCATCCCTTTTCGATCCTTTCCAACAATTTCGGCGTAAGTCTTGCCGCTGAAGCCGTCGGGACAAAACACCGTATCCCAGTAAAATTCCCGCTCCCCGCGCGGAGTGTCCACCAACATTCCCTTTGTCTCGCCAACGAAAGTGTACGTGTTTAAACCGTCGCAATAGCCGATAACGGCTCGCGCGATTGTCTTTGTCGACAGTTTCGAACAGCACGCAACAAAGTTCTCCGCTCCAAGCGAATCCCACATAGGCTGCGTTAGGCCGCCCGGATAAGACTTGGCTTCATATCCTTCGAGAATGAGCCCAGCGTGCTCGACTATGCATGGAACCTGAACGCTGCGATATGCAGAAGCGACTTTAAAGCGGACCATTGCTTCCAAGTCACACAACAGCGGCTCCGTAGTTTCAACATCACGAAATTCAAACTCGAATAGTTCGCCAAGTTTCTTTCCGGACCCCGACAAGGTTGCGTGATCTTTCGCCGTGGCCCATTCCTCTTTTTTGAAGGGACTCCAAGAACAATATACGACTCTACGCGGTGCAGGCGCCATATCGGTTACTCAGCCATTTCGCGAATAATGTTCGCTGCGTTCTTCGCAATGTTACCAGAGCTAACGGGAACGACTTCGATATTGCGTTCCTGAAACAATTGCCGTTCGAATTCCGATGGATCGGGTAAAATGATGTAGGCGCGTCTTCCCGACGCGGAATCGGGAAGATGAGACAGGATTCGCTGTATGATGTGAAAGATATAATTCACGTTTGGATCCCGAAAACTATAGCCGATAAACAAAACCGCGCGCCCGAGAAGGTCGCCCCGCAACTTGAAATCCATTGGGCTTTCGAGCCGCATTCGATCCATGTAGTGCGACTCCGTAACTACCATTTCGGTCGGATTGTTGAAGTCTCCATGAAATTTTACGATTTCCACGACTGCTCTGTCATGGCTCATGGTGTGCTCGGCCGTCACGATTTGACAAATTCTTCCGCGCTTTTTGAGGGCGCGCTCGATAAAGTCATCGTAGTTGGTTGTGTAGTATATGCTGCAGTTCTCAAGTTCGACTAAGGCCGCATGAATGGGAGATGCCAAGATTTCATCGTCTGTGGCATTCGCGAATTGCTGCGAAAGCCAGTTCGTTAGTGGTGCGATTGTATGATTTTTGATTTTGAAATACTCAAGAATCTGAAGGTCGCTTCCTCGATGGCGCAATAGTTGGGGGTCGCTACAACCCAGAAGTCTCGCGGCCTCATCCACCATCGCGGTCCACGAGGGACCCTGCTTCTTGCCGCCGTCCCATGTTACTGACATTGATGCTCCGGCACCAATGAAGGGAATAATTCTTTTTTCGCGATATAGTCTGCGAAGGTCTGCGGGACACGTCATAATCTCTTACTCGCAATCAATCTTGTGACGCTATGAAAATGCGGAATGTTATTGTGCGGATGTGTCTCGTGGAGTAGCGAGCTGGTATGGCTCTCTATTTCGTATGCGGAATAACACCGCAAATAGAAATCGTGCGAAGCCAATGTTGGCTTGAAATAAGGATGCGCCGAAAGATCGTGAGGGCCGTCGTTGAACGCGGCTAAGATGTGTTTCCCGCCCTTCTTCGTCCTTTTTTGCGAAAGCGCGATTAGCTTTTGAATTGCGCTGGTGGATTCCATGCAATGAGGAAGACCATACATGATGACGACGTCGAACAAGCCGCTGTCATTTAGAAATTCAATTGCGTCAGATTGAATCCATTCGATTTTAGGGTGCTTAAACGCGCTCTTGCCGTTTGCTAGCGCTCGCTTGGAGCAGTCAACAGCGGTTATCGAAGCTCCACGATCCGCGAAAGCTGCTGCGTTTTTTCCTTCCCCGCACCCCAGATCGAGGATATGAAATTTAGAAACGTCCGGGGTGTTGGCTAGAAACTGTCGAACCAGTGAACCCGCTTCTTTCCCCCAGAAGCAGGGGCAATTGGCATATCCATCATCATACCCACCGCTCCCTTCGGCTTGGCTCTGATTCAACATTATGAGTCCCGAATAATTTCAATCATCCACTGTAGCACTTAAATCGTCGATGTACGTAACCGTGCGACACCTTCATGCGTAGCTCGTATTCAAGAAAATCATTCGCGATTATCAGCGCACGCACGGCGGCTCTTGCGTCGCCGTCGCAAGCTGCAATTGCCTGATCTGTGGCGGCGTCTATTCGTTCCGACTCCTCTTCAGGAATAGGGGCGGTTTGCGTTGACATGGTGTGTTCCGCGTTGACTCTCGCTGACGCATGTTCCTATTTTGTTCTTATGGAGTCAAGCCAGCCAAAACGCCGTTTTCCACCGCCATGGCGGGTCCACGAGGAGCTTGAAGCGTTCAGTGTCTTCGATGCGAACGGCGTGCGAATAGCTACTATTGGCTATCGGAATGATGTGCATCAATGGAAATGGACGCACGGCTATTTGACCGCCGATGAAGCGCGCCGGATCGCCAAAGGCATTGCTCGGCTACCTGAATTTCTAATGCAACGGCAGGGATTCCATCCGCGTTGCGGAGGTCTGCGATGGAAGGCGAGCCGCCCTTATCATGTAGCGCTAGAGGATGAATACATCCGGCGGAACTGGGAGACGATAGACGCAATCTGTAAGCTGAACGGGATTCCCTTCAATGGTACTGGCGAGAGAATTCAAGAGCGAGGAATTTGGTGTGTCTACGAGTTCGAGTGGCAACTAGACGCTATACAGTTCTGGAATGCTTTTGATGGACGATGGTTGCGCGGGAGCGAATTTCACTATCCGGAGCGACCGAAGGATTTACCCCCACTAAAGAGTCTAAGTATGCGAGATACAAGATGTAGTCCACACTTTGAATCTTGAGAGGCGGACTTAGGAGCGATTTATGCCGGTCTATATCGACGGACTTTCTATTAGATTTTTTCGAGGTGTCGGTCCCGAATTGCAGGTGATGGGGCCATTTAAAGAGTTTAACTTTTTTGTTGGAGCAAATAACTCGGGGAAATCAACCGTTCTCGACTTCATCCATCGATATTTATCGACCGATGCCGAGCGTCAGCGGCGGCAAGTAGAGCCACTGGATCGCTACAACGGGACAACAAGTGGACCACTGTTTTTCGGTGTCGGCATTCCAGTCGAGCGAGCCGTTCAGAATGCGCTAAGCTCCATGGGGAGGGATTATACGGAGAGACGTTATAAGGACAGCTTGAGTAAGATATTCACTGCAATATCAGATAATGGGTGGCTATGGTTGCAGAAGCCAGAAAGGCATGAAGAATCTAAACTGATCGATAAAGTCGATGCCAACTCCTTGAGGACGTTGATCAGCCAGCAAGACTGGTATGATCTTTGGAATGCCCTGACAAATACGACTGGCGGAGATTTGCGGAACCATTGGATTCCACAATCTATTGCAAAAATTGTTGGCGCTCAGAAAATCGTCTTTCCCGCGATAAGATTTATTCCGACAAATCGGCAGATTGGGAAGAAAGCAGAATCATTTGATGATTTCAGCGGACGCGGATTAATTGATCGGTTGGCCGAACTTCAAAGTCCCGATCATGATAGGCGAGCGGATTTGATCCTGTTCGGAAAGATCAATTCGTTCCTGCAAACGGTAACGGGAAGGGAGCAGGCTAGAATCGAAATTCCTCATAATCGCGAGCACATCCTTGTCCATATGGATAACAAAGTTCTTCCGCTTTCAAATCTGGGAACTGGAATTCATGAAGTTATTATGATTGCTGCTTTTTGCACGATTAGCGAAGAGCAGATTGTGTGTATCGAAGAGCCCGAGAGTCATCTTCATCCATTACTTCAAAGAAAACTTGTCGCTTATTTGCAATCGCAAACAACCAATCAATACTTCATAGCTACCCACTCAGCGGCATTTATTGATACACCCAACGCAGCAATCTTTCATGTCACTAACGATGGTAACCAAACTAGAATCCGAGAGAGCGTGCTTCGGTCGGAGCGCTTTGCTATCTGTGCAGACCTTGGAATTAGGGCATCAGATATCGTTCAATCGAATTTCGTTATCTGGGTGGAGGGGCCATCGGATCGCATCTATCTCCGCTACTGGATAGCGGCCGTCGCTCCTCATCTTCACGAAGGGACGCATTATTCCATAATGTTCTATGGTGGACGCTTGCTCAGTCATCTTACGGCGAATGATGACGAGGTGACCGAGTTCATAAAGTTACGATCTCTGAATCAGAATCTTTGCATCGTCATGGACAGTGACAAAGCTAATTCGAGGTCAGCCATAAATGACACAAAAAAGCGCATACAGACTGAGTTCGATCAGGGCCGCAGCAAGGCATGGGTAACAAAGGGGCGGGAGATCGAAAATTATGTGGATTACGTTGTGCTACAAGACGCTGTGAAAGCCATTTATTCAAAACGATATCATTCAGCTCCCGCGAATAACTCTTACGCTCACGCGCTTCATTTCTGGCCCGTTTCGCCGAATGGAAAGCGGGGCCGTAAACTCGAAGAATCCGTTGATAAGGTTCGCATTGCAAGACATGTAGCAACCCTGCCAGCAAAGCTTGATGTTCTGGACTTAAAAAAACATGTTCGCGATCTCGTCGACAGAATCGAGAAAGCAAACATGTGAATGGGTAATGGCAAGTGGTAGGGCTGAGGTTTGTCGGTGGCCGGTTTGAAAGATTAATTCGCTGAATGCTGTGCATCTGACTTGAGAAGGTGTCGCAGCCGAAGGTCTGAAATGACTTGCAGGTGGCCATCTCCGATTTGGTTGGCTTGCCATTCTTTTACTACTGCGAGAAAGGTGCGGCTGACCCGTCGTTCCAACGCTTCGAGCTTGGTCAGAAATCGATGGGCAGTAGCTATTCCCTTCTCCGTTCGGAGAGTCCAATCGGGCAGCTTCTCGATTTGGTGAACAAGCGTGTTGCGCTTGTCGAGGAATTCAGCGAGCGTGTCGCGAAAAGAATTGGGGACCGCGATGTGCCGCTCAAGTTCGGCTATCAATCGCCCCAAGGGCGGCCGTCGTCCATCCGATGTAAAAACGTCTTTGGACGGCCTTGCTGATTTTGGGACGACGTACTTGATGCAGAAGTTGATAGTGAGTTCGGTTCGCTGAATTTGGATTAGCGCCGCGCCGATCCGCGCCAACACGTCTCGTTCATGCTTGTCCATCGACTATCCTGCTAACAGTGCGGCCCAATCAGTACGTTATCGTGAAATTCAAAAATATTTTCAAATTTATACATCGCGCTTCGGGTCTGCCCGCATTGTATTTTTTCGGTCAGAGGGACCCCGACTCGAACGGGGTCTGAACCTAATAGAAAAATATTTTCGTATTCGCGCACGCTCGGCGAATGAACTGAAAACTATTTTTATATCTACCGCGCGCATTGAATCAGGGATTACTGATCTCGAAGGCGCGTATCGTGTGTCACGGCAATCCGTGACGTGTAACGGCAAAAGTGTGACACGTTAAGGTATGAAATCATTGAGGTATCTGCCAAGTGTCAAGGTGTCCCGGCTATTCTAGACTTCTGGAGCATCTGATGATTCGTATTCTACGGCTGTGGCGGGCCTGCGCTTGGTATTGTGAGCGCCCGCGCTTCTGACCCAAAGTCGATTCTGCCGTGCCACCGTGACACTAGGCCGAATATGCTGACGGTACAGCAGGTTAAATGTCACGGTTGCCCGTGACAATGTCACATTCATCAGTGACACGGAATTTCGGCTTGACCTTAAATCCGAAGAAGCCCCGTTTGGTTAGGCCCTTGCCTGACTTCGATTTCGACGGATCGTGCCAACGCCGCTGCCCATGCGATACGCCATGAGGCGTTAAGGCAGCAATCAGATCGTGCTTGAAATCGTTTCGGTTGCGGCGTTCACGCGAGCCAAGATTCTCAATGTTGTCGCCCCAATGCTGATAGACATCGTAGGCCTGATCCAAAGACACATAGTCGTTCGGCGCGCCGGTGACGATCAGGCAGTCTTTGGCGAAACGACGTGCAGGAGATTGCGATTCTGCGAGCTCGCGGGACGCGGCACGGCCCCGCTCGCCAATGGTGAATTTCCCATCGTTCGCGCGTAACCGACGGAGGCCGTCCAGCGCCCAATTGGCAATGCCAGGCAATTCTGCATTGAGCTTGTTGGCGAGGTCGCGATCTTCCCGCCCCACGAAGCTATTTCCAAATACCAAGAGAAGTTCGCGGTTTGCGAGCGCGCCGGACTCGTCCAAAAATTTCGGATGTTTATTGGCCACAAGAATTAGCTTCGCAGGAACTTTGGCCGTGATAATCGGCAGGTTCTTGCGGTTGATACTTAGCTCGTCGCGTCCACTGATGCACTTGATCCGTTCTATCGCGGCCGACCGGCGTGACGTATCGGTGTCGTGGGCATCCGGAATCACAATCAAGCGTTTATCCAACATGCCCTCCAGCCCAAAGTCTCCGCTTAGGTCGTTGAGCGTGCGCGACGTGTGAAGAGCCGGGCCAACTAAGGCTTGAATGATGCGCGTGATCGAACCCTTGCCGCCCCGCGAAGCTCCTATCATCGCTAGGAGGATTTCAAGCGACGTATCAGACGTAAGACAGTATCCCATGAACTCCTGTAGTGTCGGATGAAATGAGGGATGCAACCATTCACCAACCTTACTAAGCCAAAGGGGGCAGTCTGCGTTGGCGTCATAGTCCCATTCGGGAAGACCCGTGATAAAAAGTTTTCCCGTGTGGGGCATAAGTTCGTCGGTTGCGAGATTCAGAATTCCGTTCCGGGCCAGAATTAGATCGCTGCGGGGCGGTGCATCGACAGGTTCTTTGATCCAATCGAAAGGCCGTACCTTCGTAAAGTGAGCAACGTGCACAGCGCGAACCATGCGTTGAATCTTGTCAGTGTCGAAGATCAGACTCGGATCAGTCGCGCGAATCTCAGCTGCCAGTTCAGTGTCGCTTAGCTGGCGCCAAATCCGATTGTCGTCCAGCGTGTAGATTGAGTTGTCAGAATAAATCAGTTTCGCGGGCCGTGCCTCAACGAAGGCCTCCGCGCACTTTGCGGCATGTTGTTTGTTATCATACGCAACGGGCCGGGGCCACGCCAGTTCAGCATCGAAAATGCTCTTCTCATCCTCCGGCTCGCCGTCCATCCAGCGGTCTTCCGGTGCCAATCGCATGGTGCTGTACCGACCGGGCTGGCCGTCCGGATTTTCGTAAACTCCGATGCATTGATCCAAGATCACGGATTCACTCATGTCGGTCTCGGCATATCGGGATAGGAGTTTCACAGCTGTTTCAAGCGAAACCCCGAAGCCGTGAAGCTTCAAAGCCGCGTCCTTCACGGTGAGAAGTTCGATCTCTGCGCCGGGAAGGATCGCATAAGCGATGTCCTTGCAGTATCGCTTGCCCGCCGCCACGTCTGCAGGGTGGTCCCATCCGTGCTTGGGAGACGGGATTGCGCGCTTAGACTTCAATGGCAGGCGCTTAGACATGGGGCACCAAATTAGATTAGGGCCGGTGAGGAATTAATCATCACCGGCCTTGGATTGACATCAGCCTACCGGCGTTTATCGCTTCGGCGGGTTGTTGAACCGATGCATCGCGGCGACAGGATCAAGCTTGCTCTTTGGCGGATCGCTGGGCTGAAACTGTTCGTCGTGGTCGTCGGTGGTCTCTTCTCCGGGACAGCAAGTTCGATGTGCCTCGCCTCGTGCGAAGCTGCTGGACTGCCGAAGCCGCTGGGCTGCATACTCAATGTCTTCGGGCGTGATGGTGTTTTTTGCGCTCATGGGTAACTCCTATTGAACGTTGAATAGTACTGTCTGGAAGAAGGCCACCGGGCAGCGGCGGCAGGCCGCCCGGTGGGATTCGCGGAGCGAAAGGTTAAAACTCTCCGCGATCAGCACGACCGGACCAAGGCCGTGGTGATTCAGATCAGCCGAACTCCAGTTCGTCGGCCGGGGTCGGCTCGATTTGAAGAAGTGCCTGAAAGTCCAAACCGCGACGACGCTCAAGAGAAGGATTCTCCTCCGAAGCTAGAAGAAATGCTGCTTCCTCTAGACGCTCAAGTTCAAGAAGCCGGGCCTTGGCTTCGCTGATCTTGTGCGGCCGCTCTGTAGCCGATAGCGCGTCCGGCTTAGCCGTTCGTTTAATCTCCGAAGCAATCTTCGCCGTGACAACATCCTGCATGGTCCATACGAACAATGCGAAACCGTCGTTGAACCAATCTCCATCACGGGTATGAGTTTGCGGCCAACTGATATTGCCTTGTCGTTGGCGGCCATCCGGGCTTGGCAAGAGGCGGGAAAGGTCCCGAAGGTCGGGGGCACCATTAGCTGCAATCGCTTTGATGCACGATGTCGCTTGGGCGACAGCTTCGTCGGCAGTGAGAGGGGCCGTTTCAATCAGCTTAAGTGCGCGACGGGCCACATTCACCTGTTCACGTGCGTTCGTTAAATATGCCGTCGCGGTTTGGCCCTTGGGGAGCTTGACGACGATCGTCCGCTCTCGCCATTTTACTTGCCGATGCTTATTTGCCCATTTCGCCAGCTCTTCCTCATCAATGAACGCAGAGTCCTTTGGTTTGTGTTCACGATGTTCGCGAAGCTCTTCGCGCGTTTCTGCGGCTTCGGCGGCAGTTTGGTCTGCCCACTGCTTCGAATTGAGGTCGCCGGTCAGGCGATAGTTGCGCTCATGTTCGCGTTTACGCGCGTCCAGAATCTGTACCTGAGCCATCAGGGCTTGGTCGGCATTCCAGTGCGCATCGCTTGCAAGTCGGTCACGGCTGCCGTTAAGTTTCGACGCCTTGATCTTGTCACGAGTGACCTGCGGCCAGTGCTTAATAATTTCCTGAAATGAAGCCATTTCTCTTCTCCTTCACCAACGGGCAGCGCACTCGCTGCGATTAGGATTAAGCTACATCCCGACTTATGCTCTTCGGATTCCGTAACTATGCGGAATCTGACTCTTTCTTTTGCGGCAATGTGACCCCATTGGGCCGCGCCAAATTCCTAATTTGACGGCGTAGCGCTTTGCTGCTGGTCGGCTGCCGTACATCATCTCGTGTAAATTATCGCGGCCGCTGTTGTTTTTGGTAGCAAGGTCGCGGCCATCCGCTGCGTATCGTTCAGCGATAGTCTCAAGCGCGTCCTCATAGATCGCACCCTTATCCATCTCAGCATCTACGTCTGCGCAAGCCTCTGCGAGATGCCGATCTTGTCGACGAAAGCCGGTTTCATCCTTTGTGTCTTCCGGCCCGCCGCGAGCGAGAGTAGCGTCGTCAAATTCGTCTAGTTCTTCGTCGGTGTAATAGTCGCTTATTGATTGCCCATTTGCGGCAAGGCGTCCGGCTAGGTCGTGCCGGATTGCGCGTAGCTTTCCATCCTCCAATCGAGCGCGACTAAGCGCTTTTGCGAATTGCGTTGTCATGACCGCATCTCCGCGATCAAGGTACGAAGTGCGAAGACGGCGCGAACGCGCGGTGGTGCATTCGTCCAATCAACAATACCAAGCGCAGCTAGAGCGCATGCGGCCGGTATAGTTGGAATTGATTGAAGGTCGGTGGCCACGAGCGGGGTTGATTCATCTCCATCGCGTGTGACGCCGAAGATTTTGGCGAAGCGAAAAGGAGCGATTCGTGCGACGGGCTTGCTTTGTAGTGCTTCTAGAAGAAGTTGGTTTGATCCCGATGTGGTCAGCAGGTCCGCAACAGCGAAAGAATAGTATTCGCGAGTGGCAAGGGTTCGAATTGCATCGGTCGGAGGAGTTTTCGAGTCTAGTATTGACCGGCACAAGTCGCGGCACTTGCTGCGATCCAGTTCCGAACGATTTCGCTCCTTGAACAAAGCGTAAGCGCTTGCGCCCGGGTCCAACGGACGAAGACGATAAGTGAGAGGTCGCATCATGGCATCCTCTCACTTCTTAGAAGCTATTATTGACGCAGCTTTGATGCCGCGCTTGATCATGTTAGCTTCCCAAGCTTCAATTTCTGATAGCTTGAAATGGCGATAGCGGCCGCCAAACGTGACGGGCGCTGGAAAGTCATCCTTCGCGATCCGGCGGTGTAGCCACATCCGCGAAGTCCCGCCAAAGCGAGCACGGACTTGAGCGGCGGTTAAGTATTCGACATCGTTGTTTGAACGCATTGGAATCTCCACGCGCGGGAGCGTTCACACGCGATGGTGTGATGCGACCGTCCAAATGATTTCGGAAACCCGAGGGCCGCGCTTTCTGCGCTTGAGGTCGGGGTCGTGTGGAGCCGAGAATTGCCCGCTATATGTACCTCTCGCATAACGCGAGAATCTCTATTCCGGTGGATGTGTGTTCCCTATCGACACGGCATTTTTATGTGTCTCCGAAGCGGCTTTCAACCAACGATGACTCGTGCGTCACGTCTCATCACGCTTGGTATGCGGTTCGCTTCGGCAACGTGACAACATTAGTTTGCTGGGCGCTTGTGAGGCCGGTGACGTGGTTGGACCATGCTTCGAAGGCTTCGCGCTTCTCGTGGGCGAAGGTATGGCGTTGATAAACGCCAACGATGCCACCGAAGGAACCCGAGACGTGATTCAAACATCGCTCAATTACGGGTAGCTGAATTCCCAAGCGCGCCATTCCCGAAGCGATGGTGCGGCGAAGATCGTGAAGCACCCACGGCGCGATCTCTACTTTCGAGGGATCGTCGCCGCCCTCCGCAGCTTCCGTTTTCGCGTACTGCAGCATAAGACGATCCATTCGCTCCTTCGAGTTGGAGAAACCGCTAGGCGGCGTTTCTCCGGTAGTGGTGAAGAGCAGTCCGGCCCTACTCTTGATACGCGGCACCGCTTCAATGATAGCCAGCGCAGCGTCGGTCAGATGGATATCGTGCTCCCGGTGGTTTTTTGCGCGGTCAGCCGGAAGCGTCCATAGACATTCTGAGCGCTTTATTTCTTTATCTGTAATGGCGCGCACTTCGTCGCGGCGAGCACCCGTCAACAGGGCGAGTTGCACCATACGGCCGAAGGGATGGAGGGATGCGGGCTCTTGGCAGGCGCGCCAAAGCCAGCGGATTTCGTTGTCGGAAAGCACGCGATCCCGCGACCTGATCGGGGCAGGCGCTTTAACGCCCGTCATGGGCGACACCGCAAGGATGTCTCGCATTAGGCACCAATTGAAAAAGCCGGAGAGAGCCGTGCGAACGTGGGTTGCGGTTGTCGTGTAGCCTTTCCGATTGATGTCATCGAAGAGGTTGAGAACATCCCGCTTCGCGATTTCACTGATCCGGCGGCGGCCGAACTTTGGCAGAATGTGTACGTCGAAGAGGCTCTTCGTAGAGGCCCGGGATCGTGGTCGGAGGCGGGAAAGGTGGCGGGCGTCATAGTCTTCGAACAGCGCTTGCACCAAGTTAGAGCTGGCTAGGCCGATAGCGGCTATCCGGCGCTCTTCAATCTTCTTCGCCGCAGGGTCTTCCCCAGCGGTGACCGCAAGCTTTGCCGCGCTGGCGCGCTTTCGGGCATCGTCCAGTTGGAGCGTCGGATAGGGGCCAAGGGTGAGCCGTCGGTCGCGTCCGGCCGCTGTATAACGGACCGCCCAACTCTTCGCGCCGGACGGCTGCACGATTAGGCGCAAGCCGGTGACCTTCCGGTCGCCGATCTCGAAGCGGGTAGCTTTGGGCTTTACTGCCTCTACGCTCAGCTTCGTCATCAAGATATTGGCGGTCATCTGCAATCTCCGGGGACGGCTCGGGGACGGAAATTGTGCCCGTTCGTTCGCGTTACGTGCCGATACGCTATCAGAGATCGAAGCGAGGAAAAACCAACGATGCCATAGGGTTAATGGGGCGAAATGTTACGTATCGTTACGCTCAAAAACATTCTCAAATTGATCTACGAATCTGGGGGTCAGGAGTTCGAATCTCTTCGGGCGCGCCATGCTCTTTTTTCCTTCCCGAAAGGGCTCTAACAGCTTGAACGGCATAGTGGTTTTTGGGGTTCGAAAACCATTTTCTGGGCAGTAGGCCAAGTGCTCGGCGAAGGTCAGCCGAAGCACCAATTTTTGAAGGGCCAAATTGCCGGAAGCCCAGAGATCATAAGGCTTTGAGAGGAAGCTCACGGCGAGTTCGAAAAGTTCGTCGAACGATCCGGGCTTCCGTCCCAATTGCTCCTGTTTTTCGACCAGCAACAGCTTCTGTTTTTCGAGTTCGAAAACGCGGCGTTCATATGCCTTCGCAACTTCGTTAGAGGTCGATCCAACGACGAGATCGATCAGCCTTGCGGTTTCCTTTTCGATCTTTTTGATTTCGTTTTTGTAGGTTTGCGTCAGTTCCGCCGTTTGAGATGCGCGTTGTTGCCAAGCGTTTTTGAACATCGCCTTCGCGAGGTCGATCAGCTTCGCGCCGGGAACCAGATGCTTGAGCATTTCGGCGAAGCTGCCTTCGAGCTCGTCCCGCCGGATCGATTTGCGATACCGTGGGCAGCCTTTGCCGAAGCACATGTAGTAGGCATGTTTCATACCGGTCTTGCTTGTCGACCAGCAGGACGTCATCGCTTTCCCACATTCCGCGCAGCAAACCGCGCCACGCAACGGAAAGTCGGAACGGATGTCGACGCGCATAGGCGCGCGTGCTACGTCGCTAATGCGGTTTTGAATACGTTCGAACGTCTCCAGCGACACCAAGGGCTCGTGCTTGCCCTTAAGCGGTGCAATGCCCCAATCTTTGTGCTCGACGTAGCCCGCGTACACGAGCTTGGTGAGCAAATCGGAGACGGCTTGATAGTGGACATCTCCATTGCGGCCTTTCCTCGGAAATGCTGGCTGCGTTTCTAGGAAGCGCTTTACTTCAGCCTGCGTCTCGAACCGCCCAGATGCGAAACCCTCCATGGCTTCCTGAATGATCGATGCGACAGGTTCATCGCGCGTGAGCAACAGCCCGGCATGGCCTTGCACGCGCGTATGACGATAACCCATCGGCGCGGCGAACGGCCAATAGCCGTTCAATACGCGTCCGAACATGCGCGTGCGGGTTTGTTCGGCGTTGAGCTCGCGCTGATGCTGCGAGACTGTCACCATCACGCCTTCGACGAGACGCGCATTCGCGTTCTCGCCGAACTGCATTTTCGGTGAGCAAAGGAATCCGCCTGCGCGCGCGATTTCCTTTTTCAGGGCCCAATGCGCTTCGTGGCCTCGCGAAAAGCGGCTCAGGTCATCGATGATGACATAGCGTCCCTCAGCCTTGTTCGCGCGGAGATACGAAATGAGGGACCGCATCGCGGGCCGATCAATCGCGCTGCCTGTCAGGACTTCTTTGAATACCTCGACAACCTCGTAGCCCATGGCGTCGGCATAACGCCGACAGACCGCTTCCTGTGATGCCAGCCCGTCGCCGCGCTTTTCCTGCGCACGGCTTGATACGCGCACATAGGCGACGGCTTTCTTTGCTTTTGGCTCTGTAGACGAGAGCATTACGAATCCATCCTTCGCGCACGAGGCCCATCTTCGGCCTGTGCGACTTCTGAGTTTGATCTTTTTGAAGTTGAAACCAAGCCTAGCACGCTCGACGAATCGACGGCCAGAGGGTTTGAATCGGAGCCCCTGCACGTATGAGCCGCGCCCCTGTCGATGACACCGACGACCACAAGCCACACCGCTTCGAGCAACGCGTCCTCCTGGGATGGCGAGAGGTCCATACCTTGGAGGTGTTCGCGGTACAGCGATGGCTCGAACTTGAGCGGGCTATATGCCTCGCGTGCGCTCGGTTCGGTGGTGTCTTTCGGTTCGGTCATCCTCGGTCCTTTCGGGCCGCAGACCGGTGGCGTCTTTCCTCCGGAAACTAGCCACTCGGATAATATAGGACAAAAATCCTATATCTGCAACTTTCTCATTCAATTCCATAAGTGAGGTTCGCGCCTCCGTATTTTCCGGGTAGCGATGGCAATTGATTGGCTCAAATCGTCGAACAAGCAGCGCGTCGATTTGTATGACGCTGTAATGCGACTGATAAAATTGAAGGAGCTGACGTGGGCCGACCTTTACGAGAAGGCGCTCAGGCGAGCTCCCAACAGTGTTGGCCCAGCGTTCAACGAAAACTTTCGGAAAGGAAAAATCAGCGCGGCGAATGCGGCGTTAGTTTTTCAATACATTGCCGATCGTCATCCGCACGTCATACCCGACTTGAACGCCGCCGTTTCGACCGCGCGGGAGTTTCGGGAGTTCCTGCTGTATTACCGGAGGCTCGGTGCAATCGAGCTGCTCCCTCGACTTATCGGGAAGCCTTTTCGCGTCAATCGCCTCGGCCCTGAATGGCACGAGTATCCCTTCGAAACCACCGAGCCTGTTTGTTTCAGGCTGGACCTTCCATACGTCTACCCGTTCGCATGCGCCCTGAACTGGACGAACGAGGGATGGTTTCCAATGGCTCTGGCCGAGCCGTCAGATTACGAGCTGGAAAGCGAAGCCCCGCCGCCGCGAATGAGAAGGACTTCAGCGTTCATCAAACCCGTGACGCAAGGAGCGCAGCACGTCTGCACGCTTCCGCCTACCGAACAGGAGGAACGTCGTCGCCGCTATGAAAACTCGTTCGTCTTTCTGGTCGGGGAACTCGCGTTGATGGAAACCGCAACTGTAAACTGGAACCGAGATCGGCGGATCAATGACGCAGACCTCGACAGCATAGCGAGCACGTTCAGATCGGAGCATCGGTCTGGTTGGTGCGTGACCTTGATCAATGCTCACGGCATAGCGCAGATCGACGACAACTAGCAGAACAGTGCGCTTCGCGCGGACTGCAAGATGTGTGCGGTAATACCCGCACCATCTTGGCAAGGGGACCCGCTGGCGCGTCCCCGTTGCATCCCCCCGGCGCATGACGCTCATCCGGCATCGAGCCGTATCGCGTCACTGACCGTATCGTCGGTCAATCACTCGAAGGACTTGGAGCTTTCCCGCTCCACCTGCACCGAACCATGGAGGACCGTTGTGGCCGATCCAGCGCCACTCGGGCCGGAGCCTCCATGCTCCCCCGAGACCCCCATGGTCATGCGTCTTGCCGCTGAACCACGCGCCGGGAGATATCGCTCTCCCTGCACCTATCGACCGAAGGGCTTTCGCGCCCCTCGGCACCACGAGCAGGCCTCGAGCTTTCCGCTCCACCTGCACCGGACCACGAATCAGGACGACTTGCGTTTCCCGGCTTTCTGCAAAGAAGCCGTCGTCGGGTCATAGACGAATTCGGTGATGCTTCCGTCTTTGATCTTCTCTACGGCCTGATCGATGACGTGGAGCGGCACAAGGAACCACTCCCTCGGCTTCACGGGTTGCCCGAAGCGGTCCGTGATCGACAAGTCGAGCCGGACGGCCCCGAACAGGCGATGGAAAATGTTTTCGAGCCGTGTGCGGTTGATGTTGAACAGCTTGTAGCTCGCCACGATCTCGACCTCGGCAAGCAGGTATGTCGGGTCCTGATCTGCCTGCGTAATACGGACCTCCACTGATCCGCCAGTCACGCCGATCTTGTGAATGAGTTGCCGATGCTTGGCGATTTCCGGCAAGTCTGACTTGCTGCGGAGCACGTAAATCGTCCCGCTCTCCAGATCGTCACCTTCGGCTTCATTGCCGAACAATGGGCCGGCAGACGGGTTCGTGATGCGGCGGCCTGCGCCGTCACGATACAGCGCCTTTTGAAGTGACCGGGCGAGCACGTTGCTTTCGGTGGCGTTGTCATACACGACGCGCAAGCGGCGATCCTTGCGGTCATACTCGGTGACAAACTCTTCGCCCGCGCTTGCGATGTAAGCAATCTGCCCGCCGACGATGAACCATTCGCCCGGCCGGATATCGGCCAGCTGCATCTCGGCCTTGTCCAGGTTCCGGGTCTGGCGGATGCCTTCGTCCAGCTCCTGCCGGACCTTTTCGAACAGCGGCTTGAAGGATTCGAAATCCTCGCACGGGGTACGGTTGGCAATCTCCTCCGCAGCCCGCTTCTCTTCGCGCGACACGACGTGCTTCAAAACGGAGATATCATTCGCCTTGGCGGCATCGACGCCCAGCTCGGCCAGTAACGCTTCGTCGTCCAGTTCATCCGGGGCCGCCTCTGCGGGCGTCGCCGCACCGCGCAGCATTCCGTATTTGTCATACGGAGCAATCAACTCGCGGCACTCAGGAAGCGCACGTAGACGGTCCAGCCGCACCGCGTACAGACGTTCGAAGATGTCCCGTTGCTCCCCATGCATCGGGGCCCGGCCATGCTGTTCATGGAAATTCAGGATGTCTTCAAAGCCCGCGATGATCCGCTCCTCGCGCGGCGTCAGCCCGCCAGCCTTCTTCGGCTCGACCGCAACACCGAGTTCGGCCAACAGTTCGTCGTCTGAAAGTTCACCCATTGGCGGCCTGCGATCTGTAACGGGCAAGAGCGGCAACGCCTTCGGCCAACTTCTTTTCCCACGCGTCCTGTGAGGTGATTTCCGGGGCGCGACCGCGCTCCTTCTTGAAAGTGAGAGCGCGCATAGCGAGTTCACGGGCTTCTTCGTAGCTCAGATTGACGCGTTTGGCTTCGATGACTGCCTTCACCTGCTTGAGCGTCTTCTCGTCCATGGCCTTCGCAAGCACGGCATATGCCGCTTCGAATGGGTTGATGTGATCGATCAGATCGATATCGAGTTCGCGCACATCCATTGCGATCTTCCGAACGCCGTCGATCAGCGCCGTATTGGAACTCTGCTCTCCATCGCCCGTGGCAAGCCGCTTCGCTTCTTGCGTCAGGTTCAGTGCAGCGATGGCATGCTGACGGACTGCTTCCTGATCTGCTTCACTCAGCTCCGGATAGCGATCCCGGACGATCTTGCCCATCCTCGCGACAGTCAGTTCTTCCGGGACAGTGTTCTCGCGGTCAAAAATGCCGCGTTCGAGAGCGGTCTTGTCCTGCACAAACGCGGTGATCACCTCGTTCAAATCCTCGCGGCAAATGCGGGTCGCCTCGGGGCTCTCCGGGGTGACAAGGCCTTTGATCTCGAAGTGGAACTGGCCCGTCGCCTCGTTGAATCCGACATTGCGCGGGTTGTCTTCCGAATAGCCGTCCGGTCCGTAGTTAAATCCATCTTTCGGCCCGGCATTCTTGGGCGTGAACTCGAAACGTGGCGCGAGCACTTGCTCCATCAGCAAGCTTGCCGCGATTGCCTTGAGCGTATCGTTGATCGCGTCGACCACGAGCGCTTCAGCCGCATCCGGCTCAGCGATCAGGTTCGTGAACCGCGAGCTTTCCTTGCCGGGGGCATCGCGAGTAGCCCGGCCAATGATCTGGATCACTTCCGTGAGACTGCTGCGGTAACCCACCGTTAGGGCGTGCTCACACCAGATCCAGTCAAAGCCTTCCTTCGCCATACCAAGGGCGATGATGATATCGACATGATCGCGGTTGTTGCGCTGCTTTGGGTCCTTCAGCGCGGCTGAGACTTTCTCACGCTTGGCCGGATCATCATCGACCAGATCGGCAACCTTGATCGTTCTGCCATTCGAAAGCTCGATCATGTGGAAGCCCGTTACCGGGTCCGCGCCCTTCCAGGTCCCGAGCGCGTCCATGATCTCTTCGACTTCTTTATGCTTGTCCTTCGTACTCTCCCGCGAGTTCACATTGGGAATGTGAACGATTGTTTTGAACGCGGGATCGAGCACGGTCATGATCGCGTCCAGATACCGGCCCGTGTAGAAGAAGTAGCCGATATCAAGAGACTTCAGATACTCATAGCCATTGAGCTGTTCGTAGTAGGTGTAGGTGACAGTCTCGAACTTGGCTTCATCTGCGGGGGCGAGCACAGGCTCTGCATCGCCCCGGAAGTAGGAACCGGTCATCGCGACAAGATGAACTTTATCGCGGGCGATGAACTGCCCTAACTGGCCGCCGAGCTTGTTGTCGGGGTTGCTGCTGACGTGATGGAACTCATCGACCGCAATCAGGCGGTGGTCGAATGCTTCGACGCCCAGCTCTTCGACGGCAAAACGGAACGTGGCGTGTGTGCAAACAAGCACGCTATCGCCGCTGGCGAGAAATTCCGCGACGGCCTTGACCTTGGACTTGGCGACCTTGGGCTCGTCGATGCCCGGCGCGTTGCACAGATTCCATTGCGGCTTCACTGTCCAGTCGGCCCAGAAACCATTCTCTGTCAGCTTCTCATCTGCGAAGCTGCCGCCGATGGACTTTTCGGGTACGACGATGATCGCCTGTTTGAGGCCCTGATTGCGAAGCTTGTCCAACGCAATGAACATGAGCGCCCGGGACTTGCCCGAAGCAGGCGGGGACTTGATGAGCAAGTATTGTTCGCCACGCCGCGCATAAGCGCGTTCCTGCATGACGCGCATGCCCATTTCATTTTGCTTCGTCGACGCGCCCGTGCGAGATGTCGTGATCGATACGGACGGCAATGTCCGCTTGTTTGTGGGATTGTCCTGCGTCATGCAGCACGCTTCGCTTTCTTCTTGGGTTGCGGCTTCTCGGAAGACATCTTCGCGTAAAGCTCAAATAATTTTTCCAGACGCTCCGTGTCGTTTCTGAAGCGACGACCAATGTAAATTCTCTCAATCTCTTCATCGTTTTGATCGTGAGCCCGCTTCAGATCATCGGGCATCGCGCCTGCCTCGTACAGTTCAGCAATCGATGCAGGGAAATGCGACTCGCGGCACAGAAGGATGTTCTGGGCGCTGCGCGCCAAATCAGTCTTGTTGTGTTCTGTCAGCGGCGGAACCGGAAACGTGTTCCAGCCGAGGGTGTTTGAATAGGAAAAATCAGTTCGCAAGCGGACACAGACAGTTGCAATCCAAACCCAGTGGATTCGGGAAGCGATCAGTGCCAGCGTCCACAGCGGAGCATCAAGCAGAGCGTATATCTTGTTGCTCACGATGGTTCCGGGCGGTAGAAGCCCGCACGGCAAGTAATTACGGTTCTCTGAACTGATGCCGGGAACAGCTATGATGACTTCCTCTCCGGTTTGCCGGACCTCGCCGAACCGATAAGGAGAATTGGCTAACACGCGAGTGGTTTCGCGAGTGCTGGCTTTACGTGCGGCGGCTACTCCGTCGAATCGACTTCTCAACCATTCATCTTTTTTCGCGATCTCATAATCCTCGTCGCGAACCCAGATGCATCGTCTCTCGACACCCTGAATGAATTCTTGAGACCCGTAGATCGGACGTATAAATCGAGATCGATCCTGATTGCCGCTTGCCGCGCGTCGTGCGTCGTCGCCATCCAAGAGCAAGAACCCATCGTCATTAGGCATGTTGCCAAACGTCATTGATGGCACAGCAGACAATGTTGAGTTCCGAGACTCTACAAAGATATTTGGCCCGGACACCAAGTAGGGAGAGATGTTGCTGACTTTCTGTGAAACGTCGTCCGTAACAACGAGCTTGTGTTTCTGGGAGACCTTCCCAAAACCGATGACAGACACCGTCACGCCAGCTTTGTTCTTTGCAAGATTGCTCCACTGAAACGAGCGGTGAGCGAAGTTGATTTCTAGACCAGCTTCCAATATCGGCCTCCAAAGTAGCGCGACCTGTCTACCTTGGTTGATGCTGTTGGTTGCCACAAACGCGGCGGCTCCGGAAGGCATTGCTCGCAAATAGTCACATGCCTTGATGAACCATCCGGATACGTAGTCCAGCGCGCCCGTGGAAACATCATAGTGCTTGAACGCCAGAACAAGATCATTCTTCTGGTCTTTAGTTTGCCACTGGCTACCTTTGTAGGGCGGATTACCGCATACATATGTTTCGATGGACTGGCTTTCAGTGAGGGAATTCTCATCCAGGGCGAGACGCCCAGTGGGCCCCGCCAAATCATGCTCCGCCAAGACCGTCGATTTGGGCGGCGGGCATACCTCAAGCCAATTTAGTTGAAGCGCGTTCGAAGAACGTATCTGCCCTGTTCGGTGTAGCGGGAGCACCATCGCCCGGGCTTCTTGCTGACTGATGTACTGGACGTCGCATTGAAACTCGGCAATCAGCAAAGCAAGACGCGCAATTTCGACAGCGAAGTTCTTGATCTCGATGCCGAAAAAGTTGTCGAGCTTGATCCAGCTCTTTGGGTCATCTCCCGTTCGACGTACAATTACATGCTCAATTGCCCGCATCTCTTTGTAAGCGATCACAAGAAAGTTTCCTGATCCGCAGGCAGGATCGAAGACGCGGATGGTAGACAAACGCTTACGCAAATTTCGAAGCTTACGTACGTTGTCGTCTGTGCTTTGGAGATGCTCTCGCAGATCGTCAAGGAACAGCGGATTCAGCACCTTCAAGATGTTAGGCACACTTGTGTAATGCATGCCAAGCTCGCCGCGCTCGCCGTCGTCGGCCACCGCTTGAATCATTGACCCGAAGATGTCCGGGTTGATCTTGTCCCATTCCAGATTGCCAACGGCGAGAAGATAGGAACGAGCGATACGGGAGAACTTGGGGCATTCCGCGCCGCCAGCAAACATGCCACCGTTCACATACGGGAAATCGTTCGCCCAGCTTTTGATCTTGGCTGCTTCACGGTCTTCAGACTTCAAGTCCATCGCCCTGAACAACTCGCACAGAATTTCGTGCGTGTTGCCGGACTGGCTGTCGGACATCTGCTCGATGGTTTTGGTGAACTGTTTCGAACGGAAGATGCCAGTGTCTTCCGCGAAGAAGCAGAAGATCAGGCGCGCAATGAATTGGTTCAGGGCCGGGCGCTTGGCGTCCTTTGCCCAGTCAGGATTGTCTTTCAGCAGTTCGACATAGAGCTTGTTCAACCGCCCCGTGGCTTTGATGTCGAATGGGTTATTCTTGATCTCCTTGACGGTAGAGATGCCTGCCAGCGGCAGGAAAAAGCCGAAGTGTTTTGCGAAGTCCTTGTAGACGCAAGCGATGGCCTCTCCGCCGATCAGGTCCTCGGCTTCCAGCGAGACGCCGTCGGTTGCCAACACGAATTTGGCTTTGGCCGATGCCGTCTTCGGACTCTCGCGCAGCGCGACGATGGTCTTGCTGACCATGCCGTCAGGGCACACGGCGATATGGATATGGTTACGCTGGAGGACACCGGCGGGCACGTCCGACGCGTTGGTGTTGCCCGTGCGAAGTCGCTTGATCGTGGTGTCCTTGTTCCCGAATGCGGTCAGGAAGGCATAGGGAAATTCACCCGGGTCAAAAGGCTGCCCCGCGAGGTCTGAAACTGCTTCTTCGATTTCTACTGCGTTCATTCCAATTCCTTGGGCTCTTAGAGCCCAGGTCGACCTGTCCAACATGCGTGTGTGCCGGCAGATGATAACGGCACCCCGCAGCGACGCAACAAAATCGCGACATGACCATAGCTAATATGGAAACTTGCAGTCCGGACCCGCAGCGGCTCGGTGGCGTCCGCCGTATTACCATGGCCGAAGGCGTCTTGACCGAAATACGAACTACTATGCATGACGTACTACTGCTGAATTTCGATTTCTTGGTTGATGACTGCGCTTTCGACGAAGTTGCCCAACGCCCGGACCGTCGAATCGTGGATCGTTTCGTCGCCGTCCGCGCCCCAAAGAGTCAGGACGAAGGCCACTTCTTGCGGACCGATCTCCTCAGCGCGGGTGCGACCAAACTGATAGAGATCACGAGCAAAGACTTGCGCAAACAGCCGGAAATGATTTCCTTGAAATTTCAACGCGTCGAATTCCCGGCTGTGGCGGCGCACAGGTTGCCATTTCGCAAGCTCCTTGCGGGCGTCCGTCTCGGCTAGAGATGACTCTTTCATCGTACCCAGCAAATTGTCCCATTTGTCTTTGCCCTTGGGGTACTGAAGGGCGGTCTGGAGCCGCGTTGCGAAGTAGTTTGATGAAGCGTGCGGCGAAACCATCGGAGAGAGTACGGCGGTAAGACGGCCACGCCCAGTCAGTTTGCCGTCCTTCACCATCTCGGGTGGGATGGGTATGCCGTTCCAGTAATACGCAGACCCCGGTGTGAGCCGCGCACGCCACGCAAGTGTGACGCTGCCGTTGTGGCACTCCCAAGGAGCAGCACCATTGAAAGGCGTCCCCCACCCGAGCCTCGGATCATGCGTATCGCGCTCTGCCGCGTTAATGAGAAGTGCTTTAACAAGATCAGGTGAAGGATCGCGCAACTTTGCGAACGTATGCGCAGCGACAGACGATACAAGCGGGGTCGCGTAACTGCTTCCCGTGTCGATGACGCCGCCAACCATGCGCAGCTCCGAAAACCATGAGAGATCAGGTTTGAGCATGCCGTCCGGCCCCGGTCCGGGAAGGCAGCGCGGGCAACCGTCACCGGGCGCACCTGTGCCACTCGCAATTCTGCCGCCGACAGAGATCGCAGCTTCACAGTCGGCAGGAGCATTCGGGCCGTCGCTATTTGACTGGCTGACATTTCCGATGGAGATGACTGGCAGGATGCCGTGCTGTCGTGCGAGCAATGTCAACTCGTGTCCGAGGTAGCTGATATCGTTCGGATTGAACGGAGCTTCTTCGTTGGCTGAAATATTCCAAACCCGCGTTTCTGGATGATCGCGGAATACCTGCATCAAATGGTCGATGAGAGCCGTAGTGTTGAATGGATGGCGACTGTTGCGGTGAGGTACCGCCTGCACCGTGCCGACCCGGCAGTTGAGTGGCGGCAGTGGGCGATTGTTATTCCAAGCATGAGCATGGACCACGAGGGAAGTCACGCCGTTCCCATGAACACGATCAGCATGAACATCCGGAATCAAGGAAGGCGTGACGCGCCACGCTTCAGCCGTCGCGTAACTCGGCGCATGAAGGCCGCCGTCAATGACCCCTACCACGGGCGCACCTGTAAGATCGACTGGTACGTCCGGATGCTGACCCACTCCAGGCTGAGCCGCGCGGATGGGACGTACTGGGTCAATTCGGTACGACGCTCCTGACGCAACAAGTTGATTCAGACCGTCGAGCGAAGGCACGCGGATCATCGTGCGAGCCGCGCCATGCGCGCGGTAGGATCGCATCGCTCGCGCGATGCTCGATTGACGCGATACCGCGAGTGGCTGTGCCCGCGCTGCTTCCTCCCGTGTCGCGAACAACTGCGGCGGCAGACTGAAAGTGGGTTGGATCGTGCCGGTATCAGCAAGAACGTTTACTTGGTCGAGCAAAGCCGTTTGTGCGGCTTGATCACGGAAGGGCGCGAGCCAAACAATGAAAAGTTTTCCGCCCTCTTCATCGTCGAGGGCCGCATCCCACATCTGCTGTAGGTCGCGTCCGCGAAGCTTCTCGTCGGCCGAATACAGACCCAGCTCTTTCACGTTAGAGATATCCGCCTGCACTTTTATGTTGGACGGATGCTCGATGACGTAGTTGAGCCGCTCCAGCTCGTCGACATCCGCCTCAATCAGGTAGCCGTGCTTGACCGGGGCGACGAGCTGGCATGCTTGCGTCGGATGAAACAGGTCGTTCGGTGCTTTTGTAGGAGCAAGCGAATCGATAAACATCCTCGCGACGAGATGCGTCTTTCCGCTGAATGTTGAAAGCTGGGCGCGCGACCCCAACAAAGCGCGGCTTGCAGCGCCGAGAACGCGAATTTGCTCAGGCAGACGCGCAACGTTGATGCTCTGCCGACCCTTGCCGCCGCGGCTTCCAGCCTTCGGTGCAGGCTCGACACGGAGCGAGAGCACAGGATTAAGCAGAGGGGTCGGACGGTCAGCCATTACGCATCCCCATCGTCATGCAGAAAATAGCTGCGCACGCCCTGCCGTGTAATGTTCAACATTCGTCCAATGTCCGCGTTGCTCAGCTTGAATCGGTCTCTGAGGATCGTGGCGGCATTTTTCTTCTGCTCTGAATCCAGCGGCTGCCGTTGCGGCAGTGTCGATTTTCCGGATTGACTTGCAATGATCGCGGAAGCGACCGTGCCGATGTCCACTGGCCGTTTGTCGATGATCGCGTGACGCCGAGCGGTCAAACCTATCGATTCGATGTCTGCGCCGGACATTCCTTCAGACAGAGGAGCCAGGATTTGCGAGATGTTTTCTTTGTCGTCATCCGCAAACAAGAAATAACGCCACATATCGGACCGAACACTGGTGCTCGGCGTGCTTAGTTCGATCTTATAAGGGAACCGTCGCCAGATCGCGGAATCAAGAAGATGCGGGTGGTTAGTCGCTCCGACAACAATTGCTGCCGGGTCTAATTCGTCCAATCCCTGAATGACGGTGTTTACGACGCGCTTGAGCTCGCCAAGTTCGTTCCTATCGTCACGCAATTTCGCAAGCGCATCCATTTCATCGAGCAACAGCAGAGCGTTCTTTCCCTGCACATAATCAAAGACAGAGCGGACATTCTTTGCCGTGTCTCCGAGCAAAGATGAAATAACCGAGTCGAGTCTCAGGACGTAGAACGGGCGATTGAGTTGAGACGCAAGATGCCCCGCGAGTAATGTTTTGCCAGTGCCGGGCGGGCCCGATAATAGGAGGCCCAAGCGTGTCGAAAGCCCCTTCTTCGATAAATCGTCAAGGTGCTGAACGTCAGCGATAAAGTCGTTGAACACCCGCCATGCGTCTTCATTTAGAAATATCGGCGTTTCCGGCCACGGACGCTCTTCGACGAGCGGCTGGCGCGACTTCGAATCGAGCGGAAGGGTTTCCGCATATCCGGAAGAACGCAGGGGAACGCCGCGCTTTCGAATGAGCGATCGAAGTTCTTTCGCTTCACTTTCATGACCGGACTTCTCCAAGTCCTTTGCAATCGCCGTGACGACCCGTCTGACGCGGGTGTAGTCGGCAGACAGGGCAGCATCGGTCAATTCAAGGAGGCTTTTTGGGTTCGTGGGCACGCAGATTCCTTTCTGAACAGTACATTGCCAATGTAAACCGATGCGTCATTATTGACAAGTGAAATCGTCTTCGTGTAAAGTGATCTCATGAATACGGAAAGCTCCTAGATCGCCTTCGAGCTAACCCGTTGAAACCAATAGGAGTTTTAAATGGCTAAAGACGACAACAATGGTCACCGCGGCGGGAATCCCGGCCAAGGTGGCAATCCGGGTCAGGGCGGCGGCGGTGGCAGCGACCATACCGTCACGATCATCGTGGAAGGCACGGCCCATGAGTGGACCAAGAAGGAAATCACCTACGACGAGGTGGTGACCCTTGAGGTTTCCGATTACGCCCAGCACCCCGAGATCACCTACTCGGTCACCTACAAAAAGGGTCAGGGTAACAAGCCCGAAGGCGACCTCGCAAAGGGCGAGTCGGTCAAAGTCAAAGACGGAATGATCTTCAATGTTTCAGAAACTGGTCAGTCATAACGAGGACATCCGTCGGCTCGTCGATAAGGGATACGCGGTCGGTTTTGACAGTAATTATCTGATCGTCCGCGATATCCTGTATCTCAACGACAAGCTGGAGCAGCAAGTCGGCGCGATTGTCACGAAACTCGTTTTCACCGATTCCGATCATGTCGTGCAGGAAGATCACCAAATCTTCTTCGCCGGATCGCATCCGTACAATATCGATGGCAGCCAGATCACCAATCTCGGCGGCGGAGCTACTACGCTCGCGTTGAGCGAAGCCGCCACTGACGTGGTTGTCCAGCGACAGTTCTCGAACAAGCCCATCGTCAACGGGCAGAAGGTGCCATTCACCGACTTCTTCGCCAAGATCGAAAGCTACGTCGGCATCATCTCCGGCCCTGCTATCGCGCGTTACGGCGGCACGGTCCTCACTTTCCGGTACGTGGAGAAGGTCGCAGACGACTCGGTCTTCAAAATTCACGACACCCTGACGAGCCGCGCTGAAATCACCGACCTAGCGGCCAAGTTCAAGAATGAAATCGTTGCGGTGATCGGTCTCGGCGGCACAGGAGCCTACCTTCTCGATTTTCTCGTCAAAACGCCCGTCAAGGAAATCCGGGGCTTCGACGTTGACCCTTTTCACTTTCACAATGCCTTCCGCTCGCCCGGACGGTTTGAAGACGCCGAATTCAAACGGTCCAAGGCGGACGTGTATCAGGGCCGGTATGAGAATTTTCGGCACGGCTTGAAGCTGGCTGCGAAGTTCGTGGACGCTTCTTGCATCGACGATCTGGAAGGCGTCACCTTTGCCTTCGTATGCGTAGACAAGGGCAGCTCGCGCGCGGGCATCTTCGACTTGCTAATTTCAAAGAAGATTCCGTTCATCGATGTCGGCATGGGGCTGAGCCGCAAGAACGGCCCCATCTCAGGCATGATGAGGGCCACGTATTATTCCGAGCAGCAGGCGCAGCAAGTCCGCGACATGGCGCTGGCGCCGTTGGCCGACCAGCCGGACGATGTCTACAAAACCAACATTCAGATCAGCGAATTGAACGCGCTCAATGCCGCGATGGCGATGATCCGGTACAAGCAGCTCAAGGGCTACTACCTTAATAACGATCCGCTGTCGTTTAATTTTCTCTTCGGCATCGATGACTGTAAGATGATTGTCCGGTCGAACCAAAATGAAACTTAGCAATCTCACACTCCAGCACGTCGAGTACATGCCGAAGCAGCTTGAGCCCGGTATTCTCTACGTGTCTGAAAAATTCAGCACTGCCGCACATCTGTGCGCATGCGGATGCGGCGAGAAGATTCGAACGCCCCTCGGCCCTACCGAATGGTCGGTCAAAGAGACGGCGGGCGGACCGAGCGTCTGGCCGTCGGTCGGTAATTGGCAGAAGGCGTGTCAGTCGCATTACGTCATCCAGAATGGACGCATCGTTTGGTACGATCAGTGGTCGGCAGCGCAGATTGCAGCCGGACGCCGGGGCGAGCAGGAGCGCAGAAGGGCTCATTACGACGCCATGTACGCGCAGAAGGGCTTGTGGCAACGCCTCTGGCAGTGGATCAAATCGCTATTCGGCTCCTGACAATGAAGTTCGCGGATATCCAAGGAAAACGTAGCGAAGCTCAACCTGGGCTTTCGGGCGAATGCCCGTCTTGTGGGGCCGCTGTTATCGCCAAATGCGGCGACTTGAGAGTGTGGCACTGGGCGCATCGGGGCGTCCGCGTCTGCGATCCGTGGTGGGAGTCGGAAACAGAATGGCACCGGGCATGGAAAAATGAATTCCCTCCCGACTGGCAAGAGTTCATCCAGTTTGCGCCGGATGGCGAGAAGCATGTCGCAGACATAAGAACGCCCGGCGGGATGGTAATCGAGTTTCAGCACTCTTTCCTGAAGCCTGAAGAGCGCGCCTCGCGGGAGGCGTTCTACGGCAAGATGGTCTGGGTGGTGGACGGACGCAGGCGCAAGCGCGATGTGGCGCAGCTGCTGAAGACCATCGGGCCGTGCGTCTTCGCCCGCCCGCCGTACATTCTTCATGTCACCAATCACGAAGAGTGCGCCTTGCTTCGCGATTGGAATGCGAGTCCCGTGCCAGTGTATTTTGATCTAGGCTTGCGCGAAAAAGACGGAAGCCCGGTTTTTTGGCGACGCGATCCCATCAGCCGGGATGGCAGAATCTACCTAACGCCTGTGTCCAAGGCATCTTTCCTCAAAGTGCACCTTGAAGGGCTCGATGCCGAACGGCAGTTCTCGGAAGGCGTTGCGGTGATTGCTGACAGTCTGCGCCGCGCCGCCCAGCGGCCACAGGCCTTGCCGCCCTTTCAGCAATACGGTGCAAGACAACGCGGTTTCCGGCGGTTCTAGCAACATCAGACGCGAAGCAGTTCATCCCAGCTTGTCGTGTATCGCGGCGAGATGTGGTCGCGGCGCAGCTTCCACGCCTGCTGCCTGCCAGCCGATGCGTATGTCAGCGTGCCGCGTCCATAATGAGCGTTCAGCCCGTCGAGAGCTTTCATGAGGGACTTGGACCGGGCGTTGTCCGGTTCGGTCCAGAGGTCGCCCTGCACACGCGAGGCCGGGGCCAAGTCCAGCAACATCACGCCCGCTTTCTTGTAGCGGAATCCACTCTTGTAGATCGCGCGGATGACACGGTTAGCCGCTTTCGAGAGAACAGCTGTGTCGGCAGTCGCGACGGGCAGCCGGATAGCACGGGACACGTTGTACTGCGGATCGGTGGGCCTGAAGCGGTTGGTCTCCACGAACACCGACACATGCGCCGTCGCCAGACCCTGACGGCGCATCTTTTCAGCAGCGCGGGCCGCATAGCTCGCAACTGCTTCCTGCATTTCCTGCAACGTCGTGACGGGCCGCCCGAACGAGCGCGAGGCGATGATGCTCTTGCGGTCTGGAATATGATCTTCCAGCTCAATGCATGGCACTCCTCGCAGCTCCAGCACCATGCGTTGCATCACCACGTTGAACCGCTCGCGGATGAAGGTCGGATCGGCGTCGCGCAGCTTGAGCGGGCTCGTAATTCCGATCTCTTCGAGACGTTGGGCCATGCGGCCTGCAACGCCCCACAGATCGGTCAGCGCCATGCGGGAAAGGGTATGCTCGATTTCCGTCGCTTCGTTCATCACGTAGACGCCGGCACGGTCGGCGTCTTTCTTGGCGAAGCGATTGGCGACTTTTGCGAGCGTCTTGGTCGGGGCAATGCCGACCGATACGGGAATTCCAGTCCATAGCTGGACGGTCTGCCGCAGATCGACGGCATGTTCGTGAAGCCGGGATTCAAATCCGCCAAGCCCCAGGAACGCTTCGTCGATGGAATAGATTTCCAGATCGGGCGTGAACTGCGAAAGCACGTTCATCACCCGCCCGCTCATATCCCCGTAAAGCGTGTAGTTGCTGGAGCGGACAATCACCTTCTCCCGCTCGAACAACTGGCGGTTCAGATGCCACGGGGCACCCATTTCGATGCCGAGCGCCTTTGCTTCGTTCGAACGGGCTATGACGCAGCCGTCATTGTTGGAAAGCACCACCACGGGCTTGCCGCGCAGGGCGGGCTGAAACACGCGCTCGCAGGACGCATAGAAATTGTTGCAATCGACGAGCGCGAATGTCGAGGACATTACGTCCTCACAGCATACGGATGGACTTGGTAACGACGCCCCAAATCTCGAACGACATTCCTTCCGTGATTTCCGTGTCTTTGTAGGAAGGGTTCTCGGCCTGAAGCCAGATGCGGGAAGCGCGGCGGCGGTAACGCTTGAGCGTAAAGCCGCCATCGACCAAGGCCAGCACGACCTGCTTGTCCTTCGGCGTCCGCGACCGATCAACGATGGCAATGTCGCCGGGGAAGATGCCAGCCCCGATCATGCTTTCGCCCGCCACGCGCACCGCGAACGTGGCTGCCGGATTCTCGATCAAGAGTTCATTGAAGTCGAGCGGACGGTCGATGTAGTCGTCAGCCGGGGATGGAAATCCCGCCGGGACGCTTGCGCCTGCGAAGTGAACCCTGCCTGTCGTGCGGCCCTCGACATCAATCAGACCGTTGATGTCGCCAGCGCGGAGTCCCCGTGCGGCAATCACCCTTGCCATCTTGGCGACATCCACGGGCAGCCGCACGACCGTGGTCGGGGGTCCCGAAGGTCTTCCGACCCGCCTTGTTACCTGTGCCATGCTGCCTCCCGAATTTCTGTTACAGATATTCGAGGGGACTTGGGCCTATGTCCAGCCTGTCATTATTCCGCGAGGCAAATCGGGGCCTCATCAATCAATGACCTTGTGAACGCTGGGGACAAATTCAACGAATCGGAGGGCCAGACCCGTGCCCGATGGAACAATTACAACTCTGGGACCGTCGCCCCGACGGGCGTGGACATCCCAATAATCGAAAATGACGACACCGGGATTGCAATGACCGAAATTACAGATTGGCTCCGGGCGAGGGTTGGAGGTTTCGCGCAACTCGCACGCGCCGAGCTAGACGCCATCTCCGATTTCGCCCTTCTGTGGGGTCTCTTCGAGAGCCGCATTCTGAACAAGCGAGGAAACGCGACCGCGATTGTGAGCGCTGTGACCCGGTGGCAGACAATCGGCGTATTGGACCCGACGATCTTGAACGAGGAACTCGCTTATTTTCAACAGCGCTACCACGATGGGCAGGACTTCACGCATCACTTTTACGGCCTACTGCTGAGGGGGCCGGATCATACGCCGATGATGAAGCGCGTATTGAGTGGCGTGGAAGCTGATCCTGTCGCTCGCATCTCCGCCGCGCTCATTGTTGTGCTCCGTTACCGGAACAACTTGTTCCACGGCGAGAAGTGGGATGACGTGCTGGCAGGACAGTTCGATAATTTCACGCACGCAAACCGGGTTCTGAGGAAGATCCTCGACCGGTACGGCAACCTCTAACGATGCTTGCCTTCAGAAACGATATCGAAAAACGCGTTCAAGAGACGTTGCGCGCGGACTCCGGTTTTGCGAGTCTGGAGACGTTTCGTGCGGAGGATTAATGACCAACATCGACCGGCGGTCATTTGGTATGGCGGCAGCAGGCGCGGTCTTCGCACTTCATAGCGCCGCGTTTTCCGCCTCGGCGCGGAGTGTGTCGACCATGGCCTCCAAAGTCGCCGACATGCGGCATGCCATGAAGCTGTTTGAGATTGCTTTCAAAGGCGACGAATACGGCAATTCGTACCAAGCGACGGTCGAGCACGCAGTTGACGCGGTTGAGGCCGTGTTCACGACGCCGCCGGCCTCCGCTGACGAGGATGACGCGGTCATCGAGGCGTTGGAGGCCTATCGGCAAGTCGCACCATCATGGTTCTCTCTCCAGACCGCCCATGATCTGTTTACGCCCGCGCGATATCGCAGTTATGCGCTCGACCGGCTACGGGACGGGCTGCTCAGCGACCCTGATGAGGAATTCGTGAAATCAGGCATGCCGTGGTTCTTAAAGGCGATGCGTCAGGGTCAGATTGGTACTTGAATTCGGGCGCGTCCTGACGGACCGGGCTCTATTCAAGCGAACGCTTTCACCGAGCCAAGCCGTTGCCGCCAAGATGCGGAACGTTTGTCTCGGCCATCCGGTGACGATCCCTCGCGCGAAAAAAGAAAGAGGGGCGTGCCGCCCCAAGCCGTCAAGGCGACCCTCCGGGCGAAAGACAAAGGCCCGTGTCGTCGCTTCGCTCCAGCCCGCGCCAAGCCTTTGCTTTCGGCCTGTGACGGCAACCCCCCGCTCATTGCCGCGTGGCTAGTCGGTTGCATGTGCAACCCGATAAACAAGGCGAAGAAGATGAGGCATAGAAGAAGTACCATCGGCAGGGAGATGCGGTCACGCATCCACGATCTGCACCAGTTGTGGGAGGCCTACCAACTCGAATACGAGGACTCCGGCGTCGAAACGATCTTCAATTACGGCCTTGCCTTCGACTACGTTGCGCCGGGAACGTTCGGCGATCAGCGCGAAGGCTATTTCCGCTTCCAGCTTTCTTGGGGCGGCCCGTCCGATGAATTCCGGTTCTTTGTCAATCTCGACCATTCCTGCCACCGCATCGAATACTGGTTTCTCGACTGGTTCGACGGCACTTCCATCACCTGCCGTGACGGGGATGAGTCCTTTCTCCTCGAATTGTGGGAGCTGTTCCGCGAGGTCGGCAGCGTCGCGCAGGCCCTCAAGGAGCGCGTGCAATGAACCAGCTCGGCTTCGATATGCTGCTGGCGCATGCTGACCAGCAAAACCGCGACCGCGCATGGATGCGCGAAACCAGACATCTGCCCGATCACATCGACGAAGGTGTTGCGCTCTATCGCTCCATGATAGAGCAGCATCACCAAGCCATGATGGATGGCAATATCGACATCGTTATGGGTATCCGCGAGGAAGCGCGCCTGTTGGCGCGGCGTCTCAACAACGGTGAAATCGGCTATCTCGCCGAAGGCGCACCCGGCATGGCGCTGGAGGCTGAAACCAAGGCGACTGACGGCGCGGTCCCGCTGTGGGGCCAGACAGGATCCTTCGTCATCGACGTCGACGGCATGCGCGTGCGCATCGAGATGGGCGGCATCTTGTCTCTCGCGTCCAGCGTCAGCTTCTGGCCGGGGTTTTCAGCGAATATCGTTGACCTCGACAAGCCCTTCTTCAGCGAGACCGGGTACCAAAGCTTCATTGGTCTTCAAGCCGCAGAAGAAGCCGGGCTGACGCCCGACGCCTTCACCGCAAAAGTCATCGCATCCTGCGTTGAAGAAAAACGCCGAGCCAGCAAGCGGCGGCGCACGCGCGGCGCGGCCTAGTCAGCCCCTAGACGCGCTGTTGCAATCTGGCGAATAGGCAGCCATTTGAGCGTTCGCGGCAACCTGCCGCGCGCAGGCACGCGCATACGCCCGAATGATTGTCTCGTCGCGGTTGCCAAGTTGGCGTCCGATTTCAGAAGCAGTCGCGCCCGTCTTCGTGCAGGCTAAATAGGCGGCCCACACCCGTGCCCGGTGCACATCACGCGAACGGCGCTGCGAACAGATATCGCGGACCGTCACCCCGAATGCCTCGCTGACGGCTACCATCACTTTATCAACCCGCGCTCGCGCATCTTGCGCCCGGCGCGGCGCCGGCACGAACGCCGCAACACCCAGTGCCGCCGCGCCGGCCAGCACAGTCCGTCGATCCAGTGGGCTCGTCTTCATCCGATACCATCCTTCTGTGGCAGGCGGTTTTCCCCGTTCGCCTGGACGCATCGCCTTATTCTTCGATGATCAGGTCTCAATCGCTTCCGGCCTTTCTTGTCGGGTTCTCTTACGCGGAGCCGGGCACGGTTCAACAGGCCGCCCGATCCATTCGCTGCCGCTCCCGTGTTGCCTGTATGACCCGCGCCCTCGTTGGCTGCCGCTTTCGTCGTCCCCCGCAAGGCCGGGCAATCAAGCCCGATCCGAAGCAAGGAGATGACAATGTCCAAGAATACGAACGAAACAAAACGCCCGACGCACCTCGTCTGGCAGGTTATCGGTGAAGGCGAAAAGAGCCGCTGGACCCGGATCGGCGCAGGCTGGCCCAACCGCGATGGCAAGGGACTGTCGCTGAAGTTCGATGCCTACCCGCTGTCGGGTCGCATCGTGGTGCGCGAGCACGAGCAAAGCGAAGGAGCTCAGTCATGAGACGCGAGGAAACCATGACGCTCACCCTTGCCGAAGTCGAGCAAATCTTGATCTTCGCGCTGGATAAGGAGCTTGATGAGATCGACGCAGAGAAGTTCTGGGAAGAAGCCAAAGCTCGCTATCCCCACGGGTTCCGAGACTTTTGATCTGAACGCGAAGCCGCCGTAAGGCGGCTTCGCCCTGCTGTCAAAGCTTTGGAACGGTTCCGCGGGTGCTGTTCTGCAGGTCGCGGATATAAGCGTTCACGTATTTGAAGTCGGCGGTCATGTTCGCCTTGAGCCGCTCGTTATCGTTCAACGTGAACACCATGCTCTTGGCGTGGTCGCGCGATATCCCGAACGTCACACTGATCTCCAGCAGCCCGTCGCAATTACCGCTCTGGTTCACGTTGGGCAACTGGTTTGCGTCGCTAAAGACATGCAACGACGTCTGGCACGTGATCGGACTGGGCCGAGCGGGCGCGAAAGGTTTGGCCTCGTCGTACTGATAGCGGAGCACCGTCCCAGACTGGCTCGGGAACGTTTGCGGATCGGAGCCCATCTTCGCTTTTAGTTGCGCGAGGATGTCGCTAAGGCGCGGCTGATCGGCTTCCGCCCATCCCGTGTATCGCTGTATCGCCACCACTTGCTGCCCCGACGACGGGGCGGTCAGGTACACATGAATGGACTCCTCGGACGTGTTTGCGCCCGAGCCTTTCACCTGCCTGGTTAGAACCAGCTTCGCCACATAAGCCGCGGCGACCACGGTCGACGCACCCGGGACGCTCATCCTGAAGACGCGGCGTTCTTCCTTGATGCCGTTCGAGGACCCCGGCGCGCTTTCCGCCAGTAGGGCATCCAGCTTTTTCTTGGCTGCGATATAGCCGTCCCCAATCTCAATGCCGAGAATGTCGCCGCTACTGCGCGGGATGAACATTCCTTTCGGGACATCGATGATCTGCTTCCACTCGATATCCTGTTGCTGCGCTTGCGCGAACCCGAGACTTGTTAGCAGCGCGGCTGCCGCCGTGATCGTTGTACGCATGACCGGTCACTCCCTTGCTACCAGCCAGTGTGCTGGTTCGAGTGCCCCGGCGACTGCCAGTTCCCGGGGAAACAGCGCGAGACGCAGATTTGCTCGTATGCGCCGTCCGGGTCGCGCTTCCAGTGCCACTGTGTAGCGGTGGAGTCGTCGAGCCTTCCCGACAGATCGGCGATGCGAACAGGCTTGGTCACAAGCGTTCGGGATTGTTCGTCGACGGCTTCGACCAGCACCTCGTCGTCACTCATTCCGAAATGCTTATGCAGAAGTGTTAGGCCGAAACGCTCCAGGCATCCGTGCCGCGCCAGCACCTCGCGGACGGCAGTAAGGCAGGCTTCGTCGTGTCCGCTGAGCGGCGGCACGTCGTGGATATCAGGCAGGTGGTTCCATTGATCGGCTTTGGGGGCAGCGAGCGTCATTTGACGAACTCCGGTAGCGGTCGTCTCGCCATGCCCCGGAATCAAAAAAGCCTTGAGGTCATCCCAAGGCTTTCGATGGATGCGTCACAAGCGTTCAACAGAATTGCCTATTCTGTCGCACCTTATCGAAACGCCTAGCGATCTCGATTGATCCCGAGTCCTCACCGTGATATCGATGACCTGCTGGTCGCGCCGGAAGGCCCGGAATTACTGCGTCCCAGACCATTCAACAGAATAGGCAAGACTGTCGCACTTGATCGGCGAGAGCCGATGAAGGAGCGGCGATGCGCGCATCCCCCCATACCAATTCGGCCAGCCTTTACTCCGCTTTAGGTCGCCGAAAATACCTGACGCCGGCCGAGCGGCTACGGTTCGTCGCGGCGTCTTGGGAAGAGCCGCGACCGCAGGTTCGGACCCTTTGCCTCGTTCTGGCATTCACCGGCTGCCGCATTTCCGAAGCATTGGCCCTGTTTTCAGCTTCCGTGGAACGGGATGAGGCGTTTATCGCGATCCGCTGTCTCAAGAAACGAAAACGCGTTCTCGCTATCCGGCAGGTGCCTGTCCCGCCATGGCTGATCAAATCGATCAGCGACGTCCATTGCCTAGGCTGTCCCGGGACAAGATTATGGACCTGGTCGCGCAGCCGGGCTTGGCAACTGGTGAAAGCCGTCATGGAAAGGGCGCAAATCTCGCCGGGCATTCATGCCACGCCAAAGGGACTAAGACACGGGTTCGGCGTGCACGCTGTTAGGTCTGGCGTGCCGCTGAATCTCGTGCAGCGATGGATGGGACACGCAAGCCTCGCGACGACTGCAATCTACCTTGAAGTCATTGGCGACGAGGAGCGCGAAATAGCTCAACGCATGTGGCAATGAAGCTTATCTTAACAACATCGCTACGAACCCCCACAACCCGATACACAAGGGAGGAGCCACTACGGCGGCGACACCAATGCGGACGCACCGCGCGATGAAGGCCTCCCGCTGCTGCGCCACCACGCGGTCGCGGATGCGATTATTGTGCACCATTCGGTCGTTCTCGGCCTTTCGCTGCGCAGTAAACTCGGCCAGCGCTTCCTTTTCTTTTTGCTCTTCGCGAACGCGCCATATGACTTGCTTGGGCGGCGGCGCACTGTGCGCCCGATGTTTGTCATAGCAGGCGGAGAGAGCGAATTCCCGGAAGTACGGCGTGCGCACCAAGGCCATCGGCTGATAACCTGACACGAGCGCAATCGCCCGCATTGACTCGGGATTGCCGAACAGCCTTCCGACCTCATCCGGCGTTATCAACGCTCGTTTGTGCAGCGTCTGCGAAATGCCGCGCGTTTGTGAGAAGCTGCTGCCGTCCGTAACCGACTGTGACGCGCCGGTCGACCTGCCGACCGTGATCCCGCTCGAAAGGTTGTTGCCCGTGTGGGAAAAGCTTACCGATGATCCGGAATTGACGCTTGTCGAGTTCGACTGCGACGAACCCAAGGATTCGCTAATGCTCGCAACGTTCCGCACGATCTCGCGCTCGCCGATCGAACGCGAGATATACTCGCGCGTGAAATTGTCGTCATTGCAGAAGAATAGCTTCACCCCGGCATTCGCGACCAAGGTCTCCCAGTTGTCCTTGTAGAGGTCCTTGAGCTGGGCAAGGGTTTGCGTCACAAACACGAGCTTGACCCCGAACCCCGCGATTTGCGCGGCGGCATTCTCCAGCACCCGCATGCGCTTCAAGGCGGGAAACTCGTCGAGCAACATCAGGACCGGGTGTCCGCAGGCGGGCTGCATTTCGACCCGTTCCATTTCCGTTACGACGAGCGTCGTCATCATGCGAAGCCACCGAAAATGCGTCTCCATGTAGCGTTGCGGGAGAGTGATATAGAGACTTGTCCCGCGCGGGTTCGTCTTAAGTTCGCTCAGCTTGAATACCGATGAGGCCAACACCCGCGCCATCGCCGGGCTGTCCAGAAAGTCCGTATTGGTACGCGCGACTTGCGCCACCGATCCAAAGAGACGCGGGGAGGCCTCTTCCATATGAGCCAGCATCTCACCGGCGCGTGATATCACCCCGCTCATCGCTCGATTACGCTTCATGGCGTCAAACAAGAGCGCGAAACCAGACGTTGACCGCCTGTCGCCATTCAATGCAGCGAGGTCTGCGGCTTCAGCGTCGCCTGCCATGATTAGCTTGCGAACTGTGATCAGATTACGATTCGCGTCTGGAAACGCCGGCCAGGTCCGGACATGCAATATCGTCGCCTTCAAAAACGCCCGCGCAGACTCATCGAAGAACGGATCGTTTGAGTTCTCTGAAATGACAAGCGCTTCCGCAATGCGGGCCGCTTCGTCGACCGACTCTTCATCGTTCGGATCAAGGGCATCGAGCGGGTTGAAAGAAGCGTGATTGCTGGCCGGCAAGCGCGTTTCGTTGAACGGGTCGAGCAACCGAACGGTTTGCCCGAGTCCATCGCAATATTCGGAGCCGAAGGCGCGCCGCCGCGCGGTCACGACGGCGTTCTCTCCTTTAGGATCGATAACGACTGCCGAGCCCGGCCACATGCAAAGGTTGGGGATTATAAACGAAACTCCTTTGCCGCCACGCGTCCCGCAAGTGAGGAGAACGTGGCGGTCGTCGCGGAGGCCAATTAGTTCTCCAGTCTCCGAGCGACCCAGCCAAAAATCCCCGCTCTTGAACGGCCCGAAGGCGCGGCCACCGCCGCGATGCCAGTCCGCCGTTCCTAACTGCATGTTGGGCGGTTCATGCGTAACCGGTAGCCCGCTGACATTAGCCAATAATAATTGCCGCCTCATGGCGTTCCTCACAGCTATATTCCGAGCTCTAGTTCATAGTCCCTGTTCCGATCTGCGCGTCCGGGGTCAGTTCTGCGCGCTACACGAAGAACTGACGCGATTTGCTGAGCTAAACCTGCGCGGTGAACTTTTTGCGCTTCTTGCAAATTCTCAATGCGCTGCTGGAAGGGCGCACGCTCTTGCCGTTGATCTTCGTAGAGCCGTTCACGTTGTGTACGATCCCGTACGAATGAGGCGTATGCCTCGCTCTCATTCTGCTTTCGCAGTTTGAAGTATCGCCCACTCAAGACATCGATCACCACGCCAAGACCGCGACGGAAGCGACTTGCGCGGTCTTTCACCTCATTGTCCCGTCGAATGCTTTGAGCCGACTGCAATCGGGCGCGTTCGACACGCTGTTTCATCACGACCTTTCGCAGGTCATCCTTCAACACCTGAAGGGCCGCCTTCTGATCAGCCTTGTCGTTATGAAGGTGGTCGCGGAGCCGATCCGAGACGCGGTGATGCAAGTCAGCCTGTGTCACCGATACAGATGGCAGACGTTCGCCATCGCCCAGCTTTTGGCGGACATCTTTCGTCTTGAGACCAGACCACCGTGCGACGGAGTAAACTTGACCAGTCACATCCGTCGCAACGATGACGCGCCTATCACCCCGGGCCAAGTAATAGCCACGCTCTTCCAAAGCGTTCTTGAAACTTGCTAGGTTGTCCGAGCGGGCCCAAGCCTCGCGAAAGACTTGCTTTATTTCGCGTGGATCAAGTCCGAGGCGCTTTGCCTGCTGCCAATCGGCTAGCGTGAAGTTCAGAGGATTTTTCCAGCCGTTTTCTTTATGGCCATCCGGAAGTTGCCAGCCGTGTTCGAGGTAAAGCTCCTTTGAAAGTGCTTTGAGCCTGTTCTTGAAATGAGGAAGATTGATCGCCTTCATCGATTCCGCGTCGACTCGCGACCAGACGACATGCGCGTGACGCCTGCCGTTTTTCTCGTGGATAACAATGGCGCGAGGCTGGCCCTGCAAGCCGAGTGCTTCTTCTGCCCGCTCTACTGCCTCCATCAATTGGGTAACCGATGACTCGGCGTCCTTGGGCGGGTTGAGGCTTAAAGAAAAGACAGGCTGACGTGCGCGGGTGCCTTTCGCGATGGCAACGGTCTCCGCCATCGCCCCGGCCAGGTCGCCGGCGACGAAACCCCGGATGTCCTGAACCGTGACGTGGTCATTGTCTTTGTCATTAAGGAGATGCGCGGCGAGCTGACGAGGCCCGCCGCGTTGGGAGCCCTTCAGGATCATTCGGCGGGTCCCTCGGCAGCCTCCGTGAAGAATTCTACGACCGGGAGCCGGGATTTGGCCTCATTGATGATCTGGAGGCCCAAGGCCCGGAGCAGGAGCTGACGCATCTCCAGTACATCGGCGCACGCCTGACGAAGTTCCGCTTCCGTTTCGGCTGAGACCGGCAAGCTGCCGAGGTTGGCGGCCTTGGCAAGCTGATTGAGGTTGCTGGATAGCCGGGATTGGCCGAGGAGCCCTAATAGCCGTCCAAGTGCTTCGGCGTCCCTGATGGGGCTGCTTCGGGCAGCACGGGGCTCCGAATGGCCGTTGAGGGCCCGGTCCCGAATATACTGGCCAAGAGGCTTCGAGCCAGCCAAGTCCCGCAGGCGAGCTTTTTCAGCGTCGGTAAAGCGCACCGAAAGGGGTGAAGATCGGTCGATAGACTGTCCGGGGCCACTCATGGGGTGAGCCTCCGGACGGCTTCCGGATTATCCTTTATCTGGGCCTGCCAGTTCGCTAAATCTTCAAATAACGCGTTCGAACTTACTTCGTCAGGGCGCGCCATTCATTCAAATTTTGCCGAAGTCAGATTTCCGCGAACAACGACTGATCGGCTTTTCGGGACCTGCCTTGCAGGAATGCCGTCTTCAGGATCGGCGAAACCGGAACGGAGCAGAGGGCCGTTTGGCGTCCTCATGCTCGCGCAGCGCCTTTCGCAGGTGCCGCGCATCAACCAGCGCCTTCTGGACATTCTTGTCGGGCGTGCCTTCCTCGAAGAACAGGACGCGCTCGCACATCGGGCATTGCCGGGAGTATCCGTTCTGGACCCTCCGCGCCTTGTCGCGGAAACTTCCCTTGCACTTGGTGCATCTGATCAAAAATGAATCGTCCAAAGCGGGATCTCCCCAATCGGGGCAGTCTCGCAAACAGACATTAATGTAGCTTTGCCGCTGACCGCGGCTTTTGCGCCTTTCAGCAAGGTCCGGCGGTGGCCTGCGATCCGTGGTGAGATTCATGGCGAGATTTATGGCGAGAGGCGCAGGCCGGGCTTTCGGCCCGGTCCGCTCCCTGCCATCTCAATCCCAGGAGAGCGCGCCGCCGTTCTGGTATTCGATCACGCGCGTTTCAAAGAAGTTCTTTTCCTTCTTCAGGTCCATCACTTCGGACATCCAAGGGAATGGATTGTCGGTTTCCGCGAACACCGGGGCGAGGCCGATCTGCGCGCAGCGGCGGTTGGCGATGAAGTGCATGTACTGTTCGCACAGCGCTGCATTGAGACCGAGGAACCCGCGCGGCATGGTGTCCCGCCCATAGGCCGCCTCCAGTTCAGCGGCCTCCTTCAGCATGCCGCGGACGTCTTCCTGAAACTCCTTCGTCCACAGATGAGGATTCTCCAGCTTGATCTGGTTGATGACGTCGATGCCGAAGTTCAGGTGGATACTCTCGTCGCGCAGGATGTACTGGTACTGCTCGGCGATGCCGACCATCTTGTTGCGCCGTCCGAGCGAAAGGATTTGCGCGAATCCGGTGTAGAACCACATGCCTTCAAACACGACATAGAAAGCGACGAGATCGCGGAGGAACGCCTGATCGCTTTCCAGCGTTCCGGTGGTGAAATCCGGATTGTCGAGATTTTGCGTGTGTTTCAGCGCCCAGGCCGCCTTGTCGGTGATCGAGGGCACCTCGCGGTACATGTTGAACAGCTCGCCCTCGTCGAGACCGAGGCTTTCCACGACGTACTGGAAAGTGTGGGTGTGCACCGCCTCCTCGAAAGCCTGCCGCAGCAGATATTGCCGACATTCCGGATTGGTGAGATGGCGGTAGATCGCCAGCACGATGTTGTTGGCGACAAGGCTTTCGGAGGCCGCGAAGAAACCAAGATTGCGCTTGATGGCGCGGCGCTCGTCCTCGGTCAGTCCGTCGCGCGATTTCCACAGCGCGATATCCGCCTGCATCGAGACTTCGGTGGGCATCCAGTGGTTGTTGCAGCCGGCGAGATATTTTTCCCACGCCCATTTGTATTTGAGCGGAAGGAGCTGGTTGACGTCGGCGCGGCAGTTGATCATCCGCTTTTCGTCGACGGACACGCGCCCGCCGCTGCGGTCGATGGTGCCGAGGCCAGTCTGTTCGGCACCGGGTGGTGTGTTGAAGATCGCGGCGGCCGATGGCGTGGCGGATGATGTTGAGTCTGACCAGTCGAGCATGGGATTATCTTTCGTATTCAATATTGGCGGTTATCGTCATTGCGAGGAGCGTAGCGACGAGGCAATCCAGCTTTCTTTCGTCGCCATGGATTGCTTCGCTTCGCTCGCAATGACGGCGAGGGTTACTGGCACGCCTCGCAGTCGGGATTGTCGATCGAGCAGGCGAGGGCCTCCGCAAAGTCGGTTTGCTTTCCTGCCTGCGGCACAATGATCGGGGCAGCGGCCGCCGTGGCCGTTGCCGACACGGCGTTCAGCTTGCCGTCGGTGCCTTTGAGTGTGGATTTCTCGACATGGGTGGCGCTGCGCGAGCGCAGGTAATAGGTGGTCTTGAGGCCAAGGCTCCAGGCGAGGCGATAGAGCTGGTCCAGCTTCTTGCCTGACGGATTCGCGATATAGAGATTGAGCGACTGCGCCTGATCAATCCACTTCTGGCGGCGGGCCGCGGCTTCGATCAGCCATGCGGTGTCGATCTCGAAGGCGGTGGCGTAGAGCGCCTTGAGGTCGTCCGGCACGCGGTCGATCTGGCCGACGCTGCCGTCGAAATATTTCAGGTCGGAGACCATCACCTCGTCCCACAGCCCGCGTGATTTGAGATCGCGCACCAGAAACTCGTTCACCTCGGTGAAGTCGCCGGACATGTTCGATTTGACGTAGAGGTTCTGGTATGCGGGCTCAATCGACTGCGCGACGCCGCAGATGTTGGAAATCGTCGCCGTCGGCGCGATCGCCATCACATTGGAGTTGCGCATGCCGGTCTCGCGCACACGCTCGCGCAGGCTCGACCAGTCCAAAGTTGTCGAGGTGTCGAAGGTCGCGCCGCCGCGTGCGTCGGACAGGATCGCAATCGAATCGATCGGCAGGATGCCGCGCGACCACAGCGAGCCATCGAACGAGGGATAGCGTCCGCGCTCGGCGGCAAGATCGACGGAGGCCGAGATGGCGTGATAGCTGATCGCCTCCATGCTTTCATCGGCGAAGGCGACGGCCTTCTCGGTGGCGACCGGAATGCGCTGTGCATGCAGCGCATCCTGGAAGCCCATCAGGCCGAGGCCGACCGGGCGGTGACGCAGGTTGGAGCGCCGCGCTTCGGGGATGGTGTAGAAATTGATGTCGACCACATTGTCGAGCATCCGCACGGCCGTCGTGACGGTGCGCTTCAGCTTGTCGTGGTCGATCCCGCTGCCCGTGGTGTGGTTGAGCAGGTTGACAGAGCCGAGGTTGCAGACCGCGACTTCATCCGCCGAGGTGTTGAGTGTGATTTCGGTGCAGAGATTGGAGGAATGCACCACGCCGACATGCTGCTGCGGCGAGCGCAGGTTGCAGGGATCCTTGAAGGTGATCCAGGGATGTCCGGTCTCGAACAGCATGGTCAGCATGCGCCGCCACAGGTCCGTGGCGCGGACGCGCTTGAACACGCGCATTTCGCCGCGGTCCGCCTTGGCTTCATAAGCTTCATAAGCGGTCTTGAACTTCGGGCCGTAAAGGTCGTGCAGGTCCGGCGTTTCATCCGGCGAGAACAGGCTCCATTCGCCGTCCTGCTCGACGCGCTGCATAAACAGGTCCGGCACCCAGTTGGCAGTGTTCATGTCGTGGGTGCGGCGGCGGTCGTCGCCGGTGTTCTTGCGCAGGTCGAGGAATTCCTCGATGTCGATGTGCCATGTCTCGAGATAGGCGCAGACCGCGCCCTTGCGCTTGCCGCCCTGATTGACGGCTATCGCGGTGTCGTTCGCGACCTTCAGGAACGGGACCACACCCTGGCTTTCACCATTGGTGCCCTTGATGTGTGCACCGAGGCCGCGCACCGGCGTCCAGTCATTGCCGAGACCGCCGGAATATTTTGCCAGCAGCGCGTTGTCCTTGATCGACTTGAAGATGCCGTCGAGATCGTCCGCCACGGTGGTGAGGAAGCAGGACGAGAGCTGCGGGCGCAGCGTGCCCGAGTTGAACAGCGTCGGGGTGGAAGCCATGAAGTCGAACGACGAGAGCAGATTGTAGAATTCGATGGCGCGCGCCTCACGGTCGATCTCGCGCATGGCAAGGCCCATCGCCACGCGCATGAAGAAGGCTTGCGGCAGTTCGATCCGCCGGTTGCGGACGTGCAGGAAGTACCGGTCATACAGCGTCTGCAGCCCGAGGAACTGGAATTGCAGGTCGCGTTCGGGCTTCAGCGCCGCGGCGAGCCGCGCAAGATCGAAGCGGCTGAGTTCGGGGTCGAGCAGTTCAGCCTGGATGCCGACTTTCACATAGGCCGCAAAATACTCGGCGTAGCGGGTGGCCATTTCGGCCTGTGTCGCCGTCATGGGCGTAGCATGCACGAAGCTCAGGACCTCGCCGCGCAGCTTGTCCAGCAACAGGCGAGAGGAGACGTAGGAATAATTCGGCTCCTGTTCCACCAGCGTGCGCGAGGCCATGATCGAGGCGAGGGCGAGTTCGTCCTGGCCGATGCCATCGTAGAGATTGCGGCGCGCTTCTGTGAGCACGAGGGCGGCATCGACGCCGTCGAGACCGGCGCAGGCTTCGGCGATGATGGCTTCCAGCCGCCGGGTGTCGAGGACCACGCGCGTGCCATCCGCCAGCGTCGTATGCAAGACGGGTTCGGCCGGGGCCTTCTGCGCGACAATCTTCTCGGCGCGTTCGCGGGCGCGCTCCTCGCGATACAGCACATAGGCACGGGCCACCTTGTGATGTTCGCTGCGCATCAGCGCGAGTTCGACCTGATCCTGCACGTCCTCGATGTGAAAGGTGCGGCCCTCGCCAACGCGCCGGGTGAGGGCGGTAGTCACTTCCTGTGTCAGTTGCTCAACGATTTCATGCACGCGGCGCGAGGCGGCTGCGGTGTGACCCTCGACGGCGAGGAATGCCTTGGTCATCGCGATCGAGATTTTCGACGGATCGAATTTCGACACGGTGCCGTTGCGGCGGATCACCTGCATGGCAGGTTCGCTCGGCGCGGATTGCGCAAGCGATTCGAGACTCAACTGAATGATCGGCTGATTTTCGTTCTTTGTGGAATGCAGGTTGAGCGACATCGAATGACCCCGTGATGCTTTTGTAAGTAACGGGGAATCGAAGGCGCATGAGCACACGGCCATACAGCCGTTTGCACGCGGCCGCCGGACACCCCGTCCGTGGACGTTTTCTCGGTGTCGCGGCAGGTCTCCTGGCTCGCAGGTCGGCGTTGAATCCTGTCTTCCCGATGCGAAATCGCATCAGTGACATCGGCCGGATTCAACTCACTGCTTACAGTTGCGGGGGCAGCGCCGGATTCGCTGCAAGAGATGCAGCCCACCGGCTTCCCATCTTAGCCACTAGATTTTGAGACTAGTGGAACCGTGACACCCATATGTGGTGATACGAACCGCAAAGTGTCAAGAAAAGATTAAGAGCCGTCCCCGCTATTCCCGAAGCGCTGGAAAATCGGGCCGTTCTGGATTGCGCGAGCGTCCTTCCACTTCTCCACGCGGGGGCTGATTTCGGCTGGCGCGGCGAAACCGGCCGGAGAAATCCGAATCACTGAAGGATTCGCGCAAACGGCGCTGCCCACTGGTGTCGCGCCCGCGGTTTGCGCCCGCGCAGTGGGAAGTTTTCCCTTTGACCGGCTTCGCGCCATTCCCGCATAACCTTCGCATCGTGGTTCTGCCGGTCTTTCGAGACCGGAAGCTAAGAGGGAATCCGGTGAGCGGAGACGATCCGCGATCCCGGAGCTGCCCCCGCAACTGTCAGCGGCGAGCCTTGTCCATTGATGCCACTGCGGCGCGCGCCGCGGGAAGGCGGACGCAAGGCTGCGACCCGTGAGCCAGGAGACCTGCCGCGATCACATAACGTCCACGGGCGGGGTGCCCCGGTGTGTCGCTTGCGAGAGGACGGCGCCGCCGTCGCTGTTGTTCGCGCATGTCCGGCCCTGCCCCAACATCACGGGGTTTGCCGATGTCAAATTCGTCTTCTGTTGCTTCCATTCCCGTCGCTACGCTGGGCACGCCGCGTATCGGCCCCCATCGCGAACTGAAGACCGCGCTGGAAAGTTTCTGGTCGGGCAAGATCGACGAGGCTGCGCTCGTCAAAACCGCCGCGCAGCTTCGCGCGGACAACTGGGCGCGCCAGAAGGCGCGCGGCGTCACAGTCATCCCGTCGAACGATTTCTCGTTCTACGATCAGGTGCTCGACACCAGCGTGATGGTCGGCGCGATTCCAGCCATCTACGGCTGGAAGGGCGGTCCGGTTTCGCTGGCGACGTATTTCGCAATGGCGCGCGGCTCGCAGGGCGACGGCGAAGCCTGCGAACACGGTCACGCCCATCAGCATCACGGCCACGGTGCGCCGGCGCAGGAAATGACCAAGTGGTTCGACACCAACTATCACTACATGGTGCCGGAGTTCGCGAAGGATCAGACCTTCGCGCTGTCCTCGACCAAGCCGATTGACGAATACAGGGAAGCCAAGGTGCTCGGCTATCAGACCCGGCCCGTTCTGCTGGGGCCGGTGACGTTTCTCAAACTCGGCAAGAGCGAGTTGCCGGACCGGATGTCGCTGCTGCCGAAACTGCTGCCGGTCTACATTGATGTGCTCGGGAGGCTCGCTGCGGAGGGAGCGGACTGGGTGCAGATCGACGAGCCGTGCCTTGTGCTCGATCTCGATGCTGCCGAGAAGGCTGCCCTCAGGGCGGCGTACAGCGAATTCGCGCTGAAGGTTCCCGGTCTGCGGATCATGCTTGCCACCTATTTCGGTGCGCTGGATGACAACGCCGCTCTTGCGGCCAGGCTGCCGGTGGCGGGGATTCATCTCGATCTGGTTCGCGGCCGGGCTCAGGCCGAAGCGATCATTCACCTGCTTCCCGCTGACAGCGTTCTCTCCCTTGGCGTGATCGACGGTCGCAATGTCTGGCGCAGCGATCTGCCGAACGTGCTGGAGCGGCTTGAACCGATTCTAAAACAGGTCGGCGCGCATCGCATTCAGCTTGCGCCGTCATGTTCCTTGCTGCATGTGCCCGTCGATCTCGACCGGGAGACGAAACTCGACGCCGACCTGAAGAGCTGGCTTGCCTTCTCGCTGCAGAAGATGACGGAATTGTCCACGCTCGGAAAAGCTCTCTCCGGCCAGCGCGACGTGGTCAAGGACGAACTCGCAGCGTCCGCTGCCGCGGCTGCCTCGCGCCAGTCGTCGCCAAAAGTTCACAACAAGGCGGTGGCCGATCGTGTTGCCGCGCTCACGGCGGACATGGCCAATCGCCGCAGCGCCTTCGCGGCGCGTGCGCAGGTTCAGCGCGACCGCTTCAAACTGCCGGCGTTCCCGACCACGACTATCGGCTCTTTCCCGCAAACCAGCGAGGTGCGCAAGGCGCGCGCCGCCTTCACCAAGGGCACGATCAATCAGGTCGAGTACGACCGGTTCCTGCGCGAGGAAACCCGGCGCGCGGTGGCATGGCAGGAGGAGATCGGCCTTGACGTGCTGGTCCATGGCGAATTCGAGCGCAACGACATGGTGCAGTATTTCGGCGAGCAGCTCTCCGGCTTCGCCTTCACCCAGCATGCTTGGGTGCAGAGCTACGGCTCGCGCTGCGTCCGTCCGCCGATCCTGTTCGGTGACGTGTCGCGGCCAAAGCCGATGACGGTGGAATGGTGGACGTATGCGCAGTCACTGACCAAGCGGCCGATGAAGGGCATGCTTACAGGCCCCGTGACCATCCTCAACTGGTCGTTCGTCCGCGACGATATTCCGCGCAGCGAATCCTGCCGGCAGATCGCGCTCGCGATCCGCGATGAGGTGACCGATCTTGAAAAGGCCGGCGCGACCATGATCCAGATCGACGAGGCGGCCCTGCGCGAGGGGCTCCCGTTGCGCCGCTCGGAATGGAAAGCCTATCTCGACTGGGCGGTGGGCAGCTTCCGCATCGCGGCGTCCGGCGTGGCGGATCGCACGCAGATCCACACCCACATGTGTTACTCGGAGTTCAACGACATCATCGACGCCATTGGTGCGATGGATGCGGATGTGATTTCCATCGAAACCTCGCGCTCCAAGATGGAATTGCTGGATGCGTTCGTCACTTACCGGTATCCGAACGAAATCGGCCCGGGCGTCTACGACATTCATTCGCCGCGCGTGCCGGATGTGTCCGAGATGACGGAACTGCTGTTGCTTGCCCGCAAGCGGCTGACCGAGGACCAGCTCTGGATCAATCCGGATTGCGGTCTCAAGACCCGGGGCTGGGCCGAGGTGCGGCCTGCGCTGGTCAACATGGTCGCGGCGGCGCGCGAGATGCGGGCGCGGGCCTGAGTTCTGAAGGGCTGCGGCGCGCTTGAGGCATGCCGCAGCTTTCCTTTCGGATCTTACGCAGGCTGCTGCGCCGACACCGTTGTCAGCCAGTCGCGAAACAGCTTGAGCTTCGGCGTCACCGGCCGGTCTTGCGGTGTGACAAAATAATAGCCCGCCGACGGCATGGTGACATTGAACGGCACCACCAGCCGCCCATTGGCGACGTCATCTGCGACATAGGCGGTGTGGCCCATGGCAACACCGAGTCCATCAATCGCTGCCTGAATGGTCATGAAGGCGAGATCGAATGTCAGGCCGCGATTTTGCGACAGGTGCGCGGGCAAGCCTGCCGCGGTCAGCCAGAGACGCCAGTCGTCGACGGTGCTTGACGTATGCAGCAGCGTGGCATGCGCGAGGTCTTCCGGCTGCCGCAGCGCGCGCTCGCCGGTCAGCAGCTTGGGGCTGCATACCGGAAACAGATGTTCCGCCATCAGCCATTCGGCCTCCAGCCCCGGCCATCGCCCCTGTCCGTATCGAATGGCCGCGTCGACATTGGTGGTGCGGAAATCCACCAGTTCGGTCGAGGTGGTGATGCGGACGTCAATCTCCGGATGCTGTTCCTGAAACGACGACAATCTGGGTAGCAGCCATTTCACCGCCAGCGAGGTCAGGGTGCTGACCGTCAGCACGCGATCGTCGCCTTTCCGCAGCAGGCGGTCGGTGGCGGTGCGCAGGTCCTGAAACGCGGCGCGGATGCCGGGAAGATACTCGGCGGCCTGCGGAGTCAGCGCCAGCGACCGGCTTTGCCGGATGAACAGCTTGAGGCCCAGTTCCTCCTCCAGCCGCCGGATCTGATGGCTGATGGCGGTCTGGGTGACGTTCAGCTCCTCCGCCGCAAGGGTGAAGCTGAGATGCCGCGCCGCGGCTTCAAACGCGCGCAAACCGTTGAGGGAGGGCAATCGGGCGACCATGTAGCCTCTCATATATGAGATTATCTCATATAACGAGGGACAACGTGTCGTTTGTCAATAGGGGGTTTGAAGCAGATATTCCTAGCATCGAATTCGTTTTAGGAGGCTACAATGTCTGCTACCACCACCAACTTGATGACAAATCATCATCACTCGTCAATCCCTCACCCGGTTGCGGCCGCGATCTCCGACCTGTTGCACACCTGGAGCGAGCGTTCCAAGCGGCGGGCTGAACTGGCTCACCTCAGTGATCGTGATTTCCACGATGTCGGCGCGAGCTGGAGCGACTTCGCCTTCGAGGCCAGCAAGCCGTTCTGGCGTGAGTAATCCCCTGCCACCGGGTCCGGTTCGCTGAACCGGACCCGGTCCCCTGTTTACGCCCGGCAAAGTCGGAAAATGAGTTGATGGAGCGTGCCATGTTCGCCCAGCCCGATCACAGTTCCGTCCTGACCAATCTCGGCCGCTACACTGATATCGTGCGGCTGAAGAGCGGGCAGCCGCTGACGGTTCGCTTCATCGAACAGAAAGACGCCGACGGGCTGATGGCCTACTTCCGCGGACTGTCGCGGCAGTCGCGCTACAATCGGCTGATGGGCGCCGTGAGCGAGTTGCCGCCGTCGGAGCTCGACAAGACGCTTCATGTCGGTGAGGGCAGCCGCTTCGCGGTCATCGCCGAAATGCGGGTCGATAGCGCCGATACCATCGTTGGCGAGGCCCGCTACAGCTACAATGCCGACACGCAGAACACCGAATTCGGGCTGTCGATCGGTGACGAGTGGCAGGGCCAGGGGATCGGATCGGCGATCCTGTCGAATCTGGAATGCCGTGCGGCAGCGCTCGGCGCGCTGCGGCTGTTCGGCGAAACCTTCCGCAACAACGAGCAGATGATCGGTCTCGCCCGCAAGGCCGGCTACACGTTCGGCGGGATGGCGAGCGACTGGCGGCAGGTTCGCTTTGAAAAGCCGCTCTATCGCGCGATGGATATTCCCTGCGAAAGCTGGAAGCAGGCCGCGACCGCTGGCTGGCTGCGAAACGAGGCGCTGCTGGCCGTGCATTGATGGTCCGATCGAATGCCGCCGTCGGCTTGTACGCCCTGCGGGTGATCGACTAGTCTCCGGGCGCGCCTGACAGGGCGTTCGAGCCCGGAGTTAAGTGTATGGCGCAATCTGCAAAATCCGACATCTGGCTGGCCGCGGGCCTGCGCACGCCTTTTGCCAAGGTGGACGGCCCCCTCAGCAATGTCGACGCCATCGCGATGTCAGTGCCGGTGGTCAAACACATGATCGAACGTCTTGGCGGCGCGAAGCCGGATTTCGCAGTGTGGGGCAATGTCGTGCCCAATCTCACCTGGAGCAACATCGCGCGCGAAATTCTCATGGATGCCGGCGTCGATGCGACGGTGCCGGCCTATTCCACGGTGATGGCCTGCTCGACCAGCATGATGGGCGTGTTTGAAGCCGCCGGAATGATCGACGGCGAGGTGCGAAACCTTGCGCTGGTCGGCGGTGTCGACAGTCTCAGCCAGGTGCAGCTTGGTCTCGGCATGTCGCTGTCGAACTGGGTGCGTCAGTTCCAGACCGCGCGTTCGCTCGGACAAAAACTTACCCATGCCATCGACCTCAAGCTCAGTGATGTGCGTCTCTACATTCCAGCGGTCAGCAACCGTACCACCGGCATGAGCATGGGCGAGCACACCGAGATCACCGCGAAGGAATGGCACATCTCGCGCGAGGCGCAGGATCAGGTCGCGCTGGAAAGCCATCAGCACGCGGTGGCGGCGTGGGATCGCGGCTTCTTCGACGATCTCGTGATTCCGTTTGATGGCGTGCGCCGCGACACCATCCCGCGCAAGGATACGTCGCTGGAGAAGCTGGCGCGGTTGCCGCCGTCGTTCGACCGCAAGAGCGGCAAGGGCACGCTGACGGCAGGTAATTCATCGCCATTGACCGACGGCGCATCGAGCATCTGGGTCGCCTCGCAGAAGGGACTGGAAAAACTTCCCGCGAATACGGCGCGTGTGAAACTGGTCGATTGGGAAATCGCGTCGGTGGATTTCCGTACCGAAGGGCTTTTGATGGCGCCGCCCTATGCGATCCCGCGCCTGCTGGCGCGGCAATCGCTGACCTATGCGGACGTGCAGCTCTGGGAAATCCATGAGGCGTTCGCGGCGCAGGTGCTGGCGCATATCAAGGCGCTGGATAGTCCCGCGTTCATTCGCGACAAGGTGGGCGTGACGGCGGACTTTGGGCAGTTTCCGCGCAATCGCGTCAATCCCAACGGCGGCAGCATTGCGCTCGGCCATCCGTTCGGTGCGACCGGCGCACGCATCCTCAGTCAGGCGGTGAAAGAGCTGGCGGCGATGCCGAAGGGCAGCCGCGCCATTGTCAGCATCTGCGCCGACGGCGGGCAGGGCACGGTGGCGCTATTGGAAGCGGCGTGATGCTCACGGCTTCCACGCCATGCCCCAGACCTTGCGTCCCGACACCGGATTGACGTCGTCATGGGTATGAACGAAGCCGTTGCGCTCATAGAAGCGGATGGCGCGGGCGTTGTCGGTGTTGACCAGCAGCGTGATGCCGCGCGGGGACATCGCCTTCGCCTGTGCGATCAAGAGATTGCCGAGGTCCGATCCCCAGGTTTCGGGGGCGACCACAAGCTGATCGAGATAGCCGGATGAATCGATGGTGACGAAGCCGGCCATGGCGTCGTCCCGCTCCGCCACGACGATCTGCGCCATCGGCACCAACTCGTTGCGCCAGCGCGCGCGCCAGACTTCCAGCCGCTGCGCGAAGTCGATCGAGGGATAGGCCTGGCTCCAGGTACGATGCCACAGGGCGATTGCGGCATCTTCATCGCTGGCGCTATAGGGCCGCAGCGTGAAGGGTTCGCTCATCGCTCGGTGAGCTTGAGTTCGATGCGGCGGTTGCGTTTGAAGGCCTCTTCGGTCTTTTCGGGATCGAGCGGCTGGAATTCCGCGAAGCCCGCTGCCACCAGACGCTGTGCCGGAACACCGAGCGACACGAGATATTGCACCACCGAGATCGCGCGCGCCGATGACAATTCCCAGTTCGACTTGAACTGCGGGCTGTTGATCGGCCGCACGTCGGTATGGCCGTCAACACGCAGAACCCAGGCGATCTCGGCCGGGATCTGCTTGTCGAGGTCGATCAGCGCGCTCGCGAGCTTGTCGAGTTCGGCGCGTCCTTCCGGCAGCAGCACAGCCTGTCCGGTATCGAAGAACACTTCGGACTGGAACACAAAACGGTCGCCGACGATGCGAACATCGGGCCGGTTGCCGAGAATGGCGCGCAGACGCCCGAAGAATTCTGAGCGGTAGCGCGACAGTTCCTGCACGCGCTGCGCCAGCGCCACGTTCAGCCGCTGGCCGAGGTCGGCGATCTTGGTCTGGGATTCCTTGTCGCGCTTTTCCGAAGCGTCGAGCGCTTCCTCAAGCGCGGCGAGTTGCCGGCGCAGCGCGCTGATCTGCTGGTTCAGCACCTCGATCTGCGCCAGCGCACGGGCGGAAACCTGCTTTTCGGACTCCAGCGCCTTGCCGAGTTCCACAGCGCGGCCCTGCGCGCTCGCACCGGCGCCGGCAAGTCCATCGTAGAGACCTTTCACACGGTCGCGCTCGGCTTCCGCCGAGGCCAGTCCGGCGCGCATTTGCGAGAGCTGCTCGTCGAGGTTCAGCTTGCCGAGTTTTTCCAGCGAGAGCAGATCGTTGAGCTGGGCGATCTGTGCGTTCAGCCGTTCCAGCGCCTTGTCCTTGCCGGTGACCTCCTGCGACAGGAAGAACTGCACGACAAGAAACACCGACAGCAGGAACACGACGGCCAGCACCAGCGTCGACAGCGCATCGACGAAGCCCGGCCAGTAGTTGAAGCCGCTGTCGTTGCGGCGTGAACGCGAAAGCGCCATCGGCTATCTCCGGTTCAATTGGTCTCGGGCTGGCGTGCGAGACGCTCCAGCAGGGCCTTGATTTCCTTGTTCTGCTCGCCCTGGCTGTCGGCCCATTCGCGGATCAGTTGCTGCTCGGTGCGCATGTGATGCACGAGGCCCTGGATCGCTTCGGCAAGATTCGCCATCGCGGTGGTGGAGGCGCGGTTCGATCCCATGTCCTCCATGGCGGCGCGCAGCTTGTCGAGTGCGGGGCTGAGATCGCCGGTCGCGCCATGGCTGTCACCGGCGTATTCCTGCACGGTCTCCGCAAGCCAGTCTTCGAGATCGGTGTAGAACCGGTTCTGCGCCTGGCTCGATTGCAGATCGAGGAAGCCAAGGATCAGCGAGCCGGCGAGGCCGAACAGCGAGGACGAGAACGAAATGCCCATGCCGCCGAGCGGGGCGGCAAGGCCTTCCTTCAAGGCGTCGAACACCGAACCGGCATCGCCGCCGACTTTCAGGCCCTCGATCACCTTGCCCACCGAGCCGACAGTCTCGATCAGGCCCCAGAACGTGCCGAGCAGGCCGAGGAACACCAGCAGACCTGTCATGTAGCGCGACAGGTCGCGCGCTTCATCGAGGCGGGTGGCGATGGAGTCGAGCAGATGCCGCATGGTCTGCTGCGTGATGGTCATGCGGCCCGAGCGATTGCTCAACATCGCGGCCATCGGCGCCAGCAGCGCCGGGCGCCGGTCGACCGCAAGGCCGGGATCGGAAATGCGGAAACTGTTGATCCACGAGATTTCCGGATAGAGCCGGATCACCTGCCGGAATGCGAGAATGATGCCGATGGCAAGGACCGCGCCGATCAGCGCGTTGAGACCGGGATTGGCGAGGAAGGCCTGCCATATCTGCTTGTAAAGAACGAACCCGACCAGTCCGCACAAGATCAGGAACACCAGCATCCGGACCAGAAAGATGCGGGGCGTCGACAGTTTTGTGACGCTGATGTCGGCGGCTGTGCTGGAAGTCTTTGCCATGACGGATCGTCAATCCCTGTCCGTGGAACATCGTTGACATCAATATGGCACAGCGGCGGCGGGAAGAAAGACATCATCGTGCATTGACCCCAGTCGGGGAACCGGCGGGTGCCTTGCATCGTTCAGTCCGCGCGCTGTGACGCAGATATGACCTGGTATTGCAGAACGAGAAGCCGTCCGCCCGGTCCCTGACATGGCGCCGGTAATTCAGGGTGGGTCGAGCGACACTTTCGCGTCATTGCGAGGAGCGCAGCGACGAGGCAATCCAGCTTTATCCAAGAATGGATTGCTTCGCTTCGCTCGCAATGATGGCTAACTGTTGCTGTCTAGCCTAGCGGCTTGAGGATCTTCACCAGTTCGCGCTGGATCGTCTCGTTGCCACAGACCACGTGGCCGGTGGCCATCGCGGTGTCGCCGCCCTCGATGCCACTGACGACGCCGCCAGCCTCGCGCACCATCAGCAATCCCGCCGCGATGTCCCACGGCTGCAGGTTGCGCTCCCAGTAGCCATCGAGACGGCCTGCCGCGACGAAGGCGAGATCGAGCGACGCTGCGCCGAAGCGGCGCAGGCCCGCCACGCGATTCTGCATCTCAGTCATCTCGCGGCGTGACAGTTCATGATCGCCGCGTCCGATATGCGGCAGGCCACAGGCGATGACGCATTCGCTGAGTTGCTTGCGCCCGGCGACGCGCAGGCGCGTGTCGTTGAGGAATGCGCCTTTGCCGCGCTCGCTCGTGTAGAGTTCATCGTTGGCCGGATTGTAGATCACGCCGGCCACAATGGTGTCTTCGCGCTGCAGGGCAATCGAGATCGCAAACTGCGGAATGCCGTGAAGAAAATTCGTCGTGCCGTCGAGCGGATCGACGATCCATGTGTTCGACTTGTCGGTGCCCTCGCGTGTGCCGCCTTCCTCGCCGAGGAAACCATAGCCGGGCCGCGCCTTGATCAGGTCGTCATAAAGCATCTGCTCGGCGCGCTTGTCGGCCAGCGAGACGAAATTGGCCGGCCCCTTCAGCGACACCTGAAGGTTCTCGATCTCGCCGAGATCGCGCTTGAGACTGCGGCCTGCGCGGCGCGCGGCCTTGACCATGACATTGATGAGCGCTGACTGAAGCATTGTCTCGGCTTGGTGGGATCGGCAAAGGGCCGGATCGGATACGGACAGGATTGAAGGGCGATGGTTGGCGTCAAAGCGCAGGCGCGTCAAGGGCGTTGGGGGCGTTTTCGGGCGGAGCGGGGGCTCCGGTTTCGCATTGATAAATATGGTCAAATCGGGCTTTGCCAGCAGCGCAGGATATCCGGCTACTTGGTGCCGAACCACTTCTTGGCAAGGTCTTCGGCCTTCGCCCGGTCAACCGGCGATAATTCTGCGAACTGCGCGTCGAGATCGGGATCGCCGTTGCCGGCTGTTTTCGCGATCAGGTGCCACTTGAAGCCCTGAATCTTGTCCATCGGTGCGCCCATTCCCTCGATCAGAATGCGGGCGAGGCGGTTTTGCGCGATCGGACTGTTCTGCCGCGCGGCGCGCGTCAGCAGGGCGACGGCGGTCGGGACGTCTTTTGGTGTGCCCGTGCCGTTGTACAGCGCGATGGCGTATTCCACTTCGGCATCGAGATTGTCGACCATCGCGGCCAGCCGCATCAGCTTCGCGGCCTCCGTGAGATTCTTCTCGACGCCGCGGCCTTCCTTGTAAAGCGTCGCGAGGGCGTATTGCGCTTCGGGATTGCCTGCCGTGGCTGCCTGCCGGAACAGTTCTGCGGCGCGCTTGACGTCCTGAGGGAATGTCTGGCCTTCGAGATAGAGCAGCCCGAGGTTGTAGGCGGCGGCGGCCTTTCCAAGTTTGGCGGATGAAGCCAGCAGGCGCGCGCCTTCCTCGCGGTTGGCGGGGCCTGCGCGTCCGGCGATCCTCATCATGCCGAGGGCGAACATGGCCTCGCGGTCGCCGCGGTCGGCAGCCTGCTTGTACCATTCCGCCGCCTTGGCGTCGTCGCGCTTGATGCCGAGGGCATTGGAATAAAGCTCGCCGAGCAGGGTCATGGATTTCGGGTCGCCCGTTTCCTGCGCGCGCTTCAACGCGATGTTGAAGGCGGTCCGGTAAAGGCCCTGCTGATACGCACCATAGGCAAGATCGACGTTCGGATCATCAGCAGCCGGAGCAGGCGCGGGCGTCGCGGCTTTTGCCGGCTCGTTCTTTTTGGGCTTCGCAGCTTCAGTCTTCGGTTTCGGCGCCGCTTTCGGCGGTGATTTGGCCGCAGGCTTTTCCGCCGGCTTGATCGGCTCGGGAAACGGATTCGGCCCCTGAGCCGACGCATTCGCGGACAGCGCGACAACACCGGCCATCACCGATGCAAGAAGTCTTGCACGGGCGGCGGGTGATGCTCTGCGGCGAAGCGCGGTCATCGCGGCTTTATTCTCCTGTGACAGCAGCTTGCGCAACGGATTTTTCAAATCCGCGCGCGACCGCCTTGCCGGCTTCGATCAGAGCGGTCTTTGCGCCGCGCGAATCCTGCCAGATGAAATCACCGAGCAGGACGAAATCCGCGCCGGCGGCGGCGAACAACTGGGCTTCCTCAACTGTCGTTGCGAACCCTACGCAAGGGGGCTCGAACAGTTCGGCCCACCAGTCCAGCCGCTCGCAAATGGCGTCCGCAGACGGACGCTCGCCGTTTGCATCCGGCTCGCCGAACAGGACGTAGTCTGCGCCCGCTTCGCCCGCCACCATCGCATCATGCCGCGTGACAAGGCCGCCGACGCCGAGAATGCGGTCGGGCTTCAGCGACGGCATCGCCTCCTGCATTGCCGCGATGCCATAGACATTCGCGCCGTCCGCGCCTGCGCGCGCCGTCTGCGCGAAATGCCCGTCGATCAGCAGGGCGGCGCCTGCGGCCTGAACCGGCGGCGCGAGCGCCTTGGCGCGCTGGATGATGCTGCGCTCATCCCCGGGCGAAAGGCGCAGCAGGACGGCGGCGACATCCGCCGCCGCCAGCAGCGCGGGCAATTCGGCGACAAGCTGCGCGGGATCGGCAACGACGGGCGTTGCGAGATAGAGACGAGGCGCGGGACGCTGCGGGGGAGGTTTGTTGGCCATGATGGCGGTGTGATGCTCGTGTGAATGCGGAACAGATCACCGGACTGCGGCCAAAAAAGGGGCGGGATCGTGTCCCGCCCTCTCGATGATCGTCAGGCGATCTTCGGGTCGAGTTCGCCCTTGGCGTAGCGCTGCGCCATCTGGGCGGTCGTCAGCACCTTCTTGATCTTGCTGGCCTGACCTGCGGTATTGAATTCTTCCAGGCGCTGCTTGCAGAGCTTGGTCATCGCTTCCATCGCGGGCTTGAGATATTTGCGCGGATCGAACTCGCTCGGGTGTTCCTGCAACACCTTGCGGATCTGGCCGGTCATCGCCATGCGGTTGTCGGTGTCAATGTTGATCTTGCGCACGCCGTTCTTGATGCCGCGCTGAATTTCGGAGACCGGCACGCCCCAGGTCGGCTTCATCTGGCCGCCGAACTTGTTGATGATGTCCTGCAGGTCCTGCGGCACCGACGACGAGCCGTGCATGACCAGATGCGTGTTCGGCAGCTTGCGGTGAATTTCCTCGATCACGTTCATGGCGAGGATGTCGCCATCCGGCTTGCGGGTGAACTTGTAGGCGCCGTGCGAGGTGCCCATCGCAATCGCCAGTGCATCGACCTGGGTTTCCTTGACGAATTTCACGGCTTCATCAGGATTGGTGAGAAGCTGGTCATGCGACAGCTTGCCCTCGAAGCCGTGGCCGTCTTCCTTCTCGCCTTCGCCGCTTTCCAGCGAGCCGAGCACACCGAGTTCGCCTTCTACCGAAATGCCGCCGAGATGCGCCATGGTGGTGACGGTCTTGGTGACGCCGACATTGTAGTCCCAATCGCCGGGGGTCTTGCCGTCGGCCTTGAGCGAGCCGTCCATCATGACCGAGGTGAAGCCGGCCTGGATCGCGGTCATGCAGGTGGCGGGTTCGTTGCCGTGGTCGAGATGCACGCAGACGGGAATGTGCGGATAGATTTCCGTCACCGCGTCCATCATGTGCTTGAGCATGACGTCGTTGGCATAGGAACGCGCGCCACGCGAGGCCTGGATGATCACCGGCGCATCCACGGCATTGGCGGCTTCCATGATGGCCAGCGCCTGTTCCATGTTGTTGATGTTGAAGGCCGGCACGCCGTAGTTATGTTCGGCGGCATGATCCAGCAATTGACGCAAGGTGATGCGAGCCATGGGGTTGTGTTCTCCGCGGTCTTGAAGGCAGCGCCAAAGGCGCCAGATCTGTTTAAAATTTAGCGTACTCTCAAAACTTCGACGCCGGGCAAAGGTTTCCCTTCCATCCACTCCAGAAAGGCGCCGCCCGCGGTCGAAACGTAGGTGAAATCGCGGCCCACGCCAGCGTGGTTGAGTGCCGCAACGGTGTCGCCGCCTCCGGCGACAGACACCAGCTTGCCGTCCCTGGTGCGCGCGGCGGCGTATTTCGCGGCCTGCACCGTGCCACGGTCGAATGGCGATATTTCAAATGCGCCGAGCGGGCCGTTCCACACCAGCGTGGCGGCGTCATCAATCGCGGCGTCGATCCGCTTGATCGACTGCGGGCCGACATCGAGAATCATGCCGTTCGCCGGAATGGCGTCGAGGCCATAGGCGTGGGACGGCGCGTTGGCCTCGAATTTCTCGGCGACCACGGCGTCCACCGGCAGGATGATGGCGCAGTTGGTGGAATTCGCCTTCACCAGAATGCGCAGCGCGGTCGCGGCGAGGTCCTTCTCGCAGAGCGAGTTGCCGACATCGACGCCCTGCGCATGCAGGAAGGTGTTGGCCATGCCGCCGCCGATCACCAGCGCATCGACCTTGGTGACGAGATTTTCCAGAAGATCAATCTTTGTCGAGACCTTCGATCCGCCGACAATCGCGATCACCGGATGCACCGGCTGTTCCAGCGCCTTGCCGAGCGCGTCGAGTTCCGCCTCCATGGTCCGGCCCGCATAGCCCGGCAGCACCCGGCCGAGGCCTTCGGTGGAGGCGTGGGCGCGATGGGCGCAGGAGAAGGCGTCGTTGACCCAGATGTCGCCGAGCTTCGCAAGCTGCGCGACAAATGCCGGATCGTTCTTTTCTTCACCGGCGTGAAAGCGGGTGTTCTCGAGGCAGAGAATCTCGCCGTCCTTCATCGCGGCGACGGCTGTCTCGGCGATGTCGCCGACGCAGTCCGGCGCGAAATCGACGTGATGCTTCACGACATAACCGAGCGCGGTGGCGACGGGCCTCAGCGAGTCTTTCGGATCCGGTCCCTTCGGGCGGCCGAAATGCGCAAGGATGATGACCTTGCCGCCGGCCTTGGACAGTTCGATGATGGTCTTGGCGATGCGCTGCAGACGGGTGGTGTCGGACACGCGGCCATTGTCCATCGGCACGTTGAGATCGACGCGCAGCAGCACGCGCTTTCCCTTCACGTCGACATCATCGAGAGTGCGAAATCCGGACATGGCGGTTGTGTTTCTTCCCCATCGTCACCCCGAGGCGCTCGCATCAACGATGCGAGCCTCGAAGGGTGAGAGCCTGTTCAAGATCATCCTTCGAGGCGCGCGGGCGCGCCTCTGGATGACGTTGTTTTAGATCAGCTTGCTCATCGCCACGGCGGTGTCCGCCATGCGGTTCGAGAAGCCCCACTCGTTGTCGTACCACGACAGCACGCGCACGAGGGTGCCGCCCTGCACCTTGGTCTGGTCGAAGGCGAAGGTCGAGGAGTGGGCGTCGTGGTTGAAGTCGATCGACACGTTCGGATGGCTGGTGGTGCCGAGAATGCCCTTCAGCTCCTGCGATGCGGCGCGCTTCATCGCGTCGTTGATCTCTTCCTTGGTGGTGGTCTTCTTGGCGACGATCTTGAGGTCGACCACCGAGACGTTCGGGGTCGGCACGCGGATCGCAACGCCGTCCAGTTTGCCCTGCAGTTCCGGCAGCACGAGGCCGATGGCCTTGGCCGCGCCGGTCGAGGTCGGGATCATCGACAGCGCCGCCGCACGGCCGCGATAGAGATCGCTGTGCATGGTGTCGAGGGTCGGCTGGTCGCCGGTATAGGCGTGGATCGTTGTCATGAAGCCGGTCTCGATGCCGACGGTGTCGTTCAGCACCTTGGCGACCGGCGCGAGGCAGTTCGTGGTGCACGAGCCGTTCGAGACGACGAGGTGATCCTTGCTCAGTTTGTCGTGGTTGACGCCGTAGACGATGGTGGCGTCAGCGCCGTCGGACGGCGCGGAGACCAGCACGCGCTTGGCGCCTGCGGTCAGATGCGCCGAAGCCTTGGCCTTGGCGCTGAAAATGCCGGTGCATTCCAGCGCGATGTCGATGCCGAGGTCCTTCCAGGGCAGGGTGGCCGGATCGCGCACTGCGGTCACCTTGATCTTGCCGTTGCCGATATCGATGGAATCGCCCTCGACCTTTACCTCGCCGGGGAAGCGGCCGTGCACCGAGTCGAAGCGCAGCAGGTGGGCGTTGGTTTCCACCGGGCCGAGGTCGTTGATGGCGACGACTTCGATGTCCGTGCGCTTGGATTCATAAATGGCCCGCAGGACGTTGCGGCCGATACGGCCAAATCCATTGATCGCGACACGGACTGCCATTCTCAAGTTCTCCTCGATGTGGTCGGAAATGACGATTTTCGAGGCGGTTTTTGCCCCGAATGACGTTTTGATGCAATCACTTGAATCCCCAAACTTGGGCCAAGGTTATCGCGCCGGGAGCCATCCGGCTCCAGGCCTTCATTTCGCGCATTCTTGCCATGCGAACCGGTCCCGGCTCGCATGGAAATGCGGTTAAAGCCGGGCCTGCGCGGCCTCCGCGACGGCTTCCGGGGTGATTCCGAAGTGCCGGTACAGGTCCTTGTAGGGGGCGCTGGCGCCAAAGCCGTCCATGCCGACGAAAATGCCGTCCGAACCGATGATGGCATCCCATCCCTGTCGGATGGCGGCCTCGACGGCGACCTTCACCGGCGCCTTGCCGATAATGGCGGCGCGCTTGTCGGCGGGAAGCTCCAGCAACAGGTCCATGCAGGGCACCGAGACCACCCGCGTCGGAATGCCGCGTGCGGCCAGCAGCTTCTGCGCCTCGACCGCCAGCGAGACTTCCGAGCCGGACGCGAAGATTGAAACCTTCGCCTCGCCGTCCGCCTTGGAGATTTCGTAGGCGCCGCTGGCGCACTTGTTGTCGGCGTCGTTGGCCAGGCGAAGCTGCGGCAGGTTCTGGCGGGTCAGCGCCATCACGCTCGGGCGCTCTTTCGCTTCGAGGGCGAGCTGCCAGCATTCCAGCGTCTCGACGGTGTCGCAGGGCCGGAAGGTGTTGCAGTTCGGGATCGCGCGCAGCGCCGCCAGATGTTCCACCGGCTGATGGGTCGGGCCGTCTTCGCCCAGGCCGATCGAATCGTGCGTCAGAACATGGATCACGCGCTCGCCCATCAGCGCCGCGAGGCGCAAGGCCGGACGCAGATAGTCGGAGAACACAAGGAACGTGCCCGAATACGGAATGAGGCCGCCATGCAGCGCCATCCCGTTCATCGCCGCCGCCATGCCATGTTCACGGATGCCGTAGTTGACGTAACGCCCGCCGTAGTTGTTGGCGGAGATCGCAACCATGCCCTTGACGCGGGTGTTGTTGGAGCCGGTGAGGTCTGCCGATCCGCCGATCATTTCCGGCACCGCTGCGGTGAGAACCTCGAGCGCGTGCTCGGACGCGGTGCGGGTCGCGATGTCCTTCGGGCTTGCCGCGAGCGCGGCCTTCATCCCGGCAACGGCTTCGGCCAGTGCCTTGGCGGGAAGGTCGCCCTTCATGCGGCGCTCGAATTCGGCGCGCGCAGAGGCGTCCTTGGTGCCGAGGGTTTTGGTCCATGCGGTGTGCGCATCTTTGCCGCGTGAGCCCGCCGCGCGCCAGGCGTCGAGAATATCCTGCGGCACTTCAAACGGAGCGGCATCCCATTTCAGGTTCTTGCGCGCGCCGGCGATTTCGTCCGCACCGAGCGGCGAGCCGTGCGACTTTTCAGAACCGGCCTTGTTCGGCGCGCCGAAGCCGATCACGGTCTTGCACGCGATCAGGCTCGGACGGTCGGATTTTTGCGCGCGGGTCAATGCGTCGGCAATCGCCTTGGGATCGTGGCCGTCGATGCGCTCCGCAGCCCAGCCGGCGGATTCAAAACGCTTCACCTGATCGACCGAATCCGACAGCGAAATCGCGCCGTCGATGGAAATGCCGTTGTCGTCGAACAGCACGATCAGCTTGTTGAGCCTGAGATGTCCGGCGAAGGCGATGGCTTCCTGGCTGATGCCTTCCATCAGGTCGCCGTCGGAGGCGAGCACGTAGGTGTGGTGATCGACCAGGTCGCCGCCGAATTCCGCGGCCATGTGGCGCTCTGCCAGCGCCATGCCGACCGCGGTGGCAATGCCCTGACCCAGCGGACCCGTGGTGGTCTCGATGCCCGGCGTGACGAAGTTTTCCGGATGACCCGGCGTCAGCGAGCCGAGCTGACGGAAATTCTTGATCTGGTCGATGGTCATCGTCGGGTTGCCGGTCAGATACAGCAGCGCATAGAGCAGCATCGAGCCGTGGCCGGCGGAGAGCACGAAGCGGTCGCGGTCCGGCCAGGTGGGGTCGCTGGCGTCGAACTTGAGGAACTGTGTGAACAGCACGGTGGCCACATCGGCCGCGCCCATGGGCAGGCCGGGATGGCCCGATTTCGCCTTTTCGACGGCATCCATGGCGAGTGCGCGAATCGCATTGGCCATACGGGAGGGATCGACACGCACAGTCATGGGAGATTTGCCTGACATTCGGTGTGGGAAGTGGGCGCGTGTCTCAAAAATGCCACGGCCGGAGGAGCTTTCGCAGGGTGGATAGCATCGCGAAACCCTTGAGTCCAAGGGCATTAGGCTGTTTTCAGCCTGTTTTCGCCATGGCGTTTTCGCTTTGTGTGCATAGCTTCCCCGCAGCGTTGCGCGGGGCTCGCCCTGGCCGTAAATTTACCCGCCTAACTGCTTGCCGGCCCGCCAGTTTTGCACCGCCGGCCAGACGACAAAGGCTGCCGTTCCGTGATGACCGACCGCACCGCCAACGGATTTGCCAGTTCCGAGCCCGCGCCGAGCGGCCCGAGCGAGATCGAACTCGCCACCAAGCGGCTGGCGGCGGCGCTCGATGCGCTGGAAAGCGCGGTGGAACGGCGCCGGGAAGCCGACCGGATCGACGACGATCTCGGCGCGCGGATCCAGTCGCTCGGCGCGGATCGCTCCCGGCTTGCCAATGAACTCGATGGAACGCTGGTGCGCTCGCGTGCGCTGGAGCGAACCAACCGCGAGATCGCAGAGCGTCTCGATGTCGCCATCGATACCATCCGCTCAGTGCTTGAGTCGGGAGAGGCCTCATGAGCCACATCAACGTGACCATCAATGGCCGCCAGTACCGCATGGCGTGCGAGGCCGGGCAGGAAAACCGGCTGCTGCGCCTTGCGGAAAGCCTCGAAGCGCGCATCGCCAACCTGCGCGGCAAGTTCGGCGAGATCGGCGACGGCCGCCTGACCGTGATGGCCGCACTCACCGTCGCTGACGAACTGGTCGATGCAGGCCAGCGGATTCGCGCGCTTGAGGAAGAGATCAACGCGCTGCGTGACGTTCGCGTTGTGGCCGCCGACCGCGCCCGCGCGACGCAATCCGCCGTGGCCAATGCGCTGAATTCGGCCTCCGAGCGCATCGAGAAAATGACGCAGGCGCTGAATCGCCCGGCCCGCAACGGCATCGCGCTCGGGTGATGAGCGCGTTCGGCGCTGGCGCTTGGGCGCGATCATGACTACATTGGTCCGGCGAGGCTGCGTCGCGCGTCAGAAACCATAATATCCCCGGGGCCTTATCGATCCTTTAGGGAACTGTCCCTGGCCGGGTCCGTGGACCCGATCACATGGTGCCCACCTACTTTCGTAGGTGCTCCGGGATCGAGTGTTTCAACGGCCATCGTGGCTTCGCACTTTCTTTTCGCTCCGGCCCTCGGCAAGGGCGGCAGGAATCTCCGCCCGTGGATGGAAATCGCTTCCTCGCAAATCTGAAGGATGATTTCCGGCGCGGCGCGCTGGCGCAGCGCGATGCGCTATCCCCGGAATCGCGTGCGGGGGCCGCCATGATCGTCGCGGCGCGCACGCTTCCCCTCGAATTGCCGCCGGGCACCATCGTCGCGGGCTATTCCCCGATCCACAGCGAACTCGATCCGTTTCCGCTGATGCGCGCCTTTGCGCTCAAGGGCGCTACGCTGGCGCTGCCGGTGATCATCGCGCGCGATCACGCGCTGATCTTTCGTGCGTGGCAGCCCGATGAAGGACTGGTGCGCGGGCCGCTCGGGATCTTCCAGCCGTCGTCCGACGCCGATGAAGTCGATCCCGACATCGTGCTGGTGCCGCTCGCGGCGTTCGACCGCGCGGGACATCGCATCGGCTATGGCCGCGGCTACTATGACCGCACGCTGCAAAATCTCCGCGCCGCAAAGAAGGTGACAGTGATCGGCCTCGCGTTTGCGGTGCAGGAAATCGAAACCGTGCCGCGACTTCCGCACGACGAACAGCTCGATTGTGTGCTAACCGAACGCGAGCTGATTGATCTTCGGAGTTTATAAATTGCGCATTCTTTTTGTCGGCGATGTGGTGGGACGGAGCGGCCGCGCGGCCGTGACCGAGACGCTGCCGGGCCTGATCCGCGACTGGAATCTCGATCTCGTTGTCGTGAATGGAGAGAATTCCGCCGGCGGTTTCGGCATCACCGAGGCGATCTATCACGAATTGCTGGAAGCCGGCGCGGATGCGATTACGCTCGGCAATCATTCATGGGATCAGCGCGAGGCGCTGGTGTTCATCGAGCGCGCGCCGCGCCTGATCCGCCCGGCGAATTTTCCGCCGGGCACGCCGGGACGCGGGGCCGCGCTGGTCGACACGAAAAGCGGCAAGCGCGCGCTGGTGATCAATGCCATCGGCCGCGTCTTCATGCAGCCGTTCGACGATCCGTTCACGATTCTGGATCGCGAACTGAATGCTTGTCCGCTGCGCGAGGCCGCGGATGCCGTGCTGGTCGATTTTCATGGCGAAGCGTCGAGCGAGAAGCAGGCGATCGGCTATTTCTGCGATGGCCGGGCCAGTCTTGTGGTCGGCACCCACACCCATGTGCCGACCTCCGATCATCGGATTCTGCCCGCGGGCACGGCCTACATGACTGATGCCGGCATGACGGGCGATTATGACTCCGTCATCGGCATGCAGAAGGACGAACCGCTCGGACGTTTCCTGCGCGGTTATCCTGCGGGACGGTTCGAGGCTGCGGACGGCACCGCGACCCTGAGCGGTGTGGCGGTGGAAACCGACGACGCGACAGGTCTTGCCACGCGCGTCGCGCCGGTGCGGATCGGGCCATTGCTCGACCGCGCGCTGCCGGGATTCTGGTAGCTGTCATTGCGAGCGAAGCGAAGCAATCCATTCTTCAAAAGCAAGTATGGATTGCTTCGTCGCTTCGCTCCTCGCAATGACGTTGTGAGACTGCGCGCCTGATTTGCTTAAATCTTGTAAGCCGTCCGGAACCCGCCCCAGTGGCGGCCGTTGACGCGGATAGGCACATCGATCTCGCGCATCATGATCGTCTGGCCGTTGCCCATGTCGCGGGCGTAGCTCTGGATCAGATACGAGCGGATATTGCGCCCGGCGGCAAGGCCCGCCGGATCGTTGAAGATGCGTCGATTGCGGCAGTTCGCTGTGTTCCATGCGGTGTCGCCGGGGCGCTGCGGCTGCGAGTAGACCTTATTGTGAACCGGCAGGTAGCCGTTGCGGTCGATGGTGGCGCAGAACGCCGCGCGTGAATCGCGCGCCAGCATGGTCTCCTGAATGTCGGGAAGCGCGCGGTCGGCCCAGTCGAGAAATCGCGTGCGGTACTGCACCGGATCGGAGCCTTCGATCTTCACATAATTTTCGTCAAACAGATCGTCGATGCTGATATCGCCGCGCGCGACCGCGGTCTCGAAAATTTTGGTGATCGCGTCGCCGGCTTCCATCGCGCGGGTGACGAATTCGGTGTTTTCGTCGTGGATGGTCCAGACCTTGTCCTCGATCCGGTCCTTGAGCGCGGCGTCAGGCGAGACGAATTCCGCCTGCGCTCCGCCCGATGTCTGGCCGGTGACGCGGATGCTGCATGAGCCGATGTCCTGCAGCTTGGCCTGCATGATCTGCTGCAGCGGCAAAGAGGCCGCGCCCGCGCCGCCGATCAGAAGGCCGTCGACGGAAATCTCGAACACCTCCGCCTTGACCGGCGACCGTCCGGTCTCGATCTCGATCTGAAGACGGCAGGGCATCCGCTCGGCCTTGCGCTCCTCGTTCTCATTCTGGCGCAGCAGGACGGCGCAGCGCGTTTTCAGCTTCTCGGCGAACATCGTCACGGCCTTGCCGGCCTGCGCGACGCTCTCGCCGTGGCTTTCGGCTTCGCGCGCCGCGTTGTCGATCTCGGCGCTGCTGGTGCCGACCGACACGATGAATTGCGAGGCGGAGGCAGCGTTCTGCGTGATCTCGCCGGTGGTTTCGTTCTGCTCGGCCACCGCGCCGTTGACATGAGCGAACACCGGCTTGATGGCGTCGATCGCAGCCGTGATCCGGTGAACCGCATCGAACGAGGTCGCAGCGTCCTGCTGCAGGGCGTCGATCTTGCGCTTGATCTCTTCGGTGGCGTTCTGGGTCTGGACGGCAAGCGCCTTCACTTCGGAGGCGACCACCGCGAATCCCTTGCCGGCAGAGCCGGCGCGGGCCGCTTCGATGGTGGAGTTCAGCGCCAGCAGCGTGGTCTGCTTGGCGATCATCGCAATCAGGTTGACCACATTGCCGATGGCGGCAGAGGATTCGCGCAAACGTTCGACATTGAGGCCGGCTTCGCGCGCGGCCTCGCTCGCCTCATCCGCCAGCTTGCTGGCGTCGCGCACCTGCGCGCCGATGCCGTGGGCGGACTGGGTGAACTTGTCCGCTGACTGCGAGAAGGTTTCAGCCGTGGCCTGCGCTTCGCTGGTCCGGCCGGCGAGCGTGTCGGCGCGATGGCGGATGGCGGACAGTGTCGAGGCAGTGGACTGGGCGCCGCTGGCCACGGAGTTCGCCGCCCGTTCGAGCTGGCGGATCATGGCGGCCAGTTCGAGTTCCAGAAGTTCGAGAATCTCGCGGGCCGAGTCGTGATGGGGAGCTGCAACCGGCTCCGGCGCCGCAACCGGCGCATCAGGGGAAATATCCGGCGTGACCTGTTCTGGCAGCCGCTTCCGAAAAAGACCGAACGCCATGAGGGAGCTCTGAAATATGAGTAATAGGAGGCATTATCGCACTCCGGCGTGAACTCATGGTTAACTTGTGCCTGTTCTCGAGGCGGCCGAACGTATCGCCATACCGAAAATCGGGCATTCCGCCTTTAATTTTGACTGTTCCCGGACTATAACGCCGCCCCGCCGGGGTCTTTGCGTTAACAATGGCCCGGACCCACACAGCGCATTGCCGACACCTTGAGAGGCTTCCGATGGCCGGACATTCCCAATTCAAGAACATCATGCACCGCAAGGGCAAACAGGATGCCATGCGGTCCAAGATGTTCGGCAAGCTTGCCCGTGAAATCACGGTGGCGGCGAAACTGGGAACCCCGGACCCGGCGATGAATCCCCGCCTGCGGCTGGCCATCACCGCGGCCCGCGCGGAAAACATGCCCAAGGACAATATCGAGCGCGCCATCAAGAAGGCGATCGGCAGCGACGGCGAGAACTACGATGAAATGCGCTACGAGGGCTACGGCCCCGGCGGCGTCGCGGTGATCGTCGAGGCGCTGACCGACAACCGCAACCGCGCCGCCTCCGACATCCGCTCCTACTTCACCAAGTCCGGCGGCAATCTCGGCGAAACCGGATCGGTGTCCTTCATGTTCGACCGTGTCGGGGTGATCGAATACGACGCCAAGGTGGCGTCCGACGATGCGATGCTGGAAGCCGCCATCGACGCCGGCGCCGATGACGTGGCCTCCAGCGAGGACGGCCACGAGGTTCTGGCCTCGCCGGAAACCTATCGCGAGGTGGCCAAGGCGCTGGAAGGCAAGTTCGGCGAGGCGCGCAAGGCCGCGCTGATCTGGAAGCCGCAGAACACCATCACGGTCGATGACGAGACCGGCGAGAAGCTGTTCAAGCTGCTCGACCTGCTGAACGAGCATGACGACGTCCAGAACGTCTATGCCAACTTTGAAGTCTCGGATGCGCTCGCCGCCAAGATGAGCGCCTAAGTCCGGCCTGTATCCCGTCGTTCGTTTTTGTCTTGACGCCGCGCCGCTGAAGGATCATGTCAGCCGCAGGGCGGTGGTGTTCGCATGCCGCCCGTCACCGGAAACCAATCAACCATGCCAAGCGACAGTCCACGTATTTCGCCGACAACGGTCCCGGTGGTCTAGAGCGCTTCCAGCTCACCGCCCCTGCTGTTGCCGGCAGAACCCGAAGGTGAGCTATGACGGAAATCCACGCGCCAGAGGGCGAGTTCAACGCGGCTGTGCTGGCTGCGAGCCTGATCGGCGAGCATGTCGCCGACACCGTCGAAATCCTCAACAAGCTCGAACCGGCGCAGGCCGCGGATGTGGTGCGGCTGCTGCCGCGCGATGTCGCGATCGAAATCCTCGACAAGCCGGAACTGGATTTCGGCGCCGAGATCATCGAAGCGCTGCCGCGCTATGTCGCCGCCCCGCTGCTGGCGGGCATGTCCGCCGACATGGCGGCGGATATCGTGCAACTGCTTGAGGAGCCCGCGAAGACCGAGCTTCTCGGCGCGCTTGATGAGGTGTCGCGCGCCGCGATTGTCGGCCTTCTGGCCTATCCGGAAAACACCGCCGGCGCGATGATGACCACCGAGTTCGTCAGCGTGCCGGGCAACTGGACCGTGGACCAGACGATGCAGCACATCCGCCGTGTCGAACGTTCCCGCGAGACGGTCTATGCGATCTATGTGCTGGACCCCGTGACGCGGCGTCTTGTCGGCGCGGTGACGCTGCGGCGGCTGATCGCGGGCGAACCATCGGCCAACATCATGACCCTGATTCCGGAGCATGAGACGATCACGACCCTCCCGCTGGTCGATCGCGAAGATGTCGCGCGCCTGATCACCCGCCACGATCTGCTCGCGGTGCCGGTGCTCGACAAGGCGGGACACGTTCTCGGCATTGTCACCGTGGACGACATCATCGACGCCATCATCGAGGAAAGCACCGAGGACGTGCAGAAGTTCGGCGGCATGTCGGCGACCGAAGAGCCCTACATGCAGATCGGTCTGCTGGACATGATCCGCAAGCGCGGCGGCTGGCTGTCGGTGCTGTTCGTCAGCGAGATGCTGACCGCGAGCGTCATGCAGCATTTCGAGGGCCAGCTCGAGAAGGCGCTGGTGCTGACCCTGTTCATTCCACTGATCATGAGTTCGGGCGGCAATTCGGGATCGCAGGCGACCTCGCTGCTGATCCGCTCGCTCGCCCTGCATGACGTGAAACTCGCAGACTGGTGGCGAGTGATGATGCGGGAACTGCCGACCGGCCTGATCCTCGGCGGACTGCTCGGCCTCATCGGCTTTGCGCGCGTGGTGGTGTGGCAGAAGCTCGGCATCTACGATTATGGCGAGCACTGGGTGCTGGTGGGGTTCACGGTGGCGGCGGCGCTGGTCGGTGTGGTCACCTTCGGGTCGGTCGCGGGTTCGATGCTGCCCTTCGCCTTGCAGCGGGTGGGATTCGATCCAGCCAGCGCATCGGCCCCTTTCGTCGCCACCCTGGTCGATGTCACCGGGTTGATGATCTATTTCAGCGCTGCGGTGCTGATCCTGCGCGGCACGCTGCTGTGACGCCGGACGCCCGATTCGGGTAGACTGCCCATATGACGTCACGCGCGATTCGCATTCTGGGGATTGATCCCGGCCTCCGCCGCACCGGCTGGGGCGTGATCGACATCGACGGCAACCGGCTGATTTATGTCGGCTGCGGCTCGGTCGAATCCCGCGAAGCCGCGCCGCTGGCCGAGCGGTTGCTGGCGATCCACGAAGGGCTGGCGCGGGTGCTCGGCGAGTTCAATCCGGTGGAAGCCGCGGTCGAGCAGACCTTCGTCAACAAGGACGGCGCATCGACCCTCAAGCTCGGGCAGGCGCGCGGCGTCGCCATGCTGGCGCCTGCGATGTTCGGCATCGCAGTCGCGGAATACGCGCCCAACCAGGTCAAGAAGACCGTGGTCGGCGCAGGCCATGCCGACAAGAACCAGATCCGCGTCATGCTAGGCGTGCTGCTGCCGAAGGCCGCGCCGAAAACGCCGGATGCCGCCGACGCGCTGGCGATTGCCATTACTCACGCCCATCACCGGCAAAGCGCCATGCTGAAGCTCAGGATCGCGGGCGCATGATCGGAAAACTCAAAGGGCTGATCGACTCCTACGGCGAAGATTATGTGATCCTCGACGTGCAGGGCGTCGGCTATCAGGTGCATTGCTCCGCGCGCACGCTGCAGGCGCTGCCGCAGCCCGGCGAAGCCGCCATGCTGTCGATCGAGACGTATGTGCGCGAGGACCAGATCAAGCTGTTCGGCTTCCGCACCGACATGGAGCGCGAATGGTTTCGTCTGCTGCAGACGGTGCAGGGCGTCGGCGCCAAGGTCGCGCTCGCGGTGCTCTCCACCTTGCCGCCGTCCGATCTCGCCAATGCCATCGCGTTGCGCGACAAGGCGGCGGTGGCGCGCACGCCGGGCGTCGGCCCGAAGGTGGCCGAGCGCATCGTCACTGAACTGAAGGACAAGACACCTGCTTTCGGAAGCGTCGATCCGGCGGTGGTGCATCTGTCTGGCGCGCTGGATGACAATCTTGCGCCGCGCCCCGTGGCCGACGCGATTTCCGCGCTGGTCAACCTCGGCTATGGTCAGCCGCAGGCGGCCGCCGCCATTGCCGCCGCAACGCGCAGCGCAGGCGATAAAGCGGAGACCGCACAGCTCATTCGGCTGGGTCTGAAGGAACTGTCGAAGTGAGCAATCCTACCCGCATCGTCACCCCCGAGCGCCGCGCCGATGACATCGGCGACACCTCGCTGCGTCCGCAGAACCTGTCCGAGTTCGTGGGGCAGGCGCAGGCGCGCGCCAATCTTCAGGTGTTTATCGACGCTGCGCGCAAGCGTGGCGAAGCACTGGACCATGTGCTGTTTGTCGGCCCGCCCGGTCTCGGCAAGACCACGCTGGCGCAGATCGTCGCGCGCGAGCTCGGCGTCGGCTTCCGCGCCACATCGGGTCCTGTGATTGCGAAGGCGGGCGATCTCGCCGCGCTGCTGACCAATCTCGAGGAGCGCGATGTGCTGTTCATCGACGAAATCCACCGGCTCAGTCCGCAGGTGGAGGAAGTGCTCTATCCCGCAATGGAGGATTTCCAGCTCGATCTCATCATCGGCGAGGGACCGGCGGCGCGCTCGGTGAAAATTGATCTCGCCAAATTCACGCTGGTGGGCGCGACCACGCGCGCCGGCCTTTTGACCAATCCGCTGCGCGACCGCTTCGGCATTCCGGTGCGGCTGAATTTCTATACCGAGGACGAACTGGAAAAGATCGTCACCCGCGGCGCGCGTGTGCTCGGCATCGGCATGACGGGCGATGGCGCCAACGAGATCGCGCGCCGTGCGCGCGGCACGCCGCGCATTGCGGGCCGTCTGCTGCGCCGGGTGCGCGACTTCGCCGAAGCGGCCGACGCCAGCGCCATCGACCGCAAGATCGCCGACAATGCGCTCGGCGCGCTGGAAGTGGACAAGGCCGGCCTCGATGCGATGGACCGCCGTTATCTTACAACGATTGCGCTGAACTACGGCGGCGGTCCCGTCGGCGTCGAGACCATGGCGGCGGCGCTGTCCGAGCCGCGCGATGCCATCGAGGATATCATCGAGCCATACCTGATCCAGTGTGGCTACCTGCAGCGCACACCGCGCGGGCGGCTGCTCACCTCGCATGCTTTCAGGCATCTTGGTCTGGCCGAGCCGTCGCGCGACCCGGCGCAGTTCGGTATGTTCGATCGCGACGAAGACTGAACGGGATTTCAAGATGCTCGATGGTGCGATCCGCGACGGCAAACACGTCATGCAGGTGCGTGTCTATTACGAAGACACCGACTTCACCGGCATTGTCTATCACGCCAACTACCTGCGCTTCATGGAGCGCGGCCGGACCAACTATCTGCGGCTGCTCGGCGCGGATCAGCGCGCGCTGTTCGCGGAAGCCGAGAATGAAGCGCCGGGCTTCGCGTTCGTCGTCCGCGCGATGCAGATCGACTATCTCAAACCCGCGCGGATGGACGACGTTCTGGAGATCGTTACCATGCCGGTGGAAGTGAGAGGCGCGTCGATCACGCTGGGGCAGGAAGTGCGCCGCGGCGGCGACGCGTTGATCGAGGCGAAGGTCAAGGTCGCGTTCGTGTCCGGCGGCCGCGCGCGGCCGATCCCGAAGGCGCTGCGCATCGCCATGAAGGCGGATCAGGACGCGACCTAGCGTGACGGATCATCGTCAAATAGGCACTTGACGCTCTGTACCAATTGGTACAAGTTTGTACCTATCAGTACAAACAGGAGCTGCGTCATGTCTCGCCCGCCCGTGCCGCCGTTTACCAGAGAAACCGCCGCGCAGAAGGCGCGCATGGCGGAAGATGCCTGGAATTCTCGCGATCCGGTCAAGGTGTCGCTCGCCTATACCGAGGACAGCATCTGGCGCAATCGCTCGGAGTTCTTTCAGGGCCGCGACGCCATTGTCGAGTTTCTCACCCGCAAATGGGCTAAGGAGCACGAGTACCGGCTGATCAAGGACTTGTGGGCGTTCGACCGCAATTTCATCTCGGTGCGCTTTCAGTACGAGTGGCACGACGATGCCGGGCAATGGTTCCGCTCCTATGGCAACGAAAACTGGGAATTCGACGAACACGGCTTGATGAAGCGCCGCGAAGCCAGCATCAACGATGTGGCGATACAGGAGAGCGAACGCCGCTTTCACTGGCGCGCGCCGGGGCCACGTCCGGCGGATGTGCCTGGGCTGGCGCCGGTTCCGAAGTGAGCTTGCTTCGAAAGGACTGAGATGGCGAAACCTGAGGCTGCGCGCGAGGACGTTCTGGCTGCTCTGGCCGAAGTGTTTCGCGCGCACGGTTATGAGGGCGCGACGCTTGCGCTGATCACCGAGGCCACGGGCCTCGGCAAGGGCAGCCTCTACAATTTCTTTCCCGGCGGCAAAGAGCAGATGGCGAACGAAGTGCTCGGCTCCATCGACCGCTGGTTCAACGACAGGATCTACACGCCGCTCCGCAACGCGTCCGATCCGGCGAAGGGCATCGCGGAGATGTATGCGGCGACGAATGACTATTTCGGTTCGGGACAGCGGGTTTGTCTTGTCGGCGTGGTGGCGCTCGGTGCCTCGCGCGATCTGTTCGCCGAAAAGGTGAAGGTCTATTTCGCGGGTTGGGTCGATGCGCTCGCAGCCGCGCTGCGCCGTCTTGGCGGCGGCAAGGCGGAGGCCCGCCGCAAGTCAGAACAGGCGGTGCTGGAAATCCAGGGTGCGCTGGTGCTGGCGCGTGCGTTCGACGATCCGAAGGTGTTTTCGCGGGCGCTGAAGGAGTCCGAGCGGCGGCTGTTTGACTGACACGTCGTCATTGCGAGGAGCCATCAGCGCGGTTACGCGCGTCTTCGACGCGCTATGGCGACGAAGTAATCCATGCTTCGCTTTTGAAGAGTGGATTGCTTCGCTTCGCTCGCAATGACAAAAAAGTCCTTCGTTACGCCGCCGCCTTGTGACGCGCGAGTTCGGCCTTGTAGAGCTCGAATTCCTCGGCCAGCGCTTTCATCACGCTCGGCCGCGTCTTGAAGCGCGCGAGATAATCGCTGATCGCAGGCCATGTCTTGAGATCAAGCTGAGGCGTTCCCATGCTCCAGTTCAGCACGGTGCCGAGATAGGCGTCGGCTACGCTGAAATGATCCAGCAGGAATTCGCGGCCTTCGAGATAGTTGTTGAGATAGTCGAGCCGCGAAAGCCCCTTGGCGAGCGTATAGGCATGCACGTCGGCGGGCGCCTTGCGGTCCAGCAGGGTGACGAACAGGCCCTTGTGCAGTTCGGTGCCGATGAAGCAGAGCCACTGATGCAGGCGGCTGCGTTCGATGCCTGATGCCGCGCCAAGTCCCGCGTCCGGGAAGCGCTCCGCGACATACTGAAGAATCGCGGCGTTCTCGGTGAGCACGAGGCCGTCCTCCGTGCTGACCGTCGGCACCAGGCCAAGCGGATTCACGCTGCGGAAATCCGAATTGTCCTGCAGCACCTTTTTCGATTTCGGATCGACCTCGAGATAGCGCGCGTCGGCGCCGGCTTCATAGAGCGCGATGCGGGTTGCCATCGAACAGGCGAGGGGAGAGAAATAGAGGTCCATGATGCGTCTCCTTGGGTGAAACCGGGGGTGGCCTTGATTTTTATACCGTTCCGCATAAATTAAATGCGGTCAAGAGAATTATTTGCGATATGGTACAAAAAAAGAAAAAGACGCCGACATCCGAGGCCGCCGTGCCGAAAAAGCGCGGGCGTCCGCGCGCCTTCGAGCCGGATGTGGCGCTGGCCAGGGCCATGGACACCTTCCGCGATGGCGGGTTTGCCGCGACGTCGCTGGACGATCTCAGCGAGGCGATGGGCATCAACCGGCCAAGCCTTTACGGCACCTTCGGTGACAAGCGGGAGCTGTTTCTGAAAGCCTATGAGCGCTATCGCGCCGAGATGGCGGCGAAGTTCGCCCATGCCTTCGATCCGAAACTGACGCTGCGGCAGATGCTGGAAGCGATCTACGCGACCGCGCTCGATGTTTATCTGGCGGGCGACAAAGGCCCGCGCGGCTGCTTTACGGTGATGACGGCGACCTCGGAAGCGATGGCCGATCCGGAAATCCGCCCGCTGGTGCAGAAGGCGCTCGGCTCGACCCAGCGCACGCTGGCGAAGCGTTTTCAGGCGGCGGTGGAGTCCGGCGAACTGCCGCCGGGGGCCAATGTGCAGGTGCTGTCGCAGATCGCGGCTTCCACCGTTGAGGCGCTGGCGATCCGCTCGCGCGCCCGTCTGCCGCGTCCCGAACTGGAGGCCCTGGCGCGGGGGACCGTGGACCTGATCTGCGGCCCGAAGCCCTAATGGCGTGGTGACGGCGGACGGCAACTCATGTAAAATGGTTTTACATGAGTAAGAACCCGACATGAGTTGGCACAAGAACCGCGGCCGCCGCGAAGGCGGTTACCATCACGGCAATCTGAAGGAAGCGCTGGTGCAGGCCGCGCTGGATCTGATCGCCAACAAGGGACCGGCGGGCTTCACCTTTGCCGAAGCCGCGCGCTCCGCCGGTGTCAGCCCGGCGGCGCCGTATCGTCATTTCCGTGATCGTGACGAGTTGCTGGCGAGCGTCGCGCAGCAGGGCTTCGAGCTATTCGAGGCGCAGCTTGCGGCGGCGTGGGACGATGGCCGTCCCGATACGCCGACCGCCTTCCAGCGCATCGGCAAGGCCTATCTCGCTTTCGCCCGCGAGAATCCGGCTTATTACTCGGCGATGTTTGAATCCGGCGTTCCGGTGGAAACCAATCCGGCATTGTTGCTCGCAGGTGAGCGCGCTTTCGCGATCATTCGGGCCGCATCGGAGCGGCTGGTGGCGATGGCGCCGCCGAATGTGCCGCGTCCGCCCGCGATGATGATGGCGCTGCATATCTGGTCGATGTCGCACGGTATCGCCTCGCTGTTCGGGCGCGGCGACGCGGCACGACGCAAGCTGCCGATGTCGGCAGAAGACCTGCTGGAAGCCGGTGTGCTGATCTATCTGAAAGGTCTCGGTTTCCCGACCGATCAGCATCAGCACCATCAGCCGCCGGAACCGCCGCGAAAATAATTTCAGGGCTGCGACAACCGCTCCGCTTGACAAAAATCCGGCTTGGTTTATCTATGTAAATGTTATTTACATTCACGGAAGCGTGAAAACTGGAGGACGCCATGGCGAACACAACCGCCAACACTGCACGCCTCGACCGCTGGGGCCGCCCGGACTGGGCGGAGCCACACAACAGTTACGACTCGCGGCATGACTGGCAGCCGCGGTTTCATCCGGGGCGCATCATCCTGATCGTTGCCGGTTTCATCATCTGGTGGCCGCTGGGTCTGGCCGCTCTCGCTTACTCACTCTGGAGCAGAAACATGGGTTGCTGGTCTCACGATCGTCATGGCCGCTGGGCCGACAAGATGGAACGCATGCAGTGGAAGATGGAGCGGATGCGCAGCCGCATGGACGGCCGCGGATTCTATGCGCCGTCGAGCGGCAACCGCGCCTTCGACGAATACCGCATGGAGACGCTGCGCCGTCTTGAGGAAGAGCAGACCGAGTTCAAGGATTTCCTCGACCGCCTGCGTCACGCCAAGGACAAGGAAGAGTTCGACGCCTTCATGGCGCAGCACAAGCAGCGCCCGACACCGCCGAACGATCAGCCTTCTCAGGGATAAGACAAGCCCCGTCTCCCTGATCGGCTCGCAAGCCGTCCATCTCTCGCGAGGTGGGCGGCTTTGCTTTGCGCAATCGCATCATGGGCCTGCGCGTCGCGGCGAGGAGAGGGATCTTGCCTTCATCTGAAATCTGATTTCAATCGCCACCTTGAGCAGCACGAGAACAATCAGCGGGGCGGCGGTCCCGATCGCCTGCGCAACAAACGCACCGCCCATGATCGCCAGATGCATGATCACGATCCGCTTGTAGAAGCCGCCCATGATCTCGCCGGTGTCGGTGCTCGCCGTCGTTTTCGCGAACACAAAGCGGTTCACGGCATCGTTGATAAACATCGCGCCCTGGCCGACGAACAGCGCCAGCAGCGGAATCCACAGGTCCTTGTCGATCACGATCAGGCGGATGAAATCCCGCGCGTCGTGAATGCGGCTGGCCCAGGGGCCGGCGAACAGCGAGAAGATGAACAGCATGTGCACGGACATGAACAGCCCGGAATGCACGGTGAAGAATCCGGCCAGCGCCAGCGATCCGGCGACGCTGCGCCCTGTCGCCGACCCGGGATCACGCGACATCGTGGCCGCCCGCGCGATGGTCCAGAATCCGATGACCGCGGTTTCCAGCCAGTAGAGACACAGCAGCACAAAGACATCCCAACCCCAAAACACGATGCCGGCGAGCGGCGCCAGATTGGAGAGGATCAGGATCCACGCGGCGAGTGCTCCCCGTCTTGATAGGGACGATTCTGCAGCGGAGGGAACGGCCGATGTCATGCGGCAATTAAATCCAATCCTGCGCGACAAACAAAGCAGCCGCGCGCGGTTATCCCAATTGCCATCGAGGTTCGGATCGGCTTGAATAAAGCATGATCAGGAACGTGATCTCATCGCGCCGCCGCTGGTGGCGCTCGGTGTCCTGCAGCGGCATCTGGCGCACTGGCGCCGCCTGCTGAAATGCAGGGCGGTCTGCGCTGCCTCGCCATCAAATCTGCACATCAGGCCTTCGGGTCCGGACTGTTTCGGAGAGATCATGTCTGCAAAAATGCAGCCGGTGCGGGCCTTGCCTGTCGCCGCATTGGCGTGGCTCGGCCGTCAGGGCACACGCACCATCGCCGCCCTGGTGTTCATCGGCATCGCACTTCCGCCGCTCGGCGCCGTGCTCAAGCCTTATGTCGGCGAGGCGGTTTTCGTCCTGCTCTGTATTTCCTTCATGCGCGTCGATGTCGCTGCCATGCGCGGCTATCTTTCGCGGCCCGTGCTGGTGATCGTGGCGACGCTCTGGAGCGCGCTCGTGTTGCCGTTGCTGTTCGGCCTTGGCGGCATTGTGAGCGGCTTCGATAAGGTTTCGCCTGACCTGTTTCTCGGCCTGATGCTGCAGGCGGTCGCTTCGCCGATGATGGCGTCGCCGGCGCTGGTGGCGCTGATGGGGCTGGACTCAACGCTCGTCCTCATCACGCTGGTGACGAACACCGCGCTGGTGCCGCTCACGGCGCCGCTTTTCGCCTGGCTGTTCTTCGGAACAGCACTGACGCTGTCGCCCCTCGCACTCGGGCTGAAACTGCTGGCGATGCTGGCGGGCGCGATGCTTGTCGCCGCCGTGATCCGCCGCTGGGCCGGCGCGGCGGCCATTGTCCGCCACCGGCAACCGATCGACGGCATCAACATTCTCGTGCTTCTGGTGTTCGTCAGTGCGGTGATGGGCTCGGTGGCAGAGAGCTTTTGGGCCGCCCCCGTGCGGGTACTTCTGCTCACAGCATTCGCCTTTGTCGTGTTCGGTGTCCTACTTGGCGCCACCGTGCTGGTGTTCCGCAGGGCCGGGCAGGAGCGCGCGCTGGCGCTCGGGCTGATGGTGTCCCAGCGCAACATGGGCCTGATGCTGGCCGCAACCGACGGCGTTCTCCCGGGGCTGACCTGGCTGTATTTCGCGCTGGCCCAGTTCCCGATCTATGTCTCTCCGCAACTGCTCAAGCCGTTGGTCCGGCGGTTTCAGGGCACCTCCGCCACCCAGCCATAGAGTCCGCCCGGCGGCTGGTTCCAGGGCCGCCGACCATCTGGCATCACGGCCATTTTCCGGCCCCGACCCTTGTGTGGTAACCCCGCCTTAACCCTGATTAGCGATTGGTTAGAAGGGCCAAAGCGGTGCGGACAGCCCTCGTTTTGACACGTTAGCAGGGGATGCAGAGCCCGGCCTCAGGGACAGGCCATCCCACGCGACACGAGACCGGAACGGGGCGATCGGCAGCGTTGGCGTTTCGCTGCGACGGTTGCTGTTTGGCGGCCACCGGGCCAGCCGCGCAGGCCGCGTGAAACAGGATTATCGCCGTGAGAGGATACCGATCATGAATCCAGCAGACGTCGCGCAGTCAGCCTTGCCGGTGGCATCCGCTGACGTGTCGCTGATCTCGCTGTTCTGGCATGCGCATTTTGTCGTGAAGACGATCATGCTCGGCCTGCTCGCCTGTTCGGTGTGGGTCTGGGCCATCGCGATCGACAAGATGCTGCTGTATTCCCGCACGAAAAAGGCGATGGACCGCTTCGAGCAGGCGTTCTGGTCGGGTCAGTCCATTGACGAACTCTATCGCGCGCTGGCGGCCAAGCCCACGCAATCCATGGCCGCGCTGTTCGTGGCGGCGATGCGGGAGTGGAAGCGCTCGTTCGAGAGCCATTCCCGTTCCTTCGCCGGCCTGCAGATGCGCATCGACAAGGTGATGAGCGTGTCGATCGCCCGCGAGGTCGAGCGGCTGGACCGGCGGCTCCTGGTGCTGGCCACCGTCGGCTCGGCCAGCCCCTTCGTCGGCCTGTTCGGCACGGTCTGGGGCATCATGTCGAGCTTCCAGTCGATTGCGGCCTCGAAAAATACCTCGCTGGCGGTGGTCGCCCCGGGCATCGCGGAGGCGCTATTTGCCACCGCCATCGGCCTGATCGCCGCAATTCCGGCGACAATTTTCTACAATAAGTTCACCTCGGAGGTGAACCGGCAGGCCCAGCGGCTTGAAGGGTTCGCCGACGAGTTCTCGGCGATCCTGTCACGCCAGATCGACGAGCGTGCGTAAGGTGAACGGCTTGGGACATTCGTCATGGGCATGAGCTTCGGAGGCGGTTCGGGCGGCGGTGGACGCCGCGGCTATCGCCGCGCCAACGTCATGGCCGAAATCAACGTCACGCCCATGGTGGACGTGATGCTGGTGCTGCTCATCATCTTCATGGTGTCGGCGCCGCTTTTGACAGTTGGTGTCCCGCTGGATCTGCCGCAGACCGCGGCCAAGAGCCTGGACCAGGACAAGGAGCCGCTGACGGTCTCCGTCCAGCTCACAGGCAAGGTGTTTCTCAACAACACCGAAATCCCGATGGACGAACTGGTGCCGAAATTGCAGGCCATTACGAGTGCGCGCGGCGGCATGGACGAGCGTATCTTTGTTCGCGGCGACACAAAGGTGGATTACGGTACGGTGATGCGCGTGATGGGCCGCCTGTCCGCCGCAGGCTTCAAGCGCGTGGCTCTGGTGACCGAGGTCGAGCAGGGAAACTGACGTGAAGATCGACAAGACCCTCGCAGCGTCTGTCGCATTGCATGCCCTGGTGATCGGCTGGGGTCTTGTGTCGTTCTCGACCAAGGCCTTTGAATCCGTGCCGGAGGATTCCGTTCCCGTCGATATCGTTTCCGCCGAGCAGTTCGCCAAGGCGATGCAGGGCATGAAGACCGGCAAGAAGGAAAACCCGAAGCCGATGGTGGAGAAGGTCGCCGAGCCGAAGCCGCCGGTGGACGAAGCCGTCGGCAAGATCGACGACAAGAAACCTCCCGTCGTGACCGAAGCCGCGCCGCCGCCGGTGCCGAAGCCCGAACCGAAGCCGGTGGAGAAGAAGCCCGATCCGCCGAAGCCGGTGGTCGAGAACAAGCCGAAGGAAGAGCAGAAGCAGGCCGAGAAGAAGCCGGACAACGCCAAGGTCGATCCGATCGCCGAGGCGCTGAAGAAGGAAGAGGCGAAGAAGCCGCCGAAGCCGCATCAGGTCAAGGCGACGCCGCCTCCGCCCGACAAGCACAAGGCCGAGCGCGTGTTTGATCAGTCGAAGATCGCGGCGCTGCTCGACAAGCGCGATCCCTCGCGCGAATCCATTACCGGCGCGGCGCTGAATTCACAGGCGGCGCTGGGCACGGCGCGCGGCCGGGCCGCCGACAACTCCGCGACCTGGGGCGCGATGTTCCGCCAGCAGGTGGAGCGGTGCTGGAAGAAACCCTATGGCGGCGTCGAGGCGCAGAAGGTGGAAGCTGTCTTTACGATCAAGCTGAAGCGCGACGGCACGCTGGAAGCGATGCCGGTGCCGCTGCCGGGCGGATCGAGCCCGTATTTCCGCGTCTATCAGGAGAGCGCGCAGCGCGCGATCATCGAGTGCCAGCCCTATAATCTGCCTGCGGCCTATTTCGACGAGTGGAAATTCTTCGAGCCGGCATTTACCGAGAAATTTTCTTGACACGAAAATCTGATGGCATGAACGGCGCTGCCGGAATGAATTTGGACAGGATGCAAGATTTGAACAACGACAATCCGGACAAGCTGCAGACGAAGATCGCCGCACCCGACATGATCCTCACCCGACGTCACCTGATGACCGGCGCCGCATCGGCCGGGCTGTTGCTGGCATCGCCCATGCGCCGCGCGCTGGCGCAGGCCCGAGTCACTGTCACCGAAGGCAATTTCCAGCCGATCCCGATCGCGATTCCGAATTTCGTGCCGGGCGGGCAGGGCGATGGTGAAGTTGCCGCCGGCATCGCACAGGTCATTACCAACAACCTCAAGCGCAGCGGCTTGTTCGCGCCGATCGATCAGGCCGCCTATATCGAGCGCATCACCAACATCGATGTGCCGCCACAGTTCGCGAGCTGGCGGCAGATCAACGCGCAGGCGCTGGTGACGGGCCGTGCCACGCGGCAGGGCGACGGCCGCCTCAAGGCCGAGTTTCGCTTGTGGGACGTGCCGCAGGCGCAGCAGCTCACCGGCCAGCAGTATTTCACCTCGCCGGAATCCTGGCGCCGCATCGCGCACATCATCTCGGACCAGATTTACGAGCGTCTCACCGGCGAGAAGGGTTACTTCGACAGCCGCGTGGTGTTCGTCGACGAGACCGGGCCGAAGGACCGCCGCGTCAAGCGTCTTGCGATGATGGATCAGGACGGCGCCAATGTGCGCTACCTGACCCGCGGCACCGACCTCGTGCTGACGCCGCGGTTTTCGCCGTCGACGCAGGAAATCACCTATATGGAGTTCGGCAAGGGCGATCCGCGCGTCTATCTCTTCAATGTGGAGACCGGCCAGCGCGAAATCGTCGGCAATTTCCCCGGCATGTCGTTCTCGCCGCGCTTCTCCCCCGATGGCCAGCGCATTGTCATGAGCATGCAGCAGGGCGGCAACTCGAACCTGTTCGTCATGGATCTGCGCTCCAAGTCGATGACGCGCCTGACCGATACGCCGGCCATCGATACCTCGCCGTCCTATGCGCCGGACGGCTCGCGAATTTCTTTCGAGTCCGATCGTGGCGGCAAGCCGCAGATTTACGTGATGGGCGCGAACGGCGGCGCAGCGCAGCGCATCTCGTTCGGCGAAGGGAGCTACTCGACGCCGGTCTGGTCGCCGCGCGGCGACTACATCGCCTTTACGAAGCAGGGCGGTGGTCAGTTCTCGATCGGCATCATGAAACCGGACGGGTCGGGTGAGCGCATCCTCACGTCCGGCTTCCACAACGAGGGACCGACCTTCGCGCCGAACGGTCGTGTCGTGATGTTCTTCCGCGAGTCGGGCGGCGGGCCGTCGCTCTACACGGTGGATATTTCCGGACGTAACGAGCAGAAGGTGCCGACGCCGGGTTATGCGTCCGATCCGGCCTGGTCGCCGCTGCTATCGTAAATGAAGCGTTAACCCGCGATCCCGATTGCCGCTCCTTGCGGCAATCCTTTCCTAATTTGATGACATTGCAGGCGGATTTCATCCTTCTCTGATCGCATCAATACATCGCTAACGATGTTCGCTCAGAAAGACTTCATCTGCGGTGGGTAAAGGTGTGCCGATCCAAAGGACGTGCGCGCGCCCCGATGCAACTTGTTCACAGGAAAAACCGGCCGGAAGAACAGTCTCTGTCGCCGACAGTGTATGCGGCGCTGGTGGATTCGCTGTTCCAGAATCCTGCGCCGATGCTTGCCGGCGCGATCTGCATGGCGGTCGCCGCGATCCTGACGGCGCTGAAGACCGGCAACGTCTATCTTTGGCCCTGCATGGCGCTGATCGTTCTGGTCGGCTCCTATCGCACCTACAACATGCATCAGTACAAGCGCCGTGGCGCGCACCTGTCCCAGGAAGCGGCGATCCGCTGGGAAGGGCGCTACCGGATCGGCGCGCTGCTTTACGCAGCCGTCCTGGGTGTCTGGTGCACGGTCGTTCTTCTCGGCACCGACGATCCTGTCGCGCACATGATCTGCATCGTGGTCACCACCGGCTATATCGCCGCCGGGTCGGGCCGCACCTACGGACGCCCGTGGATTTTCAATCTCCAGATACTGCTCGCCTGCGGTCCGATGACGATCGCGGAAGTCCTGCGCGGTGATCCCTATTACATCGGCCTCGCGCTGCTCAACGGCCTGTTCTTCATCGGCCTGAAGCATATCACGCAGAGCCTGAAGCAGATCTATGTCGAAGCGCTGGGAGCCAGCGAACGCGAGGCGGCCATCGCGGCACAGTTCGATACCGCGCTCAACAACATGCCGCACGGGCTGTGCATGTTCACGGCGACGGGCCGGCTGGCCGTGATCAATTATCGCTTCACCGAAATGCTCCATTTGCCGCGCGATCTGGTGCATCGCGCCGCGGCCGTTGGAACGGTGGTCGGGGATGCGGTTGCAGCAAAAACCCTGTCGCAAGCCAGCGCCGATGCCATCGTTGCCGAAGTTCAGGCCTCGCGCGTGGGCGAAATCGTCACCACCGACACCAGCGGCGGCGCCGAGCGCGCGCTGTCCTGGACATTCCAGCCGATGGCTGACGGCGGCACCGTCGTGCTGGTGGAAGACATTACCGCGCGCCGCAACGCCGAGGCCCGGATCGGCCACATGGCGCGGTTCGATGAACTCACGGGACTTCCCAACCGCGTGCATTTCCGCGACGAGATCGAGGGAATGCTGGCTTCGGGCAAGGGCCTGTCCGCACTGTTGTTCGTCGATCTCGACCAGTTCAAGCAGGTCAACGACACGCTCGGTCATCCAAGCGGCGACAAGCTGCTGTGCGCGGTGACGGCGCGCCTGCGCCGGCTGCTGCGGCCCGAGGATTTCGTCGCCCGTTTCGGCGGCGACGAGTTCGTGGTGTTCCAGCGCGGGATTCATTCGGCGGACGACGCCGCCTCGCTGGCGCGGCGGATCGTCGACCGTCTCAGCGAGCGTTACGAGATTGATCATCATCTGGTCGAGATCGGCGCCAGCATCGGCATTGCGCTGACATCGCCGGATGCCAGCGTCGACGTGCTGCTGAAAAATGCCGACATGGCGCTCTACCGCGCCAAGGCCGACGGCCGCGGCACCTTCTGCTTCTTCCGGGATGAAATGGCGCACACCGTCGAGGCGCGCCGCGTGCTCGAACTCGATCTGCGCCACGCGCTCGCGCACGAAGAATTCGAGCTGTATTATCAGCCGCTGGTCAACCTGAAATCGGGCCGCATCTCGACCTGTGAAGCGCTGCTGCGCTGGAATCATCCGACGCGCGGTTCGGTGTCGCCCGCCGACATCATTCCGGTCGTGGAAGATATGGGCCTTGTGGTCGATCTCGGCCGCTGGATTCTGCGCAAGGCCTGCATGGAGTGCATGAAGTGGCCGGACCCGGTCAGCGTCGCGGTCAATTTCTCCTCGCAGCAATTCCATCAGCGCGATGTGATGACTGAAGTGCGCTATGCGCTCGAGGTCTCGGGCCTGCCGCCGCATCGCCTGGAAATCGAAATCACCGAGTCGTCACTGCTGCGCAACACGCAGTGGACCCTCGATGTGCTGTCGCAACTCCGCGAACTTGGCGTGCGTATCTCGCTCGACGATTTCGGCACCGGCTATTCGAGCCTCAGCTATCTGCATAATTTCCCGCTGCAGAAGGTGAAGATCGACCGTTCGTTCCTTGAGGATATCGGCAGCCATCGGCCGCTCACGCTGCTGCGCGGCGTCGCGCGCCTCAGCGCCGATCTTGGCATGTCCGTCGTGGTCGAGGGCATTGAGACCAATGAGCAACTCGAACTGATCAGCTCAGAAGGCACCGTTACCGAGGCGCAGGGCTTCCTGTTCAGCCGTCCGGTGCCCGCCGCGCGCGTGCGCGAGTTGCTCAAGGCATCGCACGGCTCGTCGTCCAAGGACGTCATTCCGATCCGGCAGACCCTGCGCTGAAGCCTTCAGCACCTCTCAATCCGCGCATCCCAATCGTTTTACAGAACCGCAGCACGTCAACACTTTCATGATTGACGCGGGTTAAGGTTAACCCGGACAACGCTTTGCCATCCCATTAAGAAAGCATTAACCTCTTACCAATGGCGCAAAGCGATTTCGCGGGCGCGCGAGGCAAGAACATGATCCCTGCAGTGCAGACGGCGAGCCAGGCGACGGAACGCAGCAGCTACCCTCTTGATGCCGTCGACTACAGGCTGGTGGAATCCGAAGCTGACAGGGACCGCATCAACCGGCTGCGCTATGACGCCTACCTTCGCGAAGGCGCGATCAAGCCCAACAGCGAAGGCCGGGTGACCGACGAATTCGATGAGTCGCCGTATTCCTGGATTTTCGGTGTTTATCTCGACGGCGAACTCGCCAGTTCGATCCGCATCAGTGTCGCAACGCCGGAACATCAGGCCTCACCATCGGTGAATGTGTTCCCGGATATTCTCAAGCCGGAGCTGGCGGCCGGAAAAACCATTGTCGATCCGACGCGCTTCGTGGCCGATCCGTCCCGCGATCAGCGTTATCCGGAACTGCCCTATCTGACTGTGCGGCTCGGTTATGTCGCCTGCGCTTTCTTCAATGCCGATATCGGCCTCGCCACGGTGCGCGCCGAGCATCAGGCGTTTTACCGCCGGGTCTTCCTGCAGAAGCCGCTGTGCGAGCCGCGCCTGTTTCCGGGGCTGGTGAAGCCCGTGGGCCTGATGGCCGCCGATTATCTGTCGGTGAGGGAGCGTATCTATGAGCGCTATCCTTACTTCCGCTCGAGCTTCTTCGAGCGGCGCAAGCTGTTCGAGCGCGGCCAGCGGCCGGTGGAGGAGGCGGGCCCTGTTCTGACCCTGCCGCAGTTTCCGTTCGCGCAGGCGACCATTGCACCCCGGTCCTGAGCCGGTTTCATCGCAAAATTGCGAATTTCCGCAAGAATAAAGGGCTCCTGCCGCAAGCAGGGGCCCTTTTTGCTTGGCGCATTCACCATCGCGCCATATTCATATCGCATTAACCATCGGCAACGGTTTTGCCGGATGTGTGGCATTTGAGTGTGTCCGGCAACGCCTCGTCAAGGTTGACGAAATGTTCGCTTAACCAACCCGCTGTAGACCGGATCAGTCCAATAGTAACCAGAGCGTGGAGGCTCCGGAATGAAACATCAGATGCGTATCCTCCAGGGATTGAAGCTGGCCGCGGTCTTGGCCGTAGCGCTGTCTATGGGCGCCTGCGCCAACAAGAACGGGGTCGGCGGCGATGCCATGGCGAGCGCGGCGGTGCCCGGCAGCCAGCAGGATTTCGTCGTGAATGTCGGCGATCGCGTGTTCTTCGAGAGCGATCAGACCGAACTGTCGCCGCAGGCGATCGCGACCCTCGACAAGCAGGCGCAGTGGCTGCAGCAGTACAACCGCTACAGCTTCACCATCGAAGGTCACGCCGACGAGCGCGGCACCCGCGAATACAACATCGCGCTCGGCGCCAAGCGCGCCCAGTCGGTCCGCAGCTTCCTCGCCTCGCGCGGCATCGACCCGAGCCGCATGCGCACCATCTCCTACGGCAAGGAGCGCCCTGTCGCGGTGTGTAACGACATCTCGTGCTGGTCGCAGAACCGCCGTGCGGTCACCGTGCTGAACGCCAGTTCGTAACGGATCCGCGAGACCTTTTAAAAGCGGCGCCTACGGGCGCCGTTTTGTTTTTGCCGGGCCTGTCGCCAGTGCCTTCGGAGTTCGTGTAGGATGCCGCCGAGACGGAACGCGAACGCCGGAAAGTGGGAACCAGCCACATTTTCGGCGTACTGAAACCGACAATGTCATTCGCGAAACCGCTTTATTCGCCGGGTCAAAATGTCATCCAGATTTCAAATGTTCGCCTGTGCGGTCCTCGTGTCCGCGCCCCTTTGGCTGCCCACGGGCGCATCTGCGCAGCAGGACATGGATCCTGAACTGCGCATCGAGCGGCTGGAAAACCAGCTCCGCACTCTGACCGGCCAGAACGAGGAATTGCAGTATCGCAACCGCCAGCTTGAAGAGCAGTTGCGGGCGCTTCAGGGCGGCCAGCCCCAAGCCGGCCAGCCCCAGGCTGGTCAGGCCGCAGCGCCGCGTCCCGCCAATCCGAATGTGGCCGCGCCGCAGGTTCAGCCAAACCCGAATGCGGGTTATCAGCAAAACTCCGGCTACCAGCAAAATCCCGGCTATCAGCAGCCTCCGGCCGTTGGCGAAGCGCCGCCCGTGATTACGGCGCCTGTCGCCAGCAGCGGCCGCCGTGGCGATGCCTTCGATCCGAGCCGCAATCCGAATGCGCCGGGCGTGCCGCGTGCGCTTGGCGGCGGGCAGATGCCGGTAACGGAAGGACCGGTCGGCGCACCGGGCGGGCGCGATGCCGGCGAGCCGCTCAACCTGTCGAATGTCGGCGGCGCGCGCGATCCGTATGGCACCAATGCGCCGGCGCAGCGTCCGGTTCAGCAGGCGCCGAACACCACGGCCTCGCTCACCACCTTGCCGCCGTCGGCCTCGCCGCGCGACGAGTTCGATCTCGGCATCGGCTATATCCAGCGCAAGGATTACGCGCTGGCTGAAGAAACCATGCGCAACTTCGCGCAGAAATATCCGACCGATGCGCTGCTGCCGGATTCGCAGTACTGGCTTGGCGAGAGCCTGTATCAGCGGCAGAAGTACCGCGACGCCGCCGAAGTCTTTCTCGGCGTGACGACGAAATACGAGACCGCGGGGAAGGCCCCGGACTCGCTGCTGCGTCTCGGACAATCGCTGGCGGCGCTCAAGGAGAAGGAAGCCGCCTGTGCGGCCTTCGGCGAAGTCACTCGGAAATATCCGCGTGCATCGAACGGCGTGAAGCAGGGCGTGGCGCGCGAACAGAAGCGCGCCGGCTGCTAGTATCAATCCGTCATTGCGAGCGAAGCGAAGCAATCCATTCTTGGATAAAGCTGGATTGTTTCGTCGCAGCGCTCCTCGCAATGACGGCGTAGAACGTCTATCCTGATACCTGCAGTTCTTTTCCCGTCGGGATGAAAACCAGGCTTCTGAACACCATGCCCTCCGTCGAGACGTCGCCTGTTTCAGTTCAGGACGCGAAACGCCTGTTTTCCGGCTGGAAGGCCTCGCCTGCAATCGTGCTTGCTGTCTCCGGCGGGCCGGATTCCGTTGCCCTGATGTGGCTTGCCGCCCGCTGGCGGAAGACGTTGAAACAAGGCCCGCGTCTGGTGGCGGTGACGGTCGATCATGGCCTGCGCAAGGAGGCAGCGCGCGAGGCGCGCGATGTCAAACACCTCGCCGCCGCACTGGATATCGAACACCGCACCATGAAGTGGCGCGGCGACAAACCGAAAACCGGCTTGCCGTCGGCGGCGCGTGACGCCCGCTATCGTTTGCTCGTACGCGCTGCGAAAAGCTGCGGCGCGTCGCACATTCTCACCGCCCACACGCAGGACGATCAGGCGGAGACCGTCATCATGCGGCTGTCACGCGGCAGCGGCATTGCGGGCCTCGCCGCAATGGCGCGGCAAACGGACCGCGGCGACGTGGTGCTGGCCCGGCCATTTCTGGATGTGCCGAAGGCGCGTCTGGTGGCGACGCTCGAAAAGGCGGGCATCGCCTTCGCCGACGATCCGACCAATCACGATCCGCGCTTCACGCGGCCCCGGCTTCGCGCGTTGATGCCCGCGCTGGCGGCGGAGGGCGCGGATGCGCGCGGTCTGGCCCGCCTTGCGGCGCGTCTCGCCCGCGCCAATGAAGCCCTCGATGTCATGACGGACGGCGCGGAACGCTATCTGGCGAGCCGCGACGGCGATGGCCCGAATGCCGGGTTCGAGCTTGTGGCTTTCGCGGCTCTGCCCGTCGAAATCCGAGTGCGGCTGCTGATGCGCGCGATCAATCGCGTCGGGCACGAAGGCCCGGCGGAACTCGGCAAGGTCGAGGCGCTGTCAGAGGCGATCAATCGCATTGGTCCGGCCCAAAAATCGGGGAGCGGGAGCCACCGCCTGAAGCAGACGCTGGCCGGGGCGGTCATCAGCATCGCCAAAGGCCGGATTCACATCATTCCGGCTCCCCCACGGAGAGGCCGGGTAGCTGGGTTGCCTTAACCGTTATTGAAATAGCCCTGCCAAACCGCCCTTATTTCACCCGGAATGACATTAAGATGCGTTAAATAGTCCCGTGAGGTTCCCTTGGCATCGGGGGGACCCGCACCTAGATTGGTGTGCAACCGGCACCCGATAAAGTGTTGCAGACCCAAAGACCTGCTTAGAGAACATCAGGCCGCGATCGGTGCGGCCACGAAGGAAGCCCTATGAACGCCAACCTGCGCAATTTCGCCCTGTGGGTCATTATCGTCTTGCTGCTGTTGGCATTGTTCACGCTGTTCCAGAATCCCGGACAGCGCGCCGCCTCCCAGGACATCTCATTCTCGCAGCTTCTGACCGAGGTCGACCAGAGCCGCGTCCGCGACGTGGTCATCCAGGGGCCGGACATCAACGGCACCTTCACCAACGGTTCGACCTTCCACACCTATGCGCCGAACGATCCGACGCTGATCAAGCGCCTGTATGACGGCAAGGTGTCGATCACCGCCAAGCCGCCGGGCGACAACGTGCCATGGTTCGTGTCGCTGCTCGTCTCGTGGCTGCCCTTTATCGCGCTGATCGGCGTGTGGGTGTTCCTGTCGCGCCAGATGCAGGGCGGCGCCGGCAAGGCGATGGGTTTCGGCAAGTCGCGCGCCAAGATGCTCACGGAGGCCCATGGCCGCGTGACGTTTGAGGACGTTGCAGGCGTCGATGAAGCCAAGCAGGATTTGCAGGAGATCGTGGAGTTTTTGCGCGACCCGGGCAAGTTCCAGCGGCTCGGCGGACGCATTCCGCGCGGCGTGCTGCTGGTCGGACCTCCGGGCACCGGTAAAACCCTGATCGCGCGTGCGGTCGCCGGCGAAGCCAATGTGCCGTTCTTCACCATTTCGGGTTCTGACTTCGTCGAAATGTTTGTCGGCGTCGGCGCAAGCCGCGTGCGCGACATGTTCGAGCAGGCCAAGAAGAACGCGCCGTGCATCATCTTCATCGACGAAATCGACGCGGTCGGCCGTCATCGCGGCGCCGGTCTCGGCGGCGGCAATGACGAACGCGAGCAGACCCTCAACCAGTTGCTGGTCGAGATGGACGGCTTCGAAGCCAATGAAGGCGTGATCCTGATCGCGGCGACCAACCGTCCCGACGTTCTCGATCCCGCGTTGCTGCGTCCAGGCCGTTTCGACCGTCAGGTCGTGGTGCCGAATCCCGACGTTGTCGGCCGCGAGCAGATCCTCAAGGTCCATGTCCGCAAGGTGCCGCTGGCGCCGGATATCAACCTCAAGACCATCGCCCGCGGCACGCCCGGTTTCTCCGGCGCGGACCTGATGAACCTTGTCAACGAGGCTGCGCTGACCGCGGCCCGCCGCAACAAGCGGATGGTGACCCAGGCCGAGTTTGAGGAGGCCAAGGACAAGGTGATGATGGGCGCCGAGCGCAAGTCGCTGGTGATGTCCGAGGAAGAGAAGATGCTGACGGCCTATCACGAGGGCGGCCACGCCATCGTCGGCCTCAACGTGCCTGCGACCGATCCGATCCACAAGGCGACGATCATTCCGCGCGGCCGTGCGCTCGGCATGGTCATGCAGTTGCCGGAGCGCGACAAGATGTCGATGTCGCTGGAGCAGATGACATCGCGCCTCGCTATCATGATGGGTGGCCGGGTCGCGGAAGAACTGATCTTCGGCCGCAACAAGGTCACCTCCGGTGCGTCGTCCGACATCGAGCAGGCCACGCGTCTGGCTCGCATGATGGTGACCCGCTGGGGCCTGTCGAACGAACTCGGCACCGTGGCCTATGGCGAGAACAACGATGAAGTGTTCCTCGGCATGCAGGTCAACCGCCAGCAGAACGTGTCGGAAGCCACCGCGCAGAAGATTGACTCGGAAGTGAAGCGCTTGGTCGAGGAGGGCTACAACGAGGCCACTCGCATTCTGACCGAGAAGCGCGAGGATCTCGAAACCCTGGCCAAGGGCCTGCTCGAGTTTGAAACGCTGTCGGGCGACGAGATCACCGATCTGCTGAACGGCAAGAAGCCGAATCGTGAATCGGTGCTGGAGCCGACCGGTCCGCGCACCTCGGCAGTTCCACCCGCCGGCAAGCCGCGCCCGCGTCCGGACACCGGGCTGGAGCCGCAGCCGCAGGCGTAAGCTCGGTCCATACCGAATTGAAAAGGCCGGTCTTCGGACCGGCCTTTTTGTTTGGCGAGCAGCAGTTGCTGCAGCACGTATGATCTCTCAATCGGCATGGCCGGGCTTGACCCGGCCATCCACGTCTTGCTTCCATGAAAGAAAAACGTGGATCACCGGATCAAGCCCGGTGATGACGATCGAGAACGTTGGTTATCGCGCATGTCTCTCTTGGTGTCGTCCCTGCGAAGGCGGGGACCCATACTCCCCGGATTCCAGATTCCAGTGAGATGCCAGAGCAATCACCTTGCTCTCGTTTCGATGTGCGGTGGTTATGGATCCCCGCCTTCGCGGGGACGACATCGAGCTTGCTTTAGGCTCTGCCCGGAATGCCGGTCAGCCCCGCAGCCGCGCGGCTTGACCCTCCACCGCATTCGCAGCACGCATGGGTGCTCTTGCGGATGAACCGATGACCACTCCGACACACCCAGACCATTTCCACGCGCCGGCCTACTGGTCGCGCAACGCCGTCATGCCGGGGATCTACGCCATTACGCCGATGCTGCCGGGCACGCTTGCATTCGGCATGGCCTTCGGTGCGCTCTGCGCGCAGAAGAACTTCACGCTGACCGAAGTGCAGGTAATGATGGCCTTCGTGTACGGCGGCCTTTCGCAGTTTGTCGCGGTGTCCTCTTGGCCGAGCACGCTGACCCTCTCGTCGATCGCAACGCTGGCGCTGCTGACCGCGACGGTGAACATCCGCTTCTCGCTGATGAGCGCCAGCCTGCGTCCATGGTTCGGCACGCTGCCATGGTGGCAGTCCTATCCGTCGATGCTTCTGGTCACCGACGGCGGCTGGCTCGCCGCCACCCGCTACCGCAATCATGGCGGCGCGGACGCATGGTTCTTCGTTGGCGGAGGCATCGTGCTTTACGTGCTCTGGTTTCTCTCGTCCGTGCCGGGATATCTGCTCGCAGGCCAATTGAGCGATCCCAAGAAATACGGCGTCGATCTCGTGGTGCCGGCGTTTTACGCAGCGATGCTGGTTCCGGCATGGAAGGGGCCGCGCCGCGCTATACCATGGGCGGTGTCAGGGATCGTTGCGCTCGCCGTTCACTGGCTGGTGCCGGGCTGGTGGTTCATCATCGCCGGCGCGGTGTCGGGTGCGATCAGCGCCGGGCTGATGGATGACGATCCGCCACCTGACAACGTGAAGTCCGGAGGCGCGGCATGAGCGAGTTCATGCGCTCCGATGTGATGATCGCGTTTGCGGTGATGACCGCGGTGACGGTGGCCGCGCGCCTCGGCGGCTACTGGCTGATGGGCTACGTGACCATCACGCCGCGCGTGCGGCGGATGCTCGACGCACTGCCGGGCTCGATCATTGTCGCCGCCTCGCTGCCGGTGGCAGTGAACGGCGGGGCGGTGGTTCTGTTCGCCATCGGAGCGGCGGTTGCGATCACCATTATCCGGCGCAACGAGTTCGTCGCGGTCATCACCGGCATGGCGGTGGCGGCCCTCGCCCGCGCCCTCGGATTTAGCGGCTGAGTGGGCCACCCGCTGCGCCCAGGTAAGAATATTTTTGCTGCACTGCGAATTTGAATCCGGGCTCATCGAATCGCTTGTCAGCGCTTTTGAACTGGTGTTCACTTCTTTTAGGGAGATAAACGCCGTCAATGGTTTACAGGCGAACTCATCAGGTCGTGAAACGCCTTGCGGCTCGCCGCAATGCGATCCTTGCGGCAGCCCGCGATGCGGCTGCGGAAGGCGGAATGGCGGCGGTTCAGATCGCGCCGGTGGCCACCCGCGCCAATGTCGCGGCGGGCACGGTCTATCGTTATTTCCCCTCGAAAGCCGAGCTGATTTCCGAACTGATCGCCGATGTGTCGCGGGCCGAACTGACCGCGATCCGCCGGGCTGCCGATGCGGCGCCGGGTCCGTCTTCGGCGCTGGCCGCAGCCGTGACCACCATCGCGGTTCATGTGGTGTCGAACCGCAAGCTCGCCTGGGGCATTCTTGCCGAGCCGGTCGATGTCGATGTCACCGAATCCCGGGTCGCCAGCCGCCGCGAGATCGCCGCCGAACTCGAAGCGCGGATTGAAGCAGCGGTGCGGGCAGGGCATCTGCCGGCGCAGGATATTTCACTGGCCGCGACGGCGCTGATCGGCGCGCTGCATGAGTCCCTGGTCGGCCCGCTGGCGTCTGCCAATATCGACGATCCGGTGAAACTGCGCGATGCGGTGCAGGCGATCACGCTGTTCGCCCTGCGCGCCGTCGGCGTGCTCGATGCCCGCGCGCGCGGCCTTGTGGTTCAGGCCGTGATGCCGGTGATGCCTGCGCGGCGGGAACTGGGCGCGCTGGCCGGATAGCTTCATCCGCCCCTCCGTCTTTGGAACTATTCAAAACCTGCCCGGTGTGCTTGATACGTCGGAACAATAAGGCGCGGTTGCACGCGCCAGGTTCTGGAGACACTTCATGTCCATCATGATGCCTGAAGCCGATCAGGCCGTGCTTGCCCGCCGCGACGAGATCGTCGCCGCCTTGCGCAAGATCGTTCCCGGCGAGGGCGTGATTTCCACCACGCGGGAAATGCAGCCTTACGAATCCGATGCGCTGACCGCCTATCGCCAGCCGCCGATGGTCGTGGTTCTGCCCGACACCACCGAACAGGTGTCGCAGGTCCTGAAATACTGCCACGACAACGGCATCAAGGTGGTGCCGCGCGGATCGGGCACGTCGCTGTCGGGCGGCTCGCTGCCGCTCGCTGACGGCGTGCTGCTCGGCCTCGGCAAGTTCAAGCGGATTCGCGAGATTGATTTCGACAACCGCGTCGCCGTGGTCGAGCCCGGCGTGACCAACCTCGCCATCAGCCAGGCGGTTGCGCATGAAGATTTCTATTATGCGCCCGATCCGTCATCGCAGATCGCGTGCTCGATCGGCGGCAATATCGGTGAGAACTCCGGCGGCGTGCACAGCCTGAAATACGGCATGACCACCAACAACGTGCTCGGCTGCGAGATCGTGCTGATCACCGGCGAGATCCTGCGCATCGGCGGCAAGGCGCCCGAGACCGACGGCTACGACATCATGGGTGTCATCACCGGCTCCGAGGGCCTGCTTGGTGTCGTCACCGAAGTCACCGTGCGCATCCTGAAGAAGCCGGAAACGGCGCGGGCGCTGATGGTCGGCTTTTCTGAAGTTGAAGCCGCCGGGCGTTGTGTCGCCGACATCATCGGCGCCGGCATCATTCCCGGCGGCATGGAAATGATGGACCGCGACGCGATTCATGCTGCGGAAGCCTTCGTCCACGCCGGGTATCCGCTCGACGTCGAGGCGCTGCTGATCATCGAACTCGATGGTCCCAAGGCAGAGGTGGATGAACTGATCGACCGGGTGGAGAAGATCGCGCTCGGCTGCGGCTCGACCTCGTGCCAGATTTCCAATTCGGAGCAGGAGCGGCTGCTGTTCTGGGCCGGTCGGAAGGCCGCGTTCCCGGCGGTCGGCCGCATCTCGCCGGATTATCTGTGCATGGACGGCACCATTCCGCGCGGCAAGCTGCCCGACGCGCTGGCGGGCATCCGAGACCTGTCGAAGAAGTATGGCCTGCGCTGCGCCAACGTGTTCCATGCCGGTGACGGCAATCTTCATCCTCTCATCCTGTACGATGCCAACATCCCCGATGAGATGGACAAGGCGGAAGCCTTCGGAGCAGACATCCTGCGGCTGTGCGTGAAGCTCGGCGGTGTCCTGACCGGCGAACACGGCGTCGGCGTCGAGAAACGCGACCTGATGCCGGAAATGTTCAGCGACATCGACCTTGCGCAACAGCAGCGGCTGAAATGCGCGTTCGACACGCAGGGCCTGCTCAATCCCGGCAAGGTGTTTCCGACCCTGCATCGCTGCGCCGAACTCGGGCGTGTTCACGTCCATCACGGCAAGCTGGCATTTCCCGATATTCCGCGGTTTTGAGCGTGAGCATGACGGCAATAGCGGTGCTCTTCACCTCTCCCCGTTTTTCTCGGGGAGAGGTCGCTCGTGCCGGTCGGCACGTCGCCGACCGTGAACGAGCGGGTGAGGGGCTATTGTTCCGATCCCGAAATCTTGCCCCTCACCCGGAGCCTTCGCTGCGCTCAGGCTCCGACCTCTCCCCGCAAGCGGGGAGAGGTGAAAAGGAGTTTTCGTGGATACGTTGAAAGTACGCGACGCGAAGGATGTTGAAGACGCGGTGCGTGGTGCGGTCGCGGCGGAACAGCCGCTGGAAATCATCGGCCATGGCAGCAAGCGCGCCATCGGCCTGCCGATGGCGACCAATGCGGTGCTCGACCTGTCGGCGCTCAATGCCATCACGTCCTACGAGCCGCACGAACTGATCGTCACCGTGCAGGCCGGCGCTCCGATGGCCGACCTGCTGTCTCTGATGGATTCCAAGAACCAGCAATTCGCTTTCGATCCGATGGACACCTCGGTGCTGCTCGGCAAGCCGCGCGGAGCGGGCACGGTCGGCGGCATGATCGCCGCAGGTCTCGCCGGGCCGCGCCGGATCAAGGCCGGCGGCGCGCGCGATCATCTGCTCGGTGCGAATGCGGTGTCGGGCTTCGGGGATTCGTTCAAGACCGGCGGCAAGGTGGTGAAGAACGTCACCGGCTACGACCTTTGCAAGCTGCTGGCTGGCTCATGGGGCACGCTCTCGGTAATGACCGAGGTGACCCTCAAGGTTTTGCCCAAGGCGGAAACCGAGCGGACGCTGGTGCTGCGCGGCCTCGACGACATCACCGCGAACCGGGCGATGACCATGGCGATCGGGTCGCCATACGATGTGTCGGGCGTGGCGCATATTCCGTCGTCGATTTTCCGCGATACCGGCGACGGGCTGTCGGGCCTTGGAGGTTCGCAGCAGGCGGTGACGCTGATCCGGCTCGAGGGCATCGGGGCGTCGGTGCCGCATCGGGCAGGCTCGGTGAGCAAGGCGCTTGCCTCGTTCGGAACCGCTGAAATGATCGCCGATGAGGCGTCCGCCGCGCTCTGGGCGTCGATCCGCGACGTTACGCCGTTCGCGGCGTCCGGCGCGCTCGGCGCATGGCCGGTCTGGCGCATTGTCTGTCCGCCGGCCTCGGGTGGCGCGTTCGGCCAGGCGCTGGCGCGCGAGACCGGCGGCGACGTGATCTACGACTGGAGCGGCGGCCTGATCTGGGCGGCGCTGCCGCCGGCGGCTGACGCCCATGCGGCAGTGCTGCGGCAGCGGCTGACATCCATCGGCGGCCACGCCACGCTGCTGCGCGGCAGCGATCAGGTCCGTGCGGCCATTGACGTCTTCCACCCGCAGGAGGCCGGCGTCGCGGCGCTCGGCCGGCGCGTGAAGTCGAGTTTCGACCCCAAACAGATTCTCAATCGCGGCCGGATGGTGCGCTCTTGATCCAGAACCGGTGATCCCATGAAGACCGAATTTTCCCTCGCCCAGCTTGCCGATCCGGATATCCGCGAAGCCGACAAGATCCTGCGCGCCTGCGTTCATTGCGGGTTCTGCACCGCGACCTGTCCGACCTATGTCCTGCTCGGCGACGAACTCGATAGCCCCCGCGGCCGCATCTACCTCATCAAGGACATGCTGGAGAACGATCGCGCCCCGACCCAGGAGGTGGTCAAGCATATCGACCGCTGCCTGTCGTGCCTCGCCTGCATGACCACCTGTCCGTCCGGGGTGAACTACATGCACCTCGTCGATCAGGCGCGGGTGAAGGTCGAGGAGGAGTATGCAAGGCCGCTGTCCGAGCGGTTTCTGCGCGGTGTGCTGGCGTGGGTGCTGCCGCGTCCGGGACTGTTTCGTCTCAGCATGATGGGGGCGCGTCTCGCCCGGCCGTTCGCAGCCTTGATTCCGTCCTCAGCCAAGCACGGGGTCACGCCGACATTCCTGGACCGGCTCCGCGCCATGCTGGCGCTCGCCCCTGGCAAGTTGCCTGCGCCGGGGCCTGTCGGTGGAACGATCTTCCCGGCCGAGGGGCAGAAGCGTGGCCGCGTCGCTTTGCTGCAGGGCTGCGCCCAGCAGGTCCTGTCTCCCGGCATCAATCAGGCCGCTGTCCGGTTCTTGACCCGCAACGGCATCGAGGTGGTGCTGGTGGCTGATGAACAGTGCTGCGGCTCGTTGACCCATCACATGGGCCGCGATAGCGACGCCTTGGCGCGGGCGAAGGCCAACATCGAGGTGTGGACAAGGGAGGTCGAGCGGGGCGGCCTCGACGCCATCATCGTGACCACGTCCGGATGCGGAACGACCATCAAGGACTATGGTTACATGCTGCGCGAGGACAAAGCCTTTGCAGCAAAAGCCGCGCGTATTTCAGCCCTTGCGAAGGATGTGACCGAGTACGTCGCCGGCATCGACGTCGCATGGCCGAAGGAAAGAAGCGATCTCGTCGTTGCTTATCATTCCGCATGTTCGTTGCAGCACGGACAGAAAATCACGCAGCTTCCGAAAGAATTGCTTTCCAAGTGCGGATTCGTGGTGAAAGATGTGCCTGAGAGTCATCTGTGTTGCGGTTCGGCGGGAACGTACAACATCCTCCAGCCCGACATCGCGAGGCGGCTGCGCGAACGGAAGATCGCCAACATCGCATCGACGAAGCCGGACCTTATCTCCGCCGGCAACATCGGTTGCATGGTGCAGATAGGCTCGGTGGAAGGTGCCGATGGAACGTCAGTCCCTGTGGTGCATACGATTGAACTGCTCGACTGGGCGACAGGTGGACCTCGGCCGGATGTGTTGACGGGATCAATGAAGGGCCCCCGCATTGGGAGTGCTTGAGCGCCGGTTCTCCTGGGACTGGCGGTAACAGGAGGACCACAATGGCTAAGGCGAAGAAAAAGAAATCGAAGGCCAAGAAGGCGAAGAAGCTTGTAGCGAAGAAAGCTGCCAAGAAGGCGTCGAAGAAAACGTCCAAGAAAGCCGCGAAGAAGTCTGCCAAGAAGTCAGCGAAGAAGGCCGTGAAGAAGTCGGCCAAGAAGTCGGCCAAGAAGGCTGCAAAGAAGGCTTCCAAAAAAGCCGCGAAGAAATCCGCCAAGAAGGCTGCACCGAAGAAAGCCGCCGCTCCCAAGAAGGCCGCCAAGAAGCGTGCGCCCAAGCCCGCGCCTGCGCCGGCCCCCGAGCCTGCCCCGGCTGTGGAATCGAGCTGGTCCAGCCCGGCTCCGGCTTCGCCCGCAAGCTGGTCCTCCGGCGACGAAAACAACACCTGATCCGGAAAGCCAGTTTTGGCTGACCGGTCCGCTCCTCCTGCAGAGCCGCAGCAATCGCTGCGGCTTTTGCATTTGGTGACGCCCGTTTTCAGGGCTGGCGGGCGGCTGCGAATCAGGCCGTGGAACCTGCACTTCCGGGCCTTTTCCCGCTCCCGTGAACCCGTCCGGCAAGGGCCAATGTGTGAATTAGGGCCGAAATTTGTTGTCCGAATGCAACACTGCGGCACAACCGCATTTGCAACGCTCTAAACGCCTAAAAAGGCGGCAATTGCTTGGGTTTTTTGCTTCACGCACGGGAATTTGACCAGCACTGTGGGCCCACGAAATGAATTCCACGCAGTCGATTTACGCTTGTCATTCGGACTTTCGGCAATCGGACTGGATTTTTAGCGATGATGGGGATCGTCATGAAGAAAGTAAGTTTGTCGATCGCAGCGGTTGCAGTTGCTGCGATGGGGATTGGTTCGGCCTCCGCTGCCGACCTCCCGGCCAAGATGTACACCAAGGCTCCGCCGCCGGTCGTGGTTTCGCCATGGGATGTGGCCTTCGGCGCGGCGATCACCAACAACTACGTGTTCCGCGGTATTTCGCAGTCCAACCGGGGCGCTTCGGTTTCGGCCTATTTCGAGCCGCGCTACAACATCACGCCAGACCTGCAGCTCTACGCCGGTGTCGCCGGTAACAGCATTTCCTTCGCCAACCGCGCTGCGGCTGAAATCGACGTGTACGGCGGTATCCGCCCGACCTTCGGGCCTCTCGCCCTCGACTTCGGTGTCTGGGGCTACATCTATCCAAGCGGGCAGTGCATTGACACGATTCAGGGCGGCGGCAACCTCTGCCCGCTCGGATCAAGCGCGCTGGTCAACGGCAACGTGATGAAGGGCGACGTCAGCTACTACGAAGCGTACGGCAAGGCGACCTACACCTTCAACGACATGTTCGCTCTCGGCGGCAGCGTCTGGTACTCGCCGAACTTCCTGAACTTCGGCTTCGACTCGACATATGCGTCGGTCAACGCCAAATTCACCGCTCCGAGCAGCTTGTTCGGCAACTCCGGCATCGGCGCATACATCTCGGGTGAGTACGGCCATCAGTGGCTGGGCACCACCGATGCGTTTTATGCCTTTACCCCGCTCCCGGATTACAACACCTGGAACGTCGGTGTCGGCTTCACCTACAAGGTCTTCACACTTGATCTGCGCTACTCGGGCACCGACCTGGGTCAGGGCAACTGTAACGCCATCACCTCCGACTTCGGCGCGGTTCAGAACGGCAGCGTAACGCTGGCGAACCCCGGTGGCTTCGGCTCCAAGTGGTGCGGCGATCAGTTCATTGCCAAGCTCTCGGCCGACGTGACCCTCGGTTCTCTGAAGTAAGCGTCTCGATCTGAGACATTGAAGGGCGGCAGAGAAATCTGCCGCCCTTTTTGTTTGTAGCGCGGTATCTGGTGATCAAAAGGCCATATCCGGGGCCGCCTGTTTCAAGACGGGCCTTTTCCGGATAAACAGTTTCCGAGGTTCCATTCCCCGAAAGAAGCTGCTGCCGCCACTCTCCGGCTCGTGGCTTGCAAGACCTTTGTCATGAAGATCAATCGCTATGCGGCCCATCTGGGCGTCCGCTCGAGAATCGCATTCAAGCGCTGGTCGCGGCGCCTGCTATTCCTAGTCGGCGGTGTTCTTGTCGGCCTTGCCGCCATCGCCATGGCGTATCTCGCCGATCACGCTCAGGCCCTGTTCGGCAAGGTGTTGAGCTATTCGCCCTACATGGCGCTGCTGGTCACGCCTGTTGGCTTCGGCCTCGCCACCATCCTGGCGATCAGGGTGTTCCCGAACTCGCAGGGCAGCGGCATTCCGCAGGTCATCGCCGCCCTCAAGCTCCCCGATCAGGAGGCGCGCGCGCCGCTGGTGTCCCTGCGGGTGGCGTTCGGCAAGATCGTGGTGATGACGCTGGGCCTGCTGTGCGGAGCTTCGACCGGCCGCGAAGGGCCCACCGTTCAGGTCGGCGGGTCGATCATGTTTGCGATCGGGCAGTGGGCGCCGTTCCGGCAGCCCGGGTTCCTGCTGGCGGGATCCGCCGCCGGCGTCGCGGCGGCGTTCAATACGCCGCTGGCGGGCATCGTCTTCGGCATCGAGGAGATGAGCCGTTCGTTCGAGATGCGTACCAGCGGCCTGATTATCGGCGCGGTTATCGCGGCGGGTCTGACGTCGCTGGCCATTGTCGGCGATTACAATTATTTCGGCTCGACCGGCGCGGTGCTGCCGCTGGGCCGCGCATGGATCGTGGTCCCGGTCTGCGCTGTCATCTGCGGTGTGGCCGGCGGCGTATTCAGCCGCATCCTGATCATGTTCGCCAACGGCTTTTCAGGGCCGGTCGGCACCACGATCAGGCGTCATCCGGTTGCCTTTGCGGTGGCTTGCGGCCTTGGCGTGGCACTGTGCGGGATTTTCAGCAGCGAGCATGTCTACGGCACCGGCTATGAGCAGGCCCGCGCCATCATCCATTCCACCGACACCATCGATTACAGCTACGGCCCCTGGAAATATCTGGCGACCCTGCTGTCTGCAATCAGCGGAATTCCCGGCGGCATTTTTGCGCCGTCGCTGGCCATCGGCGCAGGGCTGGCCTCGGATCTCAGCCTGTTCTTTCCCCACACGCCGATCGGCGCACTGGTCCTGATCGGCATGGTGTCCTACCTGACCGGCGTGGTTCAGGCGCCGATAACTGCCTTCGTCATTACCTCGGAGATGACCAACGACCATGCCATGGTGATTCCGCTGATGGCGTCGGCGCTGATCGCCAACGCGGCGTCCAAGGCGGTGGTCAGCGAAGGGCTGTATCACGCATTGGCAAAATCCATCTTCAGGACGCGGACTGAAGCCACCGCCGCGAAGGACCGTCCCGCGCATATCCCGTGATGGCTGTGTTCAGCCGCTCGCTTAAGCCGGTTCCGCCGCGCCCTGCTTGTCGCCAAGCGTGAACCGGTCGCCGGACCGCACCAGCGCCACCTCGCGCTGGTGGAAGGCTTCCAGCGTCGTCCGGTGCCCGATGGAGACAATGGTGGTCTGCGGCATCTTTTCCACGATCAGCCGATAGAGCAGGGCTTCCGATGGTTCATCCAGAGAGGCGGTGGCTTCATCGAGGAACAGGTATTGCGGCATGTGAAGAAGCGCGCGCGCGATGCCGAGCCGCTGCTGTTCGCCGAGCGAGAGCGTCCTGTTCCAGTGCCCTTCCTCATTCAGCCGCTCCGCCAGCGCAGGCAGGCCGATCAGCTTCAGCACCTCGCCGACTTGGGCCTCGCTGTACGTGTCGTCTTTCGAGGGATAGGTAATCGCCGATGCCAGCGAGCCGACCGGAAAGTAAGGCCGCTGCGGCAGCATCATCAGCGACGCGCCTTTCGGAATTGCGATGGTGCCGTTGCCGAACGGCCAGATTCCGGCGATGGCCCGGAACAACGTGGATTTTCCCGAACCCGAGGGACCGGTGACCAGCGTCCGCTCGCCGCTGCGCAACTCGAACGCGGAGGTCTGCACCAGCGGCTTGCCGTTCGGCAGCGTCAACAGCAGATCGTCAAGCGCGATGGCGCCTGCGTTTGCTGCCGTCGCCGGTTTGATCGAACCGCTATCGCTAGCAAGTGCTTTTGCCGCTGCGATGCCGTGCTCGAAGCCGTCGAGACGGGCAACCACGGCCTGCCACTCCGCCAGCGTTCGGTAGGTCGACACGAAGAACGACAATGCGCCCTGCACGCTGCCAAAGGCGGAGGCGGTCTGCATCATGCCGCCGAGCTGCATCTTGTTGGCGAAGTAAGCCGGGGCAACCATGAGATATGGAAAGATTACCGAGGCCTGCGAGTAACTCGCCGTGAAGGCTGTGATCTTCTTGGTACGGCTCATGATGCCGAGCCAGTTGTCGACCACGTGCCCGAACCGCGTCAGCAGGCGCTGGCGTTCGGCGGCATCGCCTTCGAGCAACGCGATCTGCTCGGAGTTCTCGCGAACGCGGACCAGATTGAAGCGGAAATCCGCCTCAAATTTCTGTTGCCGGAAATCCAGTCCCACGAGCGGACGGCCGATCAAGTGAGTCAGCCAGGTGCCGATCGCCGCATAGATCAGCGCGCCCCAGACCATGTAGCCGGGAATGTCGATATCCTTGCCGAACAGATGCAGCGGCGCAGCGCTTGAGAGTGTCCACAGGATGACGACGAACGACGCCAGCGTCACCACCGAATTCAAAAGGCCGATGCCGATGTTCAGGGTCCGGTCGACGAACAGCTTGACGTCATCGGTCATGCGCTGGTCCGGGTTGTCGGCGGCGTCGCCCTGAAGCTGCATCCGGTAATGATTGGCGCGACTGAGCCATTCGCCGAGATAGCGTTCGGTCATCCACTTGCGCCAGCGGATCTGCAGCCACTGATTCAGGTAGAGTTGATAAACCGCAATGATGATGAAGATGGTGACGATCACCGTGAAATAGATGATCTCGGAGACGAAACTGTCCCAATTGTGCTCCTGAAGCGCGTTGTAGAAACGGTTATTCCAGGAGTTGAGCAGCACGTTGATGCCGACGGTGGCGAGTTCGATCACGACCACTGCGGTCAAGAGGGCCAGGCCGGCCCACTTGTCTTCGGAGCGGAAATAGGGTGCTGCAATCCGCCAAACCGCCTTGAGCGTCGAACCAATGCCGTTCACAGAAAATTCTCCTTGAGGGAATCGAAGGATTTTGAAAATCGCCGAAGATTAACTTGTCGCAACCATGGCCGCGGGCATCCTAGCATACCGCCGTCTGGAAACAGGAGCCGGTTTCATTGGCAGGCAATGTGTGCGTTTTAGGGCCTGAACCCGCGCATGGAATGCCGATCACACGCTTGTGCTGCTCGATCAGCAACTGCGGGGGTAAGCCGCATGATGCGGCAATTTTTTACGCCGCGCCTGCACTGGAAAATCACGGCGTAAACGTCTAGAACCTCGCGCGTTGAAATGCGTGAGGTCTTCATGACGGTTCTGCGATACTCTCTCGCCGGTCTTGTCCTGGCAATCGGCATTGCCGGTCCGGTGTATGCGGCGAGCGAGTTTCCGTTCGGCGCGGAAATGACTCTCGAGGCGCGGCCGCAGCCAGGATCGAAGCGGATTCCGACGCTGGAGATCGGCGATAATGGCGAGGCGCAGCTCGATTTGTGGTGCAAGTCCGGCAAGGGTCAGTTCTCGGTCGCCAACGACACTGTCATTTTTGTGCCCGGCGCGATCAGCGACAGCGGCTGCACGCCGGAGCGTGCGCAACTCGATGACGGTCTGATTGCTGCACTTGGTGCTGCCGCGACATGGAAACGTCAGGGCGATTTCGTGTCGTTCATCGGCGCGACGACGCTGCGCTTTCGTCTCAGCACCAACTGAGTTTAACGCTCACGCAGGATCATGTCCGCGCAGGCGGCACCGGACTGGATCGCACCGGTATAGCCGCCGAAGGCCGCATAGGCAGACGCCAGATAAAGCCCCGGAATGACCGTCGCCGGTGTCCGCTTCACCGTGCTGAACAAGGAGCGCGGCGGGGTCGGCGCGAAGCCATAGACTGAGCCTTGCGGCGCGCCGAGATACTGCTTCACGGAAAATGCGGTGTTGAAGGTCGAGGCGGTGACGGATTGCGCCAGTCCGGGATAATGCTCATCGAGATAGGCCACGATGGCGTCCTGCCAGCGGGCGCGTTTGGCGCGATAGTCATCCTGATCGTATCCGCTCCAGTTCGACAACCGATCCGGACCGACAACCGACAGCACATAGGGCGGCACCGGAATGCCGGACTCGATGGCGGCGTAATCGACGATGGCCAACGGCGGCATGCGACAGCCGGGCTCATCCGCCATCAGCGCCGTTGCTTGCGCGTAATCGCCGAGACGGGTCATCCAGTCGGGCAGCAACTGGGTCGAATATCCGGTGATGCCGAATTCGCGCGGCGGCTTCGACAGGCCAAGCGTCAGCGCAAAGAGCGAGATCGACGGTGTCCGGTCCGCGTAAGCTGCGAGCAGTTTCGCGCCGCTCTTAGCAGGCAGTAGCGACGCCAGTGTCTCCGGTGCGGCGTTGCCGACGATCCGCGCCGTCTCCACCGTCTGCGGATTGCTGCCATCCCTGGCGGTGTGGGTCAGGCTCGCGACGCGGCCCTGCGCGTCAATGGCAATGGCGCTCACGGTGCGCCGGAGGATGACGTCGCTGCCTGCGGCCTTGATCGCGCGGGCCAGCGCACTGGAGAGGCGTTGCGAGCCGCCCTGCACATAGCGTCCGCCGCTCAGAAGGTAGCTCCCCTGCGCCGCGGCGAAGAACACCCACCAGGTCGTCGCCGGATCGTCATGGTAGTAGGACAGGTTCGCGGCCAGCGCGGCCTTTACCGCCTCGTTGTTTCCAAAGACACGGTCCAGCTTCTGCGCCAGCGACAGGCTCCAGTCACGGATCGCGGGCAGCATGTTGCGCAATGCGCCGAACGCCTGCGCCGGCGATCTGAACATGCCCGGGCCGCGCGACAGCACGCCGACGGCCGAGGCGATCTGCTCCATTTCGCCGAGCAGATGCTCGATGCCGTCGCGCGCATCCGGAAACCGTTCGATCAGTGCTTGTCGGGCCGCAACGAACTTGTCGGGCAGGGTGAGCGGCGCGCCGATCGGGCCGCCGCGCGCTTCATAGAGGGTGCCTGAGGGAATCCACTTCACCGCATCGAGTACACCGGCGCGGGTTAGCGGATCGTGCTTGGGGTCGCGCGGATCGTGCGGGTTGCTGGTTTCATGCAGCGAGCCTTCGACAAAAAGATCGCCGGCCTTGTAGCTGGAGGCCGCGCCGCCGACGGAATTGCTGCGCTCGATCACGAGGACGTTGCGCCCCTCGCGCGCGAGGATTGCGCCGGCGGTGAGGCCGCCGAGACCGGCGCCAATAATCACAGCGTCGGTGCGTGTCATGCGCCGTCGAACCCGTCGTGGCCGGTGGGCAGGCGGCGCACTATTTCCAGGCCGCCTTGTCGGTGTCCCAACGCTGGCCTTTCAGGTTCGCCGCAATCGCCTTGATCATCCCGTCGTCGTCATTGAAGGTGCTCTCTTCCTCGCCGCCGGCGCTGTCAGAGAACTGCAGTTGGGGCGCTGCGGTCTCGTCCGTGGTCTTGCTGGTGGGAATGCCGAGCCAGACCACGAGGCGATCCGATCCGCCGGGCTTGTCGGGGCTGACCAGGGCGGTGACTTCCAGCGTTTCGGTGAGGTCCAGGCCCTCCGCGAGCTGGCTCAGGCGCTTGATGGTGAAGGTGAGTTCGCCGGTGGTGTCGTTCCAGGTCATGGTCGATGGCTTCGCGCCCATCACTTTCGATGCAATGCCGGCCAGTGTCGCGGCGAACTTGTCACGGTTCAGTTTGCCGTCCGGCGCCCAGTCACCTGCGGCAAAGCGGATCGCGCGCTCCATGTCGTAGGTGCCGGAGGTCCAGCCCGCGGCGGTGACGCCCGGCGCGGCCTTGAGGGTTGCGATCAGCGCGGGTGCGCGCGCCGGATCGACGAAAATGCGCAGCACCTGATAACCCGAGCGCAGCGCGTTACAGTCGGTCGCGATGCTGTCGAGGGCGATCTGCACGTTCTGGCCTTTCAGGCTTTTGACGAGCCCGGCGAAATTCTCGCGCTTGACCCGGATCGCCAGCGATTGCGGCGAGACCTGCGTGAAATCCTTCGGTGCCTCGGCAAGATCGTCATCGACCACCTGCGACTGCTGGAATTCCTTCTCATCGACGTCGGAATTGTCCGGGGACGAGACCGAGGTGAGGTTGCCGCCGAGCGTGATCTTGCCGTCGAACGACACCGACTTGTTGCCCTTGCGGGTCAGATTGACCGTGACGGGAGTCTTGTTCTCGATGCTCTGTCCGCTGCCGGACAATCTCTCGCCCTCGACTTTCAGGTCGAGGATGAAACGATCCTTGCGGTCGGAATGGGCCGAGACCGAATAGCAGACATCGAGCAGCGCCGAGGTCACCTTGCCGCCCTGACGGGTTTCCTTGATGAAGGCGTCCACCGGCAATTCACCCAGAATGTCGCCCAGCGAATTGAAGTAGCGGACGTCGTTGATACCGGGCGCAACCTTCGCATCCTTGGCGGTCTGGGCCTGAACGGGCATCGCTCCTGCCAGTGCGAGAGTGCAGCCAATCAACAATGCGCGCATGGGTTCTGGTCCTGAATCGGTTTTGCAGCCGGCGGACAATCTCAAAACTGGGCCGGGTTGTCGCGGGAATTCGCGCCATCCGGACCACAAAACGGCGAGTGTAACGGGCCTTTCGGCGGTGAGATGGGAGGTCGGGGCCGAAAATCGGCGCCGCGCCCGCCATGCGAGTCCCTGTTCCCCACATGACCGGCTGCCGAACTTCGCTGCGGGTTGCACTTTCACTTGCCCAAATACCAAGCATTGCAACCCGCTCATCGCGCGATTGGAGACAAAGCGCTGGCATACAAGCTGGCCCGTGAATTGCAAATAGATCGTGGGCTCAATCGTAACGAGGGGTGCGTGATGCGACGTCGTGATTTTACCAAACTGGCAGCCGGAGGAGCGCTTGGCGCGGTGGCCATGCCTGCGATTGCCAGGGCACAGACGACCTTCAACTGGAAGATGACGAGTTTCTACGGACCCAATGCCTATTTCTATTCGACGGGGCCGGGCAGCGCGAAGGATCTCTGCAAGCGCATCGAGGACATGTCCGGCGGCCGCATCAAGATTCAGTTTTACGGCGCGGGCGAATTGATCCCGGCGAATGCGGGATTCGACGCGGTGTCGTCTGGCACCGTCGAAATGAACTACGCCAACTCCTATTTCTGGACCGGCAAGAGCTTTGCCGCGCAGTATTTTACAGCCGTTCCGTTCGGAATGAACTTCGTCGGCTTCAACGGCTGGCTTTATGACGGCGGCGGCCTCGAACTGTGGCGCGAGACCTACGACAAATTCAATCTCGTGCCGTTCGCCTGCGGCAACACCGGCGTGCAGATGACCGGCTGGTTTCGCAAGCCGATCGAGAAGGTCGAAGACCTCAAAGGTTTGAAAATGCGCATCCCCGGCCTCGCCGGGCGCGTCTACAAGGAACTGGGCGTGGAGTCGGTGCTGCTGGCGCCCGGCGACATCTTTCCATCGCTGGAGCGCGGCGTGATCGATGCCGCCGAATTCGTCGGCCCTTATCTTGATCGGCAACTCGGCCTGCATAAGGTCGCAAAGTATTATTACACCACCGGCTGGCACGAGATGGCGACGACCAGCGAACTGATCGTCAACAAGGCGGCCTGGGCGTCGTTGCCGCCGGACCTGCAAGCTGTGGTCGAGAATGCCTGCATGGCCTGCAACACCCGCGGCGAAGCCTGGCTGCAAAAGGTGAACGCCGAGGCGATGGACGACCTGATCAAAAATCAGGGAGTTACGGCGCAGCCGTTGCCCGACGCGGTGGTCGATGCTCTCCGCGCCGCTAATGACAAGATTCTCGCCGACGCCGTGGCCAAGGATGCCATGACCAGGAAGGTCCATGAGTCCTACATGGGCTACATGGCGACTTACAAGCAGTGGGCGAAGTATTCGGAAAAGCCCTACTACGACAAGATCCTGGGCATCTGACGTGAGTGCTGCGAGACAACTGGCCGACCGGATCGACGGCTTCATCGATCTTGTCGGCCGCGCAATATCGTGGCTGGCGCTGGTGGTTGCCGTCGTCATGGGCGCAAACGTGTTCCTGCGCTACGGGTTTTCCATCGGTGAAATCTGGGCCCAGGAGCTCGAGTGGCACATTCTGGTGCCACTCACTCTGGTGGGCATGTCCTATGCGTTGCGGCACGGTGAACATGTGCGCGTCGACGTGCTGTTTGCGAACTTCAGCGCGCGCAACAAACTCGCGGTCGACGTCGCATCGGCCGTGATCTGCATGATTTTTTCGGCGCTGGTGGTCTATCTGTCGATCGCCTTCGTCAAACAGTCCTGGGCGATGGGCGAAGGTTCGCCCAATCCCGGCGGCATCGGCGCGCTTTACGTGATGAAGGCGATGGTGCCGCTCGGCTTTGCTCTCCTGTTCCTGCAATCGTTGGCGCAAGCCATTCAAAACGGCCTCGCCTGGGCCGACGCCGGCAAGGTTTCCCGATGACGCTCGAAGTGCTCGCGACCCTGATGCTGGTCGCATTCTTTGTTCTGTTGCTGATCGGCATTCCGGTCGGCCTGACGCTGGCGGCGACCGGCTTCGTGTTCGGTTACCTCGGCTTCGGTGCCTCGCTGTTCAACCTGTTGCCGCACCGCATCTTCGGCGTCGTGACCAACGGCACGCTGCTGGCGATTCCCCTGTTCGTGTTCATGGGCGTGATGCTGGAGAAATCCAAGCTCGCCGAAGAGTTGATGGATGTCATCGGGCTTGCGGCGGGCTCGCTCAAGGGCGGGCTCGGCATCGGTATCGTGCTGGTCGGCGTGCTGATGGGCGCGACCACCGGCATCGTCGGTGCGACCGTGGTGACACTCGGATTATTGACGCTCCCCGGCCTGCTTCGGCGAGGTTACGACAAGGGTCTCGCCTGCGGCGTGATCTGCGCCTCGGGAACGCTGGGCCAGATCATCCCGCCGAGCTTGATCCTTATCTTGTTGGCCGACATCACCAACCAGTCGGTCGGCACGATTTTCGCGGCCGCGATGATCCCCGGCCTGATGCTGTCGGGGATTTACGTGATCTACATTCTTGTCCTCGGCATGGTCCGGCCGGACATGGTTCCGGCCGTACCGCCTGAAGAGCGCGCCCAAATTTCCGGATTGCAACTGACCGGGAAGATCGTGCGCGTGGTCGCGCCGCCGATCGGGCTCGTCATTGCGGTTCTCGGTTCAATCGTGGCGGGCATTGCCGCACCGTCGGAAGCGGCGGCGATGGGCGCGCTCGGGTCGATTCTCGTCGCCGCGCTTGGCAGGCGTCTCAGCATCCAGGTGCTGCGTGAAACCTGTCAGGCGACCACGCGGATCAGCGCGATGGTGATGTTCATCCTCGTCTGCGCTCAGGTGTTCTCGCTGGCATTCCGCGGCCTGCATGGCGAGAAGCTGGTTCAGGATGCCTTTACGCTGCTGCCCGGCGGCATCAACGCCAGCATCTGGTTCCTGATGGCGCTGATTTTCGTGCTCGGTTTCTTCATCGAATGGATCGAGATTTCCTACATTGCGGTTCCGCTGTTTCTGCCGCTTTTCATCAATGCCAATGTCGATCTGGTGTGGCTCTCGACCCTGATCTGCATCAACCTGCAGACCTCGTTTCTCACGCCTCCGTTCGGCTGGTCATTATTTTTCCTTCGCGGCGTCGCGCCGCCGGAAATCAGCACCGGAGATATCTATCGCGGCATCGTTCCGTTCGTGTTGATGCAGTTGTTGGCGCTGGTGCTGGTATTCTTCTTTCCTCCGCTGGCGACCTGGCTTCCGAAGGCGATCGGCTGGTAGGCCGTCAAACAAAGACCATGCAAATAAAAAAGGCCGCCCGCAGGCGGCCTTTTTGTCTTTTGTCACGAGGGTCGGTTAGAAGCCCATGCCACCCATACCGCCCATGCCACCCATTCCGCCGCCGCCCGGCATCGCGGGGGCTGCGTCCTTCGGCACGTCGGCGACCATTGCCTCAGTGGTGACCAGAAGACCGGCGACAGAGGCCGCGTCCTGCAGGGCGGTGCGAACCACCTTGGCGGGATCGATGATGCCCTTGGCGACGAGGTCGACATATTCCTCGTTCTGCGCGTCGAAGCCGAAGGTCTCGGTCTTGTTGTCGAGAATCTTGCCGACAACGATGGAGCCTTCGACACCGGCGTTCTCGGCGATCTGGCGGATCGGGGCTTCCAGCGCCTTCAGCACGATGTTGATGCCGGCTTGAACGTCGGCGTTATCGTTCTGGATGCGGCCGACAGCCTTCTTGGCGCGCAGCAGAGCGGTGCCGCCGCCGGGAACGATGCCTTCCTGAACCGCGGCGCGGGTCGCGTTGAGCGCGTCCTCGACACGGTCCTTCTTCTCCTTCACTTCGATTTCGGTTGCACCGCCGACGCGGATCACCGCGACGCCGCCTGCGAGCTTGGCCAGACGCTCCTGCAGCTTCTCGCGGTCGTAGTCCGAGGTGGTTTCCTCGATCTGCGCCTTGATCTGGTTCACGCGCGCCTCGATGTCGGGCTTCTTGCCGGCGCCGTTGACGATGGTGGTGTTTTCCTTGTCGATCACCACCTTCTTGGCGCGGCCGAGCATCTTCAGGGTGACGCTTTCCAGCTTCATGCCGAGGTCATCGGAGATCAACTGACCGCCGGTCAGGATTGCGATGTCTTCCAGCATGGCCTTGCGGCGGTCGCCGAAGCCCGGTGCCTTCACTGCGGCCACTTTCAGGCCGCCACGAAGCCGGTTGACCACGAGGGTCGCGAGCGCTTCGCCTTCGATGTCTTCCGCGATGATCAGCAGCGGCTTGCCGGTCTGCACCACGGCTTCGAGCACGGGCAGCATGGCCTGCAGGCCGGACAGCTTCTTCTCGTGCAGCAGGATGTAGGCGTCTTCGAGCTCCGCCGTCATCTTCTCGGGATTGGTCACGAAGTACGGCGAGAGATAGCCGCGGTCGAACTTCATGCCCTCGACGATATCGACTTCGGTATCGAGCGACTTGGCTTCTTCAACCGTGATAACGCCTTCGTTGCCGACCTTCTGCATCGCCTTGGCGATCATCGAGCCGATGGTGGAATCGCCGTTGGCCGAGATGGTGCCGACCTGGGCGACTTCGGCCGAGGAGGCGACCGGCTTGGCGCGCTTCTCGATGTCCTTGACCACTGCGGTCACGGCGATGTCGATGCCGCGCTTGAGATCCATCGGGTTCATGCCGGCGGCCACCGACTTGGCGCCTTCGCGCACGATCGCCTGCGCCAGCACGGTCGCGGTGGTGGTGCCGTCGCCTGCGGTGTCGTTGGTCTTGGAGGCGACTTCGCGCAGCATCTGCGCGCCCATGTTCTCGAACTTGTCTTCCAGTTCGATTTCCTTGGCGACAGTGACGCCGTCCTTGGTGATGCGGGGTGCGCCGAAGCTCTTGTCGATGACGACGTTGCGGCCCTTCGGACCGAGCGTCACCTTGACGGCGTTGGCGAGGGTGTCGACGCCGCGCAGCATGCGGTCGCGCGCGTCTCCGGAGAATTTTACGTCTTTGGCAGCCATGAGGTTTGCTCCTTGGGGTGATCCTCATCCTGAGGAGCGGCTCTGCCGCGTCTCGAAGGATGAGGCCGATAATTACGAAGACGGAAAAGGCGTGCTTAGTTCAGCACGCCCATGATGTCGGACTCTTTCATGATGAGCAGGTCTTCACCGTCGAGTTTCACCTCGGTGCCGGACCACTTGCCGAACAGTACGGTGTCGCCGACCTTGAGGTCGATCGGGATCAGCTTGCCGGCTTCGTCGCGGCCGCCCGGACCGACGGCGACGACCTTGCCCTGTGAGGGCTTTTCCTTGGCGGTATCGGGGATGATGATGCCGCCTTTGGTCTTTTCATCGGCGTCGATGCGCTTGACGACGACGCGATCATGCAGCGGGCGGAAAGTTGTCTTGGCCATCGGGATGTCCTTTGGGCGTTGGTGAGGTCAGATTTGACGTGCAGCGGAGCGCGGACCGTGAATAATGGGCAGGGTTTCCCCTCAACGGGCGGTACCTTGCCTTTGGCAATCGCGCTCCTAGAGTGCTAATGACGGGGCCGGAATATGGGTTGCCGCCGATCCTGTCAAGCAAGGCTCTTAAGGCCTTGGTGAGGCCAATATGGGATGATCTGGAAACCATAACAGAGACATTGCGCGGTGACGGGGGTCAGCCCGCGCGATGTGACGGCGGCCAGCCGGTCTGGCAGGCAGCCACGTATTCTTGCCGGGAGACAGCATGACCAAGATGAACGAATCCACCAGCGCATCCAGGATCGTCACGCTCGTGGCGGTGTCGGTGCTCTCGGGTTTCCTCGGCGCCTGCGGCGGCGGCGGTTTTGGCGGGTTCAGCGGGTTTGGCGGCGGTCAGCCCGCCGTGCAGGAACCGGCGGTTGCGCCCGAGATTCCGGCGACCATCCGGGCCGATGAAATCGTCGGCCGCTGGGGTCTGGCGTCGTTCCACAAGCCGGAAGACCGCGCCCGCACCGAAGCTGCGGCGCGGGGCCAGTGCAAGAATCCCTACGTGATCGGTCAGGGCGCCACCGGCGGCGTCATCATGCATCTGCCGGACGAAGCGACGCCGCAGGAACTGCGCCTGAAGGGCAGCCAGAGCGGCAAGAACTATATCGGCCCGGCTGGTCCCGTCGGCGGCGAGAAGGACCGCGAGATCGTGTCCTTCGACGGGCGCGTGCTGATGACCCGGTTCATCGACAAGGATGCCGCCAGCCGCTACGGCACGATGGTGTATGTCCGCTGCGCGCCGCGCGCATGACGGGCTAGTTTATAGTTTCCGGAACAATTGATTCTCCACACCGGGGACGTGAACGCGCGATGGCCGGGCTGCAAGTCCTACGCTCCGGCCCCAGCCGTGCCGTCATCGTTCTTTGCATCACGCAAATCCTGGGCTGGGGCGCGCTGTTTTATCCGCCCGGCCTGACCATGCCGCATATCGCGGCGGCCCATGGCTGGTCGCTGGCGCAGACGCTGCTCGGATTTTCCATCGCACTCGGCGTCTCCGGCCTCACCGCGCCCTATGCCTGCGGTCTGATCGAGCGGCATGGCGGACATTACATCATGGCCGGCGGCGCGCTGGTCGGATCGCTCGGCCTGCTGATCCTGCCGTTCGCCAGCCACTACGGGCTCTATCTCGCAAGCTGGGTGCTGCTCGGCGTGGCGATGGCCTGCAATCTCTACGATCCCGCCTTTACCGCACTGGCGCGGATTTTCGGCGCCGCGTCGCGGCGGCCGATCACGCTGGTCACTTTTGTCGGCGGGCTGGCATCGACCGTGTCATGGCCGACGACCCAGATGCTCATCGCCAATGGCGGATGGCGCACGGTCTATTTTGTGTTCGCGGGCGTGATGGCGTTCATCATCGCGCCGCTGTACGCCTTTGCCCTGCCGCGCAACGCCGTCCATGTGCCGCCGCCTGCGGCGGAGGGTGCGCCGGCTGTGGTGCCGGCAAAAACCATCTCGCCGGTCGGCGCGCCCTTCCTGCTGATGGCGGCCGGTTTCGCGTGCCATGCGATCCTGCAGTCAGGAACCCTGTCGCATCTGCTCACCATCCTGCAGCGCGGAGGCATCGACGCCAGCACCGCCGTCCTGATCGGCGCGCTGTTCGGTCCGGCGCAGGTGCTGACACGGATCGCGGATTTCGTCACCGGGGGACGGCTCCATCCGCTCTGGCTGGTGCGGATTGCGATGGCGACGATGGTCTGCGCGTTCACGTTGCTCGTGGTTGCGGGATTTTCACCCGGCATTGCGATGACCTTCGCGGTGATGCTCGGCGCGGCGAACGGCGTGGTGACGATTGCGCGCGGCGCGCTGCCGCTGGCGATGTTCGGGCCTGTCGGCTACGGGCGGGTGGTAGGGCGCATCGCGCGTCCGGCGCAAATCTGCCAGGCGCTGTCGCCTTTCGCGCTGGCCTATGTGATCGACCGCTGGTCGGGCGTTGTCGCGCTCGACATGCTGATCGCCGTGGCGCTGCTGGCGCTGGCCTGTTTCTCGGCGCTTCGGAAGCCCGGCTAGAAAAACAAAACCCGGAGCGAATGCTCCGGGTTTGTATTCATGAATTGATGCGCGTTGTTTAGTTGAACAGCGCGTCGATGTCGTCCTGCGAGACATGGCCCTCTTCGTCCATGCCCTTCGGCCCGTTCAGAAGCCGGGCGTCGCCGACACGGTTGTCCACGATCGCAGGCGCATGCTGCTTGATCGCGTCGACGCCGCCCCAGATTTCCATCATGACGTTGATGTGATGCTCGATGAACTTCATCGTGCTCATCACCTTGCTGATGCGCTGGCCGGTGAGGTCCTGGAAGTTGCACGCCTCGAAAATGCTGACCACGCGTTCCTGAATGTCCTCACTGAGCTGCGCCTGCTGATCGAGCGGCATGGCCTTGCCGAGCGCGCTCGCCGCCTGGTCGATCGATTCCGCGGCTTCGAGAATCTGCTGGGTGGCTTCTTCGGTGCCGCCGACCACCGCGCCGAGTTCGCCGGTGACCTTGGCCATCTCGTCGCCGCTGAAGCTCTTGCCGTGAAGCACGGCGATTTCCTGCTTGGTGCGGTTGATGGCGTCGTGAATGAGGTCCAGTTCGACCTTCAGCTTCTCGCACTGCTCGATCTGCGCGCGATAGCTGCCGAGCAGTTGCTGCGCGTCGGTCAGTTCCTGAGCCGAGGGAATTTCGCCGCCTTCCGAAACGGGGCTGTGATGATGGGAGGCCATCTGCACGCGAATGGCGCGCAACTCGCTCATGATCTGATTGTGATGCGGAGCGGCGTCGCCCTCTGCGTGATCGAGTTTCGGCATGTCGCCGGACTGAATTCTTTCAATACGGAATTGCTTGCGCTGGACGGCCATCGGTCTCCCCATTCTTGAGAAGGTCTTTGTAACCCGCCGTCATTTAACGCGAAGTTTCAAACGGGAACGCCGCCCGGCAGATACAAACCGCGCCGCAAACCAACGATTAACCATGCCTGCGCCGTCTTCATCGAAAATAAACGCTACCGCGAAGAACAGGCGCCGCGCGTGGACGTGGTGAATCGCGAACGCTGTTTTGTTTACCAAACCGACGCGCTTTTAACCTTAAGTGTTCGTATTCAAGGCGCGCAGTCCGCGCGTCAGCGACGAAACAGTGCAGAGTACGTCGATGATCAGAAACCTGTCCTTCGCGCTGCTGGCCGGCGCCGTATCGTTCAGTGCCAGTTCAAGTCCTGCCTTCGCATTCGACGAGGATGTTCCCGCCGAGCCGCGCGTCATCTATGCGCAGCAGACCTCAACGCCGCCGATGCCGATCCGCGTCGCTTATAATGAGCGCTCCAATATGGGTGGCGGGCTGATCGAAGCCCTGTTCGGCGGCGGGCAGTCCGGCGATGCGAGCTATCCGGCACCGCGCTACGAGCAGCAGTATCAGCAGATGCCCTCGCGCGGAGGCCTGCCGCCGATGGACCCGCAATATCGTTATGAGATGCGGCAGGGCGAGATTGGCATCGAGCCGGGCCGCCCCGGAATGGACCCGAAATACGAAAAGCAGGTCGTCGAATATGGCGGCAATCATGCGCCGGGCACCATCGTGATCGATACGCCGAACAAGTTTCTCTACCTCGTGCAGGGCGGGGGCAAGGCGATGCGTTACGGCATCGGCGTCGGCAAGCCGGGCTTTACCTGGTCGGGCGTGAAGACGATCTCCGCAAAGAAGGAATGGCCAGCCTGGACCCCGCCGCCGGAAATGCTCAAGCGCCGTCCTGACCTGCCGCGTCATATGGAAGGCGGTCCGGAAAATCCGCTCGGCGCGCGCGCGATGTATCTCGGCACTTCGCTCTACCGCATTCACGGCTCCAACGAGCCATGGACCATCGGCACCAATGTGTCGTCCGGCTGCATCCGGATGCGCAATGAAGACGTGATTGATCTCTATGGCCGCGTGCCGGTGGGCACCAAGGTTGTCGTGATCTGATTCACCCGAATTCACGAATAAAAACGGCCGCTCAATCGAGCGGCCGTTTCCGTTTTGGAACGATGACATCAATCAGGCGTAATCGCTGTCACCGCCGTCATCGAAGTCGTTATAATCCTCGTCGTCGTCCTGATCTTGGTCCTGGTCTTGATCGGCATCGGCCTGCGCCTGATCGTAGGCACTCTGGCGCTGGCTGTCGCCGCTGCCGCTCTTGCCGACATCGTTGAGACCGGCATCGCGGGCGAGGCTGCCTGACGATTGATCGTTGCCCCACGGCATCTTGCTGCCGCCGGACTCTCCGGTGTTGCCGAAGCTCTGCTGGCTGCCGCCACCCATCATGCCGCGTATGCTGTTCATCAGCATCGAGCCGCCGATCACGCCGGCTGCGGTCGCCGCCGCCGTTCCGAGGAACGAGCCGCCGCCACCGCCGAACATGCCGCCGCCGGGATTGCCCGCCCTTGGATCATTTCTTGGATCGTTCATGCGCGGATCGCCCAAGCGCGGGTCACCACTGTAGCGATCGGCCTGTTCCAGCGCCTGACCGCTGTTCCACACCGGGCCGCCGCGCTGCTCGCCCGGACGGATGCTTGGCACCGAGCCCTGACCTCGATTCTGGTTCTGGCCGGGGCCGAGAATCGCATCGCGCATCGAATCGAGGAAACCGCCGGACTGTTGCTGCGGCTGGGCGCTGCCTTCAAGTTCCTGGATGCGGGCCTCGGCATGCTTCAGCGCTTCGTCCTGCACCAGCACGGTTTGCACAAGTGCGTACACCGCGTTCGGCGCGCGGCGCAGGCCCTGCATGATCGCCGCCTCCGCGTCGGGTTCACGCGGCGCATTCTCGACCCGCGACAAGCGGTCGAACAGATCGTCAACGAGTTGGCGTTCCTGTGGCGTCATGACGTCCTCCTAAAGCATCCGGCATGCGAATGCGCGAAAAGATGTAACGCTGCATTGTGTCGGGGTAAGTCCCGGCATGAATTAAATTTAGGAAAGTCGGCGCTTGCGGTGCGACAAAAAGTACTCTTCTCACCTCTCCCCGCGTGCGGGGAGAGGGAGCGCATCAGGGGCGGTCCAGCGTGACATTGCTGTCCGCCAGCAGGCGCGGGAAGCCGTCGCTGCTTAGGTATGCAAACTCCCGCTCGCGCTGATGGGTCACGTTATCGAGGCCGATCAGAATTTCATCGACATATCCGGGATGGCACATCACAAGGCCGCCGTCCGGCAGCCCGGAGAGGAATTCCGTCATTGCATCGGCGAAGTCGCGTCCGCGCACCATGTCATAGGCGCCGGCGAAGCCCGTGTTGAACGCGATGCCTTCGTGGACAGCCCTTTTGCGGAACGTGTCGCTCAAGGTGTCGAGCAGCAGTGCTTTCGGATTTCCGAGCCGCTCCGAAAGAGGCAGGGAGCGTCCGCACTGGCGCACCCAGGCGTTCGGCGCGGCTTCCTTCACGGCAGCGAGAAACGCATCGCGGATTTGCGGAAACAGTTGCACATGCTGATGGCCGTCGATGTAGTCCGGCGCGCGTCCAAACATCTGCCGAAAGGCGGCGATCTGCGCCAGTAATTCCGCGTGCACGATTTCCGGATCGAGCCGCCGCAACAGGCTTGCGCGCAGCAATCTGCCCAGCGGCAGGAACTGGCCGCCATCCAGCGGCCTGAAATGCAGGGTGAGCGGTGCGAATGGCGCGGTCAGCGTCGCATGCAGTCCGATGGCGCAATTCGGATTGCCGGCAACAGCCTGCAACAGACCGTCGATCTCGGCACGGTCGATGGCGGCGCCCACCACCATCACCGATGTCGCGTTGAGTCTCTTCTGCTCGATCAGTTCGCGGATCGCGCGATTGACGCCGGGGCTCATGCCGTAATCGTCGGCGCAGAGCCAGATGCGGCGCGGCGTGGTCGCGCTCATTCAGCGGCAGACTGCGGCTTGTCGGCGGTTGCCGATGCGCCAGCGTCCTTCACGCTATGCTCCGCGACAAAGTAGATCGGCCGCGCCTTGATCTCGGACAGGATCTTGCCGATGTATTCGCCGACTACACCGATCATGATGAGCTGCACGCCGCCGATGGTCATCAGGCCGACCACGAGCGAGGGATAACCCGGAACGGATTTGCCGCTGACGACGGTCTCCCACAGGATCGAGAGACCGAACAGGAAGGCGACGAACGCGAGCAAGAGGCCGAGCAGGCTGGCGGCGCGCAGCGGTGCGACCGAGAACGATGTCAGACCCTCGATGGAGAGGCCCAGCAGCCGTCCCGGGCTGAACGAGGTCACGCCATGGGCGCGGGCTTCGGGCTCATAATCGACGCGGATTTGCTTGAAGCCGATCCAGGTCGCGAGGCCCTTGAAGAAGCGGTTGCGTTCCGGCAGTTGGCGCAGCGCGTCCGCCGCACGCGGCGACAGCAGGCGGAAATCGCCAGCGTCCTCGGGAATCTTCTGCCGCGCGCCCCAGTTGATGAGCATGTAGAACGTGCGCACCGCGAGGCGGCGCAGCGCGGATTCGTTGTCGCGATGGGCCTTGGCCGTATAGACCACGTCGAAGCCGTCAACGATCCAGTGCCGCACCAATTGCTCGACAAGTTCGGGCGCATGCTGGCCGTCACCGTCCATGAACAGCACCGCGCCGCGGCGGGCGTGATCGAGCCCGGCCATCAGGGCGGCTTCCTTGCCGAAGTTGCGCGACAGCGACACCACCTGCACGTCGAGCGCGGTCGCGGGCAGGCTTCGTGCAATGGAGAGTGTATTGTCGGCCGAGCCGTCATCGACATAGACCACTTCGCAGGCGAGGCCGTAGTCCTGCTTCAGCTTGCCCGCGAGGGTGCCAAGCCGCTCATGCAGCAGCGCAAGACCGGCCGCCTCGTTATAGGCGGGCACCACAATGGACAGGCCGGCGCGCGCAGCCTCCTGCGCCGCCGGCACGCGGTTGCCTGACAGATTGGAAATGTCCGCACTCGGCGTCATCGGTCGGTTTCCAGCGCGTTACGTCTGATCATCATATGGCCATCGCCGAGCCGCCGCCAAGGCGTCGCCGTGCCGCGCACCTGCTGCATTATGGCCCAAGGAACGCCTGCAGTTTGGCGAACAGCGGATTCTCGCGGTCGAACACATAATCCAGCGATGCGATCGACACAGTGTCCGCGCCGTTGTCGCGCAGGAAGCTGCTCAGGGCATAGAGCTGGTTGGGCGGACAGTGCAGCGTCACCATGCCCGACGAGGTCGGCCCGCCGAACGGTGAGACGACGCCGAATTTCCTGTGCGCTTCTGACAGCAGGTCGGCATTACAAGCTGCGAAGCGCGTGCGCACTTCCTTGTATTTGCGGGCGCGTGCGCTGGCGGCGATGTGGTCGAGGATGATCCGCGCGGTCTCGCGAGCGTTGCCCGACCAGTCGGCATCGCGCGAGGCCACGAGGTTGGCGTGGCTGCGCAGCATCACGCCGTCGTCCAGCACCTTCAGCCCGTTGGCGGCGAGTGTCGCGCCGGTGGTGGTGATATCGACGATCAGTTCAGCCGTTCCCGCCGCCGGAGCACCTTCGGTGGCGCCGGCGCTTTCCACGATGCGGTAATCGACGACGCCCTGCGCCGCGAAGAAATTGCGCGTCAGGTTGATGTACTTGGTCGCCACCCGCATGCGGTGATTGTGCCGCGCCCGGAACGAGGTCGCGACATCGTCGAGATCGGCCATGGTGCGCACGTCGATCCAGGCCTGCGGCACCGCGACCACAACATTGGCGCTGCCGAAGCCGAGGCTTTCGATCAGCATGACCCGCCTGTCGGCGTCGTGAATGTTCTCGCGGATCAGGTCTTCGCCGGTGATGCCGAGATGCACGGTGCCGCGCGCCAGTTGCGCCGCGATCTCGCTCGCGGAGAGATAGGCGATCTCGACATTGTCGATGGCGGGCATGGTGCCGCGATACTCGCGGGCGCCGCGTGGCTTTGCGAGCGTGAGATTGGCCTGCGCGAAGAAGGCCTCGGCGTTTTCCTGCAGGCGTCCCTTGGAGGGAACGGCGACGACGAACGGCGTGCTCATGCGGCGCTCCCTTGCGAAAGCGCTTCGATCCAGATCGAGAAGCCCACGGCGGGGATCGGTTCGCGCGCGCCAAGCCGTGTCAGCAGCCCGTCATAACGGCCGCCGCCGACCAGCGGCTCCGCGCCGTTGCCCCTCGCGTGCAATTCAAATTCAAAGCCGGTGTAATAGTCGAGGCCACGTCCGAACGCGGTGGAGAAACGGATCGCTTTGATGTCGATGCCGCGCGCGGCCATGAATTGTGTGCGGCTTTCAAACTGGTCGATGGCGGCGTTCAGGTCGAGCTTCGCGTCCGACGCCAGCTTGCGCAGTTGCTTCGCCGCGTCATCCGGTTCGCCCGCGATGCCGAGGAAGCGCTCGATCAATTGCAGCGCGTCGCGCGGCAATGCGCCGCCTTTCAAGGTCGACTGTTCCAGAAAACGATCCGCGATTTCCGACACCGTGCGTCCGCCGACATTGCTGGTGCCGGCGATCGACATCAGGTCGGTGACGAGGGCCAGTGCCGCCTTGCGGTCTGAGCCGGCGAGGGCGGCGAGCACGCCTTCATATTCATTGCGGGTCTTGCCGGTTTCCAGCGTCAGGCGTTGCAGGTCCTGCGCCAGCGAAATCTTGCGGTTGAAATCCTTGATCAGCCGCCGCTTCCAGACCGGGTAAAGATCGAGCGCGTCGATCAGTGCGGCAAACAGCGCAACGTCCCCGGTGCGGATATCGAGGCTTGTGACTCCGAAAGCGTTCGCGGCCTCGACGCCGAGCGCCAGCATCTCGGCATCGGCTGCGGCGCGATCCTGCCGTCCGAACGATTCCACGCCCGCCTGATTGAACTCGCTGGCTGCGCCGCCGCGATAACGGAACACCGGACCGAGATAATAGAAGCCCGCAGGCGCGCCCGCGCGCGATGACGCGAGGTAGTCCCGCGCTACGGGAATGGTGAGATCAGGCCGCAGGCACAGTTCTTCGCCGGTGACGTCGGTGGTCAGATACAGGCTTTTGCGGATGTCTTCGCCGGACAGGTCGAGAAACGGCTCCGCCGGCTGCAGGATCGGCGGTCGCGCATGGGTGTAGCCAGCCCGCGCAAATGTCTGCAGCAGGACCTCCGCCTGTGCGGCGGACCCGGTCGCGGATGCGGCACTGGTCTGGCTCATTTTCGGTGTTCCAACAGAAAGAAAGGCTAGAATCGGCAGTCCCTTAACACGGGATGCCCGAGGTTTCGACGACGATCCGGCAAAGGGCTTAATGAGAGCAATCCCGAATTGCAACTCTAGCGTGTATTCGGGCTTCCCCAATCGCCAAGTGCGGTCTGTACCACAGCCAGGGCGGCAACTGCAGCCGTATCGGCGCGCAGGATTCGCGGACCGAGCGCCAGGCGCACCACATGGGGCTGCTTCAGCAGCAGGGCACGTTCCTCCTCGGCAAATCCGCCCTCAGGTCCGATCAACACATCCGTGCCATGGGTCGAATCGGCGCCGGCAAAGGCCGCCATGGGATCGGAGATCGGGGCGTCTTCGTCGCAGAACACCAGAAGCCGCTGGCCATTGCGCGATCCGAGCCAGCGCTCGAGCGGTTCTGGCTCGTGGACTTCCGCGAGGCTGAGAATGCCGCATTGCTCCGCGGCTTCGATGACATTGGCGCGCATGCGCTCGACATTGATACGGCTCGCCTGGGTATGGCGCGTGGTCACCGGGCGCAGCGCCGCAGCCCCCATTTCAATAGCCTTTTGCGTCATGTAATCGAGCCGCGCATGCTTGAGCGGTGCGAACACGTAGTGCAGGTCGGGCAGGGAATCCTGCGGGCGGGTCTGGCTGACGATCTCAGCGCGGTCGGGCCGCTTGCGGCCGGCGAGCGTGGCCTGCCATTCGCCGTCGCGGCCATTGAACACCAGCACGGTATCGCCGGCGTTCAACCGCAGCACATTGCCGAGATAGTTGGACTGATCGCGATTCAGCGCGATGCCCGTTCCGCCAGTGAGCGGGGCGTCGACGAAAAGCCGGGGGCTGCGAAAATCGAGTTTGGGCATCGGGACAATCCGTTAATTTCCTGACTTTCTAGCCGAATGATTGCAACTTGGCAGCCAATCGGGTGGCAACTGCCGCGCTGCTGCCGGATTCATCGGGTTGTTAAGCGGGAGCGAGAATCGTAAAAGCCCTTACTTGAGGACACCGGAACCCGCCGGAGGAGAATCCGTGACCGCTATCCGTTCCATCGCATTGCTGGCTGCCGCCGCGTTCGTCATGCAGGCTGCGGATGTCCGCGCCCAGGGCGCGTTCCCGGCTCCGCTGCCCGGGCAATCCGCCCCGGCTCCCGCGAGCAACGCATCTCCGTTTCCTCCGGTTAACGGTGCGCCGGCCGCATCGCCGTTTCCTCCGGTTAATGGCGCGACGGCCGCGCCCGCGCGTCCCGCCCCGTCGCCCAGCGCCTTCACCTCCGGTGCGCCTCCGGTGGGTGCCTCCGGTTTCGGTGCGCCGCAGGGCGGCCCGCCGCCCGGCGCTGAGGAATGTCAGAAGGGTTTCCTGCCGCTGCGCGCGGACGCCGAGGCCAAGGCCAAGCTGATCCAGGCCGCCGGCAAGCGCAAGGCGCCGCCGCAGGAAGCCTGCAAGCTGATCGCAAATTTCGCGCAGGCTGAAACCAAGATGATCAAGTTCGTCGAAAGCCATATGCAGAAGTGCGGCATTCCGGCCCAGGTCGCGGATCAGATGAAAAAGGGTCACGCCAATACCACCCAATTGCAGCAGCGCGTCTGCGCAGCGGCGCAGCAGCAGCAGGCGGGGCCTGCGGGTCCGAGCCTGAGCGAAGCGCTTGGCTCGGCGACGCTGCCCGAAGCCAAGCCGCTCAAGCGTGGTGGCAGCACCTTCGATACGCTGAACGGCAATGTGCTGACACGCTAACTTGCTCTGACCAAAAAGGGTTGCGATGAGCAACGCCGCAGCCCCCGTCGCCGACTCCACCGCCAACTGGGTCGATACCCATGCGCCGGTCTGGATGCGGCCCTATCTGCGATTGTCGCGCTTCGACCGGCCGATCGGCTGGTGGCTGCTGTTGATGCCATGCTGGTGGTCCGCCGCACTCGCGGCAGGCATCGCCCGCGACCTGCACAGCTTGCCCAAGGTCATCGTGCTGTTCCTGATCGGCGCCATGGTGATGCGCGGCGCGGGCTGCACCTGGAACGACATCACCGACCGCAAGCTCGATGCAAAAGTTGAGCGCACGCGCTCGCGGCCGATCCCGGCAGGACAGGTGAGCGTGGCGCAGGCCGGCGCGTTTCTTGTGCTGCAGGCGCTGGTCGGGCTCGCGGTGCTGCTGCAGTTCAACCGCTTCGCGGTTCTCACCGGCATAGCATCGCTTGTGATCGTCGCAGTCTATCCTTTCATGAAGCGCATCACCTATTGGCCGCAGGTCACCCTTGGCCTCGCGTTCTCATGGGGTGCACTGATGGGGTTCGCGGTGATCCTCGGCCAAATCAATGCGACAGCATTGGTGCTTTATGCCGGGTCGATCGCATGGGTGATCGCCTACGACACGATCTACGCCCATCAGGACACCGAAGACGACATTATGGTCGGTATCAAATCGACAGCGCTGCTGTTCGGCGAACGCACGCAACTGGCGCTGACGATTTTCTACAGTCTGGCGGTGGTGCTGATCGGCGTCGCGCTGCGGCTCGGCGGATCGGGGTGGCTGGCGTGGATCGGGCTTGCAGCCTTTGCCGCGCATCTGGTCTGGCAGGTGCGGACGATCCGGATCGATGATTCCGCATTGTGTCTGCGGCTGTTCAAATCGAACCGCAATGCCGGCCTGTTGCTGTTCGCCGGCCTGCTTGGCGATGCGGTGTTGCGCAGCGCCTGATTTTAGTTTCGCGCGATGATCTCGCGTTCGCCGCGATAAACCGGCCGTTCCGTCATGGCGCCTCCGGCCTTGCGGCGGACGAGAAACTTCGGGCGGCGATCCTTGATGATGTTGCGGCGGCGGCGGCGCGGCGCCGGTTCGCGCGCCGCATCGGTCTCGTCCTCGATCTGCGGCAGGGCGAACAGGTCGCCCCACATCTGCCAGGCGAGGTCGATCTGAAGCTCGTCTGCGGTGACAAGCAGCGGCACCGAGAGCGACGGATCGCTGTGGACCAGAACGAGCGCACGCCCGTCATTGGTTTCGCGGCAGGCGATGCCGAGAAAGTCGCGGACGCGAACATTGATCGCCATGCGGATGCCGCCGACGGCACGGCGCACGGTGACGCGCTCACGATGAATTTCGATGTGCCTGACACCGCCATCGGCGCGGCCATCGCGCGCTTGGAAGCTGACGGGCAGGGAATGGGGGTCGAGCTGCAACATGCAGCTCGACCCGGCGGGTTGCACCCCACCGACTCCGAATTGACGCCTCACGGTCTTATCTCCCACGCCGGAATTATGTTCCCGGTCGATGGGAGGAGCATGCCAGAGCGACGTCCGAATCCGCTTAAGAAGGCTGGTTAATCCTCTCTCACTGCGATTGCTTCAGTTCTCATGATTGACGGGAGGTTGGCGCGGATGCTTGACGAGATGTTTCCAATGGGTGGCAAATATCTGCCCTGCAAGCCGCGAAAACGCTTGAAGTCCGCGTAAAACAGGCACATCTCATGATACGTAGCATTCGCCTTCAAGCCTCGGGAATTTGTTTGTGAACTCTTCACCAAACGCATCATTGTCGCCCTCGCACAAATCAGCCGCATCCGGATTGCTCGACCAGAGCGCACTGAGCGATCTGGCGCAGCGCCTCGTTGAAGCAGCAAAGCGCGCGGGCGCGGACGCAGCGGACGCCATCGCGGTGCGCGGTGTTTCGCAGGGCGTTGAAATCCGCGAAGGCAAGGTCGAGGAATCCGAGCGCTCAGAAGGCGACGATATCGGCCTGCGTGTGTTTGTCGGAAAACGTCAGGCGGTGGTGTCGAGCAGCGATATCGGCGGCGACGTTTCAAAACTCGCCGAGCGCGCGGTGGCGATGGCGAAGGTGTCGCCCGACGATGAATATGTCGGCCTCGCCGATCCGGCGCTGCTGGCCAAACAGTTTCCCGATCTCGATCTGCTCGATCCGCAGGTGCCGTCCGTTGCCGAGCTCGAACGCCGCGCGCTGGCCGCGGAAGCCGCCGCGCTTGCGGTCAAGGGCGTGTCGAAGTCAGGTGGTGCGTCCGCGTCGTCCGGCATTGGCGGCATGGTGCTTGTCACCTCGACCGGATTTCACGGATCGTATCTGCGTTCGAGCCAGAGCGTATCGGCGGTGGCGATTGCCGGTGAAGGCACCGGCATGGAGCGCGATTACGATTTCACCTCCGCGATCCACGGCTCCGATCTGGAGTCCCCGGAGAGCGTCGGCAAACGTGCGGGCGAGCGCACCGTGGCGCGGCTCAATCCGCGCAAGGTTGCGACCTGCAAGGCGCCGGTGGTGTTCGATCCGCGTGTTTCCAACTCGCTGGTCGGTCATCTGGTCGGCGCGGTCAACGGCGCGTCGATCGCGCGCAAGACCAGCTTTCTGAAAGATCGTCTGGGCCAGCAACTGTTCGACAAAGGCATCCGCATCATCGACGATCCGCTGCGGGTGCGCGGGATGCGCTCGCAGGCCTTCGACTCGGACGGCGTTGCGACAATGAAACGTGCGATCATTGATGATGGCGTGCTGACCACATGGCTGCTGGATTCCGCGACCGCGCGCGAACTTGGCATGGCCACGACGGGCCACGCCCACCGTGGCGTGTCGTCATCGCCCTCGCCGGGACCGTACAATCTTCATCTGGAAGCCGGTCAGGTATCGCCGGACGACCTGATCTCCGACATCAAGCAAGGTTTCTATGTCACCGACCTGATCGGCTCCGGCGTCAATGGCGTGACCGGCGATTACAGCCGCGGCGCCGCCGGTTTCTGGATCGAGAACGGCAAGCTGACCTATGCGGTCAGTGAAGTGACCATCGCGGGCCATCTGCTCGAGATTTTCAAGTCGATGGTTCCGGCCAATGATCTGACATTCAAGTACGGTGTCAACGCGCCGACCGTCCGCATCGGGGACCTGACGATTGCCGGACGCTGATTCCGAAATCCGCGATGCGAACCTGACGCGCGACGCAGCCTTGCTCGACGATGTGGTGAGGGAGGCCGGCGCGCTGGCGCTCGGCCTGTTTCGTACCGATCTGAAATCCTGGATCAAGGGCAAATCATCGCCGGTGTCGGAAGCCGACATCGCGGTGAACGACCTGATCGAAACACGCCTGCGCGCGGCGACCCCCGATTACGGATGGCTGTCGGAAGAAAGCGCCGACGATACCTCGCGGCTCGGCAAGCAACTGACATGGATCGTCGATCCGATCGACGGCACCCGCGCCTATCTGGAGCGCCGGGAGGACTGGTCGGTCTCGATCGCGCTGGTCGCCGACGGCTTGCCGGTTCTGGGCGCGGTGTTCGCGCCGGCCAGCGACGAGTTCTTTTTCGCAACGCGCGGGCGCGGCGCGCATCTCAATGGCGCGCCGGTGGCCGCCGCATCGGGCGCGGCGATCAACTATCCGAAAATTGCCGGGCCGAAGCCGCTGGTCGAGCGGTTGGGCGGCATGAAGGAGGGCGAAAGCCTCTATCCGCGGATCGGTTCATTGGCCTTGCGTCTGGTCCGGGTGGCGGAAGGGCGGCTCGATGCCGCATTTGCGGCCGGGAGCAGCCGCGACTGGGACCTTGCAGCCGCCGACTTAATCGTGCACGAAGCGGGCGGGGAAATGACCTCACTGGCCGGCGAGCGCCTGGTTTATAATCAAACCGATGTCCGCCATGGGTTGCTGGTGGCGGCGGGGCATGCGCGGCACGCGCATATCGTGAAACATTTTCGGGAAAACCCGATTCCGTGGTGATTGCGAGCACGCTTTTTGCTTCAATCCATCAGCCGGTCCTTGGTTTTAGGAAAGCATCTCATGTCCGAAGCTGTGCAACCGCAGTTGCTTCACCTCGTTATTGGCGGCGAACTTCTCGACCTCGATCATGTGACCTTCAAGGATCTCGACAAGGTCGATGTCGTGGGCCTGTTCCCGAACTATGCCACCGCTTATGCCGCGTGGAAGAGCAAGGCCCAGCAGACGGTCGATAACGCCCACATGCGTTACTTCATCGTCCATCTCCACCGGCTGCTCGATCCGGGCCAAGACGCGAAATCCTCCACTTGAAAACTGCACTCCGAAAATTGGGCCGCGCAAGCTGGCTGCAGCATGTCGCGGGTTTCATCGCGGCTGAGTTTCTGCGCTTTGTGTGGCTGACCAATCGCTTCACGCTGGACCCGCCCGAGGTCTACAAGCGCATGGAACCCGAGATGCCGCTGATCATCGGCTTCTGGCATGGTCAGCATTTCATGATGCCGTTCCTCAAGCGCAAGGAATACAAGGCCAAGGTCTTGATCTCGCGCCACCGCGACGGCGAGATCAATGCCATCGCCGCCGAGCGCCTCAATGTCGGAACGGTGCGTGGCTCCGGCGATCACGGCACCGAATTTCATCGCAAGGGTGGCGTGACCGCGTTCAAGGCGATGCTAAGGGTCCTGGAAGAAGAAAAGGTCAACATGGCGCTGACGGCGGACGTGCCGAAGGTGTCACGCAAGGCGGGCCTCGGCATCATCATGCTGGCGCGGGAATCCGGCCGCCCGATCCTGCCGGTGGCGATTGCCACCAGCCGGTTCAAGCGGTTGAATAACTGGGACCGCTCGGTCATTCATTTGCCATTCGGGCGCGGCGTTATCGCAGGCTCGGACCTGATCTGGGTGCCGCGCGATGCGGACAACGAAACCATGCAGGCGTTGCGGCTGCAGCTCGAAGAACGGTTGAACGATGTGACGCGACGGGCCTACACGCTGGTCGGCCGTCCGGACGAGGGTCTTCATGCCTAGCGCGCTGCCAGCGACGCTTGCGACCTACCGGCGGCTGTCGGCGCTTGCCGCGCCGTTTGCGGCGCCGCTGATCGCGCGCCGGCTGAAGCGCGGCAAGGAAGATCCCGAACGTCTTGGCGAGCGGCGCGGTGTTGCGAGCATCGAGCGCCCGGCGGGACCGCTGATCTGGATTCATGGCGCAAGCGTCGGCGAGGTGCTGGCCGCCGCCGGATTGATCGAGCGGCTGCGTGCGCTCAACATCCGCATCCTGCTGACGTCGGGAACGGTCACATCGGCCGCGATCGTGGCCCGGCGCTTTCCGCCGGACGTGATCCATCAATATGTGCCGTTCGATTCGCCGCGTTTCGTCTCGGCCTTTCTCGATCACTGGAAGCCCGGTCTCGCGCTGTTCATCGAATCCGATATCTGGCCCAACCTGATCCTGTCCAGCGCCGAGCGCCGCATTCCCATGGTCATCATCAATGGCCGGATGTCGCCGCGCTCGTTTCCGCGCTGGCAGAAACTGCGCGGCACGATTTCCGCGCTGCTGGAATGTTTCGATCTCTGCCTTGCGCAATCGGACAGGGACGCGGAACGCTTCGCGGCGCTCGGCTGTCCCAACGTTGTCACCTCCGGCAATCTGAAACTCGATGTCGAGGCGCTGCCTGCGGATGTCCGCAAGCTGGAGCGCCTGAAGGAAGCGGCGCAGCGCCGCCAGATTTTCGTCGCGGCGTCCACGCATCCTGGCGAGGATGAAATCGTGCTCGATGCGCATCGCCGGCTGGCGCAGCGGCTGCCGCAACTCCTTAGCATCATCGTGCCGCGCCACCCCGAGCGCGGCCCGGCCATTGCGCAGATGGTGGCGGACGCTGGACTGCAGGTCGCCCTGCGCTCGCGGGACGAATTGCCGGGCGGCGCGACGGACATCTATGTCGCCGATACGATGGGCGAACTGGGCCTGTTTTACCGGATCGCGCCGGTGGTGTTCATGGGCGGCTCGCTGGTGCCGCATGGCGGACAGAATCCGATTGAAGGCATCAAGCTCGGTGCGGCCATTCTGCACGGGCCGCATGTGTTCAACTTCAGCGATATCTACGAGGCGCTGGATCAGTCCGGCGGTGCGGTGCGTGCCGAGACCGATGAGGATTTCGTCAAACTACTCGGCCAGTTGCTGGTCAATCCGGTTGCCCGGCAGCGCTCGGTCGATGCCGCCGAAGGCGTTGTGAACCGGCTCGGCGGCGCGCTGGACAAGACGCTGAACGCGCTGGAGCCTTATCTGCTGCAGTTGCGGCTCGAGGGAGGCAGCGCCGATGCGTGAGCCGGCCTTCTGGTATCGGCCGCCATCGTGGATGTCGCGACTATTGACGCCTTTCGGCGCGATCTATGGCGCGATCACGGCGCAGCGCATGGCGCGCACCGGCGCACACGCCGAACTCCCTGTTTTCTGCATCGGCAATTATCACGTCGGCGGCGCGGGCAAGACGCCGACAACGCTCGCGCTTGCGAAGCTGCTGCGCGACCTCGGCGAACAGCCGTCTGTGGTCAGCCGAGGCTATGGCGGGGCGCTGTCAGGACCTGTTCGTGTCGATGGTGCTGGGCATACGGCTGCCGATGTCGGCGATGAGCCGTTGATGATGGCGGCGCAGGTGCCAGTCATTGTGTCTCGTGATCGCGCCGCAGGCGCGGCGCTGGCGCGCGCGCAGGGCGCAACCGTGGTTCTGTTGGATGACGGCTTCCAGAATCCGGCACTGGTCAAGGATGCCTCGCTGATTGTCATCGATGCGTCGCGCGGTATCGGTAACGGCTGTGTGTTTCCTGCGGGCCCGTTACGCGCGCCTTTGCCTCCGCAGATCGCGCGCACAGATGCGTTGATTGTGATCGGGGCGGGCGATGCAGCCGATGGCATCGCCACCGATGTTGCGAGGCAGGGCGCGTCCGTGCTGCGCGCGCGGGTTGTGCCCGATCAGACGTCCATAGAGAAACTGCGGGGACAGCGCGTGCTGGCTTTCGCCGGGATCGGCGATCCGGCGCGGTTCTTCGCGACGCTGCGTGCGAATGGCGTGGATGTGATCGAGGAAAAGGCCTTTCCCGATCATCATCCGTTCACGCCGGACGAAGTCGCGCGATTGGCATTAACTGCGGCGGCAAAGTCGCTGGTGCTGATCACGACCGAAAAGGACATGGCGCGCATCCGTAGCGATGTTCGTTTGCGCCAATACGCCGACAGGATCGCGGTCTTCGCTGTCACGCTGGCGTTCGACGACGATACAATGCTGAAGAATTTCGTAATCGCGCGGTTGACCAAGGCGCGCGCAAAAATAGGCCTCAAGCCTTCTTGAGCTGCGCCGGATAGTGCCGCTGCAGCACGGCTTCCGGGGTCGCATAGGCTTCCTGCCGGTCGACGCTCCAGTATTTCAGCTCATCCAGCGGAATGTGTTCGCCGGTGATGGCGCAGCGCACATAGGAGCCGGGGGAGGTCACGCGAAAATCGCCGTCGAGATATTCGACCTGCGCTTCGCCCTGGCCGGAAGGCCCGAATTTATTGAGCACGATGATGGTCCTTGTCGGGGTCCGGCAGATGTGGTCCGGAGAGTTGGGTCAAATATAGGTTGGCCGGGCGGTGCGGGAAACCCCTGATTGAGGCGTCTGGTGCTGCGCCGCGCCGCCGCCGAACCTCAAAAAAGATCGCCCTGAACCTTTTTCACGCCGAAATCGGTGGTGCGCTTTGACGCGGGCTTTGCCGGCACTGCTTTCGGCTTCGCGGCAGGCGTTCCATCGCCATCCGCTGTCGCGCTGACGCGGCCGTCCGCGAACTCGATGGTCAGGCGCTGCCCGTTATCGACGCTCGCAGCGGCGTGGAGCGGCTGGCCATGTTCGTCGCGCACCAGCGCGAAGCCGCGATCCAGCACGCCCTTGTAGGACAGTGCATTGAGAAGCTGCGCGACATATTTCAGCCGTGTCTCGCGCTGCCGGATGTGCAGATCGGCGCAGCGACGCGCGCTTGCGGCCAGCCGCTCCACACGCTCCTTGCCACGGTCGATCTGCGAGCGCAGCGTGGTCACGGTCAGGCGTCCGCCAATGGCGGAGAGTCGCCGCTCATAGACATGCGCATTGGCGCGCAACGCGCGCGGCAATTGCGCGCTGGCGCGGTCGAGGCGCTGACGCGGGATGGCCAGCAGGTCGTGCAGTTTTGGCAGCGCGCGCGAGGCGCTGCGCAACTCGCTGCGGCGATGCTCCTGGATGCGTTGCCATGAGGCGAGGCTGCGCCGCGCGAGCGATGTGACTTCGACAAACAGTTCAGCCCGCACCGGCACGGCCATTTCCGCTGCCGCGGTCGGCGTCGGCGCGCGCTTGTCGGCGGCGAAGTCGATCAGTGTTACGTCGGTTTCGTGGCCAACGGCCGAGATCAGCGGGATCATGCTCTCGGCAGCCGCCCGCACCACGATCTCTTCATTGAACGACCACAGGTCTTCCAGCGAGCCGCCGCCGCGCGCGACAATCAGCAAGTCGGGACGCGGAATTTTGCCGCCGTCCTCCAGTGCGTTGAAACCGTGGATCGCGGCCGCGATCTGCTCGGCGGAACCCTCACCCTGCACCCGCACCGGCCAGACCAGCACGCGGCGCGGGAAACGGTCCTCGAGGCGATGCAGGATGTCGCGGATCACCGCGCCGGTCGGCGACGTCACCACCCCGATGACCTCGGGCAGCCATGGCAGAAGCTGTTTGCGCGCTTCGTCGAACAGGCCTTCGGCGGCGAGCTTCTTCTTGCGCTCCTCCATCAGCGCCATCAGCGCGCCGACGCCGGCAGGCTCGATGGCCTCGATCACGATCTGGTATTTCGACGAGCCGGGATAAGTGGTCAGCTTGCCGGTGGCGATGACCTCCAGGCCTTCCTGCGGCTTGAACCGCATCCGGCCATGAACGCCCTTCCAGATCACGGCCTCGATCTTGGCGCTGTCGTCCTTCAGCGCGAAGTAACAGTGGCCGGAGGAATGCGGCCCGCGAAAGCCCGAGATTTCGCCGCGCACCCGCACATGGCCATAGGTGTCCTCCACCGTACGCTTCAGCGCCGAGGACAGCTCGGAAACGGTGAATTCCGGTGAATTGGACAGAATTTCAGCGGGCGCGGCAGGCATGGTCAGTCGAATCGGTTGCGGCTGGGAAGTGTCATGATAAACCCTTGTACCATTCCAGAAACTGCGGTTCGACCCTTATCCATGAATATCCTTCTGATCGGTTCCGGCGGGCGTGAGCACGCGCTGGCGTGGAAAATGGCGGCCTCGCCGCTGCTCTCCAAATTGTGGTGCGCGCCCGGCAATGCCGGCATCGCGCAGGACGCCGAATGTGTCGCGCTCGATGTGGTGGACCATGCCGCGGTAGTTGACTTCTGCAAGGCCAACAAGGTCGATCTCGTGGTGGTCGGACCTGAAGCGCCGCTGGCGGCGGGCATTGTCGATGATCTCGCGAAGGTGGGCATCAAGGCCTTCGGGCCGAGCAAGGCGGCCTCGCAACTGGAAAGCTCCAAGGGCTTCACCAAGGATATCTGCAAGGCAAACAACATTCCGACCGCCGCCTATGAGCGGTTTCGCGATGGCGAGGCCGCGAAGGCCTATATCCGCAGGCAGGGTGCGCCGATTGTCGTGAAGGCCGACGGCCTTGCGGCTGGCAAGGGCGTTGTGGTGGCGATGACGTTGGCGGAGGCTGAAGCTGCCGTCGAAGCGTTGTTTGCGACACCGGGCGCGGAGGCTGTCGTCGAGGAATTCATGGAAGGCGAGGAGGCTTCGTTCTTCGTGCTCTGCGACGGCGAGAATGCACTGCCGCTGGTGGCCGCGCAGGACCACAAGCGCGCCTTCGACGGCGAGAAGGGACCGAACACCGGCGGCATGGGCGCTTATTCGCCCGCACCGGTTTTCACCGATGCGATCCGCGAGCGTACGATGACCGAGATCATCCTGCCGACGCTGCGTGCGATGAAAGCCATGGGCATGCCCTACAAGGGCGTGCTGTTCGCAGGGCTGATGATTACGAAGGATGGTCCGAAGCTGATCGAATACAATGCGCGTTTCGGCGATCCGGAAACGCAGGTGCTGATGATCCGTCTGATGTCGGATCTCGTGCCCGCGCTGCTGGCCTCCGTCGATGGCGAGTTGAAGCATTTCGATCTGCGCTGGCATCCGGAACCGGCGCTCACCGTCGTGATGGCCGCGAAGGGCTATCCGGGCGATTATTCCAGGGGCACGGTCATCGAAGGTCTCGGCGAGGCCGCGAAGGTCGAAGGCGTGGAGATATTCCATGCCGGCACCAAGGCGGACGGCGACAAGATTCTCGCCAATGGCGGCCGCGTGCTGAATGTCACGGCGACCGCGAAGACCGTGAGCGACGCCCAGCGCCGCGCCTATGCAGCCATTGATCGCATTCGGTGGCCGGAAGGCTTCTGCCGCCGCGATATCGGCTGGCAGGCGGTGAAGCGGGAGAGGGAATAGAAAGCCCCGGACGGTGTTCAAACCGCGATGTCGACCATTGCGCGAGTGAAGGCGTCGTGAAGACGGAGAACTGATCCATGCCCGACCTTGCAGACCTGTTTCCCGGTTTCGCGTCTGAATGGATCAGCACGCGCGGCGGCCGCATTTTCGCGCGGGTCGGCGGCAAGGGGCCGCCGCTGCTGCTGCTTCACGGCTATCCGCAAACCCATGTGATGTGGCACCGGGTCGCGCCGATGCTGGCGGACAAATTCACCCTCGTGATTCCGGACCTGCCCGGCTACGGGTGGTCCGATGTGCCGAAGACCGACGAGAACCACACGCCGTTCTCCAAGCGCGCCATGGCGCAGGTCATGGTCGAGGCGATGGAACAACTCGGCCATGTGCATTTCGGCCTTGCGGGTCATGACCGCGGCGGGCGTGTGGCCTATCGGCTGGCGCTGGATCATCCGGGACGGCTGTCGCGGCTGGCGACGCTGGATATCCTGCCGACCTACGACTACTGGCTGAAAATGGACCGCGGCTTTGCGCTGCGCATTTATCACTGGGCTTTTCTGGCGCAGCCTCATCCGCTGCCTGAAAACCTGATCGCATCGAATCCGGATGACTATTTCGGCCGCACCTTTAGAAGCTGGGCGAAGCAGGATGCGCCCAATCCGTTCGATCCGCGCGCGGTCGAGCATTATCTGACAGCGTTTCGCGATCCGCTGCGCATTCATGCCGCATGTGAGGATTATCGCGCCGGCGCTTACACCGATTTCGAGCAGGACAAGACGGACGCCGAGGCTGGCAACAAGATCACCGTGCCGCTGCTGGCGCTGTGGGGCGGCGCGGGCATTGCCGCGTCGGCCTCCAGTCCGCTCGACACCTGGCGCAAATGGGCGGCGAATGTCAGCGGCCAGCCGATCGATTCAGGTCATTTTCTTGCGGAAGAAAACCCGCAAGCAACCGCCGACGCATTGTTAAAGTTCTTTTCGGAGAAAAACTGAATGCCGTTACGTGAAGCGCGCCGCGAGGATATCCGCCGGATCGTCGAGATGCTGGCGGACGATGAAGTCGCGCGCGGGCGGGAGGATTTCTCCGGCGACATGGCGGCCTATGAAGCCGCATTCGACGCCATCGCCGCCGACCCCAACAACACGCTTTACGTCTGGGACCATCAGGGCGAGGTGATGGGCTGCCTGCAACTTACCTTCATTCCCGGCATGTCCTATCACGGAAGCTGGATCGCGAAGGTGGAAGGGGTGCGCGTCGACCGCTCGTTGCGCGGCCTAGGGATCGGCGAGCAGATGATGGATACTGTGATCGCGAAGGCGCGTGCACGGGGCTGCAAGCAGTTGCAGCTCACGACCGACAAGCGGCGGGCCGATGCGCAGCGCTTCTATGTCCGGCTCGGCCTCGACGCCTCGCATGAGGGCATGAAGATCAATCTGTTTTAGCGCCGAGCCTTGAAAAAATTCGTCAGCAGCGCGGCAGATTCCGTTTCCCCGACCGAGGGATAGACTTCCGGCACATGATGGCAGGTGGGCGAAGCGAAGAAGCGCACGCCCGAATCCACTGCGCCGCCCTTGGGATCGCTTGCGCCGTAGTAAAGCCGCCGGATGCGGGCGAAGGAGATGGCCCCGGCACACATGGTGCAGGGTTCCAGCGTGACATAGAGATCGCAGCCGGTCAGCCGTTCGCTGCCGGTGATACGGGCCGCCTCGCGGATCGCCAGGATTTCGGCATGGGCGGTCGGGTCTCGGTCGGCGAGGGTGCGGTTGCCCGCCTGTGCGATCACCACGCCGTCCCGCACGATGACGCAGCCGATGGGCACTTCCCCGGCGGATTCGGCGATTTCGGCCTGTTTCAGGGCCAAATCCATGAAAGATTGTGCCGTCATGCCTCGTTTCCGGCGATAAACTCTGTTAGGAGAGCGCCTTCAGCAAACGCGAGACCGGTTTTGCGCGAAAATGCGCCCTGATTTACAAGGGGCGCGTGCCGCCAGCCATTCTCGCGTTGCGCGACAGTCCTATTCCGCCAACGCTCTGAGAGAACATTCATGCCTCGCGACAACGACAAAAACAACGGCCGTCCGCCGCGCCGTGATGGCGGAGCGGGGCGGGGCTTCAAGGCCGGTGGCGGGGGACGCGTAGGCGGCGCAGGCTCGCGCGGTGGTGAAGGCCGCTCGCGCGACGATCGTCCGGCGCGATCGTCCGGTCCGCGTGGCGATAAAAAATTCGGTGACCGGAAATTTGGGGACAAGCGTCCGTCGGGCGACAAGCGTCCCTATGGCGAGAAGCGCGCTTACGCCGGCAAGCGTGATGATTTCCGCAAGGAGGGCGCCGAGCGCGGGCCGCGCAAGGATTTCGGTTCGCGTGATCGCGGTGAGGGGCGTCCGTTCCGGCCGCGTGAGGATCGGGCCGAAGGGCGCTCGTTCAAACCGCGCGGCGACCGCAGCGAGGGACGCGCGTTCAAACCACGCGAGGATCGTGGTGAAGGCCGCTCCTTCAAGCCGCGAGACCGTGATGACCGCGCGCCGCGCAGCGCAGGCGCTGGACGATTTCAGGACAAGAAGTTCGGGGACAGGACGTTCGGTGAGAAGCGGGCTTATACGCCGCGCGGTGAGGGCGGCGATTCACGCCCGGCACGTTTCAATCGTGATGATCGTCCGCAACGCGACGAACGCCCGCGTTTCAACCGCGATGATCGGCCACGTTCCGGCCGCGATGATCGGCGTGGTGCGCCGGATCGTGGACCGCGCCGGGAGTTCAGCCGCGGCGAAGATCGCGGCAATGACAAGCCGTGGCAGAAGCGTGGTGATGATCGTCGCGACAGCCGTCCGCCACGCCGCGAAGGCGGGTTCGACAAGCCGCGTTTCGGCAACCGTGGAGAACGCGACTCAAGCGAACGTCCGCGTTTCTCCCGTCCGCGTTCCGACAGCCCGCGTGAGGACCGCGCCCCGCGCGGGCGCAGCGCAGAACGGTCTGACTGGCATGAACATCCGCGCAGCGAGACACGCCGGGATGATCGTCCGCGCCGCGACAACGAGGACGACTCCAGGGTTTTCGTCAAGCGGCCCGCTTTCGGCGGGCGTGGCGAGTACCGTGAGCGCAAACCCGACACCGACAAGCGCGCGCTGCGCGCCGCGCCGGAAAAGAAAAAATCCGGCGAGCGTATCGCCAAGATCGTCGCCCGTGCGGGCCTTTGCTCGCGCCGCGATGCCGAGGAATGGATCACGCAGGGCCGTGTCGCGGTTAATGGCCGCGTGATCAACTCGCCCGCGCTCGACGTCACGGCCAATGACGTCGTCACCATCGACGGCAAGCCACTGCCAGAGCGCGAGCGCACCCGGCTGTTTCTTTATCACAAGCCGCGCGGCCTGATGACGACCCATGACGATCCGGAAGGACGTCCCACGGTGTTCGACAATCTCCCCGAGGGCTTGCCGCGCCTCATCAGCATCGGCCGCCTCGATTTCAACACCGAGGGCCTGCTGCTGCTGACCAACGACGGCGGGCTGTCGCGGGCGCTCGAACATCCCGACACCGGCTGGCTGCGTCGCTATCGCGTGCGCGCCCATGGCGATGTCACGCAGGCGCAGCTTGATCAGCTCAAGAACGGCGTCGAAGTCGACGGTGTCAAATACGGTTCGATCGAAGCGACGCTGGAGCGCGACAAGGGCTCCAACGTCTGGATCGTGTTCGCGATCCGCGAAGGCAAGAATCGCGAAGTGCGCAACGTCATGGCGCATCTCGGCCTCGAGGTGAATCGCCTGATCCGCGTCTCCTATGGTCCGTTCCAGCTCGGCGAAATCGAGGAAGGGCAGGTCGAGGAGATCAAGTCGCGGGTGCTGCGCGAGCAACTCGGCGAAAAGATCGTCGCGATGTCGGGCGCGCAATTCGACAAGCCCGTCAAGCATGCTGCTGAAGACGACGATGCGCCGCGCGGAAAGGGCAGGGTCAAACCTGCTGGCACGAAGAATGCGCTGATTGCGGATCGCAAGGGCCGGAAGATCCTGGTGACGCGCGCGGGCAGCGAAGGAGCGCGTGCCCGCAACGAGGAGGAAGCCGGCGGCTATGGCGTGCCGCGCCGCCCGACGCGCGGCTATAAAGGAAAGCGCGACCTGAAGCCCAGAGACACCACGGAAGACTGAGCGTGATCGTTCGCGCGCAATCCTCAATTCTCAAGGCGTCATGGCCGGGCCTGTCCCGGCCATCCACGTCTTCTGCGAAACCCGGTGAAAAAGACGTGGATGCCCGGCACAAGGCCGGGCATCACGGTGGTTAGTCATGCGTGTTGTCGGTGGTCGCCTCAGGGGCCGCAACATTGCCTCGCCGTCGTCGAACGAGATTCGTCCGACACAGGATCGTCTGCGCGAGTCGCTGTTCAACATCCTGATGCACGCCTATGACAACCCCATCGACGGCGCGCGGGTGCTCGATCTGTTTGCGGGCACCGGCGCGCTTGGCATTGAAGCGGTGTCGCGCGGCGCAGCCTTCACGCTGTTCGTCGACAACGGCGCGGAAGCGCGGGCGCTGCTGCGCAACAATGTCGAGGCGCTGGGGCTGGGCGGCGTGACCAAGGTCTATCGCCGCGATGCGACCAATCTTGGGCCGGCCTATCCGGTCGAGCCGTTCTCCCTGGTGTTTCTCGATCCGCCCTATGGCCGTGGGCTTGCCGAAAAAGCAGTCATATCGCTGCGGGACGGCCGCTGGCTGACGCCGGGCGCGCTTGTTGTGGTCGAGGAATCGAAGGCGGCCGGCTTTGCCGCACCTGAGGGCTTTGAGGAACGGGAACGTCGCGTTTATGATGAGACCGAGTTTGTGTTTCTGCGGGCGAATTGAGATAATTTCTGCGCGCCGTATTTGGCGAGCCGATAAGAAAAAAATTTGGAATAATCTCGGCGTCTCAGGTCCAATGGGCGCTTTCATTATCAAGAGAGATTGTCTTGAAGATCAGCGTTGTTGGTTTGGGATTTGTCGGCACGGTGACCGGCGCCTGCCTTTGCGAACTGGGCCATGAGGTGGTTGGCGTCGATCTTGATCCCGGAAAGGTGAATCTTTTCGCGCAGGGGCGCGCGCCCGTTCTCGAGCCGCTGATTGATGACCTGCTCGCCGAAGTCTGGCGCACCGGCCGATTGCGCGGGACATCCGACATCGCGCGCGCCGTGGCGGAAACGGATCTGACGTTCGTGTGCGTCGGCACCTTGCGCAATCCGGATGGCACACAGGATATTTCCGCGGTCGAAACCGTTGTGGCGAAAATCGGCGAGGCGATTGCGGCAAAGACGGCATTTCATTCGGTCGTTATCCGCTCGACCGTGCTTCCTGGCACGACACGCGGCCGTTTTCTCGCCTTGCTGGAACATGCAACCGGAGGGTTGGCCGGCGAGGCCTTTGGATTGGCGAACAATCCGGAATTTACCCGCGAAGGCTCGGCGGTTGCCGATTTCCGCAACCCGTCGCGCATTGTCATCGGCGAAATCGACACTCGGACGGGCGACAGGCTGGCGTCGATCTATGGCGGGATTCAATCCCGGATATTCCGCACCAGCGCCGAAGTTGCCGAAACCGTCAAATACGCCGACAATTCCTGGCATGCCCTGAAGGTGGTGTTCGCGAACGAAATGGATGCGCTCTCCCGGGTTGCGAATGTGGATAGCCGCGAGGTGATGACGATCTTTTGCGCCGACACCGTGCTCAATATCTCACCGGCTTATCTCAAGCCCGGCTTTGCTTTCGGCGGGCCATGCCTGCCCAAGGATGTCGATGTTCTGACGCAATGGTGCCGGTCGAACGGTCTGGACGTTCCGGTCCTGGCTCATATTGCCGAGAGCAACGAACACGTCATTGCCCGCGTTTGTTCCCGGATCCTTGGCACGGGGGCGTCCCGCATTGCTTTTCTGGGATTGGCCTACAAGGCGGGGGTCGGCGATCTTCGCGGCAGCCCGATCGCGACGCTGGCGCAGCGGCTTTTCAAGGCAGGATGCGCTGTCCGCGCGTTCGATCCAGATGTGTCGCGCGGGCGGAGGCTGGCGACCCGGCATGACTACACAGACGATGCGCTGGACGGTCTCGAAGGCTTGCTCGCCGATGACGTCGATGAACTGATAGCATGGGCGGAAATGGTGGTCGTCACATCGCGCGCGGGTCAGTATGCGTCAGCGTTGTCGAAACTCGACTCCTCGCGCGTTGTCATCGACTTGACTGGACAGCGGGACGTTTCATGATCCGGGTCAGAAACCAGAGCGGCGAACAACCTTCCATGGCTCGGTGCGATCAGCCATGACTGCGGGCCCGCGTGTTTTCATCGTCGATTTTGATCTGGTCGGATATCCCGGCCATTTCTTCAATCAGGTGTTCGGTTTTCGCGAGGCCGCCCGGGACCGCGGGATCGCAACAAGGATCTATATTTCCGAGAAAGCCGACCCCGCGATTGCCCGCGAACTCGATGCGCAGGCGATTCTTCCGGTTGTCCCGTGGCTGAACGGCAGCGTCGGTAGCGGGCTTGCAAGCCTTGCGGACGCTCATCATGCGCTCACACCCCTCTGGAACGATCTCGACGCGGAAAGAATTTCGGAGCGGGATATTCTGGTCATCACGTCATCGCGGCCGCAGGCGATTTACGGAATCGCTCAATGGCTCCGCACACGCCCGGGTGCTGGAAGGCCTGCCGTCTTTTTCCGGTTTCTGGGTCCTGATTTCTATGACTTCGGGGCAAAGACATTCGGCAAGGCGGCGTGGATCTACCGTTTTGTGTCGCGCGTGCTTCATAAGTCGCCCGGCGCCGAACGCATTTTCTTTACGCTGAACAACGCCAGAGCACTTGCTCATCTCGAAGCGTTGAGTCTGCGAAAGGCATTCTATCTGCCTGTTCCGAAATACTATGGCGCGGTCAGCTCCGCAGAAGTCCGGCCAGCAGGCCCGCTTGCGATCTACATTTATGTCAACGTCAGATCGGGAGAGATATCGGACCGGATCGTCGATCTGATCGGCAGTATCCTGTCACGCCATCATGATGTGCGGTTTCTTGTGCGGTTCAGCAAGGATGCGCCCGGTGAAGGCAACGTCCGCAGACGCGCGGCGGAGGCTTTGGCCAATGGCAGGCTGGAGATCGTTCCTTCGGAACAGGATCATGCCGATTATCTCGCGACCATCGCGCGATCCGATGCGCTTCTGCTGCCTTACGGGCCCGTTGAATACCGGGGAATCGTGTCCGGCGTGTTCTGTGAAACGGTCGCGATGGGAAAGATCGCAATCATCCCCGCCGGAACATGGATGGCCGATCACGTTGAAGAGGGCCGGGCGTCGGGTGTCTTATTCGCCATCAACAGCGTTTCCGGCATGGTCGCTGCGGTTGAGAAGGTGGCTCACGAGCGCGACAGGCTGCAGGCGCTGGCCTATAGCTGCGCGCGCTCTTTTCGCGAGGAAAACAGTTGCGCCAGCAATCTCGACGGGATGATTGCACTGGCTGCAAAGGCCCCCGATATGCGCCTGTCGCAGGTTTTCTCAACCGATGCGGCCGACGCTCTCGGCTCGCAGCATTATTTCGGTGACGGCTGGAGTCTTGCCGACGAGGGTTTCGGCACATGGTCGGATGGCGAGCGTGCCGAAATCAATGTTTCGCTTGCGCCCGGCCGGCCGCCGCTGTTTTTCAACGCGCTGGTCCGGCCTTTTTTGGCGAAAGGCCATTCACGGCTCGACGTCTCCTTGACCGCGAATGATGTCCCGGTGGCCGAGTGGTCGTTCGATGCAAGCCGGGCCGCCGACCGCAACTGGTCGTGGCGTCATGTGCAACTTCCCGCAGCGGCGTCGGCAAGCGGAGACATCACGATCGTGATGAGCATCCGCTCGCCAGCCTCGCCAATGTCGCTGGGGTTGTCGGCGGATTCGCGGAGTCTTGGCATCGCGATCCGGCGATTCTCGCTCGAACCCGAAGCTCACGCGCCACTGGGCAATCGCGAAGAACGCCGAACCTTGCTTGGCTGGTTGGGAGGGCGCGTCCGGCGATCGTTAAAACGGGCTTTATCGCCTTCCGAATAATTTCTCGATGTCCGCGAGCTTGAGTTCGACATAGGTCGGGCGGCCGTGATTGCACTGGCCGGAATTCGGCGTCACTTCCATCTCGCGCAGCAGCGCGTTCATTTCCTCCGGCTTGAGAATCCGTCCGGAACGCACCGAGCCGTGGCATGCCATGGTCGCGGCGACATGCATCAGCCGCCGTTCAAGCGGAAGCGCCTCGTCCCATTCGGCCATGTGTTCGGCGAGGTCGCGCAGCAGCGAAGCCGCGTCGATCTTGCCGAGGAGGGACGGCGTCTCGCGCACAGCCACCGCCCCGGGGCCGAAGGATTCGATGCCGAGACCGAACTTTTCCAGTTCGTCCGCGCGCGCCACCAGTTTTTCCACGGTGGGTTCATCCATCTCGACGATTTCGGGGATCAGCAGAATCTGCCGCTGCACACCATTCTGTTCAAGCGAGGCCTTCAGCCGCTCGTAGACGATGCGCTCATGCGCGGCATGCTGGTCCACGATGACCAGCCCATCACGGGTCTGGGCAACGATGTAGTTTTCGTGAATCTGCGTGCGCGCCGCGCCGAGAGGGCTGTCGATCAGGTTTGTCGCAGGTGTCTGCTCATAGCGCACGTCTGCTGTCGGTGCGCCGGTGTCGAAGGCAGCCTGCGCGGCCTCGGCGAAAGCGTTCGACGCAACCGCATTGGCATAGGCGGGAGCGGCGGGCGCCGCCGGAAAGTTTGGTGATTGCCGCCAGTCCCAGCCGCTGCTGCGTGGGATGCTGCCGGGCCGAAAGGCCATGATCGCCGCGCCATCGGAGTTCGCTGCGGTGCGCTTGCCTTCGCGCGCAAGGCCATCTTTCAGCGCATGCACGATCAGCGCGCGAACCAGCCCGGCGTTGCGGAAACGCACTTCGGTCTTGGCCGGATGCACATTGGCATCGACCTCCTGCGTATCCAGCGTGACGAACAGCGCGATCACGGGATGCCGGTCGCGCGGCAGATAGTCTGCATAGGCGGCGCGCACCGCGCCGAGAATGAGCTTGTCGCGCACCGGGCGGCCGTTGACGAACAGATATTGTCCGAGTGCATTGGCGCGAGTGAGAGATGGCGCCGCCGCGAAGCCTTCGACAATCACGCCGTCCCGCTCTGCGCGCACTTCGATGGCGCTGGCGCGGAAATCCGCGCCCAGAATGTCGCCGAGACGCGTGAGTTGTCCCGGCGCGCCGGGCAGAGCCGCCGCCCATGTCACCGGCGCGCGTTCTTCACCGGAGAGGGAGAATGCGATATCGGGCCGCGCCATGGCGAGACGGCGCACCACGTCGCGGACGGCCTCGGCCTCGGTGCGGTCGGTTTTGAGAAATTTAAGCCGCGCCGGTGTCGCGTAGAACAGATCGCTGACCTCGACGCGCGTACCGGACGTGAGTGCCGCCGGCACGATGTCCGACTTCGCACCCGCATCGACATTGAGCGCCCAGGCATGCGGTTCGCTGGCGTGCCGCGTGGTGATGGCGAGCTTCGACACTGCGCCGATGGACGGCAAGGCCTCGCCGCGAAAACCCAGCGTGCGGATGCGCAGCAGGTCTTCGTCGTCGAGCTTGGAGGTCGCATGGCGGTCGACGGAGAGGGCAAGATCGTCGCGTGTCATGCCCGCACCGTTGTCGGTAATGGCAATGCGCCGCCGTCCGCCGCCCTCGGTGAAAATATCGACACGGGACGCGCCTGCGTCGATGGCGTTTTCCACCAGCTCCTTCACCGCGCTTGCTGGCCGCTCCACCACTTCGCCGGCGGCGATGCGGTTGACGACCTGAATGGGAAGCTGGCGGACAGGCATGGAGTTCCGGGACGATTCGCGGGTTCGGCGCAGTTTATCCGGTGATGGCACCGATTGTACCCGCGAACAGATATGTTTTACCCGCTAATTCTCAATCGTCGAAGCTGCGCGACGTGCGTCTGGCCTTGATGTCGCCGCGGCGTTTCTTGCCGTCGAGGCGGCGCATTTTGGAGCCGAGGGTGGGCTTGGTGGCGCGGCGCGGTTTGGGGCGGATGCTGGCTTCGCGCAGGAGGTCGAGCAGCCGGTCGATGGCGTCGGCGCGGTTGCGCTCCTGGGTCCGGAAACGCTGGGCGTGAATGACGATGACGCCATCCCGGGTCATGCGCTGGCCTGCGAGCGCCGTCAGCCGAGTCATGACATCGGGCGCGAGCGAAATCCGGTTCACGTCGAAACGCAATTGCGCGGCGGTCGAGAGCTTGTTGACATTCTGCCCGCCCGGTCCCGAGGCGCGGACGAAGGCGATGTCGAGATCCTTCTCGTCGATCGTGATGTCGCGGGTGACTCGGAGCATGCCCATCCCTAGCACGGTCCCGTGACGCGGGCACCGTCTTTCAGAGCAGCCTAGCCGTGGATCTTCGCGAGCATCTCGCCGGCGAGATAGATGCCCAGCAGCAGCAGGGCGATCAGAAACCAGCGGCGAAACGTTTCCGCATCCATGCGGGAACGGAGCAACTGGCCGAGATACATCCCGGCGAAGGCCGTGACCATCGCGATCAGCCCGGGAATGGCAACTGTCGCATTCAAGAGGCCCGCGCCGGTCAGGTTGAACGCCAGCGCGATCGTTGCCGTGGTGAAGAATACGCCGAGAGCCTGAACCAGTTCGTCCTTCTCCATGCCGATCGCCTGCATGAAGGGCATGGACGGGATGACCTGAACGCCGGTCGCGGCGGAGATGACGCCGGTGATCAGCCCGACGATGCCGCCGATCCATTTCTCGTTCTTGCGCGCAACGCTGAAACGCACCCTGGAAAGGCCGATGATCGCGTAGATCACCAGCAGGATGCCGAGCACCACGGTGCCGTAGCGCGCATAGGGGCCGGTCATCAGGCCGGCGCCGGACCAGATGCCGATCATGGTCGCGATCATCAGCGGCCACAGCCGCCTGACAATGTCGCGCAGATACGGGCCGACAAAGGTCTGCCAGATGTTGGTGACGATCGCCGGCACGATCACGATGGCCAGCGCATGCGCGGGTGGCATCCGCGTCGCCAGCAGGCCCATGGCGACGGTCGGCAGGCCCATGCCGATGGTGCCCTTGACGAAACCGGCGAGCAGGAAAACCGCTGCGATGATGAGGAGAAGCGGATCTGACAGAGAACTGGACATGGCCTCACATTGACCGGAAGCGGCGGGCCGCACGATCTGGAGAATACCGAGTTAGCCTTCGGGTCTGACGAAGCCGGTGTAAAGGGCGGTCGCCATGCATTTCGATCTGGTGGATATGCGTCTGTTCGTGGCGGTGGCCGAGGCCCGCAGCATCACTGATGGCGCGGAGCGTTCGGCGCTGGCGCTGGCATCGGCCAGCGCGCGGATCAAGGGTATGGAAGCAGCGTTGGGTGTGCCGCTGCTGGAGCGGCAACGGCGAGGCGTCCGGCTCACGGCGGCAGGTGAGAGCCTGCTCGATCATGCCCGCATCGTGCTGCATCAGGTCGCGGCGATGCAGGGTGAACTCACGGCTTACGCGCGGGGCATGAAAGCCCGCATTCATATGCTCGCCAACACATCCGGCGCGAGCGAACATCTGCCGAAGGCGTTGGCGTCGTTTCTGGCGGACCATCCGGCCATCAGCGTCGATATCGAGGAGCGCGAGAGCACCGAGATCGCGACCGCGCTGGCCTCCGGAGCTGCGGATATCGGCCTTGCAGTGGAAGCGATGCTGCCGGAAGGGCTCGAGCGGTTTCCGTTCTGCGACGATCGGCTGGTTCTTGTCGTACCGGCGAACGACGAGATCGCGTCCCGCCGCCAAGCCAGCTTCCGCGATGTTGTCGGGCGAGATTTCATCGGGCTGACCGAGGCCAGCGCGCTGCAGACTCATATCGCGATGCAGGCCGCCAAGCTGGGCGTGCGGCTGCGGATTCGCGCGCGGCTGCGCGGCTTCGATGCGATTTGCCAGATGGTGGAAGCCTGCGTCGGCCTTGCGATCATTCCGGAAGCCGCCGCGCGCCGCGTCGGCCGCGCGGCCCGCATCAAGATCATCCGGATCAGCGATCCGTGGGCGAGCCGCAGGCTCGTGGTCTGCATGCGCAGCCGCCCGTCATTGCCGCGGCCGGTGCGGCAGTTTTGCGATCACCTCAGGTCATTCGCGCAAATCTGAAGGCGCGACAAACCGCGCTATGTCGCCTGAAGCAGTTTCAGCGCGGCGTCGTGCACGCGCTTGTCGCCGGCGGCGATGATGCGGCCTCCGGATTGCGCGGGCTCGCCTTCCCAGGTGGTGATGATGCCGCCAGCGCCGGTCACGATCGGGATCAGCGCCGCGACGTCATAGGGTTTCAGCTCGGTCTCGATGATGAGATCCAGATGTCCGGAGGCGAGCATGCAATAGGCGTAGCAATCGCCGCCGTAGCGGGACAGCCGGACATCGGCTTCGACGCGCTCGAACAGCGCGCGGTCCGGAGCCTGCATCAGGCGCGGGCTGGTGGTGAACAGCGTCGCCTCGTTGAGCGATGCGCAGCGGCGCACGGACAATTTGCGCTTGCCGGACGGCCCCTCATAACGCGCGGAGCCGCCGTCGCCGCTGAAGCGTTCGCCGATATAGGGCTGGTGCATCATGCCGAACACCGGCGTGCCGCGATGCATCAGCGCAATCAGCGTGCCCCAGATCGGCAGTCCTGCGATAAACGACTTTGTGCCGTCGATCGGATCGAGCACCCAGACATATTCCGCGTCGGCGCGTTCGGAGCCGAACTCCTCACCAACGATGCCGTGCAGCGGAAAGCTGTCCTTGATCATCCGCCGCATCACCGCTTCCGCCGCGCGGTCGGCCTCGGTTACCGGATCGAGATCGCGCCCGGTGTTCTTGTTATCCACACTCAGCGAGGTCCGGAAAAAGGGAAGGATGGTGTCGCCGGAGGCTGTTGCCAGCCGTCCGATAAACGCGGTGAAGTCGATAACCGTCACGGGAAGTCCTTTGGTGCGGCTGTGCCGGTGTGGAGTGTAAATGCGAACCGGAGACAGCCCTAACGAGGTTGGCGCGATCACCAGAAATTTTGCACGAGGGCACTAATTCGATTGTTCATTCCTTACTTCACGATTTCAAAGCGAAGATCAAAACGAAAGCCGTTCAGCCCAAGAATGGAATTTTCAATTCACTTCATGAGGGCAAATCCGGGCTTTTCCGGCAATTATGACAGGCCGACATTTTGAATAACGCTATGATATTATTTAGCTATTTCATCTTCTGCGGACTTTTCGATCGCAAGTCTGTTATGCATGCAGATCATGGCTATTTCTTTAAAAATACTTGCGCTTAGTGCGCTGCAGTTGCATATTGTTGCGGTGCGATAGCGCCTCGCGTTATCGCTGCCCTCCTTGGGCGTTTCCTCCCTAGACTTGGGCCACTTGCATCATTTGCGAGTGGCCCTTTTTTCTTGTCGCAATCCGGGAGGATGTTGCCGCGCGCCGCGCGGCAAGAAAATTCTATTCCGCGGCTGCCTGAAACGGGCCGAGGCTGTCCAGCGGGATCGCGGCGAGCGCGTCGGCCAGCACAATGAAGTCGTCGGCAACCTTGCGGAAATCCGGCCCACGCTCACGCCGCCGCTCGTCCATATAGATCGCACGGTTGAGTTCGAGCTGAACCGTATGCAGGCCACTCGCCGGGTTGCCGTAGTGCTCGGTGATGAAGCCGCCGGCATAAGGCTTGTTGCGGCCGACCGAATAGCCCTGCGCAGTCAGCGTTTGCTCGACCGCATCGGACAGCAGGTTCGCGCAGCTTGTGCCGTAGCGGTCGCCGATCACGACATCGGGACGCCTGGGCTCGTCGCGCGTGACGCCGACTGACGGCATGGAATGGCAATCGACCAGGATCACGGTGCCGAAGGCCTGATGCGCCTTGTTGAGAAGGCGGCGCAGCGCGCGGTGGTAAGGCTTGTAGAGCGATTCAATGCGGTTCAGCGCCTCTTCGACATCGAGGCGTTCGGCGTAGATTTCTTGGCCATCACCGACCACGCGGGGAATCGTGCCGAGACCCCCGGCCACGCGCATGGAGCGGGTATTGGCGAAGCTCGGCAGGCGGCCTGCGAACATGCGCGGATCGAGTTCGTAGGGCTCGCGATTGACGTCCACATAGGAGCGCGGAAAATTCACCCGGACCACGGGAAATCCACGGCCTGTGAGATCCGCGATGATCTCGTCCATGAACGAGTCTTCCGAACGCCGCAGCGCGGTCTCGTCAATGCGCGAGGCTGCGAGAAACTCGCGCGGATAGACCGATCCCGAATGCGGGGAATTGAAAATGATCGGCGCGCGCCAGATCGCCGGTTCGATGATTTCGAAAGGCGGCGACAGGGCGTCCTCAAACTGGGTCATTGCCACCTCGTCTCCTCGCCCTTCTCACCCGCGGCGTGAGTCTCTCCGCCACTGAAATGCCCGTCCGGCCAGGATATTTTCGCCGGAAAAGCGGGTGCTTTGTTGATCGTCATTGTCTGCAAACCTATCCTGCCTGCCAATAGGAACTTCCCCTTCACCCGAAATTTACTCTCCTGCGGGCAAATAGAGGGCAGGGGACTTCTCCATTCACGCGCTCAGACGACCGGCATTCGCTCGGAAAGACACTGTGAGCGAAGCGCGCCGGATACGGGACACCAGGACCATGCAGCACAAAATTCTCCTCGCCGAAGACGACAACGACATGCGCCGCTTTCTGGTGAAAGCGCTGGAGAATGCCGGGTTTCAGGTCTCGTCCTACGACAACGGCCTGTCAGCCTATCAGAGGCTGCGGGAAGAGCCTTTTGAAATGCTTCTAACCGACATCGTGATGCCGGAGATGGACGGGATCGAACTGGCCCGCCGGGCCTCCGAACTCGATCCGGACATCAAGATCATGTTCATCACCGGATTTGCCGCCGTGGCGCTGAATTCAGACTCGGAAGCCCCGAAAAACGCCAAGGTGCTGTCCAAGCCTGTCCACCTGCGCGAATTGGTCAGCGAAGTGAACAAGATGCTGGCGGCCTGAGGGCCGCCGATTCGGGGCAAATTTGCCCCCAAATCATGGTTTCCCGTCCTTGCCTGCGGCTGCTCAAGCCGATATAGGGACGCATCCCGGCACCAATGGTCTTTAAGGGCGCGTAGCTCAGCGGGAGAGCACCTCGTTGACATCGAGGGGGTCACAGGTTCGATCCCTGTCGCGCCCACCATTCCTGACCAATCCTTTTTGGGTCTGTCCCTGACACGGAACCCAGATTGCCTTGCGGCGTTGCCTATGCCGGAGGACGATCACATGCGAACCTTTCTTGGAATGGTGCTCGGCTGCCTGCTGACCATCGGCTTTGTCTACATTCATGATTCGATGGCAACGTCGACGGTGGCGAGTGGCGCGTCGGCTGGTTCTTCGCGGCAGATCGTGAACTGGGATGTTGCGGCCAGTGAGTGGGGGCAGATGAAACAGGATGTCCACACCACATGGCTGAAGCTGACAGCGAACAACGGCTGACAGGCTTTCTCATTCAGCTTTCGCGATCTGATGCGTCATAATCCCGGCTGCGATGCCGGGATTATTTGCGCGCCTCACACGTCCGTCGTTTTCTTCTCGAGCATCCGTGTTGCGCGCGCACGGATCGCGGCCTGAATTCCGTGCGCAAGGCCGGCAAGCAGCCAGGGCAGCATCACTTCCAGTCTGACGTGATCATCCGCGACATCGACAGTTCCGCCGACCTGCTGCCTGAGCGCGGTGAGGCGGAAGGCGAGGCGGTCGCCGCTCCAGATTTCTTCATCGATCTGGAAAATTTTTCCGTAGTCCGAACGAACGTTACCGAGTCCGGCTTTCAGGCGGCGCGTCGCTTCGTCCTTGCCGAGTTTGTGCGGAATGGAAACGATGAACGGCTGCGCCAATGTGTGTCTCCAAACAGAAGTCCCCTGGAGATTACAACAATTCCGGCTGCTATCAGTTGCAAAATACAGCGCTGCCGGTCGCCGCGGCGACATTTCGGATTTGTTAACGCTGAGAGGTCCCGTGGCGTGTCGGAGCGGCCCGCTCATGGTAAGATGGGCCATGCTCCGTCTTGTGACAGTCGCGTCCGTGCTGTCGTCGAATCTCGGTGCGCGTCCCGCACCGGCGATCGACACGACGGATCATGCCTCCACCGGATACTGGGCCTATCGCCTCAACGTGTCGCCGGATGATCTTGCCGCAGCGATCGACGAGGTTGGCCCATCGGTCGCCGCGATCCGCCGTCATCTCGGAAAATAGATCAATCACACTGCTGATAGCCGGAAGATTTGCAAGCCTGTGCTTTGGCTTGCGCGGCGGCAACCTGCTGCGGCGTGAGTCCGCTTGAAACGGTGACGAGTTCCTTCTTGGCCTCGTCATTCCCCTGCGCCGCGGCGATGTCGTACCACATGTACGCTTTCGCGATGGCGTCGGATTCTTTGCCGTCGCCCTTGTAGTACAGGCTGCCCAGTAACACCTGCGCATCGGCATTGCCCTGTTTGGCGGCGAGCCGGCTCCATTTCTCGGCCTGTTTGCGGTCCTTTGAAACGCCAAGGCCCATCTTGTGCATCATCGCGATCCGGTATTGCGCGACGGCATTGCCCTTCTCCGCAAGAGGACGAAACAGTTTCGCCGCGGCGGCATATTCCTTTCGCGCGAACGCCTTCATGCCATCTTCCCAGGAGCCCGCGCTGGCGCTCGATACAGCCATCATCAATCCGGCAACGGCCACCGCTGCCGATCCAATCCACCTGAACATCTGCAAACTCCCGCCCACGATGCAATTCAGAAACGATGCGGCGAGACTATCCAGAATGTCTTGGGGGAAACAATACGCATGCCGCTCGGCGACGGAAACAACGCACACTTGTGCGCGGAACGATTCTCATTCCGCGCACGCATGTGGATAACCGGCTGCCGGCTCGATGATTGCTGTCAGTAGTAGTCGCGAAGCCGACGCCGGCGCGGCTGCCGGTTCAGCATCAGTGCGAGCGCGAAGCCGACTGCACCTGCAATAAGAAGCGAGCCAAGTGGCTGTTCGCGCACGGTCGACGCCACGGCCTTGGTGCCGCCGCGATACATGTCGCTGCCTGCGTCCATCGCGTCCTTCGCATACTCGGTCGCGGCATCCCCGATATCGCGCGCGGCGTCCTTTGCTTGCCCGTACAGATTCTGCACGGTTCCCGCGGCTTCGCGTGCGCGGCCCGAGGCTTCTGTGGACGCATCGCCGGTGGCACGTCCGAATGCGCCCTCGACCTTGCCCGCAGCGTCCTTTGCGGCACCCGTGATCCGGTCCTTGTCCATCGTCATGTTCTCCAGGAGTGATGGACCGACAACTGCCGGACGGGAAACAGGTTCCGTCGCGCGGCGAAAATGCAGGCATTGCCGAACCATCCGGGCGCTGCGTTGTTGATAGCCAGACAGTAAGGAGACGCAAATGGCAGATGTATCGAAGATCAAGGAACACATGGACGTGATCGATTCCGCCGGCAAGAACATCGGCAAGGTCGATCACCTTGAAGGTAACGACAAGATCAAGCTGACGAAGGCTAGTTCGCCCGACGGGCAGCATCACTTCGTGCCGGTCGCATGGATCGACCATGTGGACACCCATGTCCATCTGAACAAGGCGGTCAATGACGTGGGCGCGTTGCAGAAGGCATCATAGGTCCGGTCAGCAGACGTAAAAAGGCCCGCTCCATGAGCGGGCCTTTCCTTGTTGCGGCTCGTTCAAGCCTCAGCCCTTGATGAAGGCGAGCAGGTCGGCGTTGATCGTCTCGGCTTGGGTCGTGATCATGCCGTGCGGGAAATCCTTGTAGGTTTTCAGCGTGCCGTTCGGCAGCAGCTTTGCGCTCAAGGGGCCCGCGGCGACATAAGGCACGATCTGGTCGTCCTCGCTGTGCATCACAAGGACCGGGATTGTGATCTTCTTCAGGTCTTCGGTGAAATCGGTCTGCGAGAAAGCGACGATGCCGTCGTAGTGCGCCTTGGCGCCACCCATCATGCCCTGACGCCACCAGTTGGCGATCGCCGCTTCAATTGGTTTTACGCCTGGACGGTTGAAGCCGTAGAACGGCCCCTCCGGCAGATCGCGATAGAACTTCGATCGGTTCGCCGCCAGTTGCGCCTGCAAGTCGTCGAACACTGCCTTCGGCAACCCTAGCGGGTTCGCTTCTGTCTTCACCATGAGCGGAGGGACGGCGCTGATGAGAGCGGCCTTGGAAGCCCGGTTTGTGCCGTGACGTGCGAGATAATGCGTGACCTCGCCGCCGCCGGTCGAGTGACCGACGTGGATCGCATTTTTCAGATCGAGATGCGTGACCACTGCTGCGAGATCATCAGCGTAGTGATCCATGTCGTGACCGTCGCCGGTCTGGGTGGAGCGACCGTGACCGCGCCGGTCATGGGCGATGACCCGAAAGCCCTTCGCCAGAAAGAAAAGCATTTGCGCGTCCCAGTCGTCGGCCGAGAGCGGCCAGCCGTGGCTGAAAACGATCGGCTGACCGGAGCCCCAGTCCTTGTAGAAAATCTCGACGCCGTCCTTGGTTGTGATAGTCGGCATGACCTGTAGCTCCTGTAACGTGAACAGACTGAATGAAACCCGGCGAGGGGAACCTAACCGGTTCCCATGGCAATTGCGCGACCGTCATTGGTAGTAGATGCATCGCACGGCGGGCAGTAGCGATAGAGACCGGCGCTCTCGCCGAAGGCCGAGCGGCGGAGGCTGCGGCACATCCAGTCCTGCGCGAGACTCCGCAGCGGGCCGCGAACGATATGAAACAGATACAGAGCATCCTGCATGACCGGAAATCCCTGAAAGGAAATGGCGGCACCGTCGCCGGCGCCGCCATTTGTTCTAGCCGTGCAGCTTCTTCGCTGTTTCGGCGATGGTCTTGCCCTGATAGCGCGCGCCGGCGAGTTCATTCGCGCTCGGCTGGCGGCTGCCGTCACCGTCGGTGATGGTGGTCGCGCCATACGGCGCGCCGCCGGTGACGTCCTTGACGCCCATCTGTCCGGCGAAGCCGTAGTTGAGGCCGACAATCACCATGCCGAAATGCAAGAGGTTGGTGATGATCGAGAACAGCGTGGTCTCCTGGCCGCCGTGCTGTGTGGCGCTCGAGGTGAACGCGCCGCCGACCTTGCCGTGCAGCGCGCCCTTCGCCCACAGGCCGCCGGCCTGATCGAGGAAGTTCGCCATCTGCGACGAGATGCGGCCGAAGCGGGTCCCGGTGCCGACGATGATCGCGTCGTAGTTCGCCAGATCCTCGATCTTGGCGACCGGAGCGGCCTGATCGACCTTGTAGTAGGACGCCTTGGCGACGTCGGGCGGCACCAGTTCAGGCACGCGCTTCACGTCGACGGTCGCGCCGGCTTCGCGGGCGCCTTCCGCGACAGCGTTGGCCATCGCTTCAATGTGTCCGTAGGCGGAATAGTAGAGAACGAGAACCTTGGCCATGATGGCCTCCTTTGAATTTGCAGGGTGAGTGGTCGGGTGGACGGGAGTGGATGCGGCTCAAGCCGCATCCACGAGAATGAGTTCTGTGTCTTCCAGCGCGGTGATCGTCACCGAGGCTTCATCCTGGACGGCAATGCCGTCGCGGGTGTTTGCGCGCACGCCATTGACCTCGATGCTGCCGCTGGCGGGCACCAGATAGCCGTAGCGGTCTTCGCCGAGCGCATATTCGGCGGTCTCGCCGGCCTTCAGTGTGGTGGCGAGCACGCGCGCATCGGCGCGGATCGGCAGCGCATCGTTGTCGGCCTTGTGGCCGCTTGCGATGGTGACGAACTTTCCGGAGCGGTCAGCTTTCGGAAAAGGCTTCGCACCCCAGCACGGCTGTCCGCCTTCCTGCGTCGGCTCGATCCAGATCTGGAAGATCTTGGTGGTCACCGGTTCAAGATTGTACTCGGAGTGACGGATGCCGGAGCCCGCGCTCATCACCTGCACATCGCCGGCTTCGGTGCGGCCCTTGTTGCCGAGCGAATCCTGATGGGTGATCGCGCCTTCGCGAACGAAAGTGATGATTTCCATGTTGGCATGGGGATGCGCGGGGAAACCGGTGTTCGGCGCGATCTCGTCATCGTTCCAGACGCGCAGGCTGCCGTGATTCATATTGTTCGGGTCGTAGTGACTGCCGAAGGAGAAGTGGTGCTTTGCCTTGAGCCAGCCGTGATCGGCGCTGCCGAGCGTGTTGAATGGGCGAAGTTCGATCATGGGATGTTCCTTGATTGAAATTTGCTTGAGAGATTCAGGCGCCGAAGCCGCCATCGACATTCAGCACGGTGCCGGTCACGAACGAGGCGCCGGGGCTGGCGAGGAACACCACGCCGGCGGCGATTTCTTCCGGCGTGCCGTAACGCTGCAAGGCGTGCTGAACGCGCTGGGCTTCCGCGAACTCGCCATTCTCGGGGTTCATGTCGGTGTTGATCGAGCCGGGCTGCAGCACGTTGACGGTGATGCCGCGCGGGCCGAGGTCGCGTGCCGCGCCTTTCGCATAGCCGACGATGGCTGCCTTGGTGGCGGCGTAGTCGGCCATGCCGGGGAAAGTCGCACGGGTGGCGATGCCTGACCCGATGGTGACGATGCGGCCACCATCGCTGATCAACTTTGATGCGGTCCGGATCGCGGTGACGACACCATCGAGATTGATCGCATACTGGCGGTCGAAAGCCGCGGCATTGTTCGCGTCATCGAGCGGCCCCATCACCGCGACGGCGGCGTTGTTCACCAGGATGTCGAGGCGGCCAAAATCCTTTGCGACATCACGGACCAGTTGTTCGACCTCGGCGGTATTGGCCTGATCGGCCCGGTATGCCTTGGCTTCGACGCCCTTGGCCTTCAGGTCGCGAACGACTGCTTCGGCCTTGTCGGGCGATGCGCTGTAGCTGATCGCAACATTTGCGCCTTCGTCCGCGAGCGCCTTGGCGCTGGCTGCGCCGATGCCGCGTGATCCGCCGGTGACGAGGGCGACTTTGCCTGTGAGTGACTTGGTCATGGGAGGCCTCCGTGAGTGCCTGCGTTGAATTCCGATGGGCTATGGATAAGCGCTGACGGATGGTGCATAAATAGAAACTATGGAAATTCATTGTTTCCAAAAATGATCTAAGAGAGAAGGACCTATGTCGCGGCTTCCGGACTTCGAGGCGCTCGCGATTTTCGCGAAAGTCGTGGAAATGCGGTCGTTTGCGGGGGCCGCAGCAGAACTCGCCCTGTCAAAGGCGACCGTTTCCAAGGCCGTCAGCCGGCTGGAAGGGCGGCTCGGGGCCCGGCTGTTCAACCGCACCTCGCGGCAACTGGCACTGACCGATGCGGGCCAGCGCCTGTCCGAGCGCGCCGCGCAACTCCTGATGGACGGAGAGGCTGCGGAGAACGAAGCGCTGGCGCAGTCGTCCGCGCCGCGCGGGCTGGTGCGATTCGCTGTGCCCATGACCTACGGCGTGCGGGTCATCGCGCCTCTGTTGCCGGATTTTCTTCGTGCCTATCCCGAAGTGTCCATCGACCTGCACTTGAGCGATGCCATGGTCGATCTGATCGGCGACGGTTTCGACGCCGGTATTCGCATCGCGCGCCTGCCGGATTCGTCGTTGGTTGCGAGGCGGTTGTGCGGCATGCGGCGCTACACGGTGGCGGCGCCGTCCTATCTCAAAAAGCATGGACGCCCGACCCACCCCATGCATCTCGCCGAGCACAAGTGCTTCGGTTACGCTTACCTGTCGACGCCGGGTATCTGGCACTACGTCAATACGGCCGGCGAGCAGGCGACGGTGCGGCCGTCGGGACAACTGCGCGTCAACAACGGTGAAGCGATTATGCCGGCGCTGTTGGCTGGACTGGGCATCGCCGATCTGCCGGATTTCATCGTCGGAGAGGCGATTGCTACGGGACAGCTTGAGGTCATTCTGAAGGACTGGAAACAGCCGGAAGGCGCGGTGCATCTGGTGATGCCGCCCGGCGGGCCGCGCCCTGCGCGTGTCGAAGTGCTTGCGGACTTTCTTGCGGAGAAACTCGGGCGCAGCAAGCGGTCGGCGCGCTAGCGCTCATCCGCGGTTCCAGACTGGATCGGCAGCCGGAGTCTGCGTATCATGAAAGCCCATCCTCGAAGGTTTTCCTGAATGCGCAATTTCATCTCGCCGTCCCGCTCCATCGCAGTGGGGGAACGCGGCATGGCCGCAACCTCCCATCCACAGGCGACACTCGCGGCGCTCGACATTCTCAAGGCCGGCGGCAACGCGATGGATGCCGCCATCGCAGCGGTGGCGTTGCAGGGCGTGGTCGAACCGCAGATGACCGGCGTTGGCGGCGACTGCTTTGTGATCTATTCGCCGAAGGCCGGCACGCCGGTGGCGCTCAACGGCTCGGGCCGGACGCCGGCGAAGACCGATCTCGCCGCCACGATGGCCAAGGGCGCGAAAGCGCTGACGCCAACCTCGATCGAAGGCATCACGGTTCCCGGCGCCATCGACGCCTGGTGCACCCTCGCGGCGAAGCATGGCAGCAAATCGCTGGAGGAAATCTTCAAGCCTGCTATCGACGCCGCGGAAAACGGCTTCCGTATCACGCCGCGCGTGGCTTCGGACTGGACGCGCAACCGCGCGCGGCTCGAAAGCAATCCGGCTGCCATGGAGCAATATCTGCCCGGCAGCATCGCGCCCTCCATCGGCGATCGGCGCAGCCAGCCGGCGCTCGGCAAAACGCTGCGGCAAATTGCGCGCAAAGGCCGCGCCGCCTTCTATGAAGGCGAGGTGGCCGAGGAGCTTGTGGGCATTCTGCAGGCCCTCGGCGGCACACACACGGTCGCGGACTTCGCGGCGAATGCGCCGGAAGACGTGACGCCGATTTCCGCAAGCTATGGCGGACATGACGTGCTCGAATGTCCGCCGAACGGGCAGGGGCTGGCCGCGCTGATGATCCTGCGCACGCTGGCGGGGTATGACATCAAGGCGCTGTCCGAAGTCGACCGCGTGCATCTCCTGGCGGAAGCGACCAAGGCGGCCTATCGCGCACGCGATGCGTTCTTCTGCGATCCCGCGCATGGCAACGTCGATGCGGCGCATTTCCTGTCGGATGCCTATATCGGTGCAATCCGCAGCAAGATTTCCATGACACGCGCGAGCGCGCCGGTCGATTGGGACGATATCGAACACAAGGACACGGTCTATGTCACCGTGGTGGACCGCGACCTCAACGCGGTGTCGTTCATCAATTCCCTGTTCCAGCCGTTCGGCAGCGGCGTTTACGCGCCGAAGTCAGGCGTGTTGCTGCACAATCGCGGCTGGGGTTTCCGGCTTCAATCGGGACATCCCAACGCGCTCGGGCCGAACAAGCGGCCGATGCACACCATCATTCCCGGCATGGTGATGAAGAACGGCAGCTGCATGATGCCGTTCGGCGTCATGGGTGGTCACTATCAGGCCACCGGTCACGGCAACTTCCTCTCCAATGTGTTCGACCTCGGCATGGACATTCAGGCCGCATCGGAAGCGCCTCGCTCGTTCGCATTCGAGGGCGTGCTGTCGCTGGAGCCGACCTTTGGCAAAGAGATCGGTGCTGAACTCGCTGCGCGCGGGCACGATGTGAAATGGGCGGACGTTGCCATCGGCGGCTGCCAGGCGATCTGGATCGACCACGAACGCGGTGTCCTGCTCGGCGCCACCGACCACCGCAAGGATGGCGTCGCGCTCGGCATTTGAGCACTCGTTCCGGACGCACGTCGCTCATACGCAGCGCTATCCGCTACGTATCTCCATACTTCATGAAGAAGCACCGCCGCTCGCCCGAGAGGTTGTGGCATCTCCATGTCTTGCCGTCTTCACTCGGCGTCGCCTGCTCGAACGGAACCAGTTCCTTGAACCGTGTGAGCCAGATTCCATCGGGCCGGACCTGCACCTCGTCGGAGCCAAGCTGTTCGCAGTCGCTTGGCCCGCAACAATGAACACCATCGGCACCTTTATAGGAGCCTTCGGCAATCCAGTTAGGGCGTCCGTCCGCGTCGTGTGCAAAACACACGCGGCTCGCCAGCACGGCCGTTGTCAGAAACAAGAAAATGACTGATCGCATCACATCACCTCCTTGGTGAAATGCGAAGCATCAATCGTGCCAGATCGCGGAATCCGTCCTCCGGCGCAGCATGGCCGGTGCAGGCCGGGCGCGGCCGAGTCAATTTTGCAACAGCCGCCGGTCCTTGTCTTTACGGGTGTGCGGTGACAAGTCCCGGCAAATCCGCCAGAGCGCCAATGCGATAATCCGGCTCCAGGCCGTATTCGTCCATCTGCATTCGCATGGCCTTGAACATCGCGAGCGGACGGACGAGACTTGCTCCGGCCAGTTCCGCTGCCATCGCCTGCGGCGTGACGCGCTCGATCCAAGCGACATTCAGGCCGAAGGATTTGGCACCACAGGCATCGAATGGATTGGATGAGACGAACAGCACCTCCTGCGGCGCCACGCCCAGATGAGTCTCGATGAGTTCATAGGTGCGTGGCGACGGTTTGAAGATACGGGTGGAGTCGATGCTGATCGTGGCGTCGAGGATGGCGTGCAGACCGGTGTTGCGAACCAGCGCGTTGAGCATGTCCGTGCTGCCGTTCGACAGGATCGCCAGCTTGCGGCCCTTCAAGCCGGTCAGCGCCTGCTTTGCATCCGGATAAGGATCGAGGTGGACGTATTTGTCCATGATGCGCTCGAAGACCGCGGCATCGAACGTCAGGCCCAGCGTCTTCAAGGTGAAGTTGAGCGAGTCGCGCGTGACGACGGAGAAATCCTCGTACCGCCCCATCAACGAGCGCAGCCAGGTGTATTCGAGCTGCTTCATGCGCCAGATCTGGCTGATCAACTCGCCATAGCCGGGAAATGCCTCGTCTGTCACGGCGGCCACCGACTGCACGTCGTACAGCGTGCCGTAGGCGTCGAATACAACGGCCTTGATGGTCATCCCTGTTCTCCCTCGAATGCGGTGATGTTGCGCGAGCAGTCCCTGTCAGGTTGAAGCCATCGCGGTCTCGCTCACGTCGACCCATTCGGCATGGGTCAGTTCGGCCATGCGTGCGGGGGAAATCCGCACCGCGCTGTTGATGGAGCCTGCGGCAGGCACGACCTCGGTGAATGCTTTCAGCGACACATCGCAATAGACCGGCAGCGGCGTCTTCAAGCCGAATGGGCAGATGCCGCCGACAGGATGGCCTGTGGCCTCGAGCGCCTCCTCGGCGCTCAACATGCGCGGCTTGCCGCCGAACACGGCGCGCGCCTTCTTGTTGTCGAGCCGCGCAGTGCCGCAGGTCACCACCAGCAACACCTTGTCGCCAATGCGCAGGGACAGTGTCTTGGCGATTTCGGCGGGCGTCACGCCGAAGGCCTCGGCGGCCAGCGTCACGGTGGCGGAACTCTTGTCCGATTCAAGGACGGCAATATCGGGGGCATTCGCTGCGAAAAACGCGCGAACCGTTTCGACGCTCATGCTTTGTCCTGTCCGGAACTGATCTGCGGGACAGGACCTATCACGGCCAAGGCCGCGTGCAAATCGTCTGCACCCGTTCAGGCGTGGTGGCTGCGCTTGACCCGCCAGAGCATGATCGTCAGCACGATCACCACGAACGGGATGGAGATACCGGTCGCCACCATCGGACTGACCGGCATATAGTGTTCAGCCGACTCGAACACGTAGTGCAGCAGGCTCGCGACATAGTAGCTGATCGCCGCGACCGACAGGCCTTCGACGGTCTGCTGCAAACGAAGCTGCATCCGCGCGCGCTCGCTCATGGCTGCGAGCAGGTCGCGGTTCTGCTGCTCGATCTCGACGTCGATGCGGGTGCGCAGCAGGTTCGCCGCGCGGGTGAGTTTCTTGTTCAGGTCCTGCATGCGTGTGTTGAGTGTCTGGCATGTGCGCATCGCAGGGTTCAGCCGCCGTCCGAGGAAATCTGCCAGCGTCGGCCAACCACCGAAGGATTGCTCGCCGATCACGTCGAGGCGCTGGCGCACGATGTCGTCATAGGCGGCGCTGGCGGCGAAGCGATAGCCGGCAATCGCGGCTTCCGCCTCGACACGCGCAGCCAGCGAGGTGATCTCGTCCAGAAGCTGGCGGTTGATTTCAAGGCCGCCGCCGTCCTTCGTCATCGCGGTCATGATGTGGGTTAGCCGGTCCTCGGCGTTGCGGATCACCGGCGTGGTGCGATGCGCCAGCGGCAGGCCGAGCAAGGCGAAGCAGCGATAGGTTTCGATTTCGAGAATCCGCAGCACGAGGCCGCCGGTCTCGACCGGCGTCAGTCCGTGATTGTGCACGAGGAAGCGGACAAAGCCTTCGGTATCGACCTGAAAATCGGTGGCGATGGTGGCGTGACCGTCGAGCACCCGCGAGGCCGCCAGCGATGCGGGGTCGAACAGCCTTGCAAGGTCGGGTGCATCGCCGCTGTCCACACGCAGGTCGATCGACACCAGATGCGGACCGGGCTGCCCGATCTCGGTCATTGCCGCAGCAATGAAAGCCGGCAGGGCGTCGCCGTTGGTGGCATTCGCATCTTCCAGCAGCCATGTGTAGGTGGTGAACTCGCTGTGCTGCTCCCAGCGCAGGATTGCGTCGGGCAGTGCGATGCGCCGGTGCTTTGCGGCCGTGGACAGATCGGTGAGGTGATGCGCGGCGCAGTAGCGTGCAAGCGCCTCCGCATTGGCGTTCATCTGGGCGGTGTCGGTGAGAAACGCGAAGCGGATGGCGCGGCATGGCGAGGTGACCGCTTCAAAAGGGCGTGCGTGCAGTTCGCCAAGTACGGCGTCGCGCTCGGCGTGGGGTAACAGCACGAATGCGGTCGGCAGCGGATTTGCGCCGTCGGACGTTTCGTTCCCCTGAATGGCGGTCATCGGAAAATCCCCTTCTCGCTTGATGCATTCATGCAGGGGGGGAGCGTGTTTGCAACCGGACTTGTGGGAAGTCCGAAAACAATTCGGCTGCCCGATGAGGCAGCCGAATTCCTATTTCAGATGGGTATGCGGTCTAGCCGGTGGCGGCGGTCTGGGTGCGGATGTCCTGCGCGGTCCGCTTCAGCGTGACGAGGAATTTCGTCTTCGCTTCCTCTTCGCTGATGGTGCCCGAAATGGTGTTGATGCTGACAGCCGCGACAACATGGCCAGCCTGGTCGCGCACCGGAACCGCGATGCCGCAGATTGCGGGATCGAGCTCGCCGTCGATCCAGGCATAGCCCTGCTGCTCGACGCGCGCGAGTTCTTCGGTGAGTTTGGCCGCGCTGGTCACCGTGCGCGGCGTGATCTGCTTGAAGTCAATTTGCGAGATGATGTCCGCGCGCCGGTCCGGCGGCAGCGCGGCGAGCAGCACGCGGCCCAATGAAATCAGATGCGCGGGCAGGCGGCTGCCGATGCCGAGATTGGCGGAGAGAATGCGGCGCGCTGGCAGGCGCAGCGCGTAGACGATCTCGGTTTCATCGAGCACGGCGAGCGCGCAGGATTCGCCGATGTCGTTGCGCAGATCTTCCAGCGCGCGCTGCGCATAGCCCCAGTAAGGCAGGGCGTTGAGATAGGACAGGCCAAGGCCGAGCGCGCGGGGACGCAAACTGAAATAGCGCCCATCGGCCTCGCAGTATTTCAGCGCCACCAGTGTCGCCAGCATGCGCCGTGCGGTGGCGCGCGTCAGTCCTGCCGCGACGGCAGCTTCCGACAGTGTGTGCCGTCCGGGCGGGCGCCCCAGCGCTTCCACCACGGAAAATCCGCGAGCAATGGCACGGACGAAACTGTCGCTTTCCTTGGACATCAAAGTTCCTCTCGATTTTCGCTTGTCAGCTCCGGCAAGCCGGATCATAGTGTTCGTATAGCGATTATAAAGTTCGCCTGATGAACATAGACGAGAGAACACCATGGCGCAAGCGCAAGCCTTTGAAACCGATTTCTGGAAAGACGCCAATCTGCGGAAGGTGTGGGACGACATCGTTCCCGGCGAGCCGCGCAAGACGATGCCCTATCTCCTGACCAAGGAAGCGATCCAGCTTTATTGCCGCTCGGTCGGTGAGGACAATCCGCTCTACTTCGATGAAGCCTATGCGAAGACCACGCCTTTCAAGGGCCTGATCGCGCCGCCGTCGATCCACATCCTGCTGATGTTCGCCTGCACACCGACCGACGACTGGATGCGCTCGCCGGGCACGGTGAATGCCGGCCAGTCATGGAGCTACAACATTCCCGCGCGCCCCGGCGACACCATCACGCTGCAGGCCCGCGCGCTCGACAAGTTCATCAAGCGCGAGCGGCTGTTCGTGGTTCACGACAACGTCTTCTTCAACCAGCACGGTCAGGTGATCTGTTCCGGGCGCGGCCAGACCATTCGCCCGGCGTAATGCAGACGAGGAGATCAGAACAATGACAACGACTTTCGACAGCCTCTCCGTCGGCGACACCATTGACGGCCCGAAGTTCGCGGTATCGCGCGAATCCATCCGCCTCTTTTGCGACGGCTCGCTCGACTACAACCCGCTGCATCTCGACGACAACTATATGAAGGGCAACTTCGGCAAGACCAACTTCGGCGGCATCATCATGCACGGCATGAATAACTTCGGGCTGATCACCCGGATGCTGACCGACTGGGCCTATCCCGCCGGTGCCATTCATCGCCGTCTCGAAACGCGCTGGGTCAAGCCGGTGAAGCCGGGCGACACCATCCAGCCGGAAGGCATCATCAAGGCGAAGCAGGTGACGCAGAATTCGCGCTGGGTGCTGATCGACGTGCTGGTGAAGAACCAGGCCGGCGAGAAGGTCGCGGTCGGCGAAGCGATGGTGGAATTCCCGCGCGCCGCCTCGGCAGCCTGACGGCGACATGTCGGTCGCGATCATAGGCGCAGGAGTTGGCGGACTGACGGCGGCGTTGTCCTTGCATGCCGCCGGCCAGCGCGACATTGTCCTGCTTGAAGCGGCCCGGGACATTCGTGACGTCGGCGTCGGCATCAACCTGCCGCCGCATGCCGTGCGCGAACTGACCGAACTCGGCCTTGGTGATGCGCTCGACAAGGTCGGCGTGCCGACCAAGGAACTGTCCTACTACGATCCAAAGGGTCAATTGATCTGGGCCGAGCCGCGCGGCCTGGACGCCGGCTACAAGTGGCCGCAATACTCGATTCATCGCGGCACCCTGCAACGAATTCTTGTCGATGCGGTGCGCGAACGTCTCGGATCGTCCGCCATTCGCATTGCGCAGCGCGTGACCGGCGTCAGGAATGCAGACAACAAGGCTGTCATTACAGCCACGGATCTGACCGATAATCGTCCCGTGACCTTCTCGGCCGATGTCGCGATCTGCGCCGACGGCATCCGCTCGCCCTCCCGCGACAGCCTTTATGGCGCGGCAACGCCGCTCGCCTCGAACGGCTGGGTGATGTATCGCGGCGTCGCGAAGTCCGGACCCTTTCTCACCGGACGCTCGATGGTGATCATCGGTGATGAGACCCAGCGCGTGGTGGTCTATCCGATCGCGGAGGGCGTCATCAACTGGCTGCTGGTTCGCCCCAAAGACGCGGCAAGCGGCGAAACCGAACTCGGCAACTGGAATCTGCCGGTTTCGACGAACGTGATCGCGGAGTTCGTCAAGGACTACCGCTTCGACTGGCTCGACGTGCACCGTCTCGTCTCCTCGTCGTCGGAGTCTTACGAATATCCGATGGCGGACATCGATCCGCTGCCGCGCTGGGTGTTCGGGCGCTGCGCGCTGCTCGGGGACGCCGCCCATGCCATGTATCCGTTTGGCTCCAACGGCGCGTCGCAGGCAATTCTCGATGCGCGGGTGCTGGCCTATGAACTCGCCACCGCCGCCACCATCGACGATGCGTTGCGCGGCTATGAGACGCAGCGCCGTGAAACCGCGAGCGGCGTCCAGCTCGCCAACCGCCGTCAGGCCGGCGATGTCATGGCGCGGGTCAGCGCGCTGGCGCGCAGCGGCGCGCATGGCGATGCGAAAGCCGCGCTTCAGGATGTCGAGCGCCGCTACAAGCAACTCGCGGGCTTCGATGTCGATGCCCTGAACACCCGCAATTCATGGAGCGTATCCAGCGAGCGACGATAACCGGACGATCAAAACCGGAAGCAATCCGGAAACAAGAGGGAGAAATACATGCGCAGATATTTGGACGTGATGCGGTCAGCACTGCTGGCGGCAGGGTTAATCGCTACAACCTCGCAAGTCACGCTTGCTGAGGATAGCTATCCGAGCCGGCCGATCAAATTGCTGGTCGGCTTCGCCGCAGGCGGGGCGACCGATACGACATTCCGCAAGCTCGCCGAACTGGCTTCCAAGGATCTCGGACAGCCAATCGTTGTCGAAAACCGGCCCGGCGCCGGCGCGACACTGGCGCCATCGACCATGGCGAAAACGGATGCGCCCGACGGCTACACCATCGCGGCGGCGACAGCGGGACTGCTCCGCTATCCCTACATGCAAAAGGTCGACTGGGATCCGATCAAGGACTTCACCTGGATCACGGGGCTTGGCGGTTACACCTTCGTGCTGGCAGTGAACGCGGACTCCCCGCTGAAGACGCCCGCCGATTTCGTGGATTACGCGAAGAAGAATCCCGATGCCCTGACGGTTGCGACCGCGGGCGCCGGCACCACCATGCATCTGCTTGCCGAGGCGCTCGCCGGAATGGCAGGCGTAAAGATCACCCATGTCGGATACAAGGGCAGCAGCGAAGCAGTGACCGCGATTCTCGGCGGTCACACCATGGCGACGGTCGATGCCATCGGCACCATTCTGCCTTACGTCCAGTCCGGCAAGATGCGTGTGCTGCTGTCGTTCGATCCGCAGCCGGTGGCATCACTTCCGGGTGTGCCGACGACGAAAAGCCTCGGTTACGATCTGGTCTATCCCGCGCCCTACGGTCTGGTCGGCCCGAAGGGCATGCCGCCCGCGGTCGTTGACCGGCTCTACAAGGCGTTCAAGGGCGCCGCCGACAGCGACGAATACAAGAAGCTGCTGGTCACGCTCGGGCAGACCGAATGGCAGAAGCCGCCGGGCGAATATCAGAAATGGGCCGGCGAATTCTATGTTTCCGAACGTTCGCTGGTAGAGCGCGCCAGGCTGCTGCGTCAGCCGTAAGGCCGGCTGCCGCCGGTTCAAACAATAATGTCGTGTCAACGAGAGTTGGAAATCATGAAGTCAGTTCTTGCCGCAATCCTGTGCGTGTTTGTGTTCGCCGCCGGCGACGCCCGCGCCAACGACCAGTTCCCGCCCGCCAATATCAAGATCATCGTGCCGTTCCCGGCGGGCGGCACCACGGACATCCTGGCGCGCTTCGTCGCGCAGTATCTCGGCGACAAGCTCGGCGTCACCACCATCGTCGAGAATCGTGCCGGTGCGTCAGGCACCATCGGCTCCGAAATGGTGGCGAAGTCGCCGAATGACGGCAGCGTGCTGCTGCTCACCGCGACCCACCATGTCATCAATCCGAGTCTCTATACGAAGCTGCCCTACGACACGCAGAAGGATTTCTCGCCGATCGCGGTGGTGGCGAGCGCGCCGAACGCGCTGGTCGTCAACAAGGACTTTCCGGCGAAGACGGTTGCCGACCTGATCGCGATGGCCAAAAAGGAGCCGGGCAAGTATTCGTTCGGCTCGGCCGGCATCGGCGGCGCCAATCATCTCTCCGGCGAACTGTTCAAGCAGATGGCGGGTGTCGACATCGTGCACGTTCCCTACAAGGGCGCGGCGCCTGCGATGAACGATCTGATCGGCGGACACATTCCGATCATGTTCGACACCCTGCCGACCGTGCTGCCTGCGGCGGCGGCCGGCAATATCCGCGTGCTGGCGGTCACCAGCAAGGAGCGCGCTGCGACGCTGCCCGATGCGCCGACACTCGATGAATCGGGCGTGAAGGGTTTTGAGGCCTCCGCATGGTTCGGTCTTTACATGCCGGCCGCCAACAACAATGCCGCCTACACCAGGCTGGTCGCCGCGATGAAGGAGATTCTCGCCGCGCCTGAAACCCGGCAGAAGTTCGCCACGCAGGGCGTCGAGCCCGGCAAGCTCACGGGCGCAGAGTTCACGAAATTCGTGGACGCTGAAATCAGCAAGTGGTCGGACGTGGTGAAGACCGCGAAAGTCCCGCAGCAATAATCGCTGGCTTCAAGATCGCAGAAGGCCCGCTTCGGGATCGCCGAGGCGGGCTTTTCGCTGACTGAAATTGAATGGAAGCAGGTTTAGCAGACCGGTGTGCCGTCGGGTCCGTGGGTCGTGATAGTCTGCGCCGCGGCTCCAGCCTTCGCCATCACATAAGGGCTCGGCCCGACGACATCGGTGGCAAGACCGAGTTTCTCGAACAGCCGGATGGTCAGCCAGGTGGTGTCGAATTCCCACCACTTGTGACCGTGCTTCGCCGAGCGCGGATCGGCGTGATGGTTGTTGTGCCAGCCCTCGCCATGGGCGAGCAGCCCGATGAAGACGTTGTTCCGGCTGTCCTCGTCGGTCTGGTAGTTCCGGTAGCCCCACAGGTGGGTGATCGAGTTCACCGCCCAGGTCTGATGCCAGACGAACACCGTGCGCACGAACACGCCCCAGATCAGGATGCTGAGTCCGAACTGCAGGGCCTGCATCGCGTTGCCGCCCATCGCCAGTTCGGCGAGAAAACCGAGGCCGAAAAACACCAGCCACTGAATGACAATAATCTTGAGCTGGAGCCAGTTGCGCTCCAGCGCGACATAAAACGGATCGCGCAGGATGTCCTTGGCATAGCGGTCATAGATGCCGAGGCGGTTCAACTCCGGATTCCTGATGATCAGCCAGCCGATATGGCCCCAGAGGAAATTTACCAGCGGGCTGTGCGGATCGGGTTGTTCGTCCGCGTGCTGATGATGGCGGCGATGCACCGCGACCCAGCGGGCGGGCGTATCTTCCACGCAGCAAATGGCGACGACCACGAGCGCATGCTCCAGCCATTTCGGACAGCGAAAGCCGCGATGGGTGAGCAGGCGATGATAGCCGATATTGATGCCGAGCAGTCCGCTCAGACGGGCCGTGATGATGGCGACGATCACGCCGGTCCAGCTAAAATACCAAGGGACAAAGGCGAGCAACGCCACCAGATGGTAAAACAGGATAGGCGCCGCCTGTCCCCACTCGATGCGATTCAAGGTGACACCGGCGGGCAGCGGCAGGCGGCCGGTTGATTCCGGCGCGGCGGCCGTCAGCGGGATGGCCTTCGCTGTGGCCGGGCGATTGGTCATTTCAGCGGTCAATGGTCCAGATCTTCCTTCCGGGGCGCAAAGCCGTACGTTTGGCCTGCCTTACACCAAATCGCGGGGGATCGGTGTGAACAGGCTGTAACGTCTGCTTAGAGGCTGATTCGGGCGGCGGAAAGCCGGAAAACGGGTTCCAGTGGGGTCATTTTGACCCGGTTCGGGCTGTTGAATTGGCCTGTTTGGATTGACATTTGGGGCCCCGATGGCATAGAAACCGCCCTGTCCCGCGCGGCCCGGCCTGCGGGATATGCCCATCAACCAATGGTTTTCAGAACTCGGCCTGCACGCGGCCTTCCAGAGAGCATTGTCCCATGAAGGTCCGTAATTCGCTGAAGTCCCTCCGCGGCCGTAACCGCAACAACCGTCTGGTCCGCCGCAAGGGCCGGGTTTACGTCATCAACAAGGTCCAGCGCCGCTTCAAGGCACGCCAGGGTTGATTGAAGGCTGATTGACGCTGATCGAGGGAGCGGTGTCCGCTCCCTGACAGGTTTTCGGCATATCACCACTGTTTGACGCCGCTTGCACTTTGCATGCGGCGTTTTCCGCGTTTAGACTTTCCGTCATGGCATTGCGACCGGCAATCGGGACGAAGGGAACGCGGCTGTTGAAGCTCGCGATCGGTGTTGCGGTGCTGGCGGCCATCGCTGCCGCGCCCGCGGCCGCGCAGGACCCCCGACAGCCGCCGTCTAAACAGCAGAAGAAGCTGCCGCAGCCGCCGGCCAAGCTGCCCCGCGTGATTGGCGACAAGGCAAAGAATCTCGACTTCCTGTTCGGCGCATTGAAGGCCGCGCCCGATCAGGAAAGCGCCAAGGCGGTCGAGGCCCGGATCTGGGCGGTCTGGACCGCGACGCCGAGCGACACGGCTGCGTTGCTGATGGCGCGGGCGAAACTGGCGATGGACGGCAAGGAGACCGACGTCGCGCTGAAATTGCTCGATGCCGTGATCAAACTGCGCCCCGATTATATCGAAGCCTGGAACCGGCGCGCCACGATCTACTATCTGCAGAACGACTACAGCCGCTCGATGGAGGACATCCGTCAGGTCCTCATTCGCGAGCCGCGTCACTTCGGTGCACTGGCGGGTCTCGGAATGATCATGCAGGAGACCGGCGACGACAAGCATGCGCTGGACGCCTTCCGCAAGGCGCTCGCCATCAACCCTTATCTCGAGCGCGTCCCCGACCTGGTGAAGTCGCTGACCGAGAAGGTCGAGGGCCGGGATATCTAGTCCGCATCTCCAGACCACGAGGCCGGGCTGGATTGCTTTTGACGCGAAACCTCTTCATCAAGCCGCCGTATCTTCCCCGTGCGAACAGTTCTCCGGATTTCCTTTATGTCTGTATTGGCTGTCGTGGTCGCGCTGGCGGTGCTGGCCGCGATGACACAGATAAGTGTCGGTATCCTTGAGCGGAAATATCCGCCGGAGGGCCGGTTCGTCGATGTCAAAGGCGCGCGGCTTCATGTGGTGGAGCTTGGCCCGGCGAATGCGCCCGGCTTGCCCATTGTGCTGGTGCATGGCGCGAGTTCGAGCCTGCAGACCATGCGCAAGCCATTGGGCGACAGGCTTGCGAAAGATCATCGCGTGATCCTGATCGACCGCCCCGGCCATGGCTGGAGCACGCGCGACAATGTCGCGGATTCAACGCCGGCCATCCAGGCCCGCATGATCGACGAGGCGCTGGGCAAGCTCGGCATCGAACGCGCGATTTTTGTCGGCCATTCCTGGGCGGGCGCGCTGATGCCGGCCATGGCGCTTGATTATCCGAAGCGCGTCGCGGCGATCGTGATGCTGTCGCCGGTGGCCTATCCGTGGACCGGCGGCGTCGGAGAATTCAACAAGATTGCGTCGATCCCGGTGATCGGCCCGTTGCTCGCGCACACGATCACCGTTCCGCTCGGCCTGTTGCTGGTGGACAGCGGCACACGCTATGTCTTTGCGCCGCAGACGATGCCCGATGGCTACATTGATGCAACAGCGGTGCGCATGGTGCTGCGGCCGGGCGTTTTTCTCAATAATGCCCGCGACCTCACCACGCTGAAGGCGGAAATGGCGAAACAGTCGCCGCGCTATCCCGCGATCAGGATTCCCGTGACCATTGTGACGGGCGATGCCGACAAGACGGTTTCGACGGATATTCACTCGCGGCCGTTCGCGGCCGCCGTGCCGCAAACCCGGCTGGTCGTGCTGCCGAACGGCGGCCACATGCCGCAGGTCTATGCGACGGATACGATCATTTCCGAAATCGGGGCGATCGAAGCGAAAGTAGAGGATTCATCTGCTTTCGCTGTGTCCCGCTGAAGACATTCCGATGATCAGTCACCATCGCTGACCTTTGCGCGCTTGATGCACATCAAGGCGATTCATTTTCAGTCACGATGCAATGATCATCATACTGCTGCCATCGACAGATGATGAGGTGACGCGGTTCGACGCGCCCTTTCTTGCTCCAGCAACATGAAGGTCCGGCCATGACAAACCCATCAACCAGCGACAACGTCTTCAACAAGTCTTCCAGGACGATTCCATTTCCAGATCTCGCGCGCGTGGGCGAGATGAATGGAACCATGCTGAGTGAAACCGCAAAGTTCAATGCTCAGATCGGCACCGCCATGCAGAATATCGGCAGGGAGTGGTCGGAATTTATCGGGATGAGACTGCGCGAGGATGTGCAGTTGTTCCGCACCATCCATGATTGCCGCTCGCTGCAGGATCTGCAGCAGGTCTATATGCAGTTCTGGCAGACGGCTTTCACGCAGTATGGCGAGGAAGCCCAGCGCCTGATGCGGATGACTCAGGGAACCGTCGAGGATGCCGCACGCACGGCGCAGGCCACGAGCGATGTGCTTGTCCATCCTCACACCGACAAGGCGGCGTGACGGAATCCGGTCTTCCCGAATCTACATGTCGGCGTCGCCTGATGGGCCGACAGAGGCGATGCGGACCATGTTGGTCGTGCCGGGTGTGCCGAGCGGCACGCCCGCGACGATGATCACGCGCTGACCGGTTTTCGCAAATCCGTCGCGGAACGAGATGCGGGCCGCGCGGTCGATCATGTCGTCCTGATCGTGCGCATCCTCGGCGATCACGCAATGGACGCCCCACACCAGCGCGAGCTTGCGGCCGGTGTTGACGTTCGGCGTAATCGCAACCACCGGCGGCTTCGGCCGTTCGCGCGCCACGCGCAGTGCGGTCGAACCGGAGCTGGTCCAGCAGATGATGGCGGAAAGATCGAGCGTTTCAGCGATCTGCCGGGCCGCGTCGGCGATGGCGTCGCCTGCGGTCGCTTCCGGTTCGGGACGCTGCGCGGCGATGACGCCGCGATAGGTCGGGTCGCGCTCACATTCCTCGCCGATGCGGTTCATGGTCATCACCGCTTCGACCGGGAACTTGCCGGCGGCGGATTCCGCGGACAGCATGATGGCGTCGGCGCCCTCGAACACCGCGGTTGCGACGTCGGAGACTTCCGCGCGGGTCGGCACCGGCGACGTAATCATCGACTCCAGCATCTGCGTCGCGATCACGACCGGCTTTCCCGCGCGCCGCGCCATACGTGTCATCTGCTTCTGCAGGCCGGGCACGCGCTCGGCCGGCAGTTCGACGCCGAGGTCGCCGCGCGCGACCATCAGGGCGTCGGACGCTTCCATGATGTCGGCGAGACGCTCAATGGCCTGCGGCTTCTCGATTTTCGACATGATCGCGGCGCGGCCGCGCACCAGTTTCTTGGCTTCGATCACGTCGTCGGCGCGTTGCACGAACGACAGTGCGATCCAGTCGATGCCGGTCTCAAGCGCGGCTTCAAGGTCGGCACGGTCCTTTGCTGTCATCGCGGAGACCGGAAGATCGGTGTCGGGCAGGCTGACGCCCTTGCGGTCGGACATCTTGCCGCCGGTGACCACGCGCACCAGCGCATGATCGGGCGAGGTTTCCTCGGCAATCAGACGCAGCTTGCCGTCGTCGATCAGAAGCGCGTGGCCGGGCCGCAGCGCTTTCAGGATTTCCGGATGGGGGAGATGCACGCGGGTCTTGTTGCCCGGCGCCGGATCGGAATCGAGCGTGAACATTGCGCCGTTGTTGAGTTCGACAAAGCCGTTCTCGAAATTACCGAGGCGCAGCTTCGGTCCCTGCAGGTCGACCAGAATGCCGATCGGCCGGCCGTAACTGCTTTCCACATTGCGGATCGTCGCCACAAGCTCGCGCATCTTGTCATGCGGCGTGTGGCTCATGTTGATGCGGAACACGTCGGCGCCTGCTTCGAACAGCTTGCGGATGGATGCGCTGTCAGATGAAGCCGGTCCGAGGGTGGCGAGAATCTTGATACGTCGCAGGCGTCTCATTTCGGATTTCCAGGAGCTGCACCGGGAAGTGCGCCGGGTTGTGCAGCACCCGGCGCATTCGGCATGCCGGGAAGGCCTGGAGTACGCGGGTTCTGTTCGTTGGATTCAGTTAGCTGGACGGTCCAGGCGCGTTGTTCGCCGGTGTCCACCTCGAAATATCCGGTCCGGTCGAAACCGCGCGCCAGACAGTCCTCGGTTCCCTTGATGGTGAATTCCTTGTCGCGCGAACACATGAAAGCCTGCCCCGACCATTCACCGCCGCGGTCATAGTCGATGGCGTAGATATAATAGTATCGTGCGACAAGCGTTCCACGCAGCAGGGTTTCGCAGGCGCGGGAAGACACATTCCACCAGCCCTCCGTCACCCAGCCTTCATTGTCCTTGTAGCCGAGCGCGATGCCGACCCGGCTTGACGTGTTGTTGCAGAGCCGGAAATCGGCTGCCGCCGGATTGCTCCACGCACACAAGGCTGTGAGCGCGATAAATCCGGTGAGCGCGGCGATCAGGGTGCGGTGCAAGGTCATGCGGCGGGAAATCTTGGCTGTCATGGAGGCAGGGATTATCAACCGTTCGTTGATTTCGCGTAACACATTGAGCATGATCGGCAAAAGCGGAGTTCCCGTGTCCGGTCAGGCCTGATCACTATAGAGCGGCTTGGCGGTTTCGCCAAACCGGCCCCCCGACTTGATAGGCCAGTTGGCGCACCATGGCGCGGGCCGGGTTGGTTTTTCTCGCCCTGTGGAAAGCGCGGGGCATGACAGGGTTAAAATCGCGGGATCGGGGCCTATGTGAAGGCTGTGACATCCTGCGGACCTCGAAACAACGGAATATGACGATGGCCATCGACGACAAGACCCGGACAGAACTCGAAGCGGCGGCGTTCCGCCGGCTGGTGACGCATCTGCGCGGGCGGACCGATGTGCAGAATATCGAGTTGATGAATCTCGCGGGCTTTTGCCGCAACTGCCTGTCAAACTGGCTGAAGGACGCCGCCGACGAAAAGGGCGTGCCGCTCACCAAGGACGAGAGCCGCGAGGCGGTCTATGGCATGCCGTACGAGACCTGGAAGGCGACCCATCAGAGCGAGGCCACGCCCGATCAGGTCGCCGCGATGAAAAAGAGCCATCCCGGGCACTGAAACACGCAAGCAAAAACAGCCGGATCGCCTCAGGCTTTTCTTTCGCCTGTGGGTCGCTGTGGATGACCGCAGCCTCGCCTTGACGCGGCACGCCGCACTCTTGAGTGTGCCGCCAACAACGTGCCGCGCACGCTCCCTTCCAGCCTCATACAGAGTTCAGGAGTATCTCCGATGGCGATGCCTGCCGAGAAAGATCACGACGATACCGCACACAGCTTCGCCAAGGGGCAGCTCAAGGCCATCATCGAGCGGATCGAGAAGCTCGAGGAAGAAAAGAAGGCCATCAGCGACGACATCAAGGATGTCTACGGCGAGGCCAAGGGCAACGGGTTCGACGTGAAGGCGCTGCGCACCATCATCCGCATGCGCAAGCAGGATGCCGATGAGCGGCAGGAGCAGGAAACCATTCTGGAAACCTACATGCAGGCGCTCGGAATGCTGTGAGGCGGCCCGCCGCTTCGCCGCCAGACAGGCGACTGAAAAACTCCCGGATATCTATCCGGGAGTTTTGTCGTCAGTGGACCGGTTATTGTCCCGTGAAGGCCGGCGCGCGCTTCTCCAGAAAGTGCTTTACGCCTTCCTTGAAGTCGTCGCTCTTCAGACTCAGCGCCATTTCGTGATCGGCCACCTCGACCGCTTCGTTCAGCGTCTGCATGGGCGTTTCCCAAAGCTGTTTCTTGATGACGCGCAATGAGCGCGGCGACGAGAATTCGGCCAGCTCTTTCGCATAGGCCATGACCGCGGGCATCAATTCGTCCGTTGGATAGACGCGATCGACCAGCCCGAGCGCTAAGGCCTCATCGGCTTTCACCTTGCGGGCGGACATCAGAAGGTCGGTGGCCGCCGACAGTCCGATCAGCCGCGGGAGGGTCCAGCTCATGCCATGCTCGGCGATCAGGCCGCGCCGCGCGAAGGCCGTGGTGAACACGGCGTCCTGTCCGGCAAACCGCATGTCGCAGAACAGCGCGAAGCACATTCCCAGTCCGGCGCACGGGCCGTTGATCGCGGCGATGATCGGCTTCGGCACGGCGGGAAAATAGGTGTTCTTGCGCTGGAAATCGGGGCGGGAATTCGCGTCCATCGGCGCATCCGCTGTTTCCGCGAGGCGGCCTGTGGTGCTGATGCTGGACAACAGCTTCATGTCCGCGCCTGCGCAGAAGCCCCGTCCAGCGCCGGTCAGCACGATGACGCGGACATTGTCGTCGTCCTTTGCCTGCTCCATCGCCTTGCGGACTTCCTGTCCCATCACCGCTGTCCAGGCATTGAGCTGGTCCGGGCGATTGAGCGTGACGACGGCAACGCGATCGGTGACGCGATATTCGATCTCGGCGAAGGACACAGTTGTTTCCTCTGTCTTGTTGTTGATGGAGCAAGGCACATTGCGCCGTCCGGGCGCGGTGCGCAATCAGGTTGAATTGTCCGAAAGGAAGGAAAGATCGCGCGGCTGACGTATCAGCGCAGCGAAGCGGTGCGCATCGCGAACGCGGTGGTCGACAGCGTTGCGGTCGCAGGTCCCGTGAACTTCTCGCAGACGATGCCCATCTGCGGATCGTTCGAGAAGGTCATCGCCACCGCCGTGTTCGGCTTGACGAAATGCGTGCGCAGCACCGTCATGTCCTGATCGCCGAGGATCGAGGCCGACAGCGAGTAGGACACGCTCGGCGCGAGGACCATGGCGCGCAGCCAGAGGTCGTTCATGAATGCTTGCTTGATTCGGCGTGCCGTCGTCACCGCGCCGGTCTTGCTGCCGCCGGATGCATCGGAGCCAGACATCGGATTGCTTGCGAGCGCCGCCACGCGCGGGCTGCGCGGAAGCGGCGCGCTGGCGGCGACGACCTTGGCCTGGTCGAGCGGCGTTTCCGCAGGGGCGTAGGCCAGGGCTTGCGAGACATTCGGCGGCAGGCTCGCGGTGGCCTGCGGATCGGCTGCGACGATGGCGCCGCGCGCCTTGAGCGCCGCGATCTGGGCCTGCGCGGCAGGTTTTGTCGCCGGCTCGTTATCCCAGAAGCCGCGCGCGTTGATGACGTCGATCGGCGACTGCGGGGCATATTCGTCGGCTGGCATCGGCCTGAGCGCGGCCTGCTGCGGCTTCGGGGCAGGGATGGACCGGGGTTCGGCCGACGCGACCTGATACGTTGTCGCGCCTGCCGGCTTGGCGCGCGGCAGCGGCACGCGCTCGAGCACCTTTTCGGCGGCATTGACGGTGGCTTGCGCGGCCGTCTTGGTCTTGTCCGCGACGGCCATCGCCACCTGCGTGACCTTGCCGCCACGAACATCGTCGTTGCCGACTTCTTCCTCGTCATCCGCGCTCTTGCGGCCGAACAGCGAGGCCAGGAAGCTCTTCGACTTCGACGGCGCGGCGACGTCCTCGCCGTTGCCGCGGCGCTGGATGTCCGCGAGGGCGAGTTCGTAGTTCTTCAGCGGCTTGCCGTCGGACGGCACATGCACGGTGCGGCCGTCGGGGAAAACGCGCGCGAGCTGGTCGTGGGTCATGCGCGGCCAGTGACGGATGCTGCCGACATCGAGATGCACGAACGGCGAGCCGGAGGTGGGGTAGAAACCGACGCCGCCGCGCTGCAGACGCAGGCCTGCGAAACGGATCTGCTCAAGCGGCACGCCGGGGATGAAGAAATCCATCGCATGGCCCTGCATGTGCTGGCTGTGCCGCGCCACTCCCGAAGAGCGGCGGCGGAGCATGGCGTTGGTGGCGGGCGAGCGATAGGCGGAGATGATCTGGATGGGCTGCTTGCCGTCGACGTCGCGATAGACTTCCCAGATGATGTCGAACAGACGGCGGTCCATCGTGGTCTGATCCTGGCTGCGCCAGTCGCGGAGGAAGTAGTTCAGTTTCTTCAGCGCGGCTTCGTCGTAACGACCATTGCGCTTGAAGGTGACGGTGAGGTCTTCGCCGGAATGGGTGTGATGGAAGGAGAGGGAGCGGGTGTCGCCGTCGGCGGTGGCGTTGTGGACCGAGCGGGCGTTGGTCGCGATCAGCAGCAGCGAGGCGAGGCTGACGCGCACGGAGGTGCGCGAGAGCCAATCAAAGCCAATGCTGCGTGGAAAACCGCCCGCCACTCAGAATCCCGTCAGCCGTTTGTCTCTTGGATGATCCCCCGCTACCCCACGCAACGGGAGAGAATGAACGTAGTCTTAAAGCACGGGGGTTAAGCGATATTTACCAATCCCCGCGCCGTGTTTGTAAGTGTTCCCAAGTCTTTACCAGCTTGAAGTCTAGCAGTCCGAGCCCGGCCCGAGTCTATCGCAAAGTCTGTCACAGGCTCGTGAAGGGTGAAGTATGCCGCCCGGAGTATGGCAAAAAAGGGCCGGTGGGCAGCCCCGGGCGACAATGCTTTGGGGAGAATGGTTAACGAAAAGGGTCCCGCCGCCGGCGGAGCCCTCTGATTCTAAAAAACCCAACTACTCAAGCGGGTTACGCTGTCCTTAGCGAACCACCCGGCGCTGACGGACCGGGGCCGGCGGCGGGGTCGGCGGTCCGAACAGCCGCTCGAAGAAGCTCGGGCCGGAGTTGCTGGCGAAGCTGTCGCCGGGAACCCGCACATTGGTCGGACGGACGTAGTTCGGCTGGGCGTGCGACACGGCCATTTCGATGTCGCGGCCTTCGCCGCCCTTGAGCATCGAGATCACCTTGGCATCGCGGCCGTAAATGTCCTTGCGGAATTCCAGCTTGCCGGCGCTGTCCACGAACGCGGTCTGATAGGTGATGTTGACCGGGATCGGGGTCGGGAAATTGATGTTGATTTCGTTGCGGCCGTACATCGCCTTGATCTTCTCTGGCGTGTAGCCCTCCTTCGGCAGTGCGATGCTGAGAAGGTTCGCCGCATATTGATCCGGATACTGCACGCGCATGCAGCCATGGCTGAAGGCGCGCTCTTCCTTGGCGAACAGGTGCTTGTCCGGCGTGTCGTGCTGATAGACCAGGAACTTGTTCGGGAAGTTGAAGCGGATGCGGCCGAGCGCATTGGCCTCGCCCGGCGGCTGCGAGATGCGCACGCTGCCGTCCGGCGCGCGTGCGAGCTTCAGGCCCATACGGTCGAGCACGGTCGGATCCTGCGCCAGCGCCGGCAGATATTCGTTGTAGATGATCGACGGCGGCACGTTCCAGGTCGGGTTGACGGTGATGAACTTCATCGTCTCGGTCAGTTCCGGCGTCGCGTGTTTGCCGGGCTTGCCGACCACGACGCGCGTGGTCCAGACCTGCTTGTCGCCCTGCATCAGCTTGAGCGTGTAGTCCGGAATGTTGAGGATCACATAGGCGTCGCCGAGTGACTTGGCGCCGAGCTCGCGCGGCAGCCAGCGCCAGCGCTCCATGTTGGCGCGCACGATGTCGATCTTGCGATCGTTCTTCGGGCCGTTGATCGCGCGCACCGTGGCGTTGTCCAGCACGCCGGTCGCCTTCAGATCGTTGCTGGCCTGGAATTTGCGGACCGCGTTCGCGACATTCGCATCGTAGTGCTTGTCGTCGGCATTGTCCGCGAGTTGGAGCTTGGCGCGCAGTGCCGGGACGCGCTCGTCTTCCATCGCGACCGGGTGCGGGTTCTTTTTGGTGGGCTTCACGAACTTCAGCGTCTCGCCTTCGGCGATATGCTTGGAAGTGTCCTCGGTCACGCCGCGCAGTTCGGCGAGCTTGGCCTTCAAACCCTTGTAGCCCTTGTGGGACGGGTTGTAGCCCTCAAGTGCCGCGGACGCATCGCGCGCGGTCGAGACGTTGATCAGCACTTCGACCGGATCGACCGGATGCTCGGGATAGGAAATGTCCGCGCTCACACGCGACCAGTGCATGCGGCCGCTCTGTGCATGGCGGGCGTAGTCCATCATGCTTTCGGTGAGACGCAGTTCGGCTTCCGCCTGCGCATCCGGCGTCGTCGCTGCGGCGAAATCCGGCGCCGGATAGTCGGCAGGGTTCAGGCCTTCGCTGCCCGCATCCTTGAGGCGCGCGATCACGCTTTTGGCGCGCTCGGTCGCGGCGCCATTGGTACTCCAGAGCGGCGCGTAGTTGCGATCCTTGTAGAAATTCTCGACGGCGGTGCGTTCGTTCTTGCGGTCGAAATAGCGTGACGCCTTGCTCGCGATCAGGTCGCGCAGCTTGTCGGCAACCGGCTGGTCGGCCGCGGCCACGGCCGGAGCGGCGTTCGCAGGGTCGGTCTTGTTGGGATCGGTCTTGGCCGGCTCGGCCGCCGCAGCGGCGGGTGCGGCAGTCGGCGCGGTCGCTGCCGGAGGCACGGTCGCGGTGGTCACGGGAGATGCAGCATCGTCCTTCTTCGCAGGCGCTGCCGCGGCGGTCTCCGGCTTTACCGGATCGGGTTTGAAGTCTTTGACTGTCGGCGGCGGGACGTTGGCCGGTTCAGGGAGCGGGATGGCGGCGTCAATCGCGAGATCAGCCGGGCTCTTCGCGGGGGATTGCGCGTTGGCATTGGTCGCTGCAACGGAGAGGAACGTCGCGGCAACGGCCATCAAAATCCGGTCGAAGCCAATTGGGTTGATGCCAATCGGGCTCTTGCGGTGGCCGGTCGAATAGTCACGCATTCTCGCACCCCAATTTCACACCCGCATCGGGTGGTCCTGCCCCGGCATGGAACAGTTCATGATGGTTTCCGTCACCGCCCGACAAAAAGCGTCGGCTTGATCGGATGTTGCTTACGCAATCTCGCATTCAAAACGCGGCGAGACGCTACACGCACGAGCTTGATGCGGCCAGACAGCGCCGGATCAACTCGAAGTCATCGCACCGAAGTGACTTCAATTCGGCATGCCTTGCAACGGCTTGCGCGCATTGCCGCGTTCTTTTCCTCTGTCTGTCACCGGACCGCAACGGTTCAAGAACAGAAGCGAAAAAGCCGTGCATTCGTTCCATGCTGGACTTTGATTCGCGTCGTCAGCGTGCGGGATCGTTGGGTTCCGGTTCGGAGGCCGCCGCCTCGTCCAGTTTCCGGTAGAGCGTTGAGCGGCCGATCTTGAGCCGGCGTGCGACTTCGGACATCTGGCCGCGGTAGTGGGTGATGGCGAAGCGGATGATTTCCGCTTCCATCTCCTCGAGCGTGCGCATATCGCCTGTGTCGCCAACCATGATCAGGGTGCCGTAGGACGAGACCGGGAGCGTCTGCGGCGCTGCCGGCGCAATCGGTATTTCAATACCTGAAACCGTGTCTGCCGGGGATGAGGGCGGGCTGTCGAGGATGATCGGCTCCGCGCCGGTATCAGGGACAGACGCCCCAAGACCGGCTTGCGGAAAATCATTCGGCCCGAGCTGGCCGCCGTCGCTCATGACCACGGCGCGATACACCGCATTCTCAAGCTGGCGGACATTGCCCGGCCAGGGCAGTTGTCCCAGCAGCGCCATGGCATCGCCGCTGACACTGGTAACGGGCCGATTTTCCTCGGCGGCGATGCGCGCCATGAAATGCCGGACCAGATGCGGGATGTCCTCGCGCCTTGTGCGCAGGGGCGGAATCGTCAGCGGCAGCACATGGAGCCGGTAGAACAAATCCTCGCGGAAGGCGCCGGCTTTCACCTGATTGAGCAGGTTGCGGTTGGTCGCGGATACAATGCGGACATCGACCTTGACCGGCTTGCGGCCGCCGACGGCTTCGACCTCGCCCTGCTGCAGGGCGCGCAGCAGCTTCACCTGGGCTGCGAGCGGCAATTCGCTGATCTCGTCGAGAAACAGCGTGCCGCCATTGGCCTCAACGAATTTGCCGGCGTGGCGTTCGGTCGCGCCGGTGAACGCGCCCTTCTCATGGCCGAACAGGATGGACTCCACCAGATTGTCGGGAATCGCGCCGCAATTGACCGTGACAAACGGCTTTGCGCTGCGCTCGCTGGAGCCATGGATGGCGCGGGCGATCAGTTCTTTGCCGACGCCGGATTCGCCTTCGATCAGCACCGGAATCGTGGACCCGCTGGCTTTCCTGCCCATCGCGATAACGTGGTTCATCGTCTCCGAGCGGGTGACGATGTCGGCGAAGGTCAGCTTGCCTTCCCGGCGATGGCGGATGCGCTGCAACTCGCCCTTCAGCGCGCTGGCGTTGAGCGCGTTACGCAATGAGACCTGAAGCCGTTCGATGCCGACCGGCTTGACCACGAAATCATGCGCGCCGGCCCGCATCGCGGACACCACATTGTCGATTCCGCCATGGGCGGTCTGCACGATCACCGGAAGATCGAGGCCGAGATCGCGGATCTTGGCCAGCACGCCCATACCGTCGAGGCCCGGCATCACGAGATCCAGCACCAGGGCATCGACGGGGGCGGTATCGGGATCAATCAGATGGGCAAGGGCGGCATCGCCGCTGTCGACCGTCACGGCGGCGTAACCGCAGCGTTGCACCATGTTCTCGACGAGGCGGCGCTGAACGGCGTCGTCATCGGCAATCAGAATGGTCGCAACCATGGCATTCCCCGCAACTCTGGACTATCTCAACAACATGTCTCGAATCGGGGCACTCTGGCCGACGCAGATTAACGACCTCTTAAGATTTGGCTTTGTCCACACCCACTGTAATCGTCACGCGTCCTGTACGATCTTGAACATCACGGATTGAAATATGGCTTCGCGCACCTCGGCTCTCCGCAAATCTCCGGCAAAACCCACATCTGCGGCCAAGGCGAAGGCCTCCGCCAAAAAGGCTGCGCCGAAGGCCGGCAAGCTGCCCGAGTGGAATCTCGCCGATCTCTATCCGGCGATCGATGCCCCGGAGGTGGCGCGCGATCTCGACAAGCTCGACGCCGACTGCATCGCCTTCGAGAATGCCTACAAGGGCAAGATTGCCGAACGGGTTGTGCAATCCGATGGCGGCGAATGGCTGGCGGAAGCTATCAGAAGTTATGAAGCGATTGACGATCTCGCCGGGCGGCTCGCATCCTTTGCCGGGCTCGCCCATGCAGGCAACACCGTCGATCCGGCAATCTCGAAATTCTATGGCGACGTGTCCGAGCGGATCACCGCTGCCTCGACGCATCTGCTGTTCTTTGCGCTCGAACTCAACCGAGTCGACGATGCCGTGATCGAGCGCGCCATGGCCGTGCCATCGCTCGGTCATTACCGGCCGTGGATCGAGGACCTGCGCAAGGATAAGCCCTACCAGCTCGAGGATCGCGTCGAGCAATTGTTCCATGAAAAGTCGCAAACGGCCTACGGCGCGTGGAACAGGCAGTTCGATCAGACCATTTCAGCGCTGCGCTTCAAGGTCGGGGGCAAGGAACTCGCCATCGAGCCGACCCTGACGCTGCTGCAGGACCGCACGCCTTCGAAGCGCAAGGCCGCGGCGCAGGCGCTGGCGAAAACCTTCAAGGCCAATGAGCGCACCTTCGCGCTGATCACCAACACACTGGCCAAGGACAAGGAAATTTCCGACCGCTGGCGCGGTTTCCAGGACATCGCCGACTCGCGCCATCTCAACAACCGTGTCGAGCGCGAAGTTGTCGATGCGCTGGTGGCGTCGGTGCGTGCGGCTTACCCGCGTCTGTCCCATCGCTATTACAAAATGAAGGCGCGCTGGTTCAAAAAGAAGTCGCTGCCGTTCTGGGACCGTAACGCGCCGCTGCCGTTCGCGGCCAAGAGCCAGATCGAATGGGGCGACGCCAGGAGCACGATCCTGAAAGCCTATGGCGATTTCTCGCCGCAGATGGCGAGCATTGCCGAGCGGTTCTTTACGGATCGCTGGATCGACGCGCCGGTACGTCCCGGCAAGGCGCCGGGCGCGTTCTCCCATCCGACCACGCCGTCGGCCCATCCCTATGTGCTGATGAATTATCAGGGCAAGCCGCGTGATGTCATGACGCTCGCGCACGAACTTGGTCATGGCGTGCATCAGGTGCTCGCGGCAAAGCAGGGCGCGCTGATGGCGCCGACGCCGCTGACGCTGGCGGAAACCGCCAGCGTGTTCGGCGAGATGCTGACCTTCAAACGGCTTCTGGCGCAAACCAAAAACGCCAAGGAGCGTCAGGCGCTGCTCGCGGGCAAGGTCGAGGACATGATCAATACGGTGGTGCGCCAGATCGCGTTCTACTCGTTCGAGCGCGCGGTCCATACCGAGCGGCGCAACGGCGAACTGACCGCGCAGCGGATCGGCGAAATCTGGCTCAGTGTGCAGCGTGAAAGCCTCGGGCCCGCGATCGAGATCAAGCCGGGCTATGAAACCTACTGGATGTACATCCCGCACTTCATCCATTCGCCGTTCTACGTTTATGCCTATGCCTTCGGCGACTGCCTGGTGAATTCGCTGTATGCGGTCTACGAGAACGCATCGGAGGGATTTGCCGACCGCTATCTCGACATGCTCTCCGCTGGCGGCACCAAACATTATTCCGAACTGCTCAAACCCTTCGGACTGGATGCGAAGGACCCTGCGTTCTGGGACGGCGGCCTGTCGGTGATCGAGAGCCTGATCGCCGAACTGGAGGCGATGGGATAGGGGCAGTTTTAAACGGTTGCCTAATTCCGCATTGCGGAAAACGCACGCGAAACCATTGCATGACTTCCATGCCGGTGGTTTTAATCGGCGGTATCGGGGAGCCGTGACGTTGCCCTTGGGCCGCAATTGGGCTAACTCGCGCTACCTTTTTATATGGTGCTGGAGGGGATCAATGGCGAACCATAGCGAAGTTGCCTACACGCAGGCGGACGGAATGGACTATCCGGCCCACGAGCAGACCTACGAGGGTTTCCTCGCGCTGACGAAGTACGGCACGCTCGCCGTCATCGCCATCGTCGCCCTGATGGCGATCTTTCTCACCTAATCGAAAATCCGGTTGGACCGGCAACGTGACCGGTGATTAAGTCATGCGTGGCCGTACGGCTGCGGGAGGCGTCATGAAGATTGCGATAGCGAAGGAAGTGGACGGATCGGAGCCGCGTGTTGCGGCGACGCCAGACACGGTGAAGAAGTTCAAGGCACTCGGGATCGACATTGCGATCGAGCCGGGCGCGGGCCTCAAGTCCGGCATGCTCGATGCGGACTATGAAGCTGCAGGCGCTGTGGTCAGCGCCGACGCGGTGAAGGATGCCGACATTGTCATCAAGGTGAAGCGCCCCGAGGTTTCGGAAGCCGCGAAGTACAAGAAGGGTGCGCTGGTCATCGCGATCATGGACCCTTACGGCAATGAAGCCGCTCTCAAGGCGCTGGCCGATGCCGGCGTTTCTGCCTTCGCCATGGAACTGATGCCGCGCATCACCCGCGCGCAGGTGATGGACGTGCTGTCCTCTCAGGCCAACCTCGCAGGTTACCGCGCCGTGATCGAATCCGCGGAAGCCTTCGGCCGCGCTTTCCCGATGATGATGACCGCGGCAGGCACCGTGCCCGCGGCCAAGGTCTTCGTGATGGGCGTCGGCGTTGCCGGCCTTCAGGCCATTGCAACCGCGCGCCGTCTCGGCGCCGTGGTGACCGCCACCGACGTGCGTCCGGCCACCAAGGAGCAGGTGGAATCGCTCGGCGCCAAATTCCTCGCAGTTGAGGACGAGGAGTTCAAGAACGCGCAGACCGCCGGTGGTTATGCCAAGGAAATGTCGAAAGAGTATCAGGCCAAGCAGGCCGCGCTCACGGCGGAACACATCAAGAAGCAGGACATCGTCATCACCACGGCGCTGATCCCGGGCCGCCCCGCGCCGAAGCTGGTCTCGGCCGACATGGTCGCCTCGATGAAGCCCGGCTCCGTGCTGGTCGATCTCGCGGTCGAGCGCGGCGGCAACGTCGAGGGCGTCAAGAGCGGCGAGCTCGTCGAGGTCAACGGCGTCAAAATCGTCGGCTTTCCGAATCTTGCCGGCAAGGTCGCGGCCTCGGCCTCGAGCCTTTATGCCCGCAACCTGCTCTCGTTCATCGAGACGCTGTACGACAAGGCCGCCAAGTCGCTCGCGGTGAAGTGGGACGACGAACTGGTGAAGGCCACCGCGCTGACCAAAGACGGCGCTGTCATCCATCCGAACTTCCAGCCGAAAGCATAAGGAGAGCCGACATGCATGGGATTGAGGCTGTCGACCCGTTTGTCTTCCGGTTGTCGATTTTCGTGCTCGCGGTGTTCGTGGGCTATTTCGTGGTGTGGTCGGTCACGCCCGCGCTGCATACGCCGCTGATGTCGGTCACCAACGCGATCTCGTCGGTGATCGTGGTCGGCGCGCTGCTGGCCACCGGCGTCGCGCTGGTGGGCAACGATCAGGGGCCGCTCTGGGCTCGGGCGTTCGGCTTCGTCGCGCTGATCTTTGCGTGCATCAACATCTTTGGCGGCTTCCTTGTCACCCAGCGGATGCTGGCGATGTACAAGAAGAAGCAGAAGTGACGGGGCGGGGCACATGAACGCGAACCTTTCGGCGCTGCTCTATCTGGTCGCAGGCGTCCTCTTCATCCTCTCGCTGCGCGGCCTGTCGAGCCCGGCGTCTTCCCGCCAGGGCAACTTCTTCGGCATGATCGGCATGACCATCGCCATCGCCACTACGCTGGCGGCGCATCCGCCAGCCGACACGCTCGGCTGGATTCTCGTGATCGGCGGCATTGCCATCGGCGGCGGCATCGGCGCCGTCATCGCCCGCAAGGTGCCGATGACCTCGATGCCGGAACTGGTCGCAGCCTTCCACTCGCTGGTCGGCATGGCGGCGGTGCTGGTCGCGGCCGGCGCCTTCTATGCGCCCGCCGCGTTCGACATCGGCACCCGCGGCAGCATCCACGCCTCCAGCCTTGTCGAAATGTCGCTCGGCGTCGCCATCGGCGCGCTGACCTTCACCGGCTCGGTGATTGCGTTCCTCAAGCTGTCGGGCCGCATGAGCGGTGCGCCGATCATCCTGCCGGCGCGTCACATCATCAACATCGTGCTCGGCCTCGCGCTGGTGTTCTTCATCTACGGCCTCGTGGTCTCGCAGAGTTCGTTCGACTTCTGGATGATCACGATTATTGCGCTGGTGCTCGGCGCGTTGCTGATCATTCCGATCGGCGGCGCGGACATGCCGGTCGTGATTTCGATGCTGAACTCCTACTCGGGCTGGGCGGCGGCGGGCATCGGTTTCACGCTCGGCAACTCGGCGCTGATCATCACCGGCGCGCTGGTGGGCTCGTCGGGCGCGATCCTGTCCTACATCATGTGCCATGCGATGAACCGCTCCTTCATCTCGGTCATCCTCGGCGGCTTTGGCGGCGACAGCGGCGGCCCTGCCGCGGCCGGCACCGGCGAAGTGAAACCGGTGAAACTCGGCTCTGCGGACGATGCGGCCTTCATCATGAAGAACGCGCAGAAGGTCATCATCGTGCCGGGCTACGGCATGGCGGTGGCGCAGGCGCAGCATGCCCTTCGCGAAATGGCCGACACGCTGAAGAAGGAAGGCGTCGAGGTGAAGTACGCGATTCATCCGGTGGCGGGCCGCATGCCCGGCCACATGAACGTGCTGCTCGCCGAAGCCAACGTGCCTTACGATGAGGTGTTCGAACTGGAGGACATCAACTCGGAATTCGCGCAGGCAGACGTGGCCTTCGTGATCGGCGCCAACGACGTGACCAACCCGGCGGCGGAAGAAGATCCCAAGTCGCCGATCTATGGCATGCCCGTGCTGCAGGTCTGGAAAGCCGGCACCGTGATGTTCGTGAAGCGGTCGCTCGCCTCCGGCTATGCCGGCGTCGACAACCCGCTGTTCTATCGCGACAACACCATGATGCTGCTCGGCGACGCCAAGAAGGTTACCGAAAACATCGTCAAGGCGATGTAGGACATTTTCGACATCGTCAGAAAAGCAAAGAGGCCGTGCCCAGCACGGCCTCTTTTTTTTTACGCTTCTTTCGGCAACCGGTAGATGGCGCAGAGCTTGTTTCCGTCCGGATCGCGCAGATACGCGATGTACATTCTCAGGTCCCCCATTCCCCGGATACCGGGCGGGTCCTCGCATGTCGTGCCGCCGCCGGCGATGCCGGCGGCATGCCAGGCGTCCGCCGCCTCCGGCGAGGTTGCAACAAATCCGATGGTGCCTCCGTTGGCATGTGTGGCCACCTTGCCGTCGATCGGCTTCGAGACTGCAAAGGTCCCGGTCTTGGTGCGGTAGAAAACCCTGTGCCGGTCGACCATCCCGGGCGGGACTCCGAGCGTGCCCAGAAGCGTGTCATAAAAGACCTTCGCTTTGTCGAGATCGTTGGTCCCGATCATGACGTGAGAGAACATTTTTTTGTTTCCTTCCTCAAAACAGTTCTTTTTGGTTACGGTATCTCGCCTGACGGCGCAAATCTTCTGGAGCCTGACTAGGCTTTTTTCATTGGGCCGGTAATATCGGCTCCATGAATGCACACACACAGATGCCGCGATCAGCCTGGGTTTTCCCCTTGCTGGCCGTTCTGCTTTTTGCGTCCACATTGCTCCCCGGCATCGGGTTTACCCATTCCGCAGGCGGCTATGCCTTCGCGGCCGTGCTGCTCGTCATTCTGTTCGGAACGGTGTTTGCGGCGGTCCATCATGCCGAGGTGATCGCTCACAGGGTGGGCGAGCCCTATGGAACGCTGGTTCTGACCCTTTCGGTGACGATCATCGAGGTCGCGATGATCGCAAGCATCATGTTCGGCGACAAGGCTGCGCCGACTCTGGCCCGCGACACCGTCTTCGCGGTCGTCATGATCGTCTGCAACGGCCTGATCGGCTGGGCTATTCTGGCCGGCGGCGTGCGCTTCCGGGAGCAGGAATTCCAGGTTACCGGCGTCAAGGTCTATCTCTGTGTCCTGATCGTGATCTCGACCATTACGCTGGTCTTGCCGAACTACACATCGACCGTGCCCGGCCCGGTGTTCGCCGCCAGTCAGCTCATTTTCATCGGGGTCGCGACGCTGCTGCTCTACGGCGTCTTCGTTTACACGCAGACCGTTCTGCATCGGGACTATTTCATCGTGGACAACGACACGGCCAGCGGCGATCACGCCGTCGCGTCCAATCGCATGATGGTCATGAGCACGATGCTGCTGCTGGTCTCGCTGGTTGCCGTGGTGCTGCTGGCGAAGAAATTCTCGCTGGTCGTGGACGCAGGCGCTGCCGCTATCGGTGCCCCTCCCGCCTTTGCCGGCGTAGTGGTCGCGCTCCTGATACTGATGCCGGAAAGCGTTGCCGCGCTGGCCGCGGCGCGTAACAACGACCTTCAGAAGAGCATCAACCTCGCGCTTGGCTCCTCGCTCGCAACCATCGGCCTGACGGTGCCTGTGGTCGCCGTTGCCGCCTATGCGCTCAAGGAAACCCTTGTCCTGGGGCTTGATCCTCGCGACATGGTGCTGCTTGCGATGACGCTGCTGGTCAGCATGATGACCTTCGGCACGGGACGCACGAACGTTTTGTTCGGCTTTGTGCACATGCTGATTTTCGCGGTGTATCTGTTCTTCGTACTGGTGCCGTAAAAAATTATTGGTATGACGCGACGATATCGGTGATCGCGCGCTCCAGTTGCTTCGCGGTGGCGCACTGGCGCACCACGCTGCAGAAGGTCGCATAGCGTGGCATCTGCGAGTCGCCCCAGCCCCACACCATGCGGCCTTCCGGATTGAGCCAGACCAGCCGCTTGCAGCGCTCGGAGACGCGCTTGAGAATGTCGGCGCGGGGATCGAGATTGTTGGTTCGCGCGTCGCCAAGCACGATCACCGTGGTCTGCGGCGTCACCGCGCGGAGCGCGAGCTTCTCGAAATCCTCAAACGACTTGCCGTAATCCGACGAGCCGAAGCCGACCTGCGTCATGATCTCCTTCATCGCCTTGTCAGCGTCCTCGTTTTCGAGAATGTCGCTGACCTCGATCAGGTGACTGGAGAACGCGAAGGAGCGCACGTCGGACACGACCTCGTGCAGGCTGTAGATCAGCAGCAGGAAAAAGTCCGAGACCCGCGCCACCGATCCCGAGACGTCGCAGATGGCGATGATCTTCGGCTTGTCGCGGTGGCGGCGCTTCCAGGTGGTGAGGAACGGAACGCCGCCCCATGCGGCATTGCGCCGGATCGTGCGGCGCACGTCGAGATGCCCGCGGCGCTGGCGCTTGCGCGGCTTGCTGTAGCGCTCGCGCAGGCGGCGCGCGATCTGGCGGATCAGCACGCGCATCTGCTGAACCTGCCTCTGGTCGAGCTGCGACATCGGCGCGTTGCGCAGGATGTCGTTGCGCAGGTTCTCGCTTTCCTCGCGGCCGTAAAGCAGCAAGGCCTGCGAAACCGTCTCGCGCACATTCTCGCGCAGCGCTTCGATTCCCGCGGCAAGCCGGTCTGCCTCCGCCGGATTGGCTGCGTTCAGCGCATCGAGATCGTCGCGCAATTGCGCGATGCCGAGTTCGTTAAGAATGCGGCTGGAAAAAATGCCGCGCTGGGTGAAGTAGCGGATCTCGGTCAGTTCGGCGGCGCTCGCCGCATTGGCGATGGCCGCCGCGATGCCGTTCTGATCCTGCGACAGCAGCATCTGGCTCATCGGGCTGAGGCCGGAGGAGGGTGCGGACGCGGCACCGCCGGCGGGAGCCTGCCCGTCCTGCGTCTCGCCGGATTCGCCGGCTTCGTTGTCGTTGTCCTGTGCCGGAGGCGCCGAAATTTCCGGCGGCTTGAAGAACAGGTCGAAGCATTCGCCGAGCGCCCGCTTGTCATCGGAATTCTTGGCCAGCGTCAGCAGAAAGGTGTCGCGCAATATCTCGCGGTCGGCAAAGCCGATCTCGGACACGGCGCGCATCGCATCAATGCTTTCGGAGGGTGAAATCCGCACCCCGGCCCCGCGGGCCGCCCGAAAGAAACGATGCAGGTTTTCTCTCATCGCCTAACCGAAAACATTCTCGCGCCGGCTCTTGCCGATGAAGGCGGAGACCTGCGGCAGGGTGGTTTCGATATCGGCTTCGTACTTCAGCAGCACGTTGAGCGTGTCCTTGACCATCTCGTGATCGAGTTCGCTCGCTTGCAACAGCACCAGCACGCGCGCCCAGTCGATCGCTTCCGACACCGACGGCAGCTTCTTCAGGTCCAGCGTGCGGACATCGTTGATGAAGCTGACGATCTGCCGCCGCAGCGTCTGCGAAATGCCGGGTACGCGGCTTTCGACAATGCGCTCTTCCAGCCGCTGTTCGGGGAAGCCGATATGCAGATGCAGGCAGCGGCGCTTGAGCGCGTCGCCGAGGTCGCGTTCGCTGTTGGAGGTCAGGATCACCGTCGGCGGCGCAATCGCCGAGATGGTGCCGAGTTCAGGGATCGTGACCTGGAAGTCGGAGAGGATTTCCAGCAGCAGTGATTCGAATTCGGCGTCCGACTTGTCGATTTCGTCCACCAGCAGCACGCAGCCTTTCGGCTGTTCGAGCGCCTGCAGCAGCGGGCGCGGCTCGACGAACTCCTTGGAAAAGAACACGTCGCCGAAATCGTGCAGCTTTTTCAGCGCGGCCGGGAGCGTTTCCGCCTCGCCCAGCACTTCGCCGAGCTTATCCTTCAGGATCTGCGTGTAGAGCAATTGCTTGGCGTATTTCCACTCATACAGTGCCTTGGCCTCATCGAGGCCCTCATAGCACTGCAGGCGGATCAGCTTGAGGCCGCGCCAGGCGGCGATCGCCTTGGCAAGTTCGGTCTTGCCGACGCCGGCAGGCCCTTCGACCAGGATCGGCTTTTCGATCTTCTCCGACAGATAGACCGCGGTCGAAATCTGCCGGTTGGAAATGTAGCCCGCCGAGGCCAGTCCCTGTTCGACGGCGTCGATGGAGGCTGCGGGCTGATATTCGGTCAAGGTCGTGAACTCCGAAAAGGCTTTGCTGTCATGGAGAAGGACCCCGCGCCTTGTCCGCCGGAGCCCCGATATTTGCTACGCTGCGGCGGCGCGTTCGTCCATATCAGCCCGGCCATGCACTGGCGCAGGACCCGAACCGCTGTGCGAAACGCGGGCCTTCCGCGGCCGTTCTAGCGTCGGAGCGATTGCTGGCAGACGCCCGGCCGAGAGGTTAATGCGGCTGACAAAGCCGTGACCCGGCGGATTCTACCTATTTGCCACCGATCCGTCGCAGTTGATCCCTCAATCGGCCCAAAAGTTCCCGCATCCAACGGGGCGCGGGGAATTCAGATGATCAAGAAGCTGTTCACGAAGTACTTTCTGGAAGTCATTCCGTCGATCGTGGCGACGGTGGTCGGGGCCTATATCGTCACCCACTACATCAACGCCAAGTCGGAAGCCGACAAGCCGAAGGCGGCTGTCGCAGCGCCGGCCGTCACCGCGAAGGATGCTCCCCAGACCCTGAAAGCCGACGAGGCCGGCGACCGGCCCGCCGCCGCGGCGAAAGCCGAAGCCGCGCGGCTGAAGGCGGAAAAGCTCGCGGCTGAAAAGGCCGCAGCGGAACGTGCTGCTGCAGACCGGGCCGAGAATGCGAAGAGAGCTGCGGAGAAGGCCGCTGAAAAGCTCGCCGCCGAGAAGGCTGCCAGCGAGAAGGCGGCCGCCGAGAAACCGGCTGCCGAAAAGCGCGACGCCAGCGATCTGGCCCGCGCTGCCATCGAGCGCTTGCGCAAGGCCAGTCCGCAGCCCGCCGAGCAGCCGCGCGCAGCGGACGTTGCGCAGGGTCAGGAGCGGGCGAGGGTCAACGCTGTGGTTTACGCACCTGCAGCGCAGCAGCCTGCGGTCCAGCCGTTGCCGCCTGCGGTCAATGTCGCGCCGCCGCCGAGCGAATCTGTTGCCGCGTCGCCCGCGCCGTTTCCCCGTCCGATCGATTCAGCGGATTCTCGTGATGACTCGTTGCGGCTGACGCCGCCGGCAGACATTCCCACGCGGCCCGTCGATCTGAGTGCGAAGCAGCGCAGGTCCGTCACCGAGGACGTGGTTTCGGCCGCCCGGTCGGTGTTTCACGCGGTGGTGCCCGAGTCGTCCAACTAGCCGCCGGACCGGCTATGTCTTGCGAGCGCGGACCTTTGCTGCCGCGCCATCGCTCTGCGCCGCGCCTTCCACAATATCCAGAAACTCCTTCACGGTGCTGACCGTGCCGGGCTGCTGGGCGATGTAGCCGGGCAATTGTGCGACGGCGTCGTGAAAGGCATCGCCTTTCATCACATCGAGCACGCGCTGCATCGGCTCCGTGTCCAGAAACGCCCTGCGGCAGACGAAGAAATAGTCCTCCGTCAGCAGGCGCACGAAATCCAGCCCGAATTGCCGCGCGGCGGCCTCGACGCCGAACGCCGCGTCCGCCATGCCGCTGGCGACATAGGCGGCGACGGCAGCATGGGTAAATTCCATCTGCTGCGCGCCGTTGATCTTCGCCTCGCCGATCTTGTGCTGCGCCAGCAACTGATCGAACAGCATCCGCGTTCCGGAATCGTGGTCGCGGTTGACGAAGCGTGCCCTGGTGGTGACGAGGTCTTTCAGCGATCCGATCTTCAGCGGATTGCCCTTCTTCACCATCAGGCCCATCTCGCGGGTCACGAAGCTGATCACGCGATCCTCGCGCGGATCGAGCCAGTCCCGGCAGGCCTTGACGCTCTGGGCGCGCAATTCGCCGCGCGGGATGTGGACGCCGGACAGGTCGCAGGCGCCCTGCGCCAGCGACACCAGTGAATTCTGGTTGCTGACATAGCGCAGGTCGACGCCGATGCCGGGTTCCTTGTCGAGCAGTTCGCGCAGTTTCGAGACTGCGAAACCATGACTGGCATGAACCCGAATGACACTCGGGCGTTGATGCAGGAACGGCTTGATCTCGGTCGCCAGTTCCTGCGCAAGATTTTCGAGTTGCGGTCCGAGGCGCGCCTGCATGCGCTGTCCGGCCCAGACCAGTTTCTCGCCGAATGCCGTCAGCGTGGTGCCCTTGCCGCGATGGGTTTCCACCAGCGGCACGCCGAAGAAATCTGACCACTGTTCGACCAGATTCCAGACATGGCGATAGGACAGGCCGGCGTGGTCGGCGGCGCTGGTGAGTTTGCCTGATGTGCGGATGTCGTTGAGCACGCCGAGCATCACCGCCACGGTTTGGGTGCTGCCCTCCTTGTGGAAGCGCCAGACAGGTTCGATCTCGATCTGCAGCATGGTGACGACCTTATGAAATTAATTTCATATCATCGTGAAGCATTGGCACATCATATCATATTTACTCTGGCATTTCTAATACACAAACTGGCGGAAACAACAGGAGGAATATGATGTCTATTGCATATGACAATGCCCTCGATGCCCCCCATCCGGTTGTTCTGCGCAGGCAACTCCTGATCGACGGCCAGCATGTCGAGTCGGTTTCGGGCAAGACCTTCAACACCCTCAATCCAGCGACCGGCGAGGTCATCGCCACCATCTCCGAGGGCGGCGAGGCCGATGTCGAGCGTGCGGTGGCCGCGGCCCGCCGCGCCTTTGAAGGCGTGTGGAGCACCATGCGTCCGGCCGAACGCGGCCAGATCCTGTTTCGCTTCGCAGAGCTTCTGAAAAAGCACGGTGCCGAAATCGCCGAACTGGAAAGCCGCGATGCCGGCAAGCCGATCGCCGCTGTGCTGCGGCAGGATCTTCCCGCCGCTATCGACACGCTGACCTATTACGCCGGATGGGCCGACAAGATTCACGGCGACACCGTACCGACACGCAGCGATGCACTCACCTACACCGTGCGTGAGCCGGTGGGCGTGGTCGCGGTGATCGTGCCGTGGAATTTCCCGCTGATGATCGGCATGTGGAAGCTGGCGCCTGCGCTGGCCTGCGGCTGCACCATTGTGATGAAACCCGCCGAACTCACGTCACTCTCGGCGCTGCGCCTCGGCGAACTCGCGCTGGAAGCAGGCTTGCCACCGGGCGTGCTCAACATTGTGCCCGGTCCCGGCCGTGTGGTCGGTGACGCGCTGGTCAATCATCCGGGCGTCGACAAGGTGACCTTTACCGGTTCACCCGGTGTCGGCCGTGGAATTCTCAAAGGCGCTGCGGGCAACTTCAAGCGCGTCTCGCTCGAGCTCGGCGGCAAGTCGGCCAATGTGATCTACGACGACGCCGATCTCGATGCGGCCACGAAAGCTGCTGCCGCAGGCATCTTCTTCAATGCCGGGCAGGTCTGTTCGGCGGGCTCGCGCGTGCTGGCGCAGGAAAGCGTCTATGACGAAGTGGTGGCGCGGCTGACGGCGCGTGCCGAGGCGCTGCGCATCGGTGACACCGCCGACAAGACCACAGCGCTGGGGCCCGTGATCTCCGAAAAGCAGATGAACTCGATCCTTGATTATGTCGACATCGGTCAGAAGGAAGGTGCGACCCTCGTCACCGGCGGCCGGCATGTCGGCGACCGCGGCTATTACATCAGCCCGGCGGTGTTCGCGAATGTGAAGCACGAGATGCGGATTTCGCAGGAAGAAATCTTTGGCCCGGTGGTCAGCGTCATCAGGTTCAAGGATGAGGCCGACGCGATCCGCATCGCCAACGGCACGGCGTTCAGCCTGGCGGCGGGCGTATGGAGCCGCGATATCGGGCGGACGCAGCGTTTCGCCAAGAAGGCGAGGGCGGGCACGGTCTGGATCAACACCTATGGCTACACCGACGTGCGCTTGCCATGGGGAGGTGCTGGTGATTCCGGTTTCGGCCGCGAGCATGGCACCGAGGCGCTGGCGAATTTCACCGAGCCGAAGGCGGTGTGGGTGAATCTGAACGTCTGAGCCAAGTTCGTTTGAGCCTCGTCTCATCCTGAGCAGACTCAAACAAAAACGCGGACCGAAAGGCCCGCGTTTTCATATTCAAAATCGTCAGAAGCGGTTAGCGCGGTCCACGCGGTGCGCCTGCGCCGCCACGGCCGCCAGCACCACGATCCGCACCGGGACCTGCGCCAAACACCGGCTTCGGCTTCATCGGCAGCAGGCCTTCGCGCTGCAGCTTCTTGCGCGCGAGCTTGCGGGCGCGGCGAACGGCTTCCGCCTTTTCGCGGGCCTTCTTCTCGGACGGCTTTTCGTAATGACCGCGGAGCTTCATCTCGCGGAAAATGCCCTCGCGCTGCATCTTCTTCTTCAGCGCCTTGAGAGCCTGGTCGACATTGTTATCGCGGACGAGAACCTGCACGCGGCATCCTCTTTGGTTTCAATCAGGAAATTCTGGAGACGACGAAGGACCGGCAAAGGCCACGTCCTTCCCATCGAAGGCGCGGATGTACCAGATCAAACCGGGAATGTCCACCTGTGGACCCGGCTTTTTCAGCGGCCGAAAGGATCGATTTTCGGGCAGAATCGGGGCGCCGGGCCGCGATTCGGCGGGGCTGAAGTGCCCCGGGATACCGGGTTCCTGCGGTCCCCGCCGCCGGATAGTCCTGCGGCACGATCAGGGGAGAATCAACATGAGCGCGAAGAAATATGCCGCCGAGGCCATCGGCACGTTCTGGCTGACATTCGCCGGCTGCGGCAGCGCGGTCATCGCCGCCGCGTTTCCGCAGGTCGGAATCGGGCTGCTCGGGGTCTCCTTCGCCTTCGGCCTGAGCGTCGTCACCATGGCCTATGCCATCGGGCACATCTCCGGTTGCCATCTCAATCCGGCGGTGACCGTGGGCCTGGCCGCAGGCGGGCGATTCCCGGCGAGCCAGATCGTTCCTTACATCATCGCCCAGGTGGTCGGCGCGGTGGCCGCGGCGGCACTGCTTTATGTCATCGCCAGCGGCAAGGCCGGTTTCGATCTCGCGGGCGGCTTCGCGTCCAACGGCTATGGCGATCACTCGCCCGGCAAGTACAGCCTGATGTCCGGGTTCGTCGTGGAAGTGACCATGACGGCGGTATTCCTGTTCATCATCATGGGCGCGACCCACGGCAAGGCGCCTGCCGGGTTCGCGCCGCTCGCCATCGGCCTCGCGCTGGTGCTGATCCATCTGGTCAGCATTCCCGTCACCAACACCTCGGTGAATCCGGCGCGCAGCACCGGTCCCGCGCTGTTCGTCGGCGGCTGGGCCATTCAGCAACTGTGGCTGTTCTGGGTTGCGCCGCTGATCGGCGGCGTCATCGGCGGCGTGGTCTATCGCTGGTTGAGTGATGAGCCGGAAGGCATCGTCGCCGGAAAGTAACGGATAGACCCGCCCATCGTCATTGCGAGCGAAGCGAAGCAATCCACCCTTCAAGCAAGTTGGATTGCTTCGTCGCTTTCGCTCCTCGCAATGACGGAGGTGACTAGCGCCTCTTCACTTCGGTCACATGACCCATCTTGCGGCCCGGGCGCGGCGCGCCCTTGCCATAGATGTGCACCGTCGCGCCGGGCACGCCGAGCCATTTGCCGTAATCGAGAATGTCGTCGCCGATCAGGTTGGTCATGGTAACGTCGCCATGGCGCACCGGATGCGCCAGCGGCCATCCGGCAATGGCGCGGATGTGCTGCTCGAACTGCGAGACCGAAGCACCATCGAGCGTCCAGTGGCCGGAGTTGTGCACGCGCGGCGCGATCTCGTTCACCATCAGGCTCGGGCCATCCTTACCCGGAACCACGAACATTTCCACGGCGAACACGCCGACATAGTCGAGCGCGGCGGCGATCTTCTCTGCAATGGTGCGGGCCTGTGCCGCAAGCTCATCGGAAATGCGCGCGGGCGCATGGGAAAACTTCAGGATGTGGTCGCGGTGCTCGTTCTCGGTGACGTCGTAGCACACCACTTCGCCGCTGGCGCTGCGCGCTGCGACCACGGAGACTTCGCGCTCGAACGGCACGAAAGCCTCGAGGATTGCGGAGCGGGTTTCGAGGTCGGCCCAGACTTTGTCCGGATCGTCGCCTTCGCGCACCACGGCCTGTCCCTTGCCGTCGTAGCCGAAGCGCCGGGTCTTGAGCACGGCGGGCAGGCCGATCTTTTCAATCGCAACCTTCAGGCCCTGTGCGGACGACACGTCGGCATAGCGCGCGGTGGCGATGCCGAGTTTGGTCACGAAGTCCTTCTCCGCGAGCCGGTCCTGCGTCGTCTCCAGCACCTTCGGGTCGGGCAGTACCGGACGACGTGCCGAGAGGATCATTGCCGTGGATGAGGGAATGTTCTCGAATTCGTAGCTGATGACCGACACGTCCGACGCAAACAGCTCCAGCGCCTCGACATCGGCATATTCCGCGCATGTCGCGTTCTGCACCACGTCGAAGGCGGGCGAATCCGGATCCGGCGAAAACACCTGGGTCTTCAGGCCGAGGCGCGCAGCCGCAAGCGCGAGCATCCTGCCCAACTGTCCGCCGCCAAGGATGCCGATGGTGTCGCCGGGTTTCAGCGTCACACGATTTGCAGATGTCACTTATTCTCTTCCTCTGGGCGCTCGCGCACGGCGTCGGTCTGTTGCTTGCGCCATGCCGCAAGCCGGGTCGCAAGACCGGCATCGTTCAGCGCCAGCACGCTGGCCGCGAGCAGCGCGGCATTGATAGCGCCGGCCTTTCCGATCGCCAAGGTGCCGACCGGAATCCCGGCGGGCATTTGCACAATGGAATAAAGGGAATCGACGCCCGACAGCGCCTTGGATTCCACCGGAACTCCGAACACCGGAAGTTCCGTGAGCGAGGCCGCCATGCCGGGCAGATGGGCCGCGCCGCCAGCACCCGCGATCACCACCTTGAAGCCGGCCGCCTTGGCGCCCTTGGCGAAGGCATAGAGCCGTTCGGGTGTGCGGTGGGCGGACACGATCCGGGCCTCGTGCGGGATGCCGAGCGCGGTCAGGGTCTCGGCGGCATGGCGCATGGTCTCCCAGTCGGACTGGCTTCCCATGATAATGGCAACAGGGGCGGTCATTCGGAATCTTCAAAAAGGACGGAAAAAGAGGCCGGATTATAGGGTTGCGCCCCCGCGTGGCAAGCTGATGCAGGAGCGAACTTCGGATTTAGGACACTGGCGCGAATCCGTTATCCTTTCATGGTCAATGGCCATGCCGGTCAAGCGGATTAAGGGCAGAAAAGTGAAGAAAGCGCGCGGCAAAGTGGCTCGCCGGGGCTCAACAGCGATGAAGCCGTCCCGTTCCGCCCGGGGCGGCAAGCAAGGCCGGAAAGCTGCGGCCAAGCCTGCCGCCAAAAAAACCACCGCCAAGAAGCCGGCCAAAACGCATCCGCCCAAAGCCGGCCGCAAGCCGGTGGCCGCGCCGCTGGCGAGGGCGAAGCGGCAGGTCGTGGCGCTCAAGGCCGAGCTTGCGGCGGCGCAGGCCCGGATCGACGAGTTGCAGGCGTGGGCCGATACCGACTTCCTGCTCAATATCTACAACCGCCGCGGCTTCGAGCGGGAGCTGGAGCGCGCGATTGCGTATCTGCGCCGCTACGGCGCGACCGCAGCGCTGATCGTGCTGGATGTCGATCGCCTCAAGCCGATCAACGACACCTTCGGTCACGCCGCCGGCGACATCGTGCTCAAGGGCGTGGTCGCCGTCCTGATGCGCCACGTTCGCTCCTCGGACGTAGTGGGGCGGCTCGGCGGCGACGAGTTCGGCGTGCTGCTGTGGAATTTGAGCGAGGCTGACGCATCGGCGAAGGCGGCGGCGCTCGAAGACGCCATCGACCGGCTGACATTCATGTTCAAGGGCCATTCGGTGGTGGCGGGCGCGTCCGCGGGCATCGCGCTGATCGGGTCCGGTGACGATGCGGCGTCAGTGATGGACGCCGCCGACCGCGCGATGTATGCGCGCAAGGACGCACGGCGGGGCCGTGCGTGGTCGCTGCCGTGACATCGCGCGCTCAGGCGATGATGTCGGGCGTGATCTGATCTTCAATAAACGAAATGCGGTCGCGCAATTGCAGCTTGCGCTTCTTCATCCGTTGCAGGCGGAGCAGGTCCGGTGCGGGCGATTCATGCAGCGCCTCGATCGCGGCATCGAGATCGCGATGTTCCTGCTGCAATTGCGCCAGTTCAAGCGCGTATTCGTTGTTGTCCTGGTCTATCATAGCCATTGCTGACTGAAACCGCCCGATCTTTCAGCTAAGTCTTTCCGCGCGCATCTGCATGATCCTCATTGCAGAAAATTGTTACCAACTCCAGCCGCCCCGGGGTGAACGATCCCCGGCGCCGCTGTGTCGCAGGCACCAGTGCAACGATCAAATCTTCAACACCGGCAAGGGTATCTTGCGGCGGGTTCCCTCACAATTCGTTTCCTTTATCCGTGAAAATTTTTGAACGGTTGTTTTGACTCTGCTGTCGACAGACGGCCCCTGTCATGTAGACTTCATCGTCCGGAACGAATGGCGCAAAAGTGGATCCCGGTTTTGCGGCGGAATTCGTTCCTGCTGAAAGTAAGGAGCGCGTTTTCTTCACGCGAACCGGACGCCGCTTCGCTTGAAATCGTGCTTTGTCCGATCTGAGGTCCACTTGTAGAGGAGGCTTCTAATGGCAATTCAAGCGCATCTCGTTGAACTGGAACGCAAACACGAAGTTCTGGAAAACGAATTGCACGACGCTCTGCAGCACCTTTCCACCGACGATCTCCAGATTATCGAACTCAAGCGCCGCAAGCTGGTGCTCAAGGACCAGATCGAGCGCATCAAGAGCACGACGGTCCACTGATCCCATCCTCGACGGAATCCTTCCGGCAGTTCAATGCGATGGCTCGTAACGGCAGCAGTTGCCGTTGCGGGGTCGCTGATGCGCTGGATTCTCCGTCGGGTTTCGCAGGGACGGACTAGGCCGCCACACCGGCAATCCGCGCCACTTCATCCGCGATGGCGAGAGATGACGTCAGGCCGGGCGATTCGATTCCGAACAGGTTGATCAATCCTGCGAGGCCATGGTCTTGGGGGCCTTGGATCACGAAATCCTGCCGGGCGATGGCGGGCGGCACGATCTTGGGCCGAACCCCGGAATAGCTCGGCGTCAGCGCACCGTCCGGCAGGGCGGGCCAGTAGCGCCGGATCGCCGGGTAAAACCGTTCGGCGCGCGCCGGGTCCACCGCGTAATCAAGGCTCGCAACGTCGGGACTGTCCACCCATTCGACATCGGGGCCGAATTTCGCCTGACCGCCGAGGTCGATTGTCAGATGGACGCCGAGGCCGCCGGGCTCCGGCACCGGGTAGATCAGGTGCGAGAACGGCGCGCGGGTGCTGCAACTGAAATAATTGCCCTTGGCATAGTAGCTCGCCGGAATGCGGTCCGTCGGCATGCCGCCGATGGCTCGGGCGACAGCGGGCGCGCTCAATCCGGCTGAGTTGACCAGCATCCGGCAATGCAGCGCCATCGGCGCCTCGCCGCCGATCTCCACCTCGAAGCCATCGGACACCGCTTTCGCGCGCACAAGCGGCGCGTGAAAGGCGAGCGCGCCGCCGGCATCCTCGATCTCGCCGCGCAGCGCCAGCATGTAGGCATGGCTGTCGACAATGCCGGTGGATGGCGACAGCAACGCGCCGACGCAATTCAGCGCGGGTTCGCGCGCACGGGCTTCCGCGCCGGTCAGCACCTGCATGTCGCCGACGCCGTTGGCTTGGGCATGCGCCTTGATCGACGCGAGCTTGTCGCGTTCGTTGTCCGCGGTGGCGACGATCAGCTTGCCGCAGCGACGATACGGAATGCCGCGCTCATCGCAGTAAGAATACAGGGCTTGCTTGCCGGCGACGCACAACCGCGCCATCAGGCTTCCGGCCGGATAGTAAATGCCGGCATGGATCACCTCGCTGTTGCGCGAGGATGTTCCGGTCCCGATATCGCCGGCCGCCTCGGCCACGATCACTTCGATCCCGGCCTGCGCCAGCCGTCGTGCGGCGGCAAGGCCGACCACACCGGCGCCGATCACAACGCACTCAACCTTGTCCATCGGCGATCCAAAGGGCTGGAAACGTTTCTTCGTTGCTCATTTTCTGTCCAGTTCGCCGCGCTGCGGTGCAATCGGCGTTAGGGCGCCATTAAGCATAGAACGCCAATTGCCCGCATTTAAGCCACATTGATCGCACGTCGGCCTAAGCGTTTACCCGATCCAAAGAGGTACAGCCAGAGATTGCGGACGAAGAATTCCGTGGAATGGTAATGAGCGGCTGGCAGAAGCAAGCACGAGCTACCACAGCGAGCCCGGCATGGTTGGCTGCGTGTCTGTGCGTCTCGATTTTGGTCTCCGATCCTGCGGCTGCGCAGATCGTCGCCAATCCCGACGGCACCTTCTCGGCGGTGGCCATGGATGCGCCCTACACGGCGCTCGTCTGGCAACTGGTGATCGGCGGAATTGTCATTGTCGCGTTTCTGGCGGCCATTATCCTGTGGGTTTCGGCGGCACTGCGCCGCGCTCGCCATGCCAATATCCGCCGCGGCGCCTTTGTTTCCAGTGCTCTCAACAGTCTGACGACCGGCATCGTCATGGTCGATGCGCGCAAGCGCGTGGTTTTTTGCAATGACCACTACTTGCAGCTCTACGGCTTCAAGCGTGGCGATATCCCGGACGGGATCACGGGCCGCGAACTGAGCGAACTGCGTGCGTCGCGGGGCATGCTGTGCGGAGACATTGAAGAATACTACCGGAACGTGAAGAGCGCGGAAGGGTACATCTGCGAACTGGCGGACGGGCGCTCCATCCTGATCAAGCACCGCGAGCTCGCCAATGGCGGCATCATCTCGACGCATGAGGACTGCACCGATCGGCGCAGGATGCAGAAGAAACTCGCCACCACCACTCATTTCCTCGAATCGGTGATCGACAACATTCCGGTCTGCGTCGCCGTGAAGAACATCGAGGACGGCCGTTACATCCTGGCCAACCGGGCGTTCGAGCAGTTCTCCGGAATTAGCCGTAACAAGATCATCGGTCACACTGCCGAGAAGGTCTACATTCCCGAGGTGGCAAAGGCTGTCTCGCAGGCCGATCACGATGCCATCGTGTCGCCGACCAGCCAGACACGGACCGAATTGCTGATCGAGCTTCATGGCGAAAAGCGCCTCGTGGCGTGCAACCGGATGATCGCCCGCGACGAAAAGGGCAGGCCGGAGTTTCTGGTTTCACTGTTCGAGGATGTCACCGAACGCCGGTCGCTGTCGCGCGAAATCCAGAGCGCCAAGAAATTCCTTGAAACCGTTGTCGATAACATCCCGGTTTCGGTGGTGGTGAAGCGGTTGAGCGACGGGCAGTATGTTCTTGCCAATCGCGGCGCGGCGGCGACGCTGAACCGGCCGCGTGAAGATGTCATCGGGCGCACCATCGAGGACATCTACAATCCGGCGGATGCGATGTTTATCCGCAAGCGCGACGATGATGCTGTCCGCAAGCAGGGCATCGTCACCGAGGAGCATCCGATTCAGACTGCGAACGGTTTGCGCCTGTTCCTGACCCGGCGCGTGACCGTGCTGGACGATGCGGGCCAGCCGCAATACCTGATCAAGACCAACGAAGACATCACGGACCGGCGCGAGACGGAATCGCGCATGGCGCATATGGCCTATCACGATGCGCTGACCGAACTGCCCAACCGCGCCGCGTTCCTGCAGGCGCTGGAGCAGATGATCGACGCCTGTGAGGACACCGGCGAGGAATTCGCGGTGCTGTCGCTCGATCTCGACCGCCTGAAGGAAATCAACGACGTGTTCGGCCATGAGGTCGGCGACCAGTTGCTGATCGAATTCTCGCGCCGCCTCGAATCCGTGATCGCGGGCGGCGTTGTCGCGCGGCTCTCGGGCGATGAATTCGGCCTGATCATCGACGGCATGCAGCCGGATTCGGCGCGGGCGCTGGCGGCGCGGCTGATGCAGGTCATGCGCACCGAGTTCGTGTTCGACGGACGTTCGGTCCGTATCGGCCTCACCATCGGTATTTCGGTCTATCCCCGCAATGGCCGCGACGCGGAGACCTTGCTCACCAATGCCGACGCAGCGCTGTTCCGCGCCAAGACGACGGCGCGCGGCTCGATCAATTTCTTCGACATGGAACTGGACCAGCAGTTGCGCGACCGCCGCGCGCTGCATCAGGACCTGTCGACCGCGATCCGCAACGGCGAACTCTCGCTGCACTACCAGCCGCAGGCGCGCGCGCGCCACAAGATGAAAACCGATCATGTTCTCGGTTTCGAGGCGCTGGCGCGCTGGACCCATCCGGTGCGCGGCTTCGTGCCGCCGGGAGATTTTATCCCGCTGGCAGAAGAAAGCGGCCTGATTGTCGAGATGGGCGAGTGGATCCTGCGCAAGGCCTGCCACGAGGCGGCCTCATGGCCGAAGGATCTGCAGATCGCGGTCAACCTGTCTCCAGCCCAGTTCCTGCACGGCGATCTTGTCGGGCTGGTTCATTCGATCCTGCTTGAGACCGGTCTCGCGCCCGGGCGGCTGGAACTTGAAATCACCGAAGGCGTGCTGATCGACGATTTCGAGCGCGGCCTGTCACTGCTGCGGCGGCTGAAGGCGCTGGGCGTGCGCATCGCGATGGACGACTTCGGCAGCGGCTATTCCTCGCTCACCTACCTGCAGGCGTTCCCGTTCGACAAGATCAAGATCGACCGCGCCTTTGTGATGAACCTCGGACGCAATCCGCAATCGGCCGCCATCATCCGCGCGATGATCGGCCTCGGCCATGGCCTGAACATTTCCATCGTCGCCGAAGGCGTGGAAACGCAGGAGCAGTTATCGTTCCTTGCCGACGAGGCCTGCGATCAGGTGCAGGGATACTTCCTCGGCAAGCCCGCGCCGATCGAAGCGTATTCGGAATGGGTCGGCCGCGCCAAGCCTGCTCTCCTCGCGTCGTCGCGCAAAGCCGGCTGACATCCCGCCTAAATGACAAAATCTGTTGGGCTTGACTCCCGGTGGTGACCATCGGAGATCATCAGCCGCATGGCTGATGTCGATATCGCGATCATCGGAGGCGGTCTCAACGGCGCTTGCATCGCGCGCGATGCCGCCGGCCGCGGTCTGCGGGTGGCGCTGTTCGAGCAGAACGACCTCGGCAGCGGCGCGGCCATGGCGGGGTCTCACCTGATCCATGGTGATTTCATCGCGCTGGAGCGCGGGCAGGCGCGGCATGTGCGGGCCGCGCTGAGGGAGCGGGACATTGCGCTGCGCGCCGCGCCGCATCTTGTCCGCCCGATCCGCTATGTCATGCCAATCCACGCCGAGGGCCGGCCCCCTGCCGTGCTGCGGGCGGGGCTTTTCTTCTATGACCGGCTCGCCGGGCAAAGCGGATTGCCGCGTCCGGAGATTCTCGATCTGACCATTGATGAGGCCGGGCATCCGCTGAAGCGCTCGCTCGGGCTGGCGCTGGGCTGGTCGGATTGCATCGCCGACGAGACGCGGCTCGTGGTGCTCAACGCGGTCGACGCCGCGGCGCGCGGGGCGGCGATACATACAGGCGCACGCTGTGTCTGGGCGGAGCGCTCGGACACATGGAAACTGACCATCCTCAATCGCGGACGCCGCGAGCACGTGACGGCGCGGACGCTGGTCGATGCGAGCGGAGCCTGGACGCGGCGGGTCGCGGAAAGCGTCTTGCATTTGCCTGCGGTTCAAGCGAGCTTCGCCAAAATCAGCCAGATCGTCGTGAGGCGGCTGTTCGATCACGACAATGTCTACGTGCTCCAGAATGACGACCGCCGGATGATCTACGCCATCCCCTTTCATCGCGATTTCACGCTGATCGGCCTGTCCGAGCGGGTGTTCGATGGTGACCCGGCAACGGTGTCGCCCGGCGTGGACGATCTCGCCTATCTCTGCACGGCGGTCAGCCGCTATTTCCGCGAACTGGTGATCCCGGCGGACGTGGTGCATGCGGCAGCGGGCTGCGTTGCAAATGAGTCCGGCGAGGGTTTCGTCAAGATGAACCGCAGGCGCGGCGAAGCTCCGCTGCTCACGGTGGGCGGCGGCGCGACCGCCGGCGCACGGCGGCTTGCCGTGCAGGCGCTGGCGAAACTCTCCCGCTTCTTTACGCCCTTGCCGGCGTGGACGGAGGCGGCGCCCTTGCCCGGCGGCGATTTCGCGCAGGAATCATTCGACGATCAGGTCGATGACGCGCGCCAGCGCTGGACGTTTCTCGGCGAGCATCATGCGCGCAGGCTGGTCGCGGCCTATGGCACGCGGATCGACCAAATCCTGGGTGCGGCAAAAAGCATGGATGATCTTGGCCCGCGCTTCGGCGATGACCTCACCGGCGCAGAGGTCCGTTATCTGATGAAAGATGAATTTGCCCGTTTCGCCGACGATATCCTGTGGCGGCGATCCAAGCTCGGCCTGACCATGTCAGGTCAGGATCGCGATGCCCTCGCGGCCTTCATGGCGGCGGCATGATGGGCCTTGCTGCGGACAAACCGCTGTTGCGGATTGAGTCGGTGGTGAAACGCTTCGGCGGCTTCACGGCAGTCGACGACCTGTCGCTCGATATCGCGCCCGGCGAGTTTTTCGCGCTGCTGGGGCCGAGTGGCTGCGGCAAGACCACGCTGCTGCGCATGCTGGCCGGATTCGAGACGCCGGATCGGGGCGCGATCACGCTCGACGGTCATGACATCGCACAGGTGTTGCCGCATCAGCGGCCCATCAACATGATGTTCCAGAACTATGCGCTGTTTCCGCACCTGACCGTGGAAGGCAATATCGCGTTCGGTCTCAAGCGCGCCGGGATGCCGAAGGACGAGATTGCCGCGCGCGTCGCCGAGATGGTGGCGCTGGTGCGTCTTGAAGGAATGGAAAAGCGCCGCCCGGATCAGCTCTCCGGCGGTCAGCGTCAGCGCGTGGCGCTGGCGCGTTCGCTGGCGCGCCGTCCGCGTATGCTGCTGCTGGACGAGCCGCTCGCAGCGCTCGACAAGAAGCTGCGCGAGAGCACGCAGGCCGAACTTCTGGAGGTGCAGCGCCGCCTTGGGATGACCTTCATCATCGTCACCCACGATCAGGAGGAGGCGATGACGGTCGCGGACCGGATCGGCGTGATGGACAAGGGGCGTCTGGTGCAGGTCGCGCCGCCGCGCCAGCTTTATGAAGCGCCGAATTCGCGCTGGATCGCGGGCTTTGTCGGTGACATCAACCTGATCGAGGGAAAGGTGGCCGCGCGTCAGGCGGGGCATTTTGCCATCGCAACGCCTAGCGCCGGAACAATCGTGGCATCGCACGCGCCTGCGTCTGACACTGCCAATGTCTGCGCTGCGATCCGTCCCGAAAAAATTCGCCTGTCACGAGCCGCGCCTGTTGCTCCGGATGCAGTGAACACGTTCACGGGTGAATTGATTTCCTTAGGCTTCCTCGGCAGCGCGTCAATTTATGGTGTGAAGCTGGACGCCGGTGCGGTCATCAGGATCGCGCTCGCCAATGCCACGCGCATTGCCGCCGATGAATTTTCCGTCGGGCAGCGCCTCAACGTGTCGTTTGCGCCCGAAGATGTCGTGGTGCTCGACCGATGAGCGGGCGGCGCATCTTCACCCGTCCGGCGCGGCTGGCCGCGCTCGCGCCTTACCTCTGGATGGTGCTGTTCTTCCTCGTGCCGTTCGGCTTTGTGTTGAAGATCGCGCTGTCGCAGACCGCCATCGCCCAGCCGCCCTATGTGCCGGTGTTCGATCTCGCCGCAGGCTGGGACAAATTTACGGCGGCACTCAGTGCGCTGTCGCCGGACAATTTCAGGCTGTTGATGTCGGACGATCTCTACGTTCTGTCCTATGTCCGCAGCCTTGTGGTGGCGTTGACCTCCACCGCGATCCTGCTGGTGATCGGCTATCCGGTGGCCTATGGCATGGCGCGGCTGCCGCAGCGCTGGCAGCCGGTCGCGATGATGCTGGTGATCGTGCCGTTCTGGACCTCGTTCCTGATCCGCATCTATGCCTGGATCAATGTTTTGCAGCACGACGGCCTGCTCAACAAGGTGCTGCTGGCGCTCGGCATCATCGGCAAGCCGATGGCGTGGCTCTCGACCGATTCTGCGATGTATCTCGGCATCGTCTATTCGTACTTCCCGTTCATGATCCTGCCGCTCTACGCCACGTTGTCGAAGATGGACGAAGCCTTGCTGGAAGCCGCGTCCGATCTTGGTGCGTCACGGCTGAAAGCGTTCTGGCTGGTGACGTTCCCGCTGTCGCTGCCGGGTGTCGGGGCGGGTTTGCTGCTGTGCTTCATTCCGATCGTCGGCGAATTCGTCATTCCCGATCTCCTGGCAGGATCGGACCGCATGATGATCGGCCAGACGCTGTGGCTCGAGTTCTTCACCAACAAGGACTGGCCGGTGGCGTCCGCCATCGCCATCGTGCTGCTCGCCGTGCTGCTGATCCCGCTGCTGGTCTATGAAAAGCTGCAGCGCCGTCATCTGGAGGCGCGGTGATGGCCGCGCGCAACGTCGCACGTTTTTCGGCCTTCAACATGGCGTCGGTCGCGCTGGGACTGGCGTTCCTGTATCTGCCGATTGCGATTCTCGTGATCTATTCGTTCAACGCCTCACGTCTGGTCACGGTGTGGGGCGGCTGGTCGCTGCGCTGGTACACCGAGTTCTTCAACGACGAGGCGATGCTGTCGGCGACGTGGATGAGCCTGCGGGTGGCGTTCTGTTCGGCCACGGCGGCCACCCTGCTTGGCACGCTGGCGGCGCTGGCGCTGTCGCGTGGCGAGCGATTCCGGGGCCGCACGCTGTTTTCCGGCATGCTTTATGCGCCGCTGGTGATGCCCGAAGTCATTACCGGCCTGTCGCTGCTGCTGCTGTTCGTCGCCATCGACGCAGGACGCGGCTTCTGGACCGTCACCATCGCGCACACGACGCTGACCATGTGCTTTGTGACGGTGGTTGTGCAGTCGCGGCTCGGCGCACTCGACCGCAGCCTCGAGGAAGCTGCAATGGATCTCGGATGCGCGCCGGTGCGCGCGTTCATCGCGGTCACGCTGCCGCTGATGCTGCCGTCGATTGCGGCGGGCTGGATGCTCGCCTTTACGCTGTCGCTGGACGATCTTGTGATCGCGAGTTTCACCACCGGGCCGGGCTCGGCGACGTTGCCGATCCGGATTTATTCGGAGGTGCGGCTCGGGGTGAAGCCGGAGATCAACGCGATCTGCACGCTGGTGGTGGCTGCGGTGGCGCTGGTGATTATTGCAGCCTCGCTGGCGTCGAAACTGTCGCGCGATCAGGGCGAAAGCGCCGCGCCGCTTTAGTCTGCCTTTTCCTGACGGCTCTCGGTCGCGGCAGGTGGAGAAGCTGGAGTGGCGGCGTCTGTCGATGTCGCAGCGGGCGGAGGTTGAGGTGCCTCGGCAGACGGAGAGGGGGACGGCCGTGTCTCAGCCGGCGGGATCGGCGCCGGCAGCACCGGCGTCGGCAGAACGACAGGCGAAGGATTGGCCGATGGCGCGGCGGCCTGCGGCTGCGCGGCGGGCGGTTCCGCCGGTTTTTTGCCGCCGGTAAAGCGTTCGATCACCGACTTGACGGCGTCGCGGGTCTTGCGGTCCTTGATCGCATCCAGCAGCGGCGCGGAAGCCGGCGAGCGGCGGATCAGCGAATCCGAATCCGGAAACACCAGCGGATCGTCCCACGGGCCCTGCACCACGAACGGCAACTGGAATGCCGGCGGCGCATCGGTGGCCGCGATCAGGCTGGCGACGCCCTTCAGGTCGTATTCACGCGACGGCACCGATGCCGTGCCGGTGAGCAGCACGCGTGTGGTCGGGCCTTCGATCCGCGCATCCTCCGCCGTCGCGACGCCGTCATTGAAACGGATCGCCACATTCAGCGAGTCGAATGCCGTGGAGCCGCTGCGGAAATTACCCGCACCCGACAACGGGCGGCGCTCCAGCCGCTTGAGAAGCTGTTCGATGTTGAGGCCGCCGATCGCGCCGTCATGGCCGGTCAGTGTTGCTGTGCCGTCGAGCGATTGGGCGAGGGTAAAGGGGCTTGCGCCTTTCGCTTCCAGCGCGAAGTTCAGGTTGCCGCGCCCGCTCAACCGGCTGATCCCGAACAGATCGCTGGCGCAACTCGCCAGATCGACATCGGTGAACTGGAATTGCGCCTTGACGTCTGCATCCGCATCGGCGCGCGTGATGCCGAGCGATCCCTTCAGGATGCCGCCATAAATCTGCGCTTCGCCGATGCTCAGGGCCAGCGTGCCATTGCGCAGGTTCGCGCCGATCGCGGTGCGGCCGAGCTTTGACGTGCCGATGGTCACCTTCGCCGCAGACAGGCGCATGTCGAGATCGGTGGCGGAAAGCCCGCGCAGGTCGAACAGTTGTCTGTTCCATTCCCGCGAACTGCCGGCGACAAGTCGCAACGTGTCGATATAAGGCGTGAAGTCGAGCGCATCGGCGGCAAGCGTGGCCTGCATCGTCTGGCGGTCGCTGTTGCTGTAGGTGATGACGCCTTCGGCGGTGTTGCCGTCGAGTTCGAGGTTGACGTTGGTCAGCGCGATGGATTCGCCGACTACATTGGTGCGGGCCTTCAGCGCGAAGCGGCCCAGCCCGTTGTTGCCGGGAGGGGCCTGTCCCGCCCAGCGCGCGGCGTTGCGCAGCGACGGGCTGTCGGCACTGAGCGTGCCTTCCATCAGGAGGCTGGTGCGGTTGGCGATGGCGCCGTCGAACGCGAACTTCAGCGGCGTGCTGGTGATGCGGACCTTGATGCCGGACCGCTCGCCGGACAGCGCGGCGATGAAGTCGGCGATGTTGAGGCTGCCGTCGACCGCCTCGCCGCGCCAGTTGAACTGGCCGGTGGCGGCGAACGCGCGCGAGATCGACGGCCAGGCCAGCGAGAGGTCAATGCCGCTCACGGTCTCGGCAATGCCGCGCGCCTTGTTCTGATAGGTGAGGGTGCCGTCCTTGATGCGGATTTCGGAGAACGACACCGGACTGTCGACGCCCGGCTTGATGGTGCGCGCCAGCGTCTCGATGATCGCCGACCAGTTGCTGCGACCGTCGGCACCGCGCTTTACGTTGATCCGCGGATTCAGCAGGCTGACGTCGGCGATTTCATAGCGCCGCATCAGCAGCGGGATCAGCCGCAGGTTCGCGGTCAGCTCCCCGACGGTCAAAGGCTCGTCGGCAATGCCGCTGCCGCGCGAGGCCGCGCCCTTCAGCCCGACCTGATGCAGCGTGATGGCGCTGCCGGGAAAGATCGACACCCGCACATCGCCGTTGACCATCAGGTCGAGGCCGGTGGCGGCGCGAATCTGCTTCTCGACCGAAAGGCGCACCGCGTTCGGGTCGATCATCCAGGAAATGGCGATCAGGCCGAGCAGCGCGGCAGCGAGGCATGCCGCAATCGGCATCCCGAGGCGCTTTATCCCTTGGGCCATCGTCAATGAGTTCATCCGGCAGGTTTGCGGTCTGAAAGCACGGGCCAAACGTCCCGGTGCGGCGCATGCTGCAACTTGATGGCTTTTCTTGACGCTTTCAAGGCCGCCGGAGCCTCGAAAACCAGTGAACCCACCGGAAAACCAGAGGTATTTGCAGACATCGCGATACTTAAAAGGAGCGCGGACGAGCCCTCGCGAGCCGTTCCCGCGGCGCGATTGACGGCCCTTGAAGGTTTCGCCTAATAATCCACCGACCACGCGGCCCGCCGCCATTTTCCTCCATCAGGTTGCATCCTCATGAACAAGGTTTATCCCGACGCGAAGTCCGCGCTCGAAGGTGTTGTCAAAGACGGCATGATGGTCATGTCCGGCGGTTTCGGCCTCTGCGGTATCGCGGAAACCCTGTCCGATGCGCTGCGCGACAGCGGCGTCAAGAACCTGACGGTGGTGTCCAACAATGCGGGCGTGGATGGCATCGGCCTCAGCCGCCTGCTGGAAACCCGCCAGATCAAGAAGATGATCTCGTCCTATGTCGGCGAAAACAAGCTGTTCGCGCAGCAGTATCTCGCAGGCGAGCTCGAGCTCGAATTCAATCCGCAGGGCACTCTGGCCGAGCGCATTCGCGCTGGCGGCGCCGGCATTCCCGGCTTCTACACCAAGACCGGCGTCGGCACTCTGATTGCCGAGGGCAAGGAAGTGAAGGAATTCAACGGCGAGAAGTACATCCTGGAGACGGGGCTTGTTGCCGATCTCGCCATCGTTCACGCCTGGAAGGGCGATACCGCCGGCAACCTCGTGTACCGCAAGACCGCGCGCAACTTTAACCCGATGATGGCGACGGCGGCGAAGGTCACCATCGCCGAGGTCGAACATCTCGTGCCGGCCGGAGAGATCGATCCCGATCACATCCACACGCCGGGCATTTTCGTAAAGCGCATCATCGCCGTCGATCCGGCGCTGAAGCGGATCGAGCAGCGCACCTTGCGCAAGCGCGCGTAACCGACAGTCATAGGAGAACATCATGGCCTGGACCCGTGAACAGATGGCTGCCCGCGCCGCGAAGGAATTGCGCGACGGCTATTACGTCAATCTCGGCATCGGCATTCCGACGCTGGTCTCCAACTACATTCCCGACGGCGTCGACGTCTCGCTGCAGAGCGAGAACGGCATGCTTGGCATGGGCCCGTTCCCGTATGAAGGCGAGGAAGATCCCGACCTCATCAACGCGGGCAAGCAGACCGTGACCGAACTGCCGGACACCAGCTACTTCTCCAGCGCGGATTCCTTCGCGATGGTGCGTGGCGGGCATATCGACCTGTCGATCCTTGGCGCCATGCAGGTGGCCGAGAACGGCGATCTCGCCAACTGGATGATTCCCGGCAAGATGGTGAAGGGCATGGGCGGCGCGATGGATCTCGTCGCCGGCGTCAAGCGTGTCGTCGTCGTCATGGAACACTCTGCCAAGGACGGCGCGAAGCTGCTGCATCGCTGCAATCTGCCGCTGACCGGAGAGCGCGTGGTCGACATGGTCGTCACCGATCTCGCCGTGTTCACCATCGACAAGCACGGCAATGACGGAATGGCGCTGATCGAACTCGCCGACGGCGTCACCCTCGACGAGGTGAAGGCCAAGACCGAGGCCACCTTCCGCGTCGCCCTGAAGAACGCCTGAGCGAGCTGACGTTATCGTTGGCCGAAGATGCCGGGATTGTGCGCGAAAGGCGATTGCGCGCGCAAGTCGGTATCGAGGGTCGGGTTCGACTGAACGAAACTGCCTGACAGCGACAGAGTAACGTTGGAGGTCGGCTTGAATTCGATCCCGGCGTTGACGCTGGTGGCAAGCGTGCCGCTCGGCTGCAGGCCGGGCGTGACAATCGATGTAAAGACGTCCGGTGTCGTTCGCAGCGAACTGACGCCTCCGAAGAGTGTCACCGGCGTGTCGCCAATGCCCTTGAAACTGTAGCCGTATTGCGCGCCATCGGACGACAATCCGCTCCCGACAGTGAATGCGCCGGCGCTGAACGGGACGTTAAATGAATTCGCCGGTATGCTATAGCTGCTGAACGAGAAGCCCTTGCGGAAACCGTCCTCGTCCGGAGCGTTGTCCCAATAAGTCGTTGTATCGCCGCCGAGCCCGAAAGGCCCGCCCGGGATCCAGTACCGGATGGGTGCGACCTGAGCCTGTGCGGCAGACGCGGCCATAGACATTACAACGGCGAGAGCAAAGGCGCACTTCACGGCGATTCGATATCTCAGAAGTTCCATCATCTCACGCATTATACGGTTGCGGCAGGTCCAAGCACAGCAAGTTAAGAATAAAATATGCTAGGCCTGACGGTATATCCGAAGCCCTTTCGATGCTGCGACGTCGTTACGGCGTTTTTTCGGCGGCGCGCTTAACTGCAAAGGACAATCGCATGCGCGGTAGCATCGAAGACAGGGCCTTTCTGATCCTCATCGTCGTGGTCTCGCTGGCCTTCGGCTGGATACTCACCTCGTTCTACGGTGCGATCCTGTGGGGTGTGGTGATCGCCATCATGTTCGCACCGCTGTACCGGCGCCTGCTGCGGCGAATTCCGCAGCGGCCCACGCTCGCGTCGCTGACGATGGTCGTGCTCGTGGTGATGATCGTGATCCTGCCGCTGACGCTGATTGCCGCGTCGCTGACCCAGCAGGCGGCGGCGGTGTTCGCAAAGGTGCAGTCCGGCGAACTCGATTTCGTCAAACTGTTCCAGCAGATTCTTAACGCCCTGCCGCAATGGGTGACCAGCCTGCTCGACAGCTTCGGCGTCGCCAGCCTCGGCGGCATGCAGGCGAAGCTCTCCGCCGCGTTGCTCAAGGGCAGCCAGCAGATCGCGACGCAGGCCCTGAACATCGGCCAGAGCACGTTCGAATTTATCGTCAACGCCGCCATCATGCTTTATCTGCTGTTCTTCCTGTTCCGGGACGGAAGCGCACTGTCGCAGCAGATCAAGAACGCCATTCCGCTGCGCGCGGAACTGCGCGACGCGCTGCTGGAGAAATTCACCGTCGTCATCCGCGCCACTGTGAAGGGCAGCATTCTGGTTGCGATGGCGCAGGGCGCATTGGGCGGCGTGATCTTCTGGATTCTGGGCATCAACGCGCCCCTGCTGTGGGCGGTGCTGATGGCCTTCCTGTCACTGTTGCCGGCGGTCGGCGCCGGGCTGGTGTGGATGCCGGTCGCGCTGTACCTGATGGCCACGGGCTCGTTCATCCATGGCGGGATCCTGATCGCTTACGGCTTTCTGGTGATCGGCCTTGTCGACAACGTGCTGCGCCCGATGCTGGTGGGCAAGGACACCAAGCTGCCGGATTATGTGGTGCTGATCTCGACGCTGGGCGGCATCGAGGCTTTCGGGCTGAACGGCTTTGTCATCGGTCCGGTGATCGCCGCCATGTTCATCGCGGTGTGGGATATTTTCTCGATCTCCCGAAAAGAGGATCGTGCCGAAATCAGGGAGCAGAGCGCCTAGACCGGCCCCTTCGGCATGTCGGAGAACCGCGTCAGCCATGCCACCGGCCCGATGCTCGCGGCCACGATCAGGAGCGCGGCGAGCGATCCGTCCTCGAAGCTGCCGCGGCTGGCATATTGATAGATCGAGGTCGCCAGCGTCTCGACATTCAACGGGCGAAGCAGCAGCGTTGCCGGCAATTCCTTCAGGCAGTCGACGAATACCACAATCGCCGCGCCGAGCAGCGCCGGACGCAGCAGCGGCAGGTGAATCCGCCGCATCGCGGTGATCTGTCCGGCGCCCGCGCTGCGTGCGCTGTCGTCATAGTCGAACGGAATGCGCTCGAAGCCCGCGCGCAAAAATCCGGTGGGCACCGCGAGAAAGCGGATCACATAGGCGGTGACCACAGCCGCGCCCGATCCCATCAGCACAAGGCCGGGCAGCGCCCAGCCGAGCCATGCCGCGACTGTGTTCAGCGCGTTATCGATGGCAAGCACCGGCGTCAGCAGGCCGAGCGCCAGCACGAGGCCCGGCAGCGCGTAGCCGGTCTGCGCGATGTTGGACGCCACAGCGCGCCATGAACCGGGACGCCAGCGCGTGGCGAGGATCGTCGCGAGCCCGAGAATCAGCGCCGCCAGTGTGGCCAGCGCGGCGAACATCACCGAATTGAACGCATCGCGCCAGACCGCCGCATCCATCGTGATGGACGCGCGATGGACGCTCTGCTGAATCAGGAACAGCAGCGGCACGATGAAGCCGAGCAACACAGGCACAGCACACCCGGCAAAGGCCAGCCAGCCCCTGATTCCGGTGAAGGGTGTGCGTGGCGTGAGCCGCGGACTTTCGGACGAGAATTCGGTGACGGCATTGCGGCGGCCATAGCGCTCCAGCGCGATCAGTCCGCCGACGATGGCGAGCACGAGACAGGAGAGTTGCGCGGCGCCTGCGAGGCTGCCGCGATTGAGCCAGGTGGTGAAGATCGACACCGTGAGGGTGCGCACGCCGAGATATTCACTGGCGCCGATGTCGTTCAGCGTTTCCAGAGCCACCAGCGCGAGGCCCACCGCGAGTGCGGGCCGCGCCATCGGCAGCGAGATGCGGCGGAAGATGCTCCAGCGGTTCGCGCCGAGGGTGCGCGCGGCTTCCGCGAATTCCGCGCTTTGCAACTGAAACGTCGCGCGCGCCGACAGGTAGACATAGGGATAAAGCACGATGCCGATGATCAGGATCGCGCCGGGCAGCGACCGCAGGTTCGGCAGCAGCGCCAGTGCGTCGCGCGGCGCAAGCCACAGCGAGAGCGTGCGATGGACGAGACCGAGCGGCTCGAACAGGTCGACATAGACATAGGCGGCGATGTAGGTCGGGATCGCGAGCGGCAGCGGCAGCAGCCAGAGCAGAAGGCCGCGTCCCGGAAAATCATGCGCCGACACCAGCCACGCGGTGCCTGCACCAGCAAGCAGGGCGAGCGCGCCGACGCCGAACAGCAATGCTGCGGTGTCGCGCAGGGCGTGCGGCAGCACATAGTCGATCAGATGCGGCCACAGATCGGGCACCGGCTGCGCGGCGATCACAACAATCGCCAGCACCGGCAGCGCCACAAGCGCCGCCGTGAAAACGGCGAGCGCGGAGACGACGGGTTCGGCGAGACGCGCGCTTGTCACGTTCGACAAAACCGGTGGCGTTCAGGCCTCAATTATCAAACCCGACCTTGTCCACCAGTGTGGAGGCCGCCTTGCGGCTGGCTGCGATCTTTGCGATCGGGAGCGCGTCGGGCTTTAGCGCACCATAACCGGCGATGGTGGAATTCACGGCAACACCCGCGCGCACCGGATATTCATAATTCGCATCGGCATAGATTTGCTGCGCCTTCTCGCCCGCCAGCCATTCGATCAGCTTGATCGCGTTGGCGCGGTTCGGCGCGTTCTTCGCCAGCAGCACGCCGGACAGATTCACATGGGTGCCGCCGCCGGCGAAGGTCGGCAGGATCACCTTGGTGGCTTCGGCCCATGGCTTCTTGTCGGCGTCGTGGTTCATCATCAGCGCCCAGTAGTAGGTGTTGCCGATGCCGATATCGCACTTGCCGGCCGCCACATCGCGCGCGGTCTCGCGGTCTCCGCCGGATGGCTTCTGCGCCAGATTGGCCTTCACGCCGCGCAGCCATTCCTCGGCTTTCGCCTCGCCGTGATGCGCGACATAGGCCGCGAACAGCGCGTTGTTGTAGATGTGCTGGCCGGAGCGGATGCAGATCTTGCCCTTCCACTTCGGGTCGGCGAGTTCTTCGTAGGTGATGGCGTCCTGCTTGACGCGATCCTTCGAGGCATAGATCACCCGCGCGCGCATCGAAATGCCGGCCCAGTGACCGTCGGGATCGCGGTACTGTGCAGGCACGACCTTGTCGAGCGTCTCGGACTTGATCGGCTGGGTGACGCCCGCATTCACGGCTTCGGCAATGCGGCCGACATCCACCGTCAGCAGCACGTCGGCAGGGCTGTTGGCGCCTTCCGCCTTGATGCGCTGTTCGAGGCCGGAGCTTGCGGACACGACGTTGACCTTGATGCCGGTGTCTTTTGTGAAGGCGTCGAACAGCGGCTGCACCAGCTTGGTCTCGCGATAGGTGTAGACGTTGACGTCGCCTTGCGCGAAGGCCGTGCTGCTCATCGTCATCACGGACGCGATGGCGGATGCAGCGGCAAGAATGCGGGTGCGTGACATGGGAAGCTCCGGCGCTTGATGATGGGCGCTGGCATGCAGCGCGTGGCTGGTTCTGTAGCGCAGCGGCGCGTGTTCGCTCGCGCGACGCGATGTCGCGAAAGCTGCTGTTTAGAGCGATTCCAGATTGCCTATGCGATCGCGCTGGCGTGGGAGAACACGACCTCGATCAGGGTGCCGGAATGCGGCGCGGTCTTGATGTGGAATTGCGCGCGGTTGGCTTCGACCAGCGCCTTGGTCAGCGACAGGTTGACGACCGATCCATCGGCGGTCTGGTCCGACACGTCGGATGTGCGGAACGGCGCCATCGCGGCGGCGATCTCGTTGTCGTTGAGGCCGTGTCCGGTATCGCGCACGCGCAGCACGATATCGCCGAAATCCGTGGTCGCGGTGGAGACGATCACCTGCCCGCCGGCATTGGCAAGATGGATCGAATTGCCGATCAGGTTCATCGCGATCTGGCGCAGCGCGCGGGCATCGGCCTTCACCGTCGGCAGCGCATGGGCCAGCGAGGTGCGGATGATGATGCGTTCGCGGTTGGCCTGCGGCTGCATCACCGCGACGCATTGCTCGACCATGCTGTTGAGGTCCTGGCTCGCGAACGACAGCTCCATCTTGCCGGATTCGATGCGCGACAGGTCGAGCAGGTCGTCGATGATCGCGATCACGCGCTGGCCGGAGGCGCGGATGTCCTTCATGTATTCGACATAGCGCTCGTTGCCGAGCGCGCCGAAGCGCTCCTCGATCATCACATCCGCGAAGCCGATGATGGCGTTGAGCGGCATGCGGACCTCGTGACTGATCCGGCCCAGAATGTCTGCCTTGGCGCTGGTGGCGCGGTCGGCCTGGCGCCGGGCGTGAACCAGATCGCCTTCGCCTTTCTTCATCTGCGACAGGTCGCGGAAAATCGCGAAGAAGCGCGGGCCGTTCGGCTGGGTCCGGCCGATGGTCATGGACAGCGGAATGGCATGACCGTCGCGGGCGCGGCCCAGCAATTCGCGGTCGTGCTGCACGAGCCCGGCGACGGGTGCGGCTTTCACCTCGTTCACATAATCCAACACGGCCCGCTGGCTTTCAGGTGCGAACAGATCGGCGACGGTGAGCGCGGCCATGTCGTTGTCATCGCGGCCGAACAAGGCTTCGGCGCTGCGGTTGCACGACAGCAGATGGCCCTCGCCGTCGAACACCACAACGCTCTCGGCGGTGTTGTCGAGAATGGTGGCGAGTTCTTCGGCCTGTGTGTCCTCTTCGCGGGGCATGATCACGGGCGCAATCACGGCCGGCGTCGGCGGGGTCTCAACGCGCGGCTCGGCGCGGGGTCCGGAAAAGATCAGCGCATGGGCGGGTTCTCCGTCCCATGTGATCGCGAACAGATTCGCTTTTGCGGGCTCGCCCCTGTTCGGGCCGCTCGCGCTGGTGGCTGCGATCACCACCGGCGTGCCGGTTTCCGATGAACTGCTGGCGGAGCCTGCACCCGCTTCGATCGTGAGCGCGTCGAGGCCGCCGGCTTCGGTGAGGGCGTGAAGATCGTCATAGCCGGTGGAGGCGAAGAACGCCCTGTTGGCATAGAGCAGGCGGTCGAGACGATAGACCAGCACGCCGACCGGCAGCCGGTCGAACAGTTGAAGGTCCTGCGCGGCATTGGCGCGCGGCAGAACAGGTTCCGGCTGCAGGAAGGCAGGCGGATGCTCCATCGCAGGCGGCTCCGGCGCCGCTTCATGCGCGGGTTCGATCTCATCGGCGGCAAACAGTTCGGCGACCGACGCATCGGTCAGCGTGTCATGTCCGCCGTTGTCCAGTTGCGCCGACAGCCGCCGCGCCAGTTCGTCGAAGGCGTTGCTCTCGACCGCGGTGAGTGTCGGAGCTTTCGGCTCGGTCACGGGAAACGGGACAACGTTCTGCGGAATGTCCACGGGCGGTCTCGTTTCGGTTTGCGGTGACATGTCGGAAGGCATGTTGTCCTGCGTGCTGGCGTCAGCGTGCGCTGTTTCTGTATCAACAGGTTCATCCGTCGCAAGCAGAAGCTTGGCTTCCTGTACCTGCTCTTCGCTGACGATATCCTCAGCAATTGGTTCAGGCGTGCCGGCTTCCTCGGGCAAGGAGTCCGGTTTGAACGCATATGTCACATCGCTGCGGCGCTGCGAGGCGAGCCGCGCCATGCCGTCGATGTCGCGGCAGACGCCGAATCCGCGATAGCCGAGAAATTCTCCGGCATGATCGTAGATCGGCAGGCCCGACAGTTCGACCGGCAGCCGCGCACCGGTGCCGTCGGCGGGCCAGTGCACGACGATGTTGCTCCAGCTCTCGCGTGTCGCGGCCGCATTCGTCACCCGATTGTCGGGATCGAGGCCGAGTTCGTGCGCGATCTCCGCCCAGGGCCGGCCAAACGCTGCGGCGGTGCGCGTGCCGATCAGGCGGCTGAACTCGTCATGGCCGAGCGAAAAGCGGTTGTGCTCGTCCATGTGCCAGGTGAAGCGCAGCGGCTGCTGCGGCGCCGTCACCGGTTCGTCCTGGACTTCGATCGCTGATGCAGGGCTTGCCGCGTTTTCGTCCGCAGGCGCTTTACGCGCGTCATCGAAAAAGATTCGCGTGACGGGAGCATCCGCAGGTGCGTCGTGATGTGCGGGTTCTGGCGGCGATGCAGGTTCGGCGGCGTCAATCTTTGGTGCTACGGGTTGCGCGCTGGATTGCGCGGGCGATTCTGTTTCCAGCGCATCATCGAACGCCGAGCCGAACACGTCGCTTGGCAGCACGTCGGGAGATATCCCGGAAGCTTGCGGCTCAGGCGCGTCATCCACGGCTTCGGGCGTCGTCTGCGCATGAGGCAAAGCCGCAACGTCGAGGGCGGTGTCCATCATCGCCGCAACCGGAACAGGGGCAGGTTCTTCAACCGGCTGCTTTTCAGCAACAGGCTCAGCCGGCTCGACAATCACCGAGGCGGGCTTTGGCGCAGGCCGCGGCGTGATCACGGTGTCGATCAGAGCGACCAGCGCGGTTGTGTCTCCGCTGCCGACACGATGCAGTGTGACTCGGCCGAGATCCACTTTCATCGCGGCCTGTCCGTCGCGCAGCGCGATGCTGCGCGCTTCGTCGAAGCCGGGTCCGTTGAGATTGCCGAACAGGCCGGGGATATTTTTCGCCGCGTCGTTTGCCCCCGCCAGCGCGCCCTCCGGCGTGAAGGTCATCGCGGGCATCGACACGCTGTCGACAAGATGCGCTAGCCGCTCGGTGAGCGGCAGCGGGCGTCCCACCGGTTCGGTGGCTGCGATCAGAATTCCTGCGCTGCCGTCGGCGAAGGTAAGGCGCGCGCATGTGCATGTCAGGAGACGTCCGAGCGGCGCGCCGAATCCGCGCAACCGCTCCAGCCGTGGCGCGCCGGTCGGCGACAGCCGTGCCGCGAGCTGCGCCGCCTGGCGGCGATGCGGATCGGCCGGGCCGATGGTTCGTTCCGCGAGTGCAGCGGCGCTGCGTTCGCCGAACAGCCGCGCGCCGATGGTGTTGGCCCAGAGAATATGCGCGCCATTGATCGACCAGACCCATGCTGGCAATGCGCTGGTCGCAAGAGCCGCAAGGCGCGGATCGCGGATGCCGTGGAGCTGGAAATCGGCTTCGCTCATGGTCGACAAAAGGCCTGTCACTCGCTTCAGGACGCCGTTGTGCGGCGGGTTGGGATTCGCAGTCTTAACAAATGATTAGTATGGCGCGTCTGCCGCAAGGTCCACCAGTGGGGCGCAAGACTAACCCGCGATAACCTTAATTCCGCGGTGCATCGAACCGCGCGGCGGCTCGGGCGTTGGGAGTTGCAAAAGATATCCAAACGGTCACGATGGACCGGCAGGAACTGTCGTTGCGCTGCGTCATAAGGGGTGTCGCCCGGCGGTGAGTTGCGAGAAGGATCCGTCAGGGTCCGAACACAGGAGGGTGCGACATGTCAGGCAATCAGTTCGAGATTCCCAAGGAAATGCGATCGATGGCGGAAGCGAGTCTGGATCAGGCGCGCAAGGCATTCGAATCGTTCATCAGCAGCGCGCAGCAGACCGCGGCTGCCTTCGGCGGCGCGTCGTTCGGCGCACCCGGAGAGGCCGCCAAGGAGATCAGCGCCAAGGCGATCGCCTTCGCCGAGAAGAACGTCCAGTCCTCGCTGGCCTATGCGCAGCAGTTGATCCACGCCAAGGACCTGACCGAGGTGATGCGCCTTCACACCGAATATGTTCAGGGCCAGATGCGCGCCCTCGCCGAGCAGGCAAGTGAGATGGGGCAGGCGGTGACCCGCGCCGCCATGGACGCCACCAAACCCAAATAAGCCGCCGGTCCTCCGGCAGGGACCTGATCCGGCGGAGTGCCCGGGTCAGGCTTCCGGGCTATATTTTGTTGCAATGCACAAATTCTGCCTCTATGGTGCAAACCGAAACTGATTTCGCGCGTTGCCCTGAGGCCGCGCATGGCGGGCGCCGTCCCGGCCGCTCTCCCATTTCCAGACACAAGGACTGTCCTGATGAGCGCAAACGATCCCTTTGCCATCGTCCCTTTCAAGCTGCCGGAACAGTTCCGGGCATTTGCGGAAATGGGCGTTTTCCAGGCTCGTGATGGCTATCAGAAGCTCAAGGATGCGGCCGTTTCCAACAACGATGCGCTGGAGGCCATCTACGCTTCGGCCACCAAGGGCGCCAGCGATCTCACCACGACGGTGATCGGCATGGCACAGACCAACACCGAGGCGGCCTTCGCCTTTACCCAGAGCCTGATGGGCGCGAGATCGCTGCCCGAGGCGTTCGAGTTGATGAATGCCCATGCCCGCAAGCAGTTTGAGGTGTTCAGCACCCAGACGCAGGATCTGGCCACGCTGACCCACAAGGTCGCTGTGGAGGCGGTCGAACCGATCGCCGCCGGTGCGGCCAAGGCGTTCAAGCCGGGCAACTGACGGCGAAAAACAGCGCGGCGGGTTGAACCGTCTGCCCTTCCGAGATCACCCATATCAAGATTGTTCGCGGGAGCGCATTCAGGGTCAAACCGTCTTGCCAAAGCGCGGCGTTGCACCTAGTTTCCCGCGAAATCGCCGCCCGGTGCGGGGCTGCCTTCAGGCAGCCGTTCGATCAAAAATGCAGTTGTAGCTCAGCTGGTTAGAGCGCCGGATTGTGGATCCGGAGGTCGGTGGTTCGATCCCACCCAACTGTACCATCATCCCCAATCCCGATCCGAATCCGTCAGGCGGATTTCGCCAACTGGACCTGAACGTCATCCGCGGTTGCCGGTGGGCTGTCGTCGTGGGTCAGGGCTGCGAAGGTTGAGATCGGCGCGGGGCGTCCGACCAGATAACCCTGAACCTCATTACACAATTCGGATTGCAGGAACGCCAGTTCGGCCGGCGTCTCGACGCCCTCCGCCAGCACCGGCAGGCCAAGGCCGCGGCCAAGTCCGAGCACAGCGCGCACGATGGTCGCCGCCTGCGCGTTGGTGTTGACCGACTTGATGAACGAGCCGTCGATCTTGATTTTGTCGAACGGGAAGGCGCGCAGATTCGACAGCGACGAATAGCCGGTGCCGAAATCGTCCATCGCGATGTGGACGCCGAGCGCCTTGATGCGCCGGAGCGTGGTCAGCGCGCGGTTGAGATCGCGCACCAGCGCGGTTTCGGTGATTTCGAGTTCGAGCCGGCTCGGCGCGAGGCCGGTTTCCAGCAGCACCTCATGCACCAGTTGCACGAAGTTCTCGCTGTAGATCTGCACGGCGGAGACATTGACCGCGATGGTTAGCGGATTCGGCCAGGTTGCGGCCTGCTTGCACGCCTCCCGCAGCACCCATTCGCCGATGCCGAGAATGGATCCCGTTTCTTCCGCAATCGGAATGAAGAGCGCCGGTGAGATCGAGCCGCGGGTCTTGTGGTTCCAGCGCAGCAGCGCCTCGAACCCGACAACACCGCCGGTCTGGATGTCGCCCTGCGGCTGATAGACGAGCGTGAATTCGCCGCGGGCCACGGCCTGGCGCAGATCGTGCTCCAGCACGCGCCGGTCATGGACCTCCGCGGCCATCCGCGCCTCGAAGAAGCGATAGGTGGCGCGGCCTTCCATCTTGGCGCGATAGAGCGCGGTATCGGCATGGTTGAGCAGCGTCTCGCGGTTGTCCGCATCGTCCGGGCAGATCGCGATGCCGATGCTGCACGACGTCATGTTGTCGCTGTCGGACCTGTCGCCGTCGGGACGGAGCGCTTCGATCAATGCGTCGGCGAGATTTCCTGCGACGGCCGGATTTTGCAGCCCCGGAACCAGAATGGCGAACTCGTCGCCGCCGAGGCGCGCGACCATGCAGTTCTTGTCGAGAATCTTCGTGACGCGCGCCGCGACGGATTGCAGCACCTTGTCGCCAGCGGCATGCCCGAACAGGTCGTTAACTTCCTTGAAGCGGTCGAGATCGAAACACAGCACCGCGCATTTCTGGCCGCTGTCCTTGGCCGCTGCGATTTCATGATCGAGCCGCGCATGGAAGGTGCTGCGGTTCGGCAGCGAGGTCAGTGCGTCGTGATGCGCGAGATAGCGGATATGCTGCTCGGCCTTCTTGCGCGCCTGCAGATTGCGGACGGCGATCACCTGATGCGCGGTGCCCGCGAAGTCGATCGGGCGCAGGATCAGTTCCACCGGGATCATCGAGCCGTCTTCGTGGCGCAATTCGGCTTCGACGGGCTGGTTCGGCGAACCTTGCAGTTTTGCGCGGACGTCGGCGTTGGGAATGAACGATTCGAGTTTCGCGCCGATCAGCTTGTCGGACGATGAGCCGACAAGCGTGGCGAAACTGGTATTGGCGGTGACGGCAATCTCGCCGTCGCAGACCAGCAGGCCTTCGATTGCGGCGTTGGCAAGACCGCGCATGCGGTCCGCTTCCCGCGCGGAGCGGCGCTGGTCGTGAATGTCGAGGGCTGCGGCGCCGATCGCGAGCAGGATGATCGTGAAACTGGAGACCGCGACGCCAATGGCAAGCCAGGTCGTGGGGATCGCGGATTGCGGGATTGCGATCGTGGGGTCGGGAATGATCGCGACAGCGCCCATGGCGGTGAAGTGATGGCTGCAGATGGCGAGCGTCAGCAGCAGCGCGCCGGTGATCCGCCAGCGTTGCGAGTTGTCATGCAGGCCGGCTGGCAGGGCTGCGGCGCCGATCAGCGTGCCGAGCAGGATGGATGCGGCGACCAGCGTCGAGTCCCACAGGATGATGCCGCCGATCTGGAAGGCCGCCATGCCGAGATAATGCATCGTGGCGATGCCGCCGCCGACCACGGCGCCGCCGAGCCAGGGACCGAGCCGCCAGCCCGGCAACATCGCCAGGGCGAGGCCGGCAGCGGTGAGCAGGATTGCCGCCGCGAGCGACAGGCCGGTCAGCGCGATATTGTAGGCGCTCGGAATGCCAGGCGAGTAGGCGAGCATCGCGATGAAATGCGTCGACCAGATGCCGAAGCCGGTGGAGATCGCGGAGATCGCAAGCCAGACCGGACGCATCTGCCGGGTCGCATGCCGTGCATGCCGCAGCAGGCTGATCGCGGCGAGCGAGGCCAGCGCGCAGATCACAGCCGCAAGTCCCACAAGCCAGAGGTTATGGGCGGTGGCGATACAATTGTAGACCTTGAACATCGGACAGCCTGCACGCGGGAACGAAACGGTTACTTCGGCAGGTAAGTGGAATTGCGTAAGAAGGCGTAAATTCCGGAACTGATGTTTGATACATGGATGCGCGCGTCGCGCGAGCGGGTGACACGGAAAATGCGTCCGCCGAGCAAACGGCCGAAAAATCGCTGTGGCACAGGCGCTGCTAGGATGAACAGATCGTCAATGGTTGCCGCGGATTGGCTAACGCGCCGTCAACCATGATCTCAACAGGTCACGATGCCTGACGTTTCTAGCGATCCGCGCGGCTGACCACGTCCATCAGTTCGGCGATCTTGCGCCGCTGGTCGGCCTTGTCACCCGACGAAATCGCATGCTCAACGCAATGGGCGACGTGGTCGCGCAGGATTTCCTCCTCGACCCGCCGCAGCGCCGTGCGCGCCGCCGCGATCTGCGTCACGATGTCGATGCAATAGCGATCGTCCTGGACCATCCCCGCGAGACCGCGAATCTGGCCTTCGATCCGTTTCAGCCGTTTCAGGCACGATGACTTGATTTCCTGTCGCATGTCATACTATATACCCCTATGGGGTATAATTTGCAAGCAAGGACTGGGACGATGGCGTCACCCGAACCTCGGGAAAAACAGGCGGGCAGTTGCTGCGGAGGCCACAGCCATAAGCACGCTCATCATCATTCCCATGGGGAAGGCCACGGGCCCACTGACGCAGATCAAGCAGGCAAGGCGATTGATCCTGTCTGCGGCATGACCGTTACCATCGCAACCGCCAAGCACCGCTTCACCCATAAGGGGCAGGAGCATTTTTTCTGCTCGGCCGGCTGCCGCACAAAGTTTGAAGGCAATCCCGAGAAATATCTCGCGCCGAAATCATCGCAGCCGGACGAGAAACTCCCCGAAGGCACCATCTACACCTGTCCGATGCATCCCGAAGTGCGTCAGGCCGGGCCGGGAAGCTGTCCGATCTGCGGCATGGCGCTCGAGCCGGAAACTGTTTCGCTCGACGATGGGCCGGATCCCGAACTGATCGACATGACGCGCCGGTTCTGGATCGCACTGGCGCTGACCTTGCCGGTGTTCGTGCTGGAGATGACCGCGCATCTCGGCGGCATTCATCTCATGGAAGCGCAGGCGTCGAACTGGCTGGGCTTTGCGCTGGCGACGCCGGTGGTGCTGTGGGCCGGCTGGCCGTTCTTCGTGCGCGGCTGGCAGTCAATCAGGACGCGCAATCTCAACATGTTCACGCTGATCGCGATGGGGACCGGCGTGGCCTACATCTACAGCGTGGTGGCGACTTTCGTGCCGCAGGTGTTTCCGGATGCTTTCCGCGATCATCACGGCGCGGTCGCGGTGTATTTCGAGGCGGCGGCGGTTATCACCGTGCTGGTGTTGCTGGGGCAGGTGCTCGAACTGCGTGCGCGGGCGCAAACGTCCGGTGCGATCCGTGCGCTGCTCGGGCTTGCGCCCAGGACCGCGCGGCGCATCGGCGCCCAGGGCGATGAAGATATCGAGATAGACTCCATCTCGGTGGGCGACCTGTTGCGTGTCCGCCCCGGCGAGAAAGTGCCGGTCGACGGTGTGGTCACCGAAGGCTCGTCGCTGGTCGATGAATCTCTTGTCACCGGCGAGTCGATGCCGGTGAAGAAGGCCACCGGCGCGCAGGTGATCGGCGGCACCGTCAACCAGAGCGGCGGCCTTGTCATCCGCGCCGAGAAGATCGGCCGCGACACCATGCTGGCGCGGATCGTCGATCTCGTCGCGCGGGCGCAGCGTTCCCGCGCGCCGGTGCAGCGTCTGGCCGATCAGGTCGCGGGCTGGTTCGTGCCTGCGGTGATGGCGGCGGCGCTCGCGGCTTTCGCGGCGTGGGCCGTGTTCGGTCCCGAACCGCGCTTCACTTACGCGCTGGTCGCGGCGGTGACGGTGCTGATCATCGCCTGTCCGTGCGCGCTCGGGCTTGCGACGCCGATGTCGATCATGGTTGGCGTCGGGCGCGGTGCGCGTTCCGGCATTCTGATCCGCGATGCCGAAGCGCTGGAGCGGATAGAACAGGTCGACACGCTGGTGATCGACAAGACCGGCACGCTCACAGAAGGCAAGCCCAGGGTGGTGGCGGTTGTCGCCGCCGATGGAATCGAGCGCAGCGAATTGTTGCGGCTCGCCGCCAGCGTCGAGCGGGCGAGCGAACATCCGCTGGCTTTTGCGATCCTCAATGCGGCGAAAGACGAAGGCCTCGCGCTCAGTGACGTGCAGAACTTCGACTCGCCGGCGGGCAAGGGCGCGACCGGGACCGTGGACGGGCGGCGCATCGTGATCGGTAATGCCGCGATCATGCAGCAGTCGAACATCGACACCGCCGCACTGGAGAACGACGCTCGTGCGCAGCGCGAACGCGGCGCCACCGCGATCCATGTGGCCCTCGATGGCCGCGCCGCCGGCGTGATTGCGATTGCGGACCCGGTCAAGCCGAGTGCGCCGGACGCGCTCAGGCAGTTGCGCACCGATGGCCTGCGCATTGTCATGCTGACCGGCGACAACGTCACCACCGCGCAGGCGGTTGCCAGAACGCTCGGCATCACCGAGGTCGAGGCCGACGTTCTGCCCGAACGTAAAGGCGACGTGGTGACGCGGTTGCGCGGCGAGGGCCGGGTGGTGGCGATGGCCGGCGACGGCATCAACGATGCGCCGGCGCTGGCGGCGGCGGATGTCGGCATCGCCATGGGCAGCGGCACCGACGTGGCGATCGAGAGTGCGGGCATCACCCTGTTGCGCGGCGATCTGATGGGACTGGTGGAGGCGCGGCACCTGTCGCGCGCCACCATGCGCAATATCCGCCAGAACCTCGCGTTCGCCTTCCTCTACAACGCCGCGGGCGTCCCGGTGGCGGCAGGTGTGCTCTATCCGGTGTTCGGCATCCTGCTGTCGCCGATGCTGGGCGCGGCCGCCATGGCGCTGTCGTCGGTCAGCGTGATCGGCAATGCACTGCGCCTGTCGCGGGCGAAATTGCATTCCTGAAAGCGATCAGCCGATCGGTGAAAGGCATGAAAAAAGGCCGGGCTAAAAAAGCCCGGCCTGTTTAGTTTTTGGCCACGTGAGGCCGACACAATCACCTTCCAAGAGGGATAACTGAGCGCGCGTTTCGCTGGAGGAGGGGGACATGCGCAAAACGCTCAATCAGTGTGGTGAGAGTATGGGCCGCGATTTCCCATGCGGACAACTCCGATCCCGGTATGTCAGTCATGCTCAGGATGCGGGCTCAAACGGCCGTTTGAACCCGCCGGCGTCGCCGTCAGGACGGCCAGCGCTGGGCCTTACTCACGATAAAATCACGGAAAACCTGCACGCGCGCCACGGACTTCAATTCTTCGGGATAGACAAAATACGTATCCAATTGAATCGAGTCGGCCTCGCTGAAAAGCTGAACGAGGCGGTTGTTGTCTTCAACCAGGTAGTCCGGCAGCGCAGCAATTCCGAGGCCCTGCTGGCAGGCGCGCACAAGGCCGAGAATGTTGTTGACCTTGAACACCGCCTCGCGCGGGCCGGAACCGTTGCGGTTGGCCTCGACCAGCCAGTTCCGGTTCTGCAGGTGCTGCGGCACGTTCTGGTCACTGAGCACGATGATCCGGTGCTCATCCAGTTCGTCCAGCGTCCGCGGCGTGCCGTGGCGCTTGACGTATTCCGGCGAGCAATAGGCGTGAAAGCCCATCGAGAACAGCTTGCGCTGGATGAGATCCGGCTGGGTCGGCTTGCGGGTGCGGATCGCGACGTCAGCCTCGCGCATCGACAGGTCGAGTTCCTCGTCGGTCACGATCAGCGAGATGCGGATGTCCGGATAAAGCGCGGTGAATTCGCCGAGCCGCGGGATCAGCCAGTTGATGCCGACGCCCGGCGTGGTGGTGACCTTGAGGTCGCCGCTCGGCCGTTCGCGGCTGTCGGTGAGCTTGGCGCGGGCCGCCTGCAACTGCATGAAGACGTCATGGGCGGTGCGGAACAGCAGGTCGCCCTGTTCGGTGAGGATCAGGCCGCGGGCATGGCGGTGGAACAGCGAGACCGCCAGTTCCTGTTCCAGCGCGCTGACCTGACGGGACACCGCCGACTGCGACAGCCCGAGCTGCTCACCCGCATGGGTGAAGCTGCCCGCTTCCGCAGCGGCGTGAAACACCTTCAGCTTGTCCCAGTCCATATCGCTTAATCCATCGCGTGTTCGAGGCATGGTCACTCCGCCGCTGCGCGTTCGGTGGCGCTGTGCGCCAGGAAGCGTTCCGCCTCCAGCGCAGCCATACAGCCGAGGCCCGCAGCCGTGACAGCCTGGCGATAGGTTTCATCGGCAACGTCGCCCGCGGCGAATACGCCGGGGACCGAGGTTGCGGTGGAATGCGGAGCGATCTCCACATAGCCGGACGGTTTGAGTTTCAACTGCCCTGCGATCAGTTCGGTGGCGGGCGCATGGCCGATGGCGATGAATACGCCGTCGGTCGGATATTCGGACACAGCGCCGGTCTTGATGTTCTTCAGGCGGATATGCGTCACCTTGGACGGGTTGTCCTCGCCGCGGATTTCGTCGATCGCGCTGTCCCAGATCACGTTGATCTTGGGGTGCTTGAACAGGCGGTCCTGCAGGATGCGCTCGGCGCGCAGGCTGTCACGGCGATGCACCAGCGTCACCTTGGAAGCGAAGTTGGTGAGGAACAGCGCTTCCTCGACCGCGGTATTGCCGCCGCCGATCACGAAGACTTCCTTGTTGCGATAGAAGAAGCCGTCGCAGGTGGCACAGGCCGAAACGCCGAAGCCCTTGAACTTCTCTTCCGAGGGCAACCCGAGCCAGCGCGCCTGCGCGCCGGTGGCGAGGATCACGGCGTCGGCGAGATAGACATCGCCGCTGTCGGTGGAGATGCGGAACGGGCGCTGGCCAAGTTCGAGCTTGTTGACATGATCGGTGACGATCCTGGTGCCGACATGCGCCGCCTGCTTCTCCATCTGCTCCATCAGCCATGGGCCCTGGATGACATCGGCAAAGCCCGGATAGTTCTCGACATCCGTGGTGATGGTGAGCTGACCGCCGGGCTGGATGCCCTGGATCAGCACCGGTTCCAGCATGGCGCGCGCGGCATAGATCGCTGCCGTATAGCCCGCAGGCCCCGATCCGATGATGACAACCTTGGCATGAACAGGAGCGGCCATGACGCGACCTTCGGTGACGTTGTTGCATGGAGTGATCAGCGAAGAGGCGGGAAATGCCCGCAAAGGCATCGCTGGGGCGTTAAAAGTGCATGTCCAAATGTAGGCCATCCAGCGAGCTATGCAAGATATGCAACCCCTGTCGCGAAATTTTCCCCAGCTACCCATAAGATAGGCAGCGCACGAAATAAAATTGCGCAACCGCGATCCGATGGCTAGAACAGTCCCGAAACCGGCCGGACACTCCCAGCCCATGGATCAGACCCGCGTGTCAAAAAGCCTCGACGAAATCGATCTGAAAATTCTGAACGAGATTCAGGCCGATGGCCGGATCACCAATGTGGAACTGGCCAAACGGGTCGGCATCTCGCCCCCGCCCTGCCTGCGCCGGGTCCGGACGCTGGAAGAGGAGGGCTACATCCTCGGCTATCGCGGGCTGCTCAATCCGGCCTCCCTCGGGTTTGAGGTCACGGTGTTCGCGTCGGTCCACCTGTCGAGCCAGGCGGATGCGGATTTGCGCGCGTTCGAGGATTTCGTGCGCAAGGAGCCGCTGGTCCGCGAATGCTGGATGCTGTCGGGCGAGATCGACTTCATCCTCAAATGCGTCGCCCCCGACATGGGCACCTTCCAGAACTTCGTCTCGCATCTCACCGCCGCGCCGCATGTGCGCAATGTGCGGACCTCGCTGGTGCTGCACAATTCCAAGGACGCGCCGGACGTGCCGCTGGAATTGAAAGTCCCGCAGGGGTGAAGCTGGTCGCGGCCTTCAGTTGATCGCCGGGACGACTCAGAGACATGGATGGCATTCGGCGGGCTGCGTTCTCCTGCGCGGATCATTGCTCTAAAAGCCCCCTGCCGGGCGCTTCCCTCGCGCCCAATTGCGTGAAGGGGCTGACGTGACTTTATTTCAGGCGATTGTGCTGGCCGTGGCGGGATTTGCCGCGGGCACAGTCAATGCCGTCGCAGGTGGCGGCACGTTCATCACATTCGCTGCGCTGGTCGCCAGCGGTCTGCCGACACTGGACGCCAACGCCACCAGCGCGGTGGCGCTGACGCCGTCCAATCTGTCGAGCGCCGTCGGCTATCGCGCGGAAATTCGCGCCCATTTCCACGAGATGATTCCGTTCGCGATTTTCGCCCTGATCGGCGGCGGCCTCGGCGCGCTGCTGCTGATCTGGCTGGGCGACGGCGGCTTTCGTCCGCTGGTGCCGTGGCTGCTGCTGGTCGCGACCCTGATGTTCGCGTTCAGCGCGCAGATCCGCGCGTTCGTTGCGCCGTGGTCGCAGGGCGAGCATGGCGTCGCAAAACTCGTCGCCTATGTGGTGATGAGCGTGGTCTCGGTGTACGGCGGATTTTTCGGCGCCGGCGTCGGCATCATGATGCTGGCCGCGCTGGCGATCGTCGCGGGCGGCGATTACCACAAGGCCAACGCGATCAAGCTGCTGATGGCGTTTCTGATTCAGATCGTTTCGTCGGCGCTGCTGATCGCCGGAGGACTGGTGCACTGGCCGCAGGCGCTGGTGACCATCGCTGCTTCTGCGCTCGGCGGATATTATGGTGTGGCGATTGCGCGCCGCGTGCCGGAAAAAATAATCCGCGCCGTGGTGGTGGCCATCGGCGCGGCTTTGACGGTGGTGTTCTTCGTTAAATAGCGGTCACGCCATGTGGCGATCAGGCTTTGCCGCGCGAGGCATCCACGCTCCACGGGCCGGGACCCGCGCTCGCCAGATACAGGCACACGAAGCAGAACAGCGCGGCGCCGGTGCCGCCATTGTTCAGCGGATGCCAGACCGGCGTGCCGGTCTTGAAGACATGGCCGAGGAAATAGGCGAACGCCATCTGGCCGGAGAGAATGAACGCGGTCAGGCGCGTGAACAGGCCGATCACCAGCAGCGCGCCGAGAATCAGCTCAATGGTGCCGGCGACGGTGATCAACGGCGGGATGTTGGCGAAGTACGGCAGAACCGGAAACTTCAGGATCTTGGCCACGCCGTATTGAAACAGCAGCAGTCCGGTCATGATGCGCAACAGACTCAGAAGCTGCGGACGGTACGGTTCGAGAAATTTGAAATCCATGGAAAGCCCCCTGTTTGATTCCACGCACGTTGTTATCGCGCCGCCGGGCGAAGCGAAAGCGGGCCGCGCCTGCCGGGCGATGACGATTTCGTCAGACTGTCCGGAATAATTCCAGAACGCGAGTGTTACGCATGTGCCCTGGTTTCTCTTCGGAAACCGGTTCTTACTTTTTCTGCGGCTCGCTCTGCGGGAGATCGCCGATGCAGCGGATCGTCCTGGGCTGACAGGCAAATCCGATGTTGGAGCAGACCGGCGCCTGGCCGTCCGCGCCGCGCGTGCAAGTCACGCACTCGTCGGTCCAGCGTGTGCAGTGCGGCTGGTTGACGTAGACGGATAATTCCTTCGGCTTGCCGGGCGGCGGAATCTCAAGCTCGGCGGCGCGCGCGCCAGTGGCAGCCAGCACGACGGCAAACGTCAGCAGGATCGAGCGGAAGCGCATATCTCAAAACCGTCGTCGTCCCCGCGAAGGCGGGGACCCATCTTTCTCTAAACTATCATGTTGCACAGGTCTCTCCACTCCGGATTGTCCTGTTCAATCAGCCGGATTTTCCAGGCGCGATTCCATTTTTTCATGTGCTTTTCGCGCTGGATGGCCTCTTCTGCACGGGCATAACTCTCGACATACACGAGGGAATAGACGCCGTAGCGCTTTACGAATTCCGATCCGTGACCGAGACGATGAAGTTCAAGTCGGGCCGCGACGTTGTTTGTCACGCCGATGTAAAGCGTTCCGTTCCGTTGGCTGGCGAGAATGTAGACGTGGAACACGTATGCTCCTCGTTCAGTCAAGTCTGGGTCCCCGCCTTCGCGGGGACTACGCTGAGAGATGCCACACCATAGTATTATTAGTGTTTGTGGGATGCACAATGGTGTCGTCCCCGCGAAGGCGGGGACCCAGACTGCCCTTAAAACTTCTGCTCATTCCAGCAAACTGAAGTCTAAAAACAAAAATGGCCGGGCAATGACCCGGCCATTTTTGAATGCGAGTGCGAACGGGAGGCTTACTTCCAGTCCACCTTGGTGATTTCGTAGGCCTTGGCGCCGCCGGGCGCGACGACTTCCACCGACGTGCCTTTCTTCTTGCCGATCAGCGCGCGCGCCAGCGGCGAAGTGATCGAGATGCGGCCTTGCTTGGCGTCGGCTTCGGACTCGCCGACAATCTGCCAGACCGCCTTCTTCTCGGTGTCCTCGTCGATCAGCGTCACGGTCGCGCCGAACTTGATGGTGTCGCCGGAGAGCTTGGAGACATCGATGATATCGGCGCGCGCGAGCTTGTCTTCCAGCTCGGCGATGCGGCCTTCATTGTGCGACTGCGCTTCCTTCGCGGCGTGGTATTCGGCGTTTTCCGACAGGTCGCCATGCGAACGCGCTTCGGCAATGGCCTCCACGATGCGCGGACGCTCGACCGACTGGCGCTGCTTCAATTCCTCTTCGAGAGCGGTGTAGCCGCCCTGGGTCATCGGTATCTTTTCAACCATTTCGTCGTTCCTGAATTTCGTGCGGCGAACATTTGCGTCAGCACGAAACGTCTTGTGTGATCTCGCCGGCAGTGCTGCCGGGCAACGAATAAGAACCGAGTGCGGCAGGCGGTTCCCGCCGCAAACCCCACTTATACACCGCCGGCCCCAAAGACCTGCGAACAATTTCAAAGGTCGGGAAAGTAACCTTGCAGGGTCTGAACCTCTAGATCCCCGCCCAGATAGGCCCGGATGCCCTGTGCTGCTGCCAGCGCACCCGAAAGAGTGGTGTAATAGGGCACTTTATGCAAGAGGGCAGCACGACGCAGCGAGCGGCTGTCGGCCAACGCCTGCGGCCCTTCGGTGGTATTGAAAACGAGTTGCACCTCGCCATTGGTGATGGCGTCCACGATGTGCGGACGGCCTTCCAGCACCTTGTTGATCTTTTCCGCCGGGACACCGTTCTCGGCGAGGAAACGCTGGGTGCCCGAGGTCGCGATCACCTTGAAGCCGGCTTCGGACAGTTGCTTCACCGCATCGAGAATGCGCGCCTTGTCCGTTTCGCGAACAGACACGAACACCGTGCCCTTGCGCGGCACGCGGGTGCCGCCGCCGAGCTGGCTTTTGGCGAAGGCCACGGCAAACGAGGTGTCGATGCCCATGATCTCGCCGGTCGATTTCATCTCCGGGCCGAGCACGGTATCGACGCCGGGGAAGCGGGCGAACGGGAAGACCGATTCCTTGACGCCGACATGATCGAGCTTGCGCGGCTTCAGGCGGAAGTCGGCGAGCTTTTCGCCTGCCATGATGCGCGCGGCGATCTTCGCGACCGGAATGCCGACCACCTTGGCGACGAACGGCACCGTGCGCGAGGCGCGCGGATTGACTTCCAGCACGTAGATCTCGCCATCCTTGATGGCGTATTGCACGTTCATCAGGCCGACCACGTCGAGGCCGAGCGCGAGTTCGCGGGTCTGGCGCTCAAGCTCGGCAATCGTCGCGGCGTCGAGCGAGTAGGGCGGCAGCGAGCACGCGGAGTCGCCGGAATGGATGCCGGCTTCCTCGATGTGCTCCATGATGCCGACAACGAACGTGTCCTTGCCGTCGCACAGGCAGTCGACGTCGACTTCGGTGGCGTCGGACAGATAGCGGTCGAACAGCAGCGGATTCTTGCCGAGCACCGTGTTGATCTGGCCGGTCTTGTCGTTTGGATAGCGCGCCTTGATATCGGCGGGCACGAGTTCAGGCAGCGTGCCGAGCAGATAGTCGCCGAGCTGCGATTCCTCGCGGATGATCTGCATGGCGCGGCCGCCGAGCACATAGGACGGGCGCACGACAAGCGGAAGGCCGAGATCGGCGGCGACGAGGCGTGCCTGCTCGACCGAATAGGCGATGCCGTTCTTCGGCTGCTTGAGGCGCAGCTTGTCGAGCACGCGCTTGAAGCGGTCGCGGTCTTCGGCAAGGTCGATGGCGTCGGGCGAGGTGCCGAGGATCGGGACATCGGCTTCTTCCAGCGCGCGCGCGAGCTTCAGCGGCGTCTGGCCGCCGAACTGCACGATCACGCCGTGCAGCGTGCCGTTGCTGCGCTCGGTGTCGATGATTTCGAGAACGTCTTCGGCGGTCAGCGGCTCGAAGTAGAGACGATCCGCGGTGTCGTAGTCGGTCGAGACCGTTTCCGGATTGCAGTTGACCATGATGGTCTCAAAGCCCGCGTCATGCAGCGCGAAGCAGGCATGACAGCAGCAGTAGTCGAATTCGATGCCCTGGCCGATTCTGTTCGGCCCGCCGCCGAGGATGATGACCTTGTTCTTGTCCGATGGTGCGCTTTCGTCGGCCACGGCGCCAGCGAATGGCGCTTCATAGGTCGAGTACATATAGGCCGTGGGCGAGGCGAATTCCGCCGCGCAGGTGTCGATGCGCTTGAACGCCGGGCGCACGTTGAGCGCGCGGCGCGCGGCCTTCACCTCGGCCTCGGTCTTGCCGGAGAGAACGGCGAGGCGCGCATCCGAAAAGCCCATGGCCTTCAGGGTGCGCATGCTGTGGGCATTACCGGGCAGGCCGTTCGCCTTGACCTTCGCTTCCATCTCGATGATGCCGCGCATCTCGGCGAGGAACCACGGATCGATCTTGCACGAGGTGAAGATGTCTTCGTTGGACCAGCCGAGCCGCATCGCCTGTGCGACCTGCAGCAGGCGATCCGGCGTCGGGGTGCCGAGGGCTGCGCGCACCGCATTCTTGTCGTCGCCCTGGCCAATGCCCTCGATCTCGATTTCATCGAGGCCGGTCAGGCCGGTCTCGAGGCCGCGCAGCGCCTTTTGCAGCGATTCCTGGAAGGTGCGGCCGATCGCCATGACTTCGCCGACCGACTTCATCGAGGTGGTCAGCGTGGTGGAGGCGCCGGGGAATTTCTCGAACGCAAAGCGTGGAATTTTGGTGACCACGTAGTCGATGGTCGGCTCGAACGACGCAGGCGTGGCGCCGCCGGTAATGTCGTTGGCGATTTCGTCCAGCGTGTAGCCGACCGCGAGTTTGGCTGCGACCTTGGCGATCGGGAAGCCGGTGGCCTTCGAGGCCAGCGCGGAGGAGCGCGACACGCGCGGATTCATTTCGATCACGACCATGCGGCCGTCCGCGGGATTGACGCCGAACTGCACGTTGGAGCCGCCGGTCTCCACGCCGATCTCGCGCAGCACGGCCAGCGAGGCGTCGCGCATGATCTGGTATTCTTTATCGGTCAGCGTCAGGGCAGGGGCGACCGTGATGGAGTCGCCGGTATGCACGCCCATCGGATCGAGGTTCTCGATCGAGCAGACGATGATGCAGTTGTCCTTCTTGTCGCGCACAACCTCCATCTCGTACTCTTTCCAGCCGAGCACGGACTCTTCGATCAGCACTTCGTTGGTCGGCGAGGCGTCGAGGCCGCGCTCGATGATGTCGAGAAATTCCTCGCGGTTGTAGGCGATGCCGCCGCCGGTGCCGCCCATAGTGAAGGACGGGCGGATGATCGCCGGCAGGCCGATCTCGGACAGCGCCATCATGGCCTGTCCGAGCGCATATTCCTGATAGCGCTTGCGGCGGTCGCCTTCATGCAGCACCCACTGGCGCTCGTGCTCTGCGAGCGCCTCGCCGGAGAGCTTTTCTTTCTCGGCCTGGTGCTGGTCGCGGTACTGCTTCTTCAGGGCGGACGCATTGGCGAGCCGCGACTTCGGCGTCTCGAGCCCGATCTTGGTCATGGCCTCGCGGAAGAGCTGGCGGTCTTCCGCCTTGTCGATGGCTTCAGCGGTGGCGCCGATCATCTCGACATCGAATTTCTCAAGCGTGCCTTGGCGGCGTAGCGACAGCGCGCAGTTCAGCGCGGTCTGGCCGCCCATGGTCGGCAGCAGCGCGAAACCGCCGGGGAGGACATAGCGTTCCTTCTCGATGATCTTGGCGACGATCTCCGGGGTGATCGGCTCGATATAGGTCGCGTCCGCCAGTTCCGGGTCCGTCATGATGGTGGCCGGATTGGAATTGACGAGAACGATCCGGTAGCCCTCCTCGCGGAGCGTTTTGACCGCCTGGGTGCCGGAATAATCGAATTCGCAGGCCTGGCCGATCACGATGGGGCCAGCGCCGATGATGAGGATCGTCGAGATGTCTGTACGTTTAGGCATTCAGTCTCACGGGCAGGAAGCCGGCAGGAATTTGGGCATAAAAAAAGGGCGCGCGTTCGCGCGTCCTTTGAACCCGGCGCTTGGGGGGCCATGCGCGCGCCGTGTCTTTAGACCAGATTCCGGGACGGTGAAAGACCTTAAAAGCCGCATCAACCGCCATTTTCGGACGGTTTTTCAGGCTTGTGCCCCGCAGGGGGCTGATCGGGGAAATTGGAGGCCCAGCCTGGACTTGAACCAGGATATGAAGCGTTTGCGGCGCCTCCGCGTAACATTCCGCCACCGGGCCATGGCGGCAGACTACCCCGCTGTGACCCGGTGTCCATGCACGCTTGGGCTTAACCTTAATGTGCGCAGTTGTAGCGATCAGGAACGGGGCGTCGCGATGAATGTCATGCGTGCCGGGTTATAGCCGACGTTCTTCCTGGCGAGGGACGACTCGAACCCCGCCGCTTTCAGCTTTGCGAGCATCTCCGCCTCGCTGTAGCGCTGCAGCCCGATGCTCTGGCGCAATTGCCAGTAGTCCGACAGGGCGGTGCGGGCGAGGCCCCACAGCGCATCGGTGAGAAAGCCGTTTTTCACTGCAAGTTTCAGCAATGCCGCCACGTCGGTGGCGGCGCCGACGTCCGGGCGCAGGATGTCGCCGAGCACCAGTTTGCCGCCGGGCTTGAGGATGCGCCGCATCAGGGAGAAGGCGGCATCGAGTTCGGCCGCTGTCATGTACTGGGCGACCGAGATCATGACCGCAAGATCGACCGAGCGATCCGGCAATTGCGCGAGGTCATCGAGTGAGTGGACGGCGATTTTCGGATTGGGACCGAACCGGGCGGTCAGGCGGCCGCGGACGCCGGGTGCCGGCTCGGCAAGGATCAGCTTCTGGCAGGCGGCGGCAACCTGCGCGGCGAACAGCGCCTCGCCGCAGGAATAGTCCAGCACCACGGCGTCGGGCGAGGGGACATAGGACAGAATGTCATTGGCGATCACGCGAAAATGGACGTCGCGATGCAGCTTGCTGACGTAAATCGTGTGGGTGGAATCGTAATAGTCGATCCAGTCGTCCATCGGCTCGGTCCGGACTGAGCATGAGGGGCGAAAACCACGGGTTTTCGGCTCCATCACACCAAAAAGAGAGGGTTCCCTCCGCAGGAACCTGCGGGGCCGGGATGCGTTAGAAGGTCTGGCGGCGCATGTCCATCACCGCCGCCAATTTCCCGTACCTAGCAGGAAGCCCCGCCGTGAGCAAAACCAGGTCCAGCGTTTCCCCCGATCTCGACACCCCCACCGATCTCGATACGGCGGATGTCGCCAAGGTCTCCGCCGCGCTCAACGCGCTGCTGGCAGACGCTTTCGCCCTTTATTTGAAGACCAAGAACTTCCACTGGCACATCAGCGGACGTCACTTCCGCGACTATCATTTGCTGCTGGATGAACAGTCCGACCAGATTTTCGCCACCACCGATGTGCTGGCGGAACGTGTCCGCAAAATCGGCGGCAACACCATCCGCTCGATTGGCAATATCGCGAAGCTGCAGACCATCAAGGACAACGACGAGAAGTTCGTGCCGCCGCGCGAGATGCTGCGCGAACTCATGAACGACAACAAGAAGGTCGCCGCCGCGATGCGCAAGGCGCACAAGGTCTGCGACGATGCAGAGGATGTGGCCTCCGCCAGCGTCCTGGAGAATTTCATCGACGAGACCGAGCGGCGAACCTGGTTCCTGTTCGAGGCCACGCGGCAGGAAGGCGGCAACGAGGCGTAGTCGCGCCTCGGTTCTCTGTTACGCCTTCATCTCGACGATATGGCAGGTGGTGGTGCCGTGGGCCAGCAGCTTGCCGGCGGAATCGAACAGGCGGCCTTCGGACATGCCGGCTTGGCGGCCGGTGTGCAGCACGCGGCCTTCTCCGCGCACGAGTCCGGTCTTCGGCGACATCGGCCGCATGAAGTTGATCTTGTATTCAAGGGTGACCACCCCTTGCCCCGGCTTGAGCGCCGAATGAATCGCGCCGCCCATGCAAGTGTCGAGCAATACGGCGGCGTAGCCGCCATGGGTGATGCCCATCGGGTTGTTGTGCTCGGGCCTCGGCGTCGCCGTCAGAACGATATGACCTGGCTCGACCTCGACGATTTCGATTCCAAACAATTTCGGCATCGGCGGCGGCTCGATCGTGCCGTTCTTGATGCCGTTGAAGTAGTCGAAGCCGGATAGCGGGGAGGTCATCTGCTCGCCTTCAAATTGGAATGATGTGTATCATATAAAACTAGAAGTCTCTCGCCGCTGAAGCAAGTGCGGCCGCCCACAATCCGCGCGTTTTGCCCCTGACATCATGATCGCGTAAGCTGATCCATCATCAGGGAATGACACTTGCACGCATTTGAATGGCTGATCGGCCTGTTGCTCGGGGCCATGCTGCTATCGGCGCTGGCGCGCCGTCTCGGCGTGCCCTATCCGACCTTCCTCGCGCTCGGCGGGATCGGCATCGCGTTTCTGCCGGATGCGCCGAACTGGACGCTGGAGCCAAGCCTGGCGCTGGCGCTGTTCGTTGCGCCGGTGCTGCTGGATGCGGCCTTCGACACCTCGCTGCGCGATCTTCGCGACAACTGGCTCCCGGTCACCATGCTGGTGCTGGCCGCGGTCGGCATCACCACCGCGGCCGTTGCTGTCGTCGCGCACCGGATGGTGCCCGCGATGCCGTGGCCGGCGGCGATCGCGCTTGGGGCCATCGTCGCGCCGCCCGATGCGGCGGCGGCCACCGCAATCCTGCGCAGCGTCAAGCTGCCCTACCGCCTGCTGAAAATTCTCGAAGGCGAAAGCCTGCTCAACGATGCAAGTGCGCTGTTGATCTATCGCGTGGCGGTGGGGGCGGCGATGGCGTCCTCGCTGAGTGTGACGCATCTGGCCCCGATCCTTGCCTATGCGATTGCCGGAAGCCTGATCGCGGGGTTTGTCCTCGCGAAGCTCTCGATGCTGCTCACCGCGCGGATCGAGGATGTGCCGACCGCCATTGTGATGCAGTTCGCCGGCACGTTTCTGGTCTGGATCGCGGCCGAGCAGCTTCAGCTTTCGGCGATTCTCACCATTGTGGTCTATGCGATCACGATCGCACGGAGCGCGCCCGCACGCACACCGGCACGTTTGCGGGTGCCATCCTTCGCGGTCTGGGAAACCGTCGTCTTCCTGCTGAACGTGATGGCCTTCGTGCTGATCGGCATGCAGTTGCGGCCGATCTGGGCCGGTCTGGAGGCATCGGATCGCCAGAACTATGTGCTGGTCGCCGCCGCCGTGCTCGCCACTGTGATCTTTGTGCGGATTGTCTGGGTGACGAGTTACACCACCTTGCTGATCGCGGCCATGGAGCGACTCGGGTGGCGTCCGCGCCGCGCCGCGATGGGCCGGCCCTCCGTAAGAGGCGCGTTCCTGATTTCATGGTGCGGCATGCGCGGCATCGTCACGCTGGCGACGGCGTTTGCGCTGCCGGAGGCGTTTCCCTATCGCGACCTGATCCTGCTCACGGCGTTCAGCGTGGTGCTGGGCACGCTGGTGATCCAGGGTCTGACGCTGCGGCCGCTGATCGCGTGGTTCGCGCTCGATGATGGCGATCCGGTGGGGCATGAGGTCGGCCGGGCGCGGCGCGCGGCGTTTCATGCCGCGCTGGACGCCATCGACGGCAACACCACGCCGGAAGCCGAGTTGCTGCGGCTCGAATACCGCCAGTTGCTCGATCGGGCGGAGAACAATCCGGACGGTCTCACCTCGAGCGAATTGCCTGCCGATCCGCTGCGCCGTCAGGCGATTGCCGCCGCGCGGCGCGTGCTGTTCGAGATGCGCGAGTCGGGCGAGATCGGCGACGATGCATTTCATCTGCTCGAAGCTGAGTTTGACTGGGCCGAACTCAGCGCGGCGTAGCGTCAGGCGCGCTTCTTCTGGCGCATCAGGTCCGCAAAGCGCGTGAACAGGTAGTGCGAGTCGCGCGGCCCCGGAGAGGCCTCCGGATGGTACTGCACCGAGAACACCGGCTTGTCCTTCAGGGCGATGCCGCAGTTGCTGTCGTCGAACAGCGAGATGTGGGTCTGCTCGACATTGCCCGGCAGCGTGGTCTTGTCCACCGCGAAGCCGTGATTCATCGAGGTGATCTCGACCTTGCCCGTGGTGAGATCCTTCACCGGATGGTTCGCGCCGTGATGCCCCTGATGCATCTTCATGGTCTTGCCGCCGAGCGCGAGACCCAGCATCTGATGGCCCAGACAGATGCCGAAGGTCGGCGTCCCGGACTCGATCACCTTCTTGATGACAGGCACGGCATATTCGCCGGTGGCCGCCGGATCGCCGGGACCGTTGGACAGGAACACGCCATCGGGCTTCATGGCGAGAATGTCTTCGGCCGGGGTCTTCGCGGTGACCACCGTCACCTTGCAGCCTTCACCGGCCAGCAGGCGCAGGATGTTGCGCTTGATGCCGTAGTCGATGGCGACGACGTTGAATTCCGGCTTGTCCTGTTTGCCGAAGCCCTTGTTCCATTCCCATGGCGTCTCGTCCCAGTTGAAACGCTGGGTGCTGGTCACCATCGGCACGAGGTCCATGCCCTCGAGGCCCGGCCACTCGCGGGCCTCTTCCTTGAGGCCATGAAGATCGAACTTGCCGTCCTTGGCGTGCGCGATCACGGCATTGGGCATTCCCTTGCTGCGGATCAGCGCCGTGAGAGCGCGGGTGTCGATGCCGGAAATGCCGATAATGCCGCGCGCCTTCAGCCAGGCGTCGAGATGCCGGGTGGCGCGGTAGTTCGACGGATCGGTGATCGAGGCGCGCAGGATCACACCGCGCGCGCCCGGCGTCGCCGCCATGTTCACCGTTTCGATGTCTTCATCGTTGGTGCCGACATTTCCGATGTGGGGAAATGTGAAGGTGATGAGCTGCCCGGCGTAGGATGGATCGGTGAGGATTTCCTCATAGCCGGTCATCGCCGTGTTGAAGCAAACTTCGCCGACCGCCTGACCTTCCGCGCCGAGGCCGAAGCCTTCCAGCACGGTGCCATCGGCAAGCACGAGGAGCGCGGTCGGTTTGAGGTCCGGCCAGGCTGAGGAATTGTCTGATGTCGTCATAAGCCCATGACATAACTCCTGTGCCGCGGCGCGTCAAAGGCAGAAAGGCCCGAAAACCATGTGATTTGCACATATTTGACACCCGGCAGAGGCTGCCTAATCTGCGCTCCCCGCGGCCATAAAAAGAACCGCGGTCAAGGCAGGAGACTTAAGGATGAACACGGCGACGACCACGCCCGATTTGCGGCATCTTCATGCGGGCGGAACCATCGGCAATCTGGTGGTCAACGCCATTGCGCGGTTCGGCGACCGGCCGGCCATCGCCGATGGGAAGGTGCGCTGGAGCTACCGCGAATTCGGCGACACCGTGGGCCGCTTCATCAGCCTGTTCCGTTCGCTCGGCCTCAAGAAGGGCAGCGCGCTCTCGATTCTCGCCAGCAACCGCGCCGAAGCCTGGGCGGCGATCTGCGCCGCGCTGGTGATGGGCGTGCGCTACACACCGCTGCATCCGATGGCGGCGGAGGACGATCACGCTTTCATTATCGAAGACGCCGAGATCGACCTTCTGATCGTGGAGGGCGCGAAGTTCGGTCCGCGTGGCATGGCGATCAAGAGCCGGGTGCCGGGACTCAAGAATCTGTATTCGATCGGTCCGATGGATGGCGTGCGCGACATCATGCCGGACCTCGCCACTGTGAAGGCGTCGCCGCTGGTCGATGAAAGCGCGTCGCACGAGATCGCCTTCCTCGCTTACACCGGTGGCACCACCGGTCGCTCCAAGGGCGTGATGCTGCCGCATCGCGCGCTGGTGACCATGACGCTGCTGCTTTATTCGGACTGGGACTGGCCCGAAGAGATCCGCTTTCTGGCCGCGACCCCGATCAGCCACGCCGCCGGCGTCACGCTGTTCCCGGTGATGATGCGCGGCGGCCTGATGCGTCTGGTGCAGGGCTTTGAGCCGGAGGTCTATGCCGGCGTGGTTGCCTCCGAAAAGATCAACTCCACTTTCCTGGTGCCGACGCTGATCTATGCGCTGATCGACAACGAGGACCTGCGCAAGCGTCACGACATGTCGTCGCTGCAGATGATCGTCTATGGCGCCGCGCCGATGTCGCCGGACCGGCTGATGGAAGGCATGAAGATTTTCGGCAAGGTGTTCGTGCAGCTTTACGGCCAGACCGAAGCGCCGCAGGTCATCACCTCCATGCGCAAGATCGACCACGACGAAACGAAGCCCGGACGGCTCGGCTCCTGCGGCCGCGCCAGTCCGGGTGTGGACGTGAAGCTGTTCGATGCGGACATGAAGGAAGTCGGCATCAACGAGCCCGGCGAAATCTGCGTGCGCGGGCCGCTGGTGATGGACGGTTACTGGAAACGCCCCGAAGCAAATGCCGAAACCCTGCGCGGCGGCTGGCTGCATACCGGCGACGTCGCTGTGAAGGACGAGGATGGCTACTTCTATATCGTCGACCGCACCAAGGACATGATCATCTCCGGCGGCTTCAACATCTATCCGCGCGAGGTCGAGGATGCGCTGATGTCACATCCCTCCGTTGCCTCCGCCGCGGTGATCGGCATTCCCGATGAGAAGTGGGGCGAGGCGGTGAAGGGATTCGTGGTGCTGAAGGCCGGTGCCAATTCCGGCGCCGCCGAACTGCAGGCCCATGTGAAGGACAAGCGCGGTGCGCCTTGGTCGCCCAAGACCATCGACTTTGTCGAAACGATCCCGGTGACCGGCCTCGGCAAGATCGACCGCAAGGCGCTGCGTGCGCCGTATTGGGAAGGCCGCAAGCGCGGAGTGGCGTAGTTCATTGTTGCCCTCATCCTGAGGAGCGCGCTCTTGCGCGCGTCTCGAAGGATGAGGATCATCACCTCATGGTTCGAGACGCGCCGAAGGCGGCGCTCCTCACCATGAGGATCGTCCGGAGTGTCTCATGCCCCATTCGCTTCCCGTCGTGCTCGTTCCCGGCCTTGGCTGTTCGCCGCGCATCTACGATCCGCAGTTGCCCGCGCTGTGGCGGCAGGGGCCGGTCGGTATCGCCAACCATGCACGCGGCGGCGACATGGCCACCATCGCCCGGCGCATTCTCGCCGAAGCGCCGCTGCGCTTCGCGCTCGCCGGTCATTCGATGGGCGGTTACATTATATTGGAGATGGTTCGGCAGGCGCCCGAGCGGATCGGGCGGCTGGCGCTGCTCAATACATCGGCGCGGCCCGAAGCGCCGGAGGTCACCGCGAAGCGGCGGGAGATGATCGCCGAGGTGAAACAGGGCGGCTATCGCGCGGTGATGGACCGCCTGTTCGTGAACTTCGTGCATCCGTCGCGCGCCAACGATGCCCGGCTGAAGCAGATCGTGCTCGACATGGCGGACGATGTCGGCCCCGATGCGTTCGTGTGGCAGTTGGAAGCGATCAGTGGCCGCATCGATTCCCGTCCGACGCTCGCCACCATCAAATGCCCGACGCTCGTGCTGACCTGCGACACCGACAACATGGTTCCTCAGGATGCGTCGGTTGAGATGGCGGACGCCATTCCGGGCGCAAAGTTCGTGAAGATTGCCGATTGCGGCCATCTTCCACAGCTCGAGAAGCCGGAAGCGATGACAGAGGCGTTGCTCGACTGGCTGGAGATGTAGCCTGTCGGTTGTGCAAGGGCACGAAACGCCCTAAATCAGCGGCAAATTGATTTGAAGCAGGAGATCCCGATGCTGCGCGATGCCATCAACAATGCCGTCAAGGACGCCATGAAGGCGAAGGACGAGCGCAAGCTGTCGACGCTGCGCATGGTCAATTCCGCGCTGAAGAACGCCGACATCGACGCGCGCGGGCAGGGCAAGCCGCCGCTGAGTGACGAGGACCTTCTCGGCCTGCTGCAGAAGATGATCAAGCAGCGTCAGGAATCGGTCGCGCTGTATGACAAGGGCGGACGGCCTGAACTTGCCGCAGCGGAGCGCGAGGAGATCGCGGTGATCTCGGCCTATCTGCCCAAGCAAATGTCGGACGACGAGGTGAACGCCGCGATTGCGGCCATCGTTGCGGAGACCGGCGCCGCCGGCATGAAGGACATGGGCAAAGTCATCGCCGCGCTGAAGGCGAAATACGCCGGCCAGATGGATTTCGGCAAGGCCAGTGGCCTCGTGAAGGCTGCGCTGACGGGTTAGTCCGATTCCCAAACTTTCGTCGTCCCCGCGCAGGCGGGGACCCATACTCCCTGTCGTTGAGATGTTTCCAGGAGTTTGCTCCTGTAGTTCAAAATGAGTCTGGTGGTTATGGGTCCCCGCCTGCGCGGGGACGACATCGGAAATGTTGCAGCGACAGCGTAAAGCCTCGAAAGCGTCCGCCATGCTCCCTCAAGCCGACACCTACGACGATCTCTATAAAAGCTTTCGCTGGGACATTCCGGCGCGATTCAACATCGCGACCGCCTGCTGCGACCGTTATGCCGACGGCAGCGGTCGGCTGGCGCTGATTTACGTCGATGAAGACGGGAGCACGCAGAAGCTGTCGTTCGACGAGATCAGCGGATTGTCGAAAAGTTTTGCCAATGTGCTGAAGGCCGATGGCCTGAAGCGCGGCGACCGCGTCGCGGTGTTCCTGTCGCAGTCGGTGGAGTTGCCGATCGCGCATCTCGCCGCGTTCCGCTCCGGCATGATTTCCGTTCCGCTGTTCACGCTGTTCGGTGAGGACGCGCTGGAATACCGGCTGTCCAACAGCGGCGCCAAGGCGGTCATCACCGATGAGGGCGGCTGGGAAAAGCTGTCGAAAATCCGCGACCGGCTTCCGCACCTGCAGGACATCTACATCACCAGCGGCACCATTCATGCCGGGGCGAAGTCGTTCTGGCAGTCGATCGAGGATGCGCCGGAAGATTTCCAGACCGTCGATACCAGCCCGGACGATCCGGCGATCATCATCTACACGTCAGGCACGACGGGAAATCCGAAGGGCGCGCTGCATGCGCATCGTGTATTGCTCGGCCATCTGCCCAATGTCGAGATGGCGCATGACTTTCTGCCGAAGCCCGGCGACCTGATGTGGACGCCGGCGGACTGGGCATGGATCGGCGGATTGTTCGATGCGCTGTTTCCGGCCTGGTATCACGGCGTGCCGATGCTCGGTTATCGGGCGAAAAAATTCGAGCCGCAGGCGGCGATGCAACTGATGGCCGATCACGGCGTGCGCAACGTGTTCCTGCCGCCGACCGCGCTCAAACTGATGCGCCAGGCCAACGTGAAACATCCCGGCGTCAGGCTGCGCAGCATTTTCTCCGGCGGCGAGTCGCTCGGAGCGGAGTTGATCGAATGGGTGCGCAGCACCTTCGGCGTCGACGTGCACGAGATTTACGGGCAGACCGAATGCAATCTGGTGCTTGCCAACAATTCGAATCTGTTTCCGATCCGGCCCGGTTCGATGGGCAAGCCGACGCCGGGCTTCGATGTGCGCATTGTCAATGATCAAGGCGAGGAGCAGCCGCGCAACACGCGCGGCATTGTCGGCGTGCGTGTGCCCAATCCGGTGACCATGATCGAGTACTGGCAGAATCCGGAGGCGACCGCGAAGAAATACGCGAACAGCTTCCTGCTCACCGGCGATCTCGGCGTGCAGGATGACGACGGCTACTTCTGGTATGTCAGCCGCGAGGACGATGTCATCACCAGCGCGGGCTATCGCATCGGTCCGGCGGAAATCGAGCACACGCTGATGAAGCATCCGGCGGTGGCGATGTCGGCCGTGGTAGGGATTCCCGATCCGATCCGCACCGAAGCGATCAAGGCATGGATCGTGCTGCGTCCGGGGTTCGTGCCGAGCGACGAACTGGCGAAGGAGATTCAGGACTTCGTGAAGGTGCAGCTCGCCGCGCATGAATATCCGCGCCATATCCAGTTCGCGGAGAGCTTGCCGATGACGGCCACCGGCAAGGTGCTGCGGCGGGAATTGCGGGGATTGGGTTAGACCGTCTTTCGCCGCCCCCGCTCTCGCGCCCAAAATCATCCCCGCGCATTTGAACCGCTTGCATTCTCGCGGCGTCTCATTCTTTGATGCGGCCTCACCGCATCGGGGATTCTCATGTCGCTTCAGGTCTATCTCGCCTATGTCGCCGCCTGTGTCGCGCTTGCGATCCTGCCGGGGCCGATTGTCACACTGGTGATCGCCAACGGCCTGCGTTACGGCACGCGCGCCGCGCTGACCAACATTGCGGGGGCACAACTCGGGCTTGTGATCATCATCGGCATTATCGCGGTGGGCCTGACATCGCTGATGGCGACCATGGGCTACTGGTTCGAATGGGTGCGCTTCGCCGGCGCGGCCTATCTGGTGTGGCTCGGCATCAAGCTGGTCCGATCCAGTGGCGTAATGGCGGCGACTGATGCGCCACCGCCGCCGCGCGGCGGATTTTTCCTGCAGGGTTTTCTGGTCCTTCTCAGCAATCCGAAAGTGCTGGTGTTCTTCGGCGCGTTCATTCCGCAGTTCGTGGACATGCAGCAGGATCACCTGCCGCAGGTCGTGCTGCTCGGCGCGACCTTCACGGTCATCGCAGCATTGTCGGATGGTGCCTATGCGCTGCTGGCCGGGCGCGCGGGCAAGCTGTTGTCGGCGCGCCGCGTTCGCCTGGTCTCGCGCATTTCCGGCGGCTTCATGATCGGCGGCGGCATCTGGCTCGCCCTGACCCGCGCGAGGTAACGATGCTGCCGGATATTCCGTGGTTCGTTTACGCGATGCTGCTGGCTCCGGTCGGCCTCATCGTCGTTGCCGCGATCTACAAATATCTGGAAGTGCGCGCCGCCAGCGACTGGCCGAGCGTGCCGGGCAAGGTGGTGATCTCGAAGCCCGAAACCCGAGAGGTGCGGGTAATCGATAGCAACCGCGAGGAGGGGCACTATTACGAAGAGCGCAACTTCGCCAACGTCACCTATGAATATGTGATCGCGGGACAGACCTATCGCAACAACCGCGTCACCATCGGCGAGGATCGCGGCAACTTTGAAGTGGCGGAGACCCTCGCGCGTTATCCCGTCGGCACGGCGGTGACCGTCTATTACAATCCGAACAAGCGCGGTGAGGCGGTGCTGGAGCGCGACATGCCGAAGGGCATGTGGGGGTGCCTCGGCTGGATGGTGGTGATTGCCGTCGTGCTCGTGTTCGGCGGAGCGATCGGTTTCCACAAGCTGACCGATTTCGTCTCGACCCAACTCGCAAATCCCAAAATGTCCGGCATGACGGTGGCGCTCGGCGCCTTCGGCGCGGTGATCGCGCTGTTTGCCATCGGACTGCATCGTCATGCGGCGCTGGCGCGCAAATGGCCGGTGGTGAAGGGCCGGATCAGAACCTCGGGCCTCGACCGCTTCCGCGCCCGCTCCGATGACAGCGGATCGCGCGGCCCGATCATGTTCAGGGCGAATATTTCCTACACCTACCGCTATGAGGACGCGGAGTATACCGGCCTTGTCGCCAGCATGAACGGGCAGGTGTCCTCCACCTCCGACTGGGGCGTGCAGCGCTATGTGAAGAAATATCCGGAAGGTGCGGTGGTCGATGTCTACGTCAATCCGCAGAACCCGACCGAGTCGGTGCTGCAGCCGCGCGCCACGGCGGCATGGTTTCTGTGGGTCGCGGTGGCAGTGATGTGGGCGCTGGCCTATTTCGTCGCGACGAAGGGCTAACGTCATTGCGAGCGAAGCGAAGCAATCCATCTTCGGTTCTTCAAGAATGGATTGCTTCGTCGCCATAGCGCGTCGAAGACGCGCGTAAACGCGCTAACGGCTCCTTGCAATGGCGGGCTCATGCGAACGAGAACTAAACCGGCATCAGCTTCTTCGCGTGCAGGTCTTCCTCGATTTCGCGCAGGATGCGCGCAAGGCGCTCGGCCCATTGCTGCTGGCCGGATTGATCGTCGATCAGATCCTGCCGGATTTCGATTCCGGTATGCATCAGCCCGCGCTTCTCGCCATGAACCGGGATCGTGTAGTCGGTCGCGTCGCTCACGGCATAGGGTTCGTTGTCGCCGACCACGAGGTCGCCTTCGAGGCGCAGCTTGTCGCGGAGCAGATGCGGCAGCCGGTCGTCGCGGTGATAGAGCGTGCCGATATGCCAGGGCCGGGCGATGCCGGCATAGACCGGCGTGAAGGAATGCAGCGACACCAGAATGCTCGGCAGGCCCTGCGCCTTGCGCGCATCCAGCGCCTGCGCGATCCGCGCATGATAGGGCGTGAAGATCGCCTGCTGGCGCGCGGCCGCCTGCGCCGGGTCGAGGCCGCCATTGCCGGGAATTTCTGTCGCCTCGCTGATCAGCGGGATTGAACCCGGGCTGTCGAACGGCCGGTTGCAGTCGATCACGAGGCGCGAATAGCGCTGCGCGATCAGATGGACGTCCATCTCCTTCGCCAGCATTGTCGCGACACCGGCGATGCCGATGTCCCAGGCGATGTGGCGCTCCATCTCGCTGGCGGGCACGCCGAGATCGCCGAGCGCGCGGGGGATCAGCCGGCCGTAGTGATCGCTGGTGAAGAAGAACGGGGACTGGCTGCCCGCATTTTCCTCAACCACCGGCGGAACTTCGTCGGCGTCCAGGAGTCGTCCCGGGTGTCGTAAGATGTCGGCTGAAGCGGGCAGGGCCATGTCGGTGGGGTGCTTGCTCTCGTTGCCTGTCTTGGCGGCATCCAAGCCCAACAATTAGCCGGAAATGCAGCAAAAACAGCATGTATGATTCGCGGACGAATTCAATCGGCGTGTTCGAGGCGATGCCGCTCCTGACCATCCATCACAAGACCGAGTATCGCTATGACCGCCCGGTGGCGTTCGGCGAACACCGGCTGATGTTTCGCCCGCGCGACGGCCACGACATCCGTGTTCTGTCGGAGCGGCTGGAGATATTCCCCACGCCATCGTCGCTGCGTCGCATCCACGATGTATTCGGCAACAGCGTGGCGATTGCCGATTTCGACACTGAATCGGACCGGTTGGTGTTCGACTCCACCGTCACCGTCGAACACTACCCACTCGAGAACATCGAACTGACGCCAGACGACGAGGCTTACGACTATCCGTTCGCCTACGCGCCGGACGAACTGGCCGACCTGATGCCGTCGATGACACCGCAGTACAGCGATCCCGACGGGGCGCTGGCGGCATGGGCCCGGCAGTTTCTGAGTGAAGGCAGCCGTACCCGCACCATTGATCTGCTCACCGGCATGACCCATGGCGTGCGGCAGTCGTTCCGTTATCGCAAGCGGCACGAACACGGCACCCAGCATCCGCTCGACACCTTGAGCATCGGCTCCGGGACCTGCCGCGACTTCGCGCTGTTCATGATGGAAGCGCTGCGGCGCCTGGGCATCGCCGCGCGTTTTGTCAGCGGTTACATCTTCATTCCCGGTGACAAGGCCCATGGTTATGTCGGCGGCGGCAACACCCATGCCTGGGTGCGGGCCTATCTGCCCGGCGCAGGCTGGATCGAATTCGATCCGACCAACGGCATCGTCGGCAGCCGCGATCTCATCCGCGTGGCCGTGGCGCGCGATCCGCATCAGGCGGTGCCGCTGCACGGCACATATCTCGGATCTGCCGACGCCTATCTCGGCATGGATGTGACGATTCACGTGCTCTCTGTGAGCGAGGAGCAAAAAGGTATTGCGGCATGCTGATCAGGGTCGGTTTCGAGATTTCCTATGGCGCGGTGGCGGAAACGCCCATGGTCGTGATGCTGCGGATTCATCCCTCACGCGCGCGCGACATCGTGGGCGAAGAAGTCATCGTCACCGAGCCGAACGTCCGCATCCGCTATTTCCATGACAGTTTCGGCAATGTCTGCGGGCGCCTCACCGCGCCGCCGGGTGGCATCACCTTCCGGGGCGATGCCTTGGTGCGCGACACCGGCCTGCCGGATGCCATTGTGCCGGAAGCGCGGCAGATGCCGGTGGAAGAACTGCCGGACGAGGTGCTGCTCTATCTGATGGCCAGCCGATATTGCGAGACCGACCGGCTTGTCGATTTCGCCTGGTCGCAGTTCGGCCATACGGCGCCGGGGTGGGAGCGTGTGCAGGCGATCAACACCTGGGTGCATAACCATGTGCGCTTCGACTACCAGCGCGCCCGCCCGACCAAGTCGGCCTACGATGTATTTGAGGAGCGCGAGGGTGTCTGCCGCGATTTTGCGCATCTTGCGCTGACATTGTGCCGCTGCATGAACATTCCGGCGCGTTACGTCACCGGCTATATGGGCGACATCGGAATTCCGCCCGATCCGGCGCCGATGGATTTTTCGGGCTGGTACGAGGTCTATCTTTCAGGCAAATGGTACACGTTCGATGCCCGTCACGATAAGCCGCGCATCGGACGTATCCTGATGGGCACCGGCCGCGATGCAGCCGATGTTGCGCTCTCCACCACCTTCGGGCGGATGGTGCTGAACAAGTTCGTTGTCATCAGCGATGAGGTGATCGAAGCAAAGGCGGGCTGAATGACCAAGCGTCTGTTTGTCTATGGCACCCTGCGGCGTGGCTCCCGTCATCCGCTGGCGGGTCAACTGGCGGCCAAGGGCAAGCATGTCGGAGAGGCGCGCTACAACGGGCGGCTTTACCGCATCACGCATTATCCCGGTGCCGTTGCTTCCAGTTCACCGGATGATTGGGTCTTTGGCGATCTGTTCGATCTGCGCGATGTGGAATTTCTTACCGCGCTCGACCGCTATGAGGGATGCGGTCCGGACGATCCGGAGCCGACGCAGTATCTGCGCCTGCTTCAGTCCGTCGTTCTTGCGGACGGAACAACGTCCGAAGCTTGGATGTATGTCTACAACCGGCCCATCGAGGGGCGTGAGCGGATCAAGTCCGGCCGGTTCGACGAGCTTGAAATCTAGTCAGCGCGCAAGGCGTATGTCGAACTCGCGCTCGACATAGGCCCATTCAGCCGTTTGGCGCAGGTGCGCGACCAGCTCTTCGAATGCGTCGCTATGTTCCGGCGCATATTCAAACCAGGTCAGGAAATCGAAGGGCTGCCCGAGATCGCGGCAGTGATAAAGCTGGCGCGCGATGGCGGGCAGGTACTTCAGGCTGTCCGCGATGTGATGCGATTTCGTCTCGAAAATCTCGCGGCGCTCGTCCTGCGTCAAATCCCACCATGCGGCGGACTTCCTGATCGGAATCAGCGCAGCGCGCGTTGCCTCCAGGCGACCGAGTCCGGCCTGCCGGCTGACAAGCGCGGTTTTCTCCGTCCGCTCGACATAGCGGACATAACTTGGGACGCCCGTGAGATGCCAGAGTGTGGGATCGGATGGGATGAGCCCGGCCTGCGAGACGCCGATGCGCTGTGGTTGCGGCAGCGCGTCGCCCCGGTAGGGGGCGGCGCGGATGACATGCCAAAGACCCGTCGGCGTATCGCTGAAAACCGTGAACATTCCCGTTGCGCTTAAGCCACCGCTTTCGTTGCCGCCGTCAACGCCGCCGTATCCTTCACAACGATTGCAAAACGGTCCGCGAGTTCGCTCAAGGCGACGCGATGGACGATGCTGGCCGGAATCGTGCCGCCCAGCGGATCGGGCAGGTCGCGGGTTGCGGTGGCATTGGCGACAATGGTGGTGCGGTATTTCAGGTCGAGCGCGGCGCGGGCGGTCGCGCTGATGCACATGTGGGTCATGAAGCCGGTCAGGATGAGTTCGGTGCGGCCCGTGCTTTTCACCAGCGCATCGAGGTCGGTGCCCGCAAACGAATTCGGAAGCGCCTTGCGCACGACGACTTCCCCCGCCGCCGGCGCCAGCAGCGGCACGATGGCCGCATAAGGCCCGTCCTCGGCGAACAGCGGACGTCCTGCGGGGGCATGCTGGACGATGTGAAACACCGGCACGCCGCGCTCGCGCGCCAGTTTCAGAAGTTTGGAGGCTTCGACAATGGCGGAATCGACGCCGTCCAGCGGCAGGCCGCCCTTGGTGTATTCGAGCTGGGCGTCGACGATGACGAGAGCTGATTTATCCAGCGGGCTCGGATTCAGCGGGGCTCCGGCGATCTGGAGCAGCGATTTCGGGGCAGCGGCCATTGTTCTTGCTTTCATTGCGGAATTTCATCGCGGAACCGGACCATAGGCCCTGTGAATAGCGGCGACAATCCGCTCCCGGTTGGGGCTGGCGGCGGGCCATCCTATATTCATGGTCGGTTGGCAAACCACTGAGTCGTCAGACCTTGCGCTTTACGCCCCAATTTCTCGAAGAGCTGCGCGCCCGGCTTCCGGTTTCGGAAGTCGTGGGCAGGCGCGTGAAGCTCAAGCGCGCGGGCAAGGAGTTCAAGGGTCTTTCCCCGTTCAAGCAGGAGAAGACGCCCTCGTTCACGGTGAACGACCAGAAGGGTTTCTATCACTGCTTCGCGTCGGGCAAGCACGGCAACATCTTCGATTTCATCATGGAAACCGAAGGCCTCGGTTTTGTCGAGGCCGTGGAAGTCGCCGCCTCGCAGGCCGGGATGCCGCTGCCCGCGGTGACGCCGGATGCCGCGCGTCATGAGCAGCGCCGCAAGACGCTCTATGACGTGATGGACCTCGCCGCGAAGTTCTATGCCGATACGCTGGCCTCGCGCGCTGGCGCGAAAGCGCGTGGCTATCTCGCCGATCGCGGGATCACGCCGGCCACGCAATTGCAGTTCCGTCTTGGCTATGCGCCGGGCGCCGACCGGAGCGAGCGGTTTGCGCTCAAGGAGCATCTCGGCGGCCTCGGCGTCTCGGTCGAGGACATGATCGAGGCGCGGCTCCTCAGTGCCGGTGACGATATTCCCGTTCCCTACGATCGCTTCCGCGACCGCGTGATGTTTCCCATCACTGACGCCCGCAATCGCGTGATCGCCTTCGGCGGCCGTGCGATGGAGAAGGATGCGCCGGCGAAGTATCTGAACTCCGCCGACGGCGTGCTGTTTCACAAGGGCGACAATCTCTACAACATCGCCACCGCCCGGCAGGCCGCGCATGAAGGCGCGCAGGTCGTCGTCGCCGAAGGCTATGTCGATGTGATCGCACTGGTGACAACGGGATTTCCCGGTGCGGTCGCGCCGCTCGGAACCGCGCTCACCGAAAACCAGCTCGCGCTGCTCTGGAAGATGGCCGACGAGCCGATCCTGTGTTTCGACGGCGACGGCGCGGGCCAGCGCGCGGCGCTGCGCGCAGCGGATCTCGCGCTTCCGCATTTGAAGCCCGGCAAGAGTCTTCGTTTCGCGATCATGCCCGAGGGACAGGACCCCGACGATCTTGCCCGCTCCGGCGGCCGCGCTGCGATTGATGACGTGCTGAACGCGGCAAGGCCGCTCGCGGACGTTCTGTGGTCGCGCGAGATCGAGGGCGGCAGCTTCGGCACGCCCGAGCGCCGCGCCGCGCTGGAAGCGCGCATCAACGACCTCACCAAAAGCATTCAGGACGAAGTCGTGCGGCGCTATTACAAGCAGGATTTCTCCGACCGGCTTCGTGGTGCTTTCGCCCCGCAGGGAGGTTATCAGGGCTATCGTGACGGACCGCGCGGCGGGTTTCGCGGACAAGGGCAAGGACGGTTTGGAGGCGGCTTTCGCGGCGAATCAGGCGCGGGCTTTTCACCCCGGCCGCCGTTTCCGGGTCGTGGAGGAGGCGCTGCGGGCGCGCTATCCACAGGTCCCCGCACTGTTCCCCGGGGCCCTTATCAGGCCGCCAGTCCTCAGCTTGCGGCCTCGTCGGTGATGCGTGGCCAGCGCAGCGCCATGTCCCGGCGGGAGGCACTGATCCTGCTATCGCTGCTCAACCACCCCTGGCTTTTGCACGACCATCTGGAGGAAGTGGCCGCCCTGGAACTGGCCCATCCCGACGCCCACAAGCTGCGAGCCGGGATCATCGGCGCCTTCTCGAATTATTCGCACACCGACGATCCGGCGGCGGAAAGCACGCGGCTGCGCGCCACGCTGGACAGGGCTGGATATTCCGAGCAAATTCAAAGAGTTGAGCGTTCCATCACCACCCGCAATGTGTGGGGCGCCCAACCCGGCGCGGCGCAGGACGACGTTCTGGCCACCTGGCATCAACTCGTTGCCTTGCATCGCCAATCTCACTCCTTACTTAGGGAATTGAAGGACGCAGAGCAGGCGTTAGCGCAGGACAGCAGTAAATCCAGCGAGACCTGGCTGATCGACGTCAAAAGGCGACTTGCCGAAATGGATGGCCTTGACGCCCTGATCGAGGGATTCGGAGAATCCTCGGGCAGGTTCCAGAGCAGGAGTTGACGAAACCGCTGCCGGGGGCCTTTAAAGCCTGCCTCAATGTCTTTCTTGAAGAGAGGCGGCCTTAAAAAGACTCGCCAAACCGGGTTTTTGGCCGCAAAAACAGGGTTAATCAGGGCTTAACGGCCTTGCATTAGAAGTTTGGGACACACGTCAATCCGGCCCGGGTGGTGCCTTCAAAAGCGCCGCCCTTTCCGCATCCGGGCGGATCGAAAATTCACGCGGGCGGTTACCCGTGTCGTGAGCGCGTTTCAGGAGCAGTGAATGGCCACCAAGGCAAAGACGGCAGCGATCAAGGACAAAGACAAGGATCAGAAGGCCGCCGATACGCCTGAGAAGGATTCCGCTGACGCGCCGTCGCCGTTGCTCGATCTCTCCGACGCCGCCGTCAAGAAGATGATCAAGCAGGCCAAGAAGCGCGGCTTCGTGACCTTCGATCAGCTCAACGAAGTGCTCCCGTCGGACCAGACCTCGCCCGAACAGATCGAAGACATCATGGCGATGCTCTCCGACATGGGCATCAACGTCTCCGAATCCGACGACGACGCCGACGACGACGAAAAGCAGGAAGACGCCGACGACGAGACCGATAACGAACTCGTCGAGGTCACCTCCAAGGCCGTCACCGAAACCAAGAAGTCCGAACCCGGCGAGCGCACCGACGATCCCGTGCGCATGTATCTGCGCGAGATGGGCACCGTCGAGCTTCTGTCGCGCGAGGGCGAAATCGCCATCGCCAAGCGCATCGAGGCCGGCCGCGAGGCGATGATCGCAGGGCTTTGCGAAAGCCCGCTGACCTTCCAGGCCATCATCATCTGGCGCGACGAACTCAACGAAGGAAAGATCTTCCTTCGCGACATCATCGACCTTGAAGCGACCTATGCCGGCCCCGAAGGCAAGAACGGCATCAACCCTGCAATGATCGCAGGCCCCACCGGGCCTGACGGTCAGCCGACCAATGCCGTGATCAATGCCGACGGCACCGTGCAGGTGATCGCCGCTGTTGCGCCCGCGCCGCCGGCCGCGCCGCCGTCGCCGACGCCGTTCCGCGCAGCGCCAGCGGGCGGCGAAGCCAAGGACCCGGGCGAAACCGCCGCCGAAGCCGACATGGACGAGGACGACGAGTTCGAGAACCAGATGTCGCTCGCGGCCATCGAGGCCGAGCTGAAGCCGAAGGTGGTCGAGACCTTCGACAAGATCGCATCCGAATACAAGAAGCTGCGTCGCCTGCAGGAGCAGGACATCCAGAACCAGCTCGAGAGCGGGCCGCAGGGTCCGTCGCTCTCGCCGTCTCAGGAGCGCAAGTACAAGAAGCTGAAGGACGAGATCGTCGTCGAGGTGAAGTCGCTGCGCCTGAACCAGGCGCGCATCGACAGTCTGGTCGAGCAGCTTTACGACATCAACAAGAAGCTGGTGTCCTATGAAGGCCGCCTGTTCCGCCTCGGCGACAGCCATGGCGTCGGCCGCGAGGACTTCCTGAAGAACTATCAGGGCTCGGAGCTTGATCCGCGCTGGCTCAACCGCGTCTCGAAACTCGCCGCCAAGGGCTGGAAGAATTTCGTCGCGGTGGAGAAGGACCGCATCAAGGAGCTGCGCCAGAACATTCAGGAACTGGCGGCGCTGACCGGCCTCGAGATCGGCGAATTCCGCAAGATCGTGATGGGCGTGCAGAAGGGCGAGCGCGAGGCCCGGCAGGCGAAGAAGGAAATGGTGGAGGCCAACCTGCGCCTCGTCATCTCCATCGCCAAGAAATACACCAACCGCGGCCTGCAGTTCCTCGATCTCATTCAGGAAGGCAACATCGGCCTTATGAAGGCGGTCGACAAGTTCGAGTACCGCCGCGGCTACAAGTTCTCGACCTATGCGACATGGTGGATTCGTCAGGCCATCACGCGCTCGATCGCCGACCAGGCGCGCACCATCCGTATCCCTGTGCACATGATCGAGACGATCAACAAGATCGTGCGCACCTCGCGCCAGATGCTGAACGAGATCGGCCGCGAGCCGACCCCGGAAGAACTCGCCGAAAAGCTCGGCATGCCGCTGGAGAAGGTGCGCAAGGTTCTCAAGATCGCGAAAGAGCCGCTCTCGCTGGAAACCCCGGTGGGTGACGAAGAGGATTCACACCTCGGCGATTTCATCGAGGACAAGAACGCGGTGCTGCCGATTGATGCTGCGATCCAGTCGAACCTGCGCGAGACCACGACGCGGGTGCTCGCCTCGCTCACCCCGCGCGAGGAGCGCGTGCTGCGCATGCGCTTCGGCATCGGCATGAACACCGACCACACGCTGGAAGAAGTCGGCCAGCAGTTCTCGGTGACCCGCGAACGTATCCGCCAGATCGAGGCGAAGGCGCTGCGCAAGCTGAAGCATCCGAGCCGGAGCAGGAAGCTGCGCTCGTTCCTCGACAACTAAGCGTACCTCACGATGTCGTCCCCGCGAAGGCGGGGACCCAGAATACAAAACGGCGGGCCGAAAGGTCCGCCGTTTTTGTACGCTGCATCTCAGAGCACGCCGTGCATTAGTCTTGGGCCCTCACCACTCCGCCCGCCATCAACGTCACGACTGGACATGTCGCAAATTGTTTGCGTCGGGGAGGCTTTCTCAGAAAAAATCCCGATCTTCGCCGATCAGCATGTTGTGGATTGTCTTAGGTACAGGAAATCCATAACCCCCGCCGGGTTTGAGCCACATCAGCCGCCCTGTCTTGTGGTAGTCGCTTGCGTAAAGCTCTGTACCGATCATGCGCAACGCCAATTCGATGGATTGGATCGCATCAATCCCGAATACTTTGCGTTCCCAAGTTCCGTTTGGCCAGTCAATGGCCACGGTGCAGGACCAGTCGATGTCTTCTTGAACGGGAGCAAAGACACGTACCTCAATGGATACGGCAGGAGTATCTGTGAGCTGAAGTAGGCGGGTTATCAGCATAGAGAGCCTCAAAAGCTGAGAGGGGGGATTGAGCGGCCAGACCGGCATGCAGCATATCGCTCCATAGCCTGCGATCGGCATATGGCACGGGCTGGTGCTCTGACTTCAGCTTGGCATCTCAACATATCGACGTTGTAGCGAAGCCAGCATTCGGATTCCGATAATCCTCGACTGGATGCACTAAAGTCGGTTGCACCGCTCGTAGCGGAGGTCAGCGTTTCGTTCAAACTGCTGTTTGTGCCTCCGTTCGTCCAGCGTCCACGCTCATCGCGCGGTTGATTAGGATCGAATTTGGCGCGCAGCGCATGCAGCATTCGTGCGAAGCTAATGTCAGCGCGAAGGCTAGCCAATCGATAGTTCAGTTCAGCTAAAGTTCTTTGACTTCTCACGTTCACACTCCGTGCCTATTCAAGGAATATAGTCCTATAAACCATTCGTGTCAAGCTTTGTCCGTTCAGCCAATTTGCTTTTCTTGTGAGCGCCGACATCTCATCTCATCTCGTCTCGTCCCATTCCTCTCTTTGAGTCCTCCCATGCTCCTCCCGCGCCTGCTTCTTCTCCTTCTCGCGCTCATGCCGGCCGGCGCCTTCGCCGCCAGTCAGCCGATCGACACCGTGCCGCGCGTGGCGCTGTTATCCGCTTTCGAGCCGGAATGGAAAGCGCTGCTGGCGATTGTCGAGCAGCCGGTCTCGCACAGGGAGAAGGGTGTCGATTTCGTCACCGGCCGGGTCGAGGGACATGACGTGGTGCTGGTGCTGTCCGGCGTGTCGATGGTGAACGCGGCGATGACCACGCAGATGGCGGTCGATCGTTTCAACCTGCGCGCTATCCTGTTTTCCGGCATCGCGGGCGGGGTCGATCCGTCGCTGAACATCGGCGACGTGGTGGTGTCGCAGCAGTGGGGCCAGTATCTCGAAACGATCCTGGCGCGGGAGACGCCGCAAGGCTTTCAGTTGCCGTCCTGGTCGAAGCAGGAGTTTCCGAACTACGGGATGATTTTTGCGCGCGGCGTTAAAGTCCCGCGCGACGGCGTGGACAAGCCGGTGCGGCAATTCTGGATTCCGGTGGACACAAAACTGTTCGAGATCGCGCGCACGGCGACCTCCGGTGTTGAACTGAAGCGCTGCATTGAGGCGGCGTGTCTTGTTCATCCGCCCAAGGTGGTGGTCGGCGGCAACGGCGTGTCGGGCTCGGCGTTTGTCGATAATGCCGCGTTCCGCGCCTGGGCGTTCGACACCTTCAAGGCGCAGGTGCTGGATATGGAAAGTGCCGCCGTCGCCCATGTGGCGGCGACCAATGCGGTGCCGTTTCTCGCCTTCCGCTCGCTGTCGGACCTCGCCGGGGGCGGCGCGGGCGAGAACGAGATGCAGACCTTCGAGAAGCTGGCGTCGGAAAATTCCGTCGCGGTGCTACGGGCGTTTCTGAAAGCGATGCCAAGATGAAGGCGGGATGCCTGTCGTGAAAAAGCAATCAAAGTAAGGCAGGGCGGGCCGGGACAAGTCGGCGGCCTGCGTGTAGACTCAGCCGCACATTGCAACGGAGTTCAGGATGCATATTCTCCGCCTCGCGGTCATTCTTGCCGCGCTCGCTATCTCTATTCCCGCGCAGGCCGCGCGCTGCGGCGGCGATTTCAACGGCTTTATCGCGGCGATGTCGCAGGAGGCGGCAGCCGCGGGGATTTCGCAAAGCGTGATCTCGCAGGCCTTTGCCGGCGTGACGCAGGACCAGGCCGTGCTGTCGTTCGATCGCCGCCAGCGCGGCACCTTCAACAAGACCTTCGAGCAGTATGTCTCGACCCGCGTCGGCCCGGGCCGCATCAACACCGGCAAGGCGATGCTGCAGCGTCATGCCTCGCTGCTGGCGCGCATTCAGCAGCGGTTCGGCGTGCCCCCGGAAATCGTGGTGGCGATCTGGGGGCTGGAGTCGGATTTCGGCAAGGGCGACATCGGCAAGATGCCGGTGATCCGCACCCTCACCACCATGGCGCATGATTGCCGCCGCACCGAACTGTTTCAGGGCGAATTGCTCGCGGCGCTGAAGATCCTCCAGCGCGGCGACCTGCCGCTGCGCGATCTGATCGGTGCGTACGCGGGCGAACTTGGCCAGACCCAGTTCCTGCCGTCGTCCTATATCAAGTATGGGGTGGATTTCGACGGCAACGGCCATGTCGACCTGCGCCACAGCATTCCGGACGTGCTGGCCTCCACCGCGAACCTGCTGAGAACCGCAGGCTTCAAGGGCGGCGCCGACTATCACGAAGGCTCGGCGAATTTCGAGGCGATGCGCGAGTGGAACCGGGCGACGATCTACCGCAAGACCATCGCCTATTTCGCGGATCGCCTCGCAGGGCGGTGAGAGTTTCGGCCGTCATTGCGAGCGAAGCGAAGCAATCCATTTAAGAGAAGCTGGATTGCTTCGTCGCTAGCGCTCCTCGCAATGACGAGGCGGTTGGAGGCGTAGGCGCCCTCACATCTTCGCCTTGGCGTAGGCCACAAGCTGGTCCAGCGCGGTGCCCCAGCCGGAATGGAAGCCCATCTCCTCATGGGTCTTTTTGCCCGCCTCGTCCTTGTGAATGGCGCAGGCGGTGTACTTCGTACCGCCGGTCACCGGCTCCATCATCACAATGCCGGTGAAAAAACCGTCGTCGCGCGGGCGGAAGCCGGGCAGCAGCGCATCGGTGAAGACCAGTTTGCGGTGATGCACCACCTCGAGGCAGCAGCCGACATTGTTCATGTCCTGTCCTTCGGGTGAACGCATCACGGTGCGGAAGATGCCGCCCGGCCGCAGGTCGATCTCGCACTCGACGGTTTTCCAGGGCGCCGGCGTGAACCAGTGAACCAGATGCTGTGGCTCGGTCCATGCCTTCCACACCAGTTCGACCGGCACGTCGATGATGCGTTCGAGGACGAGATCGAGCTTGGGGTCGACGGGATACGCTGTCACTTCTGTTTCTCCATGGCATGAAGCTGTCTGAGATAGTCGTCGAGCTGGTCGAGTCGTTTTGTCCAAAGGCTCCGCTGCGCGCCGAGCCAGTCTTCGGCCTCCGCGAGCGCTTTGGGTTTGATCTGGCATGTGCGCACGCGGCCGACCTTCTTCGAGCGGACGAGGCCGCATTCCTCCAGCACCTTGAGATGCTGAAGGAAAGTCGGCAGCGCCATGTCGAAAGGCTGCGCCAGATCGCTCACCGTCGCGGGTCCGGTGCCGAGCGCGGCCAGTACCGCGCGGCGGGTCGGGTCCGCGAGCGCATGGAACGTGTCGTTGAGGCGGGTTTGTTGGTTAGTCATATGGCTAACTATATCCGCGACAAAAGTTAGGTCAATGCCTAACTGTTGCGGCGCGTCGCCGCAGCCGGGCACGTCCGAACGCGAAGGATGTTGAAGAAGAAGGGCGGCGCGGGGCCGCCCTTGCTGCGTCAGGCGGAGGGCGGAGGTTCGACCACCATGGCCACGATCCGCCGCACCAGCGGCAGCACCGCAAGCAGCGTCGGAAAAGCGACGATCCATGAAATTGCCCAGGCGGCCGGCCATGTCGCGAGAAACGCCGGTGTGAAGCCGAGGCTTTTCAGGGTGGAAATCCCCGAGACCACGAAGGTCATCAGGATCGACAGCACCAGCGGCATGACGATGGCGGCGTAACGTGCCGGAAGTTTGCGGCGCGTGCGTTGAGATGGAAGCGTTGTCATCAGATCACTCTTTTGAAGCGAAGGCCGTCTGCCCGCAGAGACGCGCGACGGTTGCGGATATCCGCAACAGGGCAGCTTCAGACAATGGTTGTGAGTGCTGCGTCCGGTTCGTCATGGCATTCCCGGGGCGGTGGCCTCGGTTGAATGCGTTGCCTGACGTGAGACGCTTACGGCGCGATGGCGCGCGGGCGTTCTAGCGGGGATGAGCCTGGAGTTCAAGTGCCGCGGGAGCGGATGGATCGCCGGGGAGCCGGTTGGCGGCGCATCTTGCGGAGATGAAAGGGCGCGGCAGTCTGCCGAAAGAGACGATGGCCGGAAGACGATCCCGAAAAAATAAAAGGCCCGGGCGAAGCAGCTCCGCCCGAGCCACTTCAAATCAATAAACTACTTCTTCTTGGCCTTCTTTGCCTTCTTCACTGTCTTCTTCGCCGCCTTCTTCGCCTTCTTGGCTTTCTTCGCCATGGCATCCTCATGGGTTCGGGTTGACGTCAACGTCACGAGGCATGCTCGGCGAACGGCCAGAGTCCAGCCTCGATTCCAATCGGAGCCGATTCGCTGAAATTTGTCGCCTGTTTTTCAGCATTGTGGTCGCTTCGCGACAATCCCCGCTGTCTTTTCTGTGGATGGCGCCTTGCCCGTTCAGGGTTAACAACCGGCGAAAGCCTTTCGCTTTGCTTTCGTGTACGCCGCTGTTCGTGCGCAAATGGCTTTCGTTTGGCCGTCGCCTGCGCATTGTTCATCAATTCAAAACCACGGCGCGGTTTATCCGGCGCCGGTCAGATTCCGTTAAGTGCGCGCCTGCAAGGATGCATCCGGCTTCGGGGGAGGCCGATTCCGGATCTTCCGGACTGGGAGTGGGCTTCATGCATCGGGCGGCAAACGATTTTCGGGAGAGGGCACAAGACACGGACAACCGTGCACCCTCGGTTCGCCCATGCTGAGTGTCCCGACCCTCTGGATCATTTTCGTCGTCAATTTCGTCGCGATCGGAATTGTGTGGGCCTTTGTGGTCCGCAGCTATCCGAACCTTGACGCCACGCGGTTCTGGACCGCCGGTGCGCTGGTGGCGGCACTGGGTGCCGCGATCGCGATGACGCGGAGCGGGATCGACCCCGGCAACAAGACCCTTCTTCTCATTCCGCTGCTGATCGGCGGGTCGACGCTGGTTTTCGCGGTTTGCCTTGCCTCGATGGGTATCCGGCGCTTCTACGGCGTGCCGGTGTCGTGGGGCTTCACCGCGCTCATCGTTGGTCTGAATTTCGCAGGCCTGTCGTTCTTCGTCTGGCACGACAACATGGTCGCGCGCATTGTCATTTACTCGGCCGCCCAGGCGATACCGATTGCGATGACGCTGCCTTTGCTGCTGTCGCGCAAGAACGGCAAGGCTTATCCCGGTGCGCGGCTCTCGGGCTACATCGCCATTCTGATGATCGCCGCATACGCCGCGCGGTCGGTGGCTGCGGTCATGCATGTCGGCGGGCCGATATCGCTGATCGAATTCAACCAGTTTCAGGCTGTGATGATTCTCAGCCTGGTGTTCCTCTCGATGATGTGGAACTTCGGTTTCCTGCTGATGACCATCGACCGGCTGCGGGCCGAGGTGGCGGATCTTGCGCTGTTCGACGATCTCACCGGCGCCGCCAACCGCCGCCAGTTCCTGGCGCGGCTGAACGAGGAATGCGCGCGGTCGGGCCGCAGCGGCGAGGCCTTCGCACTGCTGATGATCGACCTCGACGATTTCAAGGACATCAACGACAGCCACGGCCATGCCGCCGGCGACGAATGCCTCCGGCTTTTCACCGGCGCGGCCACCAGCCGCCTGCGGACCGGCGATCTTCTGGCGCGCATGGGCGGCGATGAATTCTGCGTGCTGCTGCCCTCGACCACGCTGCGCGAGGGCGCGATGGTCGCCCGCCATGTGCTGGAAGCCTGCGACGGCCAGGCGGTGCAGAGCAACGGTGTTTCTCTCGTTCTGTCGGCGTCGATCGGCGTCGCGCAATGGCGGCCCGACATCGGCATGCATGCGGAACGGCTGATCGCCGCCGCGGACCGTGCGCTGTACACGGCCAAGAAAGACGGCAAGAACGGCTATGCGGTGTTCGACGTGACGCCGCTCGAGGCCGAACCCGAACTGCGCAAGTCGGCATAAGTCAGCCCACGATTCATCAGTCGAACCAGTCGGCCCGTTCGCCCGGCGATTTTCCGCGTGTGCCGTTGGTCACGGCCTTGAACATCTCGCACAACTCGTACTCGAGAAATTCGTTCGCAAGGATCAGCGCGCGGATGGTGCTGCGCAGGTCGCCGCCGCAGGCCGCGATGGCCTGATCCGCAGCCATATCCAGCCGCTCCGATTCCGGCAGCGGGCCGGAGGCGAGTGTGTTCAACATGCCGAATTTCCGTGTTGACGGGTGAGGGTGTATGTTCTCTTTTTGTTCTTCGTGAGTCAAGCTGTTTGCCGCATCAACGAACAGCGGTGCGCCGGAAAATCGAGCTGAGGAAAATTCAGGCATGCGGCACGCCGCGCGAAAGAGATGACGCGATGTCGGGACACTCATGTCACGGCCATGATGCAGATGTGTGCACTTGTGCGCCGTCGTCCGACGCACGGCGATGCGAGCATGCGCCCGCGTGCATGTCCCGATCCGGGACGTGCCGGTTGCACAAGGATTGCGTGACGCGCGGCAGGCAGCGTCAGCGCGCCGCGCTTTGCGCATGTGATGTTTTATGGAAGACTTCGCGCGGGCAGGATATCTCGTGAACACCAGGTGGCGGCAGCTTTTTCTGAAGCGGATTGATCTGGGCCTTCCGGCCTCGATCCTGCTCTGCGTCATCTGCGTGATCGCCGCCGCGCTGGCGCGGCTGCTGCTCGGCGTCCTCGGCCCGACATTGCCGTTCGCGACATTCTTTCCCGCGGTGCTGATCTCCGCGCTGTTCGGCGGCGTGACGTCGGGCCTTCTCGCGGTGGCGCTGTCAATCGTGACGGTGTGGTGGGCCTTCGCCGAACCGGCGTTTACATTCGCGCGCCCCGACCAGGTGCACCTTGCCAATTTCATCCTGTTCGGCCTGTCCGGCCTGCTGGTGATCGCGCTGGCGCTGGTGCATCGCCAGCTTCTGTTCGCGGTCGAGGCGAAGGAGCGCGAGCGGCAATTGCTGGTCGGCGAGATCGAACATCGCAGCAAGAATGTCGTTGCCGTGGCCGCCTCGCTGATCCGCCAGACGGTGAAGGACCCGCAGCTCGCGGACACGCTGATCCGGCGCGTCTGCGCCGTGGCGGACACGCGTGGCCTGATGGATGAAAGCAGCACCGAGACCGTCAGCCTGCGCGCGCTGCTCGAGGCCGGCGTGGCGCAACCCCATGGTGCCGAGCGTATGGTGCTGACCGGCGATGATGCGCAACTGACCGCGCGGCAGGCCCGCGCGCTGCATCTTGTGGTGCATGAACTCGGCACCAATGCGCTGAAATACGGGGCGCTGTCACAGCCCGGCGGCCATATTGCCATCGACTGCCGCGCCGGTGACGACAGCATCAGCATTGACTGGCGCGAACTGGGCGGCCCGAAAGTGGCGGCTCCCGCCGGGCACAATTTCGGCTCGAAGCTCATTCTGGTCACGCTGAAACAGATCGGCGCGGAACTGACGCCCTCGTTTCCCGAGACCGGCTATTGCTACCGGATCGTGCTGCCGCGCGAGGCCTGACATCTCCGCCCTCTGCCACGCGCGCATGAAAACATGCAAAAAGCCCGGAGCAGGCTCCGGGCTTTTCGTCGTCAGGGATGTCGCGTCGCCCGATCCGTTACCAGGGATTGTAGGGGTTCATATCCACCGGGTTCGGATCGTTGCTGTGGTTGCGCTGATAAACGCGGGCGCGGTAATAGCCCGGCCCATAAACCGGCTCGGCGTAAACCGGGCCGCCATAGTAGGCGTAGGAGTCATAGCCGGGTCCGGCATAATAGGCCGGGCCGCCGTATCCATAACCATACGCATTGGACGCAGCCGCGCCGGCAATCAGGGCACCGGCGGCAAGGCCAAATCCGATCGCGGCGGCGTTGCGTCCGCCGCGGGCTTCCGCCGCTGGCGCCGACAGGACGGCAACGGTGGCAACTGTCGCAAGGGCAACTGCAATCTTTTTCATGATCCTCAATCCTTGTCTGACCTCGCCATCAACCGGCGAGAGCCGCAAAGGTTCCCGCGCCGGTCCGGCAGCGCGCAATCTGCGCGAAGGAAAATGAACGGCGGTGGAACGAAATCGCCGCCACGGTTTTGTCCAAATCTCCAGGGGCAACAAAGGGCCGTCTCATGAAGCTGATCGAGAAAATCGCCGAAGACCGTCCGCTGCGGTATGCGTTCGCCGGAATGGCGATCCTGCTGATGTTCGGCATGGTGATGAGCTAGGCAGGCCGCGCGCCGGGATGCGCCGGCGGGGCATTGCCGGGCGAAGCCGGCCATCTGCCTTTGGATGCAGGGCGTTCGCTCCGTAGCGGCGCGTTCCGCTCTCCGATAACCTGCTCCGGTTTGAACCCGGGGGCGGGCGTAATGACATTCCTGATCGTTGCGGTGTGGAGCGTGATTGGCCTTGTCGGCGGCATGGTGATCGCCGCCGAACTCGCCCCGCTGTTCGGCGTCCGCGACATGGAAGGCTCCTCCGCGATCTTCGGGGTATTCACCGGCGCGCCGCTCGGGCTGATCGCAGGCGCGTGGTTCGGCTACCGGATGGCGAAGCGCGGCGGCGGACATCCTGCGCGGCGACAGCGGTTTCTGCTCTCCACCGTGGGCGTCATCATTGCGCTGGCGGCAGGCGGCGTGGTGTTCGAGATGGTCCGCACCAGCGACTACATCGACACCAGCAACCAGAGCGCGATGTGGCTGAACGCACAGATTCGCCTGCCGCCGGGCGTCGCGGCACCCGGCAAGGACAAAAAAATCATCATGGAGCTGCGCAGCGACAAGGAGACGCGCAAGTCGTCGCCCTACAGCGAGCCGGACTGGAAACTCACGGACGGCCGCATGCAGGCCTATTCCAGCGTCGAGGTCTACCGCGCCACCGACAAGCGCACGCTGGCGGTGACCATCGGCGACGGGCCGACCTATCTGTTCAATCTGAAAGCGCCCGCCCGCCCGAAAAAGTATTCCTATGACGGCGACTGGCAGAAGCCCGACGGCATTGAGGGCGCGGCGAGCGGCGCAGGCGAGGGGATCGAGATCAAGGTCGCGATGTGAGGGGTGAGGCTCATGGAGCCGCACGATTCATCGCGCCAGCGGCCGGCCTGCGCGCTTCGGAGATGACATGGCGGTCGCAGGCATGTCGGGCAGAAACTCGAAGCCCAACTGTCCGCCATTGTCCCAGACCAATCGCGACCGCCGCCTCACCGTGCCGTTCGGTGTCAGAACAAGAAAACAGTTTTTTGACTCGATCCGCGGATCGAGCGCCCCGGAGACAGACACCTTCGCGCCCGTGGCCGAGATATCCAGCACGAGGCAGGCCGTGGAGCATGTGCCGTCGCTTGCAAAAATCCGCGACGTGAAGGCATGGCGAAACGCCACCCGCGGTTTTGCCCGCTGTTCCTTTTTCATCGTGTCCACCACATCATCTGTTCGGGTGTTAGCCGCGATGACAGATGAAGCGCGATAAATCGCGCAAGCACGACCCTGCACCAGAAGACGCGATGTTCATCTAACGCACGATTGTGCGTGTCCGCGGACATGCGGGTGTAGGCCGGCTCGATATCGTCCAGGGCCTCTCGCAGTGTGTCGCTGGCCCGGATCATGGCGACCGTGAGCCGCCGGTCGAGCGCCTCGATACGGTGAAGCGGGTCGTCGGCGTCAAGCAAGCTGCGATGGGAGGGCGTCTCGACGAGATGCGTTGTCACGATGTGGCTTCTTCGTGCTGGCGGAGCAATGGTGCAATTTGTTTGAGCAATTGGCGAATGCTAGCTTGGCCTTTGTTTTAGGCGTGATTCGCGAACGGTGCTTTAATCCCGCCAGTGAAAGTGCTGCTCATGTCGTGTTCGTTTTATGAGTGGCGAGTGCATTTTTTGAGTAGTTGCCCACCTGTCTTGCCTCGAACGAGAGCCGCCGGATGTCCATCGCTGGACAGATCAGTCCCCTTCAGAAATTTCCGATTGTCTCGACTCGTAACCCCGAGGAGATGGCGCACACGCTGACCACGGTCTATGGCGCCGCGCGTTTCGATCTGCTGACAAAGGAAAATTTCGAGGCGCGCGCCAACTTCGTTCAGTTGCCGACGGTCTCGCTGGGCTTCTGTGCCTATGGCTCCGAAGTCGCGGTCGATTTTCCGGAAGCCGATTATGCCAGGCAGCAGATTTCGCTGAAAGGAACGGCGCTGACGCGGATCGGCGGCAGGGCTGCCGAGACGGATGGCGGCAGATCCTGCATCACATCGCCCGGGCAATCGGCGACGCTTGTGTTCGGCGAAGGCTATGAACAGCTCGTCCTGCGCATCAGCAAGCAGGGCATGATCCGGAAGCTGCGGGCCATTCTGGGTGCGGAGCCGGCCGGAGCGCTCTGGTTCGAGGAGACGTCGGCGCGGGCTTCGCCCGAGACACAAAATCTGCTGCGCGCCGTGTCCTTTCTCGCGCAGCAACTGGACTCCGCGTCAGTGGAGCTGTCGCCTCTTGTGCAGCATGAGCTTGAGCAGGTTGTCGTGGTCGCGTTTCTTTGTGCGAACCGCCACACCTTCAGTCATTTGCTCGAGCGCGGCGGCAAGGATGCCGCGCCGTGGACCGTCCGCCAGGTTGAAGCCTATATCGAGGCCAACTGGGATCAGCCTGTCCGCATCGAGGATCTGTCCGCGATCACGGGTGTCGGCGCGCGGGCGATCTTTGCTGCGTTCAACCGGAGCCGCGGCTACACGCCGATGGCGTTTGCGAAATCGGTGCGGCTGAAGCACGCGCGCGATCAGCTCTCGCGTCCCGATGCGCGGACATCGGTGACGGCTGTCGCATTCAAATGCGGTTTCGCGAATCTCGGTCATTTCGCGCGAGACTACGGCAACGCCTTTGGCGAGCGCCCCTCGGAGACGCTTCTCCGGTCGCGCCGGTCGCAACCATAATCCACGGCACGGGAGCATGCCGCGCCACCGGCATGTGCATCCTGGTGGCGAGCATCGGCGAGGGGCGGACTTATGTGTTCAAGATGAAAGCACCCGCCCGGCTGAAAATCTATTCCTGTGACGGGACTGGTAGAAACCCGACGGCGCCGAAGGCGCAACGAGCGGCGCGGGCGAGGGTATGGAAATCAAGGTGTCGATGTAAGGTACTGCTGCCGGTTCGTTGGGATCAAACACTCAAGAGCGTGGTATCAATGAAGATCAAGCGACGTCTTAGTCGAGGTTAGATAATCAGCTAGCTCTTTGGGAGTTGTAAAAATTCGCGTCAAAGGCACCTCTATCATTGGATTGTCTCCGAACCATGCAAGCGAGCGAGTGTCGGTTTTCAACCCCCAGCACAACTTGCCGAAGGCGAAGGCCATTCCAAGCTCGACTGCAACTCCCTCGTCTACAGCTCTGCCGTCCAAAACTGCTAAAATTACATCAGCGTTAATGATTGCGGCAACGTCTCGATCAAATATTTCTCGCTTTGCTTGATAGGCGGGGATGCCTTTCTGAATGAGTTCGATAACTAATCCCCCATCGCGTTGTGGAAGGAAAACTTCAAAGTGTTGCTCTAATATCGCTGCAACACGCTCGTTGAATGCTTGCTCCGATGCGTTGAATAGGGGGGCCGCTAGATAGAGTCGCTTCATCGCAATTTTTCCCCCTTTTCGAAGCGCTTCCGGCATTCTTCAAGATTTGCCGGAGTGTAATCGTCGAAGAGCATGCGTTCTGCGATTTGACGCCCGACTTCTTCCACGTTTAACAAAGTTGTATCGGTTGGCTTTACGTGCGGTGAGTAAATGACTTTCAATTGCTCATTTTGCAGCTTTAACGACTTTTCTTTATAGGCCTTGTTCTCCAGCCATTCCTCACCCCTTCCTCGCCTTAATTGTCGCTCCATAAGAGATTCAACGTTGGCTTCGAGATAAATTATCTCACCTTCTTGAACTCCATTGGAGCCAATTTTTCCCTTCAGGCTTTTTGCCTTTTCTTTATTCTCTTTGACCGTTCTAGAGAAGGCAAACATATCAAGAGGGGCTCGGTCCATAATGTGGATTCCGTAATCAGCTTCTTTCAGGGCGCTATCTTTAAGAGCTAGTTGGCCGATTACCCACTCTTCTACTTCTTCCCTCTCTCCCGGAGTTAGTTTCTCGTGGTCACGAAACATTAGCTCAAGCGGTTGATCCGCCCACTCTTCATATGTTTTGAAACCTCTTAGCCGCTCAATTAGCGATGATTTCCCTGCACTAACAGTGCCCACGACATAATATCGATATACCGTTTCGACGCCTATCGCCGAAGATACCTCATTTAGCGTCTGCTTGAATTTTCCCTTTGGCAAAGCCAGCATTCTCACAAGAGATGATATTTCCTCTCTGTTCACGAAGTAAGTGACGATATTGTACATTTCTTTGTTGAGTTCATATCGGTCTCGCTGTTCATCGCAGTTTGGCTCTTTGGTTCGGACCTGTTCGTCGTGCTGAAATACATAATGGAATCCCGAAGGATTTCTGCGTGCCGTTGAATAAAAGAGATGCCGGAGTGATGGGTCGTCGAAAGATGCACCAATCATAAGCATCGTATTGGCGACGACACGACTCGTTACATACTCAGTGCTTGCGATGTTTGGTGAGGCCAGCAATGCAGCAAATGAATCTTCCGTAAGAACAATATTGTCACTACGGCTCGCTCCCTTTCTTTGTGGGAGATAGCCGTTTACATGATAGATGACGCATCCGTTCGGGCGGTCAACCGTTGGGGGACGCCAAATGATGTTAGGTTTGTCGAATGGAGAAGTGGAGGAGTGCCTGCGTTGGGCGGCGCCATCGAGAATGTCGTCGAAATTCAAAGATAGGCAGAAAGGGGAGTGGAAGATTAAGCTTGCTAGCTCTGCTAAGTAAGGGTGTTTCTCTGCTAGCGCATTGAAATCTTTCGGAACGTCACGGTAGATGGCGTCGTATATGTGTCTGTACCATTCATCGCGAACGGCGACTGGCACCAAACGCGGTTCAATTGGGTAAGTTTTTCGCGTTTGGCTAGCTTTAAAGCGATTGAAAATGAACTGAGCTATTAGGGTTGCTGAGAGTTGCGAGCTCGCATAGCTTTCGGGTGTTCCGTGTTCGCCATAAAACTTTGACAATCGCTGTATTAGCTCTTTCCAAAGAGGGACGCCAGCTTGCTCAGATACGCCTGCGCCGACTACAAATCCGAGGTGTCGTTCATCGTGTCGTTGTCGCATATGGCCAAGATGGCGAACGAGTAACGGCTGTCGTTTTGCAACCGCAAGGACGTTCTGTGAATCAGTCTTCGTGAATCGATCAGTCATTATAATGCCGGCAAATTATGAGATGGAGCGTTCAAGTAGGTTAATTGCAAGGTTTACCGATTTTGTATCCAAAGTAGCGCCAACGTGTTGCACATTCCAAATTCCCGAGCTTTGAAGTTGAGGTCTTGACGAGAAGCGCCCGAGCCACGCAGATGAGCTTTCTTCTAGAAAATCCATATCTTCCGTCAGTAACGCCACTAGTGCTCTTTCAACGTGTGCACGAGCGCTGCCGGGCCCGGAATCGTCTACTAAAGGAAGAGTGGTTACGAGAAGTTGCCCCATGTACGATGAGACCTCTTGCTCGAGATCTCGTTCTGATTCTCTGATCTCTGATGAAGCTGTGCTGCCCTTCCCCCAGTGCGGGTACTTGAGCTCCCATGAGTTCTTTGCGATTAAGCTCTGCCCGATGTGAAGTCGAAAGATGGAAGATCTATGTGATCCGCGGCCATCTGCGGAGCCGGCATGAGTCCTGAGCCTAGATCTCAAAGTGGACTTTGATCCGGAGGAAACCGCATGTGTTCCTATTCTAACAATTCGAGGGGTGGTGACATGCAGGTTACTGTCCTCAGAAGGGTCGCAAAATATGTAAACTCCTTTTTCAGGAAGAGTGTTTCCCTTTAATATCTCCGTTAGGGGGGCCATAACTCCTTGCCGGATTTGGCGAGCCAGAACAGAGTAAAGTTTAATTGCTAACTCGCCCCTTCGGACGATTTTCTTCATTCTTTTTATTTTCGATCCGCGCAATCCTAAAGGTAATCCCTTGAAAGGATACTTCAGGGTGATCCGCGAATTAGCGAGTGAGCTCGCTATTGGATCAACATAGGACGAGCCAGCAAATAGAATTGCCTCTGTAGGAAATGATGAAAGCTCCGAGAGCTTCTCGGCGATCCGGTCACCCCACTGTTGGCTTTGGGTACTATCGAAAGATTTTAGTGATAGATCATACGGGTCCAAAACTTCATCTTGTCTAACTAGACCATATAATGCTGATAGGACGAACACTTCGTCTGCAATCGCGTTAGCAACGTAAATTGAATTTTGAAACAGCGGTGATTTGTATAGATAGCGGGCCTCTGTTCTGAAGGAAATTTTGGCGCTTCCACATGATACAAGCGCGATCCTTTTTGTCGCTGGACGTAAATCCAAGAGCTTGGAAAGCGAAATAGGGGGGCGCGTCAATATGTGCATCCTAGTTGGTGGGGCGAGGCATAATTACATTTACTGGACAACTCGACCAATACCGTTGGAAGGGTATTGACAGCATTCGATATTGGCATATATTCCTATTTATCCCGCCTCACTTGAGGGGCGTTGCCAGGGACGCTTGAGAGCGCGGGGCGGGATGCGGCGCCTGCGCGCGCGAGAAGGGACGTCCTTCTCCGCTCCCGGGAGGCCTCGGGTCATCGTCCGGGCTCACTACGGAGCTCTGCCGTTCGCGGCTGGACGATGGACAGGATGAAGGCAGGCGAAAGCCCGCCGGATCAGGATTCGTCCGTCCTGTCCCGGAAGTACGATCCCGAGGACAGAAATCGCCGCGGCGGAGCGTCGAAAGGCGTTTCGCGGCCCAAGCACTCGTGGCGACACGATGCCGGCCGCGCACTTGAATTGAAGGCGCGTCTTTCGGCGCTCCTCCTCCCTCTCTTTTCAAGAGAGGCACACGGTTTGACGACATCGCCGGACGGACATCCGCGCTTTTCGCGCGGGAAAGCGATCGCGCATGTGTTCGCAACAGCAAGGAGGGAGAATGACGGATGACGACGAAAGCGGCGCATGGCCTGCGTTCACCGACGCGCAGCGCGCCTATCTGCTGTCGGAGGACGGAATCGCGGCGCTGATGCGCGCGCTGTCGGACGAATACCGCAACTGGCGCGGCTGTCCGGTGAAGCGCTGCCGCCGCGCGCGGCGTTGCCAGGGGCCGGACATGATCTGCCAGCTCCGCGCGCCGAGCCGCACCGCGCCGCGCGCCGATATCGAGGCGATCCATGCGCGGATGCGCAAGATCGTGCTTGATCGGCTGGAGCAGAACGGTGTCTGGTGAGCGCCCGGATGCGACATTTCGCCGGATTACGGTTCGGTCACGCAACTTGCGCCGCAATCCGGCGTTCCTATCTCAGGCTGCTGCCTATGGGCATGATCCCGAAAAGTGGGTACCGGTTTTCGGATCAGATCATGCCCAAACCGACAAGGGTGTGAGACACCATGACGAGCGCCAGAATGACCGACGACATCTTTGTGGACCGGACCGCGAAGCCCCGCAGCAGCGGAAAGCGGCCGCCGATCATCGACCAGGACGGCAACGAGGTGCATGCCGGCGGCTTCGGTGGCGCGGGCCGCTTCGGCGCGGGCGTGGATTTCGAGAATCTCTCCGGCGCACTCGGCGGCATTTCCTTCGGCCCACTGACGCGCGAGCAGCGCTTTGCGCGCATCGACGCGCTGTCGAAGCTGCTCGATGTCGCCTTCGTGCTGCCGGGCACCAACATCCGCTATGGCATCGATGGCCTGATCGGCCTCGTGCCTGTGGTCGGCGATATTCTCACCACCGCGATCTCACTGTGGATCGTGCGCGAGGCGCGCGCGCTCGGCGCGCCGAAGCATGTGGTGGCGCGGATGCTCGGCAATGTGGCGCTGGATGGCGTGGTGGGTCTGGTGCCGTTCGCCGGCGACGCATTCGACGTCATGTTCCGCGCCAATGTGCGCAACATGCGAATCCTCAAGCGCTGGATGGACAAGCAGCCGAGAGGCGCATGATCCCGAAAAGCATGTCCTCGGGCCTGACCCGGGGATGGCACCGGTTTTCGGATCGGATCATGCGCAAAGGAGTCGTGCGAGGCGCGGCGGCCTCAGCCGGTCGCGGTCTGCTTCTCGTCTTCAACGGCCGGCTCCGGCTCCGGCCGGTTGCGCTCGAGCGGGAATGCTTCGCTTTCATACAGCGTGCGGATTCCGCTCTGGTCGAAGCGGGCCTCGTCGACCTGCAGGTAGGCGCCGTTCAGCGAGTCGGCGGGAAGCTGCTCGATCGCGAACTGCACGGCCTCGGCTGCGGTCGGGAACCGGCGGTACGCAAAGCCCGCGCGCTTTTTCTTGCGGATCGCCGCAGGAAACAGTTCGGCTTCGGTGTTGTAGTTGAACGCAGCCATGATCTCCGCCTTCTTGATTGGGATTCAATGGAAACGACGGCCGGAGGACGGGTCCATGACGGGAGCCGCGCGGCCTGTATCGGTCATTCCAGAAGAGCCCCTAATATAGGCCATTTTTTGCCAATTGCGACCCGTCATAAGCGCTATGATGAATGGCATGGCCGCGCCGGGCGCTGGCCGCAAAAGTGCTTGAATCTCAATGGCCTGGCGGGATGGCGGAGATGACGGCGCTACTGGATCGCCTCGGTGAGGATTTCGTCGGCGATCGACACCACTTTCAGCGGCGTAGTGTAGTGCTCGACATGGACCTCGGGCTGGTCGGCGATGGCGATCTTGCGCACCGGCGCCTGCTCCATCTCGCCGCTGATGCCGCGGCGGACGCCGTACTGCCAGGCCTCCAGCGAGCCGGTGTCGCGCAGCGCTTTCTCCACCGCCTCGGGCGTCTTGCCCTTCATCTGCGCCAGTTCCGCCTTGGTGAGGCCGATCACCACTTCGTTCTGCGGCGAGACGACCTTGAACAGGGTGACGCGGCTGACCGCGAAGGCGGGGTGCGACGACACCGCGTCGATGAGAAGGCCGGCAAGGCCAATCGCCAGCACGGTCTGGCGCGATCGGGTGGACATCTTGAATTCCTTGACTGCGAAAGTTGTCTGGTAGCGTTTCTTACGGGACGTTTTTTACCGTTCGTATGCGAACGGTACGCAGAGATAGGAGCCGCGCGGCTGTCTGCAAGCCGCGCGGAATTTAATTTTTCTGCAAAGAGAGACGAGTTTACTCGGGCATAAGTTTCAATGCCGCGGAATTGATGCAGTAGCGCAATCCCGTCGGTCCCGGCCCGTCCGGGAACACATGGCCGAGATGGCCGTCGCATTTCGAGCACAGCACCTCGGTGCGGATCATGCCATGGGACATGTCGCGCTCCTCGGCGATGCTGCCCTCGGTGGCGGGCGCGGAGAACGCCGGCCAGCCGCAGCCGGAATCGAACTTGTCGCCGGACTCGAACAGCGGCTGTCCGCAGCCGGCGCACACATAGGTGCCCGGATCGAACGCGTGATCGTATTCACCGCTGAACGGGCGCTCGGTCGCCTTCTCGCGCAGCACGGCGTACTGCATCGGCGTCAATTCCTTGCGCCACTCGCTCTCGGTCTTCTGCACGGTGCCGGAGCCGGTGGTCGTCTTCGTGTCGGTCATGTCGCTAGCTCCTTTCGTTATTCGTTGTTGATGCGGCGTGTCTCACATCAAAGCGGCGAACCTTGCGGCTCGCCGCTTTCATCACTTACCGAAACGCTGCGCCTGCCGCGCGTCTCAGTTGGTCGCTTTCGCCTCGCGCACCAGCGCCGGCTTGTCGCGATAGTTCTCGGCGAAGATCTTTTTCAGGTTCTCAATCTTCGGCAAATCGTTGAACACAATATAGGGCTGGTTGGGGTGCAGCGTCAGGTAGTCCTGATGATAATCTTCAGCCGCATAGAAGCCCTGCAGGGGTTCGATGGTGGTGGCGATGGTCTTTTTATAGACCTTCGCCGCGTTGAGCTGGGCGATGTAGTCCTGCGCCAGCTTCTTCTCCGCCGGGTCCGAGGTGAAGATGGTGGAGCGATATTGCGTGCCTGAGTCCGGCCCCTGGCGGTTGAGCTGGGTCGGATCGTGCACCACCGAGAAATAGATCTGCAGCAGCTTGCCGAGCGACACCTGCTTCGGATCGTAGGTGATCTGCACCGCTTCGGCATGGCCGGTGGTGCCGCGCCCGACGGTTTCATATTTCGCGGTCTCGGCCTTGCCGCCCGCGTAGCCGGACACCGCGTTGGTCACGCCCTTGGTGTGCTGATAGACGCCCTGTACGCCCCAGAAGCAGCCGCCCGCGAGCACGAAGGTCTTCAGGCCACCTGCGGGCGCGATATCGGCCGCGGGCGGCGGAATGATGAAGGCTTCCTCGGCGGCGCGCGAGGGCACGGTGAACCAGCCGAGCGCCAGCAGGCCGGCGGCGGAGATGGCGAGAGCGGTGCGGCGGAACTGGGTGCGGTCCATGATGGTCCTCATTGGTCTGCGGCGTTTTCGCCTGTGCCAGAGATACGCGGAATAGACCCCGCCGTTACGGCAAAATTCCACACAAAAATGTGAGGCCTATTACCTCGCCCCGCTCTTGCGGGGAGAGGTCGCGAGCGGGTGAGGGGCTTATTGGTATCCGCGCGTGTGCCGGTGTGGTGCGCGATCTCTCATCCGGTCGTCCCCGCGCAGGCGGGGACCCATACTCCCTGAATTCCCGACTGAAAGGAGATGCCGGAGCAATCGTCTCGCTCTTATCGCAATGTTCGGTGGTTATGGGTCCCCGCCTGCGCGGGGACGACATCGTGAGTGTTGTGCGCGTCTGCATTCTCTCAAACTCCCGATTCAATTTTCAAACAGCCACTTTCAAACAGCCACGCGCCGATGCTCCCGCGCATCGCGCGGGTTGTTTCCTTCAAGGTGCCCCTCGAACCATGAGGGGAAGCGGCGCGCCGGAAGGCGCAAAGGGTGGTTGCTTTCGCTTCCTTCAATGAGAAGGAAGCGCGTCGCCTCTCGGCGCGCCGGCAGCGGCGATTTTGGGCGAGGGGATCGTACTTCCGGGACAGGACGGACGAATCCTGATCCGGCGGGCTTTCGCCTGCCTTCATCCTGTCCATCGTCCAGCCGCGAACGGCAGAGCTTCATAGTGAGCCCGGACGATGACCCGCCGCCTCCCGGGAGCGTGTGTGCGAGACACGCGCGCGGGCGCCGCGCTTCATTCCACTTCAGGATCGCCTCTAGAAGCGCCCCTCACGAATGAAGTGATGGGAATATAAGCCTAGAACTGAACTTTGTCAACGTGATATATGGATGGCAACAACAGTGAGGATTACGAATCTGAGTGAAGATCATTCGCTTCTATACCTAGCCTGCCCTTATTCGCATGCAGACCTCGATGTGCGCGTCTATCGCTTTGATAGAGCGACGGAAGCGGCTGCGGAACTCATAAAGCAAGGGCGCATAGTGTTTAGTCCTATCACTATGACGCATCCCATCGATTTAGTCCTGACGAAAGGTAAGGGGACGTTGGGATCAGAGTATTGGCTGGCTTTCGATAAGGTTTTTATGGATCGCTGCGATGAGCTTGCCGTTCTTCAAATTGATGGTTGGAACGAGAGCAACGGTGTGCTTCGCGAAATTGAGTATTTTCGCAAGCAGAACAAACCTATTTGGCTCCTCGACTCCGACGTCAGATTAGGGAGGAAGACCAGAATCGAATAAGCGCGCCACAACACGACAGGACAACTATGAGGCCTACCCGAACAAATGAAGGTAGCCCGCGGTTGGTCTCGGCTTTATGCGATTTATCCCACCGATAGAAGATTAATCCAGCAAACGCGAAGATACACGAAAGGAAAACGTTATCGTTAGATGGGAAACCAAATATGAGCGCTACAAACCAGATGTAGATAGCCCAACTAAGTGTGGAGATAGGTCCACGATCGACGTTGGGGCGGTCGCACGCTCCGTATATGTATGTGTAAGTGATGGCCTTGTCCGGTGTAGAGCCGTTCGTCTGTGGCAAGTATTTGTCGGGAAACTGATGAATTGTGAGGATGTCCCAAACAACGTAAAGAAAAAAAATGAAAGACAAGATAGGCAACCAAAAATTCGAATGTTTTGAAGTTGCGAATAGAAACAAATAAGTGAACACCAAAATCACGTCGATGGCAAAGCGGGGCCAGTCATACAATTTTTTTGTTCGTATGGATGCGAGATATCCATCCCAGCTCAAGACGGTTACGAATATCGCGATAGCTACGATTGCAATCTGCTTCGCCTCGATGACACTGGGGGTGCGCCCCTCCTTTACCCAGTCTGCGGATATTACAGCGGCGCCAAATCCGATCGATATCGCGACAGCGAACAAGCGCTTTACAAGATCAGCTCGATCCTCCGCCTTAGACTCAATGTCTTTGCCGCACCCCGTGCCACTCATGTGATGTTACCCATGGGAAATTTCTTTGAGGGAAAATTCGATCAATTTGCGGTGGAGCTAATATAGAAAAAATGCGCGGGCTGAAAGCCTCCGCAGGATGATTGCAAGAAATCCCCTCAGCGTCACTCAAATATAGGTCTTTGTCAGCTAACTATAACGGCCCGAGCGTTCGCGCACGTCAGGCCCGTCCCGGCCAGCCACGTCTGTTTAAGAGAAAGAAGCAAGCCGTGGATCACCGGGGCAAGCCCGGTGATGACGATTGAGAGTGTGGCGCGATCAGCGAGTCACCGAGCGTCCGCGACAAGCAGACGCTTGCCGTCGTTACTGCGAGGAGCACAGCGACGGAGCAATCCAGCTTTTGTTAAGAATGGATTGCTTCGCTTCGCTCGCAATGACGAAGGACTCTTTCACCTCTCCCCGCAAGCGGGGCGAGGGGGCGTATCGGTGATGTAGCGATATTTTCGGCGACGGGCGATCAGGTGAGGGGCGGCGGACTGCGCCGCCCTCACACGTACTTCTTCATCTCGCTCAACAGATCGCTGCGCAAATCCTCGCGGTCCATCGCGTAGGCGATGTTCGCGGCCAGAAAGCCTGACTTCGAGCCGCAGTCGTAGCTCTTGCCCTTGAACTTGAAGCCATAGAACGGCTGTGACTTGGCAAGGTTCAGCATGCCGTCGGTGAGCTGGATTTCGCCGCCGGCGCCCTTCGGCTGCGTCTCCAGGATGTTGAAGATTTCCGGCTGCAGGATGTAGCGCCCGGTGATCGAGAGGTTGGACGGCGCGTCTTCCTTTTTCGGCTTCTCGACCATGCCGTTCAGCTCGAACAGGTCGCCTTTGCTCTTGCCGACGCCGACCACGCCATACATGTGGACCTGATCCATCGGCACTTCTTCCACCGCGACGATGTTGGCCTTGTCCGCGCCTGCCGCATTCGCCGCGTCGATCATCTGTTTCAGGCCGCTCGGCTTGTTCTTCACCAGCACGTCCGGCAGCAGCACGGCGAACGGCTCGTTGCCGATGATGTCGCGCGCGCACCACACCGCATGGCCGAGGCCGAGCGGCGCCTGCTGGCGGGTGAACGAGGTCGCGCCGGCTTCCGGCTGGTCGCGCTCGAGGATGTCCATTTCCTTCAGCTTGTTGCGCTCGCGCAGCGTGTCCTCAAGCTCATAGGGCCGGTCGAAGTGATCCTCGATCACGCCCTTGTTGCGCCCGGTGACGAACACGAGGTGTTCGATGCCCGCTTCCAGCGCCTCGTCCACCACATGCTGGATCAGCGGGCGGTCCACCACGGTGAGCATTTCCTTGGGCATCGCCTTGGTGGCGGGCAGGAAACGGGTGCCGAGACCGGCGACGGGAAACACAGCTTTGCGGATTTTCATGAGGCTCTTTGTGGGCTTGGAAGGGACTTGATGGGTGGTAGCAGGTTTTGCGGGCTTGAAAAACGGCCGGATGGCCAAGGAGTTCCCTAACCGGGAACGGATGAACGGTGCCTGAAGCAGGGTGGGGATTTTTGGAATTGCCCCTCACCCGCTCGCCAAGGCTCGCGACCTCTCCCCGCCAGAACGGGGAGAGGTAAGGGCGCACGAACCAGCTCCCTCTCCCCGCACGCGGGGAGAGGGTTGGGGTGAGGGGCAATTTCCCTTTTCAGCCAGAACCCGCGTCATCACGCCGCCAAAAAATGCGGCTCTGTTAATCGGCTGGAAACCCTGTCCGGGCCTCCTGTAAGCGGGATGGTCTTGAGTGGGTGTGGAGTACGATGGCACGGATCGAACGTGAAGAAAGCCCGTGGCTGATGGTCGCGGGTGCGGCGCTGACCCTGTCCGTGGTCGGGGTGGTGTCCCTGTTTGCCGCCGCGCCGGCCCATGGCCAGAGCGCGTCCGGCCGCGGGCCGTTGTCGTGGTTCGGCGACATCACCGGCGCGATCCAGCAACAGCCGCCGCAGGCCTCTCGCCAGCTTGCGCCCGCGCCGCGGGCCGCGCCCTCGCGCCGCATGGCGCAGGCCTCGCCCGCCAAGGAATGGAGCGGCGAGGACGGCGCATCCGGCCATCCCTTGATGACCGCGGATGCGATCCGCAATTCGGCGGCGAATTTCGAGCGCTGCATCGCCGGCTTCTGGCCGGAGGCTCATCGGCGCGGCGTGTCGGAGGCGAGCTTCCGCCGCTTCACAGCCGATCTTTATCCCGACCTGCGCATCATGGACCTGATGGACTCGCAGCCGGAATTCACCAAGGCGGTGTGGGACTATCTCGACATCCTGGTCACCGATGCGCGGATCGCACGCGGGCGCGAAGTGCTGGCGAAGAACGCGGCGACCTTCGCCGCCGTCGAGAAAGCCTATGGCGTCGATCGCTATATCATCGCGGCGATCTGGGGCATCGAGTCGAACTACGGCACGCAGGGCGGCGACCGCAGCGTGCTGAATTCGACCGCGACGCTGGCCTGCGTCGGCCGCCGTCAGGGCTATTTCAAGGACGAATTTCTCGCAGCACTTGAGATTTTGCATCACGGCGACCTGACGCCGCAGCAGATGCGCGGCTCATGGGCCGGCGCGTTCGGCGCGACGCAGTTCATGCCGACTGCGTTCAAGCGCTTCGCGGTGGATTTCGACCGCGACGGCAAGCGCAACACCGTAGACGATGTGCCGGACATCATCGCCTCCACCGCCGCGAAGTTCAAAAAGGACGGCTGGTCGCAGGGCCAGACCTGGGGCTATGAGGTCGAGGTGCCGCAGGGCTTCAACTATCTGCATGCCGACCGCGCCAAGACCTACACCATCGCGCAGTGGCAGCATCTCGGCATCAAGCGCGCCGGCAAGCCGTTTCCGCGCACCAGCGACAAGGCGTTCCTGCTTGCGCCCGCAGGTGCCGACGGCCCCGGCTTCCTGATGCTCGGCAATTTCCGCTCGATCATGCGCTACAATCCGTCGGAGGCGTACGCGCTCGCCATTGGCCATTTCGCCGACCGGCTGCGCGGCGGTGCGCCGTTCGTGCAGCAATGGCCGCGGCAGGAGCGGGTGCTCTCGCGCGACGAGCGGTTCGAGTTGCAGCAGTTGCTGGCGCAGCGCGGTTTCTATCGCGGCGAGCCGGACGGCACGCTCGGCAGCGAGACGAAGAAGGCGCTGCGCAGCTTCCAGGCCGCCGCCGGTCTGCCCGCCGACGGCTTCGCCTCATCCGGCGTGCTGGCGCGGCTGCGCGGGCGCTGATGTGCCTCAGATGGAATGCAGGTTGACGCGCGCGGAAAGTCTGGCGGCATTTTCCTTCCGCTCGCTGTAACGATCCGTCAGATAGGCCGATGTATCGCGGGTCAGCAGCGTGAACTTGACCAGTTCTTCCATCACGTCCACCACGCGGTCGTAGTAGGCGGACGGCTTCATCCGCCCGGCGTCGTCGAACTGTTCATAGGCTTTCGCAACCGACGACTGGTTCGGAATCGTGATCATGCGCATCCAGCGTCCGAGCACGCGCATCTGGTTGATCGCATTGAAGGACTGAGATCCGCCGCTGACCTGCATGACAGCCAGCGTCTTGCCCTGCGTGGGGCGCACCGCGCCCAGCGATAGCGGAATCCAGTCGATCTGGGTTTTCATGATGCCGGTCATGGCGCCGTGACGCTCGGGACTCGACCACACCTGCCCCTCGGACCAGGCCGACAGCTCGCGCAGCTCCTGCACCTTGGGATGCGATGCCGGAGCATCGTCAGCCAGCGGCAGGCCGGACGGATTGAAGATGCGGGTTTCCGCGCCCAGCGCCTGCAGAAGGCGCGCGGCCTCCATCGTCAGAAAGCGGCTGAACGAGCGCTCGCGCAGGGAGCCATACAGCAGAAGAATGCGCGGGCGATGGGACGACGCATGAAGGCGCAGCAGGGACGTGTCCGGCAGCGCAAATGCGTTGTTGTCGATATTCGGAAGATCAACCGGCATTTGGCGAGGTCTTCACTCTCACGATCTCGCCGTCTTCCTTGGCGAAGGACGCGACGGGATTGTCCAGCAGATCGAGCACGGCTTCGGACGGGCGGCACAGGCGCGTGCCCTTCGGCGTCTCGACAATCGGCCGGTTGATCAGGATCGGGTGCGCCAGCATTGCGTCGACAATCTGCTCGCCGGTCAATGCCGGATCGCCGAGGCCAAGCTCCGCATAGGGCGTGCCCTTTTCGCGCAGCAGGTCGCGCGGCGTGATGTTCATCGCCGCGATCAGTTCAACGAGCCGCGCGCGGCTCGGGGGCGTTTTCAGATATTCGATCACGGTCGGTTCTTCGCCGCTGGCGCGGATCATCGCCAGTGTGTTGCGCGAGGTGCCGCAGTCCGGGTTGTGATAGATCGTGACGCTCATGCTTCGGCCTCGATGGATGTGGTTTGGCTTGTCGTTTCGCGGAACAGCCAGTTCGCAAACATGAGCGCCGCGACCGCGCCAAGCAGTTCCGCGGTGATGAAGCCTGGAAGATCCTGCGGCCGGATGCCGGAGAAGGTGTTGCTGAAGGAGCGCGCGATGGCGACGGCGGGATTGGCGAAGGACGTCGACGCGGTGAACCAGTACGCCGCCGTGATGTAAAGGCCGACCAGCGCCGGGATGGCCGTGGGCCTGACGCGCAGGCCTGCGAGAATCGTCGTCACCAGCCCGAAGGCCGCGACCGCTTCGGCGAACCATTGCGCGCCGCCGGTTCGCACCTTCATCGACAGATCGACGACCGGCAGTGCGAACATCGTGTGCGCGATCATGGTGCCGGCGATGCCGCCGATAATCTGCGCCGCCACATACAGCAGCGCTTCGCGGCCAGACAATTCGCGCCTGAGCGCGAATACCAGCGTCACCGCCGGATTGAAATGCGCGCCCGACACCGGCCCAAGCAGCGTGATCAGGACGATCAGCATCGCGCCGGTCGGGATGGTGTTGCCGAGCAGCGCGAGCGCGGTGTCGCCGGTCAGCCGTTCGGCCATGATGCCGGAGCCGACAACGGTGGCGACCAGAAAGGCTGTGCCGATGGCTTCCGCCGCGAGACGGCGCTGCAAATCGAAAACGGGCATCAACTTGCTTTGTCCTGGCCAGTGGTCGATCCCTCGGTGCGGCCGATGTCGCGCAACTTCGTCCCGAGAGACAGTTTGTCGATGCTGCCGAGCGGGAGGCTGGTAAAGATCGCGATGCGATTTTTCATGTAGCGGAGCGCGGCGACGAAGGCCGCTTCCTTTTCGAGGTCGGTGCCCTGAACCTCCGCGGGATCTTCGATCCCCCAATGCGCCGTCATCGGCTGTCCCGGCCAAACCGGACAGGATTCACCCGCGGCATTGTCACAAACAGTGAAAACGAAATCTATCACCGGCGCATCGGCAGCCGCAAATTCTTCCCAGCTTTTCGATCGCAAGCCATCGACAGGAAAGTCGGCGCCCTTGAGAACCTTGATTGCGAAGGGGTTCACAGAGCCTTTCGGCTGGCTGCCGGCGGAGAATGCGCGAAAACGTCCGCGCCCTTCCTTGTGCAGAACGGATTCAGCCAGGATGGAGCGCGCACTGTTGCCAGTGCAGAGAAACAGGACATTGTAGATGCGATCAGACATTTGCAGGCTTCCTCTTTTTCACCGGCGGGCAGCAGGGCGTCAGGCTTTCGATCAGCGGCGCGCAGATTTCCGGCTTGCCGCCGCAGCAATCGGTCAGCATGAACAGCACGACGTCCTGGAAATGCGCGAGGCTGGCGCGATAGACGATCGACCTGCCGGTTCGTTTGGCTTGGACAAGGTTCGCGCGGGTCAGGATCGCCAGATGCGACGACATGGTGTTCTGCGGCACCGCCAGCGTCCGGGCGATGTCGCCCGCGGCGAGGCCATCGGGTTCGTGCCGCACCAGCAGCTTGAACACGTCGAGCCGGGTCGGCTGGGCGAGGGCCGCGAGGGCGAGGATGGCGCTATCTGATTCCATATATCCAGATTAATGGATATAACGAACCGTGTCCATCGCAGAAACATCTGAAACACCGGTATTCCGTCGCTCGCGCGCCCTTGACGCCGGGCCGGCGGGGCCTGTTATGTCTCGCCGGTCCGCCCCGTTCGGGCCTGAATCTGCTATTATTTTGACGCTACGCTTTTCCGCCCGAGCTGTGAGACGCATGCCGAAACGGACCTCCTTTTTTCGCATCCTGACCGGAAAAGGCCCGCTGGCGGTCTTCGCCGTCGCGGGCGCCATGCTGTTCGGAATCGTCGCGCCTGCCTCGGCGCAGTTTTTCGATTTCGGTTTCGGCCGTCCGCAGCGCCCGGCGCCGCAGCGTGGCGGCGGTTTCTTCTCGCCGTTCGGCGATGCCTTCGGCCCCGACCGTCAGCAGCCTGCGCCGCGTGTCGATTATTCCCGCGCGCCCGCCGCTGCCAAGCGCGACACCCCCGCCGACCGCAACGTGCTGGTGCTCGGCGACGCCATGGCGGACTGGCTGGCCTATGGTCTGGAAGATGCGCTGTCGGAAACGCCGGACCTCGGCGTGATCCGCAAGCACAAGACCGTCTCGGGCCTGATCAAGTATCAGCCCAAGGGCGATCCGGCGGACTGGGCGGCGGCAGCGAAAGGCATTCTCGCGACAGAGAAGCCGGACGTGATCGTGGTGATGCTCGGCCTGCACGACCGCATTCCGATCCGCGAGCCGGTGGTTGAAAAGAAGCCCGATGCCAAACCGGGTGACAAGGCCGACAAGAAAAACGCGAAGAAGGATTCGCGCGGCAAGCCGAACGAACAGGATGCAATGGCCAAGCCCGGCGACAAACCCGCTGAAACCGGCGCCGACAGCAAGACCGCAGATAGCAAGGCGTCCGATGCGGACGCTGCTGCTGACGACGATGACGATCAGCCGCAAATCATGTCGCCGGAGAAAGGCCGCTCTGCCGGCGGCGTGCACGATTTCCGCGACGAACGCTGGGTCGAACTCTACGCCAAGAAAATCGAGGAGATGATCGCCGTCCTGAAATCCAAGGGCGTGCCGGTGCTCTGGGTCGGACTGCCCGCGGTGCGCGGGCCGAAGGCGACATCCGACATGCTGTTCCTCGACGCGCTCTATCGCGACGGCGCGGGCAAGGCCGGGATCACCTATGTCGACGTCTGGGACGGTTTCGTCGATGACGCCGGACGTTTCACCACACAAGGCCCGGACTTCGAGGGCCAGATTCGCCGCCTGCGCTCGGGCGATGGCGTGTTCTTCACCAAGGCCGGCGCGCGCAAGCTGGCGCATTATACCGAGCGGGAAATCCGCCGCGTGCTCGCAGCCCATACCGATGGTCCGCTGGCGGTGCCGAGCGAAACCTTTGCACCGGATGCCAACATCCGCCCCGGTGAAGCCGGGCCGCGTCCGCTGATGGGGCCGGTGATGCCGCTGGTGGCCTCGCAGGTCGGCACCGATGAACTGCTCGGCGGTGTCGGCACGCGCCCGGCATCCGTCGATGCGCTGGCCGCGCGCACGCTGGTGAAAGGTGAACCGCTCGCGCCGCCCGCCGGCCGCGCCGATGATTTTGCCTGGCCGCGCCGCGAGGTCGGCGTGCTCAGTGCGCCGCCGAGCGATCCGGTGGTGGCCAGCGCACCGGCGGATAGCGCAACCCCGCCGAAGCCGAAGCCGAAAAAGCAGCAGGTCGTGGTGCAGGGCCTGTTCAATCCGAACGCGCCGCCGCAGCAGCGCCAGCGGGGCGGCCCGCGTGACGGATTCGCGCGGCCATCGGGGAATGTCAGCCCGTCGCCTTTCTCGGGGTTCTTCGGGTTCGGACGCTGGTAATCGCCGCCGTCCTGCATCTGGATCGCATCAAACCGATGACGTAGTGTCCCGCGCCGCTGAAACATCCATCAGGTCGAGATCGTGAACAGAAAACAACGCCGGGCTGAAGGAAAATCCGGCAAGGACGCTGCGCGGTCATCCGGCTTTCTCGAAGAAACACTGTTCCGGCAGGCCATTGCTCATCATCAGGCCGGGCGGATGCGCGAGGCGGAGGCGAATTACCGCGAGGTGCTCGCCGCCAATCCGCGCCACACCGGCGCGCTGGGCTATCTCGGTTTGCTCGCCCATCAGGCCGGTCACAGCGAGGCCGCGATTGATCTCTTGCGCAAGGCCATCGCATCGGACCGGCGCAATCCCGAGCCGCATTATAATCTGGCGCGCATTCTCTCGGATGTCGGACGGGACGATGAGGCCATCGTGCATAACCGGAAGGTGCTGGAGATCGATCCTTCGTTTCCGGGCGCGCACAACAATCTCGCGGCGCTGCTGCTGTTGCGTGGCCGCGCGTCCGACGCGCTCGCCGCCGCGATGCAGGGATTGGGCAACGACGACGCGCCGGGGCTGAAATCGACCTTTGTGATGGCGTTGCGCCAGCTCGATCCGGCGTCGGTCAAACCCGATTCGAATCTCGTTTCCCTTCTGGTGCGTGCGTTGCGCGAGCCATGGTGCCGCCCGCGCGATCTGTCGGCCATCGCGGGTGCGATCCTGCTGCGCACGCCGGCGATGGCCCGGGCCGTGGACGCCGCGCGCGATGGAACGGCGCATCTGACGGAAATGTTCAGCACGGCCGATCTGACGGCGCTGGACCGTGACGGATTGCTGAATGCGCTGCTGACCTCGGCGCCGGTGACGACGCTCGCCATCGAACGTGTTCTGACCGCGATCCGCCGCGCCGCACTGAACGATATCGCTACCGGCGCGCTTGAGGATGACACTGCGTGGCTGGCGCTGGTGAGCGCGCTCGGCCAGCAGGGTTTCCTCAATGAATATGTCTTCGATCTGTCCGGCGACGAAAGCGCGCAGGTTGAAACGCTTCGCGCCGATGTCGCGGACGCCATCGCGCAAAATGCAGCCGTTGCGCCTCTCCGCCTCGCGGTGCTCGCAAGCTACCTTCCGCTGCATTCCGTTCCCGGCGCGGAGAAACTCGCCAAACAGGTCTGGCCCGATGCCATGGCGGCGCTGATCCGGCAGCACATCGTCGACTGGCAGGGCGAGCGGGACATTCAGCGCACGATCGAGAAGTTGACCGCGATCGAGGACGAGGTCTCGGAAAAAGTCCGCGCGCAGTATGAGGAAAATCCCTATCCGCGATGGAGCAGGGTGTTTGCGGACACGCAGGCGCTGCCGATTGATGCCTATATCGCCATGCGGTTTCCCGGTGTGCCATACAAGCCGCTCGGCAACCGCACCATGGAGGTGCTGATCGCGGGATGCGGCACCGGACAGCATGCGATCCAGCGCGCGCAGCAATTCCAGGCGGCGAATGTGCTGGCCATCGACCTCAGTCTTGCAAGTCTCGGCTATGCCATCCGCAAGACCCGCGAGCTTGGGCTGACCAACCTGCGCTACGCCCAGGGCGACATTCTCGCGCTCGGGAGCGACAGGACATTCGACATCATCGATTCCAGCGGCGTGCTGCATCACCTGAAAGAACCGCTGACCGGATGGCGCAGGCTGGCAGGCCTGCTGCGCCCCGGCGGGCTGATGCATATCGGGCTTTACAGCGCGGCGGCGCGGCGCGACATCAATGCGGCGCGCGATCTTCTCGGCAGAGAGGGCAGGGACTATTCGGTGGCTGAAGTGCGCCGCCTGCGCGCCGAGGCGTCAGGCCGCGCGCCCGGCGATGAACTGCATAATCTTACGAACTTCAGCGATTTCTTCAGCACCAGCGAATGCCGCGACCTGCTGTTTCATGTGCAAGAGCACCAGTTCTCGATTCCGCAGATCGCGGAATTTCTGCACGAGAGCGGATTCACCTTCCTCGGCTTCGAGACCCCGACGCGCACCAGCTACCTGCAGCGGTTTCCGGAGGATCGCGCGGCGACCAATCTGGCCAACTGGGCGACCTTCGAGGCCGAAAATCCCGCGACCTTCGCAGCGATGTACCAGTTCTGGATTCAGAAGGATTAATCAGCGCGGCTGACTGTCATTCCGTTGGCTCGTAATGACGCGCGGTCACGACATTTCCTGCAGTGGCAGGTTCCGCATAAATTTTCACGGGTTCCCGAGCACTATTCTCAGGAACACTTCGCGCCTCCTGCAGTTGGTCACCCTCTTGTTGAATGGAGGATGACATGAAGATTCGGAACGCCATGGCCGTTGCGGTGATTGCACTGACGCCGGGCATTGCCTTTGCACAGAGCGCAACGGTGGAAGGCGCACGCGAGGGCGCTGCGACCGGTCATGCCATCGGCGGCCCCGTCGGAGGCGCGGTTGGCGGCACGGTCGGCGCGGCGGTCGGCACTGCCATCGACATTCCCGCGGCGGTGATTTCGTCGGTCACCGGCCTTCCCGGACCGTCGGTCGTGGTGAAGGAGCGCGTGGTGGTCGGCGAACCGCTGCCGGAGTATGTCGAGTTGCGCCCGGTGCCGCGCCATACCGAGTACCGCTATGCGGTGGTCAACGATCGCCGCGTGATCGTGGAGCCGCGGACCCGCCGCGTGGTCCGCGTGATCGAGTAGTGCTCGCATCATCGCGTAACAGTGTCTGAGCAGCAGCACTGGATGATGCGAACGGAAAAGCCCCGTCACGGACGGGGCTTTTTCTGTGATCAGACCGAGCGCGGCCCGAACAGGATCACGGCGGCGCCAATCAAACATAGCGCGGCACCTGCTAAGTCCCATCGGTCGGGCCGCACGCCTTCCATCAGCCACAGCCATGCCAGCGACGCGATAATATAAACGCCGCCATAGGCGGCATAGGCGCGCCCGGCGGCATCGCTCGGCACCAGCGTCAGGAAGTAGGCGAACAGCATCAGCGACACGACGCCCGGGGCAAGCCACCAGATGGATTTGCCGAGCCGCAGCCACGCCCAGAAAGCAAAACAGCCCCCGATTTCGGCGAGGGCTGCTGCGATGTAGATGGCAAAGGTCATCTGCAACTAACGGGGCAGCGTGGTCGCGCCCATCAGATGCTGGTCGATGGCGGCAGCGCACTGGCGGCCTTCGCGGATCGCCCACACGACCAGGGATTGCCCGCGGCGCATGTCGCCAGAGGAGAACACCTTGGCCAGCGAGGTCTGGTAGTTGCTGGTCGAGGCGCGCACATTGCCGCGCGGGTCGAGTTCGACGCCGAGCTTCTTGAGCATGCCTTCATGCACCGGATGGACGAAGCCCATCGCCAGCAGCACCAGGTCGGCCTTCAGCTCGAATTCGCTGCCCGGGATCGGCTGCATCTTCTCGTCGACGCGGACGCAATGCAGCGTGGTGACCTTGCCGTCGCGGCCGGAGAATTTCTGGGTCAGCACCGCGTATTCGCGGTCCGCGCCCTCGGCCTGGCTCGAGGAGGTGCGCATCTTCAGCGGCCAGTTCGGCCAGGTCAGCGCCTTGTTCTCGCGCTCCGGCGGGGCGGGCATGATTTCAAGCTGGGTGACCGACTTCGCGCCCTGACGGATCGAGGTGCCGATGCAGTCGGAGCCGGTGTCGCCGCCGCCGATCACCACCACATCCTTGCCGCCGGCAAGAATCTCGCGGACATCGCCGAGCGGCTCGTTGCCGACGCGGCGGTTCTGCTGCGGCAGGAATTCCATGGCGAAGTGGATGCCGTCGAGGTCGCGGCCCGGAATCGGCAGGTCGCGCGAGGCTTCCGCGCCGCCGGTCAGCGCCACGGCGTCATAGGCCTTGAGAAGGTCCTGCGGATCGACCGCGCCGGCGTAAGCGCCGCCGACCGGCGTGTTGTAGTGGAAGGTCACGCCTTCGGCTTCCATCTGCGCCACGCGGCGGTCGATGATGTCCTTCTCCATCTTGAAGTCCGGAATGCCGTAGCGAAGCAGGCCGCCGGCCTTGGCGAACTTCTCGAACACATGGACGTCGTGACCGGCGCGTGCGAGCTGCTGCGCGCAGGCGAGACCTGCCGGGCCGGAGCCGACCACGGCGACCTTCTTGCCGGTCTGGGTCGGGGCGATTTCAGGCTTGAGCCAGCCGCTGTCCCAAGCGCGATCCACGATGGCGCATTCGATGGTCTTGATGGTGACCGGGTTGTCGTCGATGTTCAGGGTGCAGGACGCCTCGCACGGCGCGGGGCAGATGCGGCCGGTGAATTCGGGGAAGTTGTTGGTCGAGTGCAGGGTGCGCGAGGCTTCCTGCCAGTCGCCCTTGTAGACAAGGTCGTTCCAGTCCGGGATCTGGTTGTTGACCGGGCAGCCGGGCGTGCCGGGCTGAACCGAGCCGGTGCCGTGGCAATAAGGAATGCCGCAGTTCATGCAGCGCGCGGCCTGGTCGCGGAGATCCTTCTCGTTCAGCGGAATGACGAATTCCTTGAAATTCTTCACCCGCTCGGCGACCGGCTCATACTTGCGGTCGTGCCGCTCGATCTCAAGAAAACCTGTAGGCTTACCCATTTTAGACCCGACGCCCCTTCAAAGTTTCGGTGTCATTGCGAGGAGCGTAGCGACGAAGCAATCCATCTTTTGGCTCTTAGAGTGGATTGCTTCGCTGCGCTCGCAATGACGTAAAGTTAGTTCTTACGCCCCGATCGCGATTTTCGGTTCTTCCGGCTCGCGCGATTTCATTTCTTTCAGCGCGCGGCGGTATTCGACCGGCATCACCTTGCGGAACTTCGGCAGATAGTCCTTCCAGTTCGCAAGGATGTGCTGCGCGCGGGCCGAGCCGGTGAGCTTGGCGTGGCGCGTGATCAGCACATGCAGGCGCTCCACGTCCTCGCCGAGCAGATTGGCAAACACGTCGACGCGGCCATGGGCTTCCAGATCGCCGCTCATGTGATAGGCGCGCTCATTGACCATCTCCTCGGAGAGGATCGGTTCGAGTTCGACCATCGCCATGTTGCAGCGCTTTTCAAACGTGCCGTCCTCATCGAGAACATAGGCGACCCCGCCGGACATGCCCGCCGCGAAGTTGCGGCCGGTCTTGCCGAGCACAACGACGATACCGCCGGTCATGTATTCGCAGCAGTGATCGCCCGCGCCCTCGACGACCGCGACGGCGCCCGAGTTGCGCACGGCAAATCGCTCGCCCGCGACGCCGCGGAAGTAGCACTCGCCTTCGATGGCGCCGTACATCACGGTGTTGCCGACGATGATCGATTCTTCCGGCACGATGCCCGAATTATGCGGCGGCTTGACGATGATGCGTCCGCCGGACAGGCCCTTGCCGACATAGTCGTTGCCTTCGCCTTCGAGATCGAAGGTGACGCCGCGCGCCAGCCAGGCGCCGAACGCCTGACCCGCCGTGCCCTTGAGGCTGACATGGATGGTGTCGAGCGGCAGGCCGGTATGGCCGTAGGTCTTGGCCACAACGCCGGACAGCATCGCGCCGGCGCTGCGGTCGGTGTTGTGGATTTCCGCCTCGATCTTCACCGGCGCGCCGCGGTCGATCGCCGCCTGCGCTTCCTTGATCAGGGTACGGTCGAGCACGTTCTCAAGATGATGGTCCTGCGCTTCGGCGTGATAGATCTTCTGGCCGGGCAAAGCAGGCTGCTTGAAGAACAGCTTGGAGAAGTCGAGGCCCTTGGCCTTCCAGTGCGCCACCAGCTTGGACTGGTCGAGCATCTGGCTCTGGCCGACCATTTCCTGGAAGGTGCGGAAGCCCATGGACGCCATGATCTCGCGCACTTCCTCGGCGACGAAGAAGAAGTAGTTGATGACGTGCTCGGGCTGGCCGGTGAAGCGCTTGCGCAGCACCGGGTCCTGCGTCGCGACGCCGACCGGGCAGGTGTTGAGATGGCACTTGCGCATCATGATGCAGCCCGCCGCGATCAGCGGCGCGGTGGCAAAGCCCATTTCGTCGGCGCCGAGCAGCGCGCCGATCACGACGTCGCGGCCGGTGCGGAAACCGCCGTCGACCTGAACGACGATCCGCGAGCGAAGACGTTCCCGCACCAGGGTCTGGTGGGTTTCGGCGATGCCGAGCTCCCACGGCGAACCCGCATGCTTGATCGAGGTCAGCGGCGAAGCGCCGGTGCCGCCTTCGAAGCCGGAGATGGTCACGTGATCCGCGCGCGCCTTGGCGACGCCGGCGGCAACCGTGCCGACGCCGATTTCCGAGACCAGCTTCACCGAGACCTGACCGTCCGGATTGACGTTCTTGAGGTCGTAGATGAGCTGCGCGAGGTCTTCGATGGAATAGATGTCGTGATGCGGCGGCGGCGAGATCAGGCCGACGCCCGGCGTCGAGTGGCGGACGCGGGCGATGGTCGCGTCGACCTTGTGGCCGGGCAATTGTCCGCCTTCGCCGGGCTTCGCGCCCTGCGCCATCTTGATCTGCATCATGTCGGAGTTGACGAGATATTCCGTCGTCACGCCGAAACGGCCCGAGGCCACCTGCTTGATGGCCGAGCGCATCGAGTCGCCGTTCGCCATCGGCTTGAAGCGGTCGGCTTCCTCGCCGCCTTCGCCGGTGTTCGACTTGCCGCCGATCCGGTTCATCGCAATCGCGAGCGTGGTGTGGGCCTCGCGCGAGATCGAGCCGAACGACATCGCGCCGGTGGCGAAGCGCTTGACGATCTCCTTGGCCGGCTCGACTTCATCGAGCGGTACAGGCTTGCGCTTGTCGTCCTCGGCGGACTTGATCTTGAACAGGCCGCGCAGGGTCAGCAGCTTTTCGGACTGCTCGTTCAGCACCTTGGCGAAGGCGCGGTAGCGGTCCTGCGAGTTGCCGCGCACCGCATGCTGCAGCAGCGATACGGTCTCGGCGTTCCACGCATGGTCCTCGCCGCGGGTGCGGAAGGCGTATTCGCCGCCGACATCCAGCGCGGTCTTGTAGATCTGATCGTCGCCGAACGCCTCGTTGTGACGGCGCGTGGTTTCCTCGGCGATCTCGGCAAGGCCCACGCCCTCGATGCGGGTGTGGGTGCCGGCGAAATACTTCGCGACGAAATCCGCCTTCAGGCCGACGGCGTCGAAAATCTGCGCGCCGCAATAGGACTGATAGGTCGAGATGCCCATCTTCGACATCACCTTGAGCAGGCCCTTGCCGATCGACTTGATGTAGCGCTTGACGATTTCCTTGTCGTCGAGCTTCGCGGGCAACTGGTCCTTCATCGCGATGATGGACTCGAACGCCAGATACGGGTTGATCGCTTCGGCGCCGTAGCCCGCGAGACAGGCGAAGTGATGCACTTCGCGCGGTTCGCCGGATTCGATCACGAGGCCGACCGAGGTGCGAAGCCCCGTGCGGATCAGGTGATGATGCACGGCGGCGGTCGCCAGCAGCGACGGAATCGGAATGCGGTCCGAGCCGGCAGCGCGGTCCGACAGGATGATGATGTTGACGCCTTCACGCACCGCGGCTTCCGCGCGGCCGCACAGTTCTTCCAGCACCTGCTCCATGCCCGAAGCGCCGAGGCCGGCATGGAAGGTGGTGTCGAGCGTGCGCGAGTTGAAGTGATTGTCGGCGACATCCGAGATCGAACGGATCTTTTCAAGGTCCGCGTCGGTCAGGATCGGCTGACGCACTTCGAGGCGCTTGGTCTTGGACAGGCCTTCGATGTCGAACAGGTTCGGGCGCGGGCCGATGATGGAGACGAGGCTCATCACCAGTTCTTCGCGGATCGGGTCGATCGGCGGGTTGGTCACCTGCGCGAAGTTCTGCTTGAAGTAGGTGAACAGCGACTTCGGCTTGTTCGACAGCGCCGACAGCGGCGTGTCGGTGCCCATGGAGCCGGCGGCTTCCTCGCCGGTGGACGCCATCGGCGTCATCAGCACGTTGAGGTCTTCCTGGCTGTAGCCGAACGCCTGCTGGCGATCGAGCAGCGACAGGTTCGAGCGCGCAGCCTTGGCCGGCGCGTCCGCCATTTCCTCAAGCACGATCTGGGTGTTGTCGAGCCACTGGCGATAGGGATGACTCTTGGCCAGCTCGGCCTTGATCTCGTCGTCCGGAATGAGACGGCCTTCCTGCAGGTCGACCAGCAGCATCTTGCCCGGCTGCAGCCGCCACTTGGTGACGATCTGGTCTTCCGGAATCGTCAGCACGCCCATTTCCGACGCCATGACAATGCGATCGTCCCTGGTGACGAGATAGCGCGCGGGGCGAAGACCGTTGCGGTCCAGCGTCGCTCCGATCTGGCGGCCGTCGGTGAAGGCAATCGCCGCCGGGCCGTCCCACGGCTCCATCAGTGCGGCGTGATATTCGTAGAACGAGCGGCGCTCTTCGCTCATCAGCGGATTGCCGGCCCAGGCTTCGGGCACAAGCATCATCATCGCGTGCGACAGCGAGTAGCCGCCCTGCACAAGGAATTCGAGCGCGTTGTCGAAGCAGGCGGTGTCCGACTGGCCTTCATAGGAAATCGGCCACAGCTTCTCGATGTCCTCGCCGAACTTCTCGGAGGAGACCGAAGCCTGACGCGCGGCCATCCAGTTGACGTTGCCGCGCAGCGTGTTGATTTCGCCGTTATGCGCGACCATGCGATAGGGATGCGCCAGCGACCATGCCGGGAAGGTGTTGGTGGAGAAGCGCTGATGCACCAGCGCGAGCGCGGATTCGAAATCCGGTTCGTGCAGGTCGGGATAATACTTGCCGAGCTGGTCGGCGAGGAACATGCCCTTGTAGACGATGGTGCGGCACGAGATCGACACCGGATAATAACCGGCGAGCGCGCGTTCGCGGCGCTGGTAGATCGCGTTCGAGATCGCCTTGCGCAGGATGTAGAGACGGCGCTCGAAGTCGTCCTCGTCGGCGCAGTCGCCGCAGCCGATGAACACCTGCATGCAATGCGGTTCGGTCGGCTTCACGGTTTCGCCGAGCGAGGAGTTGTCGGTCGGAACCTCGCGCCAGCCGAGCAGCAGCAGGCCTTCCGACTTGATCTTGTCGGTGATGATGCTCTGGATCACATCCCGCCACGGCTTCTCGCGCGGCATGAACATCGAGCCGACGGCGTACTTGCCGGGAGCGGGCAGGCTGAAGCCTTCTTCCTTCGCCTTGCGGGCGAAGAAGGCGTGCGGAATCTGAACCAGGATGCCCGCGCCGTCGCCAGCGCGCGGATCGGCGCCGACAGCGCCCCGATGCTCGAGGTTGCAGAGAATGCTGATTGCGTCGGCAACGATCTGATGCGACTTCTTGCCCTTGATGTTGGCAATGAAGCCGACGCCACAGGAATCCTTTTCCAGCGACGGATCGTAGAGACCGGCGGCTTCCGGACGCCAGTTATGTTCGCGCGGTTTCAAGGCCGGATCCGCCGCCAGCGCATCCACCTCGATTTGTTGTCGCTCGAACTCTGACCCGCTCATTCTCATCCTCACGCCTCACTTTAGAGGCAGTCTATTTTGACCCGTTTTGGCCGCAGCTCCGGCGTTCGCGGCACCCTTCGGAAATTTCCGGTTGAGGAAACCTCGGGGCCACCGCTCGCGTTGTCACGAGCCTTGCTTTCGAAAGTGCAGTTCGCGCGCGCCGTTTCCGGCTGCCGAGCGGCCTGCGAATACTACCGGCGCTGCAAACGCCGTGCCGGGAATTGGCCCGGAAATTGGGACAGCGATCCTGTCCTAACCTCCAGATTGCCAAACTTTTTCCTATCATACAAGCGCGCGGGAGTCCCCCGCCAGTGTGCGGGTTTGCACGCCTGCCGCGCCTTCGGTGCGGGCGTCTGTCCGGCGAACGAACGCAGCAAACAGCGCTGAAATCAGTGCTTTTGCGAAGCGAGCGGTCCCGGAACCCGCTGCTGCCCGCAAGCGGTGCCAGCCGTTCCGGAGGCCGGGACACTGCAATGCACCGGGCTGTGGCCGCGATGCCTCACGAATACGGCAATCCCGCCGCCATCCGGTCCTAGCTCCGCCGAATTCCCGATTGACGCTTGCGACCGGACCTCAGGCGGCCGCAGAGCCGCTCAGGGACAACAGGGGAGATAAGGCGTGATGATGCTGTTTTCCAGGATGATCCGGCCCGCGATCGTGGCTGCCGGGGCGATTTTTGCGACCGGCACCATCGCCGCGTCTCCGGTTCGGGCCGCGGACGATCTGCCGGTGGTGGACGATATCCGGATCGAGATGCCGCGCGTGCGTGTGCTCGAGGATGACGATCCATTGCCGCCTCCGGCCTATTATCCGCCGCGCAGCGAGCGCTATTACGACGAACGGCCCTATGCGCCGGGGCCTTACGGCGCTGGTCCCTCCGCCGTGATCCCGTCATCCCGTTACGCCCGGTCCGGCCCCGCCGCGCGTCCGATGCTGCCGCCGGAGCAGGTCGCGTCTGTGCTGCGCGCGAGCGGATTTTCGCCGCTCGGCCGGGTCACCCAGCGCGGCTGGATTTATACGGTCGCGGCGATGGACCGGAGAGGGGAAGACGGGCGGCTGATTATCGACGCCCGCACCGGACAGATCATCCGTTTCATTCCCGCGCTGGCCGTCGATGAGCGGACCATGGCGGTCTATGGCCCGCCGGGTCCGCCGCCGGTGGCTTATGCCGGCTATGAAAACCGGCGCGGATCGCTGCTCGACCTGCATCACAAGCCGCGTCCGCCGGCCCCGGTGCCGAAAGTGTCGGCTCGCTCTGCCCCGAAAGCCGCCAGCCGCAATGCACAGTCCTCGCAGCCAAAGGCAACGGCAGCGTCACCCGTGCCCGCGCAGCAGGCGGATGCGCCCGCTTCACCTGCAGCAGCAAAGCCCGTGGTTGCCGAAAGCAAGTCTGCGACCACCGTCGGGGTTGCCGGCGCGGCCGCGCCATCGACGCTGAAACTATGGCCGACGCAGGCGATGCCCGACGTGCAGACGCTGGAGTAGTACCGGGGGCAGCCATTGCACGGTCACGGCGGACGATAAAAAAACGCCCCGGGGCACCGGGGCGTTTCGAGTCGGGGAGGTTCGATAAGCCTGAGAGTTAGGCCGCGGCCTGCTCGGCGGCGACCTTCTGCGCAGGGGCCGAGGTGGTGATCGGAATCTGGCGCGGCTTGGCGGCTTCGGGAATCTCGCGGACGAGATCGACATGAAGCAGGCCGTTCTCCAGCGAGGCGTTCTTCACCTGCACGAAATCGGCAAGCTGGAACTGGCGCTCGAAGGCGCGCGACGCGATGCCGCGATAGAGCACCTCGGAGGTCTGGCCGTTTTCGTTGGCGGCTTTTTCGCCCTTGATCGTCAGGGTGTTTTCCTTGGCGACGATCGAGATTTCATTCGGCGAGAAGCCGGAGACTGCGACGGAAATCCGGAAGTTGTTTTCGCCGGTGCGCTCGATGTTGTAGGGCGGGTAGCCCGGCGCGCTTTCGCTGGCGCTCTGGTCGAGCAGCGAGAAAAGACGGTCAAAGCCGACGGTGGAACGATAGAAGGGGGTGAGATCGAAGCTACGCATGTTAGTCCTCCAAAGTGAGCGACCGGCGCGTTCTCAGGCGGGACGGACAGCCAGCGGGCAGCGCTCGCGCCGCCTCCAAGGACCGTCTCGCATGCACAACGCGCCACTCTTTTGCAAAGAGCAGACAACCCGCCATTGGGCCGGGTTTTCGTTCTGCGTGCAGCCTTAACTGGCCTGCACGAAACTGATATGGGAGGGGTGTTATTCCTTTCAAGGGCTCCATATGCCCGCTGAATACCCGAATTTTCGTCATGGCCGGGCATAGCCGTTCGCAAGAACGGCGTTCTAAAGAACACCTATGTCCCGGCCATCCACGTCTTGGCTTTGGAGTTTGGTCCTCCAAGAAAGCCGTGGATACCCGGCAGAAGGCCGGGCATGACGGAGCCGATAGATTTACGTTGTCCTTAGACTCACGGTCCTCATGACGCTCGTTTCCATCCCCGCCAATCCCGTTCCCGACCATGTGGTCAGCGGGACCATCAAGACGCCCGACGGCGCCGAACTGCGCTTTGCGCGCTGGCAGCCGCCTGCCAATCGCAAAGGGACGGTCTGCGTCTTCACCGGGCGCGGCGAGAGCATCGAAAAATATTTCGAGACGGTGCGCGAATTGCGCGAGCGCGGCTTCGCGGTCGCGATGATCGACTGGCGCGGGCAAGGACATTCCTCGCGGCAGTTGCGCGATCCGCGCAAGGGCTACGTCCACAGGTTTTCCGACTTCGAGGTCGATGTCGAAACCTTCGTGCAGCAGGTGATGATGCCGGACTGTCCGCCGCCCTATTACGCGCTTGCCCATTCGATGGGCGGCGCGGTGATGCTGCGGGTGGCACATGCCGGCAAGCGCTGGTTCGACCGCATGGTGCTGTCCGCGCCGATGATCGACCTGCCGGGCTATGCGACCAAATTGCCGACGCGCATTCTGGTGCGCACGCTGCGCTGGCTCGGCATGGGCGGCCGCTACGTGCCCGGCGGCACCGGAGATCTGACCGGCACCACGAGCTTCGTCAACAATCCGCTGACGTCGGACCCGGTGCGCTACGCGCGCAATGCTGCGATCTATGAGGAAGACCCGACACTCGGCATCGCGTCGCCGACGATTGCCTGGGCCGACAGCGCGTTCCGCGCGATCGTGGAATTTCGCGAGGCGAGCTATCCCTCGCAGATCAGGTTGCCGATCCTGATGATGGCCGCCAGCAGCGATACCATCGTCTCGACCGCGGCGATCGAGGAATTCGCCTATCACCTGCGCGCCGGTTCGCATCTGGTGATCGCCGGCTCCAAGCATGAAATCCTGCAGGAGCAGGATCGTTACCGCCAGCAGTTCTGGGCGGCATTCGACGCCTTCATTCCCGGCACGCCGCTGTTCAAGTAGGCGAAAGCCGCTTGGTCATGTAGACGCGCTTGAGACCCTTCTCTTCGGCGCGGTGGGTCTCGACAAAGCCGAGATGCGCATAGCGCGCGCGGTTCTCGGTCATCAGTTCCTGCGTATAAAGGCGGATGCTGTCATGGCCGGCGGCGCGGGCCTGCTGTTCGGCGAAGGCGATCAGGCGCGATCCGAGTTTGCGGCCCTGCGCTGCCGGGTGAACCGCGACATTGTCCAGCAACATCGCCCGCTCTTCCGGGATCAGCACAACGAGGCCGGCAATCTCGCCGTTTTCCTCAAGAACATGCACCAGCTTCCGCGCGACGAGATCGCCGTAATCATCCAGCATCGGACCGGGCGTGGTGCCGATGCTGGTCTGATAGCCGACATAGGCGGCATGGACGATGGCCGCGACGGTGGCCGTATCTTCAGGGCGTGCGAGACGGATCATGAGGGCGGCCCGCAGGACTTGTGCTGCGCGTCAGTTAGCCTTCGGCGCGGTGTGGGGAGGCGGCTCGGTCGCCGCCTGCGCGGCGCGCCCGACGCTGACACTGAGCAGGCCCTGGCCCCAGATGCGTTTGGCGACGCGCTTGGTGTCTTCCAGCGTCACCGCATCGACGATGGCGTTGCGCTTTTCGATATAGTCGATGCCGAGTTCGTCGATCTGGTACTGCAGCAGCGCGGTGGCGAATTTCGACGACGTATCCAGCGCCAGCATCTGCGATCCCTTGAGATAGGATTTCGCCTCGTCCAGTTCCTTCTGCGTCGGGCCTTCGCTGCCCATGCGCGCGATTTCGGCGCTGATGGTGTCGAGCGTTTCCTTCGCCTTGTCGGCGCGGGTCGCGGTGGCGCCGGCGAACAGCGACGACTTCTTCATCCAGATCAGCGATTCGGAGACCGAATAGACCAGCCCGCGCTTTTCGCGGACTTCCTTGTAAAGCCTCGTCGAGAGCGTGCCGCCGCCGAGAATGTGATTGACGATGTAGGCCGCCATGAAATCGGGATCGTTGCGCGCGATTCCCGGCCCGCCGAAATTCACCGAGGTCTGCGGGACATCGACAATGGCGGACGTATGCTTCGGCGGCTTGGCGGCCTCGACCATCGGCACCGGGACAAGCTCCGCCTTCGCGGGCAAGGCGCCGAACGCGGTGTCGAGCAGCTTGCCGAGGGCTTCCGGCGTGATGTCGCCGACCACGGCGATCTTCAGCGTGTCGCGGGCGATCACGCGCTTGGCGTAGTCCTTCAGATCGGCGGCCTGAATCGCCGGCAGGCTTTCCAGCGTGCCGTTCGGCGCGCGCGCATAGGGATGCGTGCCGTAGGCCTGCTCCCAGAACTTGCGGCCCGCGATCGAGACCGGATTGGTGCTTTCGCGGCGCGCATTGGACAGCATCTGCGCGCGGACGCGCTCCAGCGGTTCGCTGTCGAAACGCGGGGAGGTCAGCGCCAGCTTCAGCAGGCCGAAGGCCTCGTCGCTGTGTTCCTTCAGCATCCGCATCGAGCCGCGGAGATAATCGCGGGTCACCGAGAAGCTCATTTCGATGGCGCGGCGCTCGAGACGCTCGTGAAACGTCTTCGAGTCGAGATCGGCTGCGCCCTCATCCAGCATGTTGGCGGTGAGCGATCCGGTGCCGGGCTTCTCGGCCGGGTCCTGCGACGAGCCGCCGGTGAAGGCATATTCCATCGCCACCAGCGGCACGGTGGCGTCCTGAACGAACCAGGCCTCGATGCCGCCGGGCGACACCACGCGCTGCACCTTGGCGGCGGCGGACGCGGATGTGACGAAGGCGCCAAGCGACGTGGCGGCGGCGAGGAATGCCGCGGCGAGCGCGGGCAATTGACGGCGGGTGACAATCACGAGCGTTTCTCCTCGCGCTTCGCGCTGGCCGGAGCCGGCTCCTTGATGAGATAGCCGGTGGCGGACCGCTTCCTGTCGAGCCATGTCTGCGCAGCCTGACGGACCTGTTCGGCAGTCACCGCGCGGATGCGGTCCGGCCACGCCCTCACATCCTCGACACTGAGGCCGACAGTGATGGCCGCGCCATACCAGCGGGCGAGCGCGGTCTGGCTGTCCTGCGCATAAACTGCCTGCGCGATCATCTGGGTCTTGGTGCGTTCGAGGTCTTCCGCGGAGACAGGCGTTTGCGCCAGCTTCGCGATCACCTCGTCGATGGCCTGCTCGACCTGCGGGAATTCGACGCCGGGTTTGGGCGAAGCTGAAATGCCGAACTGGGTCGGGTCCACTCCCGTGCCCTGGTACCAGGCGCCCGCGCTGACCGCGAGCGGCTTGTCCACCACCAGCGCGCGATAGAGCAGCGAATTGCTGCCGGTGCCCATCAGTTGCGCCAGCACTTCAAGCGCGGCGCTCTGCTCCGGCGCGGCGGTGACCGACGACGGCACGAGATAGTAGCGGCGCACGCTGGGCTGCTCGACACGCGGATCGGCCAGCGTGACGGTGCGCGGACCCGCGGGCGTCGGCTCCTGCGGCCTGATCCGGCGCGGCGGAATCGAAGGCTGCGGCGGGATCTTGCCGTAGGCGGCTTCGACCATCGGGCGCACGTCCTCCACCGTGACGTCGCCTGCGAGAATCAGCGTGGCGTTATTCGGCGCATAGAAGCGCTTGTAGAACTCCAGCGCGTCCTCGCGGTTGAGTTTCTCGATTTCCTGATGCCATCCGATCACCGGACGGCCATAGGGATGGTTGAGATACAGCGCGGCCATGATCTGCTCGGTCAGCCGCGCATCCGGGCTGTTGCCGACCCGCATGTTGTATTCCTCGAGCACCACGTCGCGCTCCGGCAGCACGTTCTCGTCCTTGAGGATGAGGCCGGTCATGCGGTCGGCCTCGAAGGCCAGCATGGTTGCGAGTTTGTCGCGCGCCACGCGCTGGTAATAGGCGGTGTAATCGTAGGACGTGAAGGCGTTTTCGTTGCCTCCGATGCGGGACACGAGTTGCGAGAACTCTCCCGCCGGATGCGCCGCGGTGCCCTTGAACATCAGGTGTTCGAGAAAATGCGCGAGGCCGGATTTGCCCGGCGTCTCGTCGGCGGAGCCGACCTTGTACCAGATCATCTGCGTGACCACCGGCGTGCGGTGATCGGGGATGACCACCACGCGAAGGCCGTTGCCGAGGGTGAATGTCGCGGGCGCCGCCGCAGGTTGCGCGCACGCGCCATGGCTGAGGGCGGGCGCGAGCATAAGGCCGAGCGCCGCGACGGCTTGAAGGACGAGGGAGCGGGACTTTGTCATGATGTTTTACCGGATCGCAGATTTATCGCCCGGACAACACTCACATCCGCGAGAGGCGGCGCTGCGGGACTTGAGACAAGAGTGCCTTGAGAGCCGGCGCGTGAACACCGCACAGTCCCGCCCGGCGCGGTCATCGCGCGGACGCCACGATGGCGGCTATTAGTCCCAGCGCTTTTCGCACTTGCCGCTGGCGGAGTCGCAGACTTCCTTGGGAGCCTTCAACTGGCCGACGCCATAGGCATAATTCGGCGAAGGCGTCTGATAGCCGCTCGGGGGCTGGGTGAGTTCGGTCCGCTCGGGCTCCGAGGTGAATTTCTCGGTTTCCGTCTGTTTGCTGCCGAACGGATTGGTGAACAGGCCGCCGACATAGCCGAGCTGCGACGGCATCATCATGGTCGGCGCGTTGGAATTGTTGTTGCCGGGAGTCGATGTGTCCTTCGACCCTGAACCCTTCGGGCCGCGCTGCGCGAGTTCGCTCGGCATCAGCGGCATGCGTTCTTCTTCCGGAGTCTTGCGCTTCTGCTTGGCGCGCTCGCGGGCGGCCGCCCGCTCGGCGACATCCGGATCCTTCGGCCAGTTCGGCGCGAACTTCGGCTTTCCGGTCTCCGGCGGCGGCAGGTCGATCTTCGACGGGACAACCAGCGGAGAGCGTTCGCGATAGTCGATGGAGCCGTCCTCGAGCTTCTTGCCGCCGAGGCCGCTCATCAGGTTGTCCATCAGCTTTTCTTCAAACGTTTTGTTCTCGTCGGCGTCTTCATCCTGCGCATGAAGGGGACCTGAGCCGAACACCAGACCGGCGCCAAGCACGATGGCCGCGAACTTGAGCGCGCGCGTCACGCGCGGCGCGAAATGCAAACCTGAACCGATGCCGCCCGTCATTGCGTTCATCCCGATCCGTCGTTCAAACCGTTATCCGAGGGCGGCGGTGCCGCCGCAAGTCGTTCCGCCGCAAACGGAATTGCGGGTGCCTGCATATCCCCTTCTATCGGGGCGTTTTTGCGGCATCCGGAGTTACAAAGGAGTCATACAGGAGGGCCGCCACCCCGGCAACGATAGCCACGTCCGCAAGGTTAAACACGTACCAGTTGTAGGTTTTACCGCCGATTTCGAGGTGAAACAGGGCGAAATCGACCACAGCGCCATAGGCCAGCCGGTCGATGGCGTTGCCGATGGCCCCGCCGATAATCAGCCCGAGGCCGATCACCGCGAGGCGCGTGCCGGACCGGGCCATCCAGATGCCCAGGACGATCACGGCGGCGGCCTTGAAGGCCAGCAGGATGGTCTGTCCGACCGGGCCGGAATCCTGGAACCAGCCGTAGCTGATCCCGGTGTTCCAGGCGAGCACCAGATCGAAGAACGGCGTGATCCGCACCGTGCCGCGCGGACCGAGCTCGAACACGTTCAGCAGCCAGAGTTTTGACGCCTGATCCAGCACCAAGGCTGCGACGGCGGCGATCAATCCGGAGCGGAACAAGGGACTCACACGCCGGCTCCCAAGGCCTTCCATTCGCGCAGCGCCTGCGCATCGCGCGGGGACACATCCGGATAGTCCGGGTCCTCGCCAACCGTGGGCAGGATCTTCCACGACCGTGCGCATTTGGTGCCTACGGCCTTCTCGACCACCACGGCGACGCCCGGCACATCAGCGAGGGTGAAGGCACCGCTTGGGGCGTCCTCATCCGTGACCATGGCGTTGGAAGTGATGCAGACTTCGGCAAGGTCAATATCGAACAGCGTGGCGAAGATCGCCTTGTCGTAGACATAGACCAGCGGCGAGGCTTCCAGCGACGAGCCGATGCGCTTGGCGGCGCGCTCGACTTCCAGCGCGCCGGTGACGACACGGCGCACGTCGCGGATCGTCTCCCACTTCTTGGCCAGAGCCTCGTTGCGGAAGCGCTCCAGATCGTCGCGGAACGTGGTCAGATGCACCGACGGTTCGGCATCGGGGCGATAGAGCCGCCAGGCTTCGTCCGCGGTGAAGCTGATCGCGGGCGCGAGCCATTTCAGGATCGCGTCGCAGAGAATATCCACGGTGGTCAGCGCCGCCTTGCGGGCGAGCGACGATGGCGGATCGCAATACAGCGTGTCCTTGCGGATGTCGAAGTAGAACGCCGACAGTTCGGTGTTCATGAAATTCGCCAGCGTCGCAATCACCGTCTTGTAGTCGAAATTCGCGTAAGCCTCGCGCACCACCGCATCGACTTCGCTGAGGCGATGCAGCATCAGCCGTTCAAGCTCCGGCATCTCGCTGAAGGAGACGGCCTCGCTGCGCTTGAAGTGATGCAGCGTGCCGAGCATCCAGCGGATCGAGTTGCGCAGCTTGCGGTAGGTTTCGATGGTGTTCTTGAGGATTTCCGGGCCGATGCGCTGGTCGTCGGAATAATCGGTGGCGCAGACCCAAAGGCGCAGGATATCCGCGCCGGAGTCCTTGATGACCTTCTGCGGCTCGGTGGTGTTGCCGAGCGACTTCGACATCTTGCGGCCGTTCTCGTCCAGCGTGAAGCCGTGGGTCAGCACCACATCATAGGGCGCGCGGCCACGGGTGCCGCAGGACTCCAGCAGCGAGGAATGGAACCAGCCGCGATGCTGGTCGCTGCCTTCGAGATACATGACGGAGTCCTTGCCGCCGTCGATCTTGCGCTTGATTCCGGCAAGGCCGGGGAAATGCACCGGGTCTTCCAGCACGAAGGCATGGGTCGAGCCGGAGTCGAACCAGACGTCGAGAATGTCGTCGACCTTGGTCCAGTCCTCGTTGGCGCGCGTCCCGAGGAAGCGCTCGCGCGCGCCTTCGGCATACCATGCATCGGCGCCCTCAAGCTCGAACGCATCGGCGATCCGCTTGTTGATGGCTTCGTCCTGCAGGATTTCGGCGGAGCCGTCGCCGGTCTCCCGCACGAACACGGCGATCGGCACGCCCCAGGCGCGCTGGCGCGAGATCACCCAGTCCGGACGGCCTGCGATCATGCCGGTGATGCGGTTCTGGCCCTGCTCGGGAACCCAGCGCGTGACGCTGATCGCCTGCAGCGCGCGGGCGCGCAGCGTGTCGCCGTTCTTCGCCTTGCCGTCATCTGCGATGTCCTTGTCCATCGCGATGAACCATTGCGGCGTGTTGCGGAAGATCACCGGCTTCTTCGAGCGCCACGAATGCGGGTATTGATGCTTGAGGCGGCCGCGCGCGAGCAGCATGCCGCGCTCCACCAGCGCCTTGATGACGGCCTCGTTGGCGTCGCCCTTCTCGCCCTTGTCGGTGAGCACGCGCTTGCCGGTGAAGCCGGGGGCCTGGTCGGTCAGCGCGCCGTCAGCATCGACGGTGTAGGGGATGGTGGTCGAGATGCCGCGCGCTTCGAGCTCGCGTGCATTCGCGGTCCAGACATCGAAGTCCTCGCGGCCATGGCCCGGCGCGGTGTGCACGAAGCCGGTGCCGGTGTCGTCGGTGACATGATCGCCCGCTAGCAGCGGCACGGTGAATTCGTAGCCGCCGGCGAGGCCCTTCAGTGGATGCGAACACTCGATGGCGTCGAGAATGTCGGCGGAGACATCGCCAGCCTTCTCGTACGACGTGACGCGCGCCTGCTTGAACACATCTTCCGCGAGCTTGTCGGCAAGGATCAGAAGATCGCCGGTCTTGGCCCAGTTGTCGGCAGGCGCATCGGTGACCTTATAGAGGCCGTAAGAGACTTTCGGCGAGAAGCTGATGGCGCGGTTGCCGGGCAGCGTCCACGGCGTCGTGGTCCAGATCACGACCGACGCATGAGCCAGGCGGCCATGCGCGGCATTGACCGGAAACTTCACCCACACCGTGTCGGAGGTGTGATCCTCGTATTCGACTTCGGCTTCGGCGAGCGCGGTCTTCTCCACCACGCTCCACATCACCGGCTTGGAGCCGCGATAGAGCGTGCCGTTGGCGGCGAACTTCATGATCTCGCGCGCGATCTGCGCTTCCGCCGGGAAGCTCATGGTGGTGTAGGGATGATCCCAGTCGCCGACCACGCCGAGGCGCTTGAACTCCTCGCGCTGCACGTTGAGCCATTTGTCGGCATAGGCGCGGCATTCCTTGCGGAACGCGAGCATCGCCGCGGAGTCCTTCAGGTTCGGCTTCTGCTTGCCCTTGGAGCGGTAGTTCTCTTCCTCGATCTTCCACTCGATCGGCAGGCCGTGACAGTCCCAGCCCGGCACGTAGTTGGAATCGAAGCCGAGCATCTGCTGGCTGCGTGTCACCACGTCCTTCAGGATCTTGTTGAGCGCGTGGCCGATATGGATGTTGCCGTTGGCGTAGGGCGGGCCGTCATGCAGCACGAACTTGGCGCGTCCCTTCGCGCTCTCGCGCAGCTTGCCGTAGAGGCCGATCTCGTTCCAGCGCGCCAGGATTTCCGGCTCGCGCTGGGGGAGGCCCGCGCGCATCGGAAATTCCGTCTGCGGCAGATAGAGAGTGCTGGCGTAATCGTTGCCGTCGGCTTTGGCGGCGGCGGGCTTTTGAGGCTTGTCGGACATGAATGCTCTGGCTTGGCTCGAATGGCGCACTGGATGTGCGGCGAAGGACGTCGTTCCCGGTCTTGCGCCGAGCGGGTCGCTCAGACGGAAGCCGGGCCGCTAATGCCGGTTATGGTGCGCCGCGCCAACATGGGGCCTAGATAGCAGGCATGGGGGGCATCGGAAAGAGCCGTAAGCCCCTCAATCCGTGACAATTCCAAGGTTGGGAAACGCATCGGGCGCCGCCGCCAGCATGGCGCGGGCCTTCGCGCTGTCGTCGTCCATCTGGCGCACCAGCGCGTCGATGCCGTCGAACTTCAGTTCGTCGCGGATGAAGCCGATGAAGGCGACATCCGGCCTTTGGCCATAGAGGTCACCCTTGAAGTCGAACAGGAAGACTTCGAGCAGCGGCGCGCCGTTATCGAAGGTCGGGCGGCGGCCGAACGAGGCGACGCCGCCGATACGCCTGTCGCCGATTCCGGCCCGCACCGCGTAGATGCCGTGCCGCAGGCCGCAGGCTGGATCGAGCCGGATGTTCGCGGTCGGATAGCCAAGGTCGCGGCCACGCTTCTCGCCATGGATGACCTCGCCGGAGATGAACCAGGGATAACCCAGCAGCATGTTGGCTTCGCCGATCTGCCCCTGACCCAGCGCGTTACGGATCGCGGTGGAGGAGACGGCGCGTCCGTCGGCGTCGATATGGTTCTGGATATGCACCTCGATGCCGAGCTTCGGCCCTTCGGCGGCGAGCAGGGCAGGCGATCCGGTGCGGCCCTTGCCGAAATGAAAGTCGAAGCCGACCGAGATTCCGCTGACGCCGAGCCGTTCGATCAGATCGTGGTTAATGAAATCCTGTGCTGTCGTGCCGGCGCGCTTGGCATCGAAGGTCATGACCACGGCGCCATCGAGACCGGTCCCGGCCAGCAGCCGCAGCTTGTCGTTCAGCTCTGTCAGCTTGAACTGCGGCGTATTCGGACTGAAGAAGCTGCGCGGATGCGGCTCGAAGGTCACCGCATAAGCCGGCGCGCCGCGCTTGCGGGCCATGTCCACAGCGGCTGAAATCACGGCCCGATGGCCGAGATGGACGCCATCGAAGTTGCCGAGCGCCACCGCAGCGCCCCTGGTGATGGCGCTGGCGGGAGTGGTGTCGCGAATGACCGTAAACGGTGTCGTCATGAGGTCCGGCGGGAAGATATTAAAGACATTGAAAAATCCGGCCCGGACCTGACCTCGGAGCGGTATCCGAGTCAAGCCGCCGTGCGATCCATGTTTGCTGCAACTTGCAGGTATTCCGCGTTCGCCGGATTAACGGGCTGTTTAAGCGACCGATGCTAGGGTCCCCCCGACTGCGGTGTCAGAAGACCGCCGCAAGGCTAAATAACGCATGCCGGTTGCTGCGTTCGAGGGAGAAAATCAGCGATGGCCATGGATTTGTCGATGCCGGTTCTGGTTGTGGATGACTACAACACGATGATCCGCATTATCCGCAATCTGCTCAAGCAACTCGGTTTCGAGAATATCGACGACGCCAGCGATGGCTCTGCCGCCCTGAACAAGATGCGCGGCAAGAAGTATGGTCTCGTGATCTCCGACTGGAACATGGAGCCGATGACCGGCTACGATCTGCTCAAGGAAGTGCGCAGCGACCCGAACCTCGCGACGACGCCTTTCATCATGATCACGGCTGAATCGAAGACGGAAAACGTGATCGCCGCCAAGAAGGCCGGCGTGAACAACTACATCGTCAAGCCGTTCAATGCCGCGACGCTCAAGACCAAGATCGAGGCGGTGTTCCCGGACAACGTGCCGGCGTAAGCCGCCGTTACAGTTCGCAGAGTTTCAATGCCCGGCCTTCGCGCCGGGCATTTTGTTTTGATCGTCGTCATTGCGAGGAGCGCAGCGACGAAGCAATCCATGTTTTCTTTAAAGAGTAGATTGCTTCGCTTCGCTCGCAATGACGAAGCGGACGCCTACCAGGTCAAATCCTGCATCAGCGCGCGCGGCGGCTTGGTTTCGCCGAACACGCGCCGCACCGAGAATTCGTCGGCGATATCGAGCCCCTCGAACTCAACCGCATGGATGCCGCGGGTGAGGAACAGGCAATCCATCCCCATCCGGTTCGCGCCGGTGAGATCCGTGCGGACGGAATCGCCGATGGCGAGAACGCGATTGAGCGGCGTGGTCTTGCCGCGTTTCTCGGCAGCAAGTTCAAGCGCGCGGTCGTAGATCGGCCGGTGCGGCTTGCCGTAGAAGATCGTCTCGCCGCCGAGGCTGCGATAAAGCTCGGCGATAGCGCCTGCGCAGGTGATGAGGCGGTGGCCGCGCTCGACCACGATGTCCGGATTGGCGCAGATGAAGGTGAGATTACGCTTGCGCGCCTCCTCCATCATCTCGCGATAGTCTTCCTCGGTTTCGACCTCGTCGTTGAACGGGCCGGTGCAGATGATGGTGTCGGCCTTTTCCAGCGTGGTGAGTTTGACATCGAGCCCGCGCAGCATTGGATTGTCGCGCTCCGGGCCGATCATGAAAAATGACTGGCCGAGATGAGAGGCGACATAGGTGCGCGTCAGGTCGCCGGACGAAACGATGGCGTCATAGGTCTCGTCGGAAATTTCCATCTTGCGCAACTGGCGCTGTACGGAATCGGCGGGGCGCGGCGCGTTGGTGATCATGATCACCGTGCCGCCCTGTTCGCGGAAGGACTGCAGCGCCTGACAGGCTGGCAGGAATCCTTTCACACCGTCATGGATCACGCCCCAGACATCGCTGAGGATGACATCCACGTCTTTGGTGAGTTCGCGCAAATTTTTGGCGAAGCGCAAGGCGGTCACGTCAGGCGGAGTCATGAAATCGGATCACTTCTGTAGGGAGACTTCGGCTATTTCTGCGCGGAAGCCCGACGAGCAAGCGCGGCATTACCGGTCACGCGGGGAGCCTCGGCGCGCGGCTCGAACTTGACCTCGGGCTTTTCTTCTTTTCGGGCCGGGGCGTCAACCGTTGGCGCCGCCGGTTCCGATGGATTTCCTGCGCCCTCGGGCCGCAGCGGGCGCGGCGGCGCGAACAGGAAGCCTTGGCCGAAGCGGACATCGTAGTCGAGCAAGTCCACCACGGCGCGTTCGCCCTCGATCCGCTCGGCGACGAGGTCGATGCCGAAACGCCCGAGCAGGTCGGAGAGATCGGCGGCGTGGATGTCGGCGGACGACAGTTGCTTCTGGTCGAGCAGCATCGCCGCCGGAACCTTGATGAACTTCACGCCGCGATCGGCCAGTTCGCGCGGATCGAGCCGCAGGTCGGTGACGTTGTCGATGGAGAAGCCGTAACCGAGCCGCTGCAGCGTGGCGAGATGCTCGCTTTCAACCGGGCCAAGCTGGCGGAAGGTGGTCTGCTTGAATTCGAGCACCAGCGAAGGCGCAAGGATGCGGTTGGCTTCGAGGAAATCGAGGCACTGTCCGAATACCGACGGATTGCTGAGTGTCGCGCCCGACATGTTGCAGAACACGCCGACATCCTTGGAGCGCACCATCAGCCGCCGCAGCACCTGCACGCAACGCAGGATCACGGTGTGGTCGATCTGGCCCATCAGCCCGGCGGCCTCCGCGGTGCCGATAAAATCGGCCGCGGCCAGCAACTGGTCCTTGTCGTCGCGCAGCCGCGCCACGGCTTCATAGAACCGCACCTTGCGCTGGGGCAGGGTTACCATCGGCTGCAGGAACAGGTCGATGCGGTTGGCTTCGATGGCGTTGCGCACGGCGACCAGAAGCTGGGTGTTGGTGAGTGCGGCCGCCGCCGGCTGTTGCGGCGGCTCGGCGGCGGGTGCAGCGTCGGCGGTGAGATTGGCCGCGGGCGCAGACGATGCCTCCTGCGCGGCCATGGCGGCGGCTGGCGCCGCGGGCGGGGCCTGAACAGCGCTCGCCGTATTGGCAAGAAGATCGTCATGCGCCGCGACCGACGAGGCGAGGTGCTTGACCAGCGATCCGAGTTCGCTGATTTCGCCGGCCACCGTCTGCACCCGCTCCTGCCCGTTGGCGTCGTTCGCGGAGACCCGGGACTCGAGTGCGCTCATGCGGCGTCCGAATTCGGCGACCTGGCGGGCAAGGTCGGCGGTGCCGCGCGACAGGTCCGCGATCTGGCCGCCGACATCGGTGCGGTCACGCAGCCGCATCGACACGGCGTTGTAGAGGATCAGGAAGGTCAGCGCGGTCAGCGCGACGATGGCGGATTCGGAGACGGTCAGCCCCGCCAGCGAGTGAACCAGCAGGCCGAGGGAGGCTGCGATCAGCACCATGCAGATGGCGATGAAAATCGTCGAAATGCGGATCATGAAGTGTGCCCAGCCCCGAACGGGGGCGAGCTTATCACCAAGTTTGATTCGGCGCGAAGTTCTTCCCCTCTCCCCTTGTGGGAGAGGGTGGTTGCGAGCGTAGCGAGAAACCGGGTGAGGGGTTGTATCGGTAAGCAGCGACCCCTCACCCGGCTCGATCTCATTTCATTCGATCTCGCCACCCTCTCCCACAAGGGGAGAGGGGGTAGGAACGCGTCCGCGTCACGCCACCGCGCGGATCACCTTGGCCACCTTGTCCATGATCTCGCCGATCTGGCTTTCCGAAATAATCAGCGGCGGCGTCAGGCAGATCGTGTCGCCGGCGACCCGGATCATCAGGTCATGGTCGTGGAAGGCGCTGTCCAGCGCATCCATGCCGCGCTTGCCGACGCCGTCCTTGTTCGGGGTGAGGTCGATGCCCGCGGTGATACCGACGGTGCGGATGTCCACCACGTTCGGCTCCTTGCGCAGGTCCATCAGCGCGTCGGCCCATTTCGGTTCCAGCGCCCGGGCGCGCTCGAACAGGCCTTCCTCACGGTAGATGTCGAGGGTGGCGAGGCCGGCGGCACAGGCCAGAGGATGCGCCGAATAGGTATAGCCGTGGAAGAATTCGACCATGTAGTCCGGCCCCTTCATGAAGGAGTCGAAAACACTGTCGCGCACCACCACGCCGCCCATCGGCACCGCACCGTTGGTGATGCCCTTGGCGAAGGTAATCATGTCCGGCGTCACGCCATAACGTTCCGCGGCGAAGGCATAGCCGAGGCGGCCATAGCCGGTGATGACCTCGTCGAAGATCAGCAGGATGCCGTGCTTCTCGGTGATCTCGCGCAGGCGCTTGAGATAGCCCTTCGGCGCGGGCAGCACGCCGGTCGAGCCGGCCATCGGTTCGACGATCACAGCAGCGATGGTGTTGGCTCCGTGCAGGCCGACAATGCGCTCCAGCTCATCAGCCAGATGCGCGCCATACTCCGGCTCGCCCTTGGTGAAGGCCTGCTTCTCGCGGTCGTAGGTGGTCGGAAGATGATCGACGCCGGTCAGCAGCGTGCCGAACATCTTACGGTTGTTGACCATGCCGCCGACGGAAATGCCGCCGAAGCCGACGCCATGATAGCCGCGTTCGCGGCCGATCAGGCGGGTGCGCCCGGCCTCTCCTCGGCCGTTATGATAGGCCAGCGCCACCTTCAGCGCGGTGTCGACAGCTTCCGAACCGGAATTGCAGAAGAACACATGCTCAAGCCCCTTCGGCGCCAGCGCGGCGACGCGGCTGGCCAGCTCGAAAGCCTTCGGATGGCCGAACTGGAACGGTGGCGCGTAGTCGATGGTCGCGGCCTGCGTCTGGATCGCTTCGACAATCGGCACGCGGTTGTGGCCGGCATTGCTGCACCACATGCCGGCGGCACCGTCGAGAATGGCGCGGCCATCGGTGGTGAAGTAATGCATGTCCTTCGCGCCGGCGAGCATGCGCGGCTTGCGCTTGAAGGCTCGGTTGGCCGTAAACGGCATCCAGTAGGCATCGAGATCGTTGGGCGTCGCGACAGTCGGGCGAGGGTGCTGAATATTCAAGGGACGTTCCTTCCGGCAAGGAGCAGTTTCTTTCTTGGAAGAGGACCTTATCAGCTTCCGGCGCGGCCCGGAACGCACAGCGACGCATGGTCGCCGGTAAGTGAATTCACGGTGCGCAGGCGGATCATAATACATCCAATAGTTGTTTTGCGAATTAGTTTGCCCTTAAAAGTTGTATGCGTAAATGCCCGCGTCACAACGGGTGAGCGCCATGTCGAAGAAAACAGCCTTCGGGAAAATAGCCTTCGGGAAAACGGCTTTCCGGAAACGGGTTTGCGCGAAAGCGGCTCTGGCACGGTCCCGGGCCGGCAGATTTTCTGCCGCGTGCGACGGCGCGATTGCGGTCGAATTCGCGATGATCGCGCCGGTGTTCCTGATGATGGTGTTCGGGATCGTGATGTACGGCTCGTACCTGTCCGTGGTTCACGGCGTGCAGCAACTGGCGGCGGAAGCGGCGCGCTCCTCCGTTGCGGGCCTAAGCGAAAGCGAGCGCAGTTCGCTCGCGAACAGCTACATCACCGGCAATGTCAATTCCTATCCGCTGATTGACCCGGCCAGGCTCACCGTCAACGCGGCCACCTCGGGGTCCGACGCCAACGTCTTCATTGTGTCCGTCAATTACGATGCCTCCGGCATGTTCATCTATTCGCTGCCGACATTCGTGCCCGCGCCGTCATCGACCATCGTGCGAACGGCTGCGATCCCGCGCGGAGGGTATTGAAAATGCGAAATGTGGGTGTTGTGTCTCACCTCTCCCCGGCGGGGAGAGGTCGCGAGCGAAGTGAGCGGGTGAGGGGGCTCGGTGTCTGTATGGAAACCTCGAACCCCCTCACCCCGACCCTCTCCCCCTCGGGGAGAGGGAGCCGGTCCAATTGCGGTGCAGGCCGTAATCTTCTCCGCCGCTTCATCAGCGACGAGCGCGGCAACATCGCGATCATGGGCGCGGTGAGTTTTTTGATGGTCATTGCCTGCGCCGCGCTCGGCGTCGATGTGGGTTCGATCTTCGCTGACAAGCGCCGCACCCAGAGCGCGGCCGATCTTGCGGCGATTGTCGCCGCAAGCGATTTGAACAATGCGTCCCGCGCTGCTGCGGCGACTGTCGCCAGGAATAACTATCCACCGGACTCGCTCGTGGCTGTCGAGCCTGGTGTTTACACGGCGAAAGCGTCTCTGACGCCGCAGCAGCGGTTCGTGGCGGGGGCAACGCCCCCCAATGCGGTGCGGGTGTCGCTGAAGACAAAGACACCGCTCTACTTCGGCAAGGTGCTGACCGGCGAGAGCCAGTGGGATGTCAAGGCGAGCGCCATTGCCAGCACCACGCAGCTTGCCACCTTCGCGATCGGCTCGCGGCTGGTGTCGCTCAACGGAGGGCTGCTGAATGCGCTGCTCGGCGGCATGCTCGGCACCACGCTGTCGCTCTCCGCAATGGACTACAACGCGCTGCTGGCGGCGAAAATCGACGCCTTCGATTTCCTCTCGGCGCTGGCGACGCGCGTCAACCTCACCGGCGTGACCTATGACACGTTACTCAGCAGCAACCTGAAGGTGACCGATATCGTCGCGGCGCTGCAGACCGCGGCGATGGGCAACAGCGGCGCGATTGCCGCGCTGTCCAGCCTCTCGTCGGCGATCTCCGGCATGACCACGAAGATCACGCCGTCGGCGCTGATCGGCGTCGGGCCGTATTCAAATCTCACGGTCGGCGAAAAGCCGAAGGTCGGCGCGACCGTGTCGGCGCTGGATCTCGTTTCGGCCATGGCAGCGCTCGCCAACGGCACCAACCAGATCGCGGCGAATGTGAATTTGTCGCTGCCTGGCATTGCCGGTGTGACGCTGCAGGCGACCGTCGGCGAGCGTCCGGTGGGGACAAGCTGGGTCACGGTCGGTTCGGCCGGGGCGAGCGTTCACACCGCGCAGACCCGCGTGCTGCTGAAGATTCAGTTGGTCGGTTCGGGCTCGGTGTCGGTGGTCAACCTGCCGGTCTATGTCGAGATCGCGGCGGGCACCGCGACGCTCAATGCGGTGTCATGCGGCTATCCGAACATGAGCACATCCACGGCGACGCTCGGCGTGTCGCCCGGCATTGTCGATGCGTGGATCGGCGACGTGACGTCCGCGATGATGACGAATTTCTCGACGAAGCCGAATCCGCCGGCGGTGAACATCGTTAATCTCGGCGCGATCCAGGTGACGGGCCGTGCCCACGCCACCATGGCGAATGCCTCGCCGACCAATGTCACGTTCAGTTATGGAGACATTCAGGGACAGACCAAGAAGACGGTGAACACCACCTCGTTCACATCGTCGCTGACGACCAGCCTGCTGGGCGATCTTCAGCTTGGCGTGCAACTCGGGCCGCTCGGCCTGCCGATCCCCGGTATCGGCGCGCTGGTCGCCGGCATCATCGGCGGGGCCACCGGCTCCATCGACACGCTGCTTAATTCGGTGCTGCAGACGCTGGGCGTCGGCCTCGGGCAGGCGGATGTCTGGGTCACCGGCATCCGCTGCGACGGCGCGGTGCTGGTGAATTAGCAACTCACCCTCTCCCCTTGTGGGAGAGGGTGCCTGAGCGAAGCGAAGGCGGGTGAGGGGTAAACTCGCGATTGATAAAGACCCCTCACCCGGCTCGCATCTGACGATGCTCGCCACCCTCTCCCACAAGGGGAGAGGGGATGCGCCGTCGTGCTTGCTCGTCCTTATTCCGGCTGATAACCCGTGGGCGAATGTGATAAGCCGACTGTCGACTTATCCAAGCACGCGAATTCCATGTCCGACAAAAAGCCCAGAAAGCCCCAGAAACTGCGCGCGCGGCTGCCGCGCGGCCTCGTGGACCGCACGCCCGCCGAGATCGCCGCCACGCGGCAGATGGTGGAGACCATTCGCGAGGTCTATGAGCGCTACGGGTTCGAGCCGGTGGAAACTCCGGCGATGGAATACACCGACGCGCTCGGCAAGTTCCTCCCCGATCAGGACCGGCCCAATGAAGGCGTGTTTTCGTTTCAGGACGATGACGAGCAGTGGATCTCGCTGCGCTATGACCTGACCGCGCCGCTGGCGCGCTATGTCGCGGAAAATTTCGACACGCTGCCCAAGCCCTATCGCTCCTATCGCAACGGCTATGTCTATCGCAACGAGAAGCCCGGCCCCGGCCGCTTCCGCCAGTTCATGCAGTTCGACGCCGATACGGTGGGTTCTGCATCGCCCGCCGCCGACGCCGAGATGTGCATGATGGCGGCGGACACCATGGAAGCGCTCGGCATTCCGCGTGGGCAGTATGTCGTGAAGGTCAACAACCGCAAGGTGCTCGATGGCGTGCTGGAGAGCATCGGCCTTGGCGGAGATGAGAACGCGGGCAAACGGCTGACGGTGCTGCGTGCGATCGACAAGCTCGACAAGTTCGGTCCGGACGGTGTGCGTCTGCTGCTTGGCGAAGGCCGCAAGGATGAGAGCGGAGATTTTACCAAGGGCGCTGGTCTGGCCGATGAAGCGATCGAGCAGGTGATTGCCTTCACCGATGGCAAGCCCGCCGGGGAATCGAAGCTGCTGAGTGAAGGCCGCGACGAACTTGAACAAATCCGTTCGCTGATCACAGCGAGTGGCTACGGCGACGACCGCATCAAGATCGACCCCTCCGTCGTTCGCGGCCTCGAATACTACACCGGCCCGGTCTACGAGGTTGAGCTGCTGCTCGACACCAAAGACGACAAGGGCCGCCCGGTGAGGTTTGGTTCGGTCGGCGGCGGCGGACGTTACGATGGGCTTGTCTCGCGCTTCCGCGGCGAGCCGGTCCCTGCGACTGGTTTCTCCATCGGCGTCTCGCGCCTGCAGGCGGCGCTGACGCTGCTCGGCAAGATCGACACCACGCCGGAATTCGGTCCGGTCGTTGTCGTGGTGATGGACCGCAACGAGATCGCGCAATACCAAAAGTTCGTCGCGACGCTGCGCAACGAAGGCATTCGCGCCGAAATGTATCTTGGCAATCCGAAGAACAATCTCGGCGTGCAGTTCAAATATGCCGACCGGCGCAATTCGCCGTGCGTCGTCATTCAGGGCGGCGACGAGAAGGCGAAGGGTGAGGTTCAGATCAAGGACCTGATTATCGGTGCGGAAATCGCCAATGCCAGCGGCGACCGCGACGACTATCTGCAGAAGCAGGCCGAGGCGCAGTTCGCGTGTAAGGAAAGCGACCTCGTCGAGAAAGTCCGCGAGGTTCTGGCGCGTCATAATGTGAGCTGGGCCAGCAAGAGCTAGAACAACAACGGTCGCGCATGCAGTTCGATACCAAGGTTGCCCTCGTTATCCGCCACGATCTCGAAGCCTGGCAGAAGCTGAATGTCGCGGCGTTTCTTGCGAGCGGCATCGCGGCGGCGTTTCCCGAATCTGTCGGCGAGCCCTATGCAGACGGTTCCGGTACGACCTATCACGCGCTGATCGGCCAGCCGATCCTGATTTACGGTGCAGACCGCCCGGCCTTGTCGCGTGCGCTGGAGCGCGCATTGGCGCGGGATGTGAAAGCTGCCGTCTATACCGAGGACATGTTTAAAACAACGCATGACGCCGCCAACCGCGCGGCCGTGCAGGCCGTGACACGCGCCGACCTCAATCTGGTGGGGCTGGCCTTTCGCGCCGAACGCAAAGTGATTGACAAGATCGTCGATGGATTGAAATTTCACGCCTGATATTTTCAAGAACAATGAAGGGAAACGAACATGCCTGAGGTTATCGTGAACATGGCGGCCGGACGCACCGACGATCAGAAGAAGGGCATGATGCTCGACATCACCCAGGCGCTGGTGAAGAACCTCGGCGTGGATGCGGAAGTGGTCACCGTGCAGATCAACGAGGCGCCGCTGACCCACAAGATGAAGGGCGGCAAGACCTTTCTCGAGCGCAAGGCGGCGGCGAAGTAAGCCCGGGGCGAACTTCGGATTCGGGACATTCGCATGAGCACGCTTGAAAAAGTCACCGTCGGGATTCCCGGCGAGACGGTCGTGACGGTGACCCACGACATGACGGTGCAGCATTTCCTGTCCACCATGCCGCCGGTCTACGCCACGCCGGTCATGATCCTGCATATGGAAAAGGCCTGCACCGCCTCCATCGCCGGCTTGCTGCCGGACGGCCATGTCAGCGTCGGCATGGAAGTCAATGTCCGGCATCTGGCGGCAACCCCGATCGGGCGCACGGTGCGGGTGACCTCGCGCGTGAAGCAGATCGACGCCAAGAGCGTGCTGTTCGAGGTGGAAGCCTGGGATGGCTCCCGCAAGATCGGCGACGGCACCCACCGGCGCGGCGTGATCAATGTCGCCGCCTTTGAAAAGCGCTTCGGCGTGAGCTGATCCGGCGCGCTTTGCGGGCAATCTTGAGGATTTCTGATTGTGGGGGCGCCGTGAACGGCGCTAGTTTCCCGGCGGCTGGCCAACGGAGATGTCCGATGAGAGGTGGATTGGTGATCGTCGCGGCGGCGCTGCTGTTCTCCGGGCAGGCGCATGCGCAAGGCAGGGCGCGGCCCGACACCAGCGGCCCGGCCGAGGCCAAGGGCGAGGACCCGCAGAAGCGGATGGCGCGCGAGGAAGCCGCCGCCCGCGCAGCGATGAAGAACATCCCGGATTCGAAAGAGAAGTACGACCCCTGGAAGATCGGGAAGTGACTGGTAGATCGGGACGTAACCGGAAGATCGGGAACGTAATTTCTCCCTCGCCCCGTTCTTACGGGGAGAGGTGAAAGCCAGACCTACGGCTTCGGACGCGCGCCCTTCATGGCCTGCATGTCCTTGATGTTCATCTTCATGCCGCCGGGCATGACAATGTCGCCGGGCTTCTGATCCGCCTTGCAGGCGCCCATCCACTTCGCTTCCATCATGGTGACGGCGTCGGGAATCTTGCCGTTGCTCTTGGTGGCGACCTTGACCGTATAGGCGGAGTTGAAGTCGCCGGTGATCTCGGTGTGCGAGGTCGAGGTGACGCCGTTCACCGTGCAGGTTGCGTCGATCACCAGTCCGGTCGCCGTCTTCTGCATGTCCTGTTTGGCGCACATTTCCTTCGCCATCGGGCTGAAGGTGGACGACATGTCCTTGTCGGTGCTGGCGTCGGTGCATTGCTGCATGGTCATCGCCGGCATTTGCGGACCGGGGCTGACCTTGATGTCCCACAGGCCGGGCTTGCGGGGCGGCATGTCCACCGGGCCGGCCAGCGCGGGAAGCGATATCAGGGCGGCGCAGAGCGTCAGCGCCGTCACACGAGATGAAGGCGTTCGCATCATGGCAGCCCCTTGGGATCGTATCAGTAGCCGACGCGCAGCGGCCGGTCGGCGTGGCCCGGATGGACCCAGACGCAGGCGAACGAAATGTAGCCGCCATACTGGGCATCGACGCCGGTCAGCTTCACCGACTTGCCGTAGCGGGCGCAGTGGTCGACAGCCATCGCCTTGATGTCCGCGCCGTCCTTGTAGAGCGAATAGGCAATGATGCCGCCGGTGTCGTTGCCCTTGAAGGGCGGCACCGTGTCGAAAAAGGCGTTCGCCGGCGTCAGGGCCAGCAATCCCAACATGGCGGTCAGGGCGGCCGTTGCAGTCGTTCGCATCATGCTCTCCGTTCGATTCCGCCGTCACCATAGGCCGCCCGGACCCTCAAGGAAAGAACGGCCGAGCGCTCCGGCCGGGGTTGGCGGCCGAGTGTTGCCGCGCTGCACTTGACCGGCTGTCGGCTTCGCGGCACCTTCCGCGCAACATCATTTCCGCACTTCCGGTGGACCGCTTCATGCGCGACCTTTTTTCGACATTTCGCAAGCTGACGTTGGCCGTGGCGCTGGGCGCCGTGGCGGGACTCATGGCGCTCGCTCCGGCGGCGCAGGCCGCCAATGTGCTGGAGCGCAATTTCTGGCTCTCCGGCCCGCGCTACGACGGCGACATGCGCCCCTGCAGCGAGGCGCTCGGCACCATTGTCCAGCAATTCGCCGAGAAAGAGAGCAAGTTCTGGAATTCCGCGCTCGAGATCACCGGCTTCGCCGATGTGCATGAGACGGCTTTCCGCCCCTGGGCGTCCAACAGCATTCCGCGCCGGTTCTGCACCGCAAGCGCCATGCTGAACGACGGCCGCGCCCGGCAGGTGCACTACTCCGTGATCGAGGACGGTGGCTTCGCCGGATTCGATTCGGGCGTCGAGTGGTGCGTGGTCGGCCTCGACCGCAACTGGGCCTACAATCCGTCCTGCAAGGCCGCGCGGCCCTGACCTGTCCACAACGGTTTCGATTCATCCCGTTCGCCGTCCCGGTGGACGGGATTTTCTTTTGTTCTTGAAATGTTCTTTTTGCCCGGCTAGGCTTCGGCCATTGCCGTAAGGGGGCGTGGTCATGTTGCAGTCGAGGTCCGGCCTGCCGGTTGCCGGTTTTTCATTCCGCTTGTCATGCGTTGCCGTGCTGTTCGGCCTTGTGTTGACTGCCATCGCCGCAAGCTCGGCCTCCGCACAGGACAAGCGCCAGAATGCGCCGGGCGAATTCGATTTCTACGTGCTGTCGCTGTCCTGGTCGCCCTCGTTCTGCGAGGCGGCGAGCGAGCGCGGCAATTCCAGCCGTGGCGTTCAGACCCAGTGCGCGGGCCGTCCGTTTTCCTTTGTCGTGCATGGCCTGTGGCCGCAATATGAGCGCGGCTTTCCCAACTACTGCCAGCGGCCGTCGCCCCGGCTGGCGCGCAATGTCATGACCGCGATGCTCGACCTGATGCCCGCACCGGGCCTGATCTACAACGAGTGGGACAAGCACGGCACCTGTTCGGGCATGGCCGCGCGCGCCTATTTCGAGACCATCCGCAAGGCCCGCGCGGCGGTGAAGATTCCCGCGGACTATCTCGAACTCTCCAGCGCAAAGACCGTTGCGCCGCTGGAGATCGAAGAGGCCTTCATCAAGGCCAATCCCGGCCTGTCGAGTTCGGCGATTGCCGTGACCTGCGACAGCAAGCGTCTCAGCGAAGTGCGCATTTGCATGAACAAGGATCTGCAGTTCCGTGCGTGCGACGAGATCGACCGCCGCGCCTGCCGCCGCGACACGGTGGTGATGCCGCCGGTGCGCGGGGGCTGATTTTCTGCCGTCACCCGGAGGTGCCCGCCGTTTTCGGCGGGCCTCGAAGCGCGATGGCGGTCTTCTCGCCCGCCATCCTTCGAGGCTCGCAATGGCTCGCACCTCAGGATGACGGATCACGAACGCGCTGCGTTACTTTCATCGCGCGATGTCGTAACAGTCGCGCCATGAACTACCGCCACGCCTTCCACGCCGGAAACTTCGCCGATGTCATCAAGCACATCGCGCTGGCGCGCATCCTGACCTATCTGCACGACAAGCCGGCGGCGTTTCGTGTGATCGACACCCATGCGGGCGCGGGTCTGTACGATCTCACCAGCAGCGAAGCCGAACGCGGCGGCGAATGGCGCACCGGCATCGCGCGGTTGATGCAGACGCGTCTCTCCGAACCGGTGATGACGCTGGTCGCGCCCTATCTCGACATCGTGCGCGCCTTCAATCCGCACCGCGATCTCACCGCCTATCCCGGGTCGCCGCTGGTGGCGCGCGCGCTGCTGCGGCCCCAGGACCGGCTTGTCGCCTGCGAACTCGAACCCAACGCACGCCGGCAACTGATCGGCGCGCTCTACAACGACAAGCAGGCGCGCGTGGTCGATCTTGATGGCTGGACTGCGTTGCCGGCCTTCGTGCCGCCGAACGAACGGCGCGGGCTAGTGCTGATCGATCCGCCGTTTGAAAGCCGCGATGAATTCACCCGGCTTGCCGACGGCTTCTGTGCTGCGCATGCCAAATGGCCGACCGGCATCTACATGCTCTGGTATCCGGCCAAGGACCGCCGCGCCACCGACTCCCTGGCGGATCATGTGGCGCGTGTGGCGAACGCGGGCAGCCAGGATGCGCGTTGCCTGCGTGTTGAATTCAGTGTCGCGCCGCAGACGGCTGACTCAGGATTGATGTCGGCGGGCCTGTTGATCGTCAATCCGCCCTGGACGCTGGCCGACGAGCTGCGCGCCATCCTGCACGAGCTTGAAAAGCCGCTGGGCCTCGGCGGCGCGGGCCGCTTCCGCGTGGAAACACTTCGCGCGTGACGCGCTGCACACGCACGCTGGCGTTGGCGTTCGCACAAACTTCAGGCGGATGAAGAAAGCACCCAAATGCGGCATGGCCAATTTGCCGGGAACCGTATTATGCTGCTGTTGTGAAGGTCGGCTTTTACGTCCCGCGCCCGCGAATGGCCGCGGCGGAATGACGAGAGGCCCCGGGCGCTTCGACGTTTGAAGCTGCTCTCCAAGGCCGCCGCTTTCCGGCATGAATGCCGGACCTGGCTGACGCGCGTTGCGCGCCAGAGGTGCATTGCGGGGAGGGGTTCCCGATGGCCATGACAGGTGTCGTCAAGTTCTTCAATGCCGAACGCGGCTACGGCTTCATCAAGCCGGACGACGGCGGGCGTGATGTGTTCGTCCACATCACCGCGGTCGAGCGCGCCGGACTGAAGGACCTGATCGAAGGACAGCGTATCTCGTTTGAAGTCGAGCCCGACAAGAAGGGCAAGGGACCGAAGGCGGTCGATCTGGTGATTTCGCCCTAGCGCGTTTCGGGACATCAGCGCGCAAACAAAATCCCGGGCGGAAGGCCCGGGATTGATGATGTGCGATGATGTTACGCCGATCAGAAGCGGTAGTTCACGCCGAGGCGAACGGTGCTGAACTGGTAGCCGTTCGGCAGACCCGTGAGCAAGTAGTTGCGCTCGCCGAGGTCGACATAGAGGTATTCGACCTTCGCCGACCAGTTCTGGTTGATGGCGAATTCCGCGCCCGCGCCGATGGTCCAGCCGGCCGATGTGCTGCTTTCAGAGAAGCCGCCGGGCGCTTCGACCTTGAGCGAGCCGAAGGCAAGACCGCCGGTGCCGTAGAGCAGCACGTTGTTGAAGGCGTAACCGACGCGGCCGCGCACGGTGCCGAACCACGGATTCGAGAATTTCCACGCCGCGAACGTATCGTCTGCCGCGTTGAGCTGGAGATCGCCCTCGATGCCGGCGACCCATGCGCCGTTCTGCCAGTTGTAGCCGATCTGCAGGCCGCCGAGCACGCCTGACGGCTTGGCGCCGCTGTTGGAGACGTCGCCCCAGCCGTAACCAATGTTGCCGCCGATATACGGGCCGATCCAGCTATTGGCGAGCGGCTGGTTGACCGTATAGGGCTGCTGATAGGGGCGGCGGCCATACATATCGGCAGCCTGCGCCGATGCGCTCACGCATGTCGCGGCGACGATCGCGCCAAGAATTGTTGTCTTCATCGTACTCTCCTCAAACGCACACCGGTGTGGCTGCTCGCTGGCCAGAACGGTGCGGCGAACCGACGTGGTTACGAAAGTCCACCTTTTCTGCTTAAAATTTATCGAGAGTTTTACGTTAAACAGGCGTTAAGACGGCGCGCGGCCCGATTTCCATCCTTAAGAAAGTGTTACAAGCGAGGCCCCGCCGCCGGCGAATCCCGTTCCTTTGCGCGGCACTGCCTGCTGGATCACCGCGTCCCGAGTTCCTAAATTCCGGTCATGATTCACGACACCTCAGACCCCGACCAGCCGGAGCAGCCGGCGCTTGTGCAGGAACCGTCGCCGCGGAGCCTGCGCGGGCAGGACGTCGATCCGGCCTCGATTGCCGCCGATGAGGATGAAGAGGCGCGGCTTCCGGAGCAGGAGGACGAGTCTGCCGAGCCCGCGGCCGAGGGAACGCTGGCGATGGGCCGCGCCGCCATCGAGCGCGCGGTGAAACTCGCGCCGACCTCGCCCGGCGTCTATCGCATGCTGAATGCGGCCAGCGACGTACTCTATGTCGGCAAGGCCAAGAGCGTGAAGAAGCGGCTCGCGTCCTATGCACGCCCGACCGGGCAGGTGGCGCGCATCGCGCGCATGATCGCAGCGACGGTGAATGTCGAAGTGATCTCGACCGCGACCGAGACCGAGGCGCTGCTGCTCGAAGCCAACCTCATCAAGCAGCTTCGTCCGCGCTTCAATGTGCAACTGCGCGACGACAAGTCGTTTCCCTATATCCTGATCACCGGCGACCACTGGGCGCCGCAGATTCTCAAACATCGCGGCGCACAGACACGGCCGGGCCGCTACTTCGGACCGTTTGCGTCGGCGGGGGCGGTGGGCCGCACCATCACTGCGCTACAGCGCGCGTTCCTGGTGCGCTCCTGCAGCGACTCGTTCTTCGAGAGCCGGACGCGGCCTTGCCTGCTGTACCAGATCAAGCGCTGCTCGGGGCCGTGCACCGGCGAGATCGACTTTCCCGGCTACACCGAACTGGTGCGCGAGGCGAATGAGTTTCTCTCCGGCCGCTCGCGGCTGGTGAAGCAGGAACTCGCCGGCGAAATGGAAAAGGCCTCGCACGAACTCGAGTTCGAGCGCGCTGCGCTCTATCGCGACCGCCTTGCCGCGCTGTCCGCGATCCAGTCGCAGCAGGGCATCAATCCGCGCACGGTCGAGGAAGCCGATGTGTTCGCGATCCATCAAGAGGGCGGCTATTCCTGCGTCGAGGTGTTCTTCTTCCGCACCGGGCAGAACTGGGGCAACCGCGCCTATTTCCCGCGCGCGGACAAGACCATGCCGCCGGAGGAAGTGCTGGGTTCGTTCCTCGCGCAGTTCTACGACGACAAGCCGCCACCGAAATTGATCCTGCTCTCGCACCGCATCGAGGATCAGGAGTTGCTGTCCGAAGCGCTTGGCGTGAAGGCCGGTCACAAGGTCGAGGTTTCAACGCCGCAGCGCGGCGAGAAGAAGGATCTCGTCACCCACGCGCTGACCAATGCGCGCGAGGCGCTGGGCCGCAAGCTCGCCGACACCGCAACGCAGGCGCGTCTGCTCGAAGGCCTGTCGAACGTACTCGGTCTGCCGCGTGTGCCGAAGCGCATCGAGGTTTACGACAACAGCCACATCATGGGCACCAACGCGGTCGGCGCGATGATAGTCGCCGGGCCGGAAGGTTTCCTGAAAAACCAGTACCGCAAGTTCAACATCAAGTCGGAAGGGCTGACGCCGGGCGACGACTACGCCATGATGCGCGAGGTGCTGGAGCGCCGCTTCAAGCGGCTGCTCGGCAACGCCGCCGAGGGCAGGAAGCCTGACAAGGATGACGATGCCGTGCCGCAATGGCCCGATCTTGTCGTCATCGACGGCGGCCAGGGCCAACTCAATGCGGCGCGGGAGATTTTCACCGGCCTGAACCTGACCGATGTGTCGCTGATCGCCGTGGCAAAGGGGCCGGACCGCGATGCCGGACGCGAAACCCTGTTCATGCCGGACCGACCCTCGATCAAGCTCGAGCCGCGCGATCCGGTGTTGTACTTCATCCAGCGGCTGCGCGACGAGGCGCACCGTTTCGTGATCGGATCGCACCGCAAGCTGCGCAAGAAGGACATTCGCGAGGCGGGCCTGCAGGAAATCCCCGGCATCGGGCCATCACGCAAGCGCGCACTGCTGCACCATTTCGGCACCCTGAAGGAGATCGAGCGGGCCTCGGTCGCCGATCTCGGCAAGGTTCCGGGCGTCAGCGCTGAAAGTGCGCGTAAAATCTTCGATTTCTTCCATCCCGGCAGTCATACATGACGCCGCTGTCATCTTTGCCTTGAAGGCCTCAAATGCGCGGCATGGGCTGTTGACGCGGACAGTTTCGCAGTATTGGTAAGGCCATGACCAGTGTCGCCGCCCCGAAACCCGCAAAGCGCTCGCTGTCTTTGCCCAATCTCCTGACCTACTCCCGGATCGCCGCGATTCCGGTGGTGATCGGCTGCATGTATGCGCAGTCCATCCTCGGCGCGCCGCTGTGGCTGCGCTGGGTGGCGCTGTTCGTGTTCATCGCCGCGGGCGTGACCGATTTTCTCGACGGCTACTATGCGCGCATCTGGGATCAGTCGTCGTCGCTGGGCAAGATGCTGGATCCCATCGCCGACAAGCTCCTCGTGGCCTCGTGCCTTTTGATGCTGGCGGCGGACGAGACCATCAAGGGCTGGTCGCTGTGGGCCGCCATGGTGATTCTCTGCCGTGAGATTCTGGTGTCGGGTCTGCGCGAATATCTCGCCGCGATCCGCATCAGCGTGCCGGTGTCACAATTGGCGAAATGGAAGACGACGGTGCAGCTTGTCGCCATTGGCTTCCTGATCGCGGGCGAGGCGGGTGAGACGATCCTGCCGCCGACCGTGCTGATCGGCATCACGCTGTTGTGGATTTCGGCGATCCTCACCATCTACACCGGATGGGATTACCTTCGTGCGGGGATCCATCATCTGACCGAGGAAGACCGGTGAAGGTGCTCTATTTCGCCTGGGTGCGCGAACGGATCGGCAAGGCGGAAGAAACGCTCGATCCGCCGGCGGACGTGCGCACGGTCGCGGACCTGATGCGGTGGCTGATCGCGCGGGGCGAGGAATACGCCAATGCGTTCGCGTCGCCGAAAACCATTCGCGCCGCCATCGACCACACCCATGTAAAATCGGACACCGCGATTGCGGGCGCGCGCGAGATCGCGTTCTTCCCGCCGATGACCGGCGGCTAATTTCTCATGGCGACGCCCGTCACCATCCGTATCCAGTCCGCTGATTTCGATATCGCGGCGGAGATCGCGGCGCTGACCAGGAGCAATAGCGACATCGGCGCGGTGGTCACCTTCACCGGCATCTGCCGCGGCGGAGAGGGCGAGGGCGCCATCGCCGCGATGACGCTGGAACATTATCCCGGCATGGCAGAAGCCGAGATCGGCCGGCATGTGGCCGAGGCGGTCGCGCGCTGGCCGCTCGATGGCGTCACGGTGATCCATCGTTATGGCCGCGTCGTGCCGGGCGACAACATCGTGCTGGTGCTGGCAGCCTCGAAACATCGCGAGGCGGCGTTTCAGGCGGCGGAGTTTCTGATGGACTATCTCAAGACCAATGCGCCGTTCTGGAAATCCGAAGAGCGCGCTGGCGATACGCAGTGGGTCGATGCGCAGGCCCATGACGACAATGCAGCGGCGCGGTGGAACAAGTAATGGCGAAGAAAGTGAAAACTGCTCCTGCGAAGAAGGCGTCAGCAAAGAAAGCCTCTACGAAGCGCGGCGCGTCGCGCGCGACCGCGAAGACAATCCTGAAGCCGTCATCGCCCAAGGTCTTGTCACCGAAAGTCCTGCCGGGCGAACTGGTGACTCTGCTCGACCTGATGCGCTACGGCGTCAGCCGTTTTGTCGAAGCCGGTGTGGTGTTCGCCCACGGCACCACCGATCCGGTGGCGGAGGCGGCCTTCATCGTCTGCGAGGTTCTGCATCTGCATCCCGACCAGTTCGAGATGTTCGCGAACGCCCGCGTCACCGCGCAGGAAGCCGGGAAAATTCTCGCACTGTTCGAGAAACGCATCGCCACCCGCAAACCCGCCGCCTATCTGGTCAACAGGATCTACATGCGCGGTCTGCCGTTCTATGTCGATGAGCGGACCATCGTGCCGCGCTCTTTCATCGGCGAACTGCTGGACTCGCATTTCGGCGGCGATGCCGAGGAGGAGGGCGGCTCGCTGATCGACGATCCGTTCAATGTGACGCGCGTGCTCGATCTTTGCACCGGCTCCGGCTGCCTGGCCATTCTCGCCTGCCAGAGTTTTCCGAACGCGACCGTGGACGCGGTGGATATTTCGCCGGATGCGCTGGCGGTGGCTGCTCGCAATGTTGCCGATTACGGCCTCGAGGACCGCGTCTCGCTCTATGAGGGCGATCTGTTCGATGCGGTGAACGACGCACGCTACGATCTCATCATCACCAATCCGCCCTATGTCGATGCCGAGGGCATGGCCGGACTGCCGCGCGAATGTCTGCACGAACCGTCCATCGCATTCGACGGCGGCGATGACGGCCTCGACATCGTGCGCCGGATTCTCGACGGCGCGAAGGATCATCTCACGCCGGACGGCGGGCTGCTGTGCGAGATCGGGCGGGGCCGCGATGCGCTGGGCGATGCCTATCCCAACCTGCCGCTGCTATGGCTCGACACCGAAGATTCCTACGGCGAGGTGTTCTGGATTCCCGCCGAGGCGCTTTGACTCAGGAGACCGGGAGAAGCTCCATGTCGGCTGAACGCTTTCTGTGCGATGCGATCGAACTGGCGCGCGGCAATGTCTGGAAGACGGCCGCTGGGTAGCGGCGCGCCTGAATCCTGTCGTAGCTCACTCGCGCCGCCTATGCTTTGGCGCGTTCGGCCCGATCCCATGCGAACTGAAGACCGGCGGTGCCGCCCAGTTCAATGTTGATGTCGAGAAAAGACGGCACTGTCTCTGTGCGCTTCCAGTCGCGCTGAAGTTCGCACAGCAATTGAACGAGGGTGATCATCTTGCCGCCCGCCTGTTCGATCCGGCGCAGCGCCATCTCGTGAGACACGGTCGATGTTCCACCCACCGCATCGACCACGACGTAAACGTCATAGCCTTCCTTGAGTGCGTCGAGCGCAGGAAAGGTCAGGCACGCCTCGGTCCAGAGCGCCGTCATGATCAGCTTCTTGCGGCCGGTGGCCTTGACGGCCTTCTGGAATTCGACGTCTTCCCACGAGTTGATCGTGGTGCGGTCGTAGGTCGGATAATCCGACAGCACGGCCTGGAGCTGCGAAATCGGCGGCTTGTTCAGTCCTGTTTTCACATTGACCGTGGAATGGACGATCGGCAGGCCGTAGGCGATGGCGGTCTTCGCCGTGCCGACGATGTTCTTGACCAGAGTTGGCCGGTCCATCGAGGCGATCGAGTTCACCTGGACCGGCTGATAGTCGATGACGATGAGTGCGGCGTTCTGCGGGGTCAGCAGATGATCCTTGAGCGGATCTCGGATAGTTTCGCTGGTCATGACAGATGCTCCTTCAAATGCTCGCACGGGTGCCGCGCACAGGCGAATGCCCGTACCGGGTCGGGCGGGGCGAGCGCGCCGCCGCTGATCTGAAATGTGTCCGGGACGATGCTCCGGCCCGGTGTGCCGAGCCGGAGCAATGGGTCAGGCGTTTGCGATAGCGCCGAAGCGTCCTGCGTTGAAATCCTCGACCGCCTGACGGATTTCCGCTTCGCTGTTCATGACGAACGGGCCGTAGCCGACGATCGGTTCATCGATCGGCTCGCCGGTCAGCACCAGCACGATGGCGTCGCTGCTGGCGTCGATGGTCGCGCCCTCGCCATCACGGTCGAGCAGCACCATTTCCGCCTCGCCCGCATCCTGTGTGCCATTGACCGTGATTCTGCCGGACACGACGACCAGCATGGTTGTGTGACCTTTGGGCAGATCGAGGGTCACGGTCGCATCGCGGTTCAGCCTCACATCCCACAGGTTGATCGGTGTGAAGGTCCGCGCCGGCCCCTTGTTGCCGTTGAAGTCGCCAGCGATCACGCGCACACGCCCGGCACCATCCGGCAGATCAACCACGGGAATGTCGCTGTCCGTGATGGTCTGATAACCCGGCTGGCTCATCTTGTCCTTCGCGGGAAGATTCACCCAGAGCTGGATCATGCGAAACGGTCCGCCGCTGCGCGTGAAGCCTTGTGAGTGAAATTCCTCGTGCAGGATTCCCCCCGCCGCGGTCATCCACTGCACATCGCCGGGGCCGATCACGCCGCCCTTGCCGGTGGAGTCGCGATGCTCGACCTCGCCGTCATAGACGACCGTCACGGTTTCAAAGCCGCGATGCGGATGCTGTCCGACGCCGCGCGGCCTGCTCGCGGGATCGAAGTTGTACGGCCCCGCCTGATCGAGCAGCAGGAACGGGCTGACATGCTTGCCGAGCGAGTCATAGGAGAACAGTGATCGGACCGGAAAGCCGTCGCCGACCCAGTGCATGGTCGGATTGCTGTAAACACCAAGAATCTTCTTCATGATTGGTCTCCCGGGCATCGGGGCGATCCCCGATTGCTGATGTATCGGGTATATAACCGGGACGATCTCGCCAGAAGATTGCCAATATGCACTCTGTGTCCTATGAATAGGACGATGCAGGATCTCAACGATCTCTACTATTTCGTCCAGGTCGTCGATCGCGGCGGCTTTGCCGCGGCTGGCCGGGCTTTGGGAATGCAGAAATCCAAGCTGAGCCGCCGGATCGCACTCCTGGAGGAACGGCTGGGCGTGCGGCTGATCCAGCGTTCCACCCGGCGCTTTTCGGTGACCGAGATCGGGCAGGAATATTACGAGCGCTGTGTCGCCGTGCTGGTCGAAGCCGAAGCCGCGCAATCGGTGATCGAGCGTGTGCGCTCCGAACCGCAGGGCGTGATCCGGATGGCGTGTCCGACTGCGCTGATCAATTTCCAGTTCGGCGAGATAATCGCGCGGTTCATGATCGAAAACCCGCGTGTCGAGGTTCATCTGGAGAGCACCAACCGGCGGGTCGATGTGATCGGCGAAGGGTTCGATCTGGCGATCCGCGTGCGCTTTCCACCGCTTGAAAAGAGCGAACTGGTGATGCGCCGGCTCGACGAAAGCACGCAGGCTCTTGTCGCTAGCACGTCATTGCTTGAAGGACGAAAAAATCCGGAAAGTCCCGCTGACCTTCATGACTGGCCGAGCCTCGATCTTGGGCCGCCGCATCGCGACCATAGCTGGTCACTTGAACAGGGCGATGGCAGCACGGCCATCGTGCCGCATTCCCCGCGGCTGGTCACCGATGACATGGCCGCGCTGCGCGAAGCCGCGCTCAAGGGCGTCGGCATCGTGCAATTGCCGACGATGATGATCTGGGACGATGTTCAGGCGGGAAGGCTGCTGCATGTTCTGCCGCAATGGATTCCCAAGAGCGGAATCATCCACGCGGTGTTTCCGTCGCGTCGCGGACTGTTGCCGTCGGTGCGCGCACTGGTGGATTTCATGGTGAATCAGTGCAACGCACGGCGGCACGCCATCACAACGGGATAGCGTGCCGCCGCTCGATCAGAAAACCTTCCGGATCCAGTTGTGCGGATCGGCGGCGCGGCCGTACTGGATGTCCACCAGTTGCTTGCGCAGGCCCATCGCCACCGGGCCGGCATTGCCGCCGTTGATGGTGAAGTCGCCGCTGGCCGAACGCACCTTGCCGATCGGCGAGATTACTGCGGCGGTGCCGCACGCGAAGGCTTCCTTCAGTTTTCCGCTCGCCGCGTCCGCGCGCCATTGGTCGATGGTGTAGGCCTCTTCGCGCACGCGCGTGCCTGCGGCCTTCGCCAGCGTGATGATCGAATCGCGGGTGATACCGGGCAGGATGGTGCCGAGCGGCGGCGTCAGCAGCGATCCGTCCTCAAACACGAAGAACACGTTCATGCCGCCGAGTTCTTCGATGTAGCGGCGCTCGACCGCATCGAGGAACACCACCTGATCGCAGCCGTGCTGGATCGCTTCCGCCTGCGCGCGCAGGCTCGCGGCATAGTTGCCGCCGCACTTCACGGCGCCGGTGCCGCCGATGGCGGCGCGGGTGTAGTTTTCCGACACCCAGATCGACACCGGGGCAGGGCCGCCCTTGAAATAGGAGCCGACCGGCGAGGCGATCACCGCGAAAATATATTCGGCGGACGGCTTCACGCCGAGGAACACCTCGTTCGCGATCATGAAGGGCCGCAGATAGAGGCTGCCTTCGCCGCCCGGCATCCAGTCGCGGTCGATGCGCACGAGCTGTTCGACCGCTTCGATGAAGACCTGCCCGGGCAGCGGCGCCATGGCCATGCGGTCGGCGGAATCGCGGAAACGGCGGGCGTTGGCATCGGGACGGAACAGGTTCACGCCGCCATCGTCGCGCTTGTAGGCCTTCAGGCCCTCGAAGATTTCCTGGGCGTAGTGCAGCACCGCGGTGGCGGGATCGAGCGCGAAATTGGCGCGGGATTCGATGCGCGCGGAATGCCAGCCCTTGTCCTGGCTGTAGCGAACAATCGCCATGTGATCGGTGAAGACCCGGCCGAAGCCAGGATCGGCCAGCTTGGCGGTGCGCTCTGCTGCAGGCGTCGGATTCGCCGATGGCTGCATGTCGAACACGACTGCGCCCTCGCTTTTCTCGAACGAAACTCCCGAAATGCCCATGGTCTTCTCCCGGCTCTGGTTGCAGTCCACGCGGCGGCGGGCTGATCGATTCAAGTGTCTGTTCCCCGGCCCGCCGGCCCGAGGGCCGGTTTCCGCTTTGGCGGAAGGCGTGAAGTCCAGTATGTTTGCCGAAATGCCGCTCGACAATCGCACGATGACAGAAATTCCAGCCTGGCCCGAGGTTACTGCACAGCTCTGTGCGAACTTTAGGACCAAGGACGGCCAACGAAACGAACTAATATTTCGTTGTCATCGCCTGTTTTGTAACATTGAGACCTATATACGTCAATATGGCTGACATAAAAATGTTGAAAGCAGGCGATCCGCCCACTGGCGGCTCTCCGGTCAATCCGGGGGGTGGTCCCTTGCGCTGGGACATCATCGAACTGCTGTTCTTTGCCTATCGCGACTTTGTCGGCGATGCCGACCATGTGCTGGAGGAATTCGGCTTCGGCCGTGCGCATCACCGCGTGGTGCATTTCGTCACCCGCTATCCCGGCCTCAAGGTCGCTGATCTGCTGGACGTGCTGCGGATCACCAAGCAGTCGCTCGGGCGCGTTTTGAAGCAGCTTCTCGATGAGGGCTATATCGTGCAGAAGGCCGGCGACAACGACCGGCGCCAGCGTCTTCTTTTCGCCACGCCGAAGGGCGAGGCCCTCGTGGTGAAACTGGCCGGACTGCAGACCGCGCGCATCGACAGCGCCCTCGAAACCATGAACGCCGAAGGCGCGGAAAGCGTGCGCCAGTTCCTGCTCGGCATGATCGACCAGACCGATCCGGACAAGGTGCTGGAGGAAATCCTGCGAAGCCGCAGGATGGCGAAGGACGCAAGGTGATCGACATCGCAACATCGGAGCGCGCGCGGCAGCAACTGGCCGACGATGCGCCGCATCTGCTGCTGGTCGACGACGACCGCCGCATCCGCGATCTGTTGTCGCGCTTTCTCGGCAATGAGGGCTATCGCGTCACCACCGCCAAGAGCGCCGCCGATGCGCGCGCCAAGCTGACCGGTTTGCATTTCGATCTCTTGATCCTCGACGTCATGATGCCGGGCGAAACCGGCTTCGATCTCGCGCGCTCGATCCGCACCACCTCGGCGGTGCCGATCATCATGCTCACGGCGCGGCATGAAGCCGAAAGCCGGATCGAGGGACTGCAGATCGGCGCCGACGATTATGTCGCCAAGCCGTTCGAGCCGCGCGAACTGGTGCTGCGCATCGCCAACATCCTCAAGCGCGCCGCGCCGGTGATCGCGCCGCCGGTGGAGTCGGTCGCGTTCGGACCTTACGTCTATCACATCGAGCGCGGTGAACTGCGCGACGGCGACAAGGTGATCCATCTCACCGACCGCGAGCGGGACATGCTGCGCATTCTGGCCGCGACGCCGGGCGAAACGGTACCGCGCGCGGCGCTGACCGGCGGCGACGGCAGCGTCAACGAGCGTGCGGTGGACGTGCAGATCAACCGGCTGCGCCGCAAGATCGAGCGCGATCCCGCCAATCCACTGTTCCTGCAGGCGGTGCGCGGCATCGGCTATCGCCTCGTGGCGTCGCCGTGACAGCCGAGTGTGTTGCCGTGCTCCACAAAAATGCAGTCAGTTTGGCGCTGCACCAGAACAAGATTGCCTGGAACGCGCGGCGAGTACAATTTGCTCCCTCTCCCCGGTGGGGAGAGGGTTGGGGTGAGGGGCTCTCAATGTTGCTATTGAAATCCGACCCCCCTCACCCGGATCGCAAGAGCGATCCGACCTCTCCCCCACGGGGAGAGGTGAAGAAGAAGCGCTCATGAGCACGCTCGACACCGGCCTGAGCTTCATCCGCACGGCGTCACGGCGCGTCTCCAGCGCCAGTGAGTGGCTGGGGCGGTGGTTCAAGGAACTGATGCCGAAGGGGCTCTATGCCCGCGCGCTGCTCATCATCATCGTGCCGATGGTGATCCTGCAGTCGGTGGTCGCCTTCGTATTCATGGAGCGGCACTGGAACACGGTGACGCGGCGTCTCTCCGCTGCCGTTGTGCAGGACATTTCCGCGCTGATCGACATCTACAGAACCTATCCGCAGGACAAGGACCGGACCCAGATCAAGCGCATCGCGCAGCAGCGGCTCGGCCTGGTGGTGGATTTCCTCCCCGTCAACGACATGCCGGCGCCGGGACCGAAGCCGTTTTTCTCGCTGCTCGATCAGACGCTGTCGGTGCAACTCAGCCGCCAGATCGCGCGCCCGTTCTGGATCGACACTGTCGGGCGCTCCTCGCTGGTGGAAATCCGCATCAAGCTGGACGATACCGTGATGCGCATCTTCGCCCAGCGCAGCGCCGCCTATGCGTCGAATTCCGAAATCTTCATCTTCTGGATGTTGGGCACATCCTCGATTCTGCTCATCGTCGCGGTGCTGTTCCTGCGCAACCAGATCAAGCCGATCCTGCGGCTGGCGGATGCGGCGGAGAGTTTCGGCAAGGGCCGCGAGGTGCCGGATTTCCGCCCGCGCGGCGCACGCGAGGTGCGGCGCGCGGCCTATGCGTTCCTTGAGATGAAGGCGCGTGTGGAGCGCAGCCTCGAACAGCGCACCGCCATGCTGGCGGGTGTCAGCCACGACCTGCGCACCATCCTGACGCGCTTCAAGCTCGAACTGGCGCTGATCGGCGACAGTCCGGAGGTCGAGGGCATGCGCAAGGATGTCGATGAAATGAGCGCCATGCTGGAGGCCTATCTGTCGTTCGCGCGTGGCGACAGCGGCGAGCAGGCGCAGCCCACCGACATGGAGCAGGCGCTCGAAGAACTGCGCAGCGATGCCGAGCGGCACGGCCATGCCGCCACGGTCACCTTCCACGGCCTGCCGGTGGTGATCGTGAAACCCGCCGCGTTCAAGCGCTGCATCGCCAATCTTGTGTCGAATGCGGGACGTCATGCCAATGCGCTCGCGCTCACCGGCCATCGCGACCATCGCTATCTCACCGTGACGGTGGACGACGACGGGCCCGGGATTCCGCCGGACATGCGCGAGGAAGTCTTCAAGCCGTTCCTGCGGCTCGACGATGCGCGCAATCAGGACGAGGGCGGCACCGGGCTCGGTCTTGCGATTGCGCGCGATATCGCGCGCTCGCACGGCGGCGACATCACGCTCGGCGACAGCCCGATGGGCGGGTTGCGCGCGACGGTCAGAGTGCCGGTGTAGTTTTTCCCTCTCCCCTTGTGGGAGAGGGTGGCGAAGTTGAGCGAAGCGAAACTGAGCCGGGTGAGGGGTGCTGCGATGGCGGGTTACCCCTCACCCGCCCTCGCTGTGCTCGGGCACCCTCTCCCACAAGGGGAGAGGGAAAGGACGCAAACCTACTTCGCCAGCTCCTTCGAGCGCTTGGTCGCTGCCGCAATCGCCTTTGTCAGCAGCGGCTGGAATCCATTTGCACCCATCAGCACCTCAAGCGCGGCAGCGGTGGTGCCGCCGGGCGAGGTGACATTCTGGCGGAGCGTTGCGCTGGTCTGGTCGGAGCGGTGCAGCAGTTCGCCGGAGCCGGCGACGGTCTCGCGCGCCAGCTTCGTTGCCAGTGCTTCGGGCAACCCGGCGGCGACACCGGCGCGCGCCATTTCTTCCGCGAGCAGGAACACATAGGCCGGGCCTGAACCGGACACGGCGGTGACGGCGTCCATCAGCGCTTCGTCATCGACCCATTCGACGCTGCCAGTGCCGCGCAGAAGTGCATCCGCTACAGCGCGCTGGTCTGCCGTCACATCGCTTGCAGGGACGGCGACCGTGATGCCGCGCCCGATCGCGGCAGGCGTGTTCGGCATGGCGCGGATCACCCGGCCGCCACACACGTCGGTCAGCGCCGCGATGGTGGTGCCGGCCATGATCGACACCACAAGCGTTGATGCGCCGGCGATGCTGCGCAGTTGCGACCCGGCATCGCGAAACATCTGCGGCTTCACTGCCAGCACCAGCACGTCGGCGGTGCCGATGGCCTTCATCTCCGGATTGAGCTGCACGCCGCGCGCCGCGAAGCCGCGCGTCTCGTCGGACGGATAGGGTTCGATGATGGTGACGCGCTTGGGATCGAGGCCGCCGTCGAGCCAGCCGGACAGCATCGCGCCGCCCATCTTGCCCGCGCCCGCAAGCACAAGGGAGCCGGTGAAGTTTTTCAGCGCGCCGGAGGAAGTGGTCATTGGACAAATCCTGCAATATCGATTGCAGGATTTATAGTCGTCATGGCCGGGCTTGTCCCGGCCATCCACGCCTCAAACGGAGCATCTTGCAAGGGATACGTGGATACCCGGCATAAAGCCGGGCATGACGAACAGGCCTACGCCTCGCCGACGGTGTCGAACATCGCCGCGTCCATGGCCTCGGCGGCGGTCTTGCCGGCCCAGACCACGAACTGCAGCGCCGGATAGTAGCGTTCGCAGGCATGCAGCGCGCCTTCCAGCATCAGCTCGCACTGCGCGGGCGAAGCTGTCAGCCCGCCCGGAAGGATCAGCGCCTGCCGGTACATGATCGAGCCGGTGGCGAGCCAGACATCGAAATGCCCGATCCACAATTGTTCGTTGATGGTCGCGACCAGACGCTGCACTTCGCTGCGCCGCGCCTCGGGGATCTTCATGTCGAAGGTGCAGGCCAGATGCAGCGCGTCGATCTCGCCCATCCAGGTGAAGGCGAGCTGATAATCCGTCCACTGTCCCTGCGTGAGAATGGTGATTTCGTCCTGGCCCGAACGCTCGAACGACCACTGGTTGGTGGAGGCGATTTCCTCGACCACCGACAGCGGGCTGCTGTGCGAATCCGATGTGATGTCCAGATGGGACATGCCTGCCTGCATCCTCTGTTGTTGTGGGATGTGAACGCCGAACGAAACGCAAAGAACGAGCGAGAACTGTCGCTGCAAGTTCTCCGTTCACGATCATGACGACCCGGCTTTCAGGACGTGCGCCGCAACGGCAACCTTGTAAGAGAATTGATCGGTGATTTGCTGAATCCGCGCAACGCCGCGCCGAATCCCGTCCACAGGCAATGGCCTGATTTCCTCAGTCTTCAACAGGAAGCGGGACAAGCGAAAACAGCGCGCTGTGTTTTGCGATCAGGCGCGCCGATTCATGAGTCTGCACAGACTCTTAAGCCGGCTGGCGCCGCGCCTCGCGCGTGGCGCGAACGAGAACAAAACGGAATCGGATTCGCGCATTGCGAGCCGTGCGAATCCGCTGCGCGCCAGACACGACAAAAAATATTTTTTGGAATCCGGCTGGAGCTCAGTCGAACAGGCTCGAAACCGACTCTTCGGACGCGGTGCGGCCGATGGCTTCGCCGATCAGCGACGAGATCGGGAGCAGGCGGATATTCGGCGCCTTGCGCACGGCTTCGGTCGGCTGGATGGAATCGGTGATGACCAGTTCCTTCAGCTTCGAGCCGGTGACGCGGGCGACCGCGCCGCCGGAGAGAACGCCGTGGGTGATGTAGGCGTAGACGTCCTTGGCGCCGTTGGCGAGCAAGGCATCCGCCGCGTTCACCAGCGTGCCGCCGGAATCGACGATGTCGTCGATCAGGACGCAGGTGTAGCCGGCGACATCGCCGATCACGTTCATCACTTCGGATTCACCGGCGCGCTCGCGGCGCTTGTCGATGATCGCCAGCGGCGCGTTGATGCGCTTGGCGAGGCCGCGCGCGCGGATCACGCCGCCGACGTCGGGCGAGACCACCATCACCTCGGAGAGATTGAACTTCTCCTTGATGTCGCGCGCCATCACTGGCGCGGCGAACAGGTTGTCGGTCGGAATATCGAAGAAGCCCTGGATCTGGGCTGCGTGCAGGTCGAGCGTCATCACGCGGTCGGCGCCGGCGTGAGTGATCAGGTTCGCAACCAGCTTGGCCGAGATCGGGGCGCGGGAGCCGACCTTGCGGTCCTGCCTGGCGTAGCCGAAATAGGGGATCACCGCGGTGATGCGGCGCGCCGAGGCGCGGCGCAGCGCGTCGGTGATGATCAGCAATTCCATCAGGTGGTCGTTGGCCGGGAACGACGTCGACTGGATGACGTAGACGTCCGAGCCACGAACGTTTTCGAGGATTTCGACGAACACCTCGTTGTCGGCGAAGCGCCGCACGCTGGCTTTGGTCAGCGGCAGCTTCAGCCACGCCGCGATCTGGGCGGCCAGTTCGGGGTTGGAATTGCCAGCCACCAGCTTGATGGAGCCGTTCTTCGCTGAAATCGCGGCTTCTCCTTTTGACGTGGGGGAAACGCTTTTCAACATGTCGCTTGCCTATGAAACGGAACGGGGGCCTGACGCCTTCACAGGCGCGCGTGATAACAAGGACATGACAAGGCTGGCAATACGGAGCCGGGGATTCAGATGCGTTTTCCTGCAAAAACCGGCGCAGGACCGCGGCTGCATCCCTAATGGGCGCTGAACGCCAGCGTTTGCATTCGCGGGGGCACCGATTCCGGCGGATTCTCGTCGGCCTGCGCGACGGCGGGGCCGGAACGCGGCGGAGCCGGAGAGTCCGGAACGCCGGCACCGCTGATCAGGCCGTTGAGGCCGTTCAGTCCGGCCAGCGCGATCCGGCGCATCATCTGGTCGTCGGCCATGGCCCAGGCGTCGCGGCCCTTGCCCGCTGGCTCCTCGCCGCTGAGGCGCAGGGCGCGTTCCTGATCCCGGTCGTAGACATCCCAGACCCAGGCGATGGTGGTCTTGCCCTGGCGGACCTGCGCCGACAGGTAGCTGCGGACCCGGTAGGAGGCCTGCGCCTCGCGGGAGACGATGGTGAAACTGCGGGCGGTGGATTCGGCTTCGAGTGCCCGCACCAGCTTGTCGAACACCTGCGGCGGCGGGCCGTCCACCGATTCAAAGGCGACCGTCGGCCCGAAGGACGAGGCGGTGGCCATCGGGCCCGGGCCATTGGTGGTGCAGGCGGCGGTGAGGCCGAGCAGGGCCAGCAGCAGCGAGGTCCGCACCACGCGTGGCGCTGCCCATGACGCTGTCCGGGAGGCTGCCCAAGTGACTGTTCGCTCAGTGAAATCCATGCCGGCCCCGATACATCGCCGGCAGGGTTGTGCCCTGCGCGGCGGGGTTCGGTCCAGCGATATCGTTAATGAGCGTTAACGTCTAGGGCGGGCTGTGGGCAGGGTTTGCAATCGGCGACCGGCGCGATCCGCATTTGAGCCAAATACGAACCGCCTATCCCGCCAGATGGTGCTTCATCGCGTCGATGATCCAGTTCCATTCCCGGTTGGGGCTGGTCTGTGGCGGCTGGCCCCGCATGATCGCGACCAGCTCCCAGTAGCGCACCGCACGGGCATCGTGCGCAGCGTATCGCGTGCGCAGCCATTCCTTGTAGTCATCGTCCGGCGTGCGGCCCATCACGCGCGCGGAGGTTTCCAGCCACTCCTGCGCAAGCGCATGCGCGGTTTCGGAGTCCGGTCCATGGCCCTGTTCGATCGCGGCTTTGGCTTTCGCCACGAACGGCTCGCCTGCCGCCTGCCAGGCGGTGAGATCGAAGTCGTTCTGGTTCCAGACTTCCTTCGCGTTGGCCCTCATATTGGCGACAAAGTCCGGATCGGCGAGGATGGACGAGAGCTCGATCCAGGCATCGCACTGCTCGGGCGTCGGATTGTCCGGCAATTCCGGTGTGCTGGCCTCGATCATCTGGCGCATCCATTCGGGGTCGATGCGGACGTCTTCGGACACCTGCGTGTAGAAGCGCTCGATCACATTGCGGCGTTCAAGGCGGGACAGATTGGTCATGGTCCAGAATCTCCTCAAGTCGGCTTCGGTGAGTGCGGGGGAGGCGAGTACTGCGCGCAGCGCGGAAGCCACGCGGCGCTGCGCCGCGATTTCGGCTTCAAGGGCGCGGAGCCGGAGTTTGAGTGCGTCGGTCAGCGAGAGTTCGCGCGCGAGCACGTCGCGTATGGCATCAAGGCCGATGCCCGCATCGCGCAGGCAGCGGATCAGGTCGAGGCGGACGAGTTCTTCGTCCGTGAAGACGCGATAGCCGCTTTCGGTGCGTCCGGCGGGCGGCAGCAATCCCTTGTCGGAATAGAACCGCAGCCGCCTGACCGATATGCCGCTCAGGCGCGCCGCTTCGCCGATGGTGTAGGTGCGCTGTGTCATGGAAGCGTTGTGGGGCTTCCACCAGGTGGAGAGTCAAGGCCGATAAACGGAGATTTCAGCCTTCCAGCACGATGGCGTGGATGTTGCGGCCGTAGTCCGGTTCCTTGCGATGGGTGGTGCGGCGGTAACTGAAGAAGCGCTCATCCGCATAGGTGTCGACGCCGACATCGTCGATCATCAGAATGCCCGCGTTTTCCAGCCGCATCCGGATGTAATCTGCCAGATCGAACATGGCGTGATCGGCGCGGCTGGATGGCACGAAGAAGCGCGCGTTGCCGGGCGCGCCTTCGCAAAAGCGCGCGACGAACTCCGCGCCGACCTCGTAGCTCCGCTGGCGGATCAAGGGACCGATGGCGGCGATGATCGAACCGCGCGCGGCGCCGAGCTTTTCCATCGCCGCGATGGTGTTTTCCAGCACGCCGCCGATTGCGCCCTTCCAGCCGGAATGCGCCGCGCCGATCACGCGCTTGTCGGGATCGACAAACAGGATCGGCCCGCAGTCCGCAGCCGTGACGCCGAGCGCGAGGCCCGGCACGTTGGTCACCATGGCGTCGGCGCGCGGGCGCGTCTCCGTCTCCCATGGCGCGGTGGCAACCGCGACATCTGGCGAGTGAATCTGGAACACGGTGAGAAACTGCGCGGGCGCAACGCCAAGATGCCCGGCCATGCGGCGGCGGTTCTCGATCACATCCGCCGGATTGTCATTGGAGCCGATGCCGCCGTTGAGACTCTCGTAAATCCCTTTCGACACGCCGCCCTCGCGCGAAAAAAATGCGTGGCGCAGGCCGGGCACGGCGGAGAGCAGGGACGATGAGAATGTCATGACTTCGCAACCTGATCCGACAGCGCCGCCAGTGTCTTGATCGCGGGATGAGAAATGCCGAGCACCTTGAACAGCGATCCCATGCCCTCGGGGCTTGGGCCGGTCAGGCGGGCGAGGCCGGCGGTGGTGAGCTTCTGGCTGTCTTCGTTGGCGTTCTTCATTAAGGCCTGCGCACGGGTTTCGATCCCGAGAGTCTTGAGGAAGGTACCTTGCTCCACGGGTCCATGAGCGCGTGCACCGACATCCTCGGCTGCGCGGGCGAGCGCCTGAAAATCGACATGCGCCGTGAGGTCGGCAAGACCGGCATTGCGCAGCGGATTGGTGTAGTTGTGCCGCGCCACCGCCTGAAAGGTTTCGCCCGCGTCGCTGCGGACATGGCCGTAGTCGATGATCAGCGCCGCGCCGCCCTGATCGCGGACCCGCCGCGCCAGCGTGATGATCTCGTTGTCGGGGCGCCATTCAAAAATTGCACCGGGAGGGGAGGCGCGCACCACCGGCGGGAGCAGCACGTCGAAGCGCGGAATCGGATTTGGCGCGGTGGCGAAGGCGAGCATGTCATCGCTGTCGATCTCGATGGTGCGTTCATGCCACCCGCTGTCCCTGCGCACGGCCTGATGGACCGGCAGCGCATCGAAGAACTCGTTGGCGAGGATGATGGCAGGGCCTTCGGGAACGTCCTCGATCTGCTCGTACCATTCCACATGCGCGGCGTCGGCGAGCTTGTCGCGCTGTTTCTCGCGCAGGGTCGGGCTCTTCTCGACGAGGTGCACGCTGATCGCTTCGCGAAAGGCGGGAAGGATTTTCACCGCCCGCAGCGCGTCTGCCATCATGGTGCCGCGGCCGGGGCCAAGCTCGATGAACTTCACTTCGGCCGGCATGCCCATGGCGTGCCAGACCGATGCCGCCCACAGTCCGACCAGTTCGCCGAACATCTGGCTGACCTCGGGCGCGGTGATGAAATCGCCGTCGCGGCCGAGCGGATCGCGCTTGAGATAGTAGCCGTATTGCGGATCGGTCAGGCAGATCTGCATATAGCGCGACACCGGCATCGGCCCGTTGGCTTTGATCTGCTTCCGGATCAGGGTTTCGAGCGGCGAATAATCGGACACGGCAAACTCTCGGACAAATCGGGAATGGAAAATTCAAATATGATTTGACGTATTAAGCCGCTTTGGCGGCCTCGTCACCCGCCGTGCGCGGCCCGCGCCGCCATGCCGCGGCGATAAAGGCCAGGCCCGCAATGATCATCGGGACCGACAGGATCATGCCCATGGTCAGCCCGCCCCAGAGAAATCCGAGCTGCGGATCGGGCTCGCGGAAAAATTCGCCGGTGATGCGCGCGATGCCATAAAGGGTAGCGAACGCGCCGATAATGAAGCCGGGACGCTTCAGCGCGCCTCCCCGAATGAGCAGCGCAAGGATGATGAACAGCAGGATGCCTTCAAGTCCCGCTTCGTAGAGCTGGCTTGGATGGCGCGGCAGGGGGCCGCCGTTCGGAAACACCATCCGCCATGGCACGCTGGCGTCCGCCGGGCGGCCCCACAATTCGCTGTTGATGAAGTTCGCCACCCGCCCGAGCAGAAGGCCGATCGGGCCGACCGCGCAGGTGACGTCGCCGAGCGAGAGCACAGAAATGTTGCGCTTCCAGCCGAACAGCAGCACCGCGATCACGCAGCCCATGAAGCCGCCATGGAACGACATGCCGCCGGTCCACAGCTTGAAAATTTCCGCGGGATGCTGCGCGAAGAAGCTCAGGTTGTAAAACAGCACATAGCCGGTGCGCCCGCCGAGGATGATGCCCAGCGTTACCCACAGGATGAAGTCGTCGAAATCCGTCACCGTGAACGGCGGCTTGCCGCCCCATAGTCTCTCGCTGCGGATGATCTTGCGGGCGTAGAGCCAGCCCAGCACGATGCCGCCGATATAGGCCAGAGCGTACCAGCGGATCGCAATCGGCCCGATGGCGATGGCAATGGGGTCGAAGACGGGAAACGTGACGGTCAGGAACATGAGTTGGCGGTGTCCGGCGGGTGCGAGAATCAGGGCGCGGTATCCGTGAATGTGACACCGGTTTGCGACAAGAATTCACGATTAACAACTCACGTGTTCCTGACATCTTGCGCGCTGGCAGCGCCATCACCATTGTCTGGGCACCTCAACTGCGGTAACCGGGGCCCTTCGGAGTTTGATGATGACCCAGACCAGCAACCGTTTCTTCGACGAGATCGCGCGCCTGATGAACGATGCCGCAGGCGCCGCCTCCGGCGTCAAGCGCGAGGTGGAAACCGTCGTGCGCAGTCAGGCCGAGCGCATCCTGCGCGACCTCGATCTCGTCAAGCGCGAGGAGTTCGAGGCGGTGAAGGACATGGCCCGTCTTGCCCGCGAGGAGAACGAGGCGCTGAAAGCCCGGATCGAGGCGCTGGAGAAGAAGACCGGCCCCGTCGCCGAGACGTGAGGCCGGAGCGCGTTACGCATACTGCGCGATACCGTTCCCGAACGACCAGTTTTCCTTCGCCACTTCCACCAGATTGATGAACACGTCTTCGCGGCGGATGTTCAGTGGCGCGTGCAGGTCATCGGCGATGCGCGTGGTGCGAACCATTTGAATCGAAAAAGCCGGAGTTTTCGCCAGGGACGTTGACCATTGGCGTTCAGAATCGCCCCCTTGGTTGCGAGGTGGTCATGGTTCCGTTCGACCGCACACATTTTCCGGAGGTTGAGCGCGTCATCAAGGCGCCGGCTTCGCGCTGGGACAAGAAGATCGCCGCCGATCTCGTCACGGAAATGGAAGCCTTCTTCGGAAAGGTCGACACCATCCCGCAGATGAAGCAGGCGCTCGCCATCGCAGGCTATCAGGGGTTGCGGCGGCAGATCGAAAAGGCGGTCGAGGGCAAGACCGGCCGTGATGCGGTGCGGGCGATGGCGTTTGCGATGCGCAGCTTCGCGCTCGGCAGTCCCGGGCTGGCGGTCGCGTCGTTCCGCGATCCGGAGGTCGACAATCCCGAATACCAGAAGGCCGCCGGACAACTGGCGCAGACGGTGCGGCGTGTTTTCTCGGGCGTGGGGATCGCCGACGAATCCGCAAAGCATGCCATCCGCATTCTCAAGAGTCTGGTGCGCGGATTCGTTCTCGGCGAGATGTCCGCGCCGGTGGCGCGGCCCATGGAGTATCAAAAGAGCTACGTGTTCGCTGTCGAGATGTTCGTGAGCGGGCTCGATGCGCTTCGCGACGCCTCGATCACAGCAGACAAGCTTGCGGTAAACGACGGCCGGGTCAATCCAGCTTGATGCCAGCGGTCTTGATCACCTTCTCCCACTTCGCGGTTTCCGACGCGACATAGGCGGCCATCTCCTGCGGCGTGCTCTGCAGCGGGTCGATGCCGGCGTCGATCAGCTTCTGTTTGATCGCCGGATCGTTGACTGCCTTCAGATAGGCCTCGCGCAATTTTGCGATGATGTCGGGCGAAACCTTCGCCGGGGCGGAGAAACCCTGCCAAGCCCACGCCTCGAAGCCCGGCACCGTGGCAGCGACGGCGGGCACGCCGGGCAGCCCGTAGAATTCGCCCGGCGAGCACACGCCGATCGCCTTGATCGATTTCAGATTCAGTTGTGAGCGCGCGGTGGCGAAGTCGACGAACATCATGCCGATCTGCCCGCCGGCGAGATCCTGCAGCGCTGGACCGGCGCCCTTGTAGGGCACATGGTTGAGCTTGATGCCCGCAGATTGCGCGAACAGCTCCGCCGCCAGATGGAACGGCGAGCCGACACCGGCGCTGGCATAGTCGATGGCGCCTGGCGCTTTCTTCGCGGCGTCGATCAGTGCCTGCGGCGAGGTGACATTGAGCTTGTCGGTGTTCACCAGCAGCACGATGGCGAAACGTCCGGTCAGCGAGATCGGCGCGAAATCCTTTTGCGAATCGTAGGGGAGCTTTTGATACAGGCTCTTGTTGGAAGCGTAGGTGGAGGTGTCGCCGAGCAGGAAGGTGTAGCCGTCGGGCTGCGCCTTGGCGGCGGCTTCCGCGCCGATCTGCGTGCCCGCACCGGGGCGGTTCTCCACCACGATCTGCTGGCCGAGGGTCGTGCCCATCGACGCGCCGACCAGCCGCGCGAAGAAATCGGTGCCGCCGCCGGCAGCGTAGGGGACGATGAGATGAACCGGCCGCGCCGGATAGGCCTGTTGCGCGAAGGACGGTGACGCCAGCCCCGCGCCGAATGCGGCGGTCGCAGTCATGAACGAGCGGCGGGTGAGCGGCGCATGGATCGGCATGGAAATCCTCCCTGCGCGGCCGATGCGTGCCGGTCCGCGCTTCAATTAGTTGCAGGTGCATCTAATCGCGGGGATAGGCCAAAAGCAACGGTGTTGCAGCGGGACGCGGTTACGTCCCCAGCGCCACCGGCCGGAAGGCCTGACGCAGGGCGCCGTCGAGCTTGCCGCCCATCAGTTCCAGGATTCCGAAAGCCTGTTCGGGCGTCATGGCCGCTGTGGTGGCGTCGGGTTCGAGCAGGCTGGCATAGGTATCCACCAGCGTCATGATGCGGACGATGTCGCTGATCTGTTGCCCGCGAAGGCCGTCCGGATAGCCGGTGCCGTCCAGCATTTCGTGGTGATGCAGCACCACGTCCAGCACTTCGCCCGGAAAGCCGCGCTGTTCCTTCAGCGCGTTGTAGCCGAGCTGTGTGTGCTGGGCGAGGATGTTCTGTTCCTCGTCCGTGAGTTCGCCGCGCTTGTCGAGGATCGGCAGCGGCACGAACGCCTTGCCGACATCGTGCAGCAATGCGGCGCGGGTCAGGCGGCGCTGGTCGTCCTCGCGCATGCCGAGATGATGCGCGAAGGCGACGGCGTAGCCGGTGACATGCAGGGTGTGGCGATAGCTCTTGTTGTGATGCTTGTTCACCGCGATCAGCCATTGCCGCAGCGAGCAGCGCTTCAGCGCGCGCAGGATCTGCGTTTCGGCTTCCATCACGTCGTTGAGCGACAGCGGGATTCCGGCGGGCAGCCGGCGGAAGATTTTCGACATCACGACCAGCGCGGCGGTGACGCCGGTGCTCAGGATGCGCGCGTCGGCTTCATGTTCGTCTTCCGGCGTTTCCGGAAACACCTGGCGGATCCGGTGCAGGATGCTTTCCGGCTGGAATGGCCGCTGGATTGTGTCGGTGGCGCCGAGCGCCCAGGCCTGCGCCGATCCGTGATGAAGCGCGTCGGCCAGCACGAACAGCCGGGGCAATGACTGATATGCCTTGCCGGTGAGCTTGCTGCGTACGCGCTGCACGGCGGCGGCCGATGTCAGGTCAATGTCGATCACCACGCCGGCGAAATCGCTGGCCGGATGATCGGGGAGATCGAAAATCGAAATCGCCTCGACATTGCCTGCGTTGCGCAGGATGCGCGCAAGCTCCTCGCTCTGGTTTTCGCAATCCGATGCGAGCAGCAGGCGCCGCGTCGATTGCGCGTGTTCCAAAGCCGGGAGTTTTGCCAAAGCGGCCATATCCGTCCTCTGCGGGGCGTTCGGTGGGTATCTACCCCGCAGATGTAGCGAAAAACCGGTTCCCGTCCCTTAACGTGCGTCGTTAATGGACCATTGAAATAATGCCGCGATTTGTCACGCCGCTTCGTTTGCCCGCCGCCACACCGGAAATGGATCGGGCAGTTTCGCCCACGCTGCGACTCTCATTTCCTCCTTGCCGCTGTCGGCCACGAGACATGCGTCGAGGCGGCGGGTCAGGTCAGCCGTGTTCATGCCGGCGCCGATGAACACGATTTCCTGCCGACGATCACCCCAGACATCCGACCAGCTTCTTGCAATCGCCGCGCGCCATTGCGGATGATCGGGCCAGCGCTCCTTCGGGATCGCCGCCCACCAGAATCCCATCGCTTCGTTGCGCACGATCGCTCCCGCCTGGCTCAACTCGCCGACCCATTGCGGCCGCGTCGCCAGCCAGAAATGCCCTTTGGCGCGGATCACGCCGGGCCAGCTTGAATGAATGAAGGCGTGGAATTTCTGCGGGTCGAACGGCCGCCGCGCGCGATAGACAAAATTGCTGACGCCATATTCCTCTGTTTCCGGCACATGATCGGCAAAACCGTACAGTTCCTTGAACCACGTCGGATGTTCCTGCGCTTTTTCAAAGTCGAAGCGTCCCGTGTTGAGAATCCGCTCGGGCGGAACGCGAGAGAAATTTGCCTCGACAATATCGGCATCGGGATTGAGCGCGATCAGGATCTGCCGCGCGGTTTCGCGCTGCATCGGCGTCGCGTCATCCACCTTGTTGAGGATGATGACATCGGCGAATTCGATCTGCTCGACAAGCAAATCCACCAGCGTGCGCCTGTCGTCATCGCCGAGGGATTCGCCGCGGTCGCGCAGGAAATCATGCGAGGCGTAGTCGCGCAGCAGGTTCACCGCGTCCACGACCGTCACCATGGTGTCGAGCTTCGCGACATCGCTGAGGCTTTCACCGCTCTCGTCGCGGAAATCGAAGGTGGCGGCCACCGGAAGCGGCTCGGAGATTCCGGTGGATTCGATCAGCAGGTAGTCGAACCGGCCGTCACGGGCCAGTGTGCGAACCTCCTTGAGAAGATCGTCCCGCAGCGTGCAGCAGATGCAGCCGTTGGTCATCTCGACCAGGGTTTCATTCGTCCGCGACAGGTTCGCACCGCCAGCGCGAATAAGGTCCGCATCGATATTCACCTCGCTCATGTCGTTCACGATCACAGCGACCCTCAGGCCCTGCCGGTTGTTCAGAACATGATTCATCAGGGTGGTTTTGCCGGCTCCAAGAAAGCCGGAGAGCACGGTAACGGGCAGCTTTTTCATCGGAATCAAACAGCCTTTTCAATGCGATGCGGGAGAGGCGGCGTGGCGGCATGAGGGATCGCCTTCGGTATTGTTATGTTATAACATAACACACGTAAAATGGCTGGAACAAGGCCTGTAAGATTTTCGCTTTGGCCGCTGCCGGCAGACGTGGACAATGCGGGCTGCCAGCTCGGCCTGCGGTCTTCGGGCCCCGATAAAATTGGCCGATTTTCTTGTGTTTCGGGCGCTTTGGGGCTAAGAACCCGCCACGTCTGCGGCCCCCGCACCCCTGGAGGCTTGCTGCGGCGTAAAACCGGGCCGCTTTGCGGCCCTTCACTTTTCAAAACTCAAGGAATTCAACAATGGCGACCGTCAAGGAATTGAAGGCGACCGCTCGTCCGAAGGCCGGCAAGGGGGCCGCCCGGGCAGAACGTCGCGCAGGCCGTGTTCCGGCTGTGATCTATGGTGACAATCAGGCCCCGCTGACCATCTCGCTCGACGACAAGTCTGCGCGTCAGGCGATCTTCGCCGGTCACTTCCTCACCACTATTTTCAACATCGACCTCGATGGCAAGAAGCACCGCGTGATTCCGCGCGACTTCTCCCTCGATCCGGTCAAGGATTTCCCGCTGCATGTCGACTTCCTGCGTCTCGGCGCAGGCGCCAAGATTCGCGTCAGCGTTCCGCTGCATGTCACCGGCGCTGAAGTCTCGCCGGGCGTGAAGCGCGGCGGCACGGTGAACATCGTCAATCACACCGTCGAACTGGAAGCGGACGTCGAGCACATTCCGCAGTTCATCGAGGTCGACGTCTCCAAGCTCGAAATCAACAACTCGGTTCACCTCAGCGACGTTCAGTTGCCGCAGGGCGTGAAGGCCCTTCGCGACGACCAGACGCTGGTCACGGTCGTGCCGCCGTCGGGTTACGGCGAAGAGACCAAGGCGGCCGGTGCCGAAGGCGCTGCGCCTGCGGCCGGTGCTGCTCCCGCAGCCGGTGCCGCGGCTCCTGCGGC
>NZ_KB375281.1:2379954-2429853 GCF_000336555.1 Afipia clevelandensis ATCC 49720 | reverse complement strand
GGCGCCTGCCGGCGGCGACAAGAAGAAGTAAGGAGCTGCGGCCCGAGCCATGCGCCTGTTCGTCGGACTGGGAAATCCCGGCGCGAAGTATCAGGGCAACCGGCACAATATCGGGTTCCTGGCTGTCGACGAAATCGCACGGCGTCATGGTTTCGCACCATGGCGCCGTCGTTTTCAGGGGGAGACCTCCGAAGGCCACATCGGCAACGGGCGCGTCATTCTGCTCAAGCCCACGACATATATGAACGAGTCAGGCAACGCGGTCGGCGAGGCCACGAAGTTCTTCAAGATGGGCGTCGGCGACATCACGGTGTTTCACGACGAGATCGAACTGCCGCCCGCGAAGCTGCGGGTCAAGATCGGCGGCGGCATCGCGGGACATAACGGCCTGCGTTCGATATCCGCGCATGTCGGCAACGACTATCGTCGCGTGCGGCTGGGCGTCGGACATCCCGGCGTCAAGGATCTGGTGCATCACCATGTCCTGTCAGATTTTGCCAAAAGCGAAATGCCGTGGGTCAAGGCGCTGTGCGAAGCGGTGGCCGACAACGCGGCGTTTATCGTGACCGGTCAGGACGCTTCGTTCGCGAACAAGGTGCATCTGGCAATGGATGCAAAGGGGTTTGGGAAGGACGGCGACGAGAGCGGGCCAAAGCCCGCGAAATAGTCGAGCGTCGCTACACGTCATTGCGGGCGAAGCGAAGCAATCCATAGCGAAAGAGGTGGATTGCTTCGTCGCTTCACTCCTCGCAATGACGAGAAAATGAGAAGTTGAGGATCAAATGGGTTTCAAATGCGGCATCGTCGGATTGCCTAATGTCGGCAAGTCCACTCTGTTCAATGCGCTGACGGAAACGGCTGCCGCGCAGGCGGCGAATTATCCGTTCTGCACCATCGAGCCGAATGTCGGCGCGGTGGCGGTGCCCGATCCGCGCCTCGACAAGCTGTCGGCGATCGCGAAGTCCGCCCAGATCATCCCGACGCAACTGACCTTCGTGGACATCGCGGGTCTGGTGCGCGGCGCATCGAAGGGCGAAGGCCTCGGCAACCAGTTCCTTGCCAACATCCGCGAGGTCGATGCGGTGGCGCATGTGGTGCGCTGCTTTGAGGATTCCGACATCACCCATGTCGAAGGCAAGATCGCGCCGCTGGCCGATATCGAGACCATCGAGACCGAACTGATGCTGGCCGATCTAGACAGCCTCGAGAAGCGCGTCGATAACCTGAGCAAGAAGGCCAAGGGCGGCGACAAGGATTCCAAGGAACAGCTCGATCTGGTCGAGCGCGCGCTGAAGCTGCTGCGCGACGGCAAGCCGACCCGCGGCATGGAGCGCAAGCCGGAAGAAGAACGTAATTTCCGCATGCTCGGGCTTCTGACATCGAAGCCCGTTCTCTATGTCTGCAATGTCGAGGAAGGTTCGGCCGCCACCGGCAACAGCTTCTCGCAGGCGGTGTTCGATCACGCCAAAAAGGAAGGCGCGGTCGCAGTGGTGATCTCCGCCAAGATCGAATCCGAGATCGCGACCCTGTCACGCGAGGAGCGCGTCGACTTTCTCGATACGCTCGGGCTGGAAGAAGCGGGCCTCGATCGCCTGATCCGCGCCGGTTACGAGTTGCTGCATCTCATCACCTATTTCACCGTCGGGCCGAAGGAAGCGCGCGCCTGGACCATCACCAAGGGCACCAAGGCGCCCGCGGCGGCGGGCGTGATCCACACCGATTTCGAGAAGGGCTTCATCCGCGCCGAAACGATTGCCTATGAGGACTACGTGGCACTCAACGGCGAAGCCGGTGCGCGGGATGCCGGAAAGCTGCGGCTGGAAGGCAAGGAATACATCGTCGCCGACGGCGACGTGATGCACTTCCGGTTCAACAACTGATCTTTCTGCTCCCTCGCCCCGCTCTTGCTGGGAGAGGTGCAATCATTTCATTTACATCTGCCGGTCGCGGCCCTGGTCGCGGATGGCGCCGAGATTCTCGTTGATCCGGAATACAATCAGGATCAGCTCGGCGCTGATGCGCGCCATGATGATCCCGACCACGATGCCGGCGAGCGCGGCGAGCAGCAGGATGAAGCCGCCGAACGGGCTGATCGCCATCATTGTCAGCGCGGAGAAGATGCCGGAGATGCCGAACAGGATCACCAGCGCGATGGCCAGCCAGTAGAACGCCTTGATGATCGCAGGCGTGATGAACCTGTCCCACTGGAAGAGATCCTGAAACTGAAACATGGTTTGTCTCCAGATGAGCCGGGAGGAGGGATGGCGGCAGGCGAACGGATGTCCGTTGTCGCATATTGCCGAAACGGACGGAAGGCGACCGGCAAACACCTTACTTGAGGTGTCTGCAAATAACGGCCAAACTGCGCCAATCCACAACGCGATTGAAACGATGAAACTGACATTTGAAGATTTCAAACCGGGACATTTCGGCACATTCGGACCGCACCATGTCTCCCGCGAAGATATTCTGGAATTCGCCACCGAATTCGATCCGCAGCCGATGCATCTGGACGAGGAGGCGGCACAGCGCTCGCTGCTCAAGGGCCTGTCCGGCTCAGGCTGGCACATGTGCTCGCTGCTGATGCGCATCTGCTGGGATGGTTTCATCCACAACATCGCGTCCGCCGGTTCTCCGGGTGTGGAGGAAGTGCGCTGGGTGTCGCCCTTGCGCCCCGGCGACGACCTGACGGTTTCGGTCGAGGTGCTGGACACCCGCCAGTCGAAAAGCCGCTCGGACGTCGGCTTCGTGCGGATCAAGAATGACATGCGCAATGCATCGGGGCAGACCCTGCTGTTGGGTACGCTGCCGCTGATGGTGCTGCGGCGCGCCGCGGCCGGCGCGAGTTAAGGAATTCCGATGCCATACTTTGAAGACGTCAAGATCGGCGATCGCCGCGAACTCGGCTCGTTCACGTTTCTCGCGGACGACATCAAGAAGTTTGCCGCCAAGTTCGATCCGCAGCCGTTTCACCTCGACGAGGAAGCGGGACGCAAATCCGTGTTCGGCGGTCTCGCCGCGTCGGGCTGGCATGTCTCCGCGATTTTCATGAAGCTCACCGTCGCGCACTTCAAGCGCGATGCCGAAGCGGCTCTGGCGCGCGGCGAGAAGCCTGTTCTGTCGGGGCCGTCTCCGGGATTCGACAATCTGAAATGGATCAAGCCGGTGCTGGCCGGCGATACGCTGACTTACTTGTCAGAAATCTCCTCGCTGCGTGTCCTCGAATCCCGCCCGCAATGGGGGCTGGTTGGATTTTTGAATACCGCCAGCAATCAGCGCGGCGAACTGGTGTTTTCGTTCGAGGGGAAAGCCTTCCTGCCGCGCAAGCCGCCCGTCTAGCTCTCAAGCAGCTTCGGATGAAAAAGCGCCGCCCGCTCGTGTCACAGAGAGGGCGGCAGCAAGTCTCAGGGAGAGCCTGCGCGCAAATCCTGCAGGATCAGGCGCGCAGTAAGTCCGGAATGATTCAGTCCTGGCGCGGCTCGGGCGCGGTTCGCTTCCACTGCGCGAGGTTGTCGGCAATCATCCGCGTCGATTTCATCGCCGTCTGGCCGAGCTGCGCGTAGCCGGCCAGCTCGCGCTGGATGCGCTGGCCTTCATTGTGCATCAGCGTGCGCAGGCCTTCGAGTTCGGTGATCAGGTTTTCGATCTCGCTGAGTGACGCGCCGGCGACACGATGGATCAGGGTGTTGACGCTGCTCACCGCGGCGTCCGCTGACGTGTCGTTTGAAGCGTCGGCGGCCGGGGCTGCGGGCGTGCGGCGCAGATAGGCGACGTCCTTGCGGACGAAGTCGCGAATGCCGGCTTCCACTTCGGTCACGGCGGCGAGGTTCTTGTCCTCATCGGTGATTTCGGACTTTTCGGCCTGAAGAGCGTTCATCGGCTGTTCCTTGTTTCGCAGGTTGAGCGAGCGCGGATGTCCCCCGCACGATGTATTGACCGGTATATCAGTCCAGTCGATCGTGACCGAAACGCGGCGGCGGTACGGCGAAGACAGATTCATACCGTGGACAAAGCGGGAATGCGCGGCATGGTAGCCGGAAGGTTAAGCGGAACTTACCAGCGCGCCTTGAAGCCGGCGCTGAGGCTGCTGTTGGCGAAGCCGCTCGGCGTTTCGCTGACCGAACCTGTGACAAGCAGGCCGCCGAAGAATTTCTGCTCGGCCGCGACGCGGCGCAGCCACTTGTCATCGGCTGACGAATGGGTCTGGCCGGCGATGAAGGTGGTGCCGGTTTCGACGATGCCGAGTTTCGCGGTCTGCTCGCTTTCGTAAATCCGCTGCGATGCGCCGAGGCCGAACAACGGCACCAGCGTTTGCTGCGTGACATTGTATCCCTGCTGCAGCGTCAGGGAATATCTGTCGCCGCCGAACGGAACGGACTTGGTGAGCAGGGTCGCGAGGCGGCTCTGCTCCTGTCCGGGATCGGTGCGCGCCTCGACGGCTGTCTTGTCCCACACCGATGCGACGCCGGGCGCGGTAATCGCCGCCCATGCGCTGCCTGACGATTGCGTGACGTCATTGTCGATTTTCCGCAGCAGCACCTCGGACGCGACCGTGGGCGTCCGGCCCGCCACGGTGATATCGGCGCCGACCTGGGTGTTGAGGAACGGACTGACAGGCTGCTTGATCGCGACGGCGGACGATCCATCCGGCCTGTCGTTGCGGCTCCATGACCACGGATCGTCGAGCGCGGCGCGGACCTTGCGGTCGATCGCTGCTGGCGATTCGGTTTCGTAGATCGAGCGCGGGTCGCCGTTAAGGATGCTCCAGTCGATCTCGGAGTCGGGAGGCACGGCGACGTCAGCCGGCGTCGTTTCGCCTGCCACGGGCTCATCGTCTTCAGCGTGCGCGAGACGGCTTGTTGCGATGGAGAGGCCGCACAGGACTGCCAGCGTGATCGACATCCAGCGTTGAGGCGAGGGATGAAGCATTCGCGGGAGCATGGCATTCCAGGTCATTCAGGGCTGATCGGAGGTCACGGAGTCAGCGACGTGTCGGACGGGCAGGGCGCGCTTGCGCTGCAACACCGTCCGCCGCGATCTTGTCTCAATTCTGTTTGTCGCAATTGTGACTGCGGGCTTCGGGCCGCTCACGCCAACGAAAAAGCCCTGCGCAGGCAGGGCTTTTTCGTCATCGCCATGTCACGATGGCGGTCAGGCAGTCGTTAGGTAATTGTCAGGCAATCTTGGGCAGATGAATCTGGCGGCCCAGCGCCTGTTCGACGAGGTCGAACGTGTCGATCACGGCACGCAGGCTGGTCAGGCGGCCGGCATTGAAGGTCGCGAAGATGGCGATCCGGATGCTGATCGGCTGGCCCGATGCGGTCGGGGTCAGCGAGTAGCGCATCAGCGATGCGGCGGAGTTTTCACCCAGCATCACCGACTCCCGCTCAAACCGGTGGAGATTGACGATGTCGGAGATTTCGCGAACGACGTCGACCACCGCGCGCTTGCCCTGGCGCGGCCCGAGGAAGGCGAACATGTCGATCGGGCCGTAGATCGCCCAGTCGATGTTGTCGTCCAGAATCGATTCGAGGTGATCGGTCTGGCGCTCGTTCAAGGCGCGATGAAACGCGCGAGAAAAACGCCAGAGGCTGTGCTCTGTCATTTTGAGGTCCTGAAATGTCGCCTGGTAGCAACAGCGAATGGCCTACGTAACGTCGTCGATGACGTCCGGCCAAAAAGCTGAAATTCCAATTATTTGTATGCCAGATAGCAAGTTCCGCCCGGATGACAAGCCGCAATACTGCAATGCACAAATGCGAGAAAAGCGGGATTACCGCCCAATGTTCAATCAGGACGTGCGTTCGCACAAAGCTGCGGCAGCGCTTAACCGGTTGTTAGGATTCGCTTTCCATCCGCAGGCGCTTGCGGGACGCGGCATAGGCCGCCCAGATCGCGCCGGTCAAACCGCCCAGCACCGCGCCGATCGGCGCAAAGGTGAAGAACACCAGCATCGCGCTGTAACCCTCGAAATCGGTGGTCCTGAAAATGCTGGTCCAGGCGACGCCGGCCAGAATGCCGAGCGCTGCTCCGAGAATGAGACCCGCAATGGTCCCCAGAGCGGCGATAAGAACTGTCTTCATTATGTCCCTCGTGATCCGGAAACCTGTCCGGGCAAAGGTTGGTCGGGCGGCGGGGTCAACCGGTTCATCCGGGGAGCGCTTGTGCGCCGTACCGTCCCGCGCCATCCTCGGCGTGAATTGAACTGACCTTGCTGCTTTCATAAAAAATGTTTGGGAAACGCCGATGACCTTCCTTTCAGCCTTGTGCCGGCTGCGCATGGCGGCGGCCATCTGCGTCCTGATAACCGGGACGGCTGCAAAAGCGGAGGTATCCGGCGCAGCTTCCGTCAGTCCCTGCGGCCCGTCATTCTCGCAATCGGGACCGGATGCGGAGGCCTATGGCGCCGGCCGCAACTATCCGCTCGGCACCATCGCGGACCGGGCGAAGCAGGAGTACATGGTCGCGACATTCAGCAACTTCGACAAACTGCTGCCGGCGCATGCGGTTCTGCCGCCTGCGGAGCCATCGCCACTGGCGCGCGCGTGCGACAGCGGCGGCTGGCGGTATGACTTCGACGGGGAGCGCCGCACGATTGATCAGTATCTGGCGCGGCATCCCGCGACCGGCCTTTTGATCGTGCGGGACTCGACCATCCTGTTCGAGCGCTATCAGTATGGACGGCGCGACACCGACCGCCTGCTGTCCAACTCGATGGTGAAAACCATGGTGGCGATGCTGGTCGGCATCGCGATCAAGGAGGGCAAGATCCGCTCTGTCGAGGATCTGGCGCAGGATTATGTGCCGGAAATGAAAGGCAGCGCCTATGGCCAGACCTCGCTGCGCGCGCTGCTGACCATGAGCGCGGGCATCGCGTTCTCGGAGCGATATGACGGCACGGACGATGCCTTCGCCTTCAGCCGTGACCTGCGCCGCTCCGACCTGCCGAATGCTGCCAATCTGCTTCGCCGTTACAGCAACCGCGATGCCCCGCCGGAAACGAAATTCGCCTATGCCGGCACCCAGACCGAAACCCTCGGCCTCGTTCTGACAGCGGCGACCGGCAAACGGCTCGCCGATTATCTGTCGGAGAAAATCTGGAAGCCGATGGGCGCGGAGGACGAGGCGAGCTGGACCGTCGACGGTCACAATCAGGAGCAGGCCTATTGCTGTCTCGCCGCGCGGCTGCGCGACTATGCGCGCTTCGGGCTTCTACTCGCGCGCGATGGCGGCGGCGTTATTCCGGAAGCGTGGGTGATCGAGGCGACCACCGCGCCGGAAGGATCGTTCCGCGCGCCGCGCGTGGCGACACCGTTCTATGGCTACGGCTATCAGACCTGGATTATGCCGGCGAAGCGGCGCATGTTCGCGATGCTCGGCACCAACGGGCAGGCAATCTTCGTCGATCCTGCGTCAAAGCTGGTGCTGGTACATACCGCCGTCCGTCTCAAGCCCAATCGGGACCCCGCCGCGCGCGAACTGACGGCGCTGTGGTTCGGCCTTGTGCGCGAACTCGGGGTCGCCGCGGCGCGATGATCCGCCCGCGGCTACCGCATCACATCCTTCATGCGGACGGCGAACTCGTCGGTGAGATCGCGCCCCAGCAACTGCTGGATCAGATCGAACGAGTCGAACATCGAGCGATGCTCGGTGATGAGGCCATCGCGCAGCGTGAAGAATTCTCCGACGTGAAGCGTGATCACGCGCCGATCGCCGCGCTTGGTGAGCGCGGCCTGGGTCAGTGTCGCGGCCTGCACCTCGTCGGCGATGACGAATTCGATTGTGTAGCGCCGTTCGGCATAGCGCTCTTTCTGAATCCGGATCGCCTGCGCGATCCAGTCCCGGCCCTGATGGAAGCCGAGATGGGGGAAAATCTCGACGGGCGCGTGGGTCAGGGAGGTGAAGGTATCGGCGCAGCAACTTTCCATGCGCGCGACCTCGCCAACGTAATAGGAGTCAATGAATGTCCGGACGCAGGCTTCGGATTTTTGATTGTTCATTGCATTGCCTCCCCAAACCGTGCGGTTCCGTAAGCGGGAACCCCATCGGGATCAAGCAGCACGCGCCATGAAGTTTAACGGAATCTCTCCAATCTAGCGATCATTGTCTGCGCTAGTGGAGTGGATTTGACATTCGCGACCTGCGGGCAGCGAGTCCTCAAAGCGAATGTCAAATCAAGAACTCCACTAGAAATCAGGATTTGCCAGTGGTCCTTTGATTCTAACATTCGCAGGGGTGCCTGCTGAAACGGGATGCGAATGTCAGAATCGGACCACTGGCATCAGTGGTAATGGATGCTCCATTGGACCACCTGCGGACGCACGCGGCGCAGGATCAGGTTGGTCGAGGCGATCAGCACATCACCCGTTACCGATGCGAAGCGTGACGGCAGCGGACTGGCAATGCCCGGCTCGAAACGGATTTTCAGCGTGCAGCCGCCCGGCAGATTCACGAAGGGGCCGCCGAGCTTCGATGCCTCGCCGCCGCCGATGCCGCCGAACCCGGTGAGACTGAAGCCGCCACCGTTGAGCTTTTCGAGTTCGCGCAGCGTCAGGCCGTTGCGCACGCCGCCGGGGCCGGTCCATGTCGACGGTGCTTCGATGGAGGCTGCCAGAGGTTTGGTCCGTGTTTTTTCGTCCTTCCAGAATACCACCAGCCGCCGCGTCGGATCGGCGTCGAACAGCACGGTGGCCTTGGTCAGCACGTTGCTGGTGACCTCCACGTCCTTGAAGGCGACATTCTTCGCGCCGAATGCGGCCACCAGCTTGTCGTGCGTGGTGTCCTTCGCGAACGGGCCTTCACAGGTCAGCGACGGCGCTTGGGGCGCATCCTTCAGATTGTTGAGCGAGGTATCCTGCGCCATCGGCTCGGCCGGTTTGGCGGGCTTCTTCGCAGCTTCTGCGCCGGTCATGGCAAGAGCGATGATCAGCAGCGCACCTGAGAAAGATGTCATGCGGGTCATTCGCGGGGCCTGTCATAAACCTGTGTGATTGTTACATTCGCTATAGGACCGCGAGGAACGGTTTCGCGCAAGGTGCATTATCCCCATCCGATCTGATCGGGGACGTGCGCGGCCCGCCCGGGGCCACATGGACGGCAAGCAAATCACATCCTAAAGTTCTCCTCATGAAAGCAATTGCGATCCTGACCAGCGGCGGCGACGCTCCCGGCATGAATGCGGCGATCCGCGCGGTCACGCGCAGCGCGCTCAATCGCGATATCGCGGTCTATGGCGTGCGCGAAGGCTGGCAGGGCCTGATCGACGATCGCATGACCCGGCTCAACGCGCGCGATGTCGGCGGCATCATCCAGATCGGAGGCACGTTTCTGGGCAGCGCGCGCTCGAAGGAATTCCGCGAGGAGGGCGGGCGCTCGAGGGCGCTGCGCAATCTGTCGACGCGCGGCATCGACGCGCTGGTGGTGATCGGCGGCAACGGCTCGCAGACCGGTTCGGCAGCGCTGCACGCGCTCGGATTTCCCGTGGTCGGCGTGGCCTCGACCATCGACAACGACCTGTACGGCACCGACGTTACCATCGGCTGCGACACCGCGATCAACGTGACGGTCGGGGCCATCGACAATCTGCGCACCACGGGTTCGTCGCACACCCGCGCGTTTCTGGTCGAGACCATGGGCCGCAACTGCGGCTACCTCGCCATGATGGCGGGCCTCGCCGGCGGCGCCGAAGTCATCTCGACGCCGGAGTTCGAGGTCTCGGCGGCGGAGATCGCCAAGCGGTTGCGCGCGGCCTATGAGCGCGGCAAGACCCACGCCATCGTGGTGCTGGCCGAAGGCGTGAAAGAGAACGCCGCGCGCATCCTCGAATACTTCGCCGGCAACGGCGGCATGGGCGGATTCGAACTGCGCGCCACCGTGCTGGGCCATGTGGTGCGCGGCGCGCCGCCCACCGCGTTCGACCGGCTGCTGGCGACGCGGCTTGGCGTGGCGGCGCTGACCTCGCTGGCGGAAGGCGTTTCCGGCGTTCTGGTCGGCGAGCAGCGCGGCGAGATCACGCGCACGCCGCTGGCGGAAATCGCCGGACGCACCAAGCCGATTTCCACCAGCCTGATTGATCTTGCGCGCGTGCTCGCACAATAATTTTCAGCGCAGCGGGGGAACGCCGTTGCTTCAGCGCAGCATGTCGTTGCCGGTGTAAGAGAAAATCAAAAGGCAACACCTGCCGGTGAGGTGAGCGCGCAAGCGCTGTTCCGCATGGACAGATGAATGTCCGGTGCTAGTATGTTGTCCGCACCCGACGGGACGATGGGACGCTGTCCTTGATCAGAGACAGCATGATCGCTGCAAGACGTCCTGCTCCGGCGCACCGAGTTTTCTCGGAGAACGCCGCGATGACGCGGCACGAATTGAAAGCTGGGCTAAAAAACGTGGCGACGGACAACGTCGGCGGCGGGATTTGTGATGAGTCCCGATGTGTCGACGTTGCGCCGGCTTCGCTGGTTAAGGTCGTCATTGCGAGGAGCGAAGCGACGAAGCAATCCAGCTCTTTCCTGACTTTTCAAGAATGGATTGCTTCGCTTCGCTCACAATGACGAAACGGGGCACAGGGCCGCGCATGACGAGCGGATGACCCCGACTGCAGCGCATCAGCTTCGGTGATTGCAAGACTTTCCGCGCGCTGGACTTCCTTTCGGCTCAGGATTTCGCCGGCGTTTTCTTCGTAGCCTTCTTTGGCGCCTTCGGCTTGCCGGCTTTCGCGGCCGCCGCAATCTTCTTCGCAGCCTCCTTGGCCGCGTCGGTGGCCTGGCGCATCGCGCGGGCGTGACTGTAGGCCGCGTTGTCGGCGGACATCTGCAGCCGCTTCACGGTGGCGGTGCCGATCTCCAGCACATCCCTGGCAAGCTGCTTGTTGAGTTGCTTGCCCTGCGCGTCCTTCGCCTTCGCGGCAAGCGCAGCGTAACGATCCCGCTGCTTCTTCACGGCGGCGGTGAGAGTCTTGTGCTGCTGCTTTGCAAGCTGCCGGATGATCGCATCCAGATCGGCGTCGGCCATGTGGTCGGTCCCCTAGGTCTTACTCAGATAGTCGCATTCGGAAATCTGACGATGACCTAGCAGGGGGCGAGGGGGGATGGCAAATAGACGCCTACCTCTTCTTCCATCCGCCGCGCTTGCCGGGCGCACCGCCGGTGGAGCGGCCGGGTGACCCCGTTGGACGACCGCCGAATTCGGGGCCGGACTGGCGCGAGTTGGTCGGCTGGAAGATCTTGCTCTCGGTGCCCGGTCCCATCTCATCCAGCGTCGGCTTGCGCGCGCGCGATTTCATCTTTGCGGCCGCGCGATCAAGCTGCGCCGGAAGATTGGCGGCATCGCCGTACTTCTTCTTGCCGGCGTAAGCGCCTGCCTTCGCCTGCACGCCGCGCTGCTTGATGGTCGGATCGTCCACCACAGCGAGCTCAGTGGCGCGGAGACGCTTGACCTCGTCACGCAGGCGCGCGGCTTCCTCGAAATTGAGATCGGCCGCGGCCTCGCGCATCCGGGTTTCGAGATCGGCCAGCACCGCCTCGAAGTTGTGACCGATCGCGACCGCGTCGTCGGCCATGCCGCCGTCGCCGATTTCCACCAGCACATGATCGCGCTCGTAAACGCTGCCGAGAATGTCGCCGATGTCGCGCTTGATGCTCTCCGGCGTGATGCCGTGGGCTGTGTTGTATTCGACCTGCTTTTCGCGGCGACGGTCGGTCTCGGCGATGGCGCGCTCCATCGAGCCGGTGATCTGGTCTGCGTACAGGATCACCTTGCCGTCGACGTTACGTGCGGCGCGGCCGATGGTCTGGATCAGTGACGTCTCCGAGCGCAGGAAGCCTTCCTTGTCGGCATCGAGGATCGCGACCAGCGCGCATTCCGGAATGTCGAGGCCTTCGCGCAGCAGATTGATGCCCACCAGCGCATCGAAGGCACCGAGGCGCAGGTCGCGGATGATCTCGATGCGCTCGATGGTGTCGATGTCGCTGTGCATGTACCTGACACGAATACCCTGCTCATGCAGATATTCGGTGAGGTCTTCAGCCATGCGCTTGGTCAGCACTGTGATCAGCGAGCGATAACCGTTGCGCGCGGTCTCGCGCACTTCGCCGACCAGATCGTCCACCTGGGTGCGGGCGGGGCGGATGTTGACCGGCGGGTCGATCAGTCCGGTCGGTCGAATGACCTGCTCCACGAACACGCCGCCGCTCTCGTTCAGTTCCCAGGCGCCCGGCGTCGCCGACACGGCGACCGATTGCGGGCGCATCATGTCCCACTCTTCAAAGCGCAGCGGGCGGTTGTCCATGCAAGAGGGCAGGCGGAAGCCATATTCCGCAAGTGTCGCCTTGCGGCGGAAGTCGCCTTTGAACATCGCGCCGATCTGTGGAATGGTGACGTGGCTTTCGTCGGCGAACACCAGCGCGTTGTCCGGCACATACTCGAATAATGTCGGCGGCGGCTCGCCCGGCTTGCGGCCGGTCAGATAGCGCGAATAATTCTCGATGCCGGCGCAGCTGCCCGTCGCCTCCATCATTTCCAGATCGAATGTGGTGCGCTGCTCGAGGCGTTGCGCCTCAAGCAGGCGGCCCTGCGCGTTCAACTGATCGAGCCGCCATTTCAATTCGGCCTTGATGCTCTTCATCGCCTGAATCAGCGTCGGGCGCGGTGTCACATAATGCGAGTTGGCGTAGATCTTGATGAACTCAAGCTCGTCCTGCTTGTGCCCGGTGAGCGGATCGAACTCCTCGATGCTTTCGATGGTGTCGCCGAACATGTTCACGCGCCACGAACGGTCTTCATAGTGCGCCGGGAAGATGTCGATAGTGTCGCCGCGCACGCGGAAGGTGCCGCGGGTGAAATCCGCCGACGTGCGCTTGTATTGCAGCGCGACGAGATCGGCGATGAGCTGGCGCTGGTCGACGCGCTCGCCCTTCTTCATCGCGAAGGTCATCGCGGTGTAGGTCTCGACCGAGCCGATACCGTAGATGCATGACACCGACGCCACGATGATAACGTCGTCGCGCTCCAGCAGCGCGCGCGTCGCGGAGTGGCGCATCCGGTCGATCTGCTCATTGATCGAGGAATCCTTCTCGATATAGGTATCGGTGCGCGGCACATAGGCTTCGGGCTGGTAGTAGTCGTAATACGAAACGAAATACTCGACCGCGTTGTCGGGGAAGAAGCTCTTGAATTCGCCGTAAAGCTGCGCCGCCAGCGTTTTGTTGGGCGCGAGGATGATCGCCGGGCGCTGCGTAGCCTCGATCACCTGCGCCATGGTGTAGGTCTTGCCCGAGCCGGTGACGCCGAGCAGCACCTGCGTGCGGTCGTTGCGCTGGATGCCTTCGACCAGTTCCCTGATCGCGGTGGGCTGGTCGCCCTTCGGCTGATAGTCGGATTTCAGTTCAAAGCGCACGCCGCCTTCGGACTTCTCCGGGCGGGGCGGGCGATGCGGCGTCCAGACCTTCAGCGAGCCGTCATCCTTACGGAATTCGGGCCGCCCGTCGCGAATGAGATTTTCCAGTGCATCGGCGGTCGCCTTGACGCCGAGGCTTTCCATCTTGTTGCGGGCGGGGCGGAACGAGTCGTCATCTTCGACATCGTAGCCGAGCTGCTTTGCCAGTTCGGGATCGAGGGTCGGGATCGGCGCGCTGGTGCCGTAGTTGGCCTGCGGGGCTTCCTCGAAACCGCCCGACGTCTGGATTCTCGCGCCGGGAGGCTGCGGGGCCGGTTGCAGCGGGGTCGGGCGCGGCTCGCCTTGCACAAAATCCTTCGGCGTCGATTTCCGGGCGCGGTGGATTGCGGCCTCGCCGCCCGAGCGCCGGTCCTTTGAATTGTCCGGTGGCGGCTGCAGGCCGGTGCCCGAGCCCATGCCCGCATCGCCGCGGTTGATCGCCGGGTTCAACAGCTCCGCCAGCGCAGGGCCGATCGGCTGCACATCGGGACGATGCGCTTTCGATTTCGGGGTTTTCGGAGGCTTCTTCGCGGAATCGGGGTTCTTCGCCATGGGCGGAATATGGGGCGCGAAGCGTGGAGAGAAAAGGGCGATTTCTTCGGCGGGAGGGGCGAAGTTTGCGATGAAACCTGTGCAGATGTCCTGCTAGGCTGGAACCAACGTGCGGTGCATGCCGAAAGCCGCGCGACAAGTCCGGGGAGGTCTCATGCCGTATACATGCACCGCCAGATTGCTGGCCGTAGCTCTGTTTGCCGTCGCGCCGCTAACGCCATCCTTCGCCCAGTCGAAGGATGCTGAACCTGCCAGCCGTGCGGTCAATGACGCCTTTCTCAAGACGCTGCCGTTCAATGACCGGGCCGATTTCGAGGATGCGCGGCGCGGCTTCATCGCGACATTGCCGGACGGCATCGTTCCCGGGCCTACCGGCAAGCCGGCCTTCAACACCAAACAGTACGATTTCCTCAAAAGCGATCAGGTCCCGGCCACGGTCAATCCCAGCCTGTGGCGGCAGGCGCAGCTCAACGCCATCAACGGTCTCTTCAAGGTGACGGAGCGGGTCTATCAGGTGCGCGGGATCGACCTTGCCAATCTCACCATCATCGAGGGCGATACCGGCCTGATCCTGATCGACCCGCTGCTGTCGAACGAGACCGCTAGGGCTGCGCTCGATCTCTACCTGAAGAACCGGCCCGCCAAGCCGGTGGCGGCGGTGATCTACAGCCACAGCCATGCCGATCACTTCGGCGGCGCCAAGGGCGTCATCACCGAGGACGACGCCAAGTCGGGCAAGGTCAAGGTGATCGCGCCGGACGGCTTCATGGAACATGCGGTGGCGGAGAACGTCATCGCGGGCAATGCGATGTCACGCCGCGCGCAATACCAGTTCGGCAGCGCATTGCCGGTGGGCGACCGCGCGCAGATCGACACCGGTCTCGGCAAGGCGCTCGCCATGGGGTCGATTTCGCTGATCCCGCCGAACGATGTGATCAAGCAATCCTACGAAACCCGTAAGATCGACGGCGTGGAGATCGAGTTTCATCTGGTGCCCGGTTCGGAGGCGCCCAGCGAGATGATCATGTACTTCCCCCAGTTCAGGCTGCTGAACATGGCGGAAGACGCCACCCATAACATGCACAATCTCTACACGCTCCGCGGCGCGGAAATCCGCGATGGCCGGTTGTGGTCGCGCTATATCAGCGAGGCCATCGCGCGCTATGGCGACAAGACGGACGCGGTGATCGCGCAGCATCACTGGCCGATGTGGGGCAACGAGCGCATCGTCGCCTATCTGGGCAAGCAGCGCGATCTCTACAAGTTCATCCACGACCAGACCGTGCGCCTGCTCAACCACGGCCTGACGCCGACCGAGATTGCCGAACAGTTGAAGCTGCCGCCGTCGCTGGCGAACGACTGGGCCTCGCGCGGCTATTACGGCTCGCTCAGTCACAACGCCAAGGCGGTCTATCAGTTCTATCTCGGCTGGTACAACGCCAATCCCGCCGACCTCAATCCGCTGCCGCGCGCCGAAGAAGCGAAGAAGCAGGTGGAATATATGGGCGGCGCGGAGGCGGCTATCAAACGCGCGCGCGAGGATTACAAGGCCGGACAGTATCGCTGGGTCGCCAGCGTGATGAGCAAGTTGGTGTTCGCCGATCCGGCCAACAGGGAGGCGCGCGAGCTTGGCGCGGATGCGCTCGAACAGCTCGGCTATCAGAGCGAGACCGCAACCTGGCGCAACGCCTACCTGCTCGGCGCGCTGGAATTGCGCAAGGGCGTCGGCCCGCAGCCGCCCGCGCTGGTGAATGCCGAACTGCTGAAGGGCATTTCGATTGATCTTGCGTTCGATTTCCTCGGTGTGCGGTTGAACGCGGCGAAGGCTGAAGGCAAGAAAATCGTCATCAACTGGACCTTCACCGATCTCAACCAGACCTATGTGATGAATCTGGAGAACTCCGCGCTCACCCACACCGCGGGCAAGCTCTCCGACAACGCCGACGCCAGCGTGACCCTGACGCGCGCCGCGCTCGACGCCATCACACTCAAGCAGCGGACCTTCCTCGGCAGCGTATTGACCGGCGACGTGTCGGTGGGCGGCAATCCGTTCAAGCTGCGCGAGCTGTTCGGCCTGCTCGATGAGTTCTCGACCGGATTTGAAATCGTGGAGCCGAAGAAGGCGGTGGAATAAGGTTACAGCGTGCGGGCTGCGTTCCCTTTGAACAGGATCGGGCCTGTCGGCCTGCCGATCGGCGATCCGCCCTCCGGTTCGAGCGTGATCTCGAACAACTGATCGGCCGCTGTTTCCGGAAGTGCGCTGAGATCGAGCTGCAGCGTGCGCGACCGGTTTGTCAGGCCGATCGACTTGGGGCCGATGGCGCGGTCCCACAAGGTCCAGACCTGCAATGCGCGGCCGGGCGGCACGTCGATTGCCCTCAGCGGGATCAACTCGACGCGGCCGTTCGCGAACGCATTGACCACGGCGCCCGCTTCCCTCGTGTTGTCGTTGACGAGAATCGCGACATAGACCGGCTTGCTCTGTGCCAGTGCGACCAGATCGCGGCGCAATTCTTTGGAGGTCGAGATTGCGCCGATGGCGATCACGGCGAAGAACAGTGCCGCAAGGCCGCTGGCGAGCCCGGCCGTTCGCCAGAACTTCAGGTCGTTCCATATCGTCGCGCCGATCATCGCGTTGCGTATGCCGGGAAGTGCGCTGACGGATTCCTTTCCCGTGGTTTCTGCGATGCGCTTCCACAGGTCAGGTCCGGGCTTGACCGGTTCGGCGGAGGCGTCGAAATCCGCAAGCCGTTCGCGCCATGCATTGACCGCGCGCGCAAACACCGCGTCGGTCTGCATGCGATTTTCCGCAGCCGCTGCGTCCGCGTCGCCGAGCAGACCCATGACGTAGTCGGCGGCCATATCGTCGCGCTCGTCCTGCATGCTCATCCCATGCACTCCTGAAGCGAGATCAGGCTGCGGCGCACCCAGCTCTTGACCGTGCCAAGTGGCACCTTGAGGCGCCCGGCGAGTTCGCCATGACTCATGCCGTGTGCATAGGCAAGCACCACGACGTCTCGGCGCGGGCGCTCGATCGCTTCGAGGCAGCGGCGAAGGGCGCTCGTTTCGGGCAGCCGCGACATGGCATCGTCGGCCGTGATCTCGTGAATCTCGTCGGCCGGGTCGTAACGGTGTTCGCTGCGATAGATGCTGAGTGCGCGGTTGCGAACGATGGCATAAAGCCAGCCAATCGCGCTGCCGCGCTGGGGGTCGAATCCCGCTGCGCCCTGCCAGATCCGCACAAATGCGTCGTGCACCGCTTCCTCAGCCAGATCCTGGCGGATCAGGATGCGGCGGGTGACGCCAATCATGCGCGCGGACTCGCTGTCGTAGATCATCTGGAGCGCGCTGCGGTCACCCACGGCGCATCGCGCCAGCGCAGCCGCAAGTTGAGCGTTGCGCGCGTGATCCAGCAGGGAACTTTGTGTGCGGGCGTCCAAGGCGTCGGTCATCCAGCGGAGTTTGCATGGCCTTTATACTTCGTCGGTGCGGCATTTGGATGCACGCGCGCCAAAAAAATTTTGGGAAGGCGTGCATCCGTTGGTCGTTGCCGCCGGTATCGCCTGTATCGGTCCCCGCACCTTGTCCGGAGGGACCGTCGAAACACAGGAGCTCTCTATGAAGATTCGTTCTGTTTTGGCCGCGTCCGCCGCACTTTTGATGACGTCTGCCGCAGCCAATGCGGCCCAGGTCGCGGCTCTTGTCGGCAATGATACGATCGCGACGGTCGACACCGCCCAGAAGAAGGCGATCGGTTCCGTAAAGGTCACCGGCATTTCCGGTGCGCTGGTCGGGATTGATGTGCGTCCTGCCGACGGCATGCTGTACGGACTGGTCGACGACGGCACCGTGGTGACCATCGCCAAGGACGGAAAGGCCACAATGAAATCGAAGCTCGACACCATGATCGCCAAGGGCGTTGCGGTAACGGTGGATTTCAATCCCGTGGCGGATCGTCTGCGGGTCATGGGCGCGGACGGCATGAACTTGCGCGCCAATGTCGATGACGGAAAGGTCACCAAGGATGGCGATCACAAATATGCCGACGCCGACATGCACAAGGGCGAGAAGCCGAACATCGTGGCCGGCGCCTACACCAACTCGGTGAAGGGCACCAAGGAAACCGCGCTTTACAATATCGACGCGACGATCGGCGGCTTGATCAAGCAGGCGCCGCCAAATGACGGCGTGCTCGGCGCGGTCGGCAAGCTCGGCATCAAGCCCACGACCGCGGCATTCGACATCTGGTCGGATGGCAACGGCAAGAATGAAGCCTGGATGATGGCCGGCGACACGCTCTACAGCGTCGATCTGGCCACCGGCAAGGCGACGGAAGCCGCGAAGATCTCCGGCGTCAGCGGCACGGTGAAGGACATCGCGATTCTCGGGATGTGATGCCTTCGACCCGGGCGCTCTCCCGGTCGTAAGGTGATGACGGCGCCGCGTGTCTCCTCTGCGTGGCGCCGTCATTTTTTTGTGACCGAACCGGCCGCGCGAAAGCCGCGCAGCAGGGGCGGGCGCGCTTGACACCGGCCCCTTGGGCGAGTTTCATGCAATCGCATTGACTTTGCCGCGCGCATCGCCGGGCCTTAAGCCCCGCGGATCAAGCCAAGGAAAAAAGATGATCGACCTCTATTACTGGCCGACGCCGAACGGCCACAAGATCACGATGTTTCTCGAAGAAGCCGGCCTTCCGTACACGATTCACCCGGTGAACATCGGCACCGGCGATCAGTTCAAGCCCGACTTTCTGGCGTTCTCGCCGAACAATCGCATGCCGGCGATGATCGACCATGCGCCTGCGGACGGTGGCGCTCCGGTGAAGATTTTCGAATCCGGCGCGATCCTGATCTATCTCGCCGAAAAGACCGGCAAGTTTTTGCCGTCCGATCTGCGCAAGCGCTTCGATGTGATCCAGTGGCTGATGTGGCAGATGGGCGGCCTCGGCCCGATGGCCGGGCAGAACCATCACTTCAGCAACTATGCGCCCGAAAAAATTCCCTATGCCATCGACCGCTATGTCAACGAGACCAACCGGCTTTACGGCGTGCTCAACCGCCGCCTTGCCGATCGCGACTATGTCGCAGGCGATTACTCCATTGCCGACATGGCGGCGTATCCGTGGATCGTGCCCTATGAACGGCAGGGCCAGAAGCTGGAAGACTTCCCGCATCTCAAGCGCTGGTTTGAGACCATCAAGGCGAAACCGGCGACCGTGCGCGCCTATGCGGTCGGGCCGACGGTGAATTCAAGTCTCGGCAAGACATTCACTGACGAGCAGAAGAAGGTTCTGTTCGGGCAGACCGCTTCGGTCGTGAGAGGTTGAGGCAATGGCTGTAGCGCGCAAACTGTTTGAACTCTGCGGCACCGAAACCGAGCGTGTGTTCAGCCCGTATTGCTGGCGCACGCGCATGGCGCTAGCGCACAAGGAGATCAAGGCCGAAACGATTCCCTGGCGCTTCACCGAAAAAGAGGCCATCGCGCCGCATCAGTCGGACAAGGTGCCGGTGTTGCTCGACGGCGAGACCGCCGTCGCGGATTCGTGGGCGATCGCGAACTATCTCGAAGACACCTATCCGGATCGCCCGTCGCTGTTCGGCGGCGAGGGCGGCCGCGCCATGGGGCGGATGCTGAACTGGTGGGGCGACACCGTCGTCCTCGGCGGAATCTTTCCGATGATCGCGGCGGATATTCACGGCCTGCTGCGTCCTGTCGATCAGGATTACTTCCGCAAGACCCGCGAAGCGCGCCTCGGCAAAACGCTGGAAGACGCGGCGGCCAATCGCGATCAGGCGGTGGAAGGTTTTCGCAACGCGCTGAACCCGATGCGGCTCACGCTCAAGACGCAACCCTTTATCGGCGGCGCGTCGCCGAACTACGCTGACTACATCGTATTCGGCCCGTTCCAGTGGGCGCGTGCGACCAGTGCGTTCAAGCTGTTGACGGAAGACGATCCGGTTTACGCCTGGCGCGAGAAACTGCTGGATGCATTCGGCAGCATGGCGCGCAAGTCGCCGGGATATGCGGTGTAGTGGTTAGCGTGCCTTCATTGCGAGGAGCGCAAGCGACGAAGCAATCCATGTGAGCAAAGCTGGATTGCTTCGCTTCGTTCGCAATGACGTTGCTAGGGCGGAGAAATCGTCCGCGCCGCCGCCGCCCGCAGGCACGCCTGACACAGGCAGTCCTCGCCCTCCGCAGGCAGCGGCAGTTTCGCCGTCTCGTCCGAGCACCAGCAGGAACCGGACAGGTTGCAGGTGAACGCTGTTCCGCACCGCGCGCAACTCAGCGTCCGCTGCCCGGCGGCATTCGCGAGTGGTCTGGTCACGATCTCGTTCACAACGCCGCCAAATCCTTCATGTGACGTTCATGCGCCGATGACGCATACTCGCAAACATATTCGGCCAACCGGCCTTTGAGATCAATCGTGAGTTCCAGCAATGGCGCGTGACCCGCAAGGCGCTCTGGTCGCACTCAACCGGTTCGGATTGGGTGCGCGCGGCGGCGCGGCCGGCGACCTGTCCAGCGCGGCGTCCGATCCGCGCGGCTTTGTGAGGGCGGAACTGGGGCGGCCCAACGCGGCGCTGCTCGATGCGCCGGGTTTGCTGCCGTCGCCCGCGCTGGCGCAGATGGTGTTCGATTATCAGAAGGACGTGAAGCAGCAGCGCGAGGCCGCGAAAACGGATGCGGCCATGTCATCCGCGGCGGACAAGCCCGCCGAGATGACGGCGATGCGCGAGACGATGCAGGGCGACAGCAAGACCGAGGCGATGCTACCGAAAACAGCGCAGCCGAAGGAGCCGCCGAAGCCGCTCAACGTAATCCAGAAAACCTTTCGCGCCGAGGCGCTGGCGCGGCTGCAGCGCGCCACCATCGCGGAGTGCGGTTTTGTCGAGCGGCTGGTGGTGTTCTGGTCCAATCATTTCTGTACCTCGGCCAGCAAGGGCGCGCTGGCGCGAATCTGGTCCGGCGCGTTCGAGCGTGAAGCGATCCGGCCGCATGTGCTCGGTCAGTTCGGCGACATGCTGCGTGCGGTGGAGCAGCACCCGGCGATGTTGTTCTTTCTCGACAACCAGCGCTCGTTCGGTCCGCAGTCACGCGCCGGACAGAATCGCAAGCGCGGCCTGAATGAAAATCTCGCCCGCGAGATCATGGAGTTGCACACCCTCGGCGTGAACGGCGGCTACACGCAGGCCGATGTGACATCGCTGGCGCGCATCATCACCGGCTGGACCTTCGCCGGGCGCGACGGACGGCTCGCGCCGCCCGGCACCTTTGTCTTTTTTCCGAACGCCCATGAGCCGGGGCCGCAGAAACTGCTCGGCAAGGTCTATGAGGACACCGGCGTCGCGCAGGGAGAGGCCGCGCTGGCCGATATCGCGCGCCATCCTTCGACGGCGAAGTTCATCGCCACGAAGTTCGTGCGCCACTTCATTGCCGACGATCCGCCGCCCGCGCTGGTGGCGAAGCTGGAGGCCACCTTCAGGAAGACCGGCGGCGACCTGCGCGCGATGACGCTGGCGCTGGTGGATGCGGATGAGGCATGGCGCGCGCCGATGACCAAGATCCGGATGCCATACGAATACCTGGTGGCCTCGGGCCGCATGATGGGCCGCATTCCCGAAGACCCGCAGCGTTATCTCGGCGGCCTGAACGTGCTCGGCCAGCCGCTCTGGACGCCCGCCGGTCCCAATGGTTTCGCCGACACCAATGCCGCATGGGCCGCGCCCGAAGGCATCAAGCTGCGTCTCGATATCGCCTCGCAGATTTCCTCGCGTATCGGCGACAGTGTCGATCCGCGTGCGCTGCTCGATGTGGTGGCGGGCGAGGCCGCTTCCGGCGAAACGCGGCAGACCATCGAACGGGCGGAATCGAAACAGCAGGCCCTTGCGCTATTGCTGATGTCGCCCGAGTTTCAGAGGAGATGAGCATGTCCGGCCTGTCATCCGACTGTTGCGAAAGCCACGCTGGGCGCGGGATCACGCGCCGCTCCCTGCTCATGGGATCGGCGGCCTTCGCGGCCTGGGCTTACCTGCCGAAATTCGCGCGCGCGAAGGATGGCCGCGATCCACGCTTCGTCACCATCATCCTGCGCGGTGCGCTGGATGGCCTCGCCACCGTCGCGCCGGTGGGCGATCCGGACTACGCCGCGCTGCATGGGTCGATCGCACTGTCGCGCGAAGGTCCGCATGCGGCCATCGCGCTCGATTCCTTCTTCGCTCTGCATCCGGCGATGCCGGAGTTCGCGCGGATGTACAAGGACAGGAAGGCCGCCGTGGTTCATGCGGTGGCGACGTCGTATCGCGAGCGGTCGCATTTTGACGGGCAGGATGTGCTGGAAAGCGGCTTTGCCGGGCCCGGGCGCGTGCAAAGCGGCTGGCTCAACCGCGCACTGGAAGCGCTGCCGCGTGGCGAGCGCGTCATGAGCGGGCTCGCGGTCGGCCCGACCACGCCGCTGGTGCTGCGCGGCGCCGCGCCGACGGTCGGCTGGGTGCCGCCCTATATCCCGCAGGCCGCCGACGACACCGCGTTGCGCCTGATGAATCTCTACTCCCATCGCGATCCCGCGCTGGCGGCGGCGCTGTCGCAGGGCTTGCAGATCGACAGGATCGCGGCGCGCGACGAGAGCATGAAGCCGAAGCCCGGCATGAATGGCGCAGCCGGAATGAAACTCGCGGCCAAGGGCGCGGCACGATTGATGGCGGCGGATGACGGCCCGCGCCTCGCGGCGCTGGCCTTCGACGGCTGGGACACCCATGCGAACGAGGGTGGCCCCGTCGGGCGTCTCGCGCAATTGCTGGGTGGTCTCGATGGTGCGCTGGCGGAATTCGAGAGCGGCCTCGGCGAACGCTGGCGCGACACCGTGATTGTGGTCGCCACTGAATTCGGCCGCACTGCGCGCATCAACGGCACCGACGGCACCGATCATGGCACCGGCACCATCGCGCTGCTCGCGGGCGGCGCGGTCAATGGCGGGCGCGTGATTTCGGACTGGCCCGGACTGAAGGCTGCAAGCCTCTATGAAGGCCGCGACCTGAAGCCGACCACCGATCTGCGCGGTGTCATCAAGGGCGTGCTGCGCGATCATCTCGGCCTCGGCGAGCGCGTGCTGGCGGACACGGTGTTTCCGGACAGCAGCTCCGCGAAGGCGGTGCAGGGGTTGGTGGTGTAGCAGTTGGCTTCGTCATTGCGAGGAGCGTAGCGACGAAGCAATCCAGCTTTTCTCTCGAAGAGTGGATTGCTTCGCTTCGCTCGCAATGACGAGAGTGAGTGACATCTCAACCCTTCGTGATCTGATCAATCTCCGCCATGTCCTCCGCTGTCAGCTTCCAGCCGATGGCTTTGACATTCTGCTCGATCTGCTCGACGCGCGTGGCGCCGGCGATCACGCTCGAGACCTGCGGCCGCGCCGCAAGCCATGAGAACGCCAGTTCCAGCATGGTCCTGCCGTGGGCGCTGGCGAACTCCTGCAGCTTCGCCACGATGCCGAAATTCCGGTCGGTCATGTAGCGGTCGCTGAGATACTTCATCTTGGCGAAACGGGTATCGGCGGGCGCGGGTTCGCCGCGCTTGTACTTCCCTGTCAGTAGGCCGCTGGCGAGCGGAAAGAACGGCAGCAGCCCGAGATTGTAGGCCTGCGCCGCTGGCAGCAGATCCTTTTCGATGTCGCGCACGATCAGGCTGTATTCGTCCTGGCACGACACGAAGGCGTGGGTGTTGATGCCGCGCGCGGTGAATTGCGCCTCGGCGACGCGCCAGGCCGGGAAATTCGAGCAGCCGATGTAACGCACCTTGCCCTGACGGATCAGGTCTTCCAGCGCGCGCAGCGTTTCTTCAATCGGGGTCAGCGGATCGAAATCGTGCTGCTGGTAAAGGTCGATGTAATCTGTCTTGAGGCGGCGCAAGCTGTCCTCCACAGCGCTCATGATGTAGCGCCGCGATGCGCCCTGTTTCGTGCCGTCGTCACTCATCGGCTTGGAATACTTGGTGGCGAGCACGATGTCCTTGCGGCGATTGCCGAGCACTTCGCCAAGAACGGTCTCCGAGCCGCCGCGTCCGGCATAGATGTCGGCGGTGTCGAACAGCGTGATGCCAATGTCGATCGCCTTGTGGATCACCTTGCGCGATGTTTCGAGGTCGGTGCGCTGGCCGAAATTGTTGCAGCCGAGGCCGACCGCGGACACGCGCAGGCCGGAGCCGCCCAGATTTCTGATGTCCATGATTCTTGATCCGTCAGGTTTGTTCAAAGACCGGGACGGCACCTGCCGCCACGTCCTCACTACCTGACGGCTGCGCCGCAGGCGAGCGCAAAGCGTGCGCCGTCATGCGCCGCACCGCGTTTTCGGCCTCCCGCGCGATCTCCTTGCGGTTGGCGTCCATGCCGTAGCTCACCGGCGCGCCCCAGCTCACCGTGACATCGACCGCGCCCGACGCGAACACGCCGAGCAGATGCGGCACCAAATCGACATCGCCGTACCAAGCCACTTTCTCGCGCAGCGCCCGGCCGACCGGAACGCCGCCGAAGCGGACATAGGCCAGCGACACCGGCTGCACAGTGACGCGATCGTGATGAGTGGAATCGCCGATGGCGTGATGCACCGCGCCGATCAGCGCCGAACGAAATGGCAGGATGCGGATGCCGTCGCTGGAAGTGCCTTCGGGAAAGAGAACGACGGCATCGCCGCCGATCAGCCGCTCGCTCATGGCCCGGGCGGCATCGCCGGTCTTATGGCGGCGCTCGCGCTCGACAAACACGGTGCGCTGGAGTTTGGCCAGTTGGCCGAACAGCGGCCAGTTCGCGACTTCGGACTTGGCGACGAACACCACCGGCGCGATGGCGCCGAGCACGATGATGTCGAGCCACGAGGCGTGGTTGGAGAGGATCAGCACCGGGCTTTCGCGCGTGCGCTCGCCGGCCTGATTGATGCGGATGCCGATCACGGCGCAGGCCGTGCGATGAAACAGGTTCGGGACGATGCGCTGCAGGCGGTTGTTGAGCAGGATGCCGGCAAGCTGGAACGGCAGCAAAATGAGAGCGACGACGGCCATGACGATGGCCACATAGAAACAGCGGATCATGAAACCTGTGCCGGGATCGAAGAGACGGTCAACGCTTGAGGCCGGTTATAGCGGATACAGGGCATTGATCGAAAGCGATAACGCGGATTGGAACAGCAGCGGCTTCGGTCAAAAAATGCGGCCCCGGCTGGATTCAGCGCAGAGGGGATTTACGCAGCCGGGGACCGCCCGAACGCGCGATCCGTGACGGGGGGCGGATCGTGCGATTGGACGCTAGGGGACGACGACAACAGACATGTGACAGCGGGCGGTTGTCCACAGGGGGCGGAACTTTTCCCGGGTCCGCGCATTTTCGAGGGTCCCGACAAGGAACGAAATCAAGTGTCCACGATCGCTGCCACGCAAGCCCAGCGGCCTCTGGATGCCCTGAATTTCTTTCTGGCCGATGTCCGCGACGGGTTGGGGCCATATCTGGCGATCTACCTTTTGACCGAGCAGAAGTGGAATGAAGCGAGCATCGGTATCGTCATGTCCGTGGCCGCGCTGGCGGGCATCGCCGCGCAAACACCGGCGGGCGCGCTGATAGACGCCAGTAAGGCGAAACGGGCGCTGGTGGTGGCTGCCGCGATTGCGGTGACCGTGGCCTGCCTAGTCCTGCCGCTGGTGCCGCAATTCTGGCTGGTGGCCGCCACTCAGGCTTTTGCCGGGACCGCGGCCGCGATCTTCGCGCCGGCCATCGCCGCCATCACACTGGGTATTGTCGGGCCGAGGGCTTTCGCCGCGCGGATCGGGCGCAACGAGGCGTTCAATCATGCGGGAAACGCGGTGTCGGCCGTCCTCGCGGGCGGTCTCGCCTATTTTTACGGACCTGTTGTGGTGTTCTGGTTGCTGGCGGCGATGGCCGTCGCCAGCGTTATGGCAACCCTGTCGATCCCGGCGGCGAGTATCGATGATGCGCTGGCGCGCGGCCTCGACGGCAGCGAGGAAGCGGTTGGACAGAAAAAGCCGTCCGGCTTTCGGGTCCTGCTCACCTGCCGTCCGCTTCTGGTCTTTGCGGCGGTCACCGTACTGTTTCATTTTTCCAACGCGGCCATGTTGCCGCTGGTCGGGCAGAAACTCGCGCTGGCCAATCCCGCGCTTGCAACCACGCTGATGTCCGCGTGCATCGTGGCCGCGCAACTCGTGATGGTGCCGGTGGCCGTGATTGTCGGACAAAAAGCCGATCTATGGGGACGAAAGCCGATCTTCGCCGTGGCGCTGGCGGTGCTGGCGTTTCGCGGGGCGATGTATCCGCTCTCCGACAATCCATGGTGGCTGGTCGGCGTGCAACTGCTCGACGGAATCGGAGCGGGAATCTACGGCGCGCTGTTTCCACTGGTGGTGGCCGATCTGACAAGGGGCACTGGCCATTTCAATGTCAGCCAGGGCGCGATTGCCACGGCGGCGGGGCTCGGCGGAGCACTGAGCACGGCGGTCGCCGGGGCGATCATCGTGGCCGCCGGATACAGTGCGGCATTCTATTGTCTCGCCGCTGTTGCCGGAAGCGCCCTGATCCTGTTCTACATATGGATGCCGGAAACGCTTTCAGATTCACCCTTGCCTGCAGGTCCCATCATGCCTGCGGTTCAGCCCTGACTTGCCAGATAATCTGCCGAAAGGACTTCCATGCCCACGACGGTGTCGCCGTTTCTCTTGCCGATCCTGATGTTGCTGCTTTCCAACGTCTTCATGACCTTCGCCTGGTACGGGCACCTGAAGTTCAAGGATCACGCGCTGCCATTGGTCATCATGGTGAGCTGGGGCATCGCATTCTTTGAATACTGGCTCGCGGTGCCGGCCAACCGCTGGGGCAGCGCGGTCTATTCAGCCGCGCAGCTCAAGACGATGCAGGAAGTCATCACGCTGGTGGTGTTCGCCGGGTTTTCGGTGCTGTACCTGAAGGAGCCGCTGGGCTGGAATCACGCGATCGGCTTTGCGTTTATCGCCGCTGGCGCGTTCTTCATTTTCCACAAATGGTCGTGACCCGTCTCGCAGACGGTCATGGTTTTCGTCGCCACACAGCGCACGCGCGGCGGCTCGGCGGTCTGGCCGCGCGCCTGCGTGGCGATCAGAAATCCCGCGACAAGGATGATCGCGACGGTCAGTGTCGCTGAAACCATGACAAGCGGCGTTTTCATCGGTGTCTCCATCGCGCGCCTCCGTGCGATCGAAGAAAATGTTCTGATGCAAAGGGAGTTTGGGGGTCAGCCGGAAATCGGCATGGCGGCCACGACCTTGATCGACAGCACCGTGACGGTCACGAGCAGGCAGACCGACAGCGAGGCCACCGCGAGCGAGGCGGCGAGCGCGTTCGACAATCGGGCAGGCGCAAAGCGCGCAGACCGCAGTCCGAAACCAATTCCTGAAACCGGCGACCGGAGCATGGTCGTGAATCCTCAAAACAGGCAGCGAATCACCCCGTCACAAAATCTCAGGAATCGCTGTCAACATTGCGGCACGGCCCCGCCAAACATGGCTAAACCGAGGCAACCTGAGAAAAATCAGCAGGTTATGCCCGGTATCCCGGCCTCGGAACGGGCGGAATCAGGCTTCGGCGGTAAGGTCTGTCTCGGTTCCCGGCACTGTGCCGGGCGCCATCACCTCGGCGGGCTTCCATGCCATCGAGACGAAGCGCGGCTCGCTCTCGACCCGCTTCAGCCAGGCGCGGACCGACGGATACCCGGTGAGGTCGAAGTCGCACTGGTTGGCGACATGAGTGTAGCCGTACATCGCGATGTCGGCGACGGTGAGGTGGCCCGCCGCGAAATAGTCGTGGGTCTTGAGATGGTTTTCCATCACCCGCAGCGCCGCGTAGCCGCGCTCCATCCAGTCTTCCAGCGAATGGGTCTGCAGGTCGCGTCCGCCGCGCACCAGCACCAGCCAGAAATAGGCCGCGCCGACGCTCGGCTCCAGCGCATGCTGCTCGAAGAACATCCACTGCAGCGCCTGCGCGCGGTCGATGCGGTCTTCCGGCGCCAATGATGTACCGATGGCGACATACCAGAGGATCGCATTCGACTCTGCGAGATAACGTCCGTCGGCGACTTCCAGCAGCGGCACCTGGCCTGATGGATTGCGCGCGAGAAATTCCGGCGTGCGGCTTTCGCCGCGCAGGATGTCCACCTCGATCGCCTTGTACGGCGCGTTCAGCAACGCCAGCGCAAGGCGGACCTTGTAGCTGTTGCCGGAGCGTTGCATCGAGTAGAGCTTGTACATGCCGAAGGGTTCGCGAGAGGCTGGCGGATTGACCGGTAGACAATGAGGTGCAGGGCGGCATGCCGCAAGCCCCGGCATCTGGAAATAGTGGAAATCGGCTGCGACCATCAGTTCGCATGGCAAATTGTACCCTATTGCAGTGCAAATGCACGTCTCCCCGACGTGCACATCTTGGTGCGTGTTATCACTCCTTTGCGACCGGAAGTTATTGCGGTGAAATCGGCGCTGTGAATGTCGCGCGAAATGATAGACCTTCCGGCCTAAAGTCGAAGGTGGTACTCCCCCCGAACTGCTTGTCGATCAGCCGCTCGATCAATGTCGAGCCGAAGCCTTTGTGACCCTCGTAGGCCAGCAGCGGGCCGTTTGTCTCTTGCCAGACAAATGCGACGTCCAGGCCGCAGGGCTCCGCACGTTCGGCAGTCTGCCATGTGACGGTGATCTCTCCCTCCGCTGACGACAGCGCGCCGTACTTGGCGGCGTTGGTAGTGAGTTCGTGAATCATCATGCCGACGGTCGTGGCGACCTCGGCGCCGAGATCGAAATCGTGGCCTCGGAGCGCGATGCGGCCGGGCTGCGCGTAGGGCGCGAGTTCGCTCATGAGGAGGTCACGGAACGAAATTGCGCCCCATCGTTTGTGCGCCAGAAGCGTGTGGGTGTTGGCGAGCGAGGCAATCCGCACGCCGATGGTGTCGCGAAACTTCGCCAAATCTGGCGATGACGCGATGCTGAGCTGGATCAGCGCCTGAACCGTTGATAGCGTGTTCTTTACACGGTGATGCAGTTCTGCGATCAGCAGTTCCTGATTGTTTTCTGCCTCGCGCCGCCTGCCAATTTCACGGCGCAGGCTGATTTCGCTCATTGCAATGGCGGCGATTTCACCCATGGTTGCAAGGTCGCTGTTGGACCATTCGCGTGGTTTCGTATCAATGGCGCACAGCGATCCGATGACGTGGCCCGACGGCAGCGTGAGCGGCACGCCGAGATAGGATTTCACACCAAGATCGGGAATCGCCAGATTATCGCACACGCGGGGATCGTTCTCGGCGTTGGTGACGACGAGCGGTGCCTCGTCGATCACGACATATTGGCAGAATGAATGGGTCAGCGGAGTCTGCCGGCTTTCCGCAGCCCATCCCCCGAGTCCTTGCTGGCTCTTGAAAAACTGCCGCTGTTCGTCGACCAGCGACACCAGCGCCACGGGCACACCGAGCAGCCGAGTCACCATGCGCGTGAGACGATCGAAGGATTCTTCCGGCTCCGAATCCGGCAAAAGCGTGCCAGCCAATGCGGCAAGGCGAGCGCTGTTCTCAAGGGAAACTGTCAAGGGGTGCCGGGACTCACTTTGGGGTGCAATATCAAAGTCATCGCACGTTCAAACTGCCGGGAAAATCCTGCTTTTTTCAATAATTCGTGCAAGTTGCGGGAACCTTCTTGCGATGCAGCGTCACCCGCTTTAGGGTGCCCCGCCCGCTAAAATCCGCGAATCCGGGCCTTCGCGACCCTCAGCATCCCTCAGGAGAACAAGATGCCGTTTCTGTCCGCTGCGCTTGACCGTGTGAAGCCGTCCGCGACCATCGCGGTCACGGATAAAGCACGTCAGCTCAAAGAGGCGGGCCGCAACGTCATCGGCCTTGGCGCCGGTGAGCCGGACTTCGATACGCCTGCCAACATCAAGCTGGCGGCGATCCACGCCATCGAGGCCGGTAAGACCAAGTACACCGCGGTGGACGGCATTCCCGAACTGAAGGACGCGATCATCGCGAAGTTTCAGCGCGAGAACGGCCTGACCTACAAGCGCAGCCAGATCAGCGTCGGCACCGGCGGCAAGCAGGTGCTGTACAACGCGCTGATGGCGACGCTGAACCCCGGCGATGAAGTCATCATCCCGGCGCCATACTGGGTCAGCTATCCGGAAATGGTGTCGCTGGCCGGCGGCACGCCGGTGCCGGTGGTCTGCACCGCCGAGTTCGGCTTCAAGCTGCAGCCCGAGGCGCTGGAAGCTGCGATCACACCGAAGACCAAGTGGATCATCCTGTGCTCGCCGTCCAACCCGACCGGCTCGGCCTATTCGCGCGCCGAACTGAAGAAGCTCACCGACGTGCTGGTGAAGCATCCGCATGTCTGGGTGATGACCGACGACATGTACGAGCATCTGGTCTACGACGACTTTGAATTCACCACGCCGGCGCAGGTCGAGCCGAAGCTGTTCGACCGCACCCTGACGGTGAACGGCGTCTCGAAAGCCTATTGCATGACCGGCTGGCGCATCGGCTACGCGGGCGGCCCCGAGCAGCTCATCAAGGCGATGGCCACCATCCAGTCGCAGTCGACCTCGAACCCGTCGTCGATCGCGCAGTGGGCGGCAGTCGAGGCGCTCAACGGCCCGCAGGATTTCATCCCTGCGAACAATGCTGTGTTCAAGGAGCGCCGCGACCTTGTCGTTGCCATGCTGAACCAGGCGACTGGCATCGACTGCCCGCGTCCGGAAGGCGCGTTCTATGTCTATCCGTCGTGCGCAGGCACGATCGGCAAGACCGCGCCGTCGGGCAAAAAGCTCGAGACCGATGAAGATTTCGTGACCGAGCTTCTGGAAACGGAAGGCGTCGCGGTGGTGCAGGGATCGGCCTTCGGCCTCGGCCCGGCATTCCGCATTTCTTATGCCACGAAGACGTCGGATCTGGAGGAAGCCTGCAAGCGCATCCAGCGGTTTTGCGGCAATCTGCGGTAACGCAGCACTTCAAAAAGCACACTGCCCGAATAATGACGGCAGTTTGATTGGAAATAGGAGAAGCGCCATGTTTTTGACACGGCGCTTCCCTTTTGTCCGCCCGCAATCAAAAACCTGCAATCCGGAGTTTATTCCATGCGTCTTTCATCCCTTCTCGGAGCCGCTGCCGTGGCTCTCGTCGCCTCATTCGCCACAGCGAACGCGCAGCAGCCCCAGGGCGTGCGGATCGGCGTGCTCGAATGCCAGGGCGGCCAGAACGTCGGCATGGTGGTCGCCTCCGCGACCACGCTCGAATGCGTGTTCCGCAGCGAGGGCCGCCGGCCGGAGCCTTATCTGGCGCATGTCACCCGCTTCGGCGTTGACCTCGGCGTCACCGAGAACACCGGCCTTGCCTGGGCGGTTCATGCACCGACCCGCCGCATCGGCCGCGGCGATCTGGCCGGCAACTACGGCGGCGTCGGCGGCAACGTTTCGTTCGGCGTTGGCGGCGGCGGCAACCTGCTCTGGGGCGGTTCGCAGAACTCGTTCGCGCTTCAGCCCCTCAGCCTGCAGGGCCAGACCGGCGTGAACGTAAGCGGCGGCGTGGTCGGCCTCGACCTCGAGCCGGTGACCTTCCAGCGCGGCAAGAAGCGTCATCACCATCGCCGTCACCACTAAGGTGTTGGGTTAACAAACCTCAATGGAAAAGGCCCGTTCACGCGGGCCTTTTTTGTTGCTCTTTAAGGACTATCGGCCGGCGGCGATTGAAGATTGCCGGAGGGTGTGACTAGATGCGGAGACCTTTCGGGTCTTTTCAGATCATCGTTTCTGTTCGCGCCATTCAGCCGGAGATAGTCCATGCGCCGTTTCTCGACCATTCTGTCCGTGGCATCCGCCGTGTTCGCTGCCGCCGTTTCGTTTGCGAATGCGCAGCAGCCCACAACCCAGGTCGGCGTGCTGGAGTGCCGCGGCGGCCCGAATGTCGGCATGATCGTCGGTTCGGTCACCAACCTCGGCTGTGTGTTCCGCTCGCAGGGCCGCCCGGACGATCTGTACACCGCGCGCATCACCAAGGTCGGCATCGACCTCGGCATCACCACCGAGACGGCGTTGTCCTGGGCGGTGTTCGCGCCGACCGTTCAGTTCGGTCCCGGTGACCTCTCCGGCAATTATGCCGGTGTCGGCGCCAGCGCCGCGGTGGTCGCCGGCGTCGGCGGCAACGCCCTGATCGGCGGCTCGCAGAATTCCTTCGCGCTTCAGCCGCTCAGTGTGCAGGGCCAGACCGGCCTCAGCGTCGCCGGCGGTGTCCAGAGCCTGGAACTGCGCCCCGGCCGCTTCTAAGAATTCTAGTTTCACTCGTCATTGCGAGGAGCGTTTGCGACGAAGCAATCCATTCTTTGACATTTCAAGAGTGGATTGCTTCGCTTCGCTCGCAATGACAACATCACATTGCTGCGCAGCGGCATGTTTCGCGCTTGCCAACCGCATCGCCGCTTGAGACGATCAGAAGTGCCGACCCGCATGAGCGCATTCCGCAGAAGTGGGATTGGCGCGAGCGGAATGCGCGCAACATTGAAGTCAGAGCGTTCCGGCGGCGACCGGATGCACTTCGCCGGGACTGCTTGATGCGGGCCGTGCTCCAGACAGGAGACGGCAAATGGGACAAGACGCTGGACGGCAAGACAACCTGAGAAGTCCCCGAGGTCCCCGGTGCATCGCACTGGTGGGCCCATTCCAGAGTGGCAAGACCTCTTTACTCGAAGCAATCCTGGCCCGGACCGGGGCCATTCCCAAAGCAGGCAGCGTCGAAGCAGGCAACACCGTCGGGGATTCGTCTCCGGAGGCGCGCAGCCATCGCATGAGCGTCGGCATGACCGCCGCGACCACCACTTTCATGGGCGACAGCTACACCTTCATCGACTGTCCCGGCTCGGTCGAATTCGCGCATGACATGCGCGCCGCATTGCCCGCCGTGGACGCCGCCGTGGTCGTGTGCGAGGCCGACGAGCGCAAGCTGCCGCAACTGCAGATCATCATGCGCGAACTTGAGGACATGGGCGTTCCGCGCTTCCTGTTCCTCAACAAGATCGACAAGGCCAACAAGCGCATCCGCGAAACGCTGGCGACATTGCAGCCGGCCTCGCGCACGCCGCTGGTGCTGCGGCAGATTCCGATCTGGAAGGGCGACCTGATCGCCGGCTTCGTCGATCTCGCGCTGGAGCGCGCCTTTGTTTATCGCGAGCACATGCCGTCGGAAGTGATCGACCTCGAGGCGGGCGATCTCGACCGCGAGAAGGAAGCCCGGCTCAGCATGCTGGAAAAGCTCGCCGATCATGACGACCGGTTGCTTGAACAGTTGCTCGAAGACATCCCGCCGCCGCGCGATGCGGTGTTCGACGATCTCGCCAGCGAGCTGCGTGAAGGGCAGATCTGTCCGGTGCTGCTCGGCTGCGCCACCCGCGAGAACGGCGTGCTGCGGCTGATGAAGGCGCTGCGCCATGAAGCGCCCGGCGTGGCGGCAACGGCTGCGCGTCTCGGCATCTCGGATGAGAAGACCGCGCTGGCTTACGTGATGAAGACCACGCATCTTCAGCACGGCGGCAAGCTCTCGCTGACGCGCATCCTGCGCGGCCACATCGCCGATGGCGACACCATCCAGTCCTCCGGCGGCGGCAATGGACGTGTGTCCGGCATTCTGACGCCGAACGGCGGTGCCGATGCCAAGCGTTCATCTGCGGCCGCGGGCGATACGGTGTCGCTCGGCAAGCTCGATGCGGTTCACACCGGCGAAACGCTGACGACAGGCAAGACAACGCCTGCGTCGATCATTGATGTTGCGGCGACGCCGCCTGTACTGGCAACGGCGCTTGCAGCGACGGACCGGAAGGATGACGTCAAGCTCGGTCAGGCGCTGACGCGGCTGGTGGAGGAAGACCCGTCGCTCAGTGTGGTCCACAATCCGCTGACCCATGAAATGGTGCTGTGGGGGCAGGGCGAAATGCATCTGCGCGTCGCGGTGGAGCGGCTCAAGGATCGCTTCGGCGTCAGCGTGAAACAGCATGCGCCGCCGGTCGGCTATCAGGAAACCATCCGCAAGACCGTCACCCAGCGCGGGCGGCACAAGAAGCAGTCGGGCGGACACGGCCAGTTCGGCGATGTGGTGCTGGATGTGAAACCGTTGCCGCGCGGCAGCGGTGTCGTCTTCCGTGAAAAGATTGTCGGCGGCGCGGTGCCGAAAAACTATATCGGTGCTGTCGAGGAGGGCGTCGGCGACGGCATGTCGCGCGGCCCGCTCGGCTTCCCGGTGATCGACATCGAAGTGACGCTAACCGATGGCTCCTATCACAGTGTCGACTCGTCCGATCAGGCGTTCCGGACGGCGGCGCGGATCGGCGTCGCCGAAGCGCTGCCGCAATGCGCGCCGGTGCTGCTGGAGCCGATTCATGTGGTCGAGATCGTCTGCCCCACCGATGCGACGGCGAAGATCAACTCGATCCTGTCTGGGCGGCGCGGCCAGATTCTCGGCTTCGACACCCGCGAGGGCTGGACCGGCTGGGATGTGGTGCGGGCGATGATGCCGGAAGCGGAAATCGGCGATCTCATTGTGGAGGTGCGCTCGGCGACCGCGGGATCGGGCGGCTTCACCCGGCAGTTCGACCACATGGCGGAGGTGATCGGCCGTGCGGCGGACCAGATCATCGCCGCCCACAGCGCGGCGGCGTAGGGGGCGGAGCCGGTTACGAACAGAAATGCGAGATTCTTCACCTCTTCCCGTAACGAACGGGGAGAGGTGGAAAATTGCGTTCGTGGTCGAATTCAGATGCAAAACGGCTTTCGATGATGTATTATACATCATTAGAGCAGTTTTTTAGTTGCATTCTGCTTGCCTGAAATGGAATCCTGACCGTGATCACATCGTCGCAGATGCGCGCCGCGCGGGCGCTGCTGGGCATAGACCAGAAGACCCTCGCGGAATTGTCCGGCGTGTCGCTTCCCACCATCCAGCGGATGGAGGCCAGCAGCGGCGTGGTGCGGGGCGTTGTCGACTCCCTGACCAAGGTGGTCGACGCGCTGAACCGGGCCGGCGTCGACCTGATCGGCGACAACGCACGCAGCGAAGGCGGCGGCCGGGGCGTGCGGCTGAAGGAGCCTCCGCAACATTGAGCCGGTGACGCGCCGGCATGGACCACGGGTGCAGACCGATGGATGCAACGAGCCCAGAGCCGAGCCAGCCGCAGCAGGCCTCCTCGGACATGTTCATGCCGAAAACCCTCACGGTGCTGCGTGAGGGCTACAGTCTCGACGCCTTCCGCGCCGATGTCGTTGCGGGCCTGACCGTCGCCATTGTCGCGCTGCCGCTGTCGATGGCGATTGCCATCGCATCCGGCACCACGCCCGACCGTGGACTCCACGCCGCGATCTTCGGCGGCTTTCTTGTCTCGCTGCTCGGCGGCAGCCGGTTTCAGATCGGCGGGCCTGCGGGCGCGTTCATCGTGCTGGTCGCCGCCTCGATGGCGCGTCATGGAATCGAGGGCGTGCTGCTGGCGACGATGATGGCTGGACTGTTCCTGGTCGTTGCAGGACTGCTGCGCATCGGCAGCTACATTCGCTACATTCCGCATCCGGTGACGGTGGGATTCACCGCAGGGATCGCCGTCATCATCTTTGCCAGCCAGATTCGCGATCTCTTCGGCATCACGCTGCCGGGCAAGGAGCCGGGCGAGCTTGTTCCAAAACTCGAAGCGCTCGGCCGCGCCATCGGCACAACGAATATCGCGGCGGTTGCGATTTCGCTGGTGACCATCGGCATCATACTCGGCGTGCGCAGGGTTCGCCCCACCTGGCCCGGCATGCTGATTGCTGTCGCCGCCACAAGCGTCGCCGCCGCGCTGCTGGCGTTGCCGGTGGAAACCATCGGCACGCGCTTTGGTGGCATTCCGCAGTCGTTCCCGATGCCGTCGTTTCCGGCGATCACGCTGGCGAAGTTGGAGGCCGTGCTGCCCGACGCCATCATGTTCGCGGTGCTGGGCGCGATCGAGTCGCTGCTGTCCGCCGTTGTCGCGGACGGCATGACCGGGCGGCGTCACCGCTCCAATGGCGAACTGGTGGCGCAGGGCCTTGCCAATATCGGCTCGGCGCTGTTCGGTGGCATCTGCGTTACCGGCACTATCGCGCGCACCGCGACCAATGTCCGCGCCGGTGCGCGAAGCCCCGTCGCGGGGATGCTGCATTCGGTGTTCCTGCTCGCCTTCATGCTGCTGGCTGCGCCGCTGGCGAGCTACATTCCGCTGGCGGCGCTGGCCGGCGTCCTTGCCGTGGTGGCGTGGAACATGGCGGAGAAACACGAATTCATGACGCAGCTTCGCGCGTATGACACGGCGCTGATGCTGCTTGCGACATTCCTGCTCACCATTTTTATCGGTCTTGCCGAGGGCATTGCCGTTGGCGCTTTGCTGGGCGCTTTGATATTCCTCTGGCGCGGGCGGCGACAACCGTCCGCCCGCACGGAATGAAAGAGACGTCTGGAATCAATCCAAATGAGCATCACTCCCGCCGCATGTCTGATCGGCTGGCCCGCGGCGCATTCGCGTTCGCCGCTGATTCACAAATACTGGCTGACGTCGTTCGGCATCGACGGCGATTATCGCATCGAGGCGGTGGAGCCGCAGGCGTTTGCGAAGTTCATCGCAAATCTTGAGGCGCGCGGCTATCGCGGCGCCAATGTCACGATTCCGCACAAGGAGCAGGCGCGCGCGCTGACGCTTGCGGACGCGCGGGCCACGGCGGTCGGCGCGGCCAACACGCTCTACTTCGACAATGACGGCGAACTGCGTTCGACCAACACCGATGTCGAAGGGTTCATCGGCAATCTCGACGCCAGCGCGCCGGGATGGGACAGCGCCGACGATGTGCTGGTGCTGGGCGCGGGCGGCTCCGCGCGCGCGGTGATCTTCGGTCTGCTGGAGCGCGGCATCGCGCGGGTGCATCTGGCCAACCGCACCGCGTCGCGCTCGCAGGCACTGGCGGAGCAGTTCGGCGAACGGGTCAGGCCGCTGGCATGGGATAGCATTGGCGACGTGCTGCCGCGCGCGGGGCTTCTGGTGAACACCACATCGCTGGGCATGAAGGGGCAGCCCGCACTCGATATTGATATCGGCGCGCTTCCCGCAACCGCGACCGTCGCGGACCTTGTCTATGTGCCGCTAGAAACGCCATTGCTGGCCGCAGCGAAAGCGCGAGGTCTGAAGACCGCCGACGGCCTCGGCATGCTGCTGCATCAGGCCGTGCGCGGCTTTGAACTGTGGTTCGGCAAGCGTCCCACTGTCACACTGGACCTGCGCGCGCTGGTCGAAGCGGACTTGGTGAAGTAACGTCGTCGTCATTGCGAGCGAAGCGAAGCAACCCACTTCTTCTTGCAATGGATTGCTTCGTCGCTTTGCTCCTCGCAATGACGATATTCAGCACGCTCGAAACAAGGACCAGCCTTGAACAGAACCGGAAAAATCATCGTTGTCGTCGCGCTCGTTCTGGTCGCGGTCAGCGCCTATACGAGCTATCGCGGCACGCAGGGTTTCAATCCCGCCGAGATCGACGATATCAAGAAGAAGATCACCGACGATTTCACCGCCAAAGGCATGACAGTGGCCGAGGTGAGCATGCTCCGCGGCGCGCCGCGCGAATTGGCGGGTTACGTGAAGTTCAAGGCGCCGGGATCGGATGCGGTCCAGCAGAAGGCCTGTACGGCTACGATGGCTGCGGACAAGACGACGACGTGGAGTTGTCAGTAGATATTGGACGCGAACATGTTTCTCGGCTGATGCAATTCTTCCCCTCTCCCCTTGTGGGAGAAGGTGCATGAGCGAAGCGAAGGCGGGTGAGGGGGTTCTCTCAGCAGCCGCTTCGACCCCTCACCCGGCTCAATCTCGTTTCACTCGATTTCGCCACCCTCTCCCGCAAGGGGAGAGGGGAGGAAGAACGGTTCACGCATTGGTCTGCATGTGGTCCGTCAGCACATGGCGGTCGATTTCGTCGATGCGGTTGATGCCGGTGAGGCCCATGGTCGTGCTCAGTTCCTTGCCGATCAGGTCCAGCGCCAACTCCACGCCTTCCTGTCCGCCGGCGCCGAGGCCGTAGATATAGGCGCGGCCGATCATGCAGGACTTCGCGCCGAGCGCGAGCGCGCGCATCACGTCCTGTCCGGTGCGGATGCCGCCGTCGAACATGATTTCGGTTTGCGAGCCGACATCCTGTACAATCTCCGGCAGCACCGAAATCGACGACGGTGCGCCGTCAAGCTGCCGTCCGCCATGGTTGGAGACCACGATGGCCTCCGCGCCGGTCTTCACCGCCTCGCGCGCATCGACCACGTCGAGAATGCCCTTGATGATGAGCTTGCCGGGCCAGATCGAGCGGATCCATTCGACGTCCTTCCAGTTCAGCGACTGGTCGAACTGCGAGGCTACCCACTCCGAGGTGGAGCCGAGATCGCCCGCGCCCTTCACATGGCCGGTGATGTTGCCGAAATTCCGGCTCTTGCCCTTGAGCATGCCCATGACCCAGGCTGGCTTGGTCGCGAAGTCGATCAGGTTTCGCAGCGTCGCGAGTTTGGGCGGCACGGTCAGGCCGTTCTTGACGTCGGCGTGGCGCTGGCCGAGCACCTGCAGGTCGACCGTGAGCACCAGCGCGCTGCACTTGGCGGCGATGGCGCGCTCGATCAGCGACTTCGCGAAACCCCGGTCCTTCATCACATAGAGCTGAAACCAGAACGGCTTGTCGACATTCGCGGCGACGTCCTCGATCGAGCAGATCGACATGGTGGAGAGCGTGTAGGGAATGCCAACCTTCTGCGCGGCGCGGCAGGCGTAGATTTCTCCGTCCATATGCTGAAGTCCGCCCGAGCCGATCGGCGCGAGGATCAGCGGCATCGCAGCCGGTTCGCCGAGGATGGTGGTGTTGAGTTCACGCTTCGAGATGTCGACGAGGATGCGCTGGCGAAACTTGAACTTCTGCATGTCGCTGATGTTCGCGCGCAGGGTTTCTTCCGCATAGGAGCCGCCGTCCACATAATCGAAGAAGGGCTTCGGCACGCGGCGCTTGTGAATCTGCCGCAGGTCCTCGATGCAGGTGATGTTCTTCATGGGCGCGTCCTCATTGAATTTTTTCTTCCCGCAATCATCTATCATGGTTGAGGCGCGCGCAAACAGCCGCCATCCTTTTGGAGAGCGCGATGACCACGAAAAAAGCCGATCCGGACGCCGCCAAAAAGGCCGAAGCCGAAAAGCGCAAGCTCGACGACGAACTGAATGAGGCGCTGGAGGAGACCTTCCCGGCGTCCGATCCGGTCAAGCTGACCCAGCCCGACCCGCATCCCGAGCGGAAGGACTAGTGCCGGCGGCCCGCTGTCCGGGCCGGAACATGGGCCGTTCCCGGGCGTTGACCCTGCGAACCCGAACGCAGGAGCAGATCATGGACGCGGATACCAAGCCGAAATCCGAGAACAAGCCCAGGGACCCTGAAAAGAAGAAGCTCGACGACGCCCTTGAAAAGGGGCTGGAAGAATCGTTCCCGGGGTCTGACCCGGTGAATGTGACCCAGCCGCCGCCGTCGAAGCACGACCAGGACATCAAGCGGAAGAAGTGACGCCCGGTTTCCGGCGTCAATCGAGATAAATATCATTATATTTCAATTGGATAAGCGCCGCCGCCCGCCTTGGGCGGCGGTAATGATTCATCATATTTTTTGAAGAATTTCCCCTCGCAGAGGCTTTATAACGTGCTCTCCGCTACAATGGGGCGTTCGCCAGAGCCGGCCGGTACTTCACGAAGCCTGGCCAGAGACTCGGCGGAACAGGGGAATTCATGGTGCGCAAATATTTCGGGACCGACGGCATTCGCGGCCGCGCCAATGGTCTGATCACGCCGGAACTGGCGCTCAAGGTCGGCCAGGCCGCCGGGCTGGTGTTTCAGCGCGGCGATCATCGCCATCGCGTGGTGATCGGCAAGGACACCCGCCTGTCGGGCTACATGATCGAGAACGCGATGGTTGCGGGCTTCACGTCCGTGGGCATGGACGTGCTGTTGCTCGGCCCGATGCCGACGCCGGCTGTGGCGATGCTGACCAAATCGATGCGCGCCGATCTCGGCGTGATGATTTCCGCCTCGCATAACCTGTTCGACGACAACGGCATCAAGCTGTTCGGCCCCGCCGGCTTCAAGCTGTCCGACGATGTGGAAACGCAGATCGAACAGTTGATGGACGACAATCTCGACAAGCGTCTCGCCCAGAGCGCCAGTCTCGGCCGCGCCCGCCGCATCGACGGGGTGCATGACCGCTACATCGAATTCGCCAAGCGCACCCTGCCGCGCGATCTCAGCCTCGACGGTCTGCGCGTGGTGGTCGATTGTGCCAACGGCGCCGCCTACAAGGTGGTGCCGGAAGCGCTGTGGGAGCTTGGCGCGGATGTCATCTCCATCGGCGTCGAGCCGGATGGTTTCAATATCAACAAGGACTGCGGATCGACTTCGCCGGATGCGCTGTCGCGCAAGGTGCGCGAGATGCGCGCCGACATCGGCATCGCGCTCGATGGCGACGCCGACCGCGTCATCATCGTGGACGAGCGCGGCCATGTGGTCGATGGCGACCAGTTGCTCGCCGTCATCGCGCAGAGCTGGAAGGACGACGGCCGTCTGGCGAAGCCGGGCATCGTCGCCACCGTGATGTCGAATCTGGGTCTCGAGCGTTTCCTGAAAGAGCAGGGTATCGAGCTGCTGCGCACGCCGGTCGGCGACCGCTATGTGCTCGAGCAGATGCTGAAGGGCGGCTACAACCTCGGCGGCGAGCCGTCCGGCCACATCATCATGTCCGACTTCGCCACCACCGGCGACGGTTTCGTCGCCGCGTTGCAGGTGCTGGCCGTGGTGCAGCGCCTCGGTCGCCCGGTTTCGGAAGTCTGCCACCGCTTCGAGGCGATGCCGCAGATTCTCAAGAACGTGCGTTACCGCACCGGCAAGCCGCTCGACAATCCCGGCGTGAAGTCCGCGATCCTCGATGCCGAGAAGCGTCTGAACGGCAGCGGCCGTTTGCTAATCCGTCCGAGCGGCACCGAACCGGTGATCCGCGTGATGGGCGAGGGCGACAACCGCGATCTCGTCGAGGAGGCCGTCGACATGATCGTTTCGGCACTCGGCACAGCATCCGCGGCGGCTTGATTTTCTTTCACCTCTCCCCGCGGGCGGGGAGGGGGAGTAGCTTCGCAGCAGTCTGGCCAATCCGGCACATCAGCCATGGGTAATCGCGACTGGTGGCGCATCCGCCGAATTTGTATGTCAGGCGCATTCGCTTTGCATTTTGCCCGGAAACAGCCGTGAACAAGCCCGTTATCCTGTCGGAAGACACCCTCGCTGCGCCCATCGTCGTGGAGGCTCCGGAGCAGCCGGCCAAGGCTGCCGGTCCCGCCTATGCGATCATCGGCGCGATCAGCGTCACCCATCTGCTCAACGATCTGATGCAGTCGCTGATCCCCGCGGTCTATCCGATCCTCAAGGACAATTACGCGCTCGACTTCAGCCAGATCGGGCTGATCACGCTGGCCTTCATGTTCACCTCCTCGCTGCTGCAGCCGCTGGTCGGCGCCTACACCGACAAGCGGCCGCTGCCGTTCTCGCTGCCGCTCGGCATGGGCTTCACCTTCGCAGGCCTCATCCTGCTCAGTCTCGCGCATCACTACGGGACCATCCTGATCGCCGCCGCGCTGGTGGGGACGGGATCGGCGGTGTTCCATCCGGAATCCTCGCGCATTGCGCGGATGGCCTCGGGCGGACGCATGGGTTTCGCGCAGGCGGTGTTTCAGGTCGGCGGAAATTTCGGAACGGCGATCGGCCCGGTGCTGGCCGCGCTGATCGTGGTGCCGCTCGGGCAGGGCAGCATCGCATGGTTCTCGCTGGTGGCGGCGCTGGCCATTGCCATCCTCTGGCAGATCAGCCGCTGGTATGCGCCGCGCGTCGCGCAGCGCAAGGGCGGTCATGCCTCGCTTCCTGCTGACGGCCCGTCCTCGGCGCGCACCATGGCCGCGCTCGGCGTGCTGATGGTGCTGCTGTTCTCCAAGACGTTCTACACGGCGAGCATCGGCAGCTATTACACCTTCTATCTGATGCAGAAATTCGGCGTCACCACGCAGGCGGCGCAGCTCTATCTCTTCGTGTTCCTCGGCGCGAGCGCGGTCGGCGTGTTCTTCGGCGGCCCGCTGGGCGACCGCTTCGGCCGCAAATACGTGATCTGGTTCTCGATCCTCGGCGCGCTGCCGTTCTCGCTGGCGCTGCCTTATGCGGATCTGTTCTGGAGCGCGGTGCTGAGTGGAATGATCGGCTTCATCATCTCCTCGTCGATGCCGGCGATCATTGTGTACGCGCAGGAACTGATGCCGCATCGCCTCGGCATGATCTCCGGCCTGTTCTACGGCATGGCGTTCGGCTTCGGTGGCATCGGCGCGGCGGTGTTGGGCGAAGTGGCGGACTGGAAGGGCATCGCCTTCGTCTATCAGATCTGCGCGTTCCTGCCGGCGATCGGCCTGCTTGCGGTGTTCCTGCCGCAGATCAAGCGCCACAGGCTGTAAGCGCGCGCATACAATCTTGCATCTTCCTTCGTCATGCCCGGGCTTGTCCCGGGCATCCACGTTTGGACAGCAGCAATCAAGACGTGGATAGCCGGGACGAGCCCGGCCATGACAACAGCGGTCACTGAGTCAGCATCGCTGACTTAATTCATCAACACATCGTTAGGAATTGCGGCGCGCGATGCCGTGCGCGTTGTGTAAATGTTTACCGTCCCGCTTAAGCCAGATTAAAAATCGCGGTTAAGAATTAGGGTTAAGTGCCGCTTAAACATTTGGTGCCATGGTCCGCTCATGAGTTTTGAGCGTGAGGCGTTTGTCTGCCTCACCGGCGAAAGGACCGGACCAATGCGTACTCTGAAGAATCTTCTTGCTGCCGGCGCGGCGACATTCATTTCCTCGGCTGCGCTTGCCGCCGATCTTCCCCCTCCGCCTCCGATGTATGTGCCGCCTCCGGTCGAGGATTTCGGCGGCTGGTATCTGCGCGGCGATATCGGCTTCAGCAATCAGAAGGTCCAGCATCTCAGCAACGCGCTGGAAGCCAATCTGATCAGCCAGAGCCAGAAGGCGGACTTCAACAGCGCCGGCATTTTCGGCCTCGGCGCAGGCTATCGCTTCAACAACTGGTTCCGCGCCGACGTGACCGGTGAATACCGCGCCAGCTCGACGCTGAACGGTTATGAGGTGAATACGTTCAACGCGGGTGGCCTGCAGAGTGGGTTCAACAAGTACACCGGCAACAAGTCCGAATGGCTGATCATGGCCAACGCCTACGCCGATCTCGGCACCTGGTGGTGCGTCACGCCATTCATCGGCGCCGGTGTCGGTACCGCGCGGGTCACGATGGCAAACTACACGGATGTTGGTCAGACCACCAACGGTGGACCTAGCTCCGCTTACGCAGCCGATGCCTCGAAGTGGAATTTCGCCTGGGCGGTTCACGCCGGTCTTGCCTACAAGATCAATCCAAGCCTGACACTCGAACTGGCCTACCGCTACCTCGACATGGGTGACGGCATCACCGGCGACGTCATCGCTTACGACGGCACCAACAACATCAACAATCCGACCACCTTCAAGCATCTCACCTCGCACGACCTGAAACTCGGTGTGCGCTGGGCGATTGATCCGGTGCCGGCCTATGCGCCGCCGGTGATGCCGCTGATGCGCAAGGGCTGAACCGACTCTTCTCTCTTCTCCCTCCTTCAAACTTCAACGGCGCGGATTTTTCCGCGCCGTTTTCTTTTGCGCGAGGCGCGCGGCGATAACGAATGATTAGGGTTAACGCGGCATGATCGAACGTAGTTAAGCGTTTGTAACGGGAGTGCCGTGATGCGTCGGATCGTGTTGGCGATGATGATGGCGGGAGCTGTGCAGGGTGCGCACGCCGCCGATTTTCCGGATGATCTGCCGGTGTTGCGCGGCATGCTCCGCGAAAGCCCGCGCTATGTCAGATGGCAGGGGTTCTATGTCGGCGGTCAGGCCGCCTACGGCTCGTCCGACGCCAACTTCAACGGCGCGACGAAGGATATCGCCGCGCAGCAGCTCGCGCTGACCACCGTTGAACAGGTTCTGGGCGTGTCGACCTGGCCGGTGATCGGCGGCAAGGTCTCGCACCAGAACAGCGCGTTCGGCGGCTTCGCCGGATACAACGGGCAATGGGGCGATGTGGTGATGGGCGTCGACGCCAGCTACATGCATGGCAACTTCGGCGGCAAGGCCAGCGGCACCATGTCCCGGCAGATTACGGTCGATGATGTCAACTATGCAGCGACCGCGAACGCGGCGGCTTCAATCAACTACACCGACGTGCTGACGCTCCGCGGCCGCGCCGGTTATGTGATCGGCAGCTTCATGCCTTATGCCTTCGGCGGCGTTGCGCTCGGCCTTGCAGACAGTGTCCGGTCGAGCACCATCAACAGTGCCGGCACCTATGTCGGCACCGGAACGCCGACGATCACGGACTACAACGTGACCTACAGCACGACCGAGAGCAAGAACCAGCGGCTGATGGTCGGCTACACCTTCGGCGTCGGCGCGGAAGCCATGCTGTTCGGCAATTTCTTCGCGCGCGGCGAGTGGGAATATGTCCGCTTCAGCGGCCCGATCGACACCAATATCAACACGGTGCGCGGCGGCCTCGGCTACAAGTTCTGATCGTGTCATCCGGTGCGATGGTTTCCCGCGGCCCTTGTCGTTGACAGGGGCCGCTTTGCTTGTTGGACTGTGGTCCGGGGCAGCCACGGAACGCGGTGATTGCGATGAAAATCTACGGCGATCTGAATTCGGGCAACTGCCTGAAGGTGAAGTGGGTGTGCGACCGGCTCTCGCGCCGCTACACCTGGATCGGCATCGACACGATGAAGGGCGAAAGCCGAACGCCGGAGTTTCTCAAGCTCAACGCGGCGGGGCAGGTGCCTGTGCTCGAACTCGAGGACGGACGCACGCTGGCGCAATCCAACGCCATCATCCGCTATCTGGCGCGCGGCACCGACCTCATTCCGGCGGAAGCATTTCTCGCGGCGAAGATGGATGAATGGCTGTTCTGGGAGCAGTACAGCCACGAGCCGTATATCGCGGTCTGCCGTTTCATGATGGTCTATCTCGGCAAGTCGCAGGGTGAGCTCGATCCGGACAGGGTGAAGCGCGGCTATGCCGCGCTGGCGCGGATGGAGCATCAGTTGCATGCCACCCGGTTTCTGGTCGATGACACCCTGTCATTGGCTGACGTGGCGCTGCTGGCCTATACGCGCGTCGCGCATGAGGGCGGTTTTCACCTCGACGGCTACGCCTGCGTGCGGCGCTGGATCGACGATTGCGAAAAAATTCTCGGTCTTTGATCCATGTGGCGGCGGGCCGCGCCGGATGCGGAGTAAGCTCGGTTATCACCAGCCGAGGAAGCGCCCATGCCGGCCATCAATCCCCTCACCGCGGTCGCGGTTCTGTTCGCCACCGCCGCGACCGACGCCGTCTATGTCATGTTCACGTCGGCGGTGGTGGCGCGCAAGCGCGTGCCCGCCGCCAACTGGAGCAGCATCTGGTATCTGCTCTCGTCCTATGCGGTGATCAGCTACACCGAGAACTGGGTCTACGTGGCCTTTGCCGCGGTGGGATCGTGGATCGGCGCGTTTGCGACCATCACCTTCCTGCATCGTCCGCCGGGCGGACCGCCGGTTGGCGCTTCGCCGGAATCCGGGGCACGGGACGGCTGACGCTGCGCGGGCAGACCGCCCATGCGCGGGTGAATCCGCGTCCAGCGTTGTAAGTTCCAAAAAAGCATCTAGGTTGCCCCAAAACGGTTTGCACCATGCAAGTCACGGAGGGCGACGATGCAGTTCGATTTCGAGGCGATGAAGCCGGGCGAGCGCTACAAGCTGCTGCTGGCCACCGTATTGCCGCGCCCGAACGCATGGATCACCACGCGCGATGCCAGCGGCGCGGTGAACGCCGCGCCGTTCTCGTTCTTCAATGTGTTCGGCTCCGATCCGGCGACGGTCGGCGTCGGCATCGGCAGCAAGGGACCGGGCGAGCCGAAGGACACCCGCGCCAATATCCGCGCCAACGAGCAGTTCGTGGTGAACCTCGTGCCCTACGCGCTGGCGCAGGAAATGCGGATCACCTCCATCGCTTTTCCCAAGGGCGTCGAGGAACCGGCGGAGGCGAACCTGAAACTCGTGCCTTCGGAGAAGGTGCAGGTGCCGCGCATCGCAGCCTCGCCGGTGTCGATGGAATGCACCTTCATGCAGGAGGTGGCGCTCGGCAATTTCAGTCTGGTGCTCGGCCGCATCCTGACGGTTCATGTCCAGGATCACGCGGTGATCGACGCTGCGCGGCAGTATGTCGACGCCGAAAAGCTCGACCTGATCGGGCGCATGGAGGGCGGCTGGTACACCCGGACGACCGAGCGTTTCGAGATGCCGAACATCCCGCTGGAGGCTTGGAAACGGCCCGCCTGACCGGGCGGGGAGGGGCGCCCTGCATCCCGGCTTTGTGATCTGCGCGGGGCAAAGTTTCTTGACGAAATCCGAAACCTTCCATATTGACGGCGGCGGGACACCTCCCCCCAACGGGAGGCTCACTATCTGGAAGGATAGACGATGACTGTAGCGAAGCCCGGCGCCAAGCCGAACGTGCCGCATTTCTCCTCCGGCCCCTGCGCCAAGCGCCCCGGCTGGGCCCCCCAAAATCTCAAGGACGCCGCCCTCGGCCGCTCGCACCGTGCGAAGGTCGGCAAGGCCAAGCTCAAGCTCGCGATCGACCTGACGCGCGAGGTGCTTGAAGTCCCCGCCGACTACAAGATCGGCATCGTGCCCGCGTCCGACACCGGCGCCGTCGAAATGGCGCTGTGGTCACTGCTCGGGCCGCGCCCCGTCACTACCATCGCCTGGGAGTCCTTCGGCGAAGGCTGGGTCAGCGACGTCGTCAAGGAGCTGAAGCTCAAGGACGTGGTCAAGCTCCACGCCGGCTATGGCGAGATTCCGGACCTGTCGAAGGCTGACAAGAATTCCGACATCATCTTCACCTGGAACGGCACCACCTCCGGCGTGCGTGTTCCGAACGCGAACTGGATCGCGGCGGACCGCGAAGGTCTGACCATTTGCGACGCCACCTCCGCCGCGTTCGCGCAGCCGCTCGACTGGCCGAAGCTCGATGTCGTCACCTTCTCCTGGCAGAAGGCGCTGGGCGGTGAAGCCGCCCACGGCATGCTGATCCTGTCGCCGCGCGCCGTCGCCCGCCTCGAAAGCTACACGCCGCCGTGGCCGCTGCCGAAGATCTTCCGCATGACCAAGGGCGGCAAGCTCAACGAAGGCATCTTCGTCGGCGAGACCATCAACACGCCCTCGATGCTCTGCGTCGAGGACTATCTCGATGCGCTGAACTGGGCCAAGTCGGTCGGCGGTCTCAAGGCGCTGATCGCGCGCGCCGATGCCAACACCAAGGTGCTGGCCGACTGGAAGGCGAAGACCCCGTGGGTGGATTTCCTCGCCGCCGATCCGGCGATCCGCTCCAACACCTCGGTCTGCCTGAAGGTGATTGATCCGGCGATCACGTCGCTCTCTGCCGACGCCCAGGCCGATTTCGCGAAAAAGCTGGTCGCGGCCGTGGAGAAGGAAGGCGCGGGTTACGACTTCGCGCATTATCGCGATGCGCCCGCCGGCCTTCGCATCTGGTGCGGCGCGACGGTTGAAGCCAAGGACGTCGAGATTCTGACGCAGTGGCTCGACTGGGCTTTTGCCGAGACCAAGGCCTCGCTGGCCAAGGCGGCCTGACGCTTCTTTTACCTCTCCCCGCAAGCGGGGAGAGGTCGACCGCAACGCGGTCGGGTGAGGGGCATCTTTCTTTTCGTTTCGCCCCTCACCCCGACCCTCTCCCCGTCAGAACGGGGAGAGGGAGAAGACCTGGCAGCGCGGCTTCTTTGAATCCTTTCATCCCACCTTGGCCTTGAAGGCCGACCTCCCTGAAGGGAGGTGAAGGAAGAACACCATGACCAAACCAAAAGTTCTCATATCCGACGCGCTGTCTCCCGCCGCCGTGCAGATCTTCAAGGATCGCGGCGTGGAGGTCGATTTCCAGCCGGATCTCGGCAAGGACAAGGACAAGCTGGCCGAGATCATCGGCAACTATGACGGCCTCGCGATCCGCTCGGCCACCAAGGCGACCGCGAAGATTCTCGAGAAGGCCAAGAACCTGAAGGTGATTGGTCGCGCCGGCATCGGCGTCGACAACGTCGAGATTCCCGCGGCGACCGCCAAGGGCATCATCGTGATGAACACGCCGTTCGGCAATTCCATCACCACCGCCGAACACGCGATCACGCTCATGCTCGCGCTGGCCCGCGAAATCCCCGCCGCCGACGCTTCCACGCAAGCCGGCAAGTGGGAGAAGAACCGCTTCATGGGTGTCGAAATCACCGGCAAGACGCTGGGCGTGATCGGCGCCGGCAATATCGGCTCGATCGTCGTGGATCGCGCTATCGGTCTGCGCATGAAGGTGATCGCGTTCGATCCGTTCCTGTCGCCGGAGCGCGCCAAGGACATCGGCGTGGAGAAGGTCGAACTCGATGACCTGCTCAAGCGCGCCGACTTCATCACCCTGCACACGCCGCTGACCGACAAGACCCGCAACATCCTCGACGCGTCGGCGCTCGCCAAGACCAAGAAGGGCGTGCGCATCATCAATTGCGCGCGCGGCGGCCTTGTGGATGAAGCGGCGCTGGCGGCGGCGCTCGACTCCGGCCATGTCGCGGGCGCGGCCTTCGACGTGTTCGTGGAAGAGCCGGCCAAGGCCAACGTGCTGTTCGGCCGTCCGAATGTGATCTGCACCCCGCATCTCGGCGCATCGACCACCGAAGCGCAGGAGAACGTCGCGCTGCAGGTTGCCGAACAGATGTCGGACTATCTGCTCACCGGCGCGATCTCCAATGCGGTAAACTTCCCCTCGATCACGGCGGAAGAAGCGCCGAAGCTGAAGCCGTTCATCGAGCTGGCCGAAAAGCTCGGCTCGTTCGCGGGCCAGCTCACCGAGACCGGCATTTCCAAGGTGACGATCACCTATGAGGGCCATGTCGCGGAAATGAAGATCAAGGCGCTGACCTCGGCGGCGTTGTCGGGCCTGCTGCGGCCGATGCTGGGCGACGTCAATGTCGTCTCCGCCCCGGTGGTGGCCAAGGAGCGCGGCATGGTCGTGGACGAAGTCGTCCGCGCGGCGGAAGGCGATTATGAGAGCCTGATCACGGTGACCGTGACCACCGAGCGGCAGGAGCGCTCGGTCTCCGGCACGGTGTTCGCGGACGGCGTGCCGCGCCTCGTCGACGTCAAGGGCATCCGCGTCGATGCGGAGTTCGGCAAGTCGATGATCTACGTCACCAACGAGGACAAGCCGGGCTTCATCGGCAAGTTCGCCTCGCTGCTCGGCGATGCCGGCGTCAACATTGCGACCTTCAACCTCGGCCGTCACAAGCAGGGCGGCGACGCCATCGCGCTGGTCGAGGTCGATGGAGCCGTGCCCGCAGACGTGCTGGCCAAGACCCTGACCCTGCCGCATGTCAAGCAGGCCAAGGCGCTGACGTTCTGACGGCGACTCCGACATCAAATATCGAGACGAAACGGGCCGGAGTTTTCTCCGGCCCGTTTCTTTGTGCATGCCTATTTTGCAAGCGGTACATGGGAAGGAAATTTCGGTAACTGATGTGGTGAATCCGTGCAGAAGCGCGGTCCCGCATCGGAGAAGCCCCCGGAGAAGCCCCGTGAAATTTTTGAAGAATCTTCCGATCACCCCCAAGCTCGGTATCCTGGTGGGTGTCGCTGTCGTTGGTCTGTGCGTTGCCGG
>NZ_KB375281.1:2369664-2379854 GCF_000336555.1 Afipia clevelandensis ATCC 49720 | reverse complement strand
GATGCCGGCGTCAACATTGCGACCTTCAACCTCGGCCGTCACAAGCAGGGCGGCGACGCCATCGCGCTGGTCGAGGTCGATGGAGCCGTGCCCGCGCCCGCAGACGTGCTGGCCAAGACCCTGACCCTGCCGCATGTCAAGCAGGCCAAGGCGCTGACGTTCTGACTCCGACATCAAATATCGAGACGAAACGGGCCGGAGTTTTCTCCGGCCCGTTTCTTTGTGCATGCCTATTTTGCAAGCGGTACATGGGTAACCAAGCCGAAAGGAAATTTCGGTAACTGATGTGGTGAATCCGTGCAGAAGCGCGGTCCCGCATCGGAGAAGCCCCGTGAAATTTTTGAAGAATCTTCCGATCACCCCCAAGCTCGGTATCCTGGTGGGTGTCGCTGTCGTTGGTCTGTGCGTTGCCGGCGTGTTTGCCGCCTACATGATGAAAAGCGAGCTTTTGAGCGCGCGCATGGAGCAGACCCACGCGATCGTGGATACCGCGCGCAACATGGCGATCGGACTGCAGAAGCAGGTCGAGGCGGGCAAGCTGACCAAGGAAGCCGCCATTGAGGAATTCCAGCGCCGCGCGCTGACCATGACCTACGACAAGGGCAACGGCTATCTGTTCGCCTACACGATGGATGGCATCACGATCGCCACGCCGGATCCGAAGAAGATCGGCAGCAACCAGCTCGATGTCGAAACTGCGGGCCGCAAGCTCGCGCGCGAACTGCGCGACGGCGTCGCCGCCAAGGGCGAAGTCACGCTGCGCTATGAATACGAGAAGCCCGGCACCAAGGAGCTGATCCGCAAGGTGTCCTATGCGGTGGCGATTCCCGGCTGGAACATGTTCGTCGGCACCGGCGCCTATCTTGACGATCTCGATGCCAAGCTGATGCCGATTGTCTGGGCGCTCGGCCTTGCCATTCTCGCCATCGCCGCCTTCGCCGGCGCGATTGCCTGGCTGATCGGCCGCAGCATTACCGTTCCGCTGGGTCAGCTCGGCGCCCGCATGCAGTCGCTGGCCGACGGCAAGCTGGACGACGATATTCCGGCGCTCGACCGCCGCGACGAGATCGGCAAGATGGCGGCGACGGTTCAGGTGTTCAAGGACAACGCCCTGCGTATCCGCGGTCTTGAGGAGCAGGAAGCCGAGCGGCAGAACCGCGCGGCGGCGGAGCGGCAGGCGATGATGAACAACATTGCCAGCACCTTCGAGAGCAGCGTCAACGGCATCGTGCGTTCGGTGGCGGCTTCGGCGGCCGGCATGCAGACCACGGCGCAGTCGATGACCCATTCGGCGTCGGACGCCAGCTCGCGCGCGGCAACCGTCGGCGCGGCCTCCGAGAAGGCCTCGAACGACGTCGGCACTGTGGCGGCTGCCGCGGAAGAACTGTCCAGCTCGGTCGCGGAGATTTCGCGTCAGGTCAACCAGTCCAACGAGATCGCCAGCAAGGCCGTTGCGGATGCGGAACGCACCAACGCGACCGTGCAGGTGCTCTCCAGCGGCGCCGAGAAGATTGGCGAGGTGGTGCAGCTCATCCACTCCATCGCGGCGCAGACCAACCTGCTCGCGCTGAATGCCACCATTGAAGCCGCACGCGCCGGTGAGGCGGGCCGCGGCTTTGCGGTCGTCGCGTCGGAAGTGAAGGCGCTGGCCAACCAGACCGCCAAGGCGACCGAGGAAATCTCGGCGCAGGTCGCGGCCATGCAGGCCACCACCAGCGACGCCGTGGTGTCGATCGGCGGCATCACCGAAACGATCGCGCGCATGAGCGAGATCACCATGAACATCTCCAGCGCCGTCGAAGAGCAGGGCGCTGCGACCCGCGAGATCGCACGCAACATCCAGTCGGTGGCGGCGGGATCGAGCGAAATCAGCACCCACATCGGCGGCGTCAGCGAAGCGGCTGCGGCGACGGGCAATGCGGCGTCGGACGTTCTCACCAGCGCTCGCGATCTCGACCAGCAGTCGGGCATGCTGCGCACCGCCGTGGACGAATTCCTCGGCAAGGTGCGGGCGGCCTAACCCCTTATCCCTCCCCTCGGGGGGGGGATGACCGGCGCAGCCGGTCAGGGTGGGGGCCTGTGTTTCAAAGCGCGTGGCTGTCTTTGACACCTGAGATTCACCCCCACCCGACTGGCCCTCATGAACAGATCAGGGCCAGCCGCTCTCCCCGCAACGGGGCGAGATGAAACCTCGCGGCTGGCACGGCCGCTGCAATCACCTCATCGCACTGTTCTCGGCGTTTCACCGGCATGCCTGCCGGTGCGACATCCTGCGCCGGCGCGCGGGTAAGAAAGAGTCAACGCTCTTCCCCTAAAAGAAGTGAATTCTTACTTCAGGCGCATTCCGCGCCATTTCCCCGGAGAAGCCGCGTGAAATTTCTCAACAACTGGCCTATCGCCCTGAAGCTGGGCGTCCTGGTGGGTGTCACTCTGATTGGCCTGTGCGCCGCCGGTCTGTTCGCTGCTCAGATGATGCGGACCGAAATGTTCAGCGCGCGCACGGAGCAGCTCCGCGCCATCGTCGATTCGGCGCGCAACATGGCGATCGGATACCAGAAGCAGGTCGATGCCGGAAAGCTGACCAAGGAAGCTGCGGTCGCGCAGTGGGTCGAGCGCATCCAGAGCATGACCTATGACAACGGCGCGGGTTATCTGTTTGCCTACACGATGGACGGCATCGCGGTCGCCGTGCTCAACCCGAAGCAGATCGGCACCAGCCATCTCGACAATGTTGTGAACGGCCGCAAGTCGACCCGCGAAATGCGCGACGGTGTTGCCGCCAACGGCAATGTCACGATCTATTATTCCTGGCAGAAGCCCGGCCAGAGCGAACTGTCGCCGAAGGTGTCCTATGCCGCCGGCATTCCCGGCTGGAACATGTTTGTCGGCACCGGCGCCTATGTCGACGACCTCGATGCCAAGCTGATGAAGATCGCGATGGCGCTGGGCGGTGCGATCCTGGGCATCGGCGTGATTGCGGGCGCGGTGGCATGGCTGATCGGCCGCAGCATCACCCGCCCGCTCGGCTTGCTCGGCCTGCGCATGAAGACACTCGCCGGCGGCAAGCTCGACGAGGAGATTCCGGGCCTTGGCCGCCGCGACGAGATCGGCGCCATGGCGCAGACGGTGCAGGTGTTCAGGGATGACGCGGTGCGCATGCGTGAGCTGGAAAGCGCCGAAGCCGAGACGCGCCAGCGTGCGGCGGAAGAACGCAAGTCCGCGATGCATGCCATCGCGCTGGAATTCGAGGGCAGCGTCAACGGCATCGTGCGTTCGGTGGCCTCATCCGCCGCCGGCATGCAGAGCACCGCGCAGTCGATGACCCATTCGGCGTCGGACGCCAGCGCGCGCGCGGCGACGGTGGGGTCGGCGTCGGAGAAGGCGTCGAACGATGTCGGCACCGTGGCCGCCGCCGCGGAGGAACTGTCCAGCTCGGTCGCGGAGATTTCGCGTCAGGTCAATCAGTCCAACGAGATCGCCAGTAAGGCGGTGGCCGACGCGGAACGCACCAATGCGACGGTGCAGTTGCTCTCCAGCGGCGCGGAAAAGATCGGCGAGGTGGTGCAACTCATCCACTCCATCGCGGCGCAGACCAACCTGCTCGCCCTGAACGCCACCATCGAGGCGGCGCGCGCGGGCGAGGCGGGCCGTGGTTTTGCGGTCGTTGCGTCCGAAGTGAAGGCGCTCGCGACCCAGACCGCGAAAGCGACCGAGGAAATCTCGGCGCAGGTCGCGGCCATGCAGGCCACCACCAGCGACGCGGTGACCTCGATCGGCGGCATCACCGAAACGATCGCGCGCATGAGCGAGATCACGGTGAACATTTCCAGCGCCGTGGAAGAGCAGGGCGCGGCGACGCGGGAAATCGCGCGCAATATCCAGTCGGTGGCTGCGGGATCGAACGAGATCAGCCATCACATCGGCAGTGTCAGCGCCGCGGCTTCGGCGACCGGCGATGCTGCCTCGGTCGTTCTCACCAGCGCCCGCGATCTCGATCAGCAGTCAGGTATGCTGCGTCTGGCGGTGGAAGAGTTCCTCGGCAAAGTTCGGGCGGCGTAACTTTTCACCTCTCCCCGTTACGGGGAGAGGTCGCGAGCCTTCGGGCGACCGGGTGAGGGGCGTTTGTTTTCGTGCTCCGCCCTTCACCGGAGTTTCGCTGCGCTCAACTCCGATCTCTCCCCGCGAGCGGGGAGAGGCGCGAAGCTCTCACTGCTTCTCGATCTTGGCGTCGCGGATCAGCTTTTCCCACACCACAAGCTGCTCTTTCAGGAATTTCTCAAAGCTCTCGGGCGTGCCGGAAAACGCTTCCATGCCGCGCTCCGCGAGTTCCTGCTTGACGCTCGGCGTCTCGACGATCTTGCGGATTTCGGCATTGAGCTTCGTGACAATGTCCTTCGGCAGGTTGGCCGGGCCGAGATAGCCCTGCCATGAGGTGATGTCGAAGCCCTTCACCCCGGCCTCATCCATGGACGGCAGTTGCGGCAGCAGCGCGGAGCGCTGCTTGGTCGTCACCGCCAGCGCCTTCAGCGCGCCGCCCTTCACATGGGGCAGGCCGGTGAGCACGTCCACGAACATCATGCTGACGCGGCCCGCGATCACGTCGGTCAGCGCGGGAGGCGAGCTCTTGTAGGGCACATGCAGCAGGTCGATGCCCGCGAGCGTGGCGAAGGTTGCGCCGGAGACGATGGCCGACGAACTGCCGCTGGCATAGGAGTACTTGCCGGGCTCTTTCTTCGCCAGCGCGATCAGGTCGGCGACCGAATTGACCGGCAGCTTCGGGTCGATCACCAGCATGAAGGGCAGGTCGCCGGTGCGCGCGATCGGGGTGAAATCCTTGATCGGATCGTACGTCATGTTCTTCAGCAGATACGGATTTGCCGAATGCGACGTGTTGGTGGTGACGAAAATGGTGTAGCCGTCCGGCTCGGAGCGCGCGACGTAGCTCGCCGCGATCGAGCCGTTGGCGCCGGGCTTGTTCTCGATCACGATCCCGGTGCCGAGCGCCTTGCCGAGGTCCTTGGAGATGATGCGAGTGGTGGTGTCGGTGCCGCTGCCCGCCGCGAAGGGCAGCACCAGGGTGATGTTCTTGCCCGGTGCAGGCCAGTTGCCTTCCGCCGATGACGGCCCGGCCGCCAGAACGCCTGCCGCAACCATCGCGGCCAGCGGTGAAATCGCCGATTTCAGAAAGTTCATTGAGTGTCTCCGCCCCTGATCTTTTTTGATATGCGGTCGCCGGAGTGACCTGCGCCGCTTCTTAGGGGGGAGAGATTGCGCGAAGTCGCGCCGGATTACCAGCGAGCGGTCTGGCCGCCAACGCCAAATCCCCGCTTCAGGAGGCGGGGCGTTTGCCCGACGATCCGCGCCGCGATGCGGTGACGATGCCACCCAGCACCAGGACATAGCCGACGAGGTGGAACAGTTCCGGCTTTTCGCCGAGCAGCAGGATCGCCATCACCGAGCCGAACACCGGCACCAGATGGAAGAACGGCGCGGCGCGGTTCGGCCCGATCAGTTCGATGCCGCGGTTGAAGAAGATGTAGGCCAGCGTCGAGGGGAAGATCACGACGAACACCACGGTGGCGATGGTCAGCGTGTCGGGGATCAACAGATTGCCCGCTGCGACCTCCCAGCCGACCAGCGGCAGCAGCATCAAGGCGCCGGTGCCGGTGGTGAAGGCGATCAGCGACAGCGGATTGATCTTCGGCCGCTTGGACATCAGCGCGGAGTACAGCCCGAACACGAACAGCGCGCCCGCGAAGCTGATATCGCCGGAATTGACCTGGATGTCGGACAGCGCGGCGAGATTGCCGCGCAGCACGATCACCAGCACGCCCAGCAGGGACACCAGAATGCCCGCGGCCTGCATCCATGACAGGCGGACGCCGAACAGCATCAGCGCCCACAGCGCGACGAACAGCGGCCCCGAGGACTGGATCAGCAGCGCGTTCAGCGCCTGGGTGTGCTGCAGTCCCCAATAGGACAGGGCGTTGTTGAGCGCGAAGCCGGTCAGCGCCAGCATCAGCAGCAGCGGAATGCGCTTGCGCATCGCCGGCCAGTCGCGCTGCAGGTGCGGCCGGGCAAACGGCGCCACCACGAGGAATGTTCCCGCCCAGCGCAGGAAGGTCAGTGTGAACGGCGGCACATGACCGGCGACATAGCGTCCGAGCACGATATTGGCGGCCCAGAACAGCGCCATCAGGCTCAACAGCACATAGGGCTGATGGGCGAGCCAGGCGATGAACGACGGCTTGCGCAAGGGCGGGTCGACAACGGTCATGAAATCTTCGGGGAAAGAGACCGTTCAGTTGTGCCACGATTTCCCGTGTTCACAACCGCCAATCCCGGATTGCTCCGTTGCGCTGCACGCCCATCAGGCAGGGTAACCTGTCACGCGATCCTCGCAGTAAGGGCCATCATGCGGACATGGTGCTGTAAGGCAGACTGCCGATATCGGGCACTACATTGCTGCCGGTCTGGCGCAGAAGGGAAGCGAGATCGTAGTGAAAGCGCTCGCTGGTCATCAGCCCGTCTTGAAAGCCGACAACCACCACGAAACGCTGCAGGATATCTCGCCCGCTCGCCGGGATTCCGAGAAATTCCCCGACATGACGGCCCTTCCATGCGGCTTCGGCGATGAATGTGTTCTCGTCCGGCCAGCCCGCCGACTGATCCGCCAGCCGCTCGACCGTGACGTCGAAGGTCGTCCACCATTGCCGATAATGGTCCGCCGCGCCGCTGTGCCCGCGCCACACCTGCCCTGTGGCGTGATCCTGGAACACGCAATCCGGATGCAGCGTCGCGAGAGTTCCTTGTAGATCCTGGGCGTTTTCGGCTTCGAGGTGCCGGTATAATAGCTTGGCATTGCGGCTGTTCATGGTACGCTCCATAATATTCGAGTGCTGATATATTGTAAGAGGTCTGATAATATGCGCAAGAGCCCGGCATCCAATTCCGCGCAGGTTCCGCAGATCGGAGAAGCTATGCGCGGCGAGGACGGGCATCTGCCCTACCTGTTGTCGCAGGCTCAGGCCGCCATGCGGCTGGCGCTCGAACGGGCGCTGGCCGATCTCGGCGTGACGCCGCCGCAGTTTTCGATCCTGACCATGATCGATTCCTATCCGGGCCTGTCCGGAGCCGATCTCGCCCGGCTGGCCATGCTGACGCCGCAGACTGTCAACCTGATCGTCAGGAATCTCGAGCGTGACGGCTTGATCGCCAAATCGCCCGACGACATGCATGGCCGGATCCTCCGGCTGCAGACAACGGCTGCGGGGCACGCATTGCGAACCAAGTGCCGCGAACGCGCAAGCCGTGTCGACAAGCGCGTGATCGCAGGTCTCGCCGCGTCGGAAGAAAAGGTCGTCAGGCGGTGGCTTGTTCGGCTCGCGAAGGATATGCGCCCGAACGCCTGAGCGCGTCTGATGGATTCACGCGGTCGTGCGCCGGGTGCTTCCCCGCGCGGCGATGACCACACCCGCCAGCACCAGCGCGTAACCCGCGACATGGAAGAGTTGCGGCCGCTCCCCGAGGAAGACGATCGCCATCACCGATCCGAACACCGGGATCAGATGGAAGAACGGCGCGGCCCGGTTGGCGCCGATCAGTTCGACGCCGCGATTGAAGAACAGATACGACAGGATCGAGGGAAAGATCGCGACATAGGCCAGTGTCAGCGCGTTATCGACGCTCAAGGCCGGGTGATGCCCGTGCAGGATTTCCACGATCAAAGCAGGGATCAGCAGCACCGTCCCGTAGCCGGATGCGAAGGCCACGAACGCCAGCGGATGCATGGCAGGGCGCTTCACGGCCAGCACCGAGTAGATGCCGAACACGGCCATGCCGAGCGTGACGAGGAGATCACCCTTGTTCAGATGGATCGCGGCCAGCGTTTCAGGATGGCCGCGCGACAGGATGGTGAGCACGCCCAGCAGCGAAATGCAGATGCCGATGGTCTGCGGCCAGGTGAGACGGATGCCGAGCAGGACCAGCGACCACAGCGCCACGAACAGCGGACCCGACGACTGGATCAGCAGGGCGTTCAGCGCCTGGGTCGATTGCAGGCCGAGATAGGCGATGGCGTTGTATCCGGCGAGTCCGGTCAGGGAGAGCAGGGTGAGCAGCGGCAGGTGTTTACGGATCACCGGCCAGTCGGCCCGCAGATGCGGCCAGGCGAAGGGCAGGACGATCAGGCAGGCACAGCCCCAGCGCAGCACGGACAGCGCCATCGGCGGAAAATCGGCTGCGATGAAGCGGCCCAGCACGATGTTCCCGGCCCAGAACAGCGGGGCCAGCGACAGCAGCAGGTAGGGCTTGTCCATCAGCCATCGGACGGGAGAGCGCGGGGCTGGTGCGTTCATGGCGGCTGCGGATTCGAGAGATTACGGGGCCGGTCGGGGCTGGCGGGAATTATTTGGGGATATCAATGATTTGCACCTCGTTCAGCGGGGCCGTCAACAGCCGTTGGCGCTTGCGTCCCATGCGCGCATCCGTTATCCGGTGACATGCCTCGCAAGCCTGACCCCTAGCTGCAAGGCGCTGGAGCGCCAGCGGATTTGCGGGTTGCGGGAGATTGTCTGGAAATGGCTAATGTTGTCGTCGTCGGCGCCCAGTGGGGCGACGAAGGAAAAGGCAAGATCGTCGACTGGCTCTCGGAGCAGGCCGACATCGTCGTCCGGTTTCAGGGCGGCCACAATGCCGGCCATACGCTTGTCATCAACGGCAACACCTACAAGCTCGCGCTTTTGCCATCGGGCGTACTGCGCCCCTCGAAGCTGTCGGTGATCGGCAATGGCGTGGTGTTCGACGCGCAGGCCTTTGTCGCCGAACTGGAAAAGCTCCGCTCGCAGGGCGTCGCCATCACGCCGGACAATCTGCGTGTTGCCGAGAACGTCACCCTGATCCTGCCGCTGCATCGCGAGCTCGATGCGATCCGCGAGAACGCCAACAAGGCCACCGCCATCGGCACCACCCAGCGCGGCATCGGCCCGGCCTACGAAGACAAGGTCGGCCGCCGCGCCATTCGCCTGATGGATCTCGCCGATCCGCAGACGCTGCCGCACAAGATCGAACGCCTCCTGACCCACCACAACGCGCTGCGCCGTGGCCTCAATCTGCCCGAGGTCGATGCTGCCGCGCTGCTGAAGGAATTGACCGCGATTGCGCCGCAGGTGCTGCCGTTCGCGGATTCGGTCTGGAACCTGCTCGATCACAAGCGCCGCGAAGGCAAGCGCATCCTGTTCGAGGGCGCGCAGGGCGCGCTGCTCGATGTCGATCACGGCACCTATCCCTACGTCACCTCGTCGAACACGGTGGCGGCGCAGGCGGCGACCGGCACCGGCATGGGTCCGGGCTCGGTCGGTTATGTGCTCGGCATCTGCAAGGCCTACACGACCCGCGTCGGGCAGGGACCGTTCCCCACCGAACTCACCAACGAGATCGGCGAAGAAATCGGCCGCCGCGGCAAGGAATTCGGCGTCAACACCGGGCGCAAGCGCCGCTGCGGCTGGTTCGACGCGGTGCTGGTGCGGCAGACCGCGCGGACCAGCGGTATTCATGGCCTCGCCCTGACCAAGCTCGACATCCTCGACGGCTTCGACGAGATCCAGGTTTGCGTCGGCTACAGGCTGGACGGTAAGGAAATCGACCATCTGCCCGCAGGTGAAGGCGCCCAGGCCCGTGTCGAGCCGATCTACGAGACCATCGAAGGCTGGAAGGAGCCGACCGCCAATGCACGGTCATGGGCCGATCTTCCCGCGCAGGCGATCAAGTATGTCCGCCGCGTCGAGGAACTGGTCGGCTGCCCGATCGCGCTGTTGTCCACCAGCCCCGAGCGTGAAGATACGATCCTCGTGCAGAATCCGTTCGAGGCCTGAATCGGAACACGGTGCTGTTGATTGACGTTTTTTAAGTACAGGGTTCGTCAAGAATCCTGCAAAGTGGGGGCCGGGACAGCAAGGCAAGAATGGCAGATTACTACCCGCTCATAGCCCGTGCGATCTCGGGCCTGGACCCCAGCGCTCCCGCCGAAAGCCGGCGGGCGTTGTATGAGCGCGCACGCACGGCGCTGATTTCGCAGTTGCGCGGTGTGCAGCCTGCCTTGAGCGAAGCCGAAATCACCCGCGAGCGGCTGGCTCTCGAAGATGCGGTGCGCCGCGTGGAGGCGGATGCCGTCCGCCGCGCCGCGGCCGTGA